>NZ_JAMAUR010000004.1:0-387122 GCF_023714225.1 Mesobacillus sp. MER 48
TGAGGAGGCTCAGCGCCAGCCCCGCGGAAAGCGAAGCGCCTGGAACGGAAATCAACGGACTATTTTCCAAGCAGTCTCAAAAATAAAGAGGGTGCCCAAAAGTTTATACTTTTGGGACACCCTCTTTCTTCTACCCTCTATTTAGTCGCCTTGCTGACTCTGAGCTTCTTTCCTTTGATCGTTGCATTCTCCATTGCCTGAATGACAAGTGAGCCTTTTCCATTCAGGATATCGACATAGGACATGGTATCGTGGATGGTGATGATGCCGATATCGTCTGCCTTTACTCCAGGGATTTTCGCGATTGTACCGACGAAGTCGACGGCACGAAGCTTCTTCTTTTTGCCGCCGCTAAAATGAAGCTTCATGATATCCTGGTTGATGCGGGCTGTTTTGTTGTTTTTCACGACACGGCGCCCGCTGATTTTTTCATTGAAAGCAGACTGGTTTCTTGCAACGTCCTGCTTGCTCGGAGCTTCTGTGACAGGAATCTCAAAGCCAATGTATCGTTCGATTGCCCTGATGAATTTTCCTTCATAAGGGGTAGCAAGCGTAATCGCTTTTCCTTTGTTTCCCGCGCGCCCTGTTCGGCCTGTCCGGTGCACATAGCCCTCTTTTTCCATAGGAACGTCATAGTTTATGACAAGCGAAACATTATCGACGTCAATGCCGCGCGAAGCAACATCGGTAGCCACTAGATAACGGAAATTTCCCATCTTGAAGCCATCCATTACCGCGAAGCGATCTTCCTGCTCTAATCCGCCATGAAGTCTTTCACAGGAATAATTGGCATCCTCAAGCTCGGCAAACACGGTATCGACATTTTCCTTCGTCCTGCAAAAAATGATGCAGCTGTCAGGGTTTTCAACAACGGAAATGTCCTTCAGAAGCGAAATTTTATCTTCTTCCTTTACATCAATCAATGAATGTTTAATGGTACTCGTTGTCACACCGGTAGAAGCAATTTCAATATTAACTGGTTCCTTCATATACTTATGGCAGAGATTTTCAACATCCTTAGGTAAAGTCGCAGAAAAAACCATCGTTACCCTGTCTTGTGGAAGTTCTTCGATGATCCATTCAACAGCTTCAATGAACCCCATGTTCAGCATTTCATCTGCTTCATCGATGATCAGATATTTTACTTTGTCTAAAACGAGTGTTTCTCTTTCAATATGGTCGATCACACGGCCAGGGGTTCCGACGACGACATGAGTTTTTTGCTTCAATTCCTCTTTCTGTTTCGAGAAAGGCTCCTTGCCATAAACGGCCATAGCCTTGATCCTTTTGAACCGCCCGATATTCGTGATATCTTCACGAACCTGAACAGCCAGCTCCCTGGTTGGAGTGAGAATCAACGCTTGTGGATTTTTTTCCTCCCACTCAACCATATCGCAAATGGGAATTCCGAATGAAGCCGTCTTTCCGCTTCCTGTCTGGGATTTAACAACAAGATCTTGCTTTTCCATTGCTAACGGAATGACTTCTTCCTGGACCTCTGTTGGCGATTCATATTTCAACACTGTCAGGGCGCGTTTAATTTCGTCGCTTAAGTTGTAATCGTCAAAACTTCTTCTACTCATATAAAAACCTCTTTTTATTTTATTATCCCACTTATTTATATATAGGATTCTCGCAACGAATCGTCATATACATAAACTGAATAGTATTCATTATACTTCAAACGCCTGACTAATCGACTTTTATTTAATAAAGGAAAGCCTGGGAACAAACAGCGTTCTCAGGCTGCTGATGAAATATGCTGAAGAAAATAAATTTGAGGCTGCGTGTAAAAGGCTGAGTCCTAATAAAAGTTTCACAAATTATCAATAAATCCATTGATACCCAAAGGGGTTATCGATATATAATAATGATAAGAAAGAAAGCGATTTCATTTCAAGGAAGGGTGTTGGACATGAACTATCAAGAAGTCAAATCTCAATTAGAAGCATTGCAAATGCAGCTGGCGAATAAGATGCAGCATCCAGACCTGTCTATTGAAGAAAAAAACGAACTTCAGAGAGCGATTGCCAACTATGATTACATTATAGAATTGACCTGCATGAATCATTTTGAGCGCGGCACAGCCATTCATTAACAGCCAGAGCCTGGAGATTCTCCAGGCTCTTTTTATGTGTTTGCCGATAATGACACACTCTTCTTATAAGACTCCGCCCAAAGGCTTCTGGCTGAAATAATCCAATGCGTAATTGACCTGGTGGATGTCATAAATATTTCTTTCAATGCAAAATTGAATGACAAGGTCGGAGGTTTCGCTGTCCGATAAAGAGTAGCCGGCAGAGCTTAACAGCTTGTCGGTTTCTTTTTTGTCCAATTCCAGTCCCAGCGCAAGGGCGATCACTGTATTCTTGCCCGGTCTGTAGTCACGGTTCGAACGGATTTTTGAAAAAAGTCTTCTGTCAATGCCCGCCTTTTTATAAACCTCAGCGTCGGTGACCCCTTTTTTATCAATCAAGCCAAACAGTACCTTGTGCAATGTCGGCTTCCGTTTTTGCTCGATGAAACTTTCAATTTCCATCGGGGAAATGCTTTCGAGCACGTAATCCTCGATTGGGGCCATTGACTTTTCACATACAACATAAATCATATTGCGCTCAATATACTGCTGCAGTTCTTCCATTATCCTGTGATCCAGCATGTGGCCAGCCTCCTTAAAATGTCGCTTAACAGGCGACCAATATATGGATGAATCTAGATATGATTATATCAGATTCAGCTTAGGAGGATGATAGACATGAACAAGAATTTAACAGAAATCATTTTTTTGCTCGATCGCAGCGGTTCGATGGCAGGGCTTGAGAGCGACACGGTAGGCGGCTTCAATGCTTTTGTGAAAAAACAGTCGGAGCTTGCAGGCGAAACGGTCCTGACAACCGTACTCTTTGATGATGAATATGAGGTCCTTTGGAATGGAATCGATGCCAGGCATGCAAAGCTGACAGAAGACGAGTATTTTGTCCGCGGTACCACTGCACTGCTGGATGCCGTCGGGAAAACCATCCTGGATGTCGGCTGCCGGCTGGCAAAGACCTCGGAAGACCGCAAGCCTGGCAAAATCATCTTCGTCATCACCACGGATGGAATGGAGAATGCGAGCCGGGAGTTCACATATGGAAAAGTGAAGGAACTGATCCAGCACCAGCAGGAAAAGTACAGCTGGGAGTTCATCTTCATGGGCGCCAATATCGATGTTGCCAATGAAGCTGAAAATCTCGGAATCAACCTTGATAACTCTTTTAACTTCGAAGCCTCTGAAAAAGGCATCGAAATGATGTATGAGATGGTTTCAGAATCAATCATTGAAAAAAGAATGAAATAAAATCAGGAGGCAGACCATGATGGACAATAAATTGGGGAACTGCAAGACGTGCGGAAAGGAAATCGCCAAAGGTGTGAAAAAATGCCCTCATTGCGGCAAAGACCAGCGCAGTTTTTTTGGAAGGCATAAAATTTTGAGTTTCATAGGCATATTGATTTTGTTTGGAATCGTCGGTTCAGCACTTGGTGGCGGGGAGGAGGAAGTGGGTAAGGCAGACGGTACTTCAGCAACAACAGCGGCAGCCCCGGCAAAAGAAGAAAAAGTATATAAGTTGGGAGAAGCTGTTCAGACCGACAAAGTGGAAATCACCGTCACTGAATTTGAAGAAAAAGACCAGGTAGGCAATGAGTTCGTCAACAAGGCAGTATCCGAAGGGGGCACCTTCGTAGCGATCCAATATAAAATCAAGAACACTTCAAAAAAACCGGTTGGAATGTTCGACTACCCTGCTGTCAGCCTTGTCGATGAAGAAGGAACAGAGTATGACGCTGACATTGATGCATCTTCCAATTACGCGATTGAAACCAATGTTGATAACGCCAAGATTGCGAGCGACCTGAACCCTGGAATCACTGTCACTGACACGAAAGTATTTGAAGTATCAAAGGAAAGCTTTGCTGCAGGTAAATGGTTCATCGAGGTAGGAGACGAGAAAGTGCAGCTGAAGTAAAGTCAAAACCCGGGGGGTGCCGGTTTTTTTGTCTCTGATATCTTCCGGACATGAAAGAAACTCTAAATAGCAAAACAGGCAGGCTGAAACTCGCTATTCCAGATCACTGTCAACTTGCCTGAAATTTTTAATTCTTTTTTTCTCCTGACATTTTCCTGACATATTCACTCTGTAAATTATAAGTATAAGGTCCATGTCCATCCCGGATCTGAAAAAAAGATTGTTTATAGGAGGATGTCAGAAATGAAAAAGAAATCAGTCATAGGATTCACCATCGCGGGTGCATTATTGCTGGGAGGCTATGCTACCACATCATTAGCGAATGATGATAGCTCCACCAGCACAGCCGCAAGCACAGTTAAAAGCTTGTTTGGAAAAGGGTTTGGCCATAAAGGATATATGGGAGGCAATTCCGAAACATTGATTGAAAAGGCTAAAGAGCTTGGAATCAGCACTTCAGGCAAAACAGCCGAAACATTGATGAGTGAGATCCGGGAAGCAACCATTAAAAATGAAGCCAAAGATCTGGGAATCAAGACAGACGGCAAGGATATAACAGCACTTGCCGAGGAAGTACAGTTGGCCAATCTGAAGGCAAAAGCGAAGGACCTGGGCATTTCTGCAGATGGGAAGGATGCAGACGCGCTTCGCGATGCCATCCGCTTAGAAAACATGAAGGATAAAGCAAAGGAACTTGGGGTGTCTACCGACAACAAGGATGTTCAGACTTTAATGGAAGATATCCGTACAGCGAACTTGAATAAAAAAGCGAAAGAGCTGGGCGTTTCTGCGGAAGGCAAAGACCTGCAGACGCTTCAGCAGGAAGTCCATACTGCCTATATCAATCAACAGGCGAAAAATTATGGAATTACAGTAGACGACAAGGATATCCGCGAAATTACGCAAGAAGTCCAGACTGCAAAAGTAAAAGCAGATGCAAAGGAACTGAACATTACTATCGATGGCAAGACGATTGGGGAAATTGCCCAGGAAGTACAGGAAAAGAAAGTCGTGAACCTTGCGAAGGAACTGGGTATTTCCACTGCGGATAAGGATTCACAGGAACTGATCCAGGAGATTAGGGACAAGGATGCTGACAAGATTGATGAGCTGTTTGAAGATGGAATGGGCCGCTTTGGTATGAAAGGCATGGGCGGCGGCTTTGGACACGGCGAGGGATTCGGCGGCGGCCATGGTGGAATGGGACAAAACGGCAGATTCGGCGGCGGCCAAGGCGAAATCGGACAAAACGGCGGGTTCGGCGGTAAAGGCGGCCGTGGCGGCATGCACAATAAAGGTGCCGGTCAGGGCTTTTAATAACCTGCTGCCTTTAAAAGCCCCTTTTTAAAAAATATTGTCAAAGTCCCCCGGTAAAAACGGGGGATTTTCTTGTAAGATGATAATATAGATATTCAGTTCGAGTAGTTCCAGCTTCAGCGATTGCCGGGACGTTTAGGCAGTGTGGCTTTTAAGAATAACAGGAGGAGCGGCAATGAAGACGATCTTGATAGTAGAAGACGAAGAAACGATTTCGAGAGTGCTGGCGGTTTACTTGAAGCATGAAGGCTATGAGGTGGTACAGGCCTATGCTGGCGGCGAAGGACTGGCATTGTTTGCCCAGCGTAAGCCGGATCTTGTGCTGCTGGATGTCATGCTGCCGGGAATGGACGGCTGGGCTATTTTAAAGGAAATCCGTAAAACCAGTGCCTGTCCGGTCATCATGCTGACAGCCCTCGGAGATATTGATTATCGTCTAAAAGGTTTGAATCAGGGCGCGGACGACTATATATCCAAGCCATTCGTCGGCGAAGAAGTGGTTGCCAGAGTCAACGCGGTGTTGCGCCGTTCCTCCAATGTCCTCGATACTGAAAATGAGAAACAATTTGGCAGCCTGAAAATCAATATGGATTCACATGTTGTCACTGTCAATGGTGAAAAAGTGGTGCTGACGCCAAAGGACCTCAGTCTGCTGACATTCCTGGCTGAGAGGCCAAACCGGACCTTTACGAGGGAAGATTTAATTGAAAGTGTCTGGGGAATGGATTATGACGGGAGCGACCGGGCGGTGGACCTGTCCGTCAAACGCATACGCCAATCATTGGCGGCTTGGCCTGCAGCACAGGGTGAAATCAGGACATTAAGAGGATTGGGGTATCAATTCAGTGTTTACGACAAATAACAAACCAACAACTCTTCTGAGATATTGGACAACCAGGTATCTTTTTACCCTTGTTGTCGGACTGCTGTTGCTAGGGGCCGGGTCAATGTGGTGGATCAGGCAAACCACGCTGGAGAACCGGTTGAATTTAATGGAGTATCTGGCGGTCGAAACAGCGGATCGATTCGGGCAATCCACGGCAAATAATGATTATGGACGCCTTGACCGCAGGCTGCAGGACAGAGCCAGAATCCTTCAAATGGAAAATCAGCCTCAGCTTTTCATTACTGATTTGGAAGGCAATATCCTTAATTCGGGGCCGATGAAGGGCGGAGGAGGTCCTCATCACACATCGGGAGAAGTTCCTGCCTCCGTGTTTAAAAATGAAGATACAATTAACAAGCAGAGTATAAATGGTCAGCAAATCTATGCCGTTAAATCTCCTATCTTAATGAATGAACTTCAAACCGGCTGGGTAGTTGTGATGCAGAGTGCGGACGAATTGGCCGATGTCAATCAGGAATACCGTTTGTTGATCGTTTTATTGCTTGGATTGGGTTTGCTTGGCTGGGTCGTCATTTATCTTCTTACAAAAAGAATCCTCAAGCCCATCCAGGATGTCGCACAGGCTGCGGCACAGGTACGGGAAGGAGATTATGACATCAAACTGGATTCTAATCCAAAAGAACTTGAGATACATCAACTTGTAACTTCCTTTAAAGAAATGACCAATCGTCTTACACAGCTGGAGCAAATGCGTGCCGAGCTGCTGGCTGGTGTGACGCATGATCTGAAAACGCCTGTTACTTCGATCAGCGGCCTTGTCCAGGCAGTTCGGGATGGAATCGTCACAGGGGAGGAGCGCCAGGAATTCCTGGATATCACGCTGAAAGAAATCCAAAGATTGCAGAGCATGATTTCCGATTTGCTCGACTACAATTCCCTGGCTGCCGGCGCCATTACCATTCGGCCGGAAAATTGCGATCTGAACAAGCTGGTTGATGACATTGGCCGACAATGGCAGCTGACACAAACTGAACCAGTTGACCTCAGGGTGATCACACCGGAATCATCGGTATACAGAATGACTGATCCGCTCCGGCTGCAGCAAATCCTCATCAACCTGTTGAATAACTCCCATCAGGCTATAGGCGATTCAGGCTCAATCTCCATCATCCTGTCTGAGGAAAGAATAGATGTAAAAGATACGGGTTCAGGCATACCAGAGGAAGAGCAGACGCTAGTATTTGAACGGTTCTTCCGTGGTGAGACGAAAAAACTAAAGGTCAGGGGACTTGGACTGGGGCTTCCTTTCAGTAAAATGCTTGCCCGGTCGCTCGGGGCAGACTTGATTTTAAAGGAGAGCAATTCAAGCGGCACGACCTTTTCATTACTGTGGCCAAAAGAAACATAAGAAAAGGGCTGCATCTATCTTTGCAGCCCACTTAAGCGTTTAGTAATTGATTAATAGATACATCCAGTTTTTCAGATTCACTGCCATCCAGCCATTCTTCTGGAATGGTAATGAATCTGGCGTTGCCCCCATTTAAATAACTATAGATGATTTGAGCTTCATCAAGTTCCTCCTTGCCGATGATGACAGATTTCCTTTTCTTACTCTGCTGGAAGAAATAAAAGATGTTGTCCCTGATCTCCACTGCTAGCTGCCTGAACTTCTCTGAATGGTATTCCTTGCTAAAAATGACTTTATGCCCTTTGATCAGGAAAACCTTCAGTGTGCGGTCATTGATCCTTTCAACCACAACAATGTTTTTATTTCCTCCAGTGAATTGGATCATATTTTCTTTATACAAAAGGATGGAGAGTGATTTCATGTAATTCCTGTATTTTGCTGCTTCTTCAAATTGGTATTCTTCGGAGGCCTGATTCATTTTCTGCTCTAATTCGTCCAAGATCTCTTCATTAGATCCCTGAAGGAAAGTAATGAACCTTTCCACGATCCTATTGTATTGCTCAACCTCTGTTCCTCCTAAACACAGACCATTACACTTCCCCAGGGTATAGTTCAGGCAAGGGGAACCCTTGAGTGGCTGAAGACAATTTATTTTAAAATACTCCTTCAAGTTCTCAATTGCTTTTTTCACATAAATCATGCTGGTATAGGGTCCAAAATAAATCGTGCCGCCACCATCGGATTTTTCAGAAGTAATTGAAATTTTCCGGAAAGGCCCGTCCATTTTAATTGCAATATAAGAGTAAGGAAGGTGGCTCTTCATTTTCTTGTTAAAAAGAGGCTGTAATTCTTTGATGAGCTTGCACTCAAGCAAGAATGCCTCGAATTCCGTATCAGTATGCAGAACATGAAAATCATTTATGTTAGCAACCATCTTTTTAATTTTTTGCGGATGGGCTGCAGAGTTTTGAAAATAAGTTTGGACCCGTTTCTTGAGGCTTTTCGCTTTCCCGACATAAATCACTGTGCCCTTTTGATCTTTCATAAGGTAAACCCCAGGAGTCAAAGGAAGGTTTTTGACCTTTTCTTTTAAATTCATGTCCGCCCCCTCAATTATCTCTAATTTTTTGAATCCTTATATATCTTCATATTTTAGCATAATAGGTGATTAAGACTCTTTATAAGCAAATAAAGGTGTAATTCTTTAGAATGTTCCCGCTTTCATTCACTATCTCGGCCATATGCTCGCGAATCACCTCGTATCCCTTGAAACTTATCCTCAGGATGTTACCATAAGTAACGTTGATAAAGGCTGTTTTCGTAAAGATTGTTGTTAAAATCCTAAAGCCGATTTTAACGTGATAAGAAGCCATTTTGAAGTTCGGAATGAAGTGAGCAGGCTCTTTTCTCATAATTAGCATAAATCTTGTGAAGAAACATAGGTCATTCAATCCAATTTTGTAGCCAAAAGCAACAAAGTTTGAGAAAAAAGCCTTGATAAAAAGCGAACGGAAATAAAAGTGATGAGGTGAATGCGGTTGTTAAAACATAAAAAAGTAGCGTTTTTAGGTGCAGGATCAATGGCGGAAGCGATGATTTCTGGTGTGGTCAAGTCAGGGAAAATGCGTGCAGAACAAGTTTATGTTACGAACAAAAGCAATGCAGCCAGACTGGAACGACTGGAATCCAGATATGGAATCATTGCGATGCCTCAGGCTGAATTGCCATATGAAGAAATAGATCTATTTATTTTAGCGATGAAGCCAAAAGGAGCAGCGGATGCGCTTGCGGATTTGAAAGGCAAAGTAGTGCCTGGCCAGGTGGTTGTTTCGGTTCTGGCGGGTATATCAACTGGGTTTATGGAAGAAAATCTAAACCGTGGCCAGCAGGTGATCCGCGTCATGCCGAACACATCAAGCATGATCCAGGAATCTGCCACTGCGATGTCTCCAGGCAGACATACAACGAACGAAAATATAGAGGATGCAAAAGAACTGTTAAGCAGCATGGGCAAGGTGTTCCTGATTGAAGAGGAACAGATGGATATCTTCACTGGATTGGCCGGCAGCGGCCCTGCTTATTTTTATTATTTGATGGAGCACATGGAGCGAGTCGGCAAAGAAAACGGCCTGGACGAAAAAATGGCCCGTGAAATCATTGCCCAGACCATCCTCGGTGCAGCGAAAATGATCATCGAAAAGGATGAAACACCAGAGGTCCTAAGGAAAAATGTCACCTCTCCGAATGGAACGACAGCCTCCGGACTGAACGCCTTGAGAAAATATAACGGCGGTACGGCAATTTCCCAGGCAGTCAGCCATGCGGCAAACCGGTCGAAAGAAATCAATAAAGAACTCGAAGGCGTCCTCGTTCCATCTTAATATAGAGAAAGCTCCCGGAAGTTTACTCCGGGAGCTTTCTTTCTACATATACACGCGATAACCGCGCCACTTTTCAAAAAGATACTGGAACCCATACAGTAAGTATGCTTTGTAATGCAAATAGAAAAAGAACTGTATATGGCTCAATTTGTTCAGCCTGATGATTTTAAGCCTCTTTAGCACATCAATCAAGAAGAACGCAAATGCGCCGTCGGCAATCGCATTGAGTGTGATGAATTTTTTGAAGTTCCCCTCTGAAATCTTCAGAAGCCACATCGACAGCGGCATATAAGGTCCAATGCTGAAAGGGAGTTCATCCCGCATAAATGACTTTCGTTTATTGTAAAACTTCCACCAGTCCGCTTGTGGCCATACATATGGTTAAAAATTTCAAAAACAATGATAAAAATGCCTGCAAAAGAGTAGCGTTTGAAGCTTCTTTTGCCGATGAACAGTAACGACAACCATGGAACAATAATCAATACAAGATTAAAAACGAAATGCCTCTTCGTAATCTTCAGATGTCTTCACCTCAAATCCATTTAATCCTTCTATAAACTAGCCATAAATTAGAAACTTTAATCAGGTATAAAAATAAGAAATTCATTCGGTTTATTTTTCATAATTATTGAAAAAGTGGCACTGCTTGACATATAATCACTTGAAGATATTAAAGGAGAACAAGTTATGATACGACGATTTTTTACCTATTACCGGCCGCATCGCAGGCTTTTCGTTATTGATTTCAGTAGTGCCGTCATCGTTGCCCTGCTGGAGCTGGCATTCCCTCTCGCGGTCCAATGGTTCATTGATACCTTGCTCCCAGGCGGCAACTGGAACATGATCGTCAGTGTGAGCATCGGATTGCTGCTGTTATACATCATCAGCACCTTGCTCCAGTTCATCGTCAATTATTGGGGCCACAAGCTTGGCATTAATATTGAGACGGACATGAGGCAGCAGCTGTTCCAGCACGTACAAAAGCAGTCCTTCCGCTTTTTCGATAATACGAAAACCGGGCACATCATGAGCCGGATCACCAATGACCTGTTTGATCTGGGGGAACTCGCACACCACGGCCCTGAGGATTTATTCATTGCCGTGATGACATTTGTTGGCGCGTTTTGGATCATGCTGACGATCAATGTGAAGCTGGCACTGATCACGATGATCATCGTACCATTCCTAATTTGGCTGATTACGTATTCAAATTTGAAAATGAACGCTGCCTGGAAAAACATGTACACAGATATTGCCGACGTCAATGCCAGGGTCGAAGATAGCGTTTCAGGAATTCGGGTGGTTCAGTCTTTTACAAATGAAGATTATGAGATTGAGAGATTCACAAAGAACAACCGAAAGTTCCGCCGTGCCAAGTTGACGGCCTATAAGGTGATGTCGTTCAGTTCGTCCGGTATTTATATGCTGACAAGGCTGATTGTCCTTGTTGTCCTGGTTTATGGTGCATGGCTGAGTTTTCAAGGCAGCCTGAGCTTTGGAGAACTTGTCGGGTTTGTCCTGTATGTGAATGTCCTGTTTAAACCAATTGATAAAATCAGTGCGATTCTTGAATTGTATCCGAAAGGAATGGCAGGCTTTAAGCGGTTTACCGAGCTGATGGACCAGAATCCGGACGTCGTCGATCGTGAGGACGCGATTGTGGTCCCGCATTTGAAAGGGGATATCGAATTCAGGAATGTCACCTTCAGCTATGAGCAGAACAAACCCGTTTTGGAAGGAATTGATTTGGAAATCAACCATGGCGAGACAGTTGCGTTCGTTGGTCCGTCGGGGGCAGGGAAGACGACGATTTGCTCGTTGATCCCCCGTTTTTACGATGTGAACAGTGGCACCATCACAATCGATGGCATCGACCTTCGCGACATGACAAAAAAATCATTGCGCTCGCAAATCGGGATCGTCCAGCAGGATGTGTTCCTTTTTACCGGGACGCTGCGAGAGAATATTGCATATGGTTCATTGGGGGCCACACATGAGGATATTGTCAGATCCGCAAAACAGGCACATCTTGAGGACTTTATCGCTGCATTGCCAGATGGCTATGAAACACAAATTGGGGAACGGGGCTTAAAATTGTCAGGCGGGCAAAAGCAAAGAATTGCCATCGCTAGGATGTTCTTGAAAAATCCGCCAATCCTGATTCTCGATGAAGCGACATCAGCGCTTGATACCGAGACGGAAAGGATCATTCAAAAAGCACTCGCAGAACTATCAAAGAACCGGACAACGCTGGTCATTGCGCACAGACTGGCAACGATCAGAAGTGCCGATCGAATCGTCGTTGTCACCGAGGATGGAATCGCCGAACAGGGTACTCATGATGAACTGATCGAGCAAGGCGGCATTTTTGCCAAGCTTCACAAGGTCCAATTCGAAACTTCTATTTAGGGTTGGTTTATTTTACCTATTTTGCTATGATGAAAATAAAATCATGATAGTTTGGAGTGACGTTCCATGACCGGAACCATAACGATTATAATGGTGTTTTCGATTCCGCTCGTCGCAATCTTAACAAGCCATTATCAAAGAGTTGCCAAAATCAAACACAACATGATTAAAGACGAAATTGAACTTGAACGGCTCAAGCATGAAAACTACCTGCTGGAAACAGAAAAAATGAAGCTGGAACTATCAAAGCTGGAAAGCCCGCTGGATAAGACGCATGTATTATAGCAGCTGCCCTCTCGTGTAATGCGAGGGGGTTTTTTTATGGAGAGAAATCCCCTTAATTTAAAAATTTTTATAAAATTGGTTAAATATCCCTTGAGTAATTGCATAATATATTATATAGTACATTACAACAGTAATGCACTATGTGACCTGTTAGAGGAGGTGCGGGGTTGATACTTAATTCAGATAGCATGAAACCGATTTATGTCCAGATTGCTGAGTGGCTGGAAACGGAAATTCTCAGCGAAAGCATCAAGAAGGATGAGAAGGTTCATTCACAATATCAGCTTGCGGAAATGCTGAATATCAATCCGGCGACAGCGGCAAAAGGGTTGAATATTTTAGCGGATGAAAACATTCTTTATAAAAAACGCGGTCTCGGCATGTTTGTATCGGAGGATGCGAAAAAGATTATCACAGCGAAACGGAGGAACCAGACATTGAAGTCATTGGTGCTAGAGTTGGTGCGGGAGGCGGAGCATCTCCACGTGACTGAGGAGGAATTGATCGCGATGATCCAGGAAGCCAAGCGGGACTTGAAGGGGGATACATGATGAGTGTGCTGGAATTCGAAAATGTAACAAAGACCTATGGAAGGAAAAAAGCACTGGATGAGCTGACGTTTTCAATCGGGGAGAATAAAATCACAGGCTTGATTGGCAGGAACGGAGCCGGCAAGACGACGATGCTGAAAATCGCCGCTGGTTTCATGCGTGAGAGTTCAGGTGTAGTAAGGGTATTTGGGGAAAACCCGTTCAATAACCTGTCTGTGTCAGCGAACATGATCATGGTCGATAACGATATGAATCTGCCAGCCGCGCTGAATCTTGATGAACTTTTGGAAACGGCAGCGAGTTTTTATGATAACTGGGACATGAAATTTGCCAGGAACCTAGTTGAATATTTCCATCTTGACCTGAAACAGCACCATACCGGGCTGTCGAAGGGAATGAAGAATACCTTCAATGCGATTTTGGGGCTGGCTTCCCGCTGTCCGCTGACAATCTTTGATGAGCCGACAAACGGGATGGATGCTGGCGTCAGAAAAGACTTTTACCGGGCGCTGCTAAAAGACTATATTGCCAACCCACGGACAATCATCATTTCAAGCCATCATCTCAATGAGGTCGAGGACATCCTTGAAGACATCCTGCTCCTAAAGGATGGAAAGCAATTTTTGCATATGACGGTTGAGGACCTGCGGGAGTATGCGGTCGTTGTCAGCGGGAAAGAAGAAATGCTGAACGACTGGCTTAGCGGACATGAGATATTCCATCGTAGCAGTGCCGGTTTTGGCAGGAGCTATGCGGTCATCCGCAACGACTTGTCTGATGATCAGGTTACAGCAGCAATGAAAAACGACCTGGAGTTCTCGACGATTTCAAACGAAGATCTCTGTCTATACTTGACGAGCCAGGAGAAAGGCGGGATTGATGATGTCTTTAACAAAGATTAACCTCTGGGATATTGTAAAAAAGCAATTCCGAT
The DNA here is from genome assembly GCF_023714225.1 of Mesobacillus sp. MER 48. NCBI lineage: Bacteria > Bacillati > Bacillota > Bacilli > Caryophanales > Bacillaceae > Mesobacillus > Mesobacillus sp. MER 48. Next base: position 14,143 of record NZ_JAMAUR010000004.1, read on the forward strand.
TCAAACTGAAATCCTACCGGGGGATGTTCACTTCACTGATGATCCTGCAAATCATCGGAATTCTGTTTTCGCTTGCCGGAGAAGGAGGCGGCGGTGGTAGTACTGAAAATTTCAGTTATGATATGAAAAATTATTCCGGGAATATCGTCATTGCCTTCATGATGATCTGGGCTTTCATTTCGGCGATTGTCGTTACGACCCAGGCGTATCGGTTTGATGATTATGCGTTTGTGGCCAACAGAATGAGCAGCCATATTGCGAATATCCTGTTCCTCGCCTGGGCAAGTGTCATTGGCGGAGTGACCTTCCTGCTGGCGAGCCAGTCGCTGAAGCTATCTGTCTTGTTCCTGCAGGAGCGGGAGTTCATCGAAAGCCAGCGATTATCAACGCTGCAGATGGCAGAAGGCCTTGCCGGAACCATCCTGTATCTGTTCCTTTTCACGGCACTTGGCTACCTGGTCGGGATGCTCGTCCAAAGAAACAGAATTTTCATTATCATTCTTCCTGCATTGTTTTTCGGAAGCATATTTATCAATGTGTTTGTGGGCAGCGAATCGACCCTGGTGATTGATATTGGACAAATTTTTGTGAAGGAAACCTCCCTTCTGCTGTTCCTGTTAAAGGTTCTATTTACATCGGCCATTGCATTTGGATCGGCTATATTGATTTCGGACAGTCTGGAGGTGAGGAAATGAGTTTTATTTTATTGATCTTTATTATCATATTGGCCATGATTAGTTACGGAAGTTTCTCCAATAAGTTCATAAGTCCGAGGTTCATGAACGGGAGCCGCACCACAAAGGTATTTACAGGCTACCTGGTTGTCTTGCTTTGCACTGGAATCATTTCCTTCATTCTTCCAAAGGGTGAATCCTATCAGGGAGATTATCTGACCGACGAAGAAATTCAGCAAAATGAACGAATAAACGGTGATGTTTATTCGATTGTCGAGTCTGGAAAAATTGAGGAAGCAGAAGGGCTTACAAAAATGAAATCATGGGAATTCCCGCTGGAAGGAAAATCTTTGAATATTAATGCGTTGAGCATCAATGCCACGGTATTCATCGAGAAGGTAAAATCTCTCGAGAATCAGGTCGAAGTGACTCATTACTCCACTTTTTCATATATAGATAATATCGATATCACGGATCGTTTCACTTCACCGGAAATCCAACTTAGCGAGACAACTCTGAAAGTATTCCCTCAAGAGCCTGTGAACGTCAAACTTGTAAAATACACGAATGCCTTTCCTTTTAACCAGTTCGCTGAAAATGGAGAGCAGTTCAACGGCGGTTACGGAATGATGCAGGGACTGAATTTCATCTATATCAAGGTTCCAATGAATACTGAAGTCTCCGGGAATGGATATGTGATCAACGAATAGGAGACTCCTCCTTGAGGGGTTTTCTTTTTTTTTGGTGTTTTCGTATATCAGGATCCATACGTTATAATAGTGCGGTATACGTTTTTAAAAAATGAGGAATGAGAAAATGGCTTTATTGAAAAAATTCAACTTTGTTGGGGGCAGGGTCCTTAAAACGGGAATTGCTGTCTTCATTACTGCACTGATTTGTGACCTGCTTGGCTGGCCGCCAATGTTCGCAGTCATCACGGCAATTGTGACAATCGAACCAACAGCGGCTGATTCAATAAGAAAAGCATATGTCCGATTCCCGGCATCAGCGATCGGCGCAGGGTTTTCCGTCGTGTTCAATTTTGCATTTGGGCACAGTCCACTTACCTATATGCTCGTTGCTGTCGCGACAATCATTGCTTGTCACCGGCTGAAGCTGCACGACGGGGCATTGGTGGCGGTGCTGACAGGAGTGGCGATGGTTTCAACCGTCAATGACCACTATCTGTCGAGCTTTTTCATCCGCCTTGGGACGACGTTGACAGGGCTGACGGTCTCGACGCTTGTGAACCTTCTGGTGATCCGGCCGGATTACTCAAGGTCCATCAAGAGTAAAATTCAGCAACTGATCCACGAGACAGGGAACCTGATTGCCAGCAGAGGAACAGAAATCACGAGGCATCAGCCTCTGCACCGGGAAACGAGATCAGACTTCCAAAGGATCCTCAAAGACATGGAAAGTATTGAAACATTATGCAAATACCAAAAGAAAGAATGGAAGCTGCATCAATTTGACCGGAAGAACATGCGGAATATCCATTATGAATTAAAGAAGCTGACGATTTTGAGACAAATCCATTACCATGTCGGAAATCTTTTTTCGCTGCCTTCGATTCATTTATCGGAGACTAAGGCAGGTGTAGTAGAAGCGATGGTGAAATCGATCAAAACCGCACTCCATCATCCCGACTTCTTGCTGGACGAGGATCATGATGCCGTTGTCAATGAATTGCTCGGCTTATTAAGACATGAGGTAGATGAGCGTGAAGCAGACGCCAATCGGTTCTCCGAAGAAACGATTATCTATTATGAACTGGTATCGATCCATGACCTGCTCGAAGAATTGAACCACATCCACCAATTCGAACTCAGGCATCAAAAATTGCTTGAGAAATCATTGGATATTAGCTCCTGATTAGGGGCTTTTTTTCGTTTCAAGCCACGGGTTATGATCAACTGGCAAAATGAACAGGACTGGAAAAATTTGGATAAGCACCCTGACCACATCGCCGGACACAAAAAACAATATCAGCCAGCCAAAGCCAGACTATATCCTCGAATCCTCGCAGGGGGTTTATGAAATGATTTAAGTGACTCAATTTAGAGTCTCTTTTTCAATTGGAAAAAATCTGCGTTTTTTTCCAAATCGCTATAAAAATGAAAAACTAGCTATAAAAATGGAAAAGTCGCTATATAAATAGAAAACTCGCTATATAAAAAGAAAAGTCGCTATAAAAAACAAAAAGTCGCTATATAAATTAAAATTTCGCTATAAAGCGTTCGTTAGCACCGATTTTATGAAAAATCGGCTTGTCAAAGAGAGACCTTTTACATGGAACTCTGTAATTTTTAACAAAAGCCGCAATAATTTTAGTTTACAGATTCCTCCTTTAAGGAAAACGCATAGAAAAGCGTTTTCACCAGGGGGATGTTGTTTTTGTAATAAATTCGTCAATGTCTTGGTTAGGAAATGATCATTTGTCGTGCTATTCTATGTTGTGTAGATTTTCACAAACGGATTTAATTTGGAGGAATCAACTGTGGACGGCATGAAGGGTTTGCTTGAGGAACCGTTAATTTTATTATTTGTCATACTATTTCTTGGCTCGGCGCTGGGTGAAATCAAAATACGAGGATTAAGCCTGGGGACGTCGGGAGTATTATTGGCGGCAATGGTGTTCGGCCATTTCGGCTACCAGGTGTCACCGGTCATCCAGCAGCTGGGACTTGGTTTATTTATTGTTGCAGTAGGTCTATCAGCCGGTCCGCGCTTTTTCCGGATGATGAAAACGAGCGGAATCGTGTTTGGCGTCATCAGCTTACTGATTGTCCTGGTTGCTTCCATTACGACGATTATCGTGTCCAAACTGTTCCATCTGTCCCCGGCATTGAGCATCGGCATCATGACGGGCGCACTGACGAGTACGCCCGGTCTTGCTGCCGCCCTCCAGGCCACTGGAGATCCGCTTGCCTCTGTCGGATACGGGATTGCCTATCCTTTCGGCGTCCTAGCAGTTGTGCTGTTCGTGCAGCTGTTGCCGCGCGTGCTGAAGGTAGATCTGGCGGAGGATCTGAAAAAGAAATCAGGGCCTGTCCGCAATGATGAGTCGCCTGAAGTAATAACCATAGAGGTCACTAGCCCTTCCATTAATAAACGGACACTAAAAGAGCTCAAATTCAACCGAAACAATTCTGTCGTCATCAGCCGGGTTATCCGCGGCGACCGAAATATCATCGCTCTCAATGATACAGTTATTCTGTTGGGGGACAGGCTTGTCGCTGTCGGATTGCCAAACGATTTGAAAAAGCTTTGCGGGGATATCGGCCGTGAAGTGGAGACGAACACCGTAAACCATGACAATGTGGAGCTTCGCAAAGTCACGGTCGATGCGCTTGAATTGATTGGAAAAACGATCAAGGAACTTGAACTGAGGCGAACATACGGTGTCACCGTTACAAGAATTGAGCGCGGCGGTTTCGAATTCAACCAGAATCCAAAGTGGCGCCTTGAACGCGGCGATGTCCTGACGCTAGTCAGCAGCAAGGACCGATTGGATGACGTCGAAAAGTTATTCAGCAGAAAAAAACTGACCGTAACCAATATTCACATCCTGTCGCTCAGTCTCGTGCTGCTGCTCGGCGTCCTTGCCGGGATGGTGCCGATTCACTTCCCGAAACTCGGGACGATTACATTCGGCGTCGCCGGCGGGCCTTTGTTCATTGCCCTGATCATCGGCCACTTCGGAAGACTTGGACCGATCCACGCGCGCTATTACCAGCCGTCGAACCAGGTCATCCGTGATATCGGTCTAGTCCTTTTCCTTGCCGGTGCCGGTACGACCGCCGGAAAAGGCATCGTCCAGGTCATCCAGCAGGAAGGTTTCAATCTTGTCATCGGCGGAGCAATCATAACCATTTTGCCTGTAGTCGCCGGCTTTTTCATCGCAAGAAAGCTTTTTAGGCTCAGCATCATCCACTCATTAGGTGCATTATGCGGCGGAATGACAAGCACCCCCGGACTTGGTGCAGCCAACCAGCTGATGGACTCCGAAGATCCATCCATCGCTTATGCCGCGGCCTATCCATTTGCGCTTATCTCAGTCGCGATTGCATCACAGGTTTTGGTTTTCTTTTTATAAAATATAAAAAACGACACAGACGAAATTTGCCTGTGTCGTTTTTCAATTTCTGCCTTAACTTTCGCAGCCCCCATCTACAATTTCATACCGGTACGGCTTTTGAATCTCCGAAGCAAAATATGGCTTTCGACTCTTGTGATCCCTTCCAGGCTATACAGTTCTTCGTTAATAAAATTCTCCAGCCTGATAAAGTCCTCTACTAAAACATGCATGTGCAGGGTGCTTGGCCCTGTCATCTGATAACAGCTTGCGACACTTGGATTGTTGGCGAGCGCTTCTGCTACTTTTACGAGAGAAGAGGGTTCACAATCAACCTCAAAAAAGGCAGATACAGCTTTTCCTACTTTTTCCGAATTGATTACGACGGAAAACTTTTCTATGACACCATCCTCTATTAATTGATTGACTCTCTCCCGGATTGATACCCTGGATAGATTCAACTCCTTACCGATATCTACATAGGACATTCGTCCATTTTCAGATAAAAGTTGCAAGATCATACGGTCCGTTTCATCAATATTCATCCAAACACCACTTTTCCATTAGCATTAGTAGATTTATCTTAGCTTACAAATGAGAGGATTATCAATAAAAATTGGAAAAAGATTCAAATAATTATAGTAGAAAAAAATCTTAATATTTTCTGAATATTATATAGATTTTTTAAATTCCCTGTATTATAATAATACGAAATTCGAAATGAAATTAAAAGTAGTAAAACGCTTTCATAAAGTAGGTGATTGTAACTTTTTGCCTGCTTATGTTAAGGAAGTTGTTTTGCGAAAAAAGGGGGATAAGCAAAAGTGAGTAAAAAGGTAAAAGTATTTGCAGCAGTATTTATGAGTTTTTTATTGTTTCTGACTGGATGCAGCAATAGTAATTCTTCCAGTACAGGAACAGAAAAATCAACAACTGCCAGCGCTCCGGCGAAAACGGACAAATCAGAATTGGTGGTTGGATTGGATGATGATCCGCCGCAATTGGATCCTCACTTTTCTACAGCTGCTGTTGACCGACAAGTCTTCCACAGTATCTATGACAAGCTAGTTGATGTTGATGAAGAGCTTAATTTTGTGCCAATGCTTGCTGAAAAATGGGACATCTCCGAAGACGGTAAGACATACACCTTTACCTTGCAAAAGGACGTAAAGTTCCATGATGGAACTCCGTTTAATGCAGAAGCGGTTAAATTCAACTTTGAACGCATGATGGATCCTAATACTGGTTCACCGCGTGCATCTGAATTATCTTCTATTGAAAAGATTGAAGTAGTCGACGACACAACATTGAAGGTTGTGCTTTCCGAGCCTTACAGCCCATTCCTTGCGGCGTTATCTGACCGTGCAGGGATGATGGTTTCACCAACAGCAGTAAAGGAAAAGGGCAAAGACTTCGCTAATTCACCTGTAGGTACTGGCCCATTCAAGTTTGTGTCTCGTGTTAAGCAAGACAAAATCGTAGTAGAAAAGAATGCAGACTATTGGGGTGGAGCACCAAAGTTTGAAAAGATTGTTTATCGTCCCTATGCTGATGAAAACGTCAGACTGACAAACCTTACATCAGGTGATGTTGACATCATCAGCAAGGTTCCGCCAAAGGATGTCGAGAAGCTTAAGAAAGATTCCAACCTTACGTTATCTGAGACGGGAGCTCTTGGATTCCAGGGTCTGTATTTGAACCATAAGAGTGAACCATTCAATAACAAAGCACTTCGCCAGGCACTTGACTTAGTCATCGACCGTGAAGCGATTATCAAGGTTGCCCTTCGCGATACAGCAGTAGCTTCAGCGGGAGCAATCCCTCCTGGAACATGGGCATATGATGAAAGTATCAAGCCGAAGAAGAAGGATATTGAAAAAGCGAAGAAAATTATGGCTGACGCAGGTTATCCGGATGGATTCGAGTTCACGCTGCAGTTGTCTCCAAAGCCGGTCGAGGAACAAATCTCGCAAATGATCCAATCCATGGCTAAAGAAGCAGGGATAAAGGTGAATCTTGAAATGGTTGAGTTTGGAACCATGCTTGATAATATGGATAACTTCAAATTTGATGCTGTCCGTTTGGGCTGGAGCGGAAGAACCGATCCAGATGGAAATATCTACGCGCTATTCAATACTGAAGGTTCAATCAACTATGGTTATTCCAATCCAAAAATGGACGAGCTATTAGAACAGGCCCGTGTGGAGACGGATCAAAAGGAAAGAAAGAAGATTTACTCAGAAGCTACAAAGCTTGGCCAGGAAGAAGTTCCGTTCATCTTCATTTATCATGAGAAGGATTACAAAGCATATAAGAACAACCTGCAAGGCTATAAACACATAGCGGATCAAATGATGCGCTTCCATGACGTTTCATTTAAATAAGCAATTTACTTGATTCGGCTTGGAGACCCGTCTCCAGGCCGAAATACTTTTGAACCTTAAAAAAAAGGAGGGAGCAGCGTGGTAAAGTTTTTGCTTCGTCGATTAGGACTTATGGTCGTTATCTTATTTTTAGTAAGCATAATCGTTTTTTCACTCGTTCATCTCACACCAGGCGACCCTGCAAGGATGATTCTCGGGCAGGAGGCCACTGAAGAAGCGCTGCAGGCATTGAGGGAGCAGATGGGCCTGAATGATCCTCTTTATGTCCAGTATTTTAACTGGGTAACAAATGTCCTTCAGGGAGATCTAGGGAATTCATTGAAAGATAATACTCCGGTTCTTACCGTGCTGCTTCAGAAGCTGCCGGTAACAATCCAGCTATCCATCATGTCATTTATCATTGCTATGCTGATTGCCATTCCAGCCGGTATTATTTCAGCTACAAGAAAAGGGACTTTCTGGGATTACTTTGGAACAACATTTGCATTGTCAGGGGTTTCAGTTCCACCGTTTTTCCTGGGAATTTTACTGATTTTCATCTTTTCGATTTCATTGGGATGGCTGGCACCTTCAGGGTATGTGGAGCCATGGACGAATTTTAAACAAAGCATGCTTTTAATGATTATGCCAGCCCTAGCAGTAGGGGTCAGATTGAGTGCAGAAATCACAAGAATGCTGCGTTCAAGCATGCTTGAAGTACTGGAGGCTGATTACATTAGGACCGCCTATGCGAAAGGTGTTCTCGAAAGAGGAGTCGTAATTGGCCATGCTTTGAAGAATGCACTTATTCCTGTCGTGACAGTTAGCGGATTGCAATTAGCCACCTTCCTTGGAGGTGCGGTGATCACCGAAACGATTTTTGCAATTCCGGGACTCGGAAGGCTTGTCATCGATGCCATCATGACAAGGGATTTTCCGGTTGTGCAGGGTGCCGTGCTGTTCATGGCTATCGCTGTTGTAGTGGTTAACTTCTTTATTGATGTTCTTTATTCGATTCTAGATCCGAGAATTAAGCTAACAGGGGGCCAGTGACCATGGAAGCACAGTTGAATCAAAAAATGCCAGTTGCTGAGAGCCCGAAAAAGCGCAGAATGAAAGAGATGAGTTCCCGCTTTTTTCAAAATAAATTGGCTGTAGCTGGTGGTATTTTTACTTTGCTGCTGATCCTTATGGCAGTTTTTGCTCCGGTGGCCGCCCCTTATAATCCTGGTGAGCAAGATTATGCAAAATTCCTCCAAAGCCCGAATTCAGAGAATCTTCTTGGGACAGATGAGCTTGGCCGTGATATTTTCAGCAGGATCATTTATGGGGCGAGAGTGTCAATCCAGGCCGGGATAATTTCGGTAGGCATCGCATTATTGATTGGAATCCCGATCGGTCTTTTTTCAGGATATTATCGCGGCGTTTTAGATGAATTTGTTGTCATGCGTTTTACGGATGCCCTGCTTTCATTCCCGCCGCTGGTACTGGCGCTTTCTCTTGCAGCTGTATTGGGAGCTGGATTGCAAAATGCCATGATTGCGATTGGAATCATTTTTACCCCTAACTTTATCCGTCTGGTCAGGGGAGAGGTATTGAGCCAGAGAGAGCGGGAATATGTTACGGCTGCTAAAGCATCCGGGATCAGTGATTTTAAAATCATTTTCAAGCATATCCTGCCGAACTGCATGCCGCCCATTCTGGTCCAGGCTACTCTATCGATTGCCGCGGCAATCATTTCTGAAGCTTCATTAAGCTATTTGGGGCTTGGTACTCAGCCTCCAACACCAAGCTGGGGTGCCATGCTTTCAATGGGACAAGGGTATCTTGGTGACGCGCCATGGATTTCTTTGTTTCCTGGACTGTTTATCTTTTTAACGGTTTTATCAATCAACTTATTTGGTGATGGACTGCGTGATGCATTAGATCCGAAGCTGAAGTGAGGTTATTAGAATGACATTTTCGATAACTGCTAGATGTGAGAAAACAGGAATGCTGGGCGTCGCGGTATCAACTGCAAGACCAGCAGTCGGCTCACTAGTCCCTTATGTGAAAACCGGTATAGGAGCAATAGCAACCCAAGCAACTGTTAATCCGTTTTATGGCCTTGACGGAATCAAGCTTTTAGCTGAAGGAAAATTACCAGCTGAAGTGCTGGAGCAATTACTGGCTTCAGACCCGGATCCGGAGAGAAGGCAATGTGCCATCGTTGATAAGTATGGGAATGCTACTGGTTTTACAGGTAAAGACACTGTTCCATGGCAAGGACATAAAATCGGATTTCAGTTCGTTGTCGCTGGCAATATGCTGACAGGACCCGAAACGATCGATGCCATGTTTGAAACGTATCAGGCACTGAAAAACGAAAGTTTGCCAGAAAGACTATTAGCGGCTCTTGCCAGCGGACAGGAAGCAGGAGGAGACAAACGTGGAAGGCAGTCAGCTGCTCTTTATGTTGTTGACCAAGAAGAGTATCCTCTGGTTGATGTCAGAGCGGATGAACATCATGAGCCTGTCCAAGAACTAATTAGAATCTATAAACAATGCCAAGAAGATCTATTTCCATACACTGCTAATCTAGTAAAACGAAGGGAGGAGGCAATCGAATGACACAGCCTTTATTGGAAGTAAAGAATCTTAAGGTCAGCTTTGCTGGGAAAAAGAAGACGACAAATATTGTAGCCGGATTATCCTTTAATGTGGAAAAAGGGAAAACCCTTTGTATTGTTGGGGAATCAGGCTGTGGAAAAAGTATGACCTCCCTTTCGGTCATGGGCCTGCTTCCTAAGACAGGGGAAATTGAAGGAGAAATTCTTTTAAAGGGTGACAACCTTACGGAGAAGTCAATGAAGCAGATGAGTAAAATCAGGGGCAATCAGATTTCGATGATATTCCAGGAACCTATGACTTCTCTCAATCCTGTACAGACAGTGGGAAAGCAGATTGCTGAGACCATTATTCTCCACCAGAAGGTAAGCAAAAAAGAAGCGCGCCAGAAGGCGGTTGAAATGCTTCAGCTAGTAGGAATCCCTTCACCGGACAAACGAATCGATGCCTATCCTCATGAACTGAGCGGTGGAATGAGGCAAAGGGTCATGATCGCGATTGCGCTTAGCTGCAACCCGGAACTGCTAATTGCAGATGAGCCGACCACAGCGCTTGATGTGACGATTCAGGCTCAGATTCTTGATCTCATGAAGAATCTGCAAAAAGATTTGGATATGGGAATTATTATGATTACCCACGACTTGGCGGTTGTATCTGAAATGGCAGATACAGTACTGGTTATGTATGCCGGTAAAGCGGTGGAATATGGTTCGAGAACATCCATTTTCAACAATCCGCTGCATCCATATACACAAGGTCTGATGAAGTGCATCCCTGATGTAGACGCTGAGGAAGATGTGGAAGAACTTTTTGTGATAAAAGGATCTGTGCCATCTCCGGATGCAATGCCAGCAGGCTGCAGATTTGCGGACCGATGCCCGTATGTACAGGATATCTGCAGGGCACAATCCCCAGATCTTGAGCAAGTCGATTCACACCACACAGTCAGTTGCTGGAAATACACAAATTTATGGGAGGAAGGTGAGAAAAATGGGCCAGCCATTAGCGAAGTTGCCGTCGGAAAATCTTCTTGATGTACAGGACTTGAAGAAACACTTTCCTGTCGGTGATCAAGGGTTCTTTGGAGAAAAACAGGTGGTAAAGGCATTGGATGGTATCACCTTTGCTCTTAAAAGAGGGGAAACGCTGGGAATTGTAGGCGAATCTGGGTGCGGTAAATCTACGATGGGCCGAGCCATCCTCAGACTTCATGAACCAAGCTCTGGAACAATCGTTTATGACGGAGTGGATATTACCAGGGTTTCCAAGCGTCAGATGCGCGATAATCGGAAAGATATGCAGATTATTTTCCAGGATCCTTACGGTTCACTCAATCCGCGAATGACTGTTGGATCCATGTTGTCAGAAATCGTGGAAACTCACAAAATTGTACCGAAGAAAGAGCTATATGATTATGTCTGCAATCTGCTTGTCGAAGTTGGCCTTTCAGAACAGCATTATTATCGATTCCCGCACGAATTTTCAGGAGGACAGCGGCAGCGTGTGAGCATTGCTCGTGCACTTTGCACAAACCCGAAATTAATTGTGTGCGATGAGGCGGTCTCTGCATTGGATGTATCCGTCCAGTCCCAAATCCTTAATCTGCTGCAGCGTTTGAAAAAGGAACATCAGCTGACATATTTATTTATTTCCCACGATCTTAGTGTTGTGAAGCATGTGAGCGACCGAGTCGCGGTTATGTATTTAGGGAAAATGGTCGAGCTGGCTGATAAGAGAGAACTTTACGATAATCCGCTCCACCCTTATACAAAGGCATTGCTTTCTGCCATTCCTTCAACCAAAGAAGATAAGAAGAGAGAAAGGGTTATCTTAAAAGGTGATGTCCCGAGTCCGATCAATGTTCCGAGCGGCTGTCGTTTCCATACAAGGTGCCCGCTGGCTACGGATCGATGCAGGGCAGAGGAGCCGGCTTTTCGAGAGGTAAGCGAGAATCATTTTGCTGCTTGCCATTATGCATAATGTGCAAGGTCCTTACCAGGGAGGTAAGGACGTTTCTTTCGATATGAAAATGAAATGCTGTTTTATAAAAAGAGAATAATTCATTTGTAAAGCTAATAAGGTAAATTAACTTACAAATGAAAGTAAGAGGGAGGAAAATCATGAACTTAGATTATTTAAATTATCCATACCATTCACAAAGAACGGTAACCTTTGCCAAGAAAGGCATGGTTGCTACTTCTCAGCCGCTGGCGGCACAGGCGGGACTGGATATTTTGAAAAAGGGCGGAAATGCCATTGATGCTGCCATTGCAACAGCAGCATGCTTAACCGTAGTTGAGCCAACTTCCAATGGCATTGGAGGGGATGCATTCGCATTAGTCTGGGTAAAAGGTGAGCTCCACGGTCTTAACGCCAGCGGTCCTGCTCCAAAAAACATCTCAATCGATGCAGTTAAGGAAAAAGGGCATGAAAAAATGCCGACCTTTGGCCTGGTTCCTGTTACAGTTCCCGGTGTACCGGCAGCATGGGCGGAGCTGTCAATACGCTTTGGCAAGCTGCCGCTGACCGAAGTTTTGCAGCCGGCGATTGAATATGCTGAAAAGGGATATCCTTTATCGCCAGTCCTCGGCAAGTATTGGAATATTGCCTTTGAAAAATTCAAAGAAATCTTTAAAGGTGACGAATACAAAGGCTGGTTTGATACATTTGCTCCAAATGGGCAGGCGCCGAAAATAGGCGAAGTGTGGAAATCTGAAGGCCACGCAAGCACTTTGCGTGAAATTGCCGAAACCAATGCGGAAAGTTTTTATCGCGGGGGACTGGCTGAAAGAATAGATGAATTTTCAAAGCAGCATGGCGGCTTTATTTCAAAAGAGGATTTAGCCTCATATAAGCCTGAATGGGTACAGCCGATCAAAGTCAATTACAGAGGCTATGATGTATGGGAAATCCCGCCGAATGGCCAGGGAATTGTTGCTTTAATGGCGCTGAACATGCTGAAGGGCTATGAACTGAATGAAAAAGAGTCTGTGGATACATACCACAAGCAAATCGAAGCAATGAAGCTTGCATTTGCGGATGCAAAGAAATATGTTACCGACCCTGAGAAAATGACAGTATCCTCTGAACAGCTATTATCGGACGAATATGCCGAAACAAGAAGAAGCTTGATCGGTGAATCCGCAAGACTGCCAGAGCCTGGCACACCTCCAAAGGGCGGAACCGTTTATCTCGCTGCAGCGGATGAGGAAGGAAACATGATTTCATTCATCCAGAGTAATTATATGGGCTTCGGATCGGGAATCGTCGTACCAGGAACAGGAATCGCGCTGCAAAACCGAGGTGCCGATTTTTCATTAGATCCATCTCATGATAACTGCCTTGAACCTGGCAAGAAGACATACCATACCATCATTCCGGGGTTCTTGACAAAGGATAATGATGCAGTCGGTCCGTTCGGAGTCATGGGAGGATACATGCAGCCACAGGGGCACGCCCAGGTCATCATGAACACAATCGACTTCAACCTCAATCCACAGGCTGCGCTTGATTCCCCTCGCTGGCAATGGATGGAGGGCAATAAGGTAGTTGTAGAGAATACCTTCCCTGCCCACATTGCCCAGGCACTTGCCAGGAAAGGGCACGAAATCCAATTCGCATTGGATGGAGGAGGATTTGGAAGGGGCCAAATTATCTGGAGAGACCCTGTCACAGGAGTGCTTTCCGGTGGAACAGAGTCGAGGACTGACGGTGCAATCGCAGCTTGGTAATCTCAAAAAAGGTGTTGAATGAAAATGAAGCAGCTTGATCTATTCCTGGCATTCTTCCGAGTGGGAATGCTGGGGTATGGCGGCGGCCCATCATCCATCCCGCTCGTTCATAAAGAGGTTGTCGAAAAATATAAATGGATGAATGATGATGAATTCGCTGATGTATTAGCTTTAGGTAATACCCTTCCAGGCCCGATCGCTACAAAGATGGCTGGATATATCGGCTACCGTGTGGCTGGTTTTACAGGAATGGTGAACGCCACAGCAGCAACAATCGTTCCGACAATCTTGTTGATGATTATATTATTAACCTCCCTATCTTCGTTTAAAGATTTACCCTGGGTTGACGGGATGACAAAAGCTGTGGTACCGGTGGTTGGTGTAATGCTGGCAACCATGACATGGGACTTTTTCAAGAAATCAAATGAAACTCTGGGAAAAGTGAATGCAGGTTTGATGATTGTTGGAGGACTAATACTGATGGAAGTACTTAACATCCATCCTGCTATCCTTATTCTTGTATTGTTAATTCTTGCAATAGCTAAAAAGGATAAGGCTCCTGGGGTGGAGAATAAGAGTGAAAGAGGGGTAGGCTAATGATTTATTGGCATATATTCCTCGCCTTTTTCATTCCGGGAATACTGGGTTATGGAGGAGGACCGGCATCGATTCCTCTGGTAGAAAATGAGGTGGTCGACCGCTATGGCTGGATGACAGTACCGGAATTCAGCGAAGTTCTCGCAATCGGAAACGCCCTGCCAGGACCAATCGCCACTAAACTGGCAGGATATATTGGATATGAACAGGGAGGGATATTAGGAGCTGCAGTCGGCATATTCGCAACAGTCGCCCCTTCACTGATCTTAATGATTTTTCTCCTTGGAGTCTTGTACCGTTATAAAGATTCCCCAAAGGTTAAAAGAATGACGAATTATATCAGACCAATCATTACCGTATTGCTGGGTGTCATGACTTTTAACTTTTTCTTTAGCTCTTATGTAGACAGTGGAATGATACAAACAGTCCTCTTAATTGCTGTCAGCTACTTGCTATTGGAAAAATGGAAAGTTCATCCCGCATATGTCATTACAGCATCGTTAGCCTATGGCGGTTTATTCCTATAACTGTGGCAGCCCATCCAATAAAAAGGATGGGCTTTTTAGTTGGTGAAAATTTCTTGATATGCTTGCGGCTCATCCTAGGTCGATGGAAGCAAGATCATCATCATGGGACACAGTGAAGGATGCTTGATCAATGCTGCCCTGAACACAATCAGGCCGCAGCAGGAATGGTCCTTCTTTCCGGAGGCGGTGAAAATAAAGTCCCATTACCATAGTGGTAACGGGACTTCTTCGTGTTTTATGGGAAATACACTACATTCCGAACTTGTTCTTTACTCAACAAACGGCCTGATTTTCGGAAATAACTTAAGTGCCGTATTGTAAAATACATCCTCATGATGCTCCGGCGGAATCAAAGCCTTGATAAACTCGATGTATGGTCCGATTGGAATCAACGGCCAATCTGTGCCGAACAGCAGTTTATCATAGGAATCGGCGAATTCCAGTGCATGGCGCAGGTGATCAAGGAAACGTCCCTTGCTGCGTTTATCCAAGTCTTCCTTTGTGCCGACAATCAACCCTGACAAATCAGCAAAAACATTTGGATTCTTATAAATGATTTCCGCTCCGGTCAGGGTCCATGGATCTCCAAAATGGGCCATCAAGAAATTAACATCACGATGATTGACCGCGACCTCGTCAATCGCCATCGGATGGGAATATTTCAGGTATCCGCGTTCGGAATAAGTATCGCCTGTATGGAACACGACCGGGAGCTGGTATTTTGCAGCAAGCTTGTAGACTGGTTCATACACATCGTCATAGGCATAAAAAGGATAGTATCCAAGATAAATCTTGATTCCGACTGTCTTTGGATGTTGAAGTTCATCCTCAAGCCGGTTGAGTGCTGCCTCATCTAGGTCGTATGGATTTACCCCGGCACACCAGAAGATATTAGCTGGCACTTCAGACTCCAAATCCAGTCCCATCGGAGTCCGGGCTTCATAATCCGGAAACCCCATCTTGTCGGTTTCGGTCAACCCCATGCCAATCCCGAGAACCACATTGGCATCCTTGAATTCCTGCTGGATGCCGGCAGCGGAATAGTCGACAAACGACAGCTTCTCGGCCGTTTCATAAAAGGATTTTATATTTGATAGATGGATATGGGCATCGATGATTTTCATGTTTTCTCCTTTTAAAATTGAACTCTTCTCAGTTTTTTCAACAGATCTGCTGCCAATTTACGATCATCAAACAACAGGAACAGCGGGGCGCTTTTTTCAAAATTGCCCTGATGTTTGGAAGCAAGCTGGAGCACCTCTTTATTCGTATAAGCCTCGGTAGGTCCCGCGTCGTTGTTTGGAACAAAATAAAGCTTATCCTGAGAATGAACCGACTCGATATGGGAGTCGCCATCAAGCAGAAGCGGAATCTCCTCACTGCCAGCATGGTAGGAACGCATAGTTTTACCCTCATTAACAGAAATCCTGAAATCCGCCAGATTATCGGCTCCGGCAAAGATGTCTGTCATCCACACTTCCCTGGAAATATTTTTGCCGCCATCATTCACAACCTCGGCAAAAGAAGCGACTACCGGCACGCCTGGAAGCAATAAATAATATTGGACATATTGAACGCCTTTCCAGTCTTTATGCTCCTTGAACTCGGTAGTGATCGCAAGGCCAATCCACTTGTTGCCCTCATTGTCCTTCCGTTCGACCACGGAAGCGGTGCTGTTTTCTTTTAACAATGAGAAGGTGTTAATTCCGTTTGGAGCTGTTTTCATGCCGCCTGCCCATGGATTCCACCAGCTTTTCGCTGTCGGTTCTGGGTAAGAATGGGCGAGCCATTCCTGGCCGTTCAACTGGAGGGAGAATACTCCTGGATAAAAATCAGGGTCTGCCTTCATCTTAATGACACCATTATCAACAGTGAAACCTCCGCCCTCAATGCCAGAAGAAACTGTGCCAGCAGGAGACAGCAGCAATTCTGAGAATCTTGCCTCAGTCCCGTTTCCTCCATAAAAAGCTTCAACGATGGAAATGGGATTCCATTGCAGTTGGGAGGTAACAGAATGAGACGTCTTCTCCAAATCAGAGTTGATAGCATGACTTTCATTTCCAACGGTAAGCGTGCCATCCAGGTAACTGTTCCTGAACGTTTTCAACTTAAAAGATGGCTCGGCATCAGGACGGACGACCAGCTGTTCTGCCTGGAATCCAAATTCGCCCGTCGTCTCCGGCTTATTAGAAACTGGAGACTGCTTTACATAGGCAATGAATTCCTCGAAGTTCTGGAATGCTCCAAGTGACAGCGTGATTGTTTCTGAAAAAGCCCTCGCACCAGGTTCCATTTTGCCGAATTGGTCTTCAATGACAAACTGCCAGCCCTCAGGAGCTGCGTTGCTTTTTTCAGACCAGCTCAGCCCGATTGGACCTGAAGAACCCTCGGAAAAATACCAGTTTCCTGTGATCATCTTGGAATCCAGATCCCCGAACTCGATGATGCGATTTCCAGAAAAATGGACAACCTGATTGTCGAGCGGGAAATAAGCCTGCTCGATCTCCTGATAGACAGGCTGGCTGAACGCAACGTTCTCGTGGACCACTGTTCCCCGGTTTTCTATTTCGGCCCACGTATGGATCAGTCCATCTCCAAATAATCGGTAGGTCTGAGTTAAAATAAGGCCAACCATTTCGCCTGATTCCAGTTTTATTTTCAGATCGATGAAAGAATCATTTGCCTCCCAGGTGACTGCTTCCGGGCTTTTTTTCGTGAACTCTAGTGAATATGGTTTCCCGAGTTTGGGTGTCAGGAATGCAAATGGCTGCTGCCTTTTGCTATTTTTGGCAGCGGTCGTCAACAGGTCCCGCTTGCGGACATTGATTTGCCCGGGACCATTGAAGATATGCCAGAAATCCTTCGAATCCCCGCCAAATTTCTCGCCCAGGCCTTTGAAAGCAACAGAAATATCCTGTTCGAATGTAAGCTGTTCACCGTTTTCTTTTGTGGCGGTAATCTTCAGGTCAGGATTATAAAAACCATGTTCTTTTACCGTTAAAGGAACTGTGATGGTATTCCGACCTTTCGCAGGGACATTTACACGGTAAGTATCATTCTCTAAAACTACCTGTTCCGTATCAGGGAATTGTAAAAGGAACTCCGCGTCATCCTGGAGATTATTTTTCACTTCTACTTGAATAGTAGTTTCTTTGTTTAGAAAACTGAGATTGCCATTGTAACTGGCTTCGATTTTTGCCGGATCGATTGGGAAGATTCCCAGTTTCAGCTCGCATTCAAGCCCGTTTACCAAGACCGTAGCATTAACGCTTGGGTGGGTCCGCCAGTTGCTCGGTTCCTCACCTTTTTTAACGGTAAAAGCTGCCGAAATAGTAGATTCATCAAGTACTACTTTTTCGGAGTCGAATTGGTAAGAGACACGGCCTTCGGAGGCGCCGCTTGCTTTGAATCTGAGTGGCTCGCCGCTCTTGTTGACAATCCTGATTTCAAATTTTCGTTCTTCCTCCTGGATGACTTCATGGTCGGCCATCTTCATTTCGATAAGGAAGTCATCTGTTTCAACCAGCGACATGCCACGGCTCGTTCTCTCGAATTGAACCCGGGCATTCGTGTTTCCGTTCTGCCATCTATATTCATAGAAGATAAAACCATTTTTCCTGATTCCGTCCGGCTTCACTTCTATCATTCTCGTACTATCCTCATACCAATTCAGCACTTCGAACACTGGCTGTAACAGCGGCGTGTTCAGCACTTGCGGAATGAAATTCATCAAATGGGTTGAATCATCCCTATCTTCCCAGAAAAAACCGCATTTCTTATAAAGCGGAACGGCCTTCGTGTTACCGGCCCATGTATAAAGATCAAGACGCGGCCAGCCAAGCTCAACGGTTTTTTTCAGCGCCTCTAGCACCAGCTTCTTGCCGATCTTGTGGCCTTGATAATCCGGGCGTACATTGAGCAGGGGAATATACAGCGAACCTGTATCCTCCTTGTACTCCGACAGACCGCAGTAACCGACGACTTCTTCTCCGTCCAGCGCCAGGTACAGCTCGATATTGTCCGAGTTCGCTTCCTTCTTCTTGACCTGCTCCTCCGTCATGACTCGCGTATCGCCGCCCCAGCCATCCCGGCTCAGGTTCCACATCTTCGCGACTCCTGCCGCCAATCCTTCGTGGTATTTCTCAATTTGAATCACCTTGTTCAATTGTGTCACGTCCATTCTCCTCTCTTAACTACGGGCCATCTTCCTTTTTAGATAAAATAAGCTGCTTTTTTGCATTGTCCATGTTTATAACCTCCTTTGTTTTAATGGGAGTGTACTAAGCACTCCATCTTCATCGTAAAGGGAAAATTTGCTAGTGTAAAGAAAATTCAATCTATTTAGTTTGCAAGATTTTTCGATATAATAAAGAAAAAAGAGGAGTGAGGCTACATGGAACAAATAATTCATTGGGGGATTATTGAGTTTGAGCATGGCCCAATCTATATTGCAGCAACGCCTCAAGGCTTATGCTATGTTGGTTCGCCTGAGGAAGACTTCGAACATATGGTAAAACGGTTCCCGGCCGCGGATTTCGCAGAGAATTCAGAAGCAATGGAACCATACGCAAACGAATTGAAGGAATATCTGGAGGGAGGACGCACTGATTTTTCCCTGCCAGTGGATGTAAAAGGAACCCCATTCCAGGAAGCCGTTTGGACAGCATTGAGAGAAATCCCTTATGGTGCGACATATACATACTCCGAAATTGCCGCAAAAATCGGGAAGCCTGCCGCAGTAAGAGCAGTCGGAACCGCTATCGGCGCAAACCCGGTCCTGATTACAGTTCCCTGTCACCGAGTCATCGGGAAAAATGGGGCGATCACAGGGTATCGTGGCGGAATTGAGATGAAGCAGCATTTGTTGGAGCTGGAGAAAGAGTATTGCAGGAGTTAATTTGCCCGAAGTTGGAGGGTTATAAGGATATTGGTAGTAGAATAGTAAAGCCTCCGCCCGAAAAGGTAGGATACGGTCGGAGAAAACGAGAAGCTCCGCCCGAAAAAGAAGGAAGCTCAAGGTTACGGTCGGAGAAAGAGAGAAGCTCCGCCCGAAAAAGAAGGGTGCTCAAAGTTACGGTCGGAGAAATGGAGAAGCTCCGCCCGAAAAAGAAGGAATCTCGAAGATACGGTCGGAGAAAGAGAGAAGCTGCGCCCGAAAAAGAAGGGTGCTCAAAGTCACGGTCGGAGAAATGGAGAAGCTGCCCTGCGAAAACAGAGAGATTAAGGTTACCGTGGTGAGAAGACCAAATCTTTTTCACTAAGTGAAGTATTCCTGATGTATTGGAATGAATTTGTAAGAAATCTGCCATACATCTCTCACACTTTTTCTGCACCTTAAAGCTATAATGAACCCAAATGGACGATTGCAGAATACCAGAGAGTGATGGGGGCGATCTAATGAAGAGTTTGATTGTTTACTGCTCAACACATGGTACGACAGCAAAGGCGGCGCATCTTTTGCGAAAGCGGATTGAGGGGGATGTGATTGCCATCAATCTTGATAAAACGCGGCTCCATTCAGATTTGGAACTGTTTGATTCGGTGATGATTGGCGGTTCCATCCACGGCGGTAGCATCCAGGGGAAGGTCAAGAAATTCATGAGGGAGCATGAGGATGTTCTCCAGAGGAAGAATCTCGGATTATTTCTATGCTGTATGAGGGAAGGGAAGGAAGCACGCGAACAGTTTGAAGCTGTGTTCCCGAAAAAACTCAGAGAAGCTGCAATAGCGAAAGGGCTGTTCGGCGGCGAGTTCATTTTTTCAAAAATGAATTTCTTTGAAAAAATCATCGCGAAAAGTGTGAATGGTGAGACGGAAGATCTATCAAGGTTCGATGTGGAAGCGATTCATGAGTTCGCCGATGCATTCAATCACAATCATAAATATGTACCTGTTTAGGAACGGAGGCTTTAATTAAAGCCTTCGTTTTTTGTTTTTCGACAGGGAAAATATTGTATAATCATATTAATTTGTCATGGGGAGTGTGTGCATCACTATATGAATATTGAACTTTTCAAAATGGTCAATGACCTAGGAAAGGAATTCGCGTTTTTGAATCCTGTCATGGTCCTGATTGCAAAAAATACGATTTATCTTCTGACGGCAGCAGTGATAATTTACCTGTTCAGCCGGAAGCATGAAAACCGATTGATGATTATGAGCGGCTTGGCAGCACTGACTTTAGCGGAAATCACCGGGAAGATAGCTGGCATGTTCCATTCGAACAACCAGCCATTTGTTGAGCTGGCCGATGTAAATAAATTGATCGATATGGAAGTGAACAATTCATTTCCGAGTGACCATACGATTATCTTTTTCACAATGGCGGTTACGTTCTGGCTGTTTAAAAGAAAGCATACATACTTATGGATATTACTTGCTCTGGTCGTTGGTTTTTCACGAATATGGGTCGGTGTGCATTACCCTGCCGACATCCTTGTCGGGGCGATTCTTGGATCAGCATTTGCTTATCTGGGCTACCGCTTGATTCCAACGATTAAGTTGACGAATAAGAATAAATTGACAGGCGAAGAAATGAAGAATCTCTGATTATGAAACCTTTGTGCCGGGTAAACCGTACATAGGTGAGGCTGAGGTAGAGTTATTTGATTTATTTGTGCCAGACAAGTAAAATATATTCTGACAAATTTTTTTTCGGAGAGTGAATTTTTTTGGAAGTTCCCATAGGTTTAGTCATTTTATTAGGTGTTTTAATTCTTTTGTCTGCCTTCTTTTCATCGGCAGAAACCGCTTTTTCCAGTGTCAATAGAATCAGGCTGAGAAACTATGAGTCTGAGGGCCGCGCTGGAAGCAAGAATGCTCTGTATATTGCTGAGAATTTCGATGACGCGCTGTCTACTATTCTAGTAGGTAATAATATCGTCAATATTGCGGCGGCGAGTATTTCATCAAAGGTTGCTGTTGATATCTTTGGAGCAAGCACGGGTCTTATCATCAGTACTTTTGGTATGACAATCTTGATCCTGATTTTTGGTGAAATCCTGCCGAAGTCGATCGCAAAGGAACATGCAGAAACTTATTCGTTAAAAATATCTGGTATTCTGCTGTTGCTGATCAAAATCCTGACGCCAATTAATTTCCTGTTCAGTAAACTAAAGGCATTTGTATCGAAGGTCTTTTCGAAGGATGGGGAAGTCCAGCCATCTGTTACAGAAGAGGAAATCAAGGTGATGGTCGACATCAGTGAAGAAGAGGGCGTCATCAACAATGAGGAGAGGGAGCTTGTACACCGTTCCCTGGAATTCAACGATGTTCTTGTCGGCGAAATTTTAACACATCGAATGGATATGATTACAATCGAAGTAAGCCAGCCACTTGAGGAAATCAAGCAAATATTCCTTGAGGAACGTTTTTCAAGGGTGCCGGTTTACGAAGACAATATAGATAATATCATCGGATTCTTATCCGAACGTGAATTTTTTGCAGAACTGATCCAGAATAAAGAAGTCAATGTCCGTGAGATGCTGCGCCAGCCGATGTTTGTGGTGAAGTCGATGAAAATCGCTACACTGCTGCCTGAACTGCAGAGGACGAAGAGCCATATGGCCATTGTCGTTGATGAGTTTGGCGGCACGAGCGGCTTGATCACCCTCGAAGACATCCTTGAAGAGCTGGTCGGCGAGATTTGGGATGAGCATGATGAGAAAGTCAACATCATGACGAAGATCGATGAAAACACATATGAATTCGATGCGGCATATGATCTTGATGATTTTGCCGAATTGTTCAAGGTGCCGATGCCAGAAACGTCTTATCATAACCTCGGCGGCTGGATTTTTGAAACATTGGAAAGCATACCGGTAAACGGTGATTCATTTGATTATGAAAACCTCAGAATCATCGTCAAGGAAGTAGAAAATCACCGCATTCGTAAAATAAAAGTGGATATCCTGCCCATTTTAGAGGTGGAAGAGTAAAAAAGAAGGTGGAATCAGGCGTTTTAGATGCCTGGTTCCACCTTTTTTGTTTACTGCTCTTGATGATAATTGAGATTTGCACGGATACTGCCTGTAATTGCACTGTAAAGCAGGGAAGTGCACGCACAATGATGGGAATTGCACGGTGAAAATCGCTAATTGCACAGTCTTCCCTTTACTGTGAAAACCTAGCAGCAAGCTGTTTCCCCGCCGCAGCAAGCTTCAGCTTTATCTTCTGTTTCCTGGACTTCCTTGATTTCCACGCCGCAGCAATCAGACTTTGAGTTGCTGCCCATCAAGATTTTAATAAAGTTAGACATTGATTTTCACCTCCTTTCATCAAGAAAAATTGATTTATTAAACAAAATAGAATACAAAACCAGATATGGTGGACATTGTGATCACGGATGCAATGAAGGCAATCACAAGCTGCTTTTTAAAGATTGATTTTAGCAGGATGACTTCCGGCAAGCTAGCACCAGCTGAACTGATCATCATCGCCATCACCGGGCCAAGGGCCATTCCTTTTAAAATCAGCATTTGTGAGATAGGGATCATGCTTGATAAACGGATGTACAATGGGATGCCTGCGATAGCGGCAACCGGAATCAACCACCATGCATCGTGCCCAAACCACTTTGTGATGAACTCTGTCGGAACCAAACCGTGAATGACAGCACCAATCGCAGCACCTATCAGCAAGTATGGATACACGCTTTTCATCAGCGACCAGGTTTCATTTACAGCGAACCGCCAATTGAATTTTTGGTTGCTTTCTTCATATCCAGACATGATGACGTTTTTTACATAGCGCTGGAAGCCGAGTTTATCAAGGGTGAAACCTATGATGACAGAAAAAATACTTGTTATGACCGTATACAAAATCGTCACCTTCCAGCCCATCACGACCCCCATGATCGTTAAGATTGTTGGGTCAAGCACAGGAGAAGCGAAGAGGAAAACCATGACGATTGAAAACGGGATTTTCTTTTTCAGCATATTAACAACTACGGGTATCGTCGAGCAGGAACAAAAAGGTGTGATAAAGGCGAACAGGATGGCGGCAAAGCTTGCGAGCAACTTGTTGCGGCCGGTTAATTTTTTCTCGATTTTTTCGTAAGGGATATAGCCCTGGAGGAGGCTGATCAAAAAGGAAATCCCAATGAAAAGCAAGGTTAATTCAACCGCAATCCATATAAAACTTTTTAGAAATTCAATCATTTTCTTCTCCCTTCTTCCTTTAGCAATTGGCGGGTACTGGACAGCATGTTGGCTGTTGTTCTTGTTTTGGGGAAACCCAATATAATCTTTTCATTTCAGGCTGTTCAAAGAACTTCCATGCGTCTCTAGCCCTCCTTTCCACTTCCCGCTGTTTTAACTGGGCCATTGTTTGATAATCTTGATAAAACATGTATATCCTCTCCTTAATCAAAATATGTTGATTTATTTATCAAAAAAAATTGATTAAATATTTGAAAAGTAAACCTAACAACAGTTGCTAGGTCTGAAAAGGCAGCAAAGCTCTGGAGATAGCAGGTGGTTGATTTCTTTCGTGTTCACGGCGTAGTAGCTCCAGGTTCCTTTTGTTTCCTTGTGGATCAGATCGGCATCAAGCAAAATCTTGAGGTGATAGCTTAGCTTTGATTGCGGCATGTCAATCAGTTCACTAAGATCGCAAACGCAGCTGGAGTCTTGCTGGCATAGGAGGTTAAGAATATGCAGGCGTTTTTGGTCGGCAAGGGCTTTGAACTTCTTTTCATATTTTTCAAAGGTGCTTTGTAGCGGCAGTTCCTTAGCGGTTTGGTTGGCAGTAGTCAGGTCTGTTAAAGGAATGAATTTTTCCACTTTCAGCTCTCCTTAATCAAAATCTCTTGATGTATTGTATTATATTTCCTATAAAACCAGTTTGCAACTGTTAAATCAAAAATTTTTGATTTATTTTTGGTAAAGGATTCATAAATAAGTATTGAACATATAAGCAAATCATTATATGATGATACGGTAATTGGAGGTGGAGAGTAATTGATTAAGCAAAGTATTGAAATGGATCAGGCTGCTGCTTTGCTGAAGCTGCTTGGTGATAAGACTCGTCTGACGATGATGAGGATTCTGGCTGATCAGGATTGCTGCGTGTGTGAGTTTGTGGCAATATTCGAGGCGAGCCAGCCGGCGATCAGCCAGCATATCCGTAAGCTGAAAGACGCAGGTCTGGTAAAAGAAAGCAGGAGGGGCCAGTGGATATTTTACTCACTGAACCGGCAATTTGAGCATTTCGATTTTGTTCAATTGCTCTTGGATGCACTGCCAAGCCAGGATGAAAAATTAATAGAACTAGAAAAGCAGGGAAAACGGATTTCCTGTGAATAACGGAGGGTATGAAAATTGTCGACAGCAATCATTGCTTCACTGATCTTTCTCGTGACGCTGACATTGGTCATTTGGCAGCCAAAAGGGCTTAGCATTGGCTGGTCTGCCATCGGTGGGGCGCTAATCGCTTTATTATTTGGTGTTGTTACTTTCCAGGACGTAATCGACGTTACAGGAATCGTCTGGAATGCAACCCTTACATTTATTGCACTGATTATTATCTCACTTATACTCGATGAAATCGGATTTTTCGAATGGGCGGCTTTACATATGGCGCGTGCTGCAAAAGGAAACGGAGTCAGGATGTTTGTCTACGTTACCCTGCTGGGTGCAGGCGTAGCGGCATTGTTCGCAAACGACGGTGCAGCATTGATTTTGACGCCAATTGTACTGGCGATGGTGCGGAACCTGAAATTCGAAGAAAAAATGGTGTTTCCATTCATCATGGCGAGCGGGTTCATTGCCGATACGACATCATTGCCGCTTATCGTCAGCAACCTGGTGAACATTGTTTCTGCTGACTACTTTAATATTGGATTCGTCGAATATGCATCACGCATGATCGTGCCGAACTTCTTCTCGCTGGGTGCAAGTATTCTGGTCTTGTATTTATTTTTCCGAAAGAGCATTCCGAAAAATTACGAGATGTCAGATTTGAAAAAGCCCGCTGAGGCAATCAAGGATATGAAGATGTTCCGCTTATCATGGATTGTGTTGGCCGTCCTGCTTGCCGGCTATTTCGGCAGTGAATTCCTGAACATCCCTGTTTCCTTCATTGCCGGGGTTGTTGCGATTTTCTTCTTGATGATGGCGAGAAGAAGTCCGGCTGTCCATACCTCCACTGTCGTAAAAGGCGCGCCATGGGCGATTGTATTCTTCTCAATTGGCATGTATGTAGTCGTTTACGGACTGCGTAACGCAGGATTGACAAACATCCTTGCTGATGTCATCCAGGCAGCGGCTGACCAGGGCTTGTTTGTTGCTACAATCGGTATGGGCTTCATCGCTGCGATCCTTTCTTCAATCATGAACAATATGCCAACTGTCATGATTGATGCGCTGGCAATTGCGGATACTAACACAACAGGTGTCATCCGCGAAGCGTTGATATATGCGAATGTCATAGGCTCTGATCTAGGACCGAAAATCACGCCGATTGGATCACTGGCAACACTATTGTGGCTGCATGTCCTTTCATTGAAAGGCGTCAAAATTTCTTGGGGCACTTATTTTAAAACAGGAATTATCTTAACCATTCCTACTTTGTTCATCACATTGGTAGGTCTATATATTTGGTTGCTAATTATCTAACAAGGGAGCGAATCTGCTATGGCTAAAAAAACAATCTACTTCCTATGTACGGGAAACTCTTGCAGAAGCCAGATGGCTGAAGGCTGGGCAAAAAAATACTTGGGTGACGAGTGGGAAGTTAAGAGTGCCGGTCTTGAGGCGCACGGCTTGAATCCCAATGCCATCAATGCTATGCACGAAATCGGCATCGATATTAAAGGCCACACTTCCGATGTTATTGATTCTGAAATCCTGAACAACTCTGACCTTGTTGTTACACTTTGCGGCCATGCGGACGAGCATTGCCCAACAACACCACCGCATGTTAGACGTGAACACTGGGGCTTTGATGACCCGGCGAAGGCTGAGGGAACCGATGAAGAAAAGTGGGCCGTGTTCCAGCGAGTGCGTGATCAAATCGGTGACCGTATCAAGACATTTGCTGAGACAGGGAAATAATTATCGTAGCCAGGGGGAAACTCCTGGCTTTTAAAAAAGGAGGAATAGTGAATGAGCAAGAACTATCAGGCGTTAATTCCAGGCAGGATTTTTATCGGGGGCGAAAACGCAATCCCCGAATTACTTGAAAATGAAAAAATCGATATGGTGTATGATCTGCGTGCGGAAAATAAAGAAGGGGAGTATGAATATCCACGCACCCACCTGCCAATGTTTGATAATGACTCACAGCAGGATGAGTCGGTCAAAAAGGCTATGGATGAGGTGGCAACTGCTTACGAGTCCGGAAAAAATATTTACTTCCACTGCTCCACGGGCAGAACGAGAACAGGCACGCTGGCCGCAGGTACTTTGCTAAAGCTGAATCGAGTAGACAGCATCGAGGAAGCGAAGTCGAAGGCAAGAGAAGTCCGCGAAGTACTGAATTTGGATTCACAATTGATTACATCCCTTGAAAGAATCTTCCCTGAGAAAAAATGAAGATAACGGACAACGCACGCGAGCAACTAATGAAGGAACAGATTCCATGCATCCGACTTTACTTCGCTGGCATCAGCTGAAGGAGCTCCAGAATTGGACTGGCTCTGGATGAGCCGGACGAAGATGACGAGATCATGCTTGTCGATGGAATCAAGGTCGCAGTGGATCCTTCAATAGAATATGAAGCAAAAACCGTGACAATTGACTTTGTAAAAGGTGATTTTGTACTGATAAATAAGAATTTCTGCTGACAGCCACTAATGAAGTGGCTGTTTTCATTTTAAGTATTGAAAATGGCTATGTATGCAAATGAAAAGTAGAAATTAGAATTCGCAGAGCTGCGGAAGACTGCCGAATCATGTAATATCCTTTGCGTTTTTGTCATGAAACCTTCATACCGCCTTTACAGTGCCATGCTACGATTATGGCAGAAAAGGAGGTATTCAATCAGTGAAAAAGATATTAATGAAATTGCTCATCGGTTCTTTTCTTGTTGCCATTTTGCCTGTATCCACTATAGCGAATGGCAGCTTACTGAATGCTGCAGGGACTAAGGATGGCGGCATCGGAAACAGCACAAATTTCTTGGATTCTGCACCGAACATCGCAATTGATCCAAAAGTAAACGAAATCATTTACCCTCTTTTTGCAACACCGGCAATCAAACAGAAGGGCCAAACCCTGACTGTGAAAGTAGACAGCAAAGGCGCCGTTGCAGGTGGCTGGAATGTAAAATTAAAACAAACGAATCATTCTGCTTTGACCACAGAATACAATCTTCCGGTACAAAAGGCTGTTGAAAGCAATTCTTACTGGAAAAAGAGCAGCACTATTTATGATGTGACAGTACAAATCCCTGACAATGTCCCGGAAAAATTATACGATCTGGAGGTCTCTTTTACAGGGAACGGCAAGCGTATAACGGATAAACAGCCACACTCCGTTAAGGTTGTTGACCAATTTAAAAAGGATTTCACTTTTTTACATCTGACAGATACACATGTGGGTTCTCCCCGTAATCTAGGTGATCCCGATGATCCTTCCGGAGTGGATCCAGCTATCGCTAAAGAAGCTGGCATGTGGGATCCGGATGAAAGTAAACGCTGGTTATATCTCCAGAAGGCGATTAAAGAAGTAAATCTTTCGAATCCAGATTTTGTTGTCGTGACTGGCGACATGATGTATGGACAGATGAACCCGCAGGAATATATTTATGAGTATGAAGAGACATTTCGTGTTCTGCAAAAACTGAATGTCCCTGTTTACATCGTCCCTGGCAATCATGACTATTATGCCCAGGATGCAACACTTGCAGATGGTGCAAAGTATTGGGAACAATACTTTGGCCCGCAGTATTTCTCATTTGATTATGGCCCATATGCCCATTATATTGGCTACAACTCCTTTGATTGGCACAAATTTGACCGCAGCGGCACAGGAACTGTTTCCGTTCCGACATGGGGCGGGCAAATCAGGGAAGAACAGCTGAACTGGATTAAGGGAGACCTGGCTGCCAATGCAAAGACAGCGAAACCTGGCCAGATTAAAGGGTTGTTCTCACACCACAATCCACTATGGCGTGACCGTGATATTTGGCCGCAAAGCGACCCAGAGGTACAGAGCTACTGGAAGCAGTATGACGCCAAGCATAATCCGCGGTCATTGACGACTTTATTGCTCGGGGAAAAGCTTGGAATCAAGTATGACCAGCAATGGCACGGTGAAAATGCCCAGGAACTGACAGACGTTATGAAACAATTCAATGTAAATCTTAGTCTGCATGGACATACCCACACTGATGATGTTACAGAGAAGGACGGAATCCTGTATACAACCACAACTGCGATTGAGCTGACAGGAAAACCGTGGGTGGGATTCAGGAATTTCAAAGTGAAGAACGGCGAGGTCACATCCCATAAATATGATGACCAGGGACACTCCACGCCAGTCTACCAAAATGGAGATACAAAAAGCGGAGTCATGTCATTCGAAGCGAGCTACAGCCTGCCTAATAATGGACAAGCCTCCAGCCAGGAAGCAACCGTGACAAACAGGCTGGAAAAGCCGATTACTGTAACTATTCCATTTTACATGGCTGCGGGAAGTTACCAAGCTTCATCAGGAACTGTAAAACAAAATTACAGTGATGGAGAAAAGCAATATCTTGAAATAGAATTTACGGTTCCTGCGAACAGCGAGGAAACGATCAAAATAGGTAAATAGTTGAACGAAGGCTGTCCTTTATGATGGAGGACAGCCTTTGTCTATGTATTATGTATGAATTAAGCTGGTGAGACTGTTGAAAAAGGGGAATCATCTGCCATGTAGTTAATTATCTCATTGAAAAAAACTAAACTTTCAAACTGCCAATTTAATTTATTGGCGAATTTTTAAATATATCGACCACAATTTTGATTTTATCGGCGGATTTTTAAATATATCGACCACATTTTGAATTATTTCGATCACATTTCCAATTATATCGACCAAGTCGGTCATTCCACTAGAAAAGCCCGAGCACGCAGCCCAGGCTTCCACATTTCTACTACCACAAATTCGGCTTCACGACCATGAACCAAAGCATCGACATCAATAAGATGATGTAGG
Source organism: Mesobacillus sp. MER 48 (assembly GCF_023714225.1). Taxonomy (NCBI): domain Bacteria; kingdom Bacillati; phylum Bacillota; class Bacilli; order Caryophanales; family Bacillaceae; genus Mesobacillus; species Mesobacillus sp. MER 48. Next base: position 43,860 of record NZ_JAMAUR010000004.1, read on the forward strand.
TCCAGATGGTGCGCTTCAGTTTTGCGGAGAGTTCAATTTTGTTCGCGCCTTCTTCGGCAAATTTCCGAAGTGTTGGCGAGAATGCCCTTGCCAGGAAAAACAGGGAGGCGAACAGCAGCGCCAGTGTGCCGATGATCCACGGCGTTTTCCATGTCCACGGGCCGAGGATGACGAGCAGCACTCCCGATCCAATCAGTACGTGGCCGGCGTGCTTGGACATACGCACGACTGATTTCAGCAAAGCCAAGTGGGCTTCCAGTTCTCTTCCCACAGCATCAGGCAGTTTTTTTACAATCGGCATCAAGATGAAGAAAGGTCCGATTGACGCAATCACGCTTGCGACGTGAAGATAAATGATGATTCGGTACAATAAATCCATTTTTTATTCTTCGACAGGGCTGAATTCATGCACCCAAACGCGCATTTGCGGAAGCCATGGCATTCCCGGGTGATAAGCTAGGATCGACTGCTTGTACTCCTCGACTGTTTCAAAGCCTTCGCGCTGTGCATCGGCATCTGTCAATTCGCCAAGTGATTGTGAGTAGACATTGTCCACGACGAATTTCTTTCCTTTTAACTCCATGATTTCGCCTACATCGGCATAACGGCCGTTACGGCGAGTCGCTGTTTTCTTGCCTTCCAGCACTAAATTAATATCGTCTTCCATTGTAATCAGACGCTCGATCTCACATGTTTTTGGCGGCAAAGCATTGTTTTGTTCTGTCATTGAAAAAACTCCCTTCCTTATGTTCCTATCTAATGTACCATATTTTTAAAAAAGAAAGCCAAGCCATACAACGTGAAAATAACGTTTTTTAAAGTTTTTCCCAAAACAAAGGAAATAGAGTGTAACATTCTACATAGTTCATCGTTTTAGTAGCGGGATTTTTAAATTAAGGGGCAATTGTATGGACGACAGCAGAAGGAATGAACTCGAAAATTTGTATAGGAAGTACACGAAGCCCCTGTATTATTTTTTGCTGAAGCTTTCAGGGTCGACGCAGCTGGCCGAGGATTTGACGCAGGAAACATTTGTCCGGGCAACGATTTCGCTTTCTTTTTATGAGAATGAGGATGTCAGGGCCTGGCTGTTCAAGGTGGCGCGCAATGCTTACCTGGATGAATGGCGCAAGAGGCAGCGAAGGAAATGGGTGCCATTTGCCGATTATTTGTTTGCGAAGGATGAAATGGCGAGTCCATACGGTCTTCCGGAGGACGAGGCCATTCAGGCGGAGACTTCCGATGACCTGCAGCAGCTGATGACTTTTTTGCCGGAGCAGTATCGGTCGATCCTCTATTTGCGCGAGGTCGAAATGTTCAGTTATCAGGAAATACAGGAAGCGCTTGACCTGTCAGAGAACCAGGTGAAGGTGACACTGCATCGGGCACGGAAAAAGCTCGCGCAAATGGCGGAAAAACAGGGATGGAAGGACGATGAACATGGAATGGAATAAAGACAAGGAAAAGAAAATCCTCTTAAAATATCGATTCACATTGACGGTGAAGGTGATCAGAGTCATCCTGGCCACGCTGTTCCTTTTCTGGGTGTATATGATGGTTGTCTCGATCAGCTATGATGCGCTTGGCCTGGAGAAAAAGCATCTATTTTACAGCCGGCTGGCGATGGACTGGACGCAGCCGAATATGCAGGAGGAGTTTGGCAGCATCGAATCAGCGGAAATCACACCTTTATTTACGCAAAAGATTTCCTATCCAGTCTTCAAGATGGTGGGAAAAGAGCCAGAACTTGTTGGTACGAAGCAGTTGGCCAAACGGCTGATTCCTATGTATTCAACTAATACAACAGAATACCTAAAACCAAAAACGGAAAGTGAGTATCGTTTTTACCTTCCAGAGCATCCGAAGACCGGAAAGAAGCTTGAGGGGAATGAGGACCCTTCGGTATGGACGAAGCTTGAGAAGGTCCATGAAGGCACGGTTGCCGAGCTTTCTTTTTCAACAAAAGAGTATATGACACCTGAAGAAATGCTGGAGTTTTTGAAGCCCTATGATCTTGATGTATTATGGGTGCCTTTGTATACCGGGGAGTTGAAGGAGTATGAAGAAGGCTCGTGGGGAAGCAATGATTTTATGTCAGTCGCACCTTTTGGTTTTACAGGCGGACGTGAAACAGGGGATGACTATAATTCGCAGAGTAAGTATTCTCTTGATGAGAAATTCACTGAGCTAAATAAGAAATTGATGTTACAACAAATGAAAGACCTCCTGGATAACGAATCAACCAGCTACCGTGAAAATTTCCTAGGCCTTTCCCATCTAGAGGAGCGGTACAATTACTTAATGAAGGAAGGCTTCCAGGTTTACGGCGCTGTCGTGACCGGACCTGTAAAAGAACTGCTCAAGCTGAAAGAAAATGAGCAAATCCAGGGTGCCAACCTTGGGGATATGACGTACTGGAACTGGACGGAGGAATAAGATAAATTTAAAAAGAAGTAGGAGTCTTTTCTAGGACTTTTGCTTCTTCTTTTGCAGTTGGAAATATACTAAAATAGTGTTCTCTAGTACAATAGAAGTAGAGGTGGACAACTGTTTCCCGCTGTAATCTTCGTATAAGACATCCATTTATTTCAAATTCATAATAAATTATTTTCGAAGGAAAGCTTGGCAGAGCGTGCTGGATTGTTACCGATGTCTGGCGGCTGGGGAGATGAGAAAGATGTTTAATAAATTTGATAGTATTGACGAATTGAAACGAAGCGTCTACATGTGGATGCTGCCGATCATCACGGTTGCCCTTGTCATCAATAGCTTACTGAATAAGCAGAGCCAAGTTGATATGATCATAAACTCTACACTTATTTTTTGGTTTTCTGTTAGCTGGGTCCTGGCATTTATCAATCGGGGAATCCGGTTTGGAGAGTATTCCAACTTATTATTAGTCAGTATATATCATGTCTTTACCTTGTTTGACGTTGTCCACAACGATTTGGCGACAACCGGGGGTTCTCTCGGTGATTTCATCGTCTGGATGCCGCTGATCATCATGTTTTTCTTTCTTGTGCTCGGAACAAAAAGAGGATTGTATTTCTCAATCTTCATCTTCCTGATCACCTTAACCATAGCGGTGATCCACAGCGGACAATTGACATCAGAACCGATCGATTCCCTGACTCAATTTCATGCAGCGAACATCGTCTATATTCTCGTGCTTTTTTACGCGCAAAATATGTTCCGTGCTTTTACAGAAAGAGATTTCTTTAAAAAGCACGCTTATATCGATTCCCTTACACGCGTTGCCAATCGCCATCAGATTGACGCCTGGCTAGAGGTAAAGCTCGCAGCTGCAGAAGATGATAAGAAGCCATTTTCGATCATCTTTTTCGATATTGACCATTTTAAAAAAGTGAATGATGAGTTCGGCCATAAAATCGGTGACTGTGTGCTCAAGGAATTGTCTGCCATCATCGCTGGCAATCTAACAGACGGAGACCATTTCGGCCGCTGGGGCGGAGAGGAATTCATGCTGATCATCAATGATACCGGCGGACAAGCGTATGAAAAAGCAGAGCATTTCCGCAAAATCGTTGAGAAACATTGCTTTAAAGGAGCAGGCAGTCTGACCGCAAGCTTCGGGGTGACGGAATTCCAGCCTGGCGATAATATTGACTCATTGCTGAACCGTGCTGATGAAGCATTGTATGCATCGAAAAACGGCGGCAGAAATAAAGTCAGCGTGAAGGAACCATCCTGATTGTTCTGGGATGGTTTTTTAAATTTCCAACAATAAATGATTAAACTATATAGATAATGTGGTAAGATAACTATGGCTAGGATTATTTAAAAATAATAGTATATGAAATCGCTTTCAATAGATTTGTAAAAGGAGCAGTGCACCATGAAATATCGTTCTGCATTTGATATTATAGGTCCGGTGATGATCGGGCCATCGAGTTCGCATACAGCCGGCGCTGCAAGGATTGGCCGCGTGGCGCGCACATTGTTCGAAAAACAGCCGACAAAGGCCGTCATCTCCCTGTACGGCTCTTTTGCTAAAACCTATAAAGGACATGGAACAGATTTGGCACTTGTTGCCGGAATCATGGACTTTGATACATTTGATGAACGAATTCCAGATGCTTTGAAAATCGCGGAGCAATCCGGGCTCGAAGTGGAATTCATTACCGAGGATGCTGTCACAGAGCATCCGAATACGGTAAAAATAAATCTATACGATGGACAGGGCAAGGAGCTTGAAATCGTCGGGATTTCCATCGGCGGTGGTACGATTGAGATCACCGAAATCAATTCGTTCAAGCTGAAGCTGTCCGGCGCCAACCCGGCGATCCTTGTTGTCCATCATGACAGGTTCGGGCTGATCTCGGCCGTGACATCTGTTTTATCAAAATATCAAATTAACATTGGCCATATGGAAGTTTCCCGCAAAGACAAGGGAGACATCGCCGTCATGGTCATCGAAATGGACCACAAACTCGAAGACGGAGTTTATGCGGAGTTAACTGCCCTTGATGGCGTTGACCAGGTCATCCGTCTCGTTGACTAAATATGAGTTACATCAGGAGGGCTAGCCATGTTTCGTAATGTTGCGGAGCTTGTTGAATTAGCTGAAAAAAATAACGTTAAGATCGCCGAAATCATGATTCGGCAGGAAATAGAAGTTTCAGGCCGTTCCCGCGAAGAAATCATTGCCCAGATGGACAATAACCTGCAGGTCATGGAACGCGCTGTGGAAAGAGGTTTGGCTGGCGTTAAATCACAGACCGGCCTGACCGGCGGAGACGCGGTCTTGCTGCAAAACTATATCGCCAGCGGAAAATCCTTGGGTGGCAATCTATTATTGGATGCCGTCAGCAAGGCGGTCGCAACGAATGAAGTGAACGCGGCAATGGGCATCATCTGCGCGACACCGACTGCAGGATCTGCAGGCGTCGTCCCGGGAACACTTTTTGCCGTAAAAGAGAAATTGAACCCAACACGCATGGAAATGATCGAGTATCTGTTCACAACAGCTGCATTCGGTTTTGTCGTTGCCAACAATGCGTCGATTTCCGGAGCAGCAGGCGGATGCCAGGCAGAAGTAGGCTCAGCTGCAAGTATGGCCGCGGCGGCAATCGTCGAAATGGCCGGCGGAACACCGCAGCAGTCATCTGAAGCCTTTGCGATCACGATGAAAAATATGCTTGGTTTGGTCTGCGACCCTGTTGCAGGTCTGGTCGAAGTTCCATGTGTAAAAAGAAACGCGATGGGTGCTTCGAACGCCATCACTGCGGCCGACATGGCACTTGCCGGCATCACAAGCCGAATCCCATGCGACGAAGTCATCGGTGCGATGTACGCCATCGGCCAGACAATGCCATCCGCACTGAGGGAAACGGCAGAAGGCGGCCTCGCGGCAACACCAACAGGCCGTCGCCTGGAGCAAGAAATCTTTGGGAAGCCAAAGGAAAAACTCGTAGATTATTTGATTCAGAAGTAATGTAAGCCACTCTCTATCGAGGGTGGTTTTTTTACTTTTACCTGAACCTAAAAGTCGACAGATTTAGCACCTTCACTACTATATACTGGATGAAAGAATACATAGAATCAGTCAAGCAGACTTGAAAAACGGAGGAAAAGGGTGTTTAAACGAAGTGTATTTCTCGCAGTGACGATTGGACTGGCTGGCACGAGTTCAGCCTATGCTGAAGCAACGGAGGATCTGCCCGAAATCCGTCAGAAACGTTTTGACCTGAAACAGGATTTCACTGAGAAAGAAAAGCAAATTAAATCAATGGATGCGGCGGAGCAAAAATATCTTTCTGAACTGAAGGCACTGGATGACGAGGTGTCGAGGATTAATCAGGAAATCCGTGATCTGCAAAGCATAATGGTTGAGGCGGAGATAATTGCAGCAGATATGAAAATTGAAATCGATAAGCTGGCTCACAACATAAAGCATCGAGAGCAATTAATCAAAAAGCGTCTGCAGACCATGCAGAATCAGGACGGATTAGGCTTGTATGTGGATCTGATTTTTGATTCGAAAAATCTATCCCAGTTGTTTGATGCGGCAACCGCTGTCAGCACCTTCATTAAAGCAGATAAAGATTTACTTGCAAAGCATCAGGCAGACCTGGAGTTGAAAAAAAAGCAGGGATCAGAGTTGGAGCGAAAAATTGTTTTGCTGGAAAAAGACCAGCTTGAATTGGATTCACTGGAGGCTGAATTGCAAAAGAGGGTCAAAGAGAAACAGCGTTTGCTTGATTCGGTTCAGAAGCAGAAACAGGAGAACGAATCCGAGCTGATGGATATGTATGAAGTCTATGTCAACCTGGCATCCCAGGAGATTGCGATTTTGAAAGAAAAACAGAGAGTGGAGTTTAGTAGCACTCAACCAGAAGAGGGATTCATCATGCCAGCCAGAGGCGATTTGACATCCAGGTACGGGCCAAGGTGGGGCAGGCTGCATGCTGGAATCGACATTGCCGATGAATCTCCAGACTCGGCCGTTGTCGCCGCAGCATCCGGAACCGTCATCCGATCCTATTATTCTGCGACATACGGAAACTGCGTCCTGATCACCCACAAGATTAAAGGCAAGACCTTCACCACACTATACGCCCATCTGGAAAAAAGCACAGTGATAACCGGACAGAGCATTAATAAAGGGGAAATGCTTGGCTACATGGGCAATACCGGAGACAGCCGCGGCAAGCATCTCCACTTCGAAATCCACGAAGGCCAGTGGAACTATGAAAAATCAAACAGCGTCGACCCGCTGCAATATGTGAAAAAATAAGCCAGGTTTCCTTGGGAAATCTGGCTTGCTCTTTACGTTAACGTCAATGGTATAATTAATTTACTGATTATTCTGTTAAAAGTAGAGGTTTTGCTTATGTATTCGATTTCTGATTTGGCTGAAGAATTTGGCGTCACAACTCGGACCATCCGGTATTATGAGGAACTTGGTCTTTTGAATCCATCACGTTCCGAAGGCGGCCGCCGTCTATACTCCAGCAAAGACCTGGCAAGGCTTAAGCTAATCCTTCGAGGGAAAAGGTTTGGCTTTTCACTCGAGGAGATCAGGGAAATGGTGCTGTTATTTGACGAGGACAGGACAGGTGAAAAACAGCTGAAGCGGACGATTGAGTACGGGGAGGAGAAACTGGCAGAAGTGAATGAAAGAATATGTGAACTGGTTGAAATCAGGGAAGAAATCGAAAAGCTGATGACTGATTTTAAAGGGAGGCTAAGTGAATGAATTTTTACGAGGAAGAAACGCAGTTTAGGGCATTGCTGAAGGAATTATTGGATGAGGACTTTTTTGAGTACGCAGATAGGGAGCTGCTAGCATTCGGAGAAAAATGCGCAAACGAAATCGACCAGCGCGCCAGGTTCACCGACCGCGAAGGCCAGCCGAAGCTGATAAAATTCGATGCCTATGGCGACGATATCTCGGAAGTTTGGGTGAACGATGGCTACCGGAAAACGGTTGAAGATTCCTATAACACCGGGATTGTCGGCTATGTCCATAAAGAAATTCCCGAGCTCGGGCGTCGCGGGAATTATATATATTCCTATGCCCAGGGCTATCTTCTGTCCCAAACGGAGCCCGGCTTTTACTGTCCAGTGACACTGACTATGGCAACAGCTTATTTATTGGACCAGTACGCATTCCCCGAGTTAAAAGAAAAGTTCTTGCCACATGTGTTATCAACAGGAGAAACAACACTATACGAAGGCGCGACATTCCTGACCGAACGCCAGGGAGGATCCGACGTCGGCGCAAACGTGGTGAAGGCAATCCAGTCTGCAGATAGCTACAAGCTCTACGGTGAAAAATACTTCGCATCAAACGCAGGAATGTGCGGAGTTGCGATGGTTCTAGCAAGAAAAGAAGGTGCACCAACCGGCACAAAAGGACTGACTTTGTTCGCCGTGCCGTGGCGCAAAGATGACGGCAAGCTGAACGGTATCAAAATCCGCAGGCTAAAGGATAAACTTGGTGTTCGCGCAGTCCCATCCGGCGAAGTCGAATTTGAAGGTGCAGAAGCTTATGTAGTTGGCGATCCTACAAAAGGCTTTTATTACATGATGGAAGCACTCAATCTTTCTCGAGTCTGCAATACCGTCGCCTCACTCGGCATCATGCGCCGCGCATATCGCGAAGCGCGGGAGTACGCACTAAAGAGGGACGCTTTCGGCAAAAAGCTCGCCGACTTCCCAATGATCAAAGACTCCCTAGTTAAAATGGCCGTAAAACTCGAAGTCGAAACCAGAACCGTCTTCAAGTACCTGCCACTATTTGAAAAAGTTATGAGGAATGAGCCAGGAGTATCAGAAAAAGACATCGTTTTGAATCGACTCTACATAGCACTTTTGAAAAAAGAAACCGCAGAACAGGCCGTCCACTTTGCACATGAAGCCATTGAAATGTACGGCGGGAATGGGTATATTGAAGACTTTGTTACACCAAGGTTGTTAAGAGATGCGCAAGTGTTGACCGTATGGGAAGGTACGGCGAATATTCTCGGACTTGAGGTATTGAGATTGATGGAGAAGTTTAATGCCGGGGGTTTGTTTTTGGAGGAGATGAAGGTGCGAATTGCTGGAATGAACGGAGAGCATGTCGACCAAGTACGTGGTGGAATAGAGCAGCTCGAGAAACTGCTGGTGTCTCTCCAGACCGCATCATATGACCATAAGACATTTCACTCCAAGCGTGTTGCTGAATTGATGGTGAAGATCTTTGAGAGTGTGAATGCGCTGGAGTATGGTGCAGGTGGAGATGAACGGGCAGTGAACGTAAAGGAAGTTTATATAGAAGAAACTTGGAATTCAGGATATGAATTTAGTGAACAATTAAAACCAGTGGATTATTTTCATGAGATAGTTAGCGAATCCTTACCTCAAGACAAATCCTTGGTAAAATAGCCATGCAAAAGCGTCTCCTTATTCAGGAGGCGCTTTTTCTGTACAATTATTGTTCTTTATATATAACGAATTGTCCTTTTTAAATTACAAATATTAAGAATATGGAAGATAATAAGAGATAACGAACGATTTTTGTACGTTATTAAGAAAAAATGGCTGGATTTCGGGTTTTTCAAAACTAGTTTGTTGCCATATACTCACAATATAAAGTTCGTTAAAGAGAACAACCGAACGAACGGTTACTGACTGGAGGTGGTCCCTATAAGGTACGGTAGACTAAGAAAGTTTAGAAAGAAAAATAGTTATCATTTTCTTTTCATAAAATTTTTGGCTGTATGGTACTTACTCATAGGGATATCTTCCACAATAACAGGTCAAACGGGTGCCTATTTCAGTGACTCAAATTCAGTAAGTGGCACTATAAAAGCTGGAATATGGGAGACGCAGGACAAGAGTGGGTGTTCAGATGGTAAGAAACATGGAGATTGGGATTGTAGTTCATTGAAGTTTACTAACAGTAAATTTGATGGACAATTTATAATCGCTACTATTAAGAACACGGGATCTGATATGAAGACTGGTGGGAGATACGAAGTTTATTTTAGTGAAAATATAAATCCAAAAAAAGATCAGAAACTTTCTGAAACTATTTCTTTTAAAGCTCTGAAAAAAGACGAAGAATTTACGTTAACATTTACACCTGAATTAAGTGGTAAATATATGTTTAAAGCATACCAACATAAAGACCATCCTGGTGGAGGAGAGCTATGGAGTGATGAGATTATCGTCAGTATGAATAAGGTTTCTCAACCTGCCAATGATGAAAAGAAAGACGAGAATGGAGATCAGATAGAGCAAGGAAAAACAAAGGTTGAAGAGGGTAGTAGAAGCGATGATGCGGTCAAAGATACTGACAAAGAAAAATCCAGTGTAGAGAAAATTGAGGAGCAACCTGCGCAGGAACAGAACGAGGGAGCAGACGGCAAGACCCAAGAAGATAAAAAGCAAGATGAAAATGTAAAAACATCAGATCAGCCTGCTAATCAAGAAGAAGTTATTACTGAAAATATTGATAGTACTGAAAGCCATGAACAGAGTTCTAAGGAGGGTAACTAGTTTGAAAAAAGCAATAAAAATATTTAGCAATCTTATAACTGCTGTCTTATTTATCAATCTAATACTTATGGCTTTTCTGGTTGTTTCCTCTAAAGCATCCGGTGGAGAGCCTCAGGCATTTGGTTACCAGTTAAAGACTGTCCTCTCGGGTTCCATGGAACCTACTTTTAAAACAGGATCAATTATTGCAGTCAAGCCAGTTGATTCAAAGGAAAGAGAAACCCTAAAAGAAGGTGATGTCATCACCTTCCAAGCAAGTGAAGATAAACTTGTTACCCACCGAATCATTGGCGTAAAAACAAGTGGAAAAAATGTGATGTACGAGACAAAAGGTGATAACAACAAAACTGCTGACATGGAGCCAGTACTTTCAGCAAATGTAAAAGCATTGTATTCAGGTTTTACTATTCCTTATGTAGGTTATTTCATAGATTTTGCTCAATCAAAAGAGGGAAGCGCATTATTATTAATCGGACCTGGACTACTGCTTCTTGGTTACGCAGGTTTCTCTATATTCCAAGCACTTAGAGAGATAGACCCAAAACAGAAAAAAAATGATCCAGAAGGAAAAACTGCTTAACATGGTTGCACTCTTTGTTTCAAACAAGGGTCAATATATAAAATTATACATACCCAAATGGGGTAAGAGGAGGAAATTGTAATGAGTTTGAAAAAGAAATTAGGTATGGGTATTGCATCTGCAGCAATGGGGATTTCATTAATTGGTGGCGGAACATTTGCTTACTTCAGCGATTCAGCAGAAGCAACAGCGAAGTTTGCAGCAGGTACTTTGGATCTTAGTGTTAATCCAACAACAATCATTGATGTTAACAATATTAAGCCTGGTGATACTATGCTCCGTTCATTCCAGTTGGTAAATGGAGGTTCGCTTGATATTGCTACTATTGACTTATTTACGGATTATACTATTAACGATGCGAATGGAAATAACAATGAAGATTTAGGAAAACATATTCGAGTTAACTTCTTAATCAATGCTGATAAGTTAGACGCTCCAATCTGGTCTACAACATTGTATGATTTGAAAAATATGAGCCCAGATGTAATTGAAGGTAACTTATGGAGCGGTTGGTTTGCTGAGAATGGTGGAAACCTTGCTGCAGGAACTACAGATACTCTTTATGTTCAGTATGAATTTGTAGATAATGGTCAAGATCAAAACCGCTTCCAAGGTGATTCTTTGGAACTTAAATGGACATTTGATGGCAAGCAAGGTGCTGGCGTAGCAAGATAATTACTAGCAGAAAAAGGTGGGAAAGCAATTTCCCACCTTTTCTTAAATCATAAGAGTTGAGGTAAAATTATGAAATTACTCTTGAAGAAAGCTTCAATAATAATACTCTCTATTCTTCTAATAATATTCTTCAACTTAACTACTGTGCAGGCAGAAGAGAATATCGATATTAATACTTTACAGCATGGATATTCATTTGAGGTCAGTAATCTAAAGCCTGGTGATTGGATTCCAAGAGATATCACAGTTACAAATGATGGGCAGTTTGATTTTAAGTATACGGTCAGACTGGGGGAAACAAAGTCGAAAAAAGGATTGTTAGATGAGTTGGAATTTTTGATTTCCCAAGGATCAGTTGTTCTTTATGAGGGTAAGGTAAAAGGTTTTAAAGGTTTATCTCCCAGGGAACTGGCTGCTGGGTCTAAAGAAGATTTATTTTTCCAAGTGACTATGCCTTATGAGTTAGGCAATGAATTTCAAGGATCATCTGCAGAGTTAGAGATAATCTTTCTCGCGGAAGGAAAAGAAGATAATACTGAAATCCATCCTGATCCAGACAAAGGAAATCCCGATACAGATGCAGTTGTAAATCCTGAAATAGTAAACAAGCTGCCAAATACAGCAACAAACAACTATAACCTTTTGTTCGTTGGGGGCTTGTTGATTTGCTTGGGTGGGACAATGAGCTACCTTCTTTTCCGAAGAAAACGATACGACCTTTAAAAACAGGTCGAAGGCAATCAGTCTTTGGCCTGTTTTAATATTAAGTATGTAATGACCAGTTTTTTGTGCATACCATAAAGTGGAAACAAGGATGAAACATTCGATACCTGTGAACTAACATGGAGGTCCTACCAAATGGTATACCTATTATTTTATTTAACAACCTTAAATTTGTGTGATACCCTATTGACCTGGTTTGGTCTTAAGTATGCCTTCATATCCGAACTGAATCCGCTGATGCTTACTTTCAACGAAATTAGCCCTTTAATATTCATCATCACAAAGGTATCTCTTTCTATTCTCCTTCTATTATTCATCCTATTTGAGAAAGTCCCTCGTTCAACATACAGTGGTTTTCTGCTTGCATGCCTTCTGGCTGATCCAGTTTGTTTGACTTTAAAGGCCTCCTTTTTACCCCACTTCTAAAAAGTTCACTTCTTTTTACTATTTTCATATTCAATAACCATTTTAACAGGCGTATAATTTTTCTTATAAATGTATAAGAAAGAAGGCGTATCGTAAATGTTTCAGACGCTCAAGCGTGAGCTCTTGGCCGGGATTACGGTTTCGGTTGTTGCGCTGCCGCTGGCATTGGCTTTTGGGATGCAGGCGACGGGTAATTCTGATGGTGCTATCATTGGTTTGTATGGCGCTATCATCACTGGTTTCTTTGCGGCTTTGTTTGGCGGGACGAAGAGCCAGGTTACGGGTCCGACTGGGCCGATTACGATTATTTTTACAGGGATTGTTGCGACTCAAGGTTTGGAGTATGCGTTCATTGCCGCATTCATGGGCGGGTTATTTCAAATTGTCTTTGGGGTGCTGAAGGCCGGGAATTATTTAAAATTCATTCCGTTACCGGTGGTTAGCGGCTTTATGAACGGGATTGCCATCATTATTATTATGGGGCAGCTGCAGTATGTGACAGGCAGCTTTTTGGTTGTGCTGTTAACGATTGTCTTTATGCTTGTTGCGATGAAATGGATCAAGGTTATCCCGCCAAGTCTGATGGCACTGATCTTAGGCACACTAGCAGTGATTCTTCTGGAAAAAGTGGTTCCTGCCGTACATTTTACGCTGCCATTTATCAATGATTTCATATTCTTTGATAGTGTAGATAGGATTGGGGAAATTCCAAAAGGGCTCCCTCAGATCCATCTGCCAATTGCAGACTTAGGCACGATCATTCAATTGATCCCGGCAGCATTAAGTATTGCAGTCCTGGGTTCTATAGACTCTCTTTTAACTTCTATCGTCATGGATAACATGACCGGTACAAAGCACAAAAGCAATAAGGAACTAATCGGCCAGGGGATAGGCAACACGCTTGCCGGTTTGTTCGGCGCGATGCCTGGTGCGGGAGCTACCGTCCGTTCAGTTGTGAATTTACGCAGCGGTGGCCAGACTGCTCTGTCCGCTATGGTCCACAGTGTTGCCTTGCTACTATTCATGCTCGTGTTCGGTCCGCTAGCTGAGGAGATTCCGCTTGCCGTGCTTGCCGGGATTTTAATCATGACGGGGATTACGATGTTTGATTATGACAGCTTAAAAATCCTTAAGGATGAGCCGAAGACCGATGCTGCGGTAATGTTAGTCACTATGATTTTAACTGTTGCCATTGATCTGATGGTTGCGGTCGGAGTAGGCATTGTGATGAGCGCGCTTATTTTCATGAAGCGGATGAGTGAGGAAGGCTTTAAAATTCAAAGTAAAACGGAAAATGGTTTAAAGGTATATAGCCTGGAAGGACCACTGTACTTTGGAGCCACAGAGCTAATAACCAAGACTATAAGTTCGGATATCAATCCTGATATAGTTATAGATATAGAAAAAGTAACGATTGTGGATGCTTCCGGTGCACTGCTCCTGATCCAGCTCAGGGACCAGCTGAAAGACAGGGGACAAACACTCTATCTTGTCGGGAATGATTTGGACCTTGGCGGTATCCTTCGCAAAATGAATGTATTTCAACTTTTTGGTCCAAGCCATCATTATAATTCAATCGAAGAACTATTATTCAATCTTGAAAAAAAGAACATTTCGTTCTAAAATGGCCCGGATTAGATATTGGAGAATGTCTTTATAAAGGCAGCCTTTTAATATGGATCGTTTATAAAACAACATTAACGATATTCCTAAAAAGTGCGGAGTGATTCAGCATAGTGAATCACTCCGCGTTTTTTAATTCTTTAGTTTAACATCAGAATACCAGTTATTTAATATCAACTAAAAAGCCTACTTAATATTCTCTTCGAAATTCCCTGCATGCTTAATCCAATTCAATGACTCAAATACCATTTTGTTCTTTTTATGAAACGAAAAAGTGAGAAATAGTTAGTTTTAAGAAGAAAATATAAGGTTTTTGTTCTTTATTGAGTGCTTTTGGGGGAATATAAATTTTCTTTTTGTTACATCTTCCGTTATACTCACAATATGTTCTTTATAATGAACAATATGAAGGTGTGAAGATAATATGAAAAAGAAGATTTTTTTTTCTGTCCTTCCTGCTAATCCTTTGTTTTCTAAGGTTTGAAGAACCAATTGCACAAAAAGTTTCACCACATAATATTGAAAAATATGAAATGAAAGATTTAAAGGTGGACTCCTTAATTAAGAACGATTTTGTTCCGGCGAATGATAAAGAGGGGAGTGGATGGGAACTTGTATTTATGGATAATTTTTCCGGATATAAAGTGGAGTTAGAGAAGTGGGGAGTGTTAAACCGAAAGAAAAATTACAACAATGAATTGCAGGAGTATACTGCAGAAAATGTTAAGGTTCGTGATGGACGTCTTCATTTAACGGGACTTAAAGAAAAAGACGGTTATACTTCTGGATTAATACAAACAAAAGGGAAATTTGATTTTCTCTATGGAAAAGTGGAAGTGAAAGCTAATTATCCATCTGGCAAAGGCTTATTCCCTGCCATATGGCTGCTTAGAAGTGATGAAAAGGACGTCTTGCCAGAGATTGATATTTTTGAGGCAGTAGGCCATGAACCAGAAAAGGCCTATTTTGTTCAACATTGGAGGGAAGACGGAAAGCTTAAGACTGTACATGGTACTAAAAGTATTAATAATCCACATGAGGATCACATATTTAGTGTTGAGTGGGAAAAGCACGAAATCAGATGGTTTGTAGATAATCAACTAGTATTCAAAGCTGAAAATTATGATGCTAATGTCCCTATGTATTTAATTGTTAATCTCGCAATTGGTGGGAACTGGCCAGGAAGCCCAGATGCCCAGACAATTTTTCCAGCAGACTTTTCAATTGATTATATAAAAATCTACGAAAAGGAGAAATAAAGGATGATTTATTTTATTAGTATTGTCATTTTGGGTATGTGCTTAATATTTCCATTATATCATATAATAAATTCCCTTATTGCCCGAAAGGAACCGTATTATTTAAAGAGGAAAGTTTTTTTGAACGAAAAATCGATTAGCATCCTAATTCCCTGCTATAATGAGCAATCAATAATACAGACAGCAATTCATGGGATAGATAGATTAAACTATAATAATTATGAAATGATATTTATTAACGACGGTTCAGATGATCTTACTTTTCAACTCATGAAGGAATTATTGGTTCTAGAACCAATATTAAAAGACCGAAACGGTGTTCTTGATTTTAGGCCGATTAAAGGGATTTACAGATCCAAAAAAAATTCGCGTGTTTTGGTTATTGATAAAGAAAATGGAGGGAAAGCGGACTCACTGAATGCAGGTATTTCATATGCAAGTAGCGAGATTGTTATTACCCTTGATGCTGATAGTATGCTTGATGAACAGGCATTGCCTATCATCAATTGTGCTTTTCAGGATACAAACCTTATAGCTGCTGGAGGCATGGTTCATGTTCTGCAAGGAAGAAGGTTTCAGAAAGGAGCACTAAAGCCAAGTTTAAAGGTGAAGTCGATTGTTAGACTCCAAATACTAGAATATTTCAGAGGGTTTTATATATATAAAGCATCACTTTCTAAAGCCGATGCGTTAACCATTATATCAGGAGCTTTTGGTGCATTTAAAAGAGATGTACTACTTAGTGTAGGAGGATATAGAAAAACAATCGGGGAAGATATTGATATTACTATTAAAATTCAAAAGTATAAGAATGAAAGAAGTAATCTAAAGGTTATTTTTATTCCTGAGGCTATATGCTACACAGAGGTGCCAGAAAAATGGGGTGATTTATTTAAACAAAGAGTAAGATGGCAGAAGGCATTCACAGACTGTATTGTTCTATATTCCAAAGAGTTTATAGTTACAATATTCAAGAGTCCAATTTCATTTTTTCTATTAATTGATGCACTGTTTGTGGGTGTTGTGTGTTCGTTCTTAACAGTCATTGGCCTGATAGCTATACTATTAACAAATGATTATTCTTATATTTATATTATATTAATTTTATTTTCGTTATGTGTCAATTTATCATATAGTCTCATGGCTATCTTAATTGCATCCTCTCATGGTCAAAAATTTAGCAGTAAAGATATTGGTTTCCTTGTAACTACATTGTTAATGGATCTTATATTCTTTAGATTAATATCCTTATACATTATTATTTATGGAACAATCCAGTATTTTATCAATAAGGAAGAATGGAACAAAGTGGAACGAACGGGAAGAGCGTATAATTTAGAACAGGCAGGATAAATTTTTTTGACCGCTTGTTCTTTATTGAGAATGTAATGTTCTGACTAAAGAATAATGCCTGTAACTTCTAATGCGTATTTACAAAACGTTGAATTAAAGGTATAATTTTCTAGAAATTATAAAGGGAGGCAGTCGAAATGATTGATTTGAATCAAGCAACTAAGACAATTTCATATGTTTTACCTTCGGCCTGCCTGTATTGTGTGTAGTAGCGCTTATTTTTGTCATGAAAAATAACTGCCTAACCATAGACTCAGATGTCTGTGGTTTTTTTGTGCCTGAAAATCGAATGTATGTTCATGGAGAGTGATAATGTGATTACTGTTGAAAATTTAAAAAAGGAATATAAATTGGTGAAGCGTGACCCTGGTCTTAAGGGTGCGGTGAAGTCGCTTTTTAACCGGAAGTATGAAACGAAGCATGCGGTGAAGGGGATTAATTTTACGATTGAACAGGGTGAGACGGTTGGCTATATTGGCGCGAATGGCGCAGGGAAGTCGACTACGATCAAGATGCTGACGGGAATCCTGACACCGACATCTGGCAAGGTGACAGTGAATGGACTGGTGCCGTATGAAAACCGCCAGAAGAATGCGGTGAATATCGGGGCGGTCTTCGGACAGCGGACGCAGCTGTTCTGGGATATACCGGTTCGTGAATCTTATAATTTGTTAAAACATATTTATGAGATTCCGGAGCAGGAATATCAGGAAACAATCGCGATGTTTACAGGGGTGCTGAACTTGGAACCGTTGCTCAGCATTCCGGTCAGACAGCTTTCCCTTGGGCAAAAAATGCGCTGTGAATTGGCTGCGGCCTTCCTCCACAGGCCAAAAGTTGTTTATCTGGATGAGCCGACGATCGGTCTTGATATTGCGGTAAAAGTGAAAATCAGAAAGTTTATCAAAGAAATGAATCAGCGCTGGGGCACAACAGTGCTGCTGACTACACATGACATGCAGGATATTGAGGAAATCTGCGACCGAATCATCATTATTGATGGCGGTACGATTTTGTACGATGGAGGGCTGGAGCAAATCAAAAAGCAATTCGGGCAAAAGCGCGTGATCCATTTTGAACTGGCTGACAAGGAAAAATTCGTTTTGCCAGATACTCTCAATGGACACGTAGATATTTTACCCAATGAAGAAGAAACGAAGGTCAGTCTGTCTTTTGACCATGAGGCAGTTAAAAGCTCGTTCGTCATTTCAGAGATGATGGGCATGTATGAAATTGGTGATTTGAATATTGCGGATCCTAAGATCGAAACGATCGTAGAGGAGCTATACAACAAGCAGGAACAGGGGGGAGAGCATGAGAAAGTATTGGCAAATAGCTAAAGGACGGATGCAGGAGAATACGGCCTATTCTGCGTGGTACTGGGCCGGGACCGCTTCGGCGGTAATGAGGCTGTTGATTATTTACTTCTTCTGGCAGGCGGTCTACGCTAACCAGACGACGATTGAAAACATCAACCTTGAGACGATGCTGACGTATATCGTCATTGCGATGATGCTTCAGGGATTTGTCGGGGGTGTTGGCAATGAGCTTGCGGAAAATATTAAGGACGGCCAGGTCGCAATCGAATTGATGCGTCCGTACGATATGATTTTTAAACTGTTCGCGGTCGATATTGGCTCGAAAATCATGTATTTGATCCAGGGGACACTGCCGATGGTGCTGATTGCTTACTTCTTTATGGATTTAAGCTTTCCGAAATCACCTGAGACGATCATTTTATTTATCCTCAGTGCACTAGTGGGCATCTGGATCGGTACATTCTTCGATTTCCTTGTCGGTGTGCTTGCGTTCTGGACGGTCAATGTCTGGGGTGTGAGAGTGCTGAAGGAATCATTGATTACGTTTTTCTCCGGGGCGCTGGTTCCAATCACGCTTTTCCCGGATTGGCTGAGAACCATTACAGAATTCCTGCCGTTCCAGACGATGGTCTATCTTCCGGTTTCGATTTACTCAGGCCTCATTAGCGGGACGGACGCTTATATGGCACTGGGCGTCCAGTTATTTTGGCTCGTGTCTTTATATGTTTTGGTAAGGGTAATCTGGTCGCAGGCGATTAAACAGATTACGATTTTTGGAGGTTAGGAGGCGATTATATGCGCCGTTATACGAGATTATATTGGGAGTTTGCGAAGAGCCATATGAAGGTGATGATGGAGTACCGAATTGACTTTTTGATCGGTGTCGCCTCAGTGATGCTCGAGCAGTTCGCTTCGATCTTTTTTGTAAAAGTAGTGTTTGACCACATTGAACAGATTAATGGCTGGTCGTTTTATGAGATATTGTTCATATACGGAATAGCGGCAACAGGCCGGTCGATCCATCAGATTTTCTTTGATAATTTATGGACGCTTGGCTGGCAGTATATAAGACCGGGGAAACTCGACCGTCTGCTGATCAGGCCGGTCAATCCACTATTCCATGTCGTGGCAGATCGTCTGCATCAGGATGGCTTTGGCCAGCTGATCATCGGGTTGATCATTCTCGGAACAGCGATTCCACAGCTTGACCTTGTTTGGGGAGCGACAGAAATTGCCATGCTGGTCATCATGATCATCTCTTCTGGGTTGATTTTCGTGGCGATTAATTTATTTTTCGCGACTTTCAGCTTCTGGATGATCGATAGTCTTCCTATTGTATGGGCCGTCTTCAACCTGAGCGACTTTGCGAGATATCCGCTGACGATCTATCATAAGGGTATCCGCATGTTCCTGACATGGATTATTCCATACGGGTTCACCGCATTTTTTCCGGCGGCTTATTTTATCGATAAGTCAGGCTATAAAGAATTCGCACTATGGACCCCGGTTGCTGCGGTTGTTTGCTGTGTGATTGCCTATGCTTTTTGGAATAGAGGGCTTAAAGCCTTTGCAAGTACGGGTAGTTAAGTTGAAGGCAACCCGATGAATGTAGGGGATTTTCTTTTAACACTGCCATTGTCGTATTGCCCCTTGGGAGTTCAGTCGGATATGATGAAAAAAATAGATTGATAGGGGTGGCGAGGATGTTGGAAAGCAAGTCGGTCAGAGAAGTATGGCAGGAAATCGAGAAGGTCATGAATGAAAGACCAGAGCCAATACTAAAAATGAAGGCTGTATATCAGTATGACATAACAGGAGATGACAGCGGAACATTCCAATTGCTGATCTCTTACGGAACGGCACATGTTGTCGAAGGAACAGAAGCAGCTCCAGATTGCACCCTTAAGCTGTCAGATCAAAACTTCAAGAAAATGATCATGGGCAAGCTGAATGGAACAGCCGCCTTCATGACAGGGAAACTCAAAATCCAGGGCAGCATGGGACTCGCGCTTAAACTAGAAGGAATCCTAAATGAATACAATCTGAGCGAAACAGCATAAAACAGGATGGACCAGGCAATTAATCGCCTGGTCCACATTTATTCTATAAAAGATTCCTTTCAATCTATAAAAAATATTTATTAAAAAATCTTCTGCCAAATTAGACAAAAAGTAACAAGATATGACACATCCTGCTATAATAAGGCTATCAAGTTTTAAGATTTAAGGAGATTCCGTATGGAACCATTCAAAAAAAATTCGGTTTTAGTTTATGAAGAAGTAAAAGCAGTTAAGTTCTTTTTGTGGACTTTTTATATTATATTAGTTCCTTATGATTTTATTTATTATTATTTAATCCCATACTTAACTAAAGAAGAAATAGGTTTACCTCTAGGGGGAATGGGTTTTCTATATCATGTATTCTTATTTGCGCTGATTCCTTTAGCAAGATACTTAGTAAAAATAGGTCAACCCGAAAAAATAAAATATATTTACTTTATATCTTTTACATTAATAGATGCTATTAACAATTTCTTGATTTATTGGGGAACAGAAAAAGAGTTTAATAGTGGACATATTCTAGAAATTTATTTTATCTTGTTTTCTCCAATTTTTGTAAGCAGTCGTTTCTTCTGGATTATTAGCGTGGGTATTTTTTTGAAATATCTACTATCTGGGTTGATTTTCCAAACTACTGAAGTTTTAGTGGCAAATGCATTAATTATTTTCATAGCTGCTATTGCATGGATTTTGCTTAATCGTTTCCAATCTTATGTTAATGCAATTACTTCTATTTATGAAGATTTACGACAAAAAGAAAAGCTGGCTGTTATTGGACAAATGGCTACTGCGATTGCGCATGAAATAAAAAACCCTTTATCTTCTTTGAAGGGGTTTACGCAACTACAGCAAGAAAAGGATAAGGGTGATGAACAATATTATCCTATCATGCTAAATGAAATTGATCGGATAAATGCTATTGTAAATGATCTGCTGATTCTGGGAAAGCCAAATACTGCAGTCAAAACGCCGAAAAAATTAATCGATATAATTGAGTATGTTATTTCTGTTATTGACCCGCATGCCCAGAGGAAAGAAATCTACATTGAATATGATGTAGATCAATCCGCTATGCTGTTATGCGACGAAAATCAAATGAAACAGGTTTTTATCAACTTAATCAAAAATGCGATGGAAGCGATGCCTAATGGAGGAACTATAATAACTCATGGTAAAGTTGAAAATGATAAAGTGTTTGTCTCTGTTAAGGATGAAGGGTGCGGAATCCCTCCTGAGACACTCGCTAAATTGGGAGAACCATTTTATACAACCAAGCAAAATGGACATGGATTAGGTTTGATGGTCACTAAAAAAATCATTGAAGAACATGATGGGAAATTTAATATTTCAAGTGAAATTGGAAAAGGTACGATTATTACGATCCAATTGCCCGTTTCCAGTTAATACATTAAATTAAAATGAAAAATAACCCAATAAATAAACCAAAAGGACTATTTTACCAAATAGTTCTTTTGGTTTATAATGGAGAAAATTGTCGAATTGTGAAAAAATGATGTAGGCTAAATTATTCATTTTTTTATTATTTCATTTAAAGTATTAATTTTATACAAAATAATGGCGATATGAAGGGAAAATTGACTAGGTACTTTTAAGAAAACGAGGTATTATAATGCAAAATTCATTTAAAGATCCATCTTTGCACCACGAGGAAAAAAGAGCGATTAAGTGGTTCTTGGCTTTGTTTTATATTTCCTTTATCTCTTTTGATATTTTTTATTTTTATTTTTACCCTAAGTTAGTATTGAATCAGTCCGTGGATTTTTTTGGTGATTCTAGATATTACTATTATTGTTTAATAGTATTGATGTTGCCGATTGTATATTTCATGGCAAAAAAAGGATATATATCTACAATTAAATATTTTTTCTTTATAAGTTATTCGTTATTAACTATTATGTATGATTCAATTACTTATTACGGAAGTGATTTGGAATATAAAAGCGGAAATATCGTAGAAGTAATCTTAATATTATTTGCTCCAATTTTCGTTAATTCTATTTTCTTTTGGACGGTTTCTATTGGAACCATAGTGAAATACGCTTTTTTAGGAATTTTACTTGAAACCTCGTCAGTGTTGTTTCCTATAGCATTGATTTTACTTCTTTCATTAATTGGTTTTATTATCTTAAAACGTTTTAAAAGCTATATTGAAGCAATAAAAACCTCTTATGACAATCAACTTTCCGGGATTGTTAAGGGTGTAATTGCTACAATTGAACTTAAGGATCCGTATACGAAAGGCCATAGTGAAAGAGTTGCATACTATGCAAAATCTCTAGCAGAAGTAACTGGGAATTATTCTAAAGATGAACTCAGATCTTTTACATACGCATGTTTACTGCATGATATAGGGAAAGTGAACATTCCAGATTCGATACTAATGAAACCTGGAAAACTATCTAAAGAAGAATATGAAATTATAAAAACACACCCAGAAGTTGGTGCTGATGCAATTAATAAGGTAAGAGGACTATCGGGGAGTATTGATATTATTAAATCACATCATGAAAGATGGGATGGTAAAGGGTACCCTGAACAATTAAAAGGTACAGAAATACCTTATTTGGCAAGAGTTGTATCTATTGCAGATGCATTTGATGCAATGACCTCATCACGATCTTATAGGTCAGCTATGCCGGTTGAAGAAGCGTATAAAAGAATATTAGAAGGTAAGGGTACACAATTTGACCCAGAATTAGTAGAACTATTTGAAAAGGTTTTTCCAAAATGGATTTCATTCCATGAACGGTATGAATGGCTAGAACCCCTTCCTATTCAAAGCATTGAGAGAATAAAGGAGGTGACAAAATGAAAATCCGTAAATTAAATAAAATCAAAACTACATGCTGGTGGTGCGCATACTGGCCGGGCTGATCAATAGGGAGGGGATGTTGGCTAATAGCCGCATCCCTATATATTTAAATAGGTGATTATATGAATCTTACTGCTAGCTCAAAAGTATCCCTTCGTCCTATAATTATTCGTAAAGATACTAAACACTTTATTGTTGAAGATATCAGTAGTACAGATTACTACGAAATGCCAAGAATTTGCATTGATGCTATTGAATTGATTAATCAAAATAAGGCACTTGGCGATATCGAAAAAATATTAAATTCTAAATATCCTGGAGAAGGTGTAAATATATATGATTTTGTATCACAACTTATCAATCTAGATTTGGTAAGGGAGTTGAACGGTGAATCAATACCTAGGACGAGTGCAGAAATAAAAACTTATCAAAGCTTTTCATGGATACCACCTAAGTTAGGTCAATTCTTCTTCAATTCTGTAAGTTCAAAGGGTTATCTTGTTTTCCTTTTGATAAGTATTGGACTGATGCTATCCAAGCCAACACTCTTTCCACGCTATTCGGATCTTTTTATCTTTGACATAATGATTAAAAACATTGTGGTATTACTGGTGATTACATTTGTTCTCGTCCTCCTCCACGAATTCGGTCATGTCCTAGCGGTCAGGTCAGAAGGTCTACCCGCAAAGATAGAAATCGGACATCGGCTCTTTTTAGTGGTTTTGGAAACGGACATGTCACAGGTCTGGAAGCTGCCGGCTGAAAAGCGCAATAAGCTTTACCTTGCAGGGATGTATTTTGATTCTGTTGTGTTATTCTTTGCGTTGCTGGCCCAAATGTTTACAAGTGAAGGTTCGCTCATCATGGGTTTATTGAAGCTGGTGGTGCTGGATACATTCATACGCCTGGTGTATCAGGCTGCTGTTTTTATGAAAACGGATCTTTATTATGTGATTGAAAATAAAACGGGTTGTTATAACTTGATGGAAAATGGGCGAAACTTTCTGGCGCGGTGGCTGCCATTTTTGCGGGTGCCGCAGACGGAAACCTTCGACGGTGAGGAAAGGCTTGTCCGTACATATGCGGGTTTCTACCTGGCCGGAGTCCTCTTAACCATCGCCATAACCGCCTATTATTACATCCCGCAAATGATTTTCGCGGTGAAAGAAATGATGGTTCCTGGTTTTACAGAGCCAATGACCAGCATACGTTTTTGGGATTCGGTTGTCTTTTTGCTGCAAATTGTTTTGGTTTTAGGGTTATTGTTTTATTCTTGGACAAAGAAATATCGATTTAGCAGATAAAAAGACAGCCGGGTGGCTGTCTTTTTTAGTAGGATTTTACATAATCAATTAAAATCTCTTTATACTTTTCCACCGATTCCAGCAATACAAATTCATCGTCACCGTGCCAGTTCGCACCACTTGGCCCGAACTCGATTGCTGGGATTCCATGGGCTGCGAAAAATTGGGTGTCTGCTGCTCCGTGCTGGCCAAATAGAATGGCTTCACCATCGATATGCTTTTCCACGACGGGTTTTAACTGGGTGATGAATGGATCGTCTGGTTTCGTCGCGACTGGGATACCTTTTAATCCAACAGTAACTTTACCATCGGAAATGCTCTCGATCTGCTGAATGATGGTATCAGGTTTTTGTCCCGGAAGATAACGGATATCAAGGGACATGATACACCGATCCGGCACTTTATTGAAAACTTCACCGCCTGAGATGATGGCAAGATTAATAGACGGCGATTGATAAAACTCCGAGCTTTCTTTGGTAAAAGGCAATTCCAGCAGTTTTTCGTAAACCTGATAGGTTTTGACGATTGCGTTCTCGCCTTCCCACGGACGGCTGCCATGAGCAGATTTCCCTGTTACTTCCACTTCAAGTCTTAAGACGCCTTTTGCCTGCAAGGCAATCCCGAGCTGTGTCGGTTCTGAGGCGATCACGAAATCTCCGCGATAGCCATTTTCGACAAGGTAGCCTGTACAATTTTGGCCGCCAATTTCTTCATCAGAGACAATCTGCAGCTGGATTTTCACACCAGGTTTTTGATCCCGTAATTCCTTCATGGCGAACATCATCGCGGCAACGCCGGCCTTCATATCGGCTGAGCCTCTGGCATAAATTTTGCCATCCTTCTCAACGGGGACGAACTGCTCCTTTTTCCCGCTGACAACATCTACATGGCCATTCCAAACAATCGTTTTATCGCCTTCGCCAATCTCGCATACGAGCATTTTGTACCCATTATTCTCGATTAAACTTGGCTTCAATTCTTGCTCAATCAGCCATTGTCTGCAAAACTCGACCGCCTGATTGGCCCCTTCCATGGTGGAGCTGTCAATCAGGATCAATTCTTTCAATAATTCCTTCACTTTATCAACACTCCTTGAAAAGGTTCTACCTATACATTACCACTCTATGATTGTTTCAATCTTATAAATCAATTGTAGTCCTTTTGGCGGAAAAATGGATAATTATACTATTCGCAATTACTGACATATATCGAGGGGTTTCTGCAAAAACAAGTAAAAATTACCTATTAAATAGCTCGAATTTTACAAAAAGTTTAGAAAAGTCAGGTCTATCAGTCCATTTCCTTCTACATGAATCCTACTATAATTAAACTCGTATGTTACCAAATTAATTATTAAGGAGATGGATTTTCTTGAAGAAGCCTTTGCGCCAGCTAGGAAAAACTGTCGTTGCTACGACAATGGCATTGTCAGTATTGGCAGGACCTGTTTCTTATAAGTCATTTGCGGCAGGTAAGCCTGATAAAGCAGGAAAACATGAAGTACAACTGCGAATCATGGGGACTACTGATATTCATACACATTTATATAACTATGATTATTACAAAGATGCACCAACGAACGAATTCGGCCTGGCCAAGACGGCTACCCTGATCAAGCAGGCAAGGGCGGAAAAAGAAGGAAAGAACAATCTCCTTTTTGATAACGGAGATTTGATCCAGGGAAATCCGCTTGGCGACTATAAAGCCAAGGTTGATGTACTGGAAGACGGTGAAATGCATCCGGTCTTTGAAGCTATGGAACTATTGGATTATGATGCGGCTACAGTCGGCAACCATGAATTCAACTACGGGTTGGATTACCTTGACGAAGTGCTGGACGATGCGCCAATGCCATATGTCAATGCAAACGTATTCAAGGATGATGGCGACGATAATCCAGACAATGATGAAAACTACTTTAAGCCATATACGATTTTCAACAAGAAAGTCACCGATAATAACGGCAAGACACAGGTGCTCAAGGTTGGTGTTGTCGGTGCTGTAACACCGCAAATCCTGCAATGGGATAAAGCAAATCTCGATGGCAAGGTGATTACAAAGGACATCGTAAAATCAGTTGAAGCACAAATTCCGAAAATGAAGGAAGAAGGCGCTGACATCATCATCGCGCTATCCCACTCTGGAATTGGCGATGAAAAAGTTGTGGAAATGGAAGAGAACGCTGCATACGACCTGTCACTGGTTGACGGCATTGATGCGATCATCACTGGTCACAACCACTTAACATTCCCTGGCAGCTTTACGGACTTGCCTGGAGTGGACCCTGACAATGGCACGATCAACGGTGTACCTGTTGTCATGGCAGGAAACTGGGGCAACCAGCTTGGCGTTATGGACATAACAATTGCCAAGGAAAAAGGAAAATGGAATGTTAAAAATTCTAAGTCCGAGTTAAGAGCGATTTACGATAAAGGAACAAAGACTCCATTAGTTGAGGCTGACAAAGAGATTTTAGAAGCTGTAAAAGAGGACCATGAAGGAACTGTCAATTATGTCCGCCAGCCTGTTGGGGAAACTGCTGCCGACATCAACAGTTACTTCGCGCTTGTACAAGATGACCCATCAATCCAGATCGTAACGAACGCACAAAAATGGTATGTGGAAAAGCAGGTAAAAGGAACGTCTGATGAAAATCTGCCAATCCTATCCGCGGGTGCTCCATTCAAGTCTGGAAGAGGCGGTGTGAGTGATTACACTTATATTCCAAAAGGAACGATTGCAATCAAGAACGTGGCAGATCTTTATTTGTACCCAAATACAGTTTCCACAATCAAAATCAAAGGCAGCGATGTAAAAGAATGGCTTGAAATGTCTGCTGGACAATTCAATCAGATTGATGAGAACATCACAACAGAACAGCCGTTAATCAATCCGAAGTTCCCGGTTTATAACTATGATGTCATTGATGGTGTTACTTATGAAATCGATGTGACAGAGCCGGCTAAGTACGATGATAAGGGCAATCTGGTTGATGCTGGGGCAAACCGTATCAAAAACCTTCAATATAATGGACAGCCAATCGACCTTGAGCAAGAGTTTCTTGTTGTAACAAACAACTATCGTGCTACGGGATCATTCCCTGGCGTGGTAAACCAGACAGCAGTAGAAATGTATCCAGATGAGAACCGCCAGGCGATCATCGATTATATCCGTGAAGTTGGTACAATCGATCCATCAGCTGATAACAACTGGAGCTTTGCAGGGGTAAGCAAAGATTTGAATGTTACTTTCAACTCAACTCCTGATGCGCAAAATGCATTGCCAGAGAGTGGTTTGATTAACTATGCAGGTGAGGCTGCAAATGGATTTGCTAAATACCAGCTTCATTTGCCAATCGGCCTTCAGCTTTTAGGAATCAATGATTTCCATGGACAGCTGGACACTTATAATTCTAAAATCAATGCGGGCGGTGTTGATTACCTTGCTGCATATTTGAAAGAACGTGAAGCGACAAATCCTAACACATTGATGCTTCATGCTGGCGATGCTGTAGGAGCAAGCTCCCCGGTTTCAGCGTTGCTTCAGGACGAGCCAACGATCAAGATTTTGAACAAGATTGGTTTTGACGCTGGTACTGTAGGCAACCATGAATTTGATGAAGGCGTAGAAGAAATGCTGCGCTTAATCGATGGTGGAAGCCATCCAAAAACAGTGGATAAGTACGGTGAATTCGAAGGCGCTGACTTCCCATATCTTGCCGCTAACCTTGTTTACAAAGAGACTGGTGAAAATGTTTTAGATCCATATACTGTGATCGATGTGAACGGAATTCCAGTCGGAATAATCGGAGTAGCATTATCTGACACTCCAAGCATTGTTATCCCTAGTGCTGTCACAGATGTAAAGTTCACAGACGAAGCGGAAGCGATCAACCGCTATACTGAGGAGTTAAAAGCTCAGGGTGTAGAAACAATTGTTGTATTAGCACATAACCCATCAACCTCTAAACCAGATGGATCAAACGCTGGAGAAGAACTTGTTGAGATCGCTCAAAATGTGGATGATGAAGTAGATGTGTTAATGGGCGGGCATAATCATGCTTTCACGAACACTAAAGTAGATGGCAAGATTGTTGTCCAGTCTTATTCTTCAGGTACTGCTTTTTCTGATGTAGACTTACTGATCAACCCTGTTACAAAGGATGTCATGGTTGGCAAGTCTGAAATCGTGACGACATACCGTGACAAAATCCAGCCGGATGCTGAAATCAAAGCGATGCTGGATAGCTATGTAGCTGATGTCGCACCGATTCTGAATGAAGTAATTGGAACAACACCTTCTTATATTAGCCGTGATACAAGTGCTGCTGGTGAATCTGCTATGGGCAACCTGGTAGCTGATTCTATGCGCTGGCAGACAGGCACTGATTTTGCCTTCATGAACTCTGGCGGAGTCCGTGCTGACATCGACGCCGGCGACATCACATGGAAGGAAGCTTTTACCGTCCAGCCATTCGGAAATGATCTTGTGAAAATGAACGTGACTGGTGAAGTCATTAAAACATTGCTTGAGCAGCAATGGGGCAGCAAAGTCCGTATCATGCCTATTTCCGGTCTGAAGGTAGCTTATGATGATTCAAGAGCTGCGGGAGACCGCATTGTGTCGATCACGAAGAATGATGGCACACCTGTTGAAATGGATAAAACTTACTCGATCACCGTCAACAACTACATGGCAGGCGGCGGGGATGGTTATGCAATACTGGCAACAATCACTGATAAGACAATCGATGTAGTAGATTTGGATGCATTGGTCAACTATATTAAGGCACATGGTGAAGTAAATCCTCAAATCGAGGGCCGTGTAACAAAATTAAATTAATAGTTTAGAAGGGGAGCACACCATTGTGCTCTCCTTTTTATTAGGAACCAGTATTTACCTAATAGTCCAATAGAATCAAATTTAGAGACGCGAAGAAATTTTCCCAATAAATGAGTTTAAGGAAATAGTTCCATTTACACTTATTGTTGAGATTAAAACAGGATAAAAGAATCAATTAATTTTTAGATTGGGTTATTCCGACAAAAAATACAAAATTTTATAGGTAAATATTATTAAATTATAAAAATTTACAATTTTTCAAAACCTTGCTACAATTTCAATCAGATTCTTCAGAATATATGAATAATCGAAACTTGGAAAATAGCAGGGGGTAATCTTTTTGAAGAAAAAGAGTTCGTTGAAGGTACTTTCCAGCGTTGCGGCAAGCGCAGTATTCGCTTCGACGTTATTTGCTGGTTCATTTGCAGGTACACCTGCAGCAACTAAGGATGTGGCTGCTGCCACTGCACCGGAATCTGCACCAATCGACCTGAATATCGTCGACCAAGATCGGCTGGCAAAAGCTTTGCAGAAGCGCGGGCTGATTTCTAAAGGAGCTTCACAGGAAGAAGTAAACAAGGCAGTCACTGCTTATATCGAGAAGAAGCAAGGTGAAAAGCCTGGAAAGTCTGATAAGTCTTTGACAAAAGAAGAGCAGGCATTTGATAAAAAAGCCAAAGATTTTGTTTCAAAACAAAAGGACAAGCTTGCTAAGCAGCTTGATAAAGGTCATGAAAACTTCAAAAAAGGAAAGCCGACTGGTGCAGTAAAGGTAGACTCTGCTAAGCAGGCTAACTACAATGGAGACGTTCGTGAGGATAAGGTACTTGTTCTTTTAGTAGAATATGCGGACTTCCCGCACAATAACATCGATCAAGAAGAAGGCTATATGTGGGCTGATGACTTCAATCGCGAACACTATCAAAAAATGCTGTTCGGTGATGAAGACTTCACACTTTTCAATGGGGAAAAGGTAAAGACATTCAAGCAATATTATGAAGAGCAATCAGGCGGAAGCTACACAGTTACAGGCGAAGTTTCCAACTGGCTGAAGGTGCCTGGTACAGCTGCTGAATATGGCGGCGACAATCCTGAAGGCGGCCATGATAATGCACCTGGGGCAAAGGGTGCACGCGGACTTGTTAAGGATGCATTGGTAGCAGCAGCTGAATCCGGAATCGACTTAGCTGAATATGACCACTTTGACCAGTACGACCTCGATGGCGATGGAAACCAGAATGAGCCGGATGGCCTTGTTGACCACTTGATGGTGCTTCACTCTGGCGTTGGCCAGGAAGCAGGCGGCGGCAAGCTTGGTGACGATGCAATCTGGTCACACCGCTGGGTAGTCGGCAACGCTCCTTTCCGAGTACCTGGAACAACTGCTGCAGTTCCTTACTGGGGCGGGCAAATGGCTGCATTCGATTACACTGTAGAGCCTGAAGACGGCGCAGTAGGTGTATTCGCTCACGAATTTGGGCATGACTTAGGTCTTCCAGATGAGTATGACACTCAGTACACTGGACAAGGTGACCCTGTAGCTTCCTGGTCCATCATGTCTGGCGGAAGCTGGAACGGGAAAATTGCTGGAACAGAAGCACCAAGCTTCTCACCGCAAAACAAAGAATTCTTCCAAAAGACAATGGGCGGCAACTGGGCTAACATTACAGAAGTGAATTACGAAGACATCGACTCTAAAGGTCTGGCAACAATCATTGACCAGAGTGTTACAAAATCAAAGAATCCGGGAATTGTAAAAGTAAACCTTCCTGGTAAAGAAGTAAAGGGAATCCAAACTGACTTTGGCGAAAAGTACTACTACAGCCAAAAAGGCGATGACCTTCATACAACACTTGTTACACCTGAATTTGATCTGACAAACGCAACAAGTGCTGAA
This sequence comes from Mesobacillus sp. MER 48, assembly GCF_023714225.1. Classification (NCBI taxonomy): domain Bacteria; kingdom Bacillati; phylum Bacillota; class Bacilli; order Caryophanales; family Bacillaceae; genus Mesobacillus; species Mesobacillus sp. MER 48. The sequence continues at coordinate 74,762 of NZ_JAMAUR010000004.1, forward strand.
TTCTCATACAAAGCGAATTATGAAGTTGAATTCGATTACGATTATGTATACGTAAATGCACTTGTGGATGGCAAAGAAGTAGAAATCGACAAAATCGGTGATACAAACGTTGCGGGTGGAATGGATACTACTGAAGGCAACTGGGCTGATGTAAAGTACGATCTAAGCCAATTCGCAGGCAAGAAAGTGAAACTTGCTTTTGAATACGTAACCGACGGCGGACTTGCTCCAGAAGGTTTCGCAATGGACGAGCTTAAGCTGACAGTTGACGGCGAAGAAGTTTTCGCTGATGGTGCTGAAGGCGACGCAGCTGTAACACTTGATGGTTTCCTCCAAACAAATGGCACGTTCTTTAAAGACCACTACTATTACCTGGAGTGGAGAAACTACGCTGGTTCTGACAAAGCATTGCTTGAAGGACGCGGCGTGAAGTACAACACTGGTATGGTCGTATGGTATGCGGATGATTCATTCACAGATAACTGGGTTGGTATCCACCCGGGTGAAGGCTTCCTTGGACCAGTCGATTCACATCCAGAAGCGATTGTTGGTACTCTGAACGGCAAGCCTTCTGTTAAGCAAAGCACACGCTACCAGGTAGCAGATGCTGCATTCTCAATGGATCAGACACCTGCGTGGTATGTCGATTCTCCATCTCGCGGAATCTTTGACTACAAGGGTCTTCCAGGAGTAACAGAATTCGATTCTACAAAGTCTTACATGAATGACTTGATTCCAGACGCCGGACGTAAAGTTCCAGCTCAATTCCCGATCAAGTTCAAGGTAATCGGCGAAGCGAAAGACAACTCTGCTGGTGCAGTTTGGATCCATAAATAAAACTTCAAGACATCGGGCGACTATTCGTCCGATGTTTTTTAATATGAATTGGAAAAAACCACGCGGAATTTCCAGGTCGCCAAATAAAAGTTGGAAATCGCCAATATAATAAAATTTTCGCCAGAAAAGCTATGTGAGTCGCCAATAAAATTATATTTTCGCCAATAAAGTTGTGAACTCCGCCAATAAAATAAATCCGAGTCACAAACTAGATGAAAAATCGCGATTCAGCGTGGGAAGACTGGACTTATAAGCAGGTTTTAGCTAGTATCAATACTAGAATGTTTACGTGAAGGAGAAAATCATGTCAGAAACTCAACCAATAATCGCTCAATTGAACCCTTTCCTGCAGCAGGCCTGGGAGAAGGCTGGATTCGAGGCAATGACGTCAGTCCAGTCGACAACGATCCCATTAATAATAGAAGGAAAAGATGTTGCCGCTGAATCGCCGACTGGTACGGGCAAAACTTTAGCGTACCTGCTTCCTGTTTTAAATAAAATCGATGCGAAGATGCAGAATACACAGGCCGTAATTCTTGCCTCATCACAGGAACTTGTCATGCAGATCCTCGCTGAAATCCAGAAATGGGGAGAAGGCAGCGGAATCAAATCAGCAAGCCTGATTGGCGGTGCTAATCTGAAGCGCCAGATTGACAAGCTGAAAAAAAGCCCGCACATCATCGTCGGAACTCCTGGACGCACGAATGAACTGATCAAGCAGAAAAAGCTGAAGATGCATAAGGTCCACACCATCGTACTCGATGAAGGCGACCAGCTGCTGACACCGGAACATAATGAAACGGTGAAAAGTATCGTGAAATCGACTCTTGCTGATCAAAGGCAGCTATTACTTTTTTCAGCCACACTGCCTGAGGCTGTAGAAAAATCAATCAACAGGCTGGCGAATGATCCTGAAATCATCAAGGTGAAGAAGGATGACACCATTGATGCAGCCAAAGTCGAGCATATTTACTTCCGCAGTGAGCAGCGTGACAAGATCAAAATTCTTGAGAAAATTGCGCGTCTTGATGGAACAAAGTCGCTCGTATTCATTAAGGATATCCCTAATCTGATCATTGCTGCTGAGAAGCTGAATTTCAAGGATATCCCGGTTGGACAGCTGCATAGCGAACTGACAAAGCAGGACCGACAGAAATACTTGAATAAATTCCGCGAAGGCAACAGTGAGATGCTGCTTGTCACGGACATCGCGGCTCGCGGGCTTGATATTAAAGGTGTCACCCATGCCGTCCATTTCGATTTTCCAAGAGAACAGGATAAGTATATCCACCGTTCCGGACGTACTGGCCGTTTTGGCGCAGAAGGGACTGTCATCTCAATCGTCAATGAAAGAGAAGAACGTGATTTGAAGAAATTCTGCAAGGCGCTTAATATCGAGCCATTGCTGAAGGAATTTTACGGTGGCAAAATTGTCGATCCAGAATAAGGGAATTCAAAAGCTATAGGCCGGTCCTATAGCTTTTTTCTATAAATAAAGGGATTTTCGTAAAATTTACAGAATATATATTCCGAAGTTTAATATTGGAAGGAACTGTTGAATATGAAAAATCCTCGTTTACATACATTGATGGAAGAATGGCTCCCGGAAGCGACAATCGATGACATGCAGGAAAAAATGGAGAGCGGTGAGCTGACTTCACATGATCTTGTGCTGATGTATCAGGCAAGGATCGCTGCTTTTGATAGAACAATCAAATCGGTGCTTGAATTGAATCCAGATGCTCTGCATATTGCGGCTTCACTTGATGCTGAGCGAAAACAAAAGGGTCCGAGAAGTCCGCTGCACGGTATCCCAATCCTGGTAAAAGACAATATCGATACTGGCGATAAAATGCATACAAGCGCCGGATCGCTGGCCTTGAAGGATTCCATTGCCTTGAAGGATTCGTTTGTTGCGTTCAAGCTCAGGGAAGCTGGCGCCGTCATCCTCGGAAAAACAAATATGACCGAGTGGGCCAATTTCATGGCAAATGGCATGAAAGGCGGCTACAGTTCACGCGGGGGGCAGGTACTGAATCCTTATGGCCCCGGCAAGTTCGAAGTCGGTGGCTCAAGCGCAGGATCAGGTGCGTCGATTGCAGCGAATCTGGCGGCGGCTGCGGTTGGTACGGAAACGGATGGCTCGATTTTAAACCCCTCCTCACAGAATTCCCTGGTTGGCATCAAGCCAACAGTCGGACTGGTCAGCCGCAGCGGCATCATCCCGATTGCCCACACCCAGGACACGGCAGGGCCGATGGCGAGAACCGTCAAGGATGCAGTGTATCTTTTAGAAGCGATTGCCGGGCAGGATCCGCAAGACCCGGCAACAATGGTAAGTTTAGCTGAATTCAACCATGACTCTCTTTTCGATAAAAAAGCATTAAAAGGCACAAAGATTGCTGTTGCCAGGGAAGAGTATATAGGTAAATGGACTAAGGAACAGGAACAAATTTTTCAAAAAGCGCTTGAAAAATTGGAGGAACTTGGCGCTGAGGTTATTGAAGCTGCAATCCCAGCAGCAAAAGCGAAGTGGGGACACAATGTTTTAAGCTATGAATTCAAGGCTGATCTGAATGCTTATTTAAATGGACTGAATATCCCAATCAAGACGCTCGCGGATGTCATTGCCTTTAATTATCAGCATGGTGAGAGAACGCTGAAGTACGGCCAGGAAGTGCTGCTGAAATCAGAAGCGACAAGCGGTGCTTTGACGGAAGCAGAGTACCTCGAAGAACTCGAGTACAATCTGTATATGGCCAGGGAACAGGGAATTGACTATGCCCTGAAGGAATACGGAGCAGATGTGGTGCTCTTCCCTATGGACGGCTCGACGATCGGCTCTAAGTCGGGCTATCCGTCAGTAACGGTACCAGCTGACTACACGGAAGAAGGAGAACCGGTGGGAATCACTTTCACGGGCACAGCCTTCAGCGAACCGCTGCTGATCAAGCTTGCATATGCCTACGAACAGGCAACCAGGGTCCGCCGTGCACCCGAACTTGGAATAAACGTAAACGAAAAAATCCATACTACACCTTGAATCCATTAAAAGGAGCGAGGAAGCATGGGTAAGCAAAAGCTAGGCAACGGAAACGCCCAGCGTAACAACAATAAGAAAAAAGGCAATAACACACCAGAAGAGCTAGTCGAGTTTACAACCGGCCAGAAAGAGAAAAAATTCAATAATCCGATTGATTAACAGTAAAATGCCCCTGCAATTTCCTCGCAGGGGCATTTTTATATAAGGATTGAGCTCTTTTAGAAATTGTATTGGCGAAAAAATAAATAATTCGACCACTTTTGGAGTTAATTCGACCACATTTTAAAATAATTTGGCGGATTTTTAATTTATTCGACCACATTCATGGATTATTCGACCAAGTCTGCATTTTTTAATGCCCGCTGCCCTTATCAAAATTACTCCCTGATACATCGGCCACATTCTCGATTGCGACAAGCGCGTTCGGATCGATATCATCAACCACCGAGCGCAGGGTGGACAATTCAATCCGGCTGACGATCGTATAGATGATTTTCTTTGGTTCGCTTGAAAAAACGCCCTGGCCCTGGATATAGGTCATGCCGCGTCCTAATTGCTTCAGCAGGGCTTCGGCGATTTCTTCCGGGACATCGGAAATGATTGTGACCGATTTTAACTCTTCCATACCCTCAACGACGACGTCAATCATCTTAAAGGCGATAAAATAGGTGATGATCGAGTACATGGCTGTTTCCCAACTGAACACGAGCAAGGCGGCCAAAAGGAAGATGAACAAGTTCATGATCATGACGATCTGCCCAACGGACACGGTGCGCTTCTTGCTGACAAGGATCGCGATGATTTCGGTGCCGTCAAGCGCCCCGCCAGCGCGGATGACGAGGCCGACACCGGTTCCGAGGATGACGGCGCCGATGATGGTGGCCAAAAATAAATCATCCGTCACCCGGTCGAAGTGATGGAAATACGCTGTCGTTACGGATAAAATAATGACACCGTACAGCGTCCGAAGCGTGAATTTCATGCCCATTCTCTTATATCCGATATAAAGGAAAGGCAGATTGAACAGGATCAGGAAAATACTCATCGAGACGTTGGTCAATTCCGCTGCAATAATCGAAAGGCCGATGACACCTCCGTCAAGGATGGCGTTGGGGACGAGGAACATATCAAGCCCGAATGCAGCGATAATCGCCCCGATTGTAATTGTCACAAGCTGTGTGACCTCTTTTATGACTCTTTTTTTCTTTGTTGCTGCCACTAAATATCAAACCCTTTTCTATAAAAATCTACTTTCTAATTGCATTGTATGTACTATACTTATTGTATCAAACTTAAAAGTCATCTGGAAATTCAACATTATATATCCATGATTAGTAAATGCGTGTTTTGGGGTAATGAGTAGGGAAGTGATTCGAAACAACGGAGGGACCATTTTGGCTAACGAAATTCAGGTTAAACATAGATCCAATAAGCAACAGACAACGTCGAAAAAAAGGAAAAATCAACACAATAGAAACAAGAATAAGAAAACCGGCAACAATTCATATCTTCGAACCAATCCAAGACCGGCAGTTGACGATAACCGCCTCAAGCGTGCCGAAGAGAACGTTGACGATCTGCCGAAAAAAGATTCCAGCAAAATAACAAAGCAGGATAGAAGCAAAGTAATCGATCAGAATAATGGTAAACCATCAAAAAAGAGAAACAGCAAAATAACGACTCAAGATAACACTAAAACAACAAAACAGAACAACGGCAAAGCAACTACCCAAGATAACGCTAAAACAACAAAACAGAACAACGGTAAAGCAACAACTCAAGAAAACGGTAAAACAACGGATCAAAACAACAGCAAAAAGACAAACAAAAGTAACGTAAAAACAACGAATCAGAACAGCACAAAAGCCATAAATCAAATCAGTGACAAAGCAAAAAACCAAAACACAGGCATTGAAAAATCGCAAAAAGCTTCTGCTTCTCAGGCGTCTTCAGAAAATCAAGAGGTAAAGCATAAAGAACAATCCGGCAAGTTTGAAACGGCTTTTAACCGGATCCATAAAGCGCTGAAGGAAATGGTGAAGGGGACGGACAGCGATGCGTTTGTCGAGCTGCTGTACTCTGGCTATAAGAATCATTCATTGGTCCGCAAGTATAAAAGTGAACTGCATCAGTTTGCCAAGCTGCGGAATGCGATTGTCCACGAACGGGTGAATGCGGATTATTATATTGCCGAGCCGCATATCGAGGTAGTCGAGCGGATTGAGGAAATCGCGAAGGAGTTCGAGAAGCCGCAGACGGCATTATCAATCGCGACCAGTCCCGTGTTTTATTATTATGAGGATGCTTATCTAAAAGATGTGCTTAAGGTCATCAACAAGTTTGATTTTACGAGATTCCCGGTCTATGACAAGGATGATAAATATGTTGCACTGCTGACTTCAACAGAGATCATCCAGTGGATGGCGAAGCATTTTTCCGACAGTGTCGTTCACTTTGAAGATGTGCGGGTGAAAGAATTGCTGACCAAGGGGAAAAATTATTTCGTGACGTTTGTGGATGAGGAAGCATCTTTATACCATATTGAGGAATTATTCGAGCGTTACCACACGAGGGGCAAGAAGCTCCAGGCGGTCATTATCACGGAAACAGGCGACCGCCACGGAAAGCCAATCGGTGTCATCACACCATGGGATTTGCTTGACAGTGATCCAGAAGATTGACTTCACAAATCTTTAGAAAATCGTTCATTGACGAATTTACAGCGATATTGATATACTTCTGCTAATATTAATGATTTTAAATCAATAACTCTTATCCAGAGCGGCGGAGGGACAGGCCCTGCGAAGCCCGGCAACCTTCTTTTTTCATTGAAAGGTGCTAATTCCTGAAGAACGATTTCTGAAGATAAGAGAGGCTTAGCAATTGGAACCTCTCCTTATTTGGAGAGGTTTTTATATTTTTTAAAAGCAGGTGGATGAAATGACGAACAACAGATTTGAAACGGAAGTGCTTCACTCTGTACATACTAAGCAGCAGGGTATTAAAAGCAAGGCAACACCGATTTACCAGACTTCAGCTTTTACCTTCAATGATCTTGATGAATTGGAGGGTTTTTATCAGGGTGAGGGCAATTATTTGTACTCCAGGGTCGGCAATCCGAATACGGATGAACTCGGGCAAGCGGTAGCGGCTCTTGAGCATGCAGAGGATGGTGTGGCGGCTTCATCTGGATTGGCTGCAATTTTGGCAGGTGTCCTGGCAGTTGTGAAGAGTGGGGACCATATTGTTGCGGCGGACGATGTGTATGGAGGTAGCTTCCATATGCTAAAAGCAGAGCTTGAGCGCTTCGGGATTGAAACAACGTTCGTGCCGTTCTCGGATTTGGGCAATGTCACAAACGCCATCAAGCATAATACAAAGCTTCTATACACAGAGTCGATCACGAATCCGCTGCTTCGCGTTGAAAAGCTGGATGAAGTCATCGAGCTGGCAAAGATTAAAAAACTCGTTGTATTAGTTGATAATACGTTTGCCACTCCGCTCCATGTGCGTCCATATGAAGGCGGTGCCGATCTGGTTGTCCACAGTGCGACAAAATATATTGGCGGGCATAGCGATGTCACTTCAGGCGTCATTGTTGGCAGGAAAGAACTGATTGCCGAAGCACGCGCGAGAATCGTCAACCTTGGGGCGAATCTGAGTCCATTTGAAGCGTGGCTGACCTGCAGAGGCTTGAAGACGCTTGCCTTGAGAATGAAAGCACAATCGGAGAATGCCAGATTGCTTGCCGAAAGTCTTCGGGAAAATAAGAATATCGCAAAGGTATACTATCCATTCGCAGAAGCTGAACAAGGATTTGGGGCTATCGTATCAATTGAGCTGGCGGAGCATGTGGATCCTGCCCAGTTTTTCAAATCGCTTGGCTGGGTAAAAATCGTTCCGACACTTGCGGGCGTCGAAACCACCGTCTCCCATCCGCTGAAAACCTCCCATCGCGCACTCCCTCCTGAGGCGCAGGAAGAACTTGGCATCACTTATCGTCTGGTGAGGATTTCGGTCGGAATTGAGCACGGAGAGGATATCGTTTCACAATTTGAAGCTGCGCTGGCTAAAGCTGTTGAATAGGATGGAAAATTTTCTGGAAATGCCGATATTATGATAGAAAGATCATTCATCCCCAGTGTTCGCGCTGGGGATTTTACAGGAGTGGATAGTATGCGGGACCTTTCGTTGAAAACAAAGGTGTTTGCTTTTTTTGGCTTGTTATTCTTTGTTTATGCCATTTCGACGTTATACAATTTTTACTTGCTGAATTCATTCAAAGTAGACTCTGATCCAGCCGAACTGGTATCCAGGAGTATGTATTCGACAGCCATTGCGGGTTCACTTATTTCAATAGGGTGCCTTGTTTTCATCATTATTTTATTCAGAAGGGTATTCAAGCCCATCGATCGCCTCACACAAGCGACACAGAGAATTGTTCAGGGTGATCTGGCAGTGGAACTGGCCAGTGATTCAAAAGATGAGATTGGGAAGCTGACCTCCCATTTTGATGCGATGATCAGTCAATTAAGGCTGCTCGTAGCCCAATGCCAGGACAATACCCGGGTTTTGCACGACTCTGCAAGAAAGCTATTCGAGAATTCACAGGTCCATGAAAATGAAAGCGAGAGAATAAAAGCTTCCATTCTTCAAGTCTCTGCAGGTGCTGAACAGCAGCAGGGCCATTCGGCAGTGCTGAGTGATATTGTTGATAATATGGTGCAAAGAATCAGCGAGATTGCTGAACTATCGAATCGGATTGAGACAATGTCCACGACCAATGCTGTTAAAAGTGAACAAGGCCAGACGTTCATCAGTGAAACGAGCACACAGGTGGGACGGATGGATCAGATTACGAGGCAGGCTGCCCGGGATGCTGAATCACTGGCTGAAAAGACGAATAAAATCGAAGAGATCGTCAGTATCATTTCTGGAATTGCCAACCAAACGAATCTGCTGGCATTGAACGCGGCTATCGAAGCTGCACGCGCAGGGGAACAGGGGAAGGGTTTTGCTGTCGTGGCCGATGAAGTGCGATTATTGGCTGAGCAATCGCTTCATGCATCCCGGCAAATCCAGGAAACGATCGAGGTTGTCCGCAGTGACATTAAACAGATGGTGGATGTTATGTCAGGCGGAAGCATGGAAGTCCAAAAGGGTAGCAAGTTATTCGGCAATGTTGAAATGCAATATAATGAGATGCGGGATGGGATTCTGTCCATCCAGAAGGAAATTGGCACCATCAGCCAGTACACTGCAGATTTGAATCAGCAGACAGATAAATTGTTGACGATGAATAGTGAAACGAATGTCATTTTACAAACAAATGCAGCCGGGATTGCCGAAATGGCAGCAGGGTTTGAAAATCAGGGAGAGACGGTCAGGGAATTGACCTTGACGGCTGAGAACCTGACACAAGTTTCTTCTTCCTTGAACAGGACCGTATCCGTCTATACCCACAGCCAATAATCCTTCGACATCAGGTTTACACCTCCTGTATGCGGGTATCTTTAAAAGGACTACTCGTCTAAAGGAGGCTTTTATTATGTTTGAACATGAAAAACATCTTGTTGGAGTATATGATAACGAGCAAGACGCAATCCAGGCCGTAGAGGACCTGAAGAGGCAAGGGTACAATACCGACGATATCTCTGTTATTAGTAAAAACGACGATGAGATTGATCACGTCAACGAAGCAACCGGTACAAAGACTGAGGAAGGTCTTGCTGCAGGTGCGGCAACAGGCGGCATATTAGGCGGCCTTACAGGATTACTGGCAGGCATCGGAGCACTAGCGATTCCTGGAATCGGCCCAATCGTAGCTGCAGGCCCGATTGCTGCGACACTTACTGGTGCTGCAGTAGGCGCAGGTGCCGGCGGATTGGCCGGAGCATTAATCGGAATGGGTATTCCGGAAGATGAAGCAGAACGTTACGAAGGCTATGTAAAAGAAGGCAAAATCCTTGTAGTCGTCGAGCGTGAAGAGAACAGAGTCGGCCTGAATGATGGTACAACAACCACTGGTTTGGACGGAACAAGAACCACCAACCCGGTTGATGCACCTCTAACATCGGACAACCCGGCTAACACTCGTTTTGACAACACTCGTGATTTTTAATCGATAGAAAAGGCTGCCATTGGCAGCTTTTTTTATCGTCTCTGAAAATAACAATTTATGATTCCGGGATGTTCAAACGATAAAAGCTGGCTGCATCAATTTAGCAGCCAGCTTTTGCTATTCTTTCTCTTTAGTATCCAGTAAATCAATCCGGCTTGCATCATCGAAATCAAAAGCAGAGGTAATGAAAAACATTAAAGTACCGCCAAGCAGGCCGAGACAAATGACATAACCGATCGTCATAACCCATAGATATCCCATAATCCTCATTCCTCCCTTGATAAAACTATATGCATTGTTAAAGTGATGTTTTCTTGTTAGTTCAATATTCAACTGTATATTTTTATCAAATCTTCTCATCCTATCAGTTGAGGAGGAGTGAAGATGGTAAAAAAAATAATATTGGCCCTTGTTTTAATGAGTATGGCTTTTCCGACCGCATCATTCGCGCAACAAGTCTATACGGTTCAGAATGGGGACTCTTTATGGAAAATTTCGGTCAGGTTCAAGGTTGGCCTTTCGGAACTTATCGGTGCTAACCAGCAATTCAAGAATCCTAGATTGATTTATCCTGGCCAGCGAGTCAATATCCCTAATTTAAGCGCCGCAAAGAGTATTGAAAGCCAGGTCATCCAGTTGACGAACCACGAGCGGGCGAAGAATGGACTTAAGCCAGTGGCAGCTGACTGGCAGCTTTCAAGGGTTGCGCGTTACAAATCTGCAGAAATGAGAGATAAAAGTTACTTTTCCCATACAAGCCCTACATACGGCAGTCCATTCACCATGATGAGGAATTTTGGAGTCAACCACAGGAGCGCGGCTGAAAATATAGCAGCGGGGCAGAGGACCCCCCACGAAGTAGTCCAATCATGGATGAACAGCCCTGGACATCGCAAAAATATCCTTAGCCCTGCATACACCCACATTGGTGTCGGGCATGCTGCAGGCGGGGATTATGGACACTATTGGACTCAGATGTTCATCACAAAATAAGGAACGGAAGAAATACCCCGGTGAAGCTGTCACCGGGGTATTTTTATGAGAGGAAAACGCAAGAGTGACGACCGGTCCGGTATGGTGCTAAGCCTCAGGACCTACCTGAAAATCAAGCTCAGGCACGTTATGGATTTTTTACGGCAAAGGTAAGATGAGTACATAAGAGATAAGGAGGAATTGAACATGAAAAAATTTGGTTTACTGTTTGCCGGCTTCATCGCTGCAATGGTACTGATGTCAAACCTTGGTCCGCTTGTGGGTCTCGGCGTGAGCTTGCTGGTGCTTTACTTTGTCGTAAAGCAATTTTTAAAGGCTCACTCGACAGCCGGAAAAATCGGCTGGGGAATAGCCGGGTTCATCATCTTGATGGCTGCAGCTTCAAATGTGCCAGCAATCCTGGGAATCGCAGCAGCTTACGTCCTTTACCTTGTATACAAGAACTGGGACAAAAAAGAAGTAGCAATGAAAGAAGCAAACGATCCATTTGTCAACTTCGAGAAGCAATGGGCAGAAATGAAAAACAACTAGGCTGCTGAAACACTACTATATGCGAAAAAAAAGGAGAGATTGTAAATGGCTAATCTATTAACAAGAATCAAAAACACTGTAATGGCAGATCTTCATGAGGCACTTGACCAGAAGGAAAGAAAGAACCCGATTGCACTGTTGAACCAGTATCTTCGTGAATGTGAAGCGGAGACTGAAAAGGTCGCGAAGCTGCTTGAACGCCAGGGCCAGCTTAAGGAACAGTTTGCCCGGGAATACCAGCAGGCAATTGAAATGGCAGACAAACGGAGACATCAGACGGAAATCGCGATGAGAGCGGGGGAAGCGGAACTTCAGGAGTTTGCCAGCAGGGAACAGGTTCAATATGAAGAACGCTCAGCCCGACTGAAGGAAGCGATGGAAAATGCAGGCAAGCAGCAGGTGGAGCTCGAACATAAATATGAAGACATGAAGCATAAATTGAAGGATATGCACATCCGACGACTCGAATTGATGGGCCGTGAGAATGTTACTCGTGCCAATTACCGGATGGACCAGGTGCTTGACCACAGCGATGGCTCCGACAAAGCCTATTCTAGGTTCACGGATATGGAAGCCTATCTTGATCAATTAGAAGAAAAGGTGAACAGCAACTATCACCGTAATACGATTGACGCAAGGATTGCCCAGCTCGAAAAAGAGTTCGAAAATAAAGAAACCCATACTATTTAATAGGCAAAACATGGTATTCTATAAAGGCGCAGGCAGCTGCGCCTTTTGGATATCACCTCTATTGAACTTCAACTTCATTCCACAGTAAACTTAATCCCAAATATTTAAAAAGGAAGGGGGAAAACACCGTGTTGAACAAGATGAAAAATGATTATGTCAGCTGGATTGTGATTACCGGAGTGATCCTCCTTTTGCTGGAAGTTTCTTTTTTCAACGAAGGGCTGATTTTCTCCCTTCTGGCAAGTGGAGCGATGATTTACTTTGGACGCTCTTTAATGCCGAAAAAATCAGGAAAGGTGCTGTTCTGGGCGGGATTATTCTTTTTCCTGAGCAGCGTTTTCAGCATGATGACCTTCAGGTTTTTCCTGTTGGCGGTACTGATCTATCTGGTATATCAGTATATCCAATCAAAAAAGAAGCCTGAATTGATTACGCCAGTTTTACAGAAGCCTGAAAAGGAAGTCAGCAAGGAAATGGTGATTGAGAAACCGCCGCTTTTTAAAAATCGCTTGTTTGGACATCAGGAAACACCTTCACATGTATATGAGTGGGATGATGTCAACATCCAGACCGGAATTGGCGACAGCGTGATCGACTTGAGCATGACGGTGCTGCCAAAAGGCGAGACGGTGATTTTCATCCGGAATATCATCGGAAATGTAAAGGTATACGTGCCATATGATGTGGAAGTCACTCTCCGCCATTCATCGATTGTTGGCTCCGCCGAAGTTTTCGGACACCAGGAAGGCAGGGTGCTGAACCAAAGTCTGTACGTGCAGACCCCTGGTTACGAAGAGGCTGGGCAAAAGGTAAAAATCTTCACCTCGATGATCGTCGGGAATATCGAGGTGAAACGCATATGACAACTGCCACGCGCCAGATTTTATGGGGACTCACCCTTGGAATCATATCGTTTATCGCGCTGACACTGTCCTATTGGCTGGCTTTCCCGGCAGCTCGCTTTTCCGATCTATGGAACCGTGAGCTAATGGACATTCCGTTTGTTATCTTCACTTTCAGCATCAGCGTTGTGCTTGGAATCGCGTTCGGCCTGGCTTCAGGCATATACTGGCGTAGGCAATTCAAGACGGTGGACAGCTGGCTCTTCCAGCTTGAGGAAGGGCAGCAGCCTGAAATAGAAGCAAACCAGGCATACGCAGAAATCGCATCAATCTCGAAACGTGTCAGCAAACTGTATAAACAAATCTCAGAAAAAGCTATGCTATCACAAAGGCTCGCAACCGAAAAAGCGGAGGAGCAGGAATCGCGGATCCAGGAAATCATTTCCCAGGAGCGGAACAGGCTTGCAAGGGAGCTGCATGACTCGGTGAGCCAGCAGTTGTTTGCGGCCTCAATGCTGATGTCGGCGATCAATGAAACGAAGGGGCCGGCGGAGGAACGGGAAGCGAAGCAGCTGAAGATGGTGGAGGAAATGATCCACCAATCACAGCTTGAAATGAGGGCGTTGCTTCTGCATCTTCGGCCGGTCGCGTTGAAAGGGAAGAGCCTGCAGGAAGGGATTGAGGAACTGCTGCTCGAATTAAGACAAAAAGTTACCATGAATATCAACTGGAAGGTCGAGCCGTTTCCGCTTGATAAGGGTGTCGAAGACCATCTGTTCCGGATTTTGCAGGAGTCAATCTCGAATACGCTGCGCCATGCAAAGGCGGATCAGCTGGAAGTTCTGCTGATCCATCGTGATGGTAAAGTCATATTGAGAGTGGTTGATGACGGAATAGGCTTTAATGTTGAAGAAGCGAAAGCGGGATCATACGGGCTTCAAAACATGCACGAACGTGCGGGGGAAATCGGCGGGACATTGAAGATTGTAAGTGTTGAAAATAAAGGGACCAGGCTTGAGGTCAAAGTTCCAATATTAGTGGCGGCAGGTGAGGAAGAATGATTAAAGTAGTGTTTGTAGATGATCATGAAATGGTTCGGATCGGTGTCTCATCGTATTTATCAGCCCAGCCGGATATCGAGGTAATCGGCGAAGCGGATAACGGCAAGGCGGGAGTCGATATGGCACTCGAACTGCGGCCGGATATCATCTTGATGGATCTGGTCATGAAGGAAATGGATGGCATCGAAGCGACAAGGCAGATCATTGAGCAGTGGCCGGAAGCAAAAATCATTATCGTGACCAGTTTCCTCGATGATGAAAAAGTGTATCCTGCACTTGAAGCCGGTGCGACAAGCTATATGCTGAAAACCTCTAAGGCCAGCGAAATTGCCAATGCGGTGCGGGTTACATATTCCGGCCAGCCTGTGCTTGAACCCGAAGTGACCGGGAAGATGATGATGAAAATGCGACAGAAGAACAGCGTCGAATTGCATGAAGAGCTGACCGAGCGCGAGATGGAAGTATTGAAGCTGATCGCCGAAGGCAAAACGAATCAGGAAATCGCCGATGAGCTGTTCATTGCCCTGAAAACCGTAAAAACGCATGTCAGCAATATCTTAAGCAAGCTGCAGGTTCAGGACCGCACCCAGGCAGTGATCTACGCGTTCAGGCATTCACTTGTAAAATAATGAAGCTTTGCTGAAAAAGTTATGATTTTCAATTGGGCTCTTAATGGAAACTGATTGCGGAAATGGGTTCTGCTGAGAAGCATACGAAAACAGCCTAAGATAAGGAGGTCCCGGATATGGAACCATTGTTTGGTGTATTCCCTCTGTTGGGAGTATTAATTTCACTTGTACTTCCACTGGCCATGATCATCCTGTTCGTCATGCTGGTGACGAGCACAAAAAGACAGGAAGCTTTGATGAAGGAAATTCTTGAAGAGCTAAGGAAGAATCAATCAGATAAAAGCTATTTGGATCGTTAAAAACACAACCAGAAGCCATTAGAAAAACAAAAAGAGGCCAATGGCCCCTGTTAAAACTAATTTGCTTTCCCTTCGATTACATCTAATTTCATAAGCATTTCGCTTAGCGCAATGGATATGACTTCCCGTTCTTCAAATTCATTTGGAAAATGGGAAGCACAATTTATATAGTTATGCTTTTCAGCTAACTTTTCTTTGATTTTTTTACACATCCAGAGCTGGTAATCTGAAAGTTCCACGTGTCTAAGCATTGTCACCCACTCCTTCGTTAGTTATCCTTACCCGCGGTCCAAGCCAGTTTAAACGCTTTATCCACAAGAATATCAGCATGGGAAAAATTGATAAAAAGCCTGCCCTGGTGGGTTCCTGCACAATTCAATCAAACGTTTGATTATTGGAATTTGCGGAAAATGGGCTGCATGCAATTCAGGAAAAACTTGCTAAAATAATAATGAGATTGTAGAATGAAACTAACTATTAATGAACGGAGGTGAGGAGAGATGATCAAGACTGTTTTTGTACGCGGATTTTGGAATGAGTTCCTATATTTTTGTCGTGCAAAATTTGCTGTTGCAGCTGTCAACGGGATACGTATGCCCTTTTTTAACAGCTCAATATCAAAAACAAACGGTACGATCATCTCTTTTCCCGCTTAGGTGAATGGGGAGGGCACATTTGTCCTCCTTTGTATTCATGGAATTCAAAAGCCAGGAGCAGAGCCATCTGCCCCTGGCTTTTTTGCGTTTACCGATAGACAGGTTCAGGTGAAGAGGGGGATCGATTAAGGAGGAAATCTTAATGATTACATGCAGTGTGAACAAAATAAGCAAAATGTACGGCGGCAATCTCATATTCGAAGATATGTCGTTTGAAATAAATGAAAAAGACCGAGTTGGCCTGGTTGGACCAAATGGATGCGGCAAGACCACATTGCTGCGTATTGTTGCCGGAATGGAAGAGCCGGACAATGGAAAGATTCACTGGAAAAAAGGCCTGAAGATCGGCTATCTGGCCCAGATACCGGAATATGATGCAAGCATGACTGCGAGAGATGTTTTAGCGACAGCTTTTGAAGACTTGCTGGATGTCCAGGGTGAGATGAAGCACATGGAAATGGAGATGGCAGCGGCTGGCGAGGACTCGCATAAGCTTGAAAGGCTGCTGGAAAAATACGGAGTTCTCCAGGAGAGGTTTGCTCTTGGCGGCGGTTATGAAATGGAAGCGAATATTGACAGAGTTGCCAACGGCTTGAGGATTGCAAGCCTGCTGGATTCCAATTTCAACAGATTGAGCGGCGGAGAGAAGACGAAGGTGGGCCTGGGACTGAGCCTGCTGCGTAATCCGGAGTTGCTGCTTCTAGATGAACCTACCAACCACCTTGATATCATGGCTGCCGAGTGGCTGGCAGAATTTCTGAAAGACTATGAAGGCACCGTGGTCATCATATCTCATGACCGTTATTTTCTAGATGAAACTGCGACCAAGATCCTCGATATGGAGGATGGAGAAATCGATCTCTATCACACAAATTACTCAGGATTCGTTAAGGAGAAGGAAGCGAAATTGCTGCGTGAATTCCAGGCGTACGAAGAGCAGCAGCGAAAAATCAAGAAAATGAAGGAAGCGATCAAGAGGCTGAGGGACTGGGCGAACCGGTCAAATCCTCCAAGCTCAGCGCTTCATAAGCGGGCGACGAATATGGAGAGGGCACTTGCCAGGATTGAAAAGCTCGACCGGCCGGTTTTGAACAGGAAAAAAATGAGCTTTGAACTCGAGACTGGAGCTCGCAGCGGAAAAGATGTGCTTGTTCTCAAGGATGTGAGTAAGTCCTTTGGCAGCAGGGAGCTTTTTGACAGCATACATCTGCAGCTTAAATATCAGGACCGGGCGGCGATTGTTGGCGAGAATGGTTCCGGTAAAACGACGCTGCTGAAGTTCATCAGGAATGAAATTTCACCCGACAAGGGAGAAGTCCGGCTCGGCAGCAATGTCAAGATTGGCTATCTGTCCCAGCATATGGAGCTTTCCAGCAAGGATGGAAACGTACTGGACGCATTCAGGAATGAAGTCGTCATGAATGAGGGGGAAGCCAGGAACGTGCTGGCAGGATTCCTCTTTTACGGCCCAGCAGTTTTCAAGAAAGTCTCCCAGCTGAGCGGAGGAGAACGGATGAGGCTGCGGCTCGCCCAATTGATGCATCAGGATCTCAATTTCCTGATCCTTGATGAACCGACCAACCATCTGGATATCGACTCCAGGGAGGTGCTGGAGGAAGCCCTTGATGGATTCGAGGGAACGCTGCTGGCTGTTTCCCATGACCGTTATTTCCTGAATAAACTCTTTGACAAGGTATACTGGCTTGAAAGCGGCGAGTTGACCGAAATACCCGGCAACTACGACCGGGCGAGGGCTAAGATGGAAGAAAAACGGAAGCAGCTTGAGGATGGAGATTCAGAGGTTATCCGTCCCGTTAAAGAGCCTATAGTAAGGGAAAAGGCTGATAAAAAAACTACTGCTGCTCCCAACGAAGAGGAACTGCTCGAGAACATAGAAGTACAGGAAGCGGAAATTGCTTTGATTGAAGACCAAATGGCCTTTGTCTCAGACTTAGCTGTATTGCAGGAGCTTCACACGAAAAAAGAAGAACTGGAAAGTAAATGCAATCAGCTTTATGAAAAGCTGGATGAAATCTCATAGTGATTAGATAAGAACTGCTGGCAGCCGGCAGTTCTTATTTATTTTGGAAAAAAACGTGTGGAATTTCCAATTCGCTATATAAATTTGAAAGTCGCTATATAAATCGAAAAGTCGCTATATAAATCGAAAACTCGCTATATAAATTGAAAACTCGCTATATAAATTTGAAACTCGCTATAAAAATCGAAAACTCGCTATATAAATTTGAAACTCGCTATAAAAATCGAAAACTCGCTATATAAATTTGAAACTCGCTATAAAAATCGAAAAGTCGCTATATAAATTTGAAAGTCGCTATATAAATCGAAAACTCGCTATATAAATTGAAAAGTCGCTATATAATTTTGAAAAAGGCTTTAAAAGAGCAAGACTTGCTATAAAACTTCCGTAAAAAAACCAAAACTCGTTATGAAATCAGAATTTCCGCTATAAACCCATGCTCTTGCTGAAAAAATCCACTCCAAATCTAAGACTTTTACCGTTGAAATCGACTTTTTAGCCTCCCTCACCGCCAATTTGCACTTTCTTTAATATTGTCCGGACTTGTCTCATATGTTTATAAAAGTAAATGAGACAGGATTGGGAGAGAAGCTATGAGTACTTTTTTTAAAGGGATGTCCATCCTCGTGGTCGCTAATTTTCTTGGTGAAATAGTGGAATTCCTCGTCAATATGATTCTTGCGCGCGAGCTTGGTGAAAGCGGGATGGGGCATTACATGACGATTTTGCCGACGATTTTCCTGATCATGCTGCTGGCAAATTTTGAACTGCCTGTGTCGATATCCAAGATGATTGCTGAGCATGATGAGTCCTACCATCGGAGCATGATGCGCCATGCCATCAGACTGGCAGTGGTGTTCACAACGGTTCTGCTGATTTTGGCTGCTATCGTGATTCCAATCATTCCGGTTTTCAATGAATACCATCCATTGCTGAAATGGGTGGTTATGTCGCTCATACCGGTCATGACGATCACGGCAATTGCCAGGGGGTTTTTCATGGGAAAACAGGAAATGGGAAGGATTGCGGTTTCCCATTTCCTGCGGCGCGCAGTCCAGCTTGTCCTGTTATCGGCTGTTTTCCAGTATTTCGAGTTTGGCAGTGAAACCGCTCTGCTTGTGGCTTTTTGCACGCTTGCCGGGAGTGAACTCGTCGTATTCCTGTATTTATTGCACCATTTCATCATGTCTTATCAAAAAATCAGGAAGGTGCCAGGTGAGCATGTAAGCGGACGGGAAGTCAGAAAAAATCTGGTGGAAGTGTCGGTTCCGACGACAGGATTGAGGATTTTCCATTCCCTGACCCATGCCGTGCAGCCCTTCTTGATCAAATTTGCGATCGTAAGCGCAGGATTGACCCCGGATATGGCAACGGAACAATTCGGGATGATGGCGGGAATTGCGATGACTATTGGGTTTTTCCCGGCATTTATTGCTCATTCTTTCCTAATCATACTGATTCCGACTGTTTCAAAGGCCTATGCGGAAAAAGAATTCCTGAAGCTGCAAAAATTGCTTCAGCAGGTGATGCTGCTGACCCTGTTTTATGGTTTGCCGTCTGTAACCGCCTTTTACTTTTTGGCTGAGCCATTGACGATGACGTTTTTCCATTCAAAACAAGCGGCTGTCTTTTTGCAGCTGCTGGCACCATATTTCCTGTTCCATTATTTTACCATCCCTATGCAGGCCTATTTAATCGGGCTGGGTCTGGTAAAGGATGCTTTTATCCATTCCGTCTATGCAACCATCGTTACCTTTGCGCTCATCTATCTGGTAGGATCAAGGCCTGAATGGGGGATGGAGGGTGTTATCATTGGCATGAATACTGGCAGTATGGTCATCTTGCTGCTGCATTACATGACCATTTGCAAAAAGATTGGCATCACCTGGCTGTCCAGGAACACGATCAGAGATTCCCGATTGTAAAAGGTATTTGGACATTTTCGAAGAATTAATAGATAGAAGATATTTTCAGGAGTGATGGTGTGGGAAAAGTATTGCGTGGGCACCATCTCCTCTGTGTGCATGGTTTCAGGGGGATGGGCTATAGTGTTGAGTTTGTTAAGAAAATGGAAGGGATCGTGAAGGATATCCGTGATCCCGGTCAGGATTTCTACATAAAAGTGGTTGCTGCTTTCGATGATGCCTGCATGTCGTGTCCGCACCGCGGGCTTGAGATTTGCGAGGCAAGCGAGGGTTCCAATGAGCATGTTTTATCGATGGACGGAAAAGTCATCCGCCATTTAGGACTTGTTCCCGGCGAGCGCTATTTAAAGTCAGAGCTGGTAAATTGGACCGCTGAAAAAGTTGAACCCGATGACCTTGATGAACTTTGCAAAAATTGCTCCTGGCTGCAATATGGGGTATGCAAGGAAGGGATCGCGCAACTTCGTGAGAAGAATACCACAAGGGTCTCAATGGAATGAATCTTGAAAGAACAATAAAAGATGCCTGGTCTGTGTTTGCAGGATACAAGCACAGTGTCAGGCATCTTTAAATTTTTCTTCGATTTTAGGGTTATTGCCGTATAAAACCAGTTTGTCACCAGGCTCCAATTTCGTCTCATGTGCTTTGTTACGGATATTGATTTCGCCTCTTTTAATGAATAAAAGGATGATGTCATCTTCCATATCGACAATATCATCGAATGTCATATCAGCCAAGCGCGAATCTTCTTTAATGGCAATCTCCCTTACCTCATCGTCCTCATCCATTACAAGGACATCGCTAATCGGCAAATCAGCCAGCTCATAGTTTTCTTTTAACTCGCTTTTCAATTTCCCGGACATCAATTGCTGCACTATTGGCGCTCTCAATATTAACAAAAGGACCAAAAGTCCTCCGGCAACATAGCCGATTTCCATAGTATAGAATTCATCCTCTAAAAGTTTGCTGATGGCCGAGATAATGACAGCCAGCGAGAAAGCTCCGAACAAAATCAGAAATGCTCCAAGGCGTCTCCTGACAGGATGGTCAATAATCAGCTCGGATTCCCCTGTTGTAAATCCAGTTCCGGTTAACATCGAGATGACCTGGAAACGGGCTACTTTTCGTTCCAAACCAGTTGCCACAAAAATGGATGCGTTAATTTCAATCACCGTAAAAACGATGAACAGATATATGAAAATGAATAATATGCCCATTACCTCCATCCCCCTCGCACTATTTAGTATTGATTGCCGGGGTGTGATTTAAACAAAAATAGACCGGGGAAGTAATTCCCCGGACAATTTTATCGTTGTTCCTGAAGATTCTCGTTGTAATAATTCACTCCGTACATTGCGCCTTCGCTGACCATTTTATTGTCTTCAACGTCCAGAGGATCAGGGTTGCCGGCTTTTTGGACTGGTAAGACATCTGTCTTCGATGGCATTACTTTTTCTTTCACTTGCGTAGCCATCTCGGTAAGTTTTGTTTTATTTTCCGGCTTCATCGCCATCCACAAGGCTGCAGCTCCAACACCTAACATGACAGCATTTTTAGTTTTGGTTTGCATTGTTTTTCCCTCCTGTAATGGTTTCAATTTTCTTTTGTCTATATTCGTATTTACCCTGTCGATAAAATTCAGAAACATTTTTAAAATGGAAGTCCTGCCAAGTATTAGCCTATCGGTTTCAAGCAGGCTAATAAGGGGAAGATTAATAGTTGATAATCATATGAAAGGTCTGGGACCATATGAAATATACATTTAACGAGGAAAAATGGACATGGTTTGATTTCGATGAGGGAGACGAGGAGAAAGTCAAGGAGCTGGTCTCGCAAAATTCAAACTGTGGTGAATGGTTTGAAAATATTATAGACCGGAAAGCCAACCTGCTCAACCTTAACACTGAAATAAGGGGAGAGGAATACATTTGGGGCTCACTGATTTACCAACAGGATATCGAGGATAAGGGTGAAAAAAATATCTTCCATTTTTACATCCGTAAGGAGTTTTTCATAACAGTTAATTTTGATTTCTCCATAATTGATGCAAGCCCAATTGGGGTACAGAAACAGATGGATCAGGCAGAAAATGGGATAGAAGGCTTTTTTATTCTTCTGGGAGAAATTTTATCTACCTATTTACAAAAAATAGATGGCTATGAAGAACGTCTTCATAATCTGCTATGGGAAATGAAGGAACAGAACAATCTGAAAATCCTTGAGAGAATCTATGAAAATCGGCATGAACTCCTAGTTTGGAAAAACCTGGTTGTCCCGATTGTGGAGATAAAATTCATCGCTGAGGAAGCGTATGGACAAGGAATCCACGAAAACTCCGAATTCAACCGGGTAGAGACGCGGGTACAACGGATAAGGATGCTGCTAAGCGAATACCAGCAGGCAATTGATACGATGATCAATCTCGAAGAAGTCGTGTCCACCCACCGCGGCAATGAAATCATGAAGACCCTGACAGTCATGACGATTCTATTCACTCCAGTGACCGCATGGGGTGCTGTGTGGGGAATGAACTTCAAAGTGATGCCGGAACTGGAGTGGAAGTTAGGATATTTATTTGCAGGAGTATTAATCATCGCCTCAACAGCAGGCCTATATTATTATTTGAAGGTAAAAGGCTGGATGGGTGATATTCTGAAGGTGAAAAAGAAGAACCGATTCTTTGGGTAAGAATTAATACGGATAAAATAAAAAATCGCCCGAGGGCGATTTTTTCTATTCAGCCAATTTCACAAGCATATGGGCAAGGGCATGCTGCTGTTCTTTATTGCCAACCTTCCAAAGCTCCTGCAAAAGCTGCTCCTCTTTATTGCGAGGTGCTACGTTCTCCGCGAGATAACCGGCTACCTTTTCGGCGGTCTTTGCCAACTGCTCCTCATTTAAACCAGCTGTTTTACCAAGATTGATCCGTTTGCTTAAATAGGTCCTGAACTCATTGAAATCACCAAGGATCTCATCCGCCTGCTGCGTATCCATGCGATCAAGAGTCTCCTCTACCTTGCTCGTATCCACTTCGCCATCTTTATGAATCATATGATCTTTTTCCATGTGTAAAAACCTCCTCGTTAAAGATAGTTATTAAATACCCTGTTGCCGGAATCTAGTAAACATTTGGGAGCACATTCAAGGTTGGAAGGTTAATGAAGCATATAGTGACCGCTCTTTTTCATGTGTTTAAACGCCGATTGGTTTAATACTTAGAAGCTCTTTTGGTATGTGATGAAGTGGTTTTTAAAACTTTAGTAGAGCTTAGAAACAAGGTGACGAAATTGCCCTGTGTGTAATACAACCCAAAAGAGTTTAATCAAAAAAGGTGCTGGCCGCTTGGCCTGCACCTTTTTTGAGTCCGACATCCGGACGATGGGAGGAGTATCTCAGCTGTTGCTATTCAATTTTGCGCTCTGGGGTGAATCGATATTAAATATATCGATTTAAGACCAGCGTGCCTTGAGACAGCAGCGCGAATCTTCCTCCGCTTGCATAGCCAATGACGTATTCCGAAGTCGCCGTGAAGTCTTTCAACTTAACCAGTCCCTTCCTTACTAGTATTGGCATTGCTCCAATCCTGCGGACTAACTTAGAGGAGTGTCCTGCTCAAGCTATTCAAAAACAATGGTGTCAATCGATGTTAAGTCCATCGATTTAAGACCAGCGTTCCTTGAGATAGCAACGCAAATCTTCCTCCATGTGCTAAGCCAATGACATATTCCGAAGTCGCCGTAAAGTTTTGCACTTTAACCAGTCCCTTCTAGTTTTTGTATTGGCCTTGCACTATATATATACCCGGATGAAATCACAGAAAACTCTTAAAACTTGATAAAAACATGGTAATTTAACCAAATATTGGTGCAAGCGAAAAGGCAGCCGCAGTGGACTGCCTTTTGAATCATATTTAGTCATTACTGGATAGGATCCCGAAGAAACGAAGGATATATAGGAAAAGATTGATGAAATCCAGATACAGGTTCAAAGCCATCAGCGGCACTTCTTCCGGACTCACTCCATAATGTTTCATCCTATTGAAATCGAATAAAACATACCCACTGAAGACAAGTATTCCGATGAAGGAATAAGCCATCATACCCGTTGAGCTAAGCGGCCAGATCCAGTTAAAAATGCTAACCGCAATCAAAGCAAGCAAGGCTGCCATCAGCATGCCGCCAAGAAAGCTGAGGTCACGCTTTGTTTTTGTCGCATAAATTGCAAGACCAGCGAAAACAACTGTTGTAGCCCCGAGCGCGTTGATCACGACATTGGCACCAGAAACCGCGATGTAATGGGCAATGGCAGGATACATCGTCATTCCGGAGATGAACGTAAACGCATAAAGGAATGCATAAGATATCGCCTTCCTTTTTCGTAAAAAGAACACCCCAATCAGCATCGCAAGCTCAACGATAACGAGCGGAAGGAACAGTGCTGGCGGAACGAACACTCCTGCCATTGTGCCAATGAAGGCGATTGCCAGGGAAAAAGCGAAAGTTCTCATTACCGATGGCATCATGGAATGATCAGAGTAAGCGTACATGAACAAGTCACCTCATAATATTATTTGATTATGTATACGGGTGACAGGCATCGCTGGTTTCATCCAGAGAGAAAAAATTTAAATGCTATTTTTTTCCCTTAGAAGATCTCGGATTTCTTTTAGAAGCTCTTCTTTTACATCTGGTGTAGGAACGACAGGCTTAGCCTCTTCCTTTTTACGATAACGGCTGATGATTTTGATGAAAATGAAGATGGCAAAGGCTGTGAGGAAAAAGTCTACAATGGACTGGACGAACGCGCCGTATTTTATCGTTTTGTAAGTAAGTGTTGAGAAATCCTCTCCAAATGAAAGCAGACCTACAATCGGCATAATAATGTCATCTACAAGTGAGGAAACGATTTTTCCAAAAGCTGCCCCGATGATGACCCCGACTGCAAGGTCAAGCACATTGCCTTTGAAGGCGAATTTCTTGAATTCATTCCACATTCAATATGTACCCCCTAAAACTAATATCTATTATATTTTGCGAGAAGGGGAGGGAAAAAGCAATAGGCCTGTTCCGCTAGTGGGAGCAGACCTAACTATTTTTATTGAATCAGTCTCATTTTCAAAGCTTTTACAGCAGCATCGGTCCGATTTTTGGCGTCCAGTTTATGGATAATGGCAGAAATATAGTCACGTACCGTATAGGCGCTGAGGTGAAGTGCGTCGGCTGCTTCATTGATAGAGGCACCTTCCGCGATGAGCTTGAGTACTTCTCGTTCACGTATGGTCAAGACGGCGTGCTGGACGCCAAAGAGCTGGACGGCATCCTCGTAATACTGGTTCAATAATTCGCCGCCATATTGCCCGAACTTGATGAGAGCCGTCAGAGTCTGATTGTTGACGGTGAATGACTTATTTTCTCCACGGTCAAGAAGCGCGAGGCCAATCAGTTTATTCTCAGCCGGTACATATATCGGCAGGACGACAAGGGATTTCAAACTATACTCGCGGACATATTTTCCCGGCAGAATTTCGGCAGCGTCTTCGATGAAAATCGGCTTTGAGTGGCTGAAATGCTTTAAGTATTTACGCAAAAGCGGAAATTCGGCGATGCTCTCCTTAATATGCTGGACCGAGCCCGTATTGACATTATGTGCGTGGACGCCAACACCGCTGTGCTCGCCTGGTGAGTAGATGAAAAGGGCGCAGCGCGAAAATGGAAGGTAATCAACCAGACCCTGGGTGATCATTTTGACTGCTTCCGAGGCGCTTTGCGAATGAATCAGCCGCTGCTGGAACAGGAGGGTGGCATCCTTCCACTCAAGCTCGCTTTCTAGATGATTGAGTTTCATCTGCTTTAAGTACATTTTTCTCAGAGTTTCTTTTTGCCCATCTGTGATTGTCTCAGCCGGGTCCTTTATACAAATCATCAAGGTTTCAGTCAAGCAGGGAATTGTGATGATCTGAGGTGCTTCCTGGCCTGGAGACAGCAATCTGCTAAGGGCCGTCGACAAATCAGCCAGATGGTCTGCTTGAAGGCTCTCACACATGGTGACAAGCTGTTCGGTTGCCGGCTGAGCTTCAGCGCAGACGACTTTATTAACCTTGTATCGGTTTTTTTCATTACGGATCACCGCGAGCCAATTGCTTCGGACAGTCCGCAGCCCGACGATGGTCTTCAGCCATTTGTCATCCTGGTATTCCAGCCGCTGTGTGCGCAGGACCTTATCGATGATCCTCGTGAAAAAAACCTGAATTGCCTGGTGATCAAGGAATCCAGCATTCTTTCTTTTTAATGCTTTATGAAATAGATTTTCCACTGCGCTGATCAGGAAGATAGCATCAAAATCATCGACAAATTCGTGATGTCGCTTTTGCCATTTCAGGACCAGCAACTGGATGAAATCATTTGTAGAAACAAAAGTAGTTTTCGAAAGATTGTTGAAGCCATAAACAATCATCCGCTCAAACTCTGATACAAGGTCGTTTTGCCAGGCCCTTAAATCCTTCTTTAAAAAGGACCATTCCTTAAGAAAAGGTTTCTCGTACTCTTTTAAGAGAAATAACCCTCTTATGGCCAAATCCTCAATTTTATGTTCCATCAGGCAACCCCACTCTCAGATTCTGGTAAAATATCATTCGTTTAAAAATTCAGATTTTTGTCCGTCATCTTCTTATACCCCGACATTTAACGGGGTTAACTTGTTGTTAACGATTTTTTTCGGAGTTGTACGCCTCATTTTTTGGGGATATAGTATGGGGAGAATTAATTTTGAATTTTAAAAATATTTAACGGAGGTGGCTTCCTTGAATGGAGCTGTCGTAATGGAAAGCAAGACGAATAAAAAGGTGTTTTGGGGTGCACTCGCATCAGGATTGCTTGCGCTTGGAATCCTGCTCGTGTCTTTCGGGGTATCCGGAGTGGCGTATGCTGTACCGATTGCCGGAGTAGGGGATTTCTATGTTGAATTCGATAAGCTTGAGGGAAAAGGCTATAAATTTTACCCAAAACTCGGCGAAACGAGCAGCTCAGACGCTGCACCGCAAGGAACCAATATCATCGATACCCTTACAATCGACAATCTGAAGTTATACAAGGACTTTCAGGTAGGCGGGGAGTGGATCCGCGTAAAAATCCAGGCTTCAAAGCCAGTACAGATTTCTGGTCTCCAGCATGATGCCGGGCTGATCGAAGCAAATGCCAAGTTCCAGAACCTCGCGCTTAAGGAAAACAACAGTACGGACTGGACAAAGCAATTCGAGCAGACTTCAAGCACGATCACTCTTGAGAATGCAAAATTGAAAACGCATTATTTATTCCAGGAGACCATCAATATGGCGGGTATGAAATTGACCGTGGAAAAAATCGATAAGAAATAATCGAGGTGATAGATATGGTTTTTAAAAAATGGAGGCATACAAGGCCTTTTTTCGGATCGATATTGACCGTACTAAGCGGGCTGATGATTCTATGGGTGCCGTTGAACCTTTATATGAGCACATTCCTGCCAGGGTCGGTCGCAGTCATCGGCTTGCTGTTTGGCGGATTGATCACGCTGATGGGATTGATGTCTTTCTTTTTGCCAAGCGCCTCTAAAGCATTAGGCATCATCGTCATTTTTTTATCCATTCTATCGGTCATTGGCGCTTTGGGAGGCTTTCTGTTCGGAACAATATTCGGCATTATTGGCGGTGCATTGCTTACTGCATGGCGAATCGTACCCGCTGAAGAGGCATCAGGATCACCAGTCTCGGATGTTACAGAGCAGTCAGCCAAAACGGGGTAAAGGGGAGAAAAAATGAAGATTGTCAAACATCGGTTGTTTTTAATCGGAATGTGCATTCAATTGGCAGCATTATCCTTTCTCCCTTTTATTGAAAAAGCGAATGCAGCTGGAAGTGACGGCGACGGGTTCATCATCCAGGCTGACAGAGTCGTCGGAGAGAATATGAAGGCAACGATTGTGGCTGGCGAGACGTCCGGCTCGAAGGCAAAGCCGATGCTGCGGATCACCTACGATTCCGCACAGATTTATGGCATGAGACTGACTAAACAATTCGCGACTCCAGGAGGAACTGTAAGCATCACAATGAAAGCGAGCGGACCTGTCCATATTAAAGGGATGCAGGTCGATGCCAGTGCGATTTCTTTCCAGGGAGCATGCTTGCACGCATCGAAAATCATACCTAATGCTGCGCTCGAAGGAGTGACGATGGTCGCCCATTCCATGAAAGCCGCAAACAGCAGCCTCGACCAGCTGCAGCTTCAGACAGTCAGCGGCAATGGCGGAGTCCAGAAACCAGGCACCTTGCAAATTTTACAGGAACTTGGATCGATGCCATTCGAACAGATGAAGAAGGAGATTGGAAAAATCACCAGCGGCCAGCTTCCGCTTACATGCGAGGGAGAGGAGGAAAGTGAGGATGCGGTCGGATCCATCACAAATCCAGCCGACGAGCTTCTTGATGACGTGACCGACCCAGTCGATGACGCGATTGGGAAAGTGACCGATCCTCTCGATGATACGATTGGAAAGGTGACCGACCCACTGGATGACACAATTGGAAAGGTGACCGACCCACTCAAGGAGGCGACCGATCCGCTGAAAGATACTGTTGAGAAGGTAACCACACCGGTCAAAGATACAGTAGACAAGGTAGTGTCACCTGTGGATAAGACGGTGGGCAAAGTAACAGAGCCCGTGAAAGAGGTTGTCAAAGAAACGACTGACACCGTCAAAAAAGTGACTGATCCCGTGACAGAACCAGTGAAAGGGACAGTTGACGCCACCGCAAAATCTGCCTGTGAAAAGCTTAAAGCTGCGAATGGTGAAATTACCAAAGAACTGGGCCTGGAATTGATCGACGAAGCCCTGGCGGAAAACAAGATGCTGGATGAACTTTGTCCAACAGATAAGACCCTGACAGATCAGCTTGAAAGCTTGACGGAAGGCCTGCTCGATTCATTGGGCCTGCTTAACCTGCTGGGATTGAAACCGAGCGAGGAAGAACAGCTGAAGAAGATGAGAGAAGCCATTCTAAAGGAACCAGATGGATCAATCATCGATTTTGACTAATAGAAAAGGCAGAGGATCATTCCTCTGCCTGTTAATATTTTATTGCGAAAGATTTATAGGTTTCGGTATTTTCAATCTCGTTCACCTCTATGTGGTCAACAGTGGAAAAAGGATTGCCCCTTCGCACCTCATCAATGAACTTCTCGAGATCAACTTTAGCACCTGAAGCAAGAATCTCAACGCCGCCTTCCCGAAGATTCCTTACCCAGCCTGTAATTCCAAACTGAATAGCTTTCATTTGTGTATAGTACCGATACCCAACACCCTGAACCTCTCCTGACACAATAATCTGTAATTGAATCAAGACGTCGCCCCCAGATAAACAATTAGGTTAACAATATATCTAATATTATATGTAAAGTTTCCTTGATAACTTCATTATAGCACAGTGATATAGGGTGCATAAGGGAAAAGGAAGTTTTAATTTTAGCAGGATCTTTTGTAAAACTATATTAAGCTCGTGATTTTGACAGGTTTGTTGGGAGGAGGGAAAAGCTGTCAAGAAAAGCATGTAATTTTGACAGGTTTGATGGGAATAAAGGTAAAGCTGTCAAAAAAAGCCCGTGATATTGACAGGTTTGAGAGGAATAGAGGAAAAGCTGTCAAGAAAAGCTCGTAATCTTGACAGGTTTGATGGGAGAAGGGTTAAAGCTGTCAAGAAAAGCCCGTGATTTTGACAGCTTTGAGCGGAATAAAGGTAAAGCTGTCAAGAAAAGCTCCTAATCTTGACAGGTTGGATGGGAGAAAGTGTAAAGCTGTCAAAAAAAGCCCGTGATTTTGACAGGTTTGAGAGGAATAGAGGAAAAGCTGTCAAGAAAAGCTCGTAATCTTGACAGGTTTGATGGGAGAAAGTGTAAAGCTGTCAAAAAAAGCCCGTGATTTTGACAGGTTTGAGAGGAATAGAGGAAAAGCTGTCAAGAAAAGCTCGTAATCTTGACAGGTTTGATGGGAGAAGGGTTAAAGCTGTCAAGAAAGGCCCGTGATTTTGACAGGTTTGAGAGGAATAGAGGAAAAGCTGTCAAGAATAGCTCGGAATTTTGACAGGTTGGATGGGAGAAAGTGTAAAGCTGTCAAAAAAAGCCCGTGATTTTGACAGGTTTGATGGGAGAAGGGGTCAAGCTGTCAAAAAAAGCGCGTGATTTTGACAGCTTTAAAGAGGAAAGAGAAAAAGCTGTCAGAAATGCAGCCATGTTTGGACAGGTTAGAGGGCAACAATGGAAAAGCTGTCCGAAGCAGGCCCATGTTCGAACAGGTTGGATGAGAAAAGCAGGAAAGCTGTCCGAAGCAGAGCGGAAGTCCAGAAAGTCCTCACAAAAAACAGCCGAACAAAATGTCCGGCTGTTACCTTGAATATTAATCACAATCTTACAGTGCCCAGTCACCATTGCGGAATACTGGTTCAGCTGTACCATCGGCTGTGATGCCGTCGATATCCATTTTATCAGAACCGATCATGAAGTCGACGTGGGTGATGCTTTCGTTCAGGCCGTTTTCAGCCAGTTCTTCGGAAGACATCGTCTTGCCGCCTTCTACACAGAAAGCATAAGCGCTTCCGATTGCGAAGTGGTTGGATGCGTTCTCGTCAAATAATGTGTTGAAGAACAGTACATTTGATTGAGAGATTGGCGAGTTGAATGGTACAAGGGCAACTTCACCAAGATAGTGTGAACCTTCGTCTGTCGCGACTAGCTGCTTGAGGATTTCTTCGCCTTCTTCTGCCTCGACGCCGACGATTTTTCCGTTTTCAAAAGTAAGCTTGAAGTTGTCAATGATGTTTCCGCCGTAGCTAAGTGGCTTTGTGCTAGAAACATAACCGTTCACGCCTGTTTTTGATGGAACAGAGAAGACTTCTTCAGTCGGCATGTTGGCCATGAATTCGTGACCTTGCTCGTTCACACTGCCGGCGCCAACCCAGATATGTTTTTCTGGAAGCTCGACTGTCAGATCTGTCCCAGGTGCTTTGTAGTGAAGCTTCTTGTAACGCTTGCTGTTCAGGTAGTCAACTTTTTCATGAAGGGAAGAGTCGTGCTGTTTCCATGCAGCCACTGGATCCGGAGTATCTACGCGGACTGCCTTGAAAATTGCTTCCCAAAGCTTTTGGACAGCAGTTTCAGGAGGATCCTCAGGGAACACCATTTTTGCCCATCCTTCAGAAGGAGCAGCAACAACTGTCCAGCTGACTTTATCAGATTGTATGTATTTGCGGTATTTTGAAAGTGCTGTTCCAGCAGCTTTCTGGAAGTTTGCGATGCGTTCGGACTTAACACCTTTCAACAGGTCAGGACTTGAAGACACGATCGACATGAATGCTGCACCATTTTCAGCCAGGTCTTCCATTTCACGTGCGCGCCATTCAGGATATTCGTTGAATGCTTCATCAGGCGCAAGATCGTATTTTGTCCTGTTTACAACATCATCATTCCAGTTCACGACAACGTTTTTAGCACCTGCATCATATGCCTTTTTAACAACAAGACGGACAAACTCAGCAGAGTCAATCGTCGTATTGATTACAAGCGTCTGGTCTTTC
Organism: Mesobacillus sp. MER 48; assembly: GCF_023714225.1. NCBI lineage: Bacteria > Bacillati > Bacillota > Bacilli > Caryophanales > Bacillaceae > Mesobacillus > Mesobacillus sp. MER 48. The sequence continues at coordinate 106,029 of NZ_JAMAUR010000004.1, forward strand.
TGGATGTTCACGCCAACCTTGACAGCAAGGTCCGCATATTTTTCTAAGTTCGTTTGGAAATCACTCATTTATTTCGCCCCTTTTCTGAATCTTCTTTTATATTGTAACGATTTCATAGGAAAAAAGAAACTTAAGACATTCGACTTTTGCAGACAATGGGAGAGCTCGCCTAAGATGCTTTTTAATATCCGACTATGAAAACAACCCATGCAGGCCAAGTTCCCTGCATGGGTTGTTTCAGAAGATTAGACTTCCTAAACATCGGCTGCCTTCCTGTTCTCATACATTCGGAACATCACCCAGAACAGCACCGCGCTTAAAACAGCGAGGATGCTCAGGATGGTGAAGGTCCAGCCATAACCGATCCACACGGTGAGCGGGATGCTGATTGGTGCAATCGTCCGGCCGATGGTATAGCGCAACGAAGCTGCTGCGAAATATTGGCCGCGCATTTTTTCGGGTGCCAGATTCGAAATGAAGGTTTGCTGCAAACCGGCCGTCATCAGCTCAGCCAGTGTGAAGACCGCCATTGCTAAAATCAACCCCCAGATCCAGTGTGTCGCGCCGAACATCAGGATGGAGACGGCATAAACAAATGAAGATAACACAAATACATTCCGTTCAGGGAAGCGCGTCACCCACTTTGTCACAGCGACGGTGAAGAGAGCGACAAGCAATCCGTTCTCGGAAAGAATCAAGCCAAAGGCCTGCTCGCCATTCACGGTGAACACCTTGCTGCCAAATTCTAAAACGGTTTGATTATTCACCATTTCTTTTGTATAAACAGGGAATAACAAATCGAGCTGCATGAAAGTCTGTGCTGCTAAAATCCCGGCGATGATGAACATGAGGAAAACTTTGTCCTGAATTATGACCTTGTAGTCAGCAATTTGTTCTTTGAGGAAATCATACCATTTCCCATTTTCCGTACGTGCCTGCTTCGCGGAAGCAGGCACCGTTTCACGCGTCCATTTTGCCAGGACAAGTGCAAGCAGGATCGAGATAATCGCCACGGCAATCATCAATTCAAATCGGTATTTCACGTAAAAAATCGCCCCCAATATCGGGCCGACAACGACTGCAATATTGATTTGTGTATAAAAAATCGCGAACACACTGCTGCGGTCTTTTTCAGGGACGACGTCGGCGACCATCGCCTGGCTCGCCGGCCAGTAGATGGAGCCAAATACGCCGACAAGCGCGAAACAGATAAAACCAAGCATGGGTGAGGTGTACCACGGTGAGACCGCGTAGGCAAAAATAAGGAACGCGATGCCCTGTCCGAATGCTGATATCACCATCATCCTCTTGCGGCCGAATCTGTCTGCCGTATAGCCCCCAAGCAAATTGGCGAACACCGAGAACACCTGGGAAAAAATCAGCAGGAATCCAGCCTTGTCCTTCCCAAAGCTTTCGGCAAAATAAATCGTTAAAAACGGGAAAAACATCCAAAATGTTATATTCATCAACGCTTCACCAAACAGGCGAATCTTCAGGTTCCGGTCCCAATCTCTTATTCTCATGATGCTGCTCCTTAGTTTCCTTTTAAAATATAAGCTTTTCTTAGCCCCTCGCCCTCGAGGAGCTTGCGCTTTTCGATTTTAATAACAACCAACGAATATCATACTACTCCCAAGGAATTTTTTACAAGTCACACCCTTCGCTTCCATAAAAACAGCACCGCCAGATGATGGTCTGGGGTGCTGCTCTAAGACTATTCCTTATCCTCAAGTGCTGCTTTCAGCAGATCTCCAAGGCTTGTGCCGAAGTTTTCCTGGGATGGAGCGTATTTTTCCTTCAGCTTGCGTTCCTCGCGCTTCGTTACGCCTTTTTTCTTATCCTCAGCTTTTTCGACGACATTGCAGCGTCGGCATTGGAAGTAGGCGCCTGCCTTGCCGTTATGGATTTCCATCCGCTTGTGGCATTGCGGGCAGCGGCGCTGGGACAGCTTAGGGTCCTTATGCTTGCGGAAGCTGCATTCAGGGCTTGAGCAGACAAGGATGCGTCCTTCTTTTGTCTTGCGTTCCTTCATGAATTCTCCGCATTCAGGGCATTTTGAGCCAGTCAGGTTATGGGCACGATAGGTTTTGTCGCTTTTCTTGATCTCGGAAACAAGGAGGGAGGTTTGTTCACGTATCCGTTTTTTGAATGCCTTTGGATCGCCTTTGCCGCGGGCAATCTCCTCCAGTTCTTTCTCCCATTTCGCGGTGAGTTCAGGGGAGGTCAGTTCCTCGTTGACAAGATCAAGAAGCTGTTTCCCTTTCCGCGTTGAGAAGAGGCGGCCGTTCTGGCGCTCGACTACCTCTGATGAAATCAGGCGTTCGATGATTTCTGCCCTTGTTGCCGGCGTACCGAGGCCGAATTTCTCCATCTTTGAAAGAATATCTGATTCAGACAAACGCAAAGGCGGCTCAGTCTTCTTTTTGTTCACAGTCACCTGGCCGACATTGTAGCTTTTACCTTTTTCCAGATGGCCAAGAGATTGAGTAGCGGCGTCATCCTCATCTTTTCCAAGTACCTTTTTAAAGCCGGTCTCAAGGATGTTCGTTTCGCGGGCAGATAATGTTTCTCCCTCGACCTCGAAGCTGGCATGGACAACCTCGTATTGGTAAGCTGGATAAAATAAAGCCAGGAACCGGCGGACAATCAAGTCGTACAGCTTCCGCTCATCAGGTGACAAATCTGCCAGATGAAGCCGTTCCTCTGTCGGGATGATGGCATGGTGGTCGGTAACTTTTCCATTATTGAAGACCCGGCGTGCCTCGACTTTGCCTTTTTGAGCGACTGCCGGTTTCGCTTCATCCCGATAACCTGACATGATTCCCTGAAGGCGGTCGAGCATCGTGGCTTCCATATCGGTCGTCAAATAGCGCGAGTCTGTCCGGTATCTATAAAAAAATGTACATAAATAATTTCTGTGCATTAATAGTCGATAATCCTTATTTTATTAATGTTTTATCAAAAAAATCAATTGGTTTTATTGTGCATTAATCTATTAAGTGATATGGTTGTTAGGAAGATTACCAGTTTCCTATTTTTTAATACAAGAAAGGATTCTTATGGAAAATAAAAATGTAGTTGACTTTGACCAAAGTGGATACATCAAATTTATTGTTCGTTCAGTTTGGTCACAAATTGCTAAAAGCAAAGACGGGAGCCCGGATGAAAAAGAATTTGCAGTTATTGCAATAAAAAATAGACGAAACAATAAGTCCATGATTCATCCTTTAACAGACTTTATATTTTATAAGTGGAAGTATAGTGCTTTTAATACAATGAAATCTCATGCCTATAACCTTGTTAAATTCCTTAATTTCCTTATTGAAAATAAGACCTATTACAATCTTTCTTCTTTAACCGACTTAAACTTAGAACATGGTAGTGATTTTTTAAATGAGCTAACTTATAATCAGGTTCCTCGTAGTACAGTAAAAAAAATAGAAAGAACCCTTACAGAGTTCTATATTTATTTAGCAAAAAGAAATTTTATCACTATTGAAATGGATACATTCGAGAAAAAAACTAAACCATACAATAAATACGAAACTTACTATGTCTCCCCTTTCCATGAAGTTAATTACCTAGGTGATAAAAAGAATAATATTTTACATACCCTACCAGATGAATATATTCTATATTTCTTAGAAATGGCCTTTCAAACCAAAAGTGTAATTGCATTAGGGGTGTATATGCAATTTTTTGGGGGATTAAGGGTAGGTGAAATTGTAAACTTACGTCTAATGGATGTAAGTACTCTTGGGTCCTATGGTGAAAATGGATTAGTTCTTAACATTGAAAGTCGGACCCTAAGAACCGATCTTAGTAATACATCTGGATCAAATTATGTTAAAAAGCCTAGGTATCAGTTGGTATTAGGATACAAAAATTGGGCAAAGGTTTTTTATAAAACTCATCTTGAAATATATCCTGCTAAAAGTGGTTCCGATCCACTTTTTATAAATAAACATGGCTACGCTTTAACTGGACAAAGTTACAGATATTATTTTAATAAATTAAAGGAAGAGTTTCTTTCATACTTAAGAAGCTCAAATAATGCTGATGATAAAATGGCCTCACTGACCTTAGCAAGTTTCAAGTGGTCAACGCACTTAGGAAGAGGTGTTTTTAGTAATCTTTTAGCTGAAGAAGCGAAAAATCTTTATGAAGTTTCATTTCCTCGTGGAGACAGTAGCTTTGAATCCGTTATGCCCTACTTTGCGAATACAACAAGAATGAAAGAAAAACTAGAAAACCGTTTAGATACTTTATATGGATCAAACAGTCCAGACCTTACAAAACCAGAGTCTAGCCAAAGTTAAAATCATAGACTTTAAAAGGATGTGCCAAATAATGTCCTATTTAAATGTTGAGGAAGCAGCTAAAATACTCTCTTGCAACAAAAGTACAATTAGAAGCTATATAAAAAAAAACAAACTTCCTAATGCGTTTCAAAAAGAAAATAGTCGTTCCTATCTCATACCAGAATCAGACATTGATACGCTCAAAGATGAGCTTACAACTACTCCCGAAGGTTACTTAACAATTCCAGAAGTTGCATCAAGATTGTCATGTTCTGATTCCAACATAAGAATTTATATCAAACAAGGAAAATTCCCTAATACAATTGAAAAAAAACACGGTCGAGGCAGATTAATTCCAAAGTCTGATGTAGAAGATTTCGAACAAGCCCTTAAACCAGACGGTTATGTCTCCTTAGAACACGCTGCTAATATGGTATCATTAAACACTAATACTATTCTTCGTTATATAAATGATAACAAACTTTCTAATCACAAAGTTGGGCGGAAATATTGGATTCTTGAAAAGGATATACTTAACCTTCAACAAGATTTAAGCATACCAAAAGGATATATAACAACTAAAGAAGCTGCTAAACGAATGTTGTGGAGTGAAAGTCATATTTTAACATACATTAGAACAAATAAACTCCCTAATTCTGTTTTAAGAGGGGCAGGTCTAGGTTATCTCATTCCCGAATTGGATATTGATAATTTGAAGCGAAATTTGGCGTTACCAGAAGGATACATACCATTAAAAGAAGCAGCAAAAATATTAGGTATTAGTATAGCTACCCTTAGAGATTATATTAAAGTTAACAAATTTCCAAACACTATTTTCAGAAACCAAACTGAAGGTTATTTAATTTTAGAATCAGATATCTCAGCATATGAAAAATCTCTTGTGATACCTGATGGCTTCTTAACTGTGTCTCAAGCTGCGCAGAAACTCAGCTGTCATGAGGAGTCAGTTAGGGAACATATCAGAAAAGGAAACTTTCCTAACTATATTCGCGGTCATAAAAATGAATACTTAATATTAGAAACAGATATTCAATTACTTGAAATGCAAAGGCCAAATAAGTTACCTGGACATATAACAATCAAAGAAGCTGCTGAAAGATTGGCATGTCATCCAGATACTATAAGAAAATATATAAAAGTAAATAAATTCCCGAATGCTATCTTAAGGGCACGAAGAGAGGGCTATTTTATCCCGGAAACAGATATTGAAAGTTTTGAGTTAGCCTTATCAATACCTCCTGGCTATTTAACCATTAGTGAAGTTGCTGAAAGGTTAAAATTTAGCGAGGGCTATACTAAACAGCTTATATTAAATAATCGATTCCCAAGAGCTTATAAAATGGCAACAGGAAGTTGGGTTATACCAGAAGCAGATATTGCTAATTATGAAACCTCACTGTATCAGCAGTTTACACCTGAAACAAAAGGTCAGTTCACCACTCTCGATGCGATCAATAAGTTTAAATACAAATCATTGAACTTGGAAATACCAAACACACTCCAAAATTCATTTGATTTGTATATGGAGTTTGTTAATCACACGCTATCTAATAGTAAAGCAAATGGAGACACACTAAACAAGAAAGTGGTTTATTACGCAAATACAATTGATGCTATAATATCGATTATTCCTAGAGAAGTATATCTTCTTACAGACAGAGAAATTGAAGGAATACTGCAATCAAAAAGCACTCCTGACTATGTTAAACAATACTTTGTTTCTTTTCTTCAATATTGTGCAAAACGTGTAAATTGTAATTTTAAAAATAATTATAATATGGCAAACAAGGATCCCAAAGACAAAAGTATATATAGCTTTGAAAAGTTTATGGACTACTACAATTATGTAAAAAATATTGAGGTTCATGTCTCAGAAGCAATAAAAACTAAAACAATTGCTCAAACGTGGTTATTTGTTTTAATGCATATGATTAATGCCTGGCGTAAATCAGATATTATTCACGGGCTTCCTTCCATTGATCTAGATGATATCAAAGTCAACTCGCTTAGTTACTTTGAAAAAGAAAGACTTTCGCAAGAACAAGCCCAATTAATTGTGAATCAGGTCTATTTAAAAGTAGGAAAATTGCAGATTTCCAAAACGGGTGCACTTGGACAGTTTTTGTGTCATAACGATCTTGTCGTTCCATTTGCAACTGCCGTAGTAATTGTTGAATTGCACCGTAGAAAATGGAAAGATATCTTATTACTAGAATCCATCAGGCACAATTTCATTAACAAAAAGTTTTTTAAGCACAAGAAAGATTTGTCGGATTTTAAAAGTTTAAAAATGAACAGAACTCTACTAACCTATTATTTTCATCACATTAATGAATCAGGAAAAGATGCTGATATTTCATACGAATTAACACGAACGATGCGATTTCATAAAGATCAAGACTCAACAACTGTTTATATACAATTTACCAATGAAGATGGGCCTCTAGATAAAGTTTCTCTTAACCTGTTTAATCGCGGCCATTTTGGTTGGTTGTATAATAGTATGATTAACTTATATACGGAGCAGAGTCCACAGACACTAGAAGAACGAACAAAGATGATACAGTTATACCGTGACAGCTATGCACCTATTCAATTGGAAGGTCTATCGTCTTTCTTACTAAAGGAACAAAATAATGAGAATTCGTTACCATTGCGCTTAGCAATGATGTCAAAAAAAGAATTAGAAATTAAATTAAAGAAGATTTTCCACGGAGAAATGCCTGCTAAAATGAAACATGCTCAATGCTTTATATTTCCTAAATGTAGTAATAAAACGGCTACCTCCTGTTTAAATTGCGAATATATTATACCAAAAGACTACCTATTATTTTCAATAGGTGAGGAATTAAAGAGACTGATTGAATCAATTAAATCAACGAAATTTGAGGCAATACGAAAAAGAGATTCATCTCTGTTATTTAAGGTTTTATTTATTTTAGATCAAGCAGCCGTTGAGTTAGGTAAAGAGTATATTGGAACATTTATTGACTTACGGGATTTAAAGAGTTCTTTAATTGATATTCAAGATAATTTATCTGTTACATCTAAGGTATCAGAAACTAAAGTATAAAGGTTGTGGACTTGTGATCTCACAAAAAAGAATAAAAGATTTAGGGAAATCAATGAATATTAATATCATGGAAAATCATAGCTTTGATAAAACAAATATCTCTCATTACTATAATATTTTTATGGAATATAGATTAAAAGGTTATCTAGAAGCTGATAGTTTTGACGATACTATTTGGACACTTTATGACCGTTTTAGAAACACAAGATCTTTGAAGTTCGAACTTGAACTATTTCGCGAATTAAATATTGCTCTGAAGTGCTTTGCTCTACTTCAAATTTCATCCGAATTTACAATCCATCATACACAAACTGTTGTTGCCTCAATAAAAGAAGCAATATTTATTAGCAAAGGATTTAGCTTAGAGGCTTTACCGGAGTTGGAAGAATACATTAATCAATTTGGGTATAGTAAACGGAATAATATTGCTCTGTATACTGTCAGGTTTCTGCATTTTATCAATCACACAAATGCAGCTGAGTTTATTGAAAAATGTACCCCATTATATCAATATGTGCAAAGAAATAGAAAACTTCCTAAATATGAATATATTTTATTATTTGATGATGTGATAACTGACTTTGAAAACACTTGTAATGAACATGAGCATGCAAAATACTATCCAGTCTTATTGTGGTGGAAAATTACTACAATTATTCCTTTACGTCCCAGTGAGTTTCTTCTTTTAAAGAAAAATTGTATAACAAAAAAACAAGACAATTCATATTGGATCACAGTCCCAAGGGAGAAACGCAAATACGAAAGTTATAGTGATATCGATATTGAAAACACGCTTCAAATTAACCAAACAATATATGAATTAGTAAAAACATACCAAGACATGCTACCAAATGATTATAAGCCAAACTATTTGATGTCGTATGAAACCTATTATAAGTATTTAGATTTAAAAAGAGATACCTATAAGAGGGATCGTAATGTTTTATTATTGTCCCAGTTCCAAACTTTATTGGATGATTTTTATAAAAAAATTGTTCAAGGTAAATATGACTATTCAGAAGTAGAACAAGTATCTCCTGGTGACACAAGACATTTTGCCTTTTGCAACATGATGCTACAGGGGTTTAACATGCTATCCATTGCTAAAATGGGTGGACATAGACGATTAAGAACTCAACAAAATTACTGGGGACATATTGAATATTTTGCAGAGTCATGGGTATATGTTTTGTCCGAGAATAATCGATTAGACCGATTAAATAAATCGATGTCAGACGGTATATTTACTGTTAAAAGCAAACTCGATAAACATCGCATTTATGAGCTTAGTGACTTTGATACACTAAGACCTGTTGAATATGGATATTGCACAGATTCAGATTTCCCAAATAACTGTACTGGGGATTGTCGATTTTGTGATTTCTATCATTTCTATCCAAAGGAAAATTACACAGATGGAACTCGTTGGTTAACAGATTGTTCAGACTTATTAGACCGTCGTATCAGTGATCAAATTAAGCTATTAGAACATATTAATCAAAATATGAAATTTAATCTAGATACAAACTATTATTCGACAATTGATCAGGAAGAACTATCTTCTACCGCAAATGAACTTAATAGGATGATGGAACAAAAAGCTATGGTAGACTCGCTAATCCCAAAAAGATTTGAGGTGAATCAAGATGGCAACAAAAAAAAATAAAAAAGGTCGTCCTAATATATTTACAGATGCCGAACTTAAATCGATTCTTGAGAAATATGTTCAAGATAATCCTGGGAGAGTAACTTACCTACAATTAGAGAAGGCCACCAAAATCAAACGCCATGTTTGGTCACGGAGAATGGCTCATGTAATTAATAGATTGAATCAACCTACCATTAGTCAATCCTTAGAAACAACAAATCATTCTCTCCCCCTTCCAAATATAGATGAATATATTACTAGGTTTGAGAAAAATAAAAAAGGATTAAGGGATGCTCTGTTTCATTTAAACGAAGTCATTCAGTCTCTTTATGAACAAAACCTAAAGCTAAATAAAAAAGTAAATGATAAAGAAAACTTAGAGGAGATCATCAAACAAAAGGAAAAAGAAATAAAGGAACAGCAAGCCATTATTAAACATTATGAAAGTCTTGTAATTGCTAGTTCTAATCCAAGTGTTAGGCGAGAAAAAGGAATACGAGATAATGTGATTTCCATAAATGAACAGAACAAACAGCAGAGTCTTAGCCTGGATTTTAAAAGTAGTTTTGCAACATTATTTGATGACTAAAAGAGGGATAAATCAATGTATTTCATTAACACTTTTCTGATTCAAAATTTGTATCTTACCTAAACAAAACTATAGATGTATAGCATGCTTGGATTAGCCTTATCTTAAATTCATACATGCTATTTATGTGGAGAGAATATCGAACTTTGCTACGTGTTGACGTGCCCCCCACACGATTCTTTCTATTGTTGTCATGGCTGGCAAAATTACTTTTTGTCTTCTTAATTTTTCAATTGTTGAGCGAATCAAGTAATCTGTATTTCCGTCCACAAGTGAGCATCTTTTAGTATATTGTGCAATTATTCCACATATACTAAAAGATAAACTTTGGTAACCATAATGTTGCCGAAGTTCCTCTAAGTGCTCATTGCGAGTTGCTACCTTTTTGCATACTGGTTATAATCTTGAGGGGAGACATTAATTTGCTTCGCGACAAAATCGAGTATTTTGTTAGGAATATCTTTAATCTGAAATAAAGTCCACCCAGGATAACGGAGGACAGCGAGCTGTAAGGCAATCCCTATACGATTATGGTCTCTTCGGTGCTTATTAATAAATTCAAGATCTTCTGAGTTAAAGGTATAGTACATTTCTATGTCATGATCACTCATATCGTCAGGAATGGACATAAACATATTTCGTTGATCAGAGGTCAACAATTCTTTTCCTCTCATGTTATAGCTCCTCGTTAGATATTTCTTTCTTTCCTAAGTAACGATATAAAGTTGTTGCTCCTATTCCTGTAGCATCTTTAATTTGTGATAAGGAGTAGTCTTTACTTTCATACATCTTTAAAGCAAGCAGGATTTTTTTTGATCCAACCTTCGGTCTACCTCCATTTCTTCCCCTAGCTCTAGCTGCCACCAAGCCATCTTTTGTTCTCTCACTAATAATGTCCCTTTCTAATTCTGCTATGCTAGCCAACATCCTGAAAAAGAATCGTCCCATAGCTGTCGTTGTGTCAATTTTATCTTGAATAGAAACGAAATGAATTCCTTTTTCTTCAAACTGTTCCATGAGTTCAATTAAATGTTTGGTACTCCGACTAATACGATCTAATTTATAGACAACCACTGTGTCACCTTTACGGAGGATTTTTAGAAGCTCATCTAACTGATGGCGATTTTTCTTTTTTCCCGATTCTTTTTCTTCGAAAATCTGATCCACATCATAATGTTTCAATGCATCAAGTTGTAATGTTAATGACTGATCTTGCGTACTTACCCGTGCGTATCCAAATTTCAATACTAATTCCCCCTTACATACTACCTTCATTATACCAAAAAGGGGTGTTGGACATATGTATTAGTAATTTGATTTTGGTTATATTTTCGGTCATGTATTTTTATGTTTTTATGTCTTTTTTTAAGAATCGCTTTTTCATAACCAAAAACGGTCGTTTTTAGAATTATTTTATTTAGTTGGGTAAAAAATTGAAGAATAGGTAATTATATTGAATGGTGTAACAAAAAGGAAATTCATGTTAGATATTTAAAATAAAAATTGGGGTAAGAGGGTTGAAAATGGATCAAAATAAAGCAAAGTTTTCAACTATATTTGTTCTTTTTATGATGAGTATAGGATTAATGAACCATGTAATGGTGATACCTATGTTACTAAGCGCAGCCAAGAGGGATTCTTGGATATCTGTACTAATTTCAGGAGTATTATTTTTGGGGTGGCTAGTTTTTCTTCAATCAATTATAAAAAAATTAGACTCTACCCATTTATTTACTTGGTTGAAGGAGCGATTTGGTAAAATTGTTGCTTGGGGTCTTTCTTCGTGTGCATATGTTTTTATCCTTATATTAATTGGAGTTACCTTAAAGGATATGATTGTTTGGACAGTTACATCCTATTTCCCTCTAAGCCCAGCTCCCATCCTAGCATTAGTTTTTCTAATCATTTGTTTTTTTGCTGCGACATCTAGCTTTACTACACTATCGCTTATTTCAGGTTTTTTACTTGTATTTGTTGTTGGTTTAGGTTTTTTTGTCATGAGCCTCAATATTCCATACAAAGATTATGCTCAAATATTCCCTATATTAGAAAATGATTGGAATCCTGTTTTGAAAGGCATAATTTATAGTTCAGGTTCATTTTTGGAGGTTGCACTTATACTCTTCTTACAACATAAATTAAAACCTGATATCAAAGTTCGGAGTATCCTTTTTCTTGGAATTATCTTAATAGGATTAACACTTGGTCCTTTATTAGGTTCCATTGCTATTTTTGGTCCTGAAGAGGCTGCTAATCAACGGTACCCTGCATACGAAGAATGGCGGCTATTAAAAGTTGGGCAGTATATTGAACACGTAGATTTCTTTTCCATTTATCAATGGCTATCGGGTGGATTTATAAGAATAAGTTTAGGTTTATTTATAATGGGGCAACTATTCCCCTTTGAGAAAGATAAGAGTAGACATCTATTAATAGGGTTTAGCTCACTAATTACATTGTTAGCTGTCATTCTGCCAATTAGCGATATGCAATTTGTTCGATTTTTGCAAAATGTATATTTTTATTTATCTTTTCTATTTTTACTTCTTTTTTCTTTATGCATAGGGTTTTTAGCTTTTCTAAAAGGCGTAAAGGGGAGTTAATCCTTGAGAAATTCCAACCATAAATACCAAAAGAAAAAAAACTCTAATCATATTTCCTTTCAATCAACTGACGAAGTAACTGCTGAAATCATTCGTTCTACTTATCAAAATAGTGAGGATGTTAAAGTTGTACTCCATAAATTTGCTGATGAACAACAAGAAATAGATGCCATTTTTATTTATTGTGATAATTTAGTTGACAAGAAACAAATAAATCAATATATCATTCCACAACTTAAAAAAATGATAACAAACAATCACCCTAAAATATTTAAAGATGGAGTGGAATGGAATCACGAAGAGCTGGAATGGACACCTTTAAAGGTGGAAACAGGGTTAAATTCCATCTCTTTAGAGATATTCGATGGTAATTTAGTTATTTATTTTCCGAAATTTAGTGCTTTTTTTTCTGTCAGTGCATCCAATAAACCAAACCGTTCAACCGAACAATCCAGTTATGAGGTATCTGTACGTGGGCCAAGAGATAATTTCACAGAGGATATCTCAACAAATATAGCACTAATTCGAAAAAGGCTAAGGTCGCCAACGCTATCTTACCAATCTTATACAATAGGAAAAAGATCTCAAACTAAGGTGGGGTTATTATATCTAGAAGATGTGGTTAATACGGAGCTGCTGGATACCATTCAAAATCGACTATCTATTGTTGAGATTGATGGAATTATTAGTTCAACTCAATTGCAGGAAATGATGTCCAAACAGTCTCTATCCATCTTCCCACTTTCTGCTGATACATCAAGACCTGACTTTGCAGTAGATTGTTTATTACAAGGTAGAATAATCGTAATAGTAGATGGCTCTCCGTTAGTCATTATTGCTCCTGTAACCATTACTTTCTTGATTAAAGCAGCAGAAGATTCACATTTTAACTATTTACCCATTTCGTTAGCTCGATTTTATCGATGGATAGGATTTCTTTTAGCTGTCTACCTACCCGGCTTCTGGATGGCACTGCTTGCATACCATCAAGATCAGATTCCTTTTCCTCTTCTTGCGACTGTAACTGTTGCAAGATCGGGTTTGCCATTTCCTGCACCATTAGAACTTATGATTGTTTTATTCCTTTTTGAAATGTTCCGTGAAGCTGGCCAAAGATTACCCTCACCTCTTGGACAAACCCTCTCCGTGGTGGGCGGACTCATCATTGGTGACGCTGCAATTCGATCGGGTTTTATTTCTCCTTCAGTCATTGTTATTACGGCTCTTTCTGCCATTTCAGGGTATACACTAGTGAACCAAATATTAGCAAGTGCAATATCTATTCTCAGAGGCTTTGTTCTTGTTTGTTCGATTTTTATGGGTCTATACGGTTTTATGATTGCAGGATTTGTTATCGTTATTTATATAGCGAGGTTACGTTCTTTCGGAATCCCTTACTTAGCTTTAGTATTTCCGAAGTTTAGTTCGGATTTTTTTAAAGCACTGTTTCGATTACCATGGAAAAGTTATAGAGAGCGAGTAAGTTATGTTCGTACTCGTGATAGCTCAAAGACGGATGAAGGAGAGTGACGATATTGAAAAAACGTAAACTCTTTTTAATAAGCATAATAACTCTCTTTAGTTCGGTGTTATCGGGATGTTGGAATATCAAAGAAGTACAAGATACTTACTATGTTGCAGCACTTGGAATGGACTATAAAGATGGAAAATATATAGCCTATGCTCAATTACTGGACTTTTCTAATGTGGCTAGACTAGAAGGCGCCAGACCTGATAAGCAGCCACCGGTTTGGATTGGGAGAGGTGAAGGAATTACGATGACAGAAGCATTAAATCAATTATACAAGGATGCACAACAAAGACTTTTTTGGGGACATGTGTCTACACTAATTTTGAGCAATAAACTACTTGAGCAAGATATTAAAACCTCTATTGATTTTATTAATCGGTATCGGGAAATACGATATAATATCTTATTGTATGCTACAAAGGAATCCATTGAAGATGTATTTAAAACAAAATCATTTTTCACCTTATCTGGACTTTCGACCATTCTTCACGAACCAAGAGAAGGATATAAGCAAAGATCCTACATACAACCTATTCAATTTTTCCAATTCATACGAGATAGCGATCCTGTTGGGCAAACAGCTTACATTCCTTCTATAAAAATATCCACTGAAAATTGGAAAGAGGAAGATAATAAAGCACCATTGTTAAGAAATGACGGTGCTTTCTTTGTAAGGAATAAGCATCTGCAAGGCTGGCTTTCTGAATCTGATTTAAACGGTCTAAGATGGATGGATGAAAAAACTGTTCGATCTCCTTTGTGGATAGTTGAAGATGACCAACCTATTGTTTCTATAGTATTAGAAAAACCCAAGATAAAAATTACACCTGTTATCCATAACGAACAAGTGATATATAACATTAACATAGTCGTACAAGCTGGAATAAACGAAAAGTTAAAGGAAATTAGTGAAAATAAGTTAATTGCTAACACTGAAAAAATAATAAGGGATGAGATTTTAAAGACTTTTGAGAAAGGAGTAGAGATAAATTCGGATGTTTATAAGTTAGGAGAAATATTATATCGTGAGAACCCCCAGAAATGGAATAAAGAGATAAAAGAAAAGCGATTTTTCTTAAATAAGGATAGTATCGAGCAAATCAACATTCAAGTTAATTTAGTGAACTCAGGAAAATTGAAATACCAAGACGGACATTATTAAGAACGATAAAAGAGTAATTCTGGAACTATATTAAGTAGCGAAATTACATAGAAGGAGCTTCATTAATTACACAAAAGTCAATTCTTAATTTATGGAATTGACTTTTTATTCTAATACATCTGCTTAGCGTATAATATTCGCGTTTTGTCGGCAGGACCCCTATATATACTTCATAATCGATTGAGTTGGCTTTCCTTCAGGTTTTTATCAAGTTCCTGAGCTTACCTGCTCTTTATCTGTTTGTTAAGAACGTTTTAAAAATGCCTGTATACTTTTAACACCGGCCTTGTTTGCAAAGGAAAATTATACTTGCAGAATGCAAAATATTTATCCGTTTGCAAAGAAAACAAAATTTATTTTGTTAAATGAGACAAAGGCCTAGTCTAGGGACATAAGTGAAACATACCATAGAATTGTAAATTGGTTTTAAAAGGTATTTAACCTCATTTAACATGCGATATTGCTTCTTTTTTTAGAAGTAAAAAAATTTAAAAAGGGTGATAATAAAAATGGAAGCCCAAACGGAAAACTATAAATATTTATTGGGATGGTGTACCGACATTTATGTTCATTGGGAAAGTGTGAAACCGAAGTTCTCAAAACTCTTTGACTTAAGAACTTTAGAGGAATGGGAAGAGACATGGCGCAATTTAATGAGTAAATTACAAAAAAATTTAACAGTAGACTCTGAGGACTTTGAGACAGCTACAAGTCTGTATGAACAGTGGGAGGTGCTATACAAAGAAGCACATCCAAATCTAGAGGGTAATGAATCCGATGAGAGAGAAAATTCGGATCAGGATTTGAAAAGTGAAACATTAATGGCAATAAAGCCTTTTGTTGATTATGGTCTAAAAGAAGTTGCTCTTACTTCCTATGAACATGCGCTAACTGAAATTGCCGCAATGGCCTATCTTCTGGGAAAAGGCTTTGATCAACAAACAGCTTATAAAACCGTTGAATCTTGGGAAGTAAATGAAATGTTCGAAACCGAATATGGAAGATTCAAAATGAATAAATATTAAAATAATTTATTAGACTTTCTTTCTTTTTTTAACACTCTGATGTATAGATAGAAATTAAACTTTAAACTCTTGTATTTATGATTATTACGAAACGAGGAATCAACTTATGCAAACTGCACAGAAACTCATGGTTAGTATACCTTTTCCATCAAAATGGGGTATTTCGGCTTCTATAGCCGGTCGACCCATTATTTGGGGAGTACTCATCATTAATTCTATTACAGGTAATAATAAAGTATCTGGTACAATTAATTTTCGTGGTACACCTATTCAAATTAATGGGTATTGGGAAGAAAACACCAAACAAATAAGTTTTGATTCACCATATGCCTCATTTTTTGGTAACTTAACTATATTTGATGATCCCTCGATTAGAATTCGTCATTTCGTTTTAAGTGGACGGTTTATTATGAAACCTCCCTCTTTGCTTGCAGGTGAGTACGGAACTTGGATTGCTACAACTGATACAGCACTCACTGAACCTCCTATATATCAGAACGGCGTTCCTCCTGCCGGAGTCTTTTTAACATCAGATATCCTGTACTAAATCACTACCCTCCCGTTACACTATGGTAAGATATCTTTATATATATCACATATATTAGGCGCACTAGTCCGTTAATCCACTTGAATAAATTATTTTTGTGTCACCCCGAATAATACTCTTTTTTTAGATTATGGTAATGGTTTCACATCAACCGGTTTTTAAATAGTATTTAGGAATGGATTCATTTTGACAATCGATTGCCCCCTTATCCATAAAGCCGATTATTTCTCGTAAGTTGAGGAAAAATCGGCTTTATTCATGACGAATTATGCTTAGCGTATGTTTTAAGCGCTTTTTGTTGGTGGGATCCCTTATATATAAAATAGCCTTATAATCAAAACGGTTGCTATATTTCATTGCTAAAAACTTTTATTGATTCCAAATTCTCTTTAAATCCAATGGAACGAATACCTTATTCCCATGTATCTCCCTATGTATGATAGGATTTGAAAAGCATTGATCTAAACTTAACCCTTCTTTTTTATGCCTAGCTCTTATAAAGTCTTCGGGTAATCGCATAACACTTGCTCCTTTTATATTTTTTATAAAACAACTCTTGGTAAGAAAGCTTAGTTTTTATTCGCTCTCTGTAATATACCAAGAATGTTGCGACATAAAGCTTAGAATTGTAATTTTTACGAACGTGTGCTTCAGTTATTTTTTTTATGAGACTGGGCTTGTTTGTTTTGTTGTCTTACTTGTTGTTCATTATTTTTGCTTGTAAACTCATTTCCTTATTGATTTTGTGCTCCTTGCGTACTGCCTTGGGAAGCTTGGCTTCCATCTTAGGCTTATTGCGGTTCTTCTTGTTCGATTTGTTGAACGCGTGGTTCAACGCTGTGTAGAACGGATTGAGTTTGTAGCCTCTTGGTAAAGCTGCTTAGCTTGTTGATTGCAAATGTTTCGAAGCTAGCCTGCAAATCCTGGTAGAGCTGTCTTTACGTCATTTTTTACTGTTATAAATAACGCCGCCTTTAATTTTTACTTTATTAGAATGATGTATAAGAATATTTTTTATAACTCCAATTTTATCCTGCTTTTAAATGACCAAAAACCCACAGTTATGTAATTATATTTGATAAATGGCACCATTTTTTTGATAGAAGCCTCTTTTCCTCTGTACTACATTTTTTATCTTCAATTCCTGACACCTAGGCCGCTACTGTTTGGTGATTAAGGACCTTAATTTTATTGATGTTAAGTTAAAATGTTCGTATAAAAAAGTGGAAGGAGAAGATAATATTGAAAGTAAACAACCAATAGAGAGGACGATAAAAATGAATCTAAAGTGGTTAAGGCTATTAACAGCAGTTTTTCTATCTGCCATCATGTTATTGGGGTGTAATAATGTAGAAGAGGATAAGGATCCACCACCACCTGAAGTGGATGTAGATCCTGACACAGAAGAACCCATTGAAGATCCTGAAGATGCAAATGACCCAGATAATATAGATGAAAATAAAGATGATGAAGCTGATTTAGTCCCTGATGCAGAAGAACCCATTGAAGATCCTAAAGATGTAAACGATCCAGATAATATAGATGAATAAATATTAACAGCAATAAGGCACACCGTTTGTTTTCAAACGGTGTGCCTTATTGCTCCAAATTTAACTGTTATGATAAAGCTCAATTGTTGTTTTTTTAACCAATAGTACAAAAATACATTTAAACATTTCAACTCTACTAGTTTTCCTTTATAAGCATGGAACATATCAACTATTTTTAAAACATTTTATTAATTTCCCAAGATTCAACCGTTAAATAAGCGGTCTATGCCAATTAAATAGGTTATTGTAGCACTTCCTTCAGCTCAGGGTATTGCGAAAACTGGCTGGAATATTGAGGATGATAATAAGACATGTAATTATGATATTGTATAATTTTTATAACTCCCCTTTCTTAAATTGAATATATTTAGTTTTATCTTATTTTCCTAATTATCCTAGGACTAGACATTTGCCTACATACCCTAATTTGAAAAAACAAATAAAGAAATAAGTAATAGCAAAAGCTAATCATCTTTTCTTTCTTTAATAGCAACGTAAACGAAACTCCTATTTTATTTCCATTTATTTCATCGTTAAAACCCCTGTGACTAAACAAGCTAATAACAATACTATTTAGAGGTGTCTCATGAGAAAAATACCAAGGGCCTTATTGGTTACCGTTTCCATACTTATTCTTTTATCCATAGGGTTACTATTTTTAGTACAAAATACAAGAAACACAGAGAATCACGAAAATGAAACTGTAGCTGTCAAAAACAGATTTAATACCCCTATAACCAGAGTCCAAAATGTTGAAAGCGAAAAAAATGTTCTTCAAATAAACAGCATTGCCATGGATGAAACCATAAAGAATCACTTAAGAAATGATCCTTCCGTTTTTCTTATTAAACACAATGAAAAAACTGAGAGTCATTATATTAAGAAAGAAGTAACCGTCAAATTCAAGGTTCACCCAACAACGCAGGATTTAGAACGGATGGCAAGTGAGATAAATGGTAAAATCATTGAAGATCTGAATTCTACGATTGCTTTTCATTCCAATGAGCTTTCAACTTCGGAACTAATTGAATACTTTAACGGACAGGCTATTGTTGAATTTGCTGAACCCAATTATCTTTATCTGCAAAATAAAATTGGACTTCCTAATGATTTGCTATACCGCGAACAATATCAATGGAACTTACCGGTCATTCAAGCCGAAGCAGGCTGGGATTTACAACAGGGGATGAACATATTATTATTGCTGTTATAGACACTGGGGTTGATCTGGACCATCCTGATTTGAGCAGAAGATTAACAAATGGATACAATGTTCTGGAAAATAACGACTTTCCTGATGATGACAATGGCCATGGCACCCATGTATCCGGAATCATTGCATCGGAAACAAACAACCAAGAAGGCATTGCTGGCATCACTTGGTATAACAAAATAATGCCTATAAAGGCAATGGGTGCTGAAGGATATGGAACGACCTTTGATATAGCAAAAGGGATTATTTGGGCAGTGGATCATGGAGCAAATGTCATTAATATGAGTTTAGGCAATTATCAGCCTTCTTCCCTTTTGAAAGAGGCAATCGATTATGCATACAATAAAAATGTAGTCATGATTTCTGCAGCAGGAAATGAAAATACTATGCAACCGAGCTATCCAGCAGCATATCCTGAAGTTTTAAGTGTGTCAGCTGTCGACAACACAGGACGACGAGCATCTTTCTCAAATTACGGGGATTATATTGATGTCTCAGCTCCCGGAGTCCAAATTACGAGCACCTATTTTAACCAGCAGTATGCAGCTTTATCAGGTACTTCTATGGCTTCGCCTCATGTGGCAGGACTTGCTGGGCTCTTGCTTTCTGCAAACCCTAATTTAACTAACAGAGAAGTAATAGACATTATTAAGAATTCTGCATATGATTTAGGAATCCCAGGAAATGATAGCGATTTCGGCAATGGCTTAATTGATGTAAAGAATGCACTGGAGGCAGCCCAAAATGAATAATCTGAAATACTCCCCCTATTGACCCCATGTCAGGCAAAAGGCAATGAACCTTTATAAAAGTTGCCTTTTGTAGTTAAAAAACACCTTGAAATTTTTGAATTCATCCCAAAGTGGTTCCTAATTCTGGGTTCTGACATCATATTGCTAGGAAAATCCTTCACAAGCAATCCCCTATTCGCCAAATGGATTTTCTGGAAAAGTTACAACGGTTTAACTAAGGGTAGTCTATATGAAAAAATTGAATAATTTAAAAGCTATGGACTGGTTACCATAGCTTTTTACGACCTTATTGTATTGGAGGATTATGCGGAAACTGGGACATGTACCCTGTAAACTGCTGTGCCGCCTGTTGAAGTTTTTGTGGCTGTTCCGCTTCAAGCGAATACCATCCCTTTTGAAACATCAGATTATACAGTTCACGCTGCAAATTCTTCGTTTCGTCGAAAATCGCGTGAATGTCCTGATATAGCGAAGCGTGGCTTGCCTCATTCATTGCCGTAGAATAAGATGCCGTAATGTACTTTTCATACGAAAGCATATCGTTTAGGAAGTCACGTTCATTCATCTCAGGTGTTTTTGGTATAGGTGTTTCTGGATTTTGAATCTTGTTTTGATTGTTATTCATTTTGTATGTCCCCTTATTGATTCATTTGGTTCACATTTTGCTCCAAATGCTGCAAAATGCGCTGATAATGTCTTTCGTGCATCATGCATGCCTTTTCAAGGGCTGCTACGACCTGTTGATCTTGGCACTGGCCTGCTGCAAAATGTGCCTTTTTGAATCCTAAAAGGTTCCACGATAGCATGTCCTTTAAGTAATTAAAATCTTTTCCTGTGAGCACCTGTGGTGGCTCTTGAAAGACCGGCGGCTGACTTTGAGATTGATTCGGTTGTTGCTGTTGCATGAACAGTTCCTCCTTATTGCTTCATTTACCACTGTAACTTTCCAAATTTATAAAAAACTATACCTATATTTAGGAATTTACCAGATGGTAATTTTCAAAATCACTAAGTCTCTAGTTAGGACAGTGCCCAGATCATTACGCCTTTCGTGATGTCAGAACTTACCCAATCTTAATTCTCTTTTTTTCGTTCTTAATATCTTATAAAAGTTCTTATAAAGGTAGTCCATAATATATAACAGACAATCCCTTCATATTCCATACGTATACTGGTTACATAGTTTGTACATGTTAAGAGAAAAAGAAGGAGTGATTCCAGTTGGAGTGGATTTTTTATCTATACCTGTTAAGTATGTTCTTTATGTTATTCATAGCAATTTGGGAAGTTCGTAGCCCTGCCAAGGCTTTGAATTGGATAACAATCGTCCTTATTTTGCCAATCATTGGTATCTGGCTATATCTTAGTACATCAAATCCCAGGCGTATTCATCGGAAAAGATTGACCTCTTCTCATAATGAGTCTGATAAATTACCTGATACATATAGTGATTCAGCATCGGTAATTGCTGATTCTTTACGGCATTTCGCCGTAAATGGGCTTCGAGTTGGCCAAGTCCAAGTACTTAACAATGGATTAGCAAAGTATGAACAACTCATCAAATCCCTACAAAAAGCCCAAAAAACGATTGACCTGGAATATTACATTTATCGGAATGACCAAATTGGTAATCGTATCACAGAACTACTGATCGAAAAAGCAGCAAACGGAGTCAGGGTTCGTTTTATAAGAGATGGTTTGGGGAGCAAAAAATTTCCGCGTCACATAATCCTTCAGATGATGGATGCAGGAATAGAATGCCGGACAATATTTCCTTTACGATTCCCCTGGATTATGTCCAATTGGAATTACCGGGATCATTGTAAGATTGTTACGATCGACGGAAAGGAATCCTTTACTGGCGGTATGAACGTGGGGTATGAATATACAGGATTAAAGCCTGATGTAGGATTTTGGCGGGACACTCATTTGCAAATCATAGGGGAAGTAGCAGTCGATTTGCAAACAATCTTCGACGTTCATTGGAATATCGCTTTGCCGGAACGGATAAAGTCAAAAACAAAATCTAAGGCAACGAAAAAAAATACTAAAATCCAAAAATATAAATCAAAGGAAACCAATCCAACCGGCAGCGTAGATCTTTCCAGATTGTCAGCCGAATTGGGATCTGAGTTGTATGCCATAGATGGTAAAATGACAGATAATTCCCCAAAGACAGGGAATTTGCAAAAAGCGTACATCCATACGTTGGAAGGAAATCCCGGAGTTCCTACTCCAGTCATTCGGCAAGCTTACTTTATATGCATAACACAGGCAACCAAGACGATTGATATAACGACACCTTACTTTGTACCAGAAACAGATATTATCATGGCATTAAAGACAGCTGTGGCTCGTGGTGTTCGCGTAAGATTACTGGTTCCTCGCCACATTGATCAAAAAATCGTAGGCTTTGCAAGCCGTACCTATTACGGGGAACTTATAGAAGCTGGAGTCCAGATCTACCAGTACGACAAAGGGATGTTGCATGCGAAGCTGATGATCATAGATGAGGAAATTGCAGAAGTAGGCGCAGCAAACTATGATATGAGGAGTTTTCGCCTGAATTATGAGGTGTGTCAAGTCGTGTACAGTGCTGATGTGGCAAGGGAACTCACAGAGCAGTTCGAGAGGGATCTTACTGATTCTGTACCAATAAGAATTGAAGACTTGTTGCAACGATCCCTGACCGAGCGCATTGTTGAACAGGGTGCTCGCCTGTTTTCTCCATTATTATAAGTTGATGTATCCTGTTTTTATTGTTCTATCTTAAATCTAGATTTTAAAAATTTTTGTTTTTAAATATTTCTGATTTATTTGAAAAAACCCGTGTTATAAGAACTGAACTGTGCCCCCGTTTACGGACAGTTTAAAAAAGCGCCTATGAGGCTAATAAGTGGCACCGGTATTGTACGTGGCCACTGAAAAAGTCCTTAAACTATTAAAAAGCAGAAATCCTTATTTTCAGGGTTTCTGCTTTTTTCATTTATAATCAGCTGTATTCTTAGACATTGTTGTTATTAATAAGCAGAGGTTGATTTGCGCTCCAGGATGCTCGCTTTCCGCGGGGCGTGCGGTGAGCCTCCTCGTCGCTAAAGCTCCTGCGGGGTCTCACCTGTCCCGCTGATCCCGCAGGAGTCTCCCACCTTCCGCCCCAATCAACCGTTTATCATCAGAAATTGAAAAAACAATAATACCCCCCTTTTTATTTAAGAAAAGCCTATAATTAAAAGTATCTAACTGAAGCAGGTGGTTCCGATGATTCCAAAACAACAGTCATTAAAGCTTAGCCCTTATATGGATCTCTATAATCTAATCGTTCCTAAAGATAATATGTTGCACATGATCAACGACCTTGTCGACTTTTCTTTTGTGTATGATGAGCTAGAGTCCAAGTATTGCCTGAATAATGGCCGGAATGCCATCGACCCTATCCGGATGTTCAAATTTTTATTGTTAAAAACCATTCATGACCT
Source organism: Mesobacillus sp. MER 48 (assembly GCF_023714225.1). Classification (NCBI taxonomy): domain Bacteria; kingdom Bacillati; phylum Bacillota; class Bacilli; order Caryophanales; family Bacillaceae; genus Mesobacillus; species Mesobacillus sp. MER 48. The sequence goes on from NZ_JAMAUR010000004.1 coordinate 129,520, forward strand.
CTCTGACGTAGACATTGTGGAACGGTCCCGATACGACATGTCCTTCAAATACTTTCTGGACATGACTCCAGAAGAAGAAGTCATTGATCCAAGCTCCTTGACTAAATTCCGTAAATTGAGACTCAAGGATATCGTGGACGCGACACATACAAAAGCCCGTTATAATCAGATGACACCAAAGGAAGCGCTGATGGAGCGCTCCAAGAACTTGAGAAAGGCTATTTACCAGATAGATGAGTCTATGAAGGAGAAATTTCCACCCAAAACAAAAACAGACGTGCTGGAGGATGAAATTTCCTACTCCCAGGAACTCATCAAAGTCATCGAGAAGGAAGAGGTCCTTCTGCAGTATCCCAAGGTGAAGGAACAACTTAACCTATTGAAGGAAACTGTTACAGACGATATTGAACAGCTCCAGTGTCTGAAGGACCAGGATGCAAAAGTTGGCCACAAGGCAGTTGACTCCTTCTTTTTTGGATACAAGACACACATGGCAATGAGCGAAGAACGAATTATTACTGCAGCTGTCATCACGACTGGTGAAAAGAATGATGGGAAGCAACTTGAAACACTCATTGAGAAAAGCGTGGAAGCAGGATTGGAAGTTGAGACCGTCATCGGGGACAAAGCGTACTCTGAAAAAGAAAATATAAAATACACCAAGAAGAAAGAGATCAGATTGGTCGCCAAATTGAACCCTCTGGTCACAGGAAACCGCAAGAAAGAAGATGAGTTCGATTTTAACAAAGATGCCGGAATGTACGTATGTCAAGCTGGGCATATGGCGATAAGAAAAGCTCGAACTGGGAAAAAGAATGTAGGGGAAAACCAAAAGATACGTATTATTTTGATATTGAAAAATGCCAAAGGTGCCCTTTTAGAGAAGGGTGCTATAAAGATGGGGCCAAAAGTAAAACCTATTCCGTTACCATAAAGTCACTAGAACACACGGAACAGGCTCAATTTCAAGAAAGCGAATACTTTAAGCAGAAAGCCAAAGAACGATACAAAATCGAAGCGAAGAATAGTGAATTAAAACACAGACACGGGTATGATGTAGCCACATCCTCGGGTCTAATTGGCATGGAATTGCAGGGGGCCATATCTATCTTCACTGTGAATCTTAAAAGAATACTGAAGCTAATAAAAGAAAAATAGGGAAAAATAGATATATAAAACAAGAAAAAAGCCAATCCCCTTCCTTTATCAGAAAGGGGATTGGCTATTTGATTAGAGGACGGAAAGAAAATCTTAGAATCGGCAGATTTTCAGTGGCCTCGTATTGTACCGGGGTCATTTTATTTAATCCCCATTGATAACGGTGATGATTATATTCTTCGATTACTCGATCTACTTATTTCTTTACATCCTTCAAATTATCAAGTGATTTATACTCTGCTAAATCTTTAAAATGTCCAAAGAAACTCTCCATTGGTGCGTTATCCCAACAGTTTCCCTTTCGGGACATTGATTGAGTTAAGCCAAGCTTTTTCACTTTGCTTTGGAATAGAGGATGCGTATAGTGCATACCTTGGTCAGAATATAACATGGCTTCTGGATGAAAATGATTGCCAACAGCTGCCTCCAACTTTTTCAACGTCTTATAGACGATGTCCATCTCTAATGACGTGGACAGGTGATACGCAATAATTTCCCTTGCAGCTCCGTCCTTTACGCAGGATAAATATGCTTTTTGCCCCTTTCCATAATAAAGATAAGTAATGTCAGTAAGCAGGACTTTCCCTGGTTCCTCCTGATTGAATTTACGGTTTAGAAGGTTAGGGCAGGTTCGATGTTCCTGGGTTGCCTTGGCCATCTTACGATAAGGATTGGCTTTCCTTACTTTTGTTTCAAGATTATATTTTGCCATCAAACGCCTTATCTTCTTGTGGTTCATTACTGCTGAATAATCATTCTCCATGATCATTTTAATCTGGAGGGCACCTACTTTTTCTTTTTTGCTTATGAATATTTCTTGGATTAACTCTATATCCAATTCATCCGCTCGTCACGTTGAGCCCGTAAAAGTGCAGCCTTCAACCAATCTCGGCTGACACCTGCCAGTTTACACAGGTAGGAAACAGCTTTCTTTAACTGATGTATTCTTATCGTTTTCTCAATCAGAGAAAACTTCTCAGCTTCCGTTAAAATCGTTTCTTCTTCAACACCTGCCTTTCTAATTCTTCCAGCTTTTTTAGGAAGTCATTCTCTGCCTCAAGGAATTTAATTCTTGCCTCAGCTTCCTTAATTTCTCTTCTACGGAAAGATGCCTTGAAGAAGGGCGTCCAGTACTCCCTTTGCCTCTACGTTCCGTAAGGAAACCTTCCTCTCCAAACCTTTCATAAGAATCCCTCCAACGCTTAAGACAACGTTTGGGTTGTTCCTTACCGATCATGTCTAGGTCAAAGCCTTGTTCAATAAAGATTTGCGATGGTGTTTTTCCACTTTTGTAATCCGTAACTGCTTTTAGCTTAAACTCAGGACTATAGGAGATTGACCTTTCAGAAGCGCTCAAAACATTAGGATTCTTCTCAAGCTCTTTAATTTGGAATTCATTATAGATATTCTTACTCATAATAATCCTCCGCCCACTTTCATTAAATCTATTGAAACACAAAAAACCCCGGATAGGGGCACTTTTTTATCAGTGTCCGCTATCCGGGGTATAGTTCAAACTTCCAACATGGGTTTTTTTCTTATTTACGATGGAAATTCATTACTAAAAAACGGTAATACTAAAAAGGCAGCTCAAAGAGTTTGAATTCAAAAATATCTGTTATCTTTTAATTTAAATATAGGGGTGATATCAATAAATGATTCATCATCATTATTTGTGATTTAGCACAAAAAAAAGGAAAACACTTTTGAATTCCTGGCAATAATGTTAGTTAGCCAACAAACATTAGGAGGTTTTCACGTGTTTTCCGTGTTACTAGAATTGCCAGAATTTGAAGTTGTTAATCAAGAAATTTTTTCTACTCATTATTTAGTTCATGTCGAGACAAAGACAGAAGAGGAACGCTGCCCTCATTGCGGCTTTCACTCATCAATTGTCCACGACAAGAGGACAAGAAAAGTACGGGATTTATCTGTACTTAATAAGCCTTTATTTTTAATGGTCTGTGTTAAAAGATATCGATGCCAGAATTGTGAAGAAGTGTTTTCAGTTTCTTATGAATCTGTTGCTTCCCACCAGCACTACACCAATCGCTTTCGTCAGTTTATCTATGAACAAGTTCTTGGGACAACCATTCAAGATATTAGCCGAAAATACCAAATTGCTTACTCCACAGTTGAGCGCATTTTCTATTCAGTCGCTGCCGAAAAGGCTAGGGATCATCAAGCCGCCATCGAAGAAAAACAGGCTAATCAAGAAATCACGTTGAGTCTTGATGAAGTCGCTGTTCGCAAAGGACATAAATATGAAACCGTCCTGTATGATGCCAATTTAGGAGCTGTCATGGGCATGCATCAGCACCGTGATTTTCATTCAACTTTGGAACTCTTATCTTTAAAGGTCTTTCATCCCGAACAGGTCAAGAACGTTGTGGTAGACATGTGGGATCCCTTTCATAAAGCCATCCGAACGGCTTTTCCAACTGCCCAAATCATTGTCGATAAGTACCACGTTGTTCAAAAAGTTATTCAAGCGTTAGACCAAGTTCGCAAGAAAATACCCGGCTTAAAGAAAGCTCGATTTCATCTCCTGAAAAGTTATGAAAATGTAAAGCAAAAGCATCGTGAACGACTAGATGAATTATTAGATACACACGAAAGTCTTGCTTATGGGTATTATCTTAAAGAGCTATTCAGAGACTTCTATAAATCAAAGGATTATGAAACAGCCGACCATTTATTAAGAGAGTGGATTAAATTAGCTTGGAGTAGCCCATTTCCATCCTTTCATGACGTGGCTAAAACGATTGAAAACTGGCGAGACCAAATTCTGCAATACTTTAAAACACCGTACACAAATGGGCGCACTGAAGGCACGAATCATAAAATCAAAAACATTAAACGGCGAGCTTATGGATATAGAAACCTTCATCGGTTTAGAACACGTGTATTTTTAGAGTGTACAGGACAGACTTATGAGAAACAGGGATTCTAGCCCCTCCTTCTTCAGCATTATGGTGGATAATAGTTGGTGGAAAAGATGCCGTCAAGGAAAGCACTTGACCGCATCTTTTCCACCAACTGGCCGGTCTGTAAGCTGAAGAAGGAGAGATTGTGAGTAGCTCTAATCTAGCTAACTTATTACCGGAATTTTTTCTAAATCACAAACAATGGTGAAGAGACCAATAAATAATATATTTGAAAATCTTAAGGAAATACGTTTATTAGAAGATAAGCTCTATCATTTAGAATTAAATGGTTGGCTAAAAAATGAGTTTTTAACTTGGGAATGGTGGATATTAGTCGTTTTTTTAATTGTGCCTTGGGTTATATGGGCTAAACTTGTTAAACGAGACATTATTTTAGAAATTTTGTTATTTGGTACAATAATTATGATGACAACACCTTATTAGATGTAGTTGGTGCACAATATAGTTTTTGGGATTACCCCATTGATTCCTACCTATTAATCCTCGGGCCTTTCCTTTTGATTTTTCAATGGTACCTGTAGCTTACATGTTGTTATATCAATATTTTAGAACATGGAAATCTTTTATTTTAGCCCAGATCATTATGGCCCTAACATATGCCTTTATAGGTGAACCCTTTTGCGAGTGGGTCAAACTTGTTAATTATTTAGAGTGAGATACAGATATTCATTCATATATTACATCATTGTTGGAATTGTAACTCGAGCTTTAATACTAAAACTAGCCTCTTTTTCTAAATCTTAAGATTTACAACTAAGTAAAGTGAAATGACCAATATTAAATCTACAGTCCAACCATTTTTATTTTTCTTGAAAATTAGGGATAACTCAGTTTCCTTGTTTAACAATTCTTTCCTTATAGTGTTGCTGATAACAAAAAAATTGGTAATATTTTTATCTTAAAACTAGCTCCGTACTACTAAAATAATTTGATATTTACCACCTTAATCAACTCAAAAATGTAAGGAGTCTGTATATCCTTTCATAAGTTAGCCGAATTTAAATTAGAGAACTCAAAAAAAGGATAATTTAACGGGAGGAAAAGCACATTGGAAGAAATTAACATTAGTTTCCTGACGATCAAAGTTATCGTAGGTTTTGTCGCTTTATTTTTTATTATTATCATCACAGGCAGAACATCTATCTCTCAGTTAACCCCGTTTCACTTAGTTTTTATATTAGTACTTGGGGATTTTTTGGGAAATACCATTTATGAAGATAAGGTAAGGACTTTTCATTTTTTATATGCCATCGGATTGTGGACTCTTCTCATGTTGGGGATAGAGTTTATAACTCTAAAAAACAAATCGGCACGTTCTCTCTTTTTAGGCAATCCTAATATCATCATTCGGAATGGTGTCATCGACAGAAAGTTACTTAAAAAGAACAAATTGGATATAAATCAGGTATTGAGTTTGCTTCGACAAAATAATGTTTTTTCAGTTCGTGAAGTCAAATACGGTATATTGGAAGCTAATGGGCAATTAAGCATATTATTAAAATCTAAGTATCAAAAACCAGAAAAGCAAGATTTTAATCTTCCAGAAAGTCCAGTAGACCTCCCAACATCGTTAATTATAGATGGAGAAATTTTATGGGATAACTTACATGAACACGGCTTTGATAAACAGTGGTTACATAACAAATTAACTGCTAATGGATATGAAAATGAAAAGCGTATACTCTACGCAGATTGGCGAGAGAGTGAAGGTATACATATAAGCCCTAAATAAAATTGTTCTTTTATAACCTGAATACATTAAACAAGTAACTTCAACGAAAACCTAAACAATTTTGTAACGTCTATGTAGGCTAATGTTTTAATGAATCGGATAAAAGGTAATATAAACAATACTCAAATAGTTGTCGGTCACTTCCGTAAAAATACGTAGCCATATAAGACCAACAACAATAAGGTGAACGAGATCACAAACTAAGATACACCATAATGTAAACGCTAGAATAAAATTGACAGTTTTCGCTTGGTTAGATTTTACACTTTTGCTCTATCAGCCTAAAACTTTAGTAAAATAGTTTGCGACGTTATTTTACTGGAGGTTAGGATTTTGGAGGAGAAATTAGTGTTGTATGTAAAGATACAGGAATTACATAAACGAAAATTTAAAGTAACAAAAATCGCTAAGGAGCTTAAGATCTCGAGGCCAACTGTCTATAAATATTTGGATATGACATTGGATGAAGCAAAAGCTTTCACTGAACAACTTCATGGCAAGAAAAGGAAATTAGACGGCTATAAAGACTGGATACTTGCCTGGTTAGAAGAGTACCCGCACCTGAGTGGTGCACAAATCCATGACTGGCTCCTTGAGAGATACCCCGATCTGGAGGTCGGTGGAAGTACTGTGAGAACTTATGTAAAAGAAGTCAGGGAAATCTATCAGATAGAGAAGAGAGTGATTGTTCGTCAATACGAAGCAGTTCCTGAACAACCAATGGGTAAACAGCTTCAGGTAGATTGGGGTGAAACAAAGCAGAAGACTACTGACAACAAGGAGATTAAGCTGTATTTCATTGCGTTTGTCATGGTTCACTCAAGGCAGAAATATATGGAATGGCAGATACGCCCTTTCACTACTAGAGATGCAATCCGGTGTCATGAAAATGCATTTCAATTTTATGGAGGACGCACGGAAGAAATCGTATATGATCAGGATCACTTAATCGCAGTCAGTGAGAATGCAGGACAGTTGCTTTTAACAGCTGAGTTTCAAAGTTATGTGAATGAACGTTAGTTTAAAGTTCACCTCTGCAGGAGAGCTGACCCGGAATCTAAGGGCATGATTGAAAATGTGGTGAAGTACATAAAAGGTAATTTCGCAGACAGTCGAGTGTTTAGCGACATAGAGGATTGGAATCAACGGGCATTACAATGGCTCCAGCGTACCGGGAACCATCAGGTTCATCAAACAACGAAAAAAAGACCAGCAGAAGTGTTTCTCCTCGAAAAGCAACACTTACAGCCAGTCTCTTCATTACTTTCATATGAAAGTACCAATAATCAAAGTATAACAAGAAGTGTAAGTAAGGACAACACGATCCGTTATAAGTCAAACCGTTATTCCGTCCCACTTGGGACCTATCAAACAAACTCTGAAAGTCTAGTTTTAATTGAAGTTAAAGGTGGAGAACAACAAACGCTTGTAATTCGGAAACAGGCAGAAGGTGAAATCATCGCCGAGCATGGTATCAGCATAGAGAAAGGAAAGCTAATTCAAAATCGCAATCATACACGTGATCGCTCAAAAGGAGTTGAAGAGTTTAAACAACGTTTGATTTTCTCTTTTAAAGATCAGAAACAGGCAGCTGTATATTTTGATGAGATCAGTAAAAGATACCCGAGGTATCGACGGGATCAGTTCGACATCATTCACCAGATGATTCAAAAGTATCCAGAGTTTATTGATACCGTTATGACCAAGTGTATGACAGAAAGACTGTATAGTGCCAACGATTTTCGTGATATTGCACATCACCTTCATACATCGAATCATCAGCCAGTAAAGGAGATAGAATCCCATTATGCCAAACCAGCAAAACATTCCGATATCAAGGCCTCTACTCGATCCCTAAATACCTATACTAGAATTTTAGGAGGTCGCGTACGATGAATAGAACAGTGAATGAACTGCAGGATCAATTTCGTCAGTTACGATTAGCAGAAACCGCGGAGGAGTTACCACAGCTTCTTCGCGAAGCTGAAAAGGCTTCATGGACATACTTGGAGTTTTTGGAGTCTATTACGCGATATGAATTAGCAAAACGTGAAGCGAAAAGTCTAGAAAAAAGAATGAAATGGGCACGCTTCCCTTTCGTGAAGCCATTAGATGAGTTTGAACTGGAAGGGCAAAACGTTCTGACTGCCCGTCAGTTAACCCAACTCAGAGAGTTAAGCTGGCTGGAGCAGCAGTACAACTTAATACTGCTAGGTCCACCCGGCATTGGTAAAACATATATCGCGATTGGATTGGGGCTCGAAGCCGTTCACAGAGGATTCAATGTTTACTTCGTCACGATGGGTGAACTTGTCCAGCTCTTAAAGACGGAAGAATATCTGAACAAATCAAAGGTACAACTCAAACGGCTCAGAAGTGCTGATCTAGTAATTATCGATGATTTGATGTATATGGCGATGGATCAGAGAGAGGCGAACCTATTCTTTCATTTAATTAACCATTTATACGATTCGAAGTTCGATCGTTCTGACCTCAAATAAAAGTCCGGATGAATGGGGCAATTTAATTGGAGATCAAGGCATTACTACGGCCATTTTGGATCGGTTACTTCATCATGTGGAAGTCATTCATGGAAGAGAGGATGAGGAAAGTCATCGTATGAGAAATCGGAAAAGCATATTTTCAGCAGAAGTGTAAAAAGGAAATGAGCAAAAAGTGTAAAATTCGACTTGACGTCTACACATAATGTTCAAACAAGAAATAATGTCCATACATATTCTTATCTTAATCATCAAATTAAGTTCCCAATTTGGCTATACTTTTACTCAACAACTTGGCCCGATACACAAAGAAAGAGCCCAATTCATATTCCAGAAATGCGCCCAATTGTTGAAGATTGATGAATTTTTAAGGACTAGCAAATGCATAATACTTTTGATATTTCATTTCAAATATTTAACTATTAGTCATGGTTTTCTTAAGAAGTCATTGCGTCTGCTTTCGTTTCATGAACAGTACCAAATGGATGCTCAGGCGGGGCATAGATAGTATAAAGTTTAAGTGGTTTATCCCCCGTATTGGTTAGATTGTGCCATTTACCAGCAGGTACCATGATTGCATAATCATCATAAACTCTTTCTTGAAAATATAAATTATCTTTAGTATCACCCATTTGAACGATTCCTTGCCCCTCTTCAATACGTAAGAATTGATCAACTGTAGGATGAACTTCTAAACCGATGTCTTCCCCAACATTGATACTCATCACAGTAACTTGCAAATTACTTCCTGTCCATAAGGCTGTTCGAAATGTACGGTTTTGCTTAGTAGCCTCGTCAATATTCACTACAAATGGTTCTTTTCCATAATCTTTTAATTCAATGCTGCTTTCCTCATTTAATGAATGCAAATAACCGTACTCTATCTCATCAGTAAAAGCGCGGTACACAGGCTGTCTTCCATAGATATACATTGGTATGTTGACGTAATAAGGATGTGAATACATATTGCTCTTTCCCTTCACAGATTTATCTTACATGCAGTACCTGCCTTTTAGATAACAGAAGGAATGTTATTTTTAATTATGACAGGTTTACATTTGTCAGATTTTTGGAGAAACAATTTCCAATGCAACCAATTCTGGCGCAGGATATCCACCTTCTATATGGTCAGGAAGTGTTCCAACATCCACAATTAAAACAAAAGATATAGCAGATTTCCCTTGGGCAGTTGAAAATTTAGATATACCTAAGTCAGAAATTCAAGGTTTTATTCCACTGTCAATTGATGATGTGGTTGCAATAGCGAATCGTGAGGGTATACATCCAAGTTATACTGTAAACATTCCAAACTGAAAAGAAGGCTACAATAACCATATGAAGTCTCCTGTATAACTGTTGGTTAAAGTTATACATTATGTGGGACGTCTTTCCCTTTCTCCAAAATAAAGGTCGAAATGTTTTGAATTATATATGGACATTTATAGTCGACTAGTTCTGGACAGGCAATACCATCCACTTTCGGAATTTTAAGGGTGTCAAAAACACCTAATTTAAGGAGGAGTATTAGCGATACAGGTATTACCCCAATAAACTCTGGTGTATTCTTCTAAGACTTTAGGATAACATTCAGGACAGTACCTTCTGTTAAAGTGAAGTGGACTTATAGGTGACACTGAAAGTCGACTTTTTTCAGAAAAAATCCCACAGGAAATACACATATTCATGTTCCTTTTCAAAAAAACAACCCCTTAATTTCATCTTTTCGAAAAACCTAAACTATAATATGTTCCACTATTGTCCTATGTATAGGCATTTTCCCTGTAAATTTTCTTATTTGGTTTATCACCTATAGACCTTTTTCAAATGGTGTTCTTGTGAATCCCTTCAATTAAGAAGGTTGTTAGACCGACAGTTGAGATAGCTACACATGAATAAAGAAAGTTATCTACTTTCAGTACAGTAAATCCTGCTAATACAATGATTCCATCAATGAGTATTATTATAAGTGCTATATTTATGGAAAAAGTTTGAGAAATAATTTTGGCAAGTAGATCAGTTCCTCCAGTGCTTGTCTTATATCGAAGCATTAGCCCAACACCTGTTCCGATTATTGTACCTCCGATTAGTGCACTTGAAAGGTCGGAAATGAAAAATTGAGAACGAAGAGGAGCAAGCAAATCAATAAATAAAGAGGAGACCAACAAGCCTTGCAAATTACTAAAAAAGTATTCTCTGTTATTTATTGAGGAAATTATACAAATAGGGATACTTAATCCAATCAAGGTTATTCCTGTTGACAAATCAAAATAGTAATGAAGCAATAAAGCAATCCCAAGAATTCCACCATCTATTAAATGATTAGGAATTAAAAACGCATTTACTCCAATTCCTAATAACAAACTGCCAATAAAAATAGCTATTAATTTCTGAAAAATAACGATCACCTTATCCCTTATTTTTAATCTAATAATATGTAGCAATCTTGAAATTAAGAATAGGGTATAGATGTTAGGCAGAGACAATGGGTGAGTGGGATTTTACCTAAATAGGGATTTTCTATAAAAAAATTTTTAAAGTCTATGGATACTTTTCTTCATAAAGTTGAATTGAAAAGTGATGTAATGTCCAAAAGTTTTTTTGATTTCTGGCAGCCAAGCAAAGAGGAACAAATAACTTTTTCCTTTTCAACTCCATCAGCTTTATTGACTAATATAATCTAGTCAATAAAGCTGACGGCTCTTTCAATTCGTACAGTGCGACAAAAAATGGCAAACTTCAGGAAATACCGACAAAGGCCCTTATCTACTAACATTATTCAATATTATTGATTCATTAGAAATTGAATAATGATGTATATTTAATATTTATCTTAAGAATATTTGAACTGACTAACAATGTATTTATGTTTTTTGCAAAAGTCAATAAGTTTTTCACCAAATATTCAAAACAATGTTGTTCTAATTTGTTATCCCTTCATCGAGTATTTAAGCAGTAACTCACTCTTCTAGTGTTACGTTATAAGCTAAAAACCAATTTACACCTATTCGTTTACTTCATATGTGTTAACAATTAATGAATGATCAGCTTCTCTAACCGAAGCGTAGAAAATATTATTGATTCGATCATATCCCTTTCTTTTTAGTTCTTTATTTAGCCACTCTTCATTCCTGTTGATTAATTTTAAATTGCGTTTTTGTACTTTTCCCTCAATTACAACAGCTATGGGTAATCCATAGTATTCCACTTTCATATGTAAATCTTTTGGAGTAATAGGAGCTAACTCTTTCTTCGGCAAAACACTAAGTTCACCAGTTGCTTCCAAAATTACGTATTCAATATCCCGAATATCCGGATAACCTGATGTTCTTAAATTTGACAACAGCTCAGATAAAGGATATCTACTTTTCCTTAAGTTTCTAAATACTATTTTACCGTGTTTAATTAGAATAGTCGGTTTTCCTATAATAAAAGGATTTAGCCAGTTTAATAAACTTAATTTTGATATGACTAGATGAACGCATGTTATAACAATGATGCCAATAATCCCCTCTGTCACTCCATTTACTTTAATGGATCCAAAAGCTAAATAAGATAAAAAAAGAATCGCTCCAAAATCGTGAGGCGTAAGTTGTGCTAGTGCTGATTTTCCTAAAATTTTTACTGCCGCAATAAACGCAATATATAAAAAAATTAATTTAACTAAAAAAATAGACACTTCTCACACCTCACAAAAACTTATCTTAGTCTAAATTCGACGAATTTTTTATTTCTTAACTAAAGATTCGATTTAAGAGGATGCTGTATTTTACAGAGAAAAAGTACACAAAGTTGTAATTACGCATACAGAGTATTACAACTTGAAACGAAGCTCTATAGTCACGCCCCTTTAGCCAAGAAGTCAGCAGCCTCAAGGCTTATCTATGCTATGGAGATGAGTATGCCACCTCTCCGTGTAAAAAAAAATTTGTCTTTGCGGAACTCTGCACTTTTTTTGCAAAACACAGATACTAATGCCACTTTTTTGTCATGCGCCACAAGATAAATAAAAATAAGCGGAATAAACATTATCCTTTTAATATAGACGACACTTTATCAATGGCTTCTTGTAGTTTTTCACTATTTTTAGTGTACATTTGCTTAGCTTCCGTTGATTCCGTTCCTAAAGCAAACAGTTCTAAATCCGCCTGGCATTTTTTCAGGGTGGAAAGGATTAACGGCCTTTCTTGAGGGGATGCAACTTGGAGTTTATCGTCAAATAAATCAACTGTTAATTCTCCATAAGAATTGACCTGTCCTAGGAATACATTTTCAATTGTAACCCCTAGTTTTTCTAATTCAGTGTGTAACCAATCCCGACTTCGACCAATGGTGGCAAGTGGCTCATCCATGACTTCACCATCCATAATGACGGTTTGAGGCTCCTTGACAGAAGGAACGATCAAATTTAAATCTTTTGCTGTTAAAGGCTGATTCTCTTTTTTTAACATCACGGATAGATCCCCAGTTGGCTCCAACACTGCAAACTCAACATCAGCTACTTGAAAAACGTCTTTTCTTCGAAGCAATTCTAATAACTCATCTGTTGTATATCTTTCTTTCTTGAGATTATCTTCCATAATTTTACCATCTTTAATAAATACAGACCCTTTCCCTTCGACTAAATCTCGAAACTTTTTATTTTTTAAGGAAAGCAAACCAGCTAAAAAGGGGATTGCTGCAAAGACGACAATTCCAATGATTCCGTGAAAAATGTTTCGCTCAAGTCCCATGGCAACTTCTGCGCCAATGCTACCAATGGTGATACCGTTAACATATTCAAAAAATGATAATTCAGAAATTTGCTTCTTTCCTAACCATTTTGTAATCAAAAACAGAACAACGACAAAAATAATTGATCGTACCGCAATATCTAACCATCCAGGCATTGCTTTTACACCTCCTGTTAAAATTAGAAACCTTTATACTGGAATTCTTCTCGCTCTAATTCACCAACTCGATTTTTTAATTCAGTTACCACCTCATGTACAACCATCATTGTTTCATGCAATGTTCGTTTTGATTCAATATTCTCAGTACGGAGCGCTATAGTAGATAAAGCTGCTTCCATGCTTTTAAGGCTGGCAAGCGACTGTTTTAGATCTGATGCGATTGTCATTTATAAGTCTCCTTTATCCTTTTGGTTTGAAAATTATAGCACCTAACATACCAAATACAATGGATGCGGAAATACCAGAGCTTGTTACCTCGAACATACCTGTTAGCACTCCCACTAGGCCGTGTTTATCAGCCTCTTGCATAGCGCCATGTACAAGAGAATTTCCAAAGCTTGTAATAGGAACTGTTGCTCCCGCACCGGCAAAATCAATCAATGGTTCATATAATCCAAACCCATCTAGAAGGGCACCAATGACTACAAGAGCACTTAAAGTATGTCCGGGTGTCAATTTAAATACATCAAACATAATTTGACCAATCACACAAATTAAACCACCTACAACAAATGCCCAAAAATAAATCATGTTTATTGTTCACCTCCATATTCAATTGAAACTGCATGGGCAATACAAGGAATCGTTTCGTTTTGCTGAAAGGACAACGGCGATAGTAAAGCACCCGTGGCTACAACTAACATTCGTTTAAATTCGCCTTTTTTCATTCGGTTTAATAAATGGCCGTACACCACTGTTGCTGAACATCCTGCGCCACTTGCCCCCGCGAGAACGGGTTGTCCCTCCCGATAAATCATAAGGCCGCAATCCTGATACTGTTCTTTACTGATAGGGGTTCCATGCTTTTTAAATAGATCCATTGAAACCTCCTGCCCTATTTGACCAAGATCTCCAGTAACAATTAAATCGTAATAAGATGGTTCAATATTTCTTTCCTTTAAATGCGCTTCGATGGTATCAACGGCAGCTGGTGCCATAGCTCCCCCCATATTGAATGGATCGGTTAGCCCCATATCAATTACTCGGCCTATTGTGGCAGAAGTTACGCGAGGCCCCTCTCCGGAATCACTTAATAAAGCTGCACCAGCACCAGTAACCGTCCATTGAGCGGTAGGGGGTTTTTGCCCACCATATTCTGTTGGATAACGGAATTGTTTTTCAACTGCTGTGTCATGACTTGACGCACCCGTTAAAATATATTTAGCTCCTTTAGTATTGACGATATAGGCACTTAAAGCTAACCCTTCCATAGAAGTAGAACAGGCGCCGAACAAACCAAAATATGGTGCTCCAATGGTCCTACTAGCAAAACTTGTTGGAGTAATTTGATTGATTAGATCACCTGCAAAGATAAATTGCACTTCATCCTTTTGGATTCCCCCTTTTTCCATTGCTTTATGACAAGCCTCTTCAAAAAGGATTTTATGTGCCTTTTCATAAGAATCCTGTCCGATCCATAAATCCGCATGAAGGAGATCGAAATCCTCTGGGATGGCCCCATTTGCTTCAAATGGCCCACCAACCGTGCCAGTAGAAATAATGACAGGTTTTTGTTCGAAAATCCATGTACGATGGCCAGCTAACATTACAAACCACCCCATCTTATTAATATGGTCTTTATTAGAGCAATAACAAATGCTGAAAAAACACCAAATACTATGACTGAACCTGCTAATTTAAATATATTGCCACCTACACCCAGCACAAATCCTTCAGTTCGATGTTCAATGGCAGCTGATATGACGGCATTGCCAAATCCAGTAACGGGCACGGCTGACCCAGCCCCTCCAAATTGGGCAATTCGATCATATACTCCAAAACCTGTAAGAAGCATAGCGATAAAAATTAAAGTCCCCACTGTTGGATTTCCAGCTGTTTGATCTGTAAAATCAAAATAATAAATATAAAAGTCTTGAATAAGCTGGCCAATAAGGCAAATAAGACCGCCTGTAAAAAACGCCTTAACGCAATTTTGGATGACTGGCCTTTTTCTTTCCCGATTTTTTTGAATGGTTTGATATTCCTGTTGAACAGGCGTTAATTGTTTCTTTTTATTGTTTGCCATAGACCTAACCTTCCTCTTATGTTTGTTCCTTCATGAGCTTTTTTATGTTGTTGAAATCTTTTTTTAAGTCTTTCATATTTGCGTTATCCTTTTGTAGCTTTTGTTCTAATTTTTCAAGTTCCCAAAACATTTTTTTATCAGAGGATACAATGACTTTAAGATTTGGATACATTTTTTCTATTACAGATTTTACTTCTTTTTCAATTTTCTTTAACCGAAAACGATTAAAGTTATCAACTTTTATTGCTGTAAACAGCTCTTTATCCGTATTTACTGCCTTTACATCTGAAATTTCTTCTTTGATAATAATCTTTTCTTTCGCATTATTGGCAATAGACTGATCAATGGGCTTATTTGTATGTACTTGTGAAATGTTTAAATCCTTATGGTTTTCATCCAATTGATTTTGATTGTTGTGACATCCTGTTCCAATCCCTATTACTACTAAGAATGAAAGAAAGATTTTTACTTTAGTTTTTTTGTTTTTCATGAAATCATCTCCATGCTTGACCTTTGTTTAAGGACTTAAAAAAGGTTGGCCTCTCAACCAACCTTTTTTAACTTCTAATTATTGTTGTTTGTATTGAGGTTCTTCTTGTTCGATTTGTTGGATACGTGGTTCTAAACTGTCGATAACAGACTGGGTTTGTTTAGCAGCGTCTTGGTAAATTTGCTGTGCTTGTTGGTTGTCAGTACCAAGAGCAAACGTTTCAAAGCTTGCTTGTGCACTTTTTAATCCTGCTAATGTTTGTTTAACTTGAGCAATTACTGTCATGATAATTTCCTCCTTGAATTTTTTTTACTCTTTTATATTGCTTTATGGAGAATTTTTTATTCAGTGATTTTTGGGAAATTTAAATCTAAATTATTTTTGACGTATAGCTCCATTTTTCCGATAATAACCCCTTTTCCATATCCCCATCATTTCTTCTATTTCTCGTTGACAGCAATAGGCCTTATAACTTTTCATTTTTTCTTTTCTCAATTTCAATTTCTTTTACACCCCTACCTTTATAAAATAAGATGATTGTATTTCCTGAAAGGACTAGAATATTTTTCCCATTTTTCGGATATTATCCCAAAGTTTCAAGGATTTTTCCCTCTTAATCATCCTATTTGTGGGTAACTTATATTATTTAACATTGAAAATGTAATTACAAAGATAAACGCATGCATTTATCGCCGTATCAAGGGTTTGTCTACTACATATAAAGGAACTGTTTTGTTATTAAACATCAAATTTTTCATACATTTTAGAAGGTGAAAAAATGACAACAAAACAAAAAAAAGAAAAGCCTTATCAACGTTCAACCGTTAAAAACAAAAAAGGACATTCAAGAAATAAAACTTGGGATTAAACTGGGAGACAAAAGGAACAACCAAAAATCCGAGATTGGGCGAAAGAGATGTATTGCTATATTTGATGGGGATTAATACAGAATTACAGGTAGGTGACATTGTCAAATTAAAAGTCGGAGATGTGAAAGGGAATAATTATTTTTATATTCTGGAAGGCAAGACAACAAAAAACAGAAAGTAAATATTAGTATGCTTTCTGGAATAGAATTGATAAAAAAATTGGATACATAATTGTTTCAAACTAAAAAGAGTCAATTTCTCTACATAAGAATACAGGGAAAACGTGTTTATAATACTCATAAGAAGGTATGATAAAGAAGGAATTGGCAAACTTTGCACCAAAGATTTACTGTAAGCAAGTTTCTTTTTTCGATAGGTTTTTAAAATTGTGTTTTAATCAAATGTTCAATTATGGCTCTTATCACACCTAGATGATATGTTTGGTAATGAATACCATCATTGAAGATGTCGTACAAAAAATATATTGACAGCTTAAAAAGTACCCGAAACCACACATCGTAACGGACCATATTAAATGCAACTGGTGATTTATATTCATTTTTTATATTTAAAATCAAAAACTTCTTCCCTTTAAGCGACTCCTGTCCTTCTTAATTAACTGATAATAATAGAATTCACTCTCAATCCTTCATTTTTAGGTTACTCAATATTTTTTTGAAATGATATTCTCGAATAGTAATGAGATATTAAATATAAAATAATGTAGATAGGAAAAGAATAAAGATATTTCCAATTTACAGGATTATATAATTTTATCCAAACCGCGAAAGGTTCACCAACAAAAGCACTAATGGTAGCAAAAATAATTGCCTTTATATAAGGGCTAGATATATTTTTATATTGAAGTAAAAACATAACAAATACAGGTAAAAGTGAAGTGTTCCAAGGCATTGAAGCAGGAATAAATGGTACAACTGCATATTGGTAGTACCAAAAACCGAGTTGAACTCCCAGTGAATCTAAAAAATTAGAAATAAACATAATAAAAAATCCAGCGGTTAAAGAATGAACTATACCCCGGATAGCGGACACTGATAAAAAAGTGCCCCTATCCGGGTTTTTTTGTGTTTCAATAGATTTAATGAAAGTGGGCGGAGGATTATTATGAGTAAGAATATCTATAATGAATTCCAAATTAAAGAGCTTGAGAAGAATCCTAATGTTTTGAGCGCTTCTGAAAGGTCAATCTCCTATAGTCCTGAGTTTAAGCTAAAAGCAGTTACGGATTACAAAAGTGGAAAAACACCATCGCAAATCTTTATTGAACAAGGCTTTGACCTAGACATGATCGGTAAGGAACAACCCAAACGTTGTCTTAAGCGTTGGAGGGATTCTTATGAAAGGTTTGGAGAGGAAGGTTTCCTTACGGAACGTAGAGGCAAAGGGAGTACTGGACGCCCTTCTTCAAGGCATCTTTCCGTAGAAGAGAAATTAAGGAAAGCTGAGGCAAGAATTAAATTCCTTGAGGCAGAGAATGACTTCCTAAAAAAGCTGGAAGAATTAGAAAGGCAGGTGTTGAAGAAGAAACGATTTTAACGGAAGCTGAGAAGTTTTCTCTGATTGAGAAAACGATAAGAATACATCAGTTAAAGAAAGCTGTTTCCTACCTGTGTAAACTGGCAGGTGTCAGCCGAGATTGGTTGAAGGCTGCACTTTTACGGGCTCAACGTGACGAGCGGATGAATTGGATATAGAGTTAATCCAAGAAATATTCATAAGCAAAAAAGAAAAAGTAGGTGCCCTCCAGATTAAAATGATCATGGAGAATGATTATTCAGCAGTAATGAACTACAAGAAGATAAGGCGTTTGATGGCAAAATATAATCTTGAAACAAAAGTAAGGAAAGCCAATCCTTATCGTAAGATGGCCAAGGCAACCCAGGAACATCGAACCTGCCCTAACCTTCTAAACCGTAAATTCAATCAGGAGGAACCTGGGAAAGTCCTGCTTACTGACATTACTTATCTTTATTATGGAAAGGGGCAAAAAGCATATTTATCCTGCGTAAAGGACGGAGCTACAAGGGAAATTATTGCGTATCACCTGTCCACGTCATTAGAGATGGACATCGTCTATAAGACATTGAAAAAGTTGGAGGCAGCTGTTGGCAATCATTTTCATCCAGAAGCCATGTTACATTCTGACCAAGGTATGCACTATACGCATCCTCTATTCCAAAGCAAAGTGAAAAAGCTTGGCTTAACTCAATCAATGACCCGAAAGGGAAACTGTTGGGATAACGCACCAATGGAGAGTTTCTTTGGACATTTTAAAGATTTAGCAGAGTATAAATCACTTGATAATTTGAAGGATGTAAAGAAATAAGTAGATCGAGTAATCGAAGAATATAATCATCACCGTTATCAATGGGGATTAAATAAAATGACCCCGGTACAATACCGGGGCCACTTATTAGCCTCATAGGCGCTTTTTTAAACTGTCCGTAAACGGGGGCACAGTTCAGAAACGCATGTACTCTTTTTTTTCTAAATATCCCCCATAAAATCCAAGGAATAATGGTCAATCCTACCCCAACCCACCATTGCCACGTGAACAGTACATGTTCTATCCATAACGTTTGTAGTTCTGTATTTGCCTCATGTGTTTGCCGATATAATTGTTCAACTCTTTAACTCCACCATGCATTTCCTAAAATGCCCCTTTTTCATTATTATTCTCAGTATGACTAAATCCATCTTAATAATACATGTTTGCATTTTCGGAACTCTACCCTTAAAAGAGGCACCCATCCGATTGAAAATGTAACAAAATCAGGAACGTGAGGAAAAAGAAAGGTCCAATAAAACGATATTAGGTTGGTTAAAGGAACCACCGGGTCATCCTTCACCCGAAACATTTCTAAAAATAATAGAACGACTCGAATACATACGGGGAATAGAATTAGAGACGGTAAAAATTAGTCATTTGCATCGCAATCGCCTGTTACAGCTATCTCGTTTAGGTTCAAGATATGAGCTTTATGCATTTCTTGACTTTCAAGAAAATAAACGATATTCGATATTAACCGTCTATTTATTACATCTTACTCAGGAGTTAACTGATAAAGTTTTTGAAATTCATGACAGACAAATACTTAGTTGTTATCAAAAGGCCGTAAAGCTCAAGAGGAAATTCAGAAACAAAACGGTAAAAAGCTGAATGAGAAAGTTATACACTTTCCGACATCGGACAAGCCTTAATCAAAGCAAAATAGGAGAAATTATACGTTTTTGAGACTTTAGAATCCGATATCGAATGGAATTCTATTGTCTCGTCGGTGGAGGTAGTACAGGAGCTTGCACGGTTCTGTCGACTATGATTATTTAGATTTACTATAAAAACGATTTTATTCACTTGGAAAATATACCCCGACGCTATTAAGGATATTGGAATTTCATTCTACAAAGGCAAATTAACCACTTTTACAGGAGGTAGAGATTATCCGAGAAATGAATGAATCCGGCAAGGGAAAAGTTCCGATGAATCACTTGTGGATTGTATTTCGAAGCGTAAGAAAAAGCACTTATATGAGGATGACGGTACAATCAATCGTCATTATTACGAAAGGGCAGTCTTAACGGAACAAAGAGAACACGTTCGTGTTGGTGGTGTATTTCATTGTGAGTAGTAAACAATATAAAGATTTTGAGGAATATTTGTTTTCGGTAGATACATGGAATCAAACGAAAGAGAATATGAATAACGTATATTTCCGCGTTTCGTTATATTTATGTACACAAAAATATTATGCACACTTTATAAACAGAAAATGGATTGTTAAATTAATATGGTTTTAAGATTAATAATTTATGCACACCTCCTTTCTTGTAGATACTGTTCGCGGATAGGTGACGAGCTTGTGCTGCTCATACAAACCCTGAAGCACATTGGATGTTTTCTTTGCCGAGAAGCCGAAGCGTTTATTGGCGTCACGCTGTAATTCTGTCAGGTCATATGGCAGCGGCTGCGGTTCGAATTTCTGTTTGCGATCGAGTGACTTCAACGCTGCTTTCTTATTGGATAGCTTCTTTTGAATTTGGTCTGCTTTTTTCTGTGAAAAAATACGCTTTTCGCCTTTATGGTCCCACTCAGCATTTAGAGATCCAACCTTTGCCTGGATGGTCCAGTAATCCTTCGGAACGAATTTATTGATTTCATCCTCGCGTTCAAGGACCATTGCGAGTGTTGGAGTCTGGACCCGCCCTGCAGATAATGGATCCTTATATTTGGTTGTTAAAGCCCTGGAGACATTCAAGCCGATTAGCCAGTCAGCCTCGGCACGGCAGACAGCCGACTCGTACAGATCTTCATACTGCTTGCCAGGCTTCAGGTTTTTAAAACCTTCCTTTATGGCGCGGTCTGTCTGGGACGAGATCCACAAACGCTTGATCGGCTTGCGCCAGTTGATGCGCTGAAGGATCCATCTTGCGACAAGCTCACCTTCACGCCCGGCATCGGTCGCGATGATGAATTCACCTACATCCTTGCGCTCAGCAAGATGTTCAATCGCCTTGAATTGGTGGCTCGTCTGCTTGATGACCTTCAGCCCCATTTTTTCAGGGATGATTGGGAGTTCTTCAAGCTTCCAGACTTTATACTTCGGATCATAGTTCTCCGGCATCTTCAATTCGATCAAGTGGCCAAGTGCCCAGGTGACGATGTATTGATTTCCTTCAAAATAACTTTTATGCGTTTTATTGCAGCCAAGCACACGCGCCAGTTCGCGGGCAACACTTGGTTTTTCTGCAAGGACTAATGATTTCATGATTGCTCCTTTCAAAACAAAACAGTTTTGCTTATGCTTTACTTATAATATCATTTTAGATGATCTCAACTTTGAGAATTGTCCAGCTACAGCGCCTAGCCCCTCGAGTCGCTTCGGTCCTGTCAATGAAGTCAAAGAGCGACTTCACTGCCAGGCCCTCCAGCGCTTGTCCGGGCTGAGCGAGGCGCTTCCGCTTTTCTTAGTATAATAGAAAAAAGCGATTTTTTGTAATGGAGGGAACCATGAGCGATTATATAAAAGAAATCCGCGCTTTGATCGGCAGCCGGCCATTCATCCTTGCAGGTTCTGCGGTACTTGTTTTTAATAGGGAGTATGAAGTATTGCTGCAGCTTCGGGCTGATACGGGCAGGTGGGGAATTCCAGGGGGTGCGATGGAACCTGGCGAGAGTTTTGAAGATACTGCTCGCAGAGAACTGTATGAGGAAACGGGGCTGCGCCTGAATTCATTGAAGTTTTTGGATGTTATCGCTGGTGAGGAATATTACTTTCAATATCCGAATGGCGATGAAATTTATAATGCGATTGCCTTGTATGCCTGTACTGATTGGGGCGGAGAGCTGCAGATGCTCGATGGCGAAAGCAAGGAGCTGCGCTTTTTTGCCTTGGACAATCTGCCTTCACTCCAGGGGAGGCCGGAATTGATAATAAACAAAATCAAGGACTATGGAATCCTGCCAGTCATCAGGGAAATTGAACTGAATCATGTCATAGCAGCTGCTGAAGTTCTTGATCTTCAGAAAAAGTCGTACAGAATTGAAGCGGAACTGATTGGCACGGAGGAAATCCCACCGTTAAAAGAAACATTCGAACAGCTGCAGAATTGCGGTGAAACTTTTATGGGTTATTATATTGAAGGTCTGCTGGCAGGGGCAGTTTCCTTTAAGAAGGAAGGGAAGGTGCTGGATATTCATCGGATGATGGTCCACCCTGACTATTTCCGCAGGGGAATTGCCGGGAAGCTGTTGGCCGAGATTGAGCGCCAGGACCGCCAGGAAATCATTGTCTCCACCGGGGCCGCCAATACGCCTGCTATCAAGCTTTATGAAAAACTGGGCTTTGTGCGCCAACATGACTCAGTAGTCGGAAATGGACTGGTAATCGCTAATTTTAAAAAAGAATCATAAAAAGGACCAGGCAGTGTGCCTGGTCCTTTATCTGAAGTGAAGTACATAAACCTTATACCTTATTTTAAACAATGGTTCCGGAAAACGAAGCCCAACAACCTTATTCCTTAATCCTGACGGCTGTCCCTGTTGCGATGCACATCATTATGCCTTCACGCAAGGTCTCAAAATCAAGGTCTACACCGATAACGGCATTTGCTCCCAGGCGGCGTGCTTTGTCCTCCATTTCGCGAAGCGCGATCTCACGGCCTTCCGCCAGTTTGTTCTCATATGCAGAACTCCTGCCGCCGATCACATCGGTGACACTTGCCAAAAAGTCGCGCACGACATTCGCGCCCATTATCGCTTCTCCAGAAACAACCCCCATGTATTGTTCAACTTCCTTGCCTTGCAGTGTCGATGTAGTGCTTACGATCATGTTTATTCCTCCCCGAATTTTATGTGCTGACTGTGAAAAGATTGTGTATGGATAACTATACGATGTTCGGTGGAAAAAGTTTCACAAAAAGAACCCGGCTATTGGCCAGGTTCAGGAATAACTTATACTTCATCTTCCTCAATCCGATTTTTGAAAGCTTCCTGGACAACCAGGAATTCCTCGTCTTCCTGTGCTTCGGTTTCAGGACGTTTTGCTTTCAGTGCATCTGCAGGCAAGTCTCCTGGATGGCCTTTTTTCTTATGGTTGAATTCTTTTCCTCTGCCCATTCGTGAACCCTCCTTTCTTGTCTCATGTAGTTTTTCCTGAGGGAACCTGAAATATAGAGGCTGTTTTCGTAAAGATTTATGTTAAAATCCTAAAGCCGATTTTAACGTGCTATAAAGCCATTTTGCAGTTCGTTTTTAAGTGTGCAAGCTCTTTTCTCATAACAAGCTTTAATTTTGTGTAGAAAACTAGCTCATTCAATCCCAATATGTAGTCAATAGCAATAAAGTTTGAGAAAAGAGCCTTATAAAAAATGAACGGCATATGATTGTATAGATACAAATTTTATGAAAGGAGGGCGCTGGAATGGATGAAAAAGTGTATGCCAAAGATTTAGTGGAATGCCCGACTGTTTTTTGTGCAAACCGTGACGACCAGGCACCATTATTTACGGCAGATGCCTTGATCAATGGTGATATCAAGAAAATCAATCTGGAGGATTATCGTGGGAATTGGGTCATTTTATTTTTCTATCCGAGCGATTTCACTTTTGTCTGACCGACAGAGCTGGCGGCGGTCGCCGCTATTTATCCATATATAAAGTCGATTGGTGCAGAACTGATGTCCATCAGCACGGACAGTGTTTACAGCCATCGCGTCTTTAAAGAAACTTCACCATTACTGAAAAATGTGACGTTCCCGATGGTCAGTGACAGGACACAGGTCATCAGCCGTGCCTACAGGGTGCTGGATGAAACGACAGGTGCCTGCTTCAGGACTTCAGTTTTTATCGATCCCGAAGGCATTATCAGAGCCAAGTTGACTTATCCAAGAAACGTGGGGAGGAATCTCCCGGAACATCTGAGAATTCTCCAGGCACTGGAATATGCGAAGCAAACAGGGAAAGGCGTACCGGCGAACTGGGTGCCCGGGCAGCCTGGAGTCAGTACAAATCCCTCGAATATCGGAAATATTTAATGAGTGCAGGTCCTTAATACAGGGCCTGTTTTTTATGTCTGTGACGCGCATCACAAAATATAGGAAAGATGTCACAAAATATCTACAAAAATCTTCGATATCACTCACAAAGTTTTTTTAAAATAGAATTACGACTATGTTAATCTTTTCACAAACTAATGAATTTTGGAGGAATCAAAATGGATGAGGTCCTGATATTAAGCCGGATTCAGTTTGCTGTCACCGTGTTTTATCATTTCTTGTTTGTACCGCTGACGCTTGGACTGGTCATTCTTGTAGCCATCATGGAGACCAAGTATGCTCGCACCCTTGACCAGACGTATAAACGGATGGCGGATTACTGGGGAAAGCTGTTTGCGATCAACTTTGTTCTTGGAGTCATCACCGGCATTACAATGGAGTTCCAATTTGGGACGAACTGGTCCGAGTATTCGAAGTATATGGGGGACATTTTCGGTTCGCCGCTCGCGATTGAAGCACTGGCCGCTTTTTTTCTTGAATCGACCTTCATGGGCATCTGGCTGTTCGGCAAGGACAAGTTTTCGCCAAAAATGCGGGCTATCTCAATCTGGATGGTTGCGCTCGGCACGAATATCTCTGCACTATGGATCATCACTGCCAATGGGTTCATGCAAAATCCTGTAGGCTATGTCCTGAAAAATGGCCGTGTAGAGCTGAACAGCTTTACGGAGCTCGTTACCAATCCTTATGCATGGTATATGTTCGTACATACAGTCGTCAGTGCCTATATCGTTGGCGCGTTTTTCATGATGGCCATCAGTGCCTATCATTTACTGAGGAAAAATGAAACAGGGTTCTATAAAAAGTCTTTCAAATACGGGCTGGCAATGGCACTGTTCTCTGCCACGCTGACTCCATTCATCGGCCACCAATCCGGGGTATTCGCGGCAAAGATGCAGCCGGCTAAAGGAGCGGCGATGGAAGCAGTCTGGGAAACCCAGAAGGACATGCCTTTCCATCTTATACAGATTCCTGACCAGGAAAATGAGCGGAATGCGTTTGAAGCAATCAGCATTCCTAAACTTGGCAGCTTTTTTTACACGAATTCCTTCGATGGCGAGGTAACGGGCCTGAATGATATAGCGAAGGATGAACGGCCGAATGTTGAATTGGTATTTTACGCCTTCAGGGTGATGGTCGCGCTCGGCGTCTTTTTCCTGGCTGTATCATGGTATGGATTGTATTTGCACCGGAAAAATAAGCTCGAGAGCTCCCCTCGATATTTGAAACTCGTCCTTTACTCCGTGCTCCTTCCATACCTTGCAATTAACGCTGGGTGGATGGTGGCAGAGGCGGGACGGCAGCCGTGGGTGGTTTATGGATTGATGAAGACAACAGAGGGTGTGTCTCCGATTGCTGTATCACAAGTGGTCTTCTCACTGGCAGCGCTCGTCATTTTTTACACGGTTCTCCTGATTGCAGATGTCTATTTGATCATAAAGTATGCGAAAAAAGGGCCGGAATCAGAGGCCCAATATGGTCTTGAAGGAGGCGTGAAGCATGTCTCATGATACACTCGCGATTATTTGGTTTGGTCTTTGGGGCTTGATCTGGACCGTTTATTTCATCCTTGATGGATACACGCTCGGAACAGGGATGCTATTGCCCTTCACAGCTAAAAACCGCCAGGAAAGAAACCAGCTACAGGAAGCAGTCGGACCGTTCTGGGGCGGGAACGAGGTCTGGCTGATTACAGCCGGAGGTGCGACCTTCGCCGCATTCCCATCCGTCTATGCTGACATGTTCAGCTTTTTATACACACCGTTATTTCTCGTCTTGATTGCCCTGTTCATAAGGGCCGTCGGGCTCGAATTCATGCATAAGGATGACAACCCAATCTGGCAGGCTGCCTGCAAATGGGGCTTTTTTGCCGGAAGCTTCCTGATTGCCTTCTTGTTTGGTGTGACTTTCGCCAATTTGTATCGCGGCCTGATGATCGGGGCAAATGGCTACGAAGGGAATTTGTTCAGCCTTCTTAATGGATACGGGATTTTGGGTGGATTACTGTTTGTTTCGCTGTTCCTGTTATCCGGGTCATTATGGATCCAGTTAAAAACATCAGGACAAACGGCAGTGCGGGCTTACAGGATTTCGCGTGTGTTGGCAGGAGTGGCGCCAGCAATGCTGTCACTATTCTTCCTGGCAACAGTGAACCGGACTCCATTGCTGGATAACTACTCGGAGCATCCAGTTCTCTGGATTGTACCAATTCTCGCCTTGGCCGCGATGCTTTCATCGGCTTACTTTATCTTTAAAAAGAAAATCGGCTATGCGTTCACTTCAGTCTGCTTAACCATATTCACAAAAATGGCGTTCGGATTCATCGGGATGTTCCCGAACATGCTGCCATCAAGAATAAACAGCACCTACAGTGTCAGCCTATTTGACGCAGCCGGAAGCAAACTCAACCTGACGATCATGTTCATTGTCGCAATCATCTTCGTGCCAATCATCCTTGCCTACCAATCATGGAGTTACACATTGTTCAAAGACAAAATCTTAAAAGAGAATGCGAAAGGATACCAATAAGAAAAGGCGTCTGGGTTACCAGACGCCTTCTTTTTGAAGGAGCGATTTAAGCAGGGATTCTTTGGGCATTCGGGTTAAAGAGTTTTCTGGACAGTTCAAACAAAGTTCCGTTCCAAAATGACTAAGAAAAGGAGTTTCCTGGACAGTTCATACAAAGCTCCGTTCCAAAATGTCTAAGAAAAGCAGTTTCCTGGACATTTCAAGCTAAGTTCCGTTCCGAAATGTCTAAGAAAAGCAGTTTCCTGGACAGTTCAAACAAAGTTCCGTTCCAAAATGACTAAGAAAAGCAGTTTCCTGGACATTTCAGACCAAGTTCCGTTCCGAAATGTCTAATAAAAGCAGTTTCTTAGGCATTTCAAACAAAGCTCCGTTCCAAAATGTCTAATAAAAGGGGGTTCATGAACATGTCAGAGAAAGACTCACCTCAAAATATCCAATGAAATATACATGAACAGAGCGTTCAATACAGCAAAAATAAGACCTATTAGATTCACTCTAATAGGTCACATTTCTATGTTAAGTCCGTAACCGTAGTTTTTAAATTTGCATTGGTGCTGATATTTCTTTCAATAACCGTATTTTCTTTTTTCAGGTATCTGGCGTAGGATCTGTTCCATTTTTTTATGGCAGCATAGGATAGAATCGCTGTGACTATGACGATACCAGCGATGACTGGCCAAAATGCTGTGGATACATAACCGCCGTCGTAGGCTAATCCGATCGGTGAGAACACAATATAGGTGATGGCAACGAATGCAAGCAGGATTATGGATACTGGCAATGTGTATTTCCATGGAACCATGTCAACAGCTGCTTCTGATCGGAAGGTATATGGTGTCGCTCTTGGCTTCCAGATTCCAATCCCGACCATGATGGCGACTTCAGCCACGAACAGGATTGCGTATATATGGATGAAGTGGATTGGGACTGCATAATCGAACAGATGCTGGGTTCCCCAGACAAGCATATAGTATGTGATGACATGGAAGATGATCACAGCTTTTGCTGCCAGTGCTGGTATTCGTTTTGAGAATATGCCGACAAGCAGGATGGCGATGATCGGGATATTGAAAAAGCCTGTGAATCTCCTGATCAGGTCCCATAAGCCCTCAGGCGCGTTCATTAACAATGGTGCAATACATAATGAAATGACTGCCAGAAGCGTGCCGGAAATTTTGCTTACGGAAATCAATTTTGCATCATCAGCTTCTCGATTAAAGCGCGCTTTATAGATATCGAGCGCGAACATTGTTGCAGCACTGTTCAGTAACGAGTTGAACGAGCTCAGGACTGCTCCGAGGAGGACGGCCAGGAAAAAGCCGGACATCCACTTCGGAAGGATATCGGAAATCAATGCCGGATAGGCGAGATCCACCGATTTCAAGCCGCCTCCATACATATGGAAAGCGATAACACCGGGAATCATCATTGTAAGTGGCACAAGCAGCTTATAAAACCCGGAGATTAATACACCTTTCTGTCCCTCAGCAAGGTTCTTTGCGCCAAGGGTTCTTTGGATGACATACTGGTTTGAAGCCCAGTAGAATAGGTTGGCAAAAATCATTCCGGTAAAAATGGTCCCAAAAGGAACGGAATCCTGCTTTGTTCCGATGGAGTTCATTTTTTCAGTGTCGGTCGTAGCGATTTGCTTCATGCCATCGCCGATACTGCCGTCTCCCAATGCGATCAGACCAAGGATCGGAACAAGCAGCCCGATGATGATCAAGCCGATACCATTTAAAGTATCGGAAATTGCAACTGCTTTCAGTCCGCCGAAAATTGCATAGATGGCACCGATGATGCCAATGATCCAGATGACAATCCAAACCGATGCTTCATAAGAAATGCCAAATAGTTCAGGAACGTTGAAAAGCTGCAGCACAGCCAGGGCACCAGAATAAAGCATGGAAGGTGCAGTCACGAGTATGTATCCGAGCATGAACAGGAGGACAGTGTATTGTCTTACGCCTTCATCAAACCGCTTGCTCAAAAACTCGGGAAGGGTAGTGAAGTTGCCCCTGAGGTATTTCGGCAGAAGGTAGGTGGCCATGATAATGATCGCGAAGGCAGCTGTAACCTCCCAGGCCATGTTTGACATATTGGTGCGGTAAGCCTGGCCATTCAAGCCGACCAGTTGTTCAGCTGACAGGTTGGTAAGCAGCAGGGAACCGGCAATGAAACCGCCTGTCAGGCCGCGTCCAGCGAGGAAGTAACCTGCGGAATCACTGACCTCCCCTTTCGTTTTTATATAAGAATACCAGGCTACCAGACCCATGAAAAAGGCAGCCGAAACCAGAGTGAATCCAATTCCCCCAACATTCATTCAATGACACCCCTTGATGTGTAATTTTTTACTATTTAATAGCCTGCTTGCTGTATCTTTAAACCTTTAACGCGATAAAATATTATTTCCGAATATTTAAATTAGAAAAAAATGGATGAAAGTTATATACTAATAGTAGTTATGATGAATTTAATGGACTGGAGTGGTTCAGATGGATTTTTCAATGGTGGTTTCTGAGGATCGTATCAAGCGTGCTTATAAAGATGGAGAGTTTGAAAATCTGCCAGGCTACGGAAAACCGCTGATTCTGGAAGATTTGTCAGCTGTGCCGGAACACCTTAGAATGGCGTACAAGATGCTGAAAAACGCTGGTTTTTCACCAGAAGAACAGAGGCTCAGGCAGGAAGTGATGTCAATCGAGGACTTGATCCGAACTTGTGAAAATCCCGAAGAGAAAAACAGGCTGAACCAGGAACTCAGCGCCAAGTTGCTTAAGTACAATAAAATCATGTCCAGCAGGGGTGCCAGGACAAATTCCTCTATTTTTAAAAATTATGAACGGAAAATTGAAAAGAAACTATTATAAAGAAATGGCCAGGTGGAGAAATCCAACCTGGCCATCTTATTATTAGAGATAATTTTTCAGCAGGATAAGATACCCGTAAGGTATCTTACGCACCAAGCTTCTCGATTTTTTCAGCTGCAGCGGCTGTCTGGCTGACGTAGGCGGCAATTGTCTGGTTATCATCGTTCAATGTTTCGATCGTGGCGTTCATCTCTTCAAGGCCGGCAGTTGCCTGCTCGATGATTGCAGCCAGCTCACGTGTTGAAGCTTCGACATCGCCTGTCTGATTCTGGACATCGCCAACCATCAATTCGAATTGGCTGAATTGATTTGTCAGCACTTGCAAGGTACAACTGACATCTGCAAAGAAACCAGAAACCTCCTCTACAGCGGTGCGGCTATCCGCCAGTTTTTCACTGCTGTCATTCATTTTTTCCAGTGCAGCTGAGTTTGTTTCATTTACAGAAGTAAGGTTTTCGGTAATCTGGATGGCGGTTTCCTTCGTCATTTCCGCGAGCTTGCGAATTTCATTGGCCACGACGGAGAAGCCTTTGCCAGCCTCGCCAGCCCGCGCCGCTTCAATCGAAGCATTCAAGGCAAGCAAATTTGTTTGCTCAGTGATGTTGCGGATGTTGACGATGAAGCCATTGGTTTCTTCGATTTTCTTCGTCAGCATCGAGAATGTCTGGCTCAATTCGGAAATTGAAGCAGCAAGCTCTTTCATATCACCCTGGAGCTCGCTTATTTTTCCAGAACCGCTTTCTGTCGCTTTGGCAGCCTGTAGAGTATTATCTGAGAGCAGAACAGACATTTCCGACATTTCATCCATTCTTTGCTTTGTCAGCTCTGCATTCTCAGAAATCTGATTGATTTGTTCAGTCTGAACCTGGCTTCCGGCAGAAATTTCATTGACGGCGATTTTCATTTCTGTTTGTGAAGACAGATGGGTCTGGATTTGTTCATTTATTTTACCAAGACTCTCAGTCACGACGAGCAGTTCGCTATGCAGCAAGGCACTGTGCTGCTCTTTCCGTACTTTTTCATTTTCGGATTCAGCCAGGAAGGATTCCAGGGAATGAAAGGAATTCCTGTTCAGGCGGATCAGCACAAACAATACTGCACCCATCAACACATAGCAGAGCACGATGGCGGCGAAGGTGCTGCTTAAAAAGTCCTGGTTTTCTTTGGCCAGCA
Organism: Mesobacillus sp. MER 48; assembly: GCF_023714225.1. NCBI lineage: Bacteria > Bacillati > Bacillota > Bacilli > Caryophanales > Bacillaceae > Mesobacillus > Mesobacillus sp. MER 48. Next base: position 160,339 of record NZ_JAMAUR010000004.1, read on the forward strand.
AATTGTTCATGATGACCGCAACCAAGCCGAGGCTGTAACCGGTAATGAAGATTTTCAGGTTGAAATGGATGGCTGAGAAGACAGCAAGGAATATCAGTACCAGCAAGAATGCCCCATTGCCGCCAAACATTCCGATATAGATGAAATGGTGGGTGAAAATAGCCGCAAATGCGGCATAAGGGAAGAGAGCCTCTTTCTTAAGCCATAGCTGCAAAATCAGGAAAAACAGGATGAAAAATGATAATTCACTTACATAAACCATCGTTTTAATGAATGGTTCTTTTTCAATCAGTGTATAGGCAGAAGTCGCAATCAAGGATACCGAATAGGTACTTAGCATCAAAACGTTCTTTTTTCTTGTATCCTGCCTGCGGAGATTTTCAATAGCCTCCACGTAAAATCCTCCTCAACTAATCAATTGTCTTTGCTTATGTTATATCGGCATAGAAATCTTCAATTTTAAACGCTTGGCTAAAAATTATTTTTGATCGCTAAATCACTTAAGATTTATAAAAATGTGTCGAAATAAAAAGAGATACTATGACAGTTTAGAGCTAGAGACAGAAATAGAAGTAAAGCAGACAGGGGAGTCGTACATGGATAAGTCGTCGATCATTGGTGTCATATTAGCGATCATTGCAGTCGGAGTCGGGATGGTATTGAAGGGTGTAAGCGTCAATGCGCTCGTGAATCCGGCAGCGTTCTTAATCATAATTGTGGGTACTGTTGCGGCGGTGTCAATCGCTTTTCCGGCGAAAGAACTGAAGAAAGTGCCCAAGCTGTTTAAAATCCTCTTCAAGGAACAGGAAAGTACTGATTTACCGTCATTGATCCGCCTGTTTTCTGAATGGGCCCAGCTTGCCAGAAAGGAAGGCCTGCTTGCGCTCGAAGCAAAAACAAGTGAGATTGAAGATGAATTTTTGAAAAATGGCTTATCGCTTGCTGTGGATGGACAGAGTGCCGATTACATCAGGGACGTGTTAACGGAAGAGGTTGAAGCGATGGAAGAACGCCATTTGTCAGGTGCAGCCATTTTCACCCAGGCAGGTACTTATGCGCCGACTCTCGGGGTTCTTGGGGCAGTAGTTGGTCTGATTGCTGCACTGAGCCATATGGACAATACCGATGAGCTTGGCAGGGCAATCAGTGCTGCGTTCGTTGCGACGTTGTTGGGGATTTTCACTGGGTATGTGTTATGGCACCCATTCGCCAATAAATTGAAGCGCAAATCAAAGCAGGAAGCACAAGTGAAATACATGATGATTGAAGGCATTCTTTCAATCCTTGAAGGGGAAGCGCCGCGAGTAATCGAGCAGAAGCTTGCTTCCTACCTGCCAGCTGGTGAACGGAAGCTGATACTTGAAGAAAGCGTCGTGACTCAGGATGAGTAAGAAAAGGAAAAAGAAGCATCATGAGGAACACATGGATGAGTCCTGGCTGATCCCGTATGCGGACCTGCTTACGCTCCTGCTTGCATTGTTCATCGTCCTGTTCGCCATGAGTTCGGTCGATGCCGTCAAGTTCCAGCAGATGTCGAAAGCGTTCAATGATGTTTTCTCCGGAGGGACAGGGGTATTTGAATTCCAGAGCCCGATGCCCGAAGGCCAGATGGAATCGCCTGATGAACGCAAGGAAGACGTCGAAAAGAATGATGAAGACAAGGCTGATGCCGCCAAAGACCAGATGGAGCTTATGGCCCTCCAAGAGAAGGTCAACGCTTATATAGCTGAGAAAAAGCTGACAGACAAGCTGAATACAAAGCTGACGGATGAAGGACTGCTGCTGACAATCCGTGACAATGTCCTGTTTGAGTCGGGCAGGGCAGAAGTTCGTTCATCAGATATCAACATCGCAAATGAAATCGCGGACCTGCTGATCATGGAGCCTCCACGGAATATCATCATCAGCGGACATACAGATAATGTGCCAATCAGGACTGCGAGATACGAATCGAACTGGGAACTGAGCGTCATGAGAGCCGTTGAATTCATGAAAATCATTTTGAAAAATGAACAGCTCGACCCTCGCTGGTTCAGCGCAAAAGGATTTGGAGAGTTCCAGCCAGTCGCAACGAATGACACAGCAGAAGGCAAGGCAAGGAACCGCCGGGTAGAGATCCTAATCCTTCCGCGTACAAGCAATAATCCAAGTTAATAGACAATACCGCTGCCAGACGAAATGGCGGCGGTTTTTTAATTTGGGTATTTTCATAATATTGGATATTTGCTATGATTTAGGAATCTAACTTTCCGAGGTAAAAAGAAATGAATAAACTAAAAAACTATTATCGCCAATTCCATCCGATTGTCTGGGTGCTGCTGAGCGGTACTGTCCTTGCGAGGGGATCCGCGTTCGCAACACTGCCGTTCCTGGCCATCTACCTTTCTAGGAATCTGGATTTGCATCCTGTATTGATTGGATTGACGATTGGAATCAGCCCATTGTCTGGTGTGATCGGCGGCTTTCTGGGCGGCCATTTGTCAGACAGATATGGCCGTAAGCCAGTCATGATCGGTTCGTTGTTCGCGATGTCGCTTGTCTATTTTGGCTTCATGATCGCTGAGACACCGGGCTGGTTCATTATTTTAAATGCATTGAATGGCTTGAGCGGATCATTCTTCGAACCGACCAGCCAGGCACTGATTGCCGATTTGACGGAAAAAAGCAAGCGGATGAGGGCCTTTTCACTCAGATATACGGCCATCAATATCGGAGCATCAGTCGGTCCATTGCTTGGTGCCTATCTGGCAGTGGTTTCTGCCAAATCAGCTTTCATGGTGACGGGGATTATGTATTTCGTCTATGTTTTGATCCTGGCACTGATGATGAAGAAATATGATCTGGGCAACCCGGCAGGTGGAGGGGCAAGCAAAGTAACGATTGCCAGTTCCTTAAAAATCATCAGCAAAGATAAGGCATTGAGATATTTGATATTGGGAACGATCATCATTAATTTTGGGTATTCACAAATGGAATCCACTGTGCCGCAATATCTTGAATCGTCGATTGCAAACGGGGTATTTGTCTATTCCGTGATGCTGTCCATCAATGCAATTCTGGTCGTCCTGCTGCAAATGCCAATCAGCCACTTTGCGGAAAGGTTCAAAACGATGCAGGTGATGATGGCAGGTGCGGTCTTCCTGTCATTGGGAATGCTGACGTTTAGCTTTGTAACTGGCTGGGTCACAGGCATTACGGCAATTGTTTTTATTACAATTGGAGAGATACTCATCTTCCCATCAAGCAGTTATCTGGTCGATCAGCTTGCAACGGATGAGCTGAGGGGCACCTATTTCGGAGCGGCACAATTTCGGAGAATCGGCCATTTCCTCGGACCGATTGCGGGCGGATATTTATTGAAGGAAGCAGGCGGAACCATATTATTTATGTTCATATCCCTGGCTGTACTTGGCAGTATCCTGTTTTTCGTCCAGGGCAACAGAATTTTTGTGAAAAAAATGCCCCCTGCTATTGAAAACTAGCAAAAAGAGCAAGATTCGATCGAGAATCTTGCTCTTTTTGCGTTTTTTAGGAAAGGGATCATCCGAACAGAATGTTATATAGCGAAAAAATAATTAATATAGCGGAAATCCTAAATATATAGCGGGAAAATATGTTATATAGCGAAAAACATTTTTATATAGCGAGAATTTCATTTTTATAGCGATTTGAAAAAAACTGGCGAAAAAAAAGAAGCCGGTCAATTCATTACTAGGCTTCCTTGCCCGGTGGGTCAGGCTGGCACATTTTATCAACGGCGACGCCAATCACTAGCATCATGACAATCGGAATGGAGAAGTTCAGTATATGAACAATCGTCATGCCCATTACCTCCTCGAATTAATTAGATATACATATTACTTACATTATATTGCATTTGTCACAAAATAGACACATTTGATTTTTGATTATTCTGAAACTTAAGGTCCGAATCTGTAATTGCGTTATATATCCTCTTTTAAGACTCGTATGGACTTCAACGTTTCCCAACAAATATTTCAAGATTTCATCACATTTATTTGCTAGTTTTAAAAGAGATACTTTCCGGGAGGGGGCGGCAGTATGCACAGGCTGCCAGGGCCATTTTGGTTTATCATACTTTTGCTTCTTTGGCTTGTGCCTGTTGATGCCAGCGCCGAAGATCTTAAGGTGGAGGAAGGACAATCGATCCAAAGGATGCTTGACCAGGCGGAAGCAGGAGACATCCTCACAATCTTTCCAGGGACCTATAGGGAAAATATTGTGATCAATAAGCGAATGACACTGAAAGGAGAACAAGGGGCAAAAATTGATGGCGGGGGAAAAGGCAATGTCATCGAAATCACTGCACCTGATGTCACCGTTAAAGGACTGACGATACAAAACAGCGGTTCAGGGCAGGAGGACAGCGGGATTTTCATTAAGAAAGCTGATGGAAATATTATTGAAAACAATACATTGAAAGATGTCCATAATGGAATTTATATAGCGAACAGCATGGATAATCGGGTGCTGAAAAATAGCATAACAAGTTATGAATCCCATTTTTCGAAGCGTGGAAACGGGATCCACATGTTCAAGGGCGGCGGCCATTTGCTGAAGGAGAATGAAATCGCTGCTGTCCAGGATGGTATTTACTATGACTTTACGGAACATGTCAAAGTAACAGGAAATCATGTCAGTGATTCACGATATGGAATGCACTTCATGTTCAGTGAAGACATTTCTGCAGTTGGGAACCATATCGAAAAGAATGTGACCGGGTTCATGGTGATGGATTCGGCAGACATCACATTCATTGAAAACAGGGTAACCGATCACTTTCATTTCCGGGGTTTTGGCATAATCATTTATGAAACGAAGAATGTCCTGGTTGAGCGCAATGAAATGTTACGGAACAGCACAGGATTGTCCTTGGAAAACGGAATGAATCTATCAATCAACAGGAACCTGATTGCGGCAAACCAGGTTGGGCTTGAATTCGTGGGAAAAAATAAAAACAATCTTTTGGCTGAAAACAATTTTATCGGCAATGTGGTCCAGTCCAGGATTTCGGGGGAAGACATGAGGCTGGATGATGGATTGAAGGGAAACTACTGGGATGATTACAGCAGTTTTGACCTTTCGGGCGATGGCATTGGCGAAGAGGCCTATAAGGCTGGCTCTTTATATGACCGTATTCTTCGTAAACAACCGTACTGGCAATTCTTTTTCGAAAGCCCGTCTGTCAAGCTGTGGACAAAGGCGGAATCCTTATTTCCAAGCTTTGGATCGGCAGAGGTCTATGATGCGCGTCCGCTGATAGAACCGGCAGAAATCCAACTCTCTGCTGCACAGCAGAATGGGGACCAGTGGAGGTACGGAGTGATTGGAATGGTATTTATTGCGATATCGTTATTAGTCATTGTGAAAGGAAGGAAATTCAGATGATCAAGAAGCTTGGTATATTACTGCTCCTTTCAGCGACAGCTGCTGGCTGCAGCAACAATGTGATGGGGCCGGAGGAAATCAACCCGGAGATTGATGTTTGCGAAGTCTGTAATATGGGTCTTGCCCATGAGCACTATGCCACTGAGGTCGTTGCCGCTGATGGGGAAGTATATAAGTTTGATGATATTGGCTGTATGGATGAGTTCCTTGAGAGGGAAGCAGATCTTCAGGATGAAAAGGCAGCCAAAAAATATGTGCGTGATGTGGATACAGGTGAATGGGTGGAACTGCAAAACGCTTTCCATGCCTACCATCCTGATTTCTGGACACCGATGGCAAATGGAGTGGTAAGCTTCAAGGACAAGGAGAGTGCTGAACAATATGTGAAAAAACAGGGCATGGGAGAAGTGTTGAATTATAAAGAGTTAAAAAAACATGAGTGGAGCTGGGAGCAATGATGCATATTGCCAGGCAGCAGATGACCCTGTTGATGAGAAGCCACTGGCTGGCAGGCTTTGGCTTGCTGTTCTCATCTCTTGCCGTCATGGTTGCATTCCTCGGGAACACCGGGGGCTCAGGCTTCGATGGATTTAACCGGATGACAGCGAGCCTCCTGAATATCAATTTATTGCTGATCCCCCTGCTTTCACTTTTAATTGGGAGCCTGTTCCTGTCTGGTGAAAAGGAGGATCGGGGGCTGATGCTGCTTCTGACGTATCCTGTTTCGCCCTGGAGTGTGATCCTCGGAAAATATACAGGTTTGTTTGTCGCCATCTGGTCTGTGCTGACATTTGGATATGGAGCAGCACTGCTGGTGATTTTCTTTTTAGGCGCGGGTGTTTCTATATCACTGCTGTTATTATTTTATCTCTACTCCATATTGCTTGCGGCGATTTGTCTGTCACTGGCGATGGTGATTGGGACCATTGCCAAATCGCGATTCCAGGCGCTTGGCATCAGTTTGATTGTCTGGGCATTCCTGGTCCTGTTCTATGAATTTATCATTATGGGTTTAAGCATGCTCCTAATGAAGCAATGGCTGCTGCCGATGCTGACAGTGTCGATTTTCCTGAACCCGATAGAACTGATCCGGGTCCAGTCGATCCTATCGCTTGATGGCGCATCGGTATTTGGCCCGCGATTATATGATTTGACGATCTGGGCGGATGGCATGATGGGAAAAATGCTGTTTATTCTTGCTGTCTTGCTCTGGATGGTTTTGCCGGTGGTTTTTTCGGTGCGCAGGCTGAAAAGGGGTGTTGCAGATGAATGAGGAATGGATCAGGATTGAAGCACTGGCCAAGCATTACAGTGAGACAAAAAAGGTTAAAGATATCAGTTTTTCAATCAACAAGCCGGAAATCTTCGCTCTTTGCGGCGGAAACGGTGCGGGAAAAAGTACGTTGATTAAAATGCTGACAGGCATCATGAAGCCGACCAGTGGGAAGGTTTTTCTCGAAGGGAGTGAAATCGACCCGCGAAACCATGATTTTAAAGAACTGTTTTCGTATATGCCAGATGAAATGTTATTCCCGTGCCAATTGACTGCTCTTGAAGTGTTGACATTTTTTGCGAGATTAAGAGGCATCAGTGATGAAAGAGTGAATGAAGCACTTCAGCAGGTCGGTTTATTTGAAGTGCGTCATATGCAGATCAAACAATATTCAAAAGGCATGCAGCAGCGGCTTTCCCTGGCGCAGGCACTGCTCCCTGATGTTCCATTAAGGATTCTCGACGAACCGACTAATGGGCTTGATCCACTCTGGGTGTTACGCTTCAAGGAAATTATTAAGGAAGAGAAGCGGCAGGGAAAAACGATTTTTTTCACTACCCATATTCTCAGTCTTGTAGAGGAATTGGCTGACCGGGCTGCCTTCATGGAAGAAGGGAAGATGAAGGTCTGTGATGCCGTCGATTCACTTATCCATCAGAACGGCAACTACCTTCCATTGGAAAAAGTATTTTTCAATTAGCATTCCTCCGTTCCACTAGCGGCACTGGTGAATAAGAAAACTCCCGGTAAAATGGTACCGGGAGTTTTTTCGTTTTATCAAAGCTTTCTTTTCGAAACGTGAGCTGTTATTCCTTTTTGAAGCATCGGAAAAAACTTATCAATGACCGCTTTCTTTTTTGCTGCTGTCTTCCATATTGTTTTCGCTATCTTTATTCATGTCTTCCATATCGTTTTCATTATCTTTATTCATGCTGCCCGAATTCATCTTCATTTTCTTCATATATCTTTCATTCGCCATCTGGTCGATTTGCTCCCATGAAGCCATCATTGCGTTTTTATCGCTGTTTTCTGCGATGAATTTTTCGGCGCTTCCCTGATCTTTGAAGAAAGCATATCCGTATTTCATCGGTGTTTTAATCTCGGCTTTAACAGGTATGGCGGCATCTGCATCAATCCATTCTGATGTCAGGTAGTCACGCACCCATTTTTCCTCGAATTCAACTTCATCGCGTCTGGGTGTATTCAACAGACATCCAGAATCATCAAAGAACACATAGTCACCGTCTTTGGTTTTCGCCTGTGCCGTGAAAACGCCCATCGGATCTTTTTCAGGATATACCTTCATATTGCAGAAAGCACAGACATCGTCAGCGCCTGGCTCATGTGGGCCGTCTGCGTGATCATCTGCTTCATTCTCTTCATGTTTCATTTCTTTAGCTGCGGTATCCTGGTCATCTTTTGGCTCGTTTTTGGCAGAGTCATTACCGCAGGCTGAAACGATTGTCATCAACATTATTGCCATCATGACAGCAAGGAATTTCTTCATACAATCTCCTCCTTTGATCGAATATAATCCTATCAGGGAGTTGTGATTAAAATGCGAAAAAAACGTGGGGAAAAAGTGAGATACACCGGTTTTTTTTGACGATTTTATGACAGGAATTCAAAAAGTGCGGGAATATCACTATTCATGTCTTTGTGATAATTTAACTGAATTTTAATAGTCTTGAGTATATTTGGACAAAAGTATAAGATTTAAATGATAGCTATATTTTGGAAATAGCGAGGTGCTCGACATGAACGATGTAGAGGCTCTTATTTTAAAATTGATAATAGAGGATCCGTACATTTCACTGAATGATCTTGCCGCTAAGACGGATGTGCCGAAAGATGCAGTTGCCGGCTATATCTCCTCCTTAACAAAGCAAGGGAAAATTTTGGGGAGAGCCTATATGTTGCCAGAGAGACGCCAAGTGTTATGTGTAGGCGGTGCAAATATAGACCGAAAGATATGGGCGAAAGGTGTGCTGGAACTGGGCACTTCGAATCCGGCTGAGAGCTCAAAGTCTTGCGGCGGGGTTGCCAGGAATATTGCGGAGAATCTGGGGAGGCTCGGGAATAATGTCAGTGTGCTGACAGTTGTGGGCGATGACCATGAAGGACACTGGCTGATGGAATACACAAGGGCGTTCGTCGATTTCACTCCGTCCGAGTTCCTCAATGGTCAGTCTACTGGGACCTATACGGCAGTCCTGGACCATGATGGGGAAATGACTGTCGCTTTAGCCGAGATGTCAGTCTATGATTCTATCACTCCAGCATTCATCGATCCCAAATGGGGTTATTTTGCTTCAGCGGATTTCATCATGCTGGACACCAATTTTCCGGCAGATGTGCTGGAGCGGATTATCGAGCGATGCCGCAAGGAAAACATCGAGCTTTGTATCACACCTGTTTCATCGCCGAAAGCGAGGAAATTGCCTGACAACCTGCTGGGGGTTACCTGGCTGATTGCCAATAAGGAGGAAGCGGAAGCGATTTCGGGCATCACAATTGAAAACGAAGGCGACTTTTTCAGGGCTGCAGAGATCATCATACATAAAGGTGTCGAAAAGGTTGTCATCAGCCGCGGAGATAAAGGATTGATCTATTTTACAAGAAAAGGTGAAGCTGGAGTCCTGATTCCCCCAGCGATCTCTGTCATCGATGTGACTGGAGCGGGTGATTCGCTCGTCGCCGGGATCATCTATGCCCATCTTAATGGAATCCCGACTGAGGATGCCTGTAAGATCGGGATGGCCTGTTCGATTATTACCTTGCAGTCGATCGAAACAGTGAACCCCATCTTGAATAATAAACAGTTACTCGAAACTTTCAAACAAAACTTTAAATAAGCGAGGTACAACATGCTGGAGAAGTGGCTTGATTTTTCACAGGAAGTAATAGAAGCGAAGAACGCGGGCAGACCGATCGTTGCTCTGGAATCTACGATTATATCACATGGGATGCCTTATCCACAGAATGTCCAGACAGCAAGGGAGGTAGAGCAGATCATCCGTGATAATGGGGCGGTTCCTGCAACCATTGCCATTCTTGATGGTAAAATTAAGATCGGGCTCTCGGATGAAGAACTGAAGTACCTGGGCAAAAGCAAGAATGTAGAAAAAACCAGCAGACGGGACCTCGCGTATCTGTTATCAACCGGTAAAAATGGAGCAACAACAGTGGCAGCCACAATGATCTGCGCAGAACTGGCAAATCTAGAGGTATTTGTGACAGGAGGAATTGGCGGTGTACATCGTGAAGCGGGAACAACGATGGATATTTCTGCCGACCTGCAAGAACTGGCAAAAACAAATGTAGCAGTAGTATGTGCAGGCGCCAAGTCGATTCTGGACCTGGGATTGACTCTAGAGTATCTTGAAACCCATGGTGTACCTGTTGTAGGCTATGGTACCGATTCATTGCCAGCGTTCTATACACGGACGAGCCCGTATAATGTAAACTTCCGCCTCGATACTCCCGAGGCTGTCGCGGATATGATCAAAACTAAATGGGATCTTGGGCTCAATGGTGGAATCGTCGTTGCCAATCCGATCCCTGAAGGTGATGCAATGGAAGAAAGTTTCATAGCTGACGTGATCGAAAAAGCACTGGCAGAAGCGAAGAAAAAGCATATAGACGGCAAGCATTTGACCCCATTCCTGCTGGGTAAGGTTAAAGAACTGACCGAGGGAAAGAGCCTTGTTGCTAATATCGCGCTTGTCAAAAATAACGCCAGGGTGGGAGCGAAGATTGCCGCCAGCCTTTCCAAACAGAGAATCAGCCATTAAGGCTGTTTTTTTTTGGTATTTTGGTCTAAGATGCATTCTTAATTTGTATTTTATAATACTCGCTACTTTTCTTTATCAATACGGTTCTTGAATTTCATGAAATCAAGGTAATAAGAAAAATCTTCTTTGCTGATCCCATTTTTTATTGCTTCGTCAACAAGTCCGATCCATTCCTCATCAACGGGGATCGAATCAATCCTTTTTGTTTGCTGGCCCATCAGGTTCTCCACAGACGTATCCAGATTGTGGGCAAGTCGTGATAAAACCTGGAGCGAAGGATTTTCTTGAATGCCTCTTTCGATATAACTTAGGTATGACTTGGAAACATTCGCTTTTTGAGAAAGTTCAGTAATAGAATAGTTTCTTTCCAATCTTAATCTTTTAATCTTCTCTCCAACCTTCATCTAGTTATCTCCTTAAAATCAACTATATTCATTATAACGAACAAATAGATTCTTTAAAAAATACGAAATAGTATGAGAATGGAAGGAATTTCTTAAAAAAGAACGATTATTGTTCTTTTTTAAGAAAATTTGCCTTATTATGGACTTTTTCAAAAATGGTTCCTCTGAACTATACTCGAATGGAGTGTAGTAGTACCGAGTTAAGGAGGCAAATGGCAATGTACAGAAAAAACTGCGATCGATGCAATCGTCCCTCGTTTAGCAGCAGTGAACAGGGTGAATGGCTATGTCCGGTGTGTGGCAATGATTTAACAAGGTACCCGTTTTTCAATGCCATCAGCCTTGAAAAAGTAGTCCTAAAGCATCGCGGGAAAAGGCAAACCTATCCAAAAACTTCACAGTCCAAAGGCTTATCTTCAGATTTATGGGGGTGAATGTAAAAAAAGAGTTCAACATTTAAGGATAGGATGCGACAAAAAATACTAGTAAAAAGATTTAAATTTTCAGAAAAATAATGTTTTAATCTATAAATTTGTAATTGTTTGGAAGAAAAAGAAGGATAGTTCCAGAAATTCGCCGACAAATATTTACATGTTAAATATATAGAACAAGGTACAATGACATTGGGAGTAAACGATTAAGCAAAAAGGTACAGATAAAGGCAAACTGGTTGAAAAACCAGGACGCAAAGTCACGGATCTAAGGTGCAAAAGTACTATGATGGCCGGGCCGCCTGGGATACTAACTGTATTTTGGGGGGAAGAACTTGATTAAAGAACAGGTAATTTTCGAAGAATTGGATACAGAATGGATGCAGCTGATCATGGAAGCATTGGAGATGGGAATAAATAAAGAAGAAATCAGGAAATTTTTAATGACCAATAGGCAGGAGTAAAGGATACATAAAGATAATCGTTATATACTCGGGCAGCTCCTTACAGAGGTGCTTTTTATTTTACAAAAAAGGGACAGCGAAATGGCTGTCCCTTGTGATTATTTATTATTGAGTTTCCATTTGTTGAACTCGAGAAATTCACGGAACTGGTCTTTGCTGATTCCGGAATCCATTGCTTCTTTCACAAGATTAACCCAGTCAGAATCAATATTTTCTTTATCGACTTGTTCATGGATCAATTGATCAACCGGGACATTCAGGACTCCAGCGATCTTCTCAAGAAATTGAATTGAAGGATTCGTTTGCAGATTCCGTTCCAAAGAGCTTAAATAGGACTTTGCGACGCCAGCTTGCTCAGCCAACTCGGATAGGGACATTCTTTTCTCTTGTCGAAGTTTTTTGACGCGTTCACCAATCACAGTATCCACACACCTTGTCAATTTATAGTTATATCATAACAAATCTGATAAAATAGTTCCATATTAAGAACACCTTACAGAACAATTATAAACAATCTTCTCAATTTTTGTGGTGTTTTTTTTAATAAAAGGTTGGGAAAAAAATAGTCTCTATAGTTATCGGCGGTTAACGGTGAATTTTTATAAAAAGTAAACAGGATAGTCTATAATATTCTTTTATTCGAAAAAAAGGTAAAATGGTAGCAATCAGACAAGGTACGGGTGATGATATGCAGAAAAAGTATTTATTGATCTATGAAGAAATCGCCAAACAAATCCAGGAGGGGCATTACCACGCCAAAACAATTTTGCCATCTGAAAATGAATTTGCCGAAATGTATCAGACATCACGCGAAACAATTCGCAAAGCCCTGAATCTTCTCGCACAAAATGGCTTTATCCAAAAAATCCGCGGCAAAGGCTCACTCGTGCTCGATTTGAAAAGGCACCAGTTTCCGATTTCCGGGCTAATCAGTTTTAAAGAACTCGCGAAAAATATGGGCGGAAAAGCAAAGACGACTGTGGATGGGTTTGATCTCGAACAGGCAGGAGCGGATATCGCGAGGGAACTGAATGTTGACAATGATGAGATGGTCTGGAAGGTGAAGAGAGTCAGGCATATTGATGAAGAACGGGTCATCCTCGATAAGGATTTTATCGTCGAAAGGCATGTGCCAGGCCTGTCACGCCAAAAATGCGAGAATTCGATTTTTGAATATATTGAGCAGGAACTGGATAAAAAAATCAGTTTTGCCAAAAAGGAATTCACGGTTGAGGAACCGAGTGAAGAGGATCGGGAGCTTCTGGATATGGAAGGATTCCATGCGATTGTCATCGTGAAAAACTATATTTATTTCGATGATGCGACACTTTTCCAGTATACCGAGTCAAGGCATCGTCCCGACAAGTTCCGGTTCGTGGATTTCGCCAGACGTATGGATACACAGAATATATAAAAAAGAGCTGCCGTTGACAGGCCTGGGCGACCAGGCTGTCATTAGGCAGCTTTTATTAATGTTTCGGATATTTTCCGACTAGATGAATGGCACTGATGATCCGTTTATTGATCCAGGCCCTGTTCTCCTGAGTGTTTAGCTGTTCATAAACCATCTTTCGGCCATCTTCCGTAGTGACATAGTGGCTTGGAAGAGTGTTCAGGCTGATGGCGATGATATCATTACGGCACTTCTGGCAATTGCAGAAAGTCTGGTAATCGGGGCTCATCATCAACACATTGACAAGAGTCGAAACCACTTCCTCCATTACATTGATATAACCAAATTTCATGGTGCTCCTTCTCTCCCTAAAGATGTCCTAAATAAATTATAGACGAATTACGCAAATATAAAATCTTTTTTTTGCTTTAAACTTAAGATAGGTCTATTTACATAATTTTATTGTAAAAAGTGGAAGTGTTTATTGATGTTTTGTCCTCTCCAGACAGGGAAGATTTAATAGTGGAGAATTTATTAAAGGAGATGTTGAATCCATGGGTAAGAAAATTGCCTGTTTAATAACAGACTTATTTGAAGACGCAGAATATCTTGAGCCTTCTCGTGCATTTACAGAAGCCGGACATGAGGTTATGACGATCGAAAAAGAAAAGGGAAAGACGGTAAAAGGCAAGCAGGGAAAAGCCGAAGTCAAGATTGATGAAAGCATTGACAACGTCAAGCCGGAAGATTTTGATGCATTATTCATACCGGGCGGCTTTTCTCCAGACCAGCTGCGCGAGGATGAACGATTCGTCCAATTCGCCAAGTACTTTATGGATGAGAAAAAACCCGTATTCGCAATATGTCATGGTCCGCAGCTGTTATTGACAGCCAAGACACTTGAAGGCAGAAGTGCGACAGGCTATAAATCCATTCGTGTCGACATGGAATACGCCGGTGCGAAATACCAGGACAAGGAAGTCGTCGTCTGCTGCAACCAGCTGGTGACAAGCAGAGAACCGAAGGATATTCCAGCGTTCAATCGCGAAGCACTTAAAGTGCTGGAATAATGTTGAGAACCCTTTTGCTGAGGCAGAAGGGTTTTTTATTGTGTGTGCAAACTGGAAAAACATAAAAGTCGCTATATAAAAGAAAAAGTCGCTATAAAAAGAGGAAACTCGCTATATAAAAGAAAAAGTCGCTATAAAAAGGTGAAACTCGCTATATAAAAGAAAAAATCGCTATATTTACGAGAAAGTCGCTATAAAATAAGATTCTCGCTATAAAAAATGATTGCAGAGATTTGTTAAAACCGTTAAAAGTGGATTTTCTGTGATAGTAATCAAGTAAACTAAGCCTATTTGCTTTTACCTTGTGAGGAACTGGTTCATTTTGCGAAATTTTACGTATAAGATAATATAGAGGGTGAAATGAATCAGGGAGATGACGGAATGATTGTTTTGAAATCGGCTCGAGAGATTGAGAACATGAAGGAAGCTGGAAAATTGCTTGCTTCTGTGCATAAAGAGCTTCGCAAGATCATCAAGCCAGGGGTGACGACCTGGGAAATTGACCAATTTGTTGAGGATTATCTGAAAAAGCATGGAGCCACACCAGAGCAAAAAGGCTACCGGAATTATCAATATGCAACATGCGCAAGCATCAATGATGAGGTTTGCCACGGTTTTCCGCGGAAAGAGGCTTTGAAAGAGGGCGACATTGTGACGATCGACATGGTCGTCAACCTGAACGGTGCCCTTGCTGATTCGGCCTGGAGCTATGCTGTAGGAGAAATCAGTGAACAGTCGCAAAAGCTGTTGGATGTGACGAAAGAGGCCTTATACCGCGGGATTGCTGCTTCCGTACAGGGTAATCGGGTTGGCGATATTGGCCATGTGATCCAATCATATGTTGAAGCAGAAGGATTTTCAGTTGTCCGCGAGTTCATCGGCCACGGGATCGGCTCGGTCATTCACGAAAAGCCGGAAATCCCTCATTATGGCTTCCCAGGCAAGGGGCCAAGACTCAAGGAAGGCATGGTGTTCACCATCGAACCGATGGTCAATGTCGGAGAATGGCCGACGAAAATGGACTCAAACGGATGGACAGCAAGAACGGTTGATGGAACCCTATCTGCCCAGTATGAACACACAATCGCAATCACAAAGGAGGGTCCGATTATCTTAACGGATCAGGATTAAAAAATGTATGGGGCTGAACCAAAATTCGGTCCTTTCTTTTTGCGAAGTGTGAAAAAAATTTTCATCCTGCTTAAATAATGATGAAAATCTTTTGGTAAAATAAAGTGGTTAAAAAAGGGGGCAAAAACATGGCCAGTGAACTGAATGGACAAAATGTCATCGTTAAAATTAAAGCGATCTACTCATCGCTTTCATCAAAGGAGAAGGCGGTCGCAGATTATATATTGAAGAACACCCAGGATATCATCCACCTCTCGATCACGGAGTTTGCGGAGTATGCCTCTGTTGCCGAAGCGACCATTTTCCGCTTTTGTAAACGGCTTGGGTTCAGAGGATATCAAGCCTTCAAGATTGCCCTGGCTAGTGAACTCGTGGAACCGATCAAGAATATCCATGAAGAAATAACAGAAGAGGATGAGGTCGTAACGCTTGCGGAAAAAGTGTTCGCCGGGCATATCGAGGCCATGAAGGAAACGCTAAACCTTTTGGATGCCAAAGTTCTTGAGAAGATTATCGATGTTCTTGTCCAAGCTTCGAAAATTGATTTTTACGGATCAGGCGGTTCATCAGCCATTGCGCTTGATGCCTATCATAAATTCCTGCGGACAGGCATCCATTGCAATGCCCATAGTGATGGACACCAGCAAATCATTTCTGCCGCGCTGCTTGGACCCGGGCAGGCTGCGATCGGCATTTCGCATAGCGGCAGCAATAAAGATGTCATAGAAGCGTTAAAAATAGCAAAAGCTAATGGGGCAGCGACCATCGCAATCACCGGACATTATAAGTCCCCACTGTCAAAGGAAGCGGATTATGTTCTCTATACCACATCCCGCGAGACGCTTTTCCGGTCTGAAGCACTGGCATCCAGACTCGTCCAGTTGAGCCTGATTGATGTGCTCCATGTGGCAGTATCCGTGCGCAGGCAAGACCAGACTTTAGGAAATCTGCAGAAAATCAGGGAAGCGATTTCCATTAAAAGATATTAACGCGTGAAAATTATTTTCTTCTATTTTATATACATATGAAAAAATATTTGATACTATCATATTATATTCAAGCTCTCTTCTTATGCAGAATCTGCACGAAAAGAGTTACATAAAAAGGAGTGCATCGAAGTGAAACTAGGAATGGTTGGCCTTGGTAAAATGGGCTATAACTTGGTATTGAATCTGATGGAAAACGGCCATGAGGTTGTGGCGAATGATATAAATGAAGAAGCAATGCAGAAAATCAAAGCAGAAGGCGCTGAAATCGCAGCAGACTATCAGGCAATGGCGGATATGCTGCTAAAGCCGCGCGTGATCTGGCTGATGATTCCTGCTGGTGATTTGATCGACCAGGTAATCGAGAAGTTCACGCCATACCTTGAAGAAGGTGACATCCTGATTGATGGCGGAAACTCCAACTATAAGGATACGTTAAGACGTGCAGAAAAGCTTTCTGCTGCCGGCATCCACTTTATGGATGTGGGAACAAGCGGCGGAATGGAAGGCGCACGCAATGGAGCCTGCACAATGATCGGCGGCGATGCAGAGGTTTTTGCCCATGTTGAGCCAATCTTCAAGGACATTTCCATCGAAAAAGGTTATCTTTACACAGGTAAGGTTGGAAGCGGCCACTTCCTGAAGATGGTTCACAATGGTATCGAATACGGAATGATGCAGGCAATCGCAGAGGGCTTCGAAATCCTTGAGAAGAGCCAGTTCGATTACGATTACAAAGAAGTTTCACGCGTCTGGAACCACGGCTCTGTCATCCGCAGCTGGCTGATGGAACTGATGGAAAACGCATTCTCAAAAGAGCCGAAGCTTGAAAGCATCAAAGGCGTCATGCATTCATCAGGCGAAGGAAAATGGACAGTCGAAACCGCACTAGACCTGCAAACAGCAGCTCCAGTCATCGCGCTGTCACTGATGATGCGCTACCGTTCACTTGAAGATGATACCTTCACAGGCAAGGTTGTTGCTGCATTAAGGAACGAATTCGGCGGACATGCTGTCGAAAAAAAGTAAAAGCTTGAAATCAGGTTCTCCTCTAATAGAGGAGGACCTTTTTTGTTGTTCATAAAATTATCCTATTTTGCAAGATGGCTACATTGCTTTTTCCGTTATAGTGAAAGTGAATACGGAAAATGGAGGCGCGAAACGTGAAAACAAAGTGGTATTTCTTTTTCCTGACGACAGTTGCCGTTTCGGCTATTATATATGCTTTTCTTGGGTTCAAGGGCGATGGTCCTGCGGAAATTGGGGTCCTGATGATCGGGGAAAATCGCCATGAAAAGTTCACTGGCCTGGAAAAAGGGCTTAAGGATCTCGGTTACAGCGGCAAGGAGATCCATTTTACAGTGAAGAATGCGGATGATGATGAAAAGCTGCTTGATAAGCAAATCGATGATCTACTAAAAAGTGAGCCAGATTTAATTGTTACGCTTGGAGGGATCGAATCCCTGCGTCTAAAGGAAAAGTTGGATAAGGAGAAAATCAAAATTCCTGTTGTTTTTGCAGGTATTGCTGCACCGAAGGAATTGGGCTTGATAAAGGATTACAAGTCACCTGGCGGGATTTTTACCGGAATCAATAACTATCATGCCAGTATTTCTGGAAAACGACTTGAAATGCTGACATCACTGGTTCCGAAAATTGAAAAGGTGCATGTCATATATGACAGCAAGATTGACGTCAGCAACTTAAGCCTTAAAGAAACAAGGATTGCTGCCCAGGCACTTGGCGTGGAGATATCCCCATGTGATGCAAGCTCGAAGGAATGCCTGGAAACATTGTGGAAAACGGTTAAAGATGAGGAGGCGATCCTGATCCTCCCCAGTTTCAGGATCGAATCGCTGACAGATGACATTGTCAGGCTGACCGAAGAGAAAAAAATTCCTGCTATGGGATTATATGATTTTGAAGCGGAAAAGGGGCTCCTGGCAAGCTACGGATCCAGCTTTCATTCACAAGGCTACCAGGCGGCAAGATTTGTCAGCTTGATCCTTCAGGGAAACAAGCCGGGAGAACTTCCGGTCGAACTGCCGGATGGCATCCGTTTTGTCATCAACCAGCAGACAAAGGACGCACTTGGCGTCAAATATAATGACGATTTGCTGAAGTTGGCGGAGCTGATCCATCCCGAAGTGCAAGGAGGCCGGAGTCAATGAAAGCAATGACTGATTTTATGCAATCGCAGACAATCCGGAATAAGGTCCTTGTGTTTGGAGTGGCCATGTCGACCATTCCGCTGCTGCTCATCAGCTTATTTTATTATTCTTTTGTAAAAGCGGATTTGGAAACGCGAATCATCGAAAAACAGCATCTTGTGCTTGAGAATTTGTCCCGTGAGATTGAATTTGAATTCAGCCAGACATTTCAGCGGATTCAGGTCCTTGCATCTCTCAATCTATTAGATAAAAAGCAAAGTGCTTTATATGAGCTTTTGCAGCAAAGCGAATCTGTCGAGGAGGTTGTGATCGCGGATGATAAAGGTTTTGTGGAGCAACGGGTGTCCCGATATGATCTCAATATCGCTGGAAGCATGGAGCGCTGGTTCACGGATGATATGTGGTTCCAGCTGCAGACCCGCGATAAGGTATATGGCCAGGTAGACTTCAACCAGTATGGCCAGCCGGTCATGAAACTGGCGATCCCATTTTATGGAAATGGCACAAAGAAAGCGATTGGGGTAGTAGTCCAACTCCAAAAAATCATCGGGAAAATATCTTCAATGCGCCAGGATCATTCTTCCTATATCTATCTGGTTGATGATAATGACCGTGTCATCGCCCATCAGGATTACAGCAAAATCTGGCATAAACAGCCTTCTGGAGGCCATGATGAAATTGGCGTGACAGCGAAAATTGAAGACTTGAACTGGATTCTCGTGATGGAGCAGCCGAAAACGACTGCGTTTGCTCCCATCAACAGGATATTGCAAAGCGGCATAGGTGCTGTCGCCCTCCTGATCTTGACGGTGAGCCTGATCAGTGTATGGGCGGGCCTTTATTTTACAAGGCCGATCGTTTCGATTGACCGGGAAATGAACAATTTGAAGCAGGGACGTAAAATCAGTCCTGTGAAAATGAGGCGCACCGATGAACTCGGGAAACTCGCAGATTCCTTCAACGACATGAGCAAGGAGCTGCTCGAAAAATCAAGATTGCTTGAGCAGGAGAAGGAAAGGCTCAATGTCGTGGTGAACGGGATTGGCGCGGGACTGGCGCTCGTGACGAAAGAGTACCGGATCACCTGGATGAACCCGATTTTAAAAGGCTGGTTAAAAGAAGACCGGCTTACGCTCCCTTGTTATACCTTGATTGGCGGGGAGAATACGCCATGCCTGAACTGTCCGATTACTTGTCCAGACCTTGATAAAATTGCCGATGAAGTCATGAAGTTCAAGGATGGGCCTAATGGCGAGCGGATATTCAGGCACAGGGTGTTCCCGCTGAATCACGCGATTGAGGAAGAAGGCGAATTCCTCGTCGTGCTCGAGGATATCACCGAGCAAAAACAAATGGAAGAAACGATGATCCAGACTGATAAACTGAGCGCGCTTGGCATCATGGCGTCAAGCTTCGCGCACGAAGTCAACAATCCGCTGGCAACAATCAATGTGTATGCGGAGGACCTGATTGACCGAATCCAGGCTGGCGACGAAGATTTGGATGAGGATGAGATGGAGCACTATCTTCGTAAAATCAAGGAGAACACTGAGCGCTGCAAAAAGATCACCGGGAATCTGCTTAATTTTTCCAGGAAAAACGATTGGACACAAGAACACATCCACATCAGGGAAATCATTGAAAGCAGCATCAGCCTTGTCGAACACCAGCTGAAAAAGCAGCGGATTCAGCTTGAGCTTCAAGTCCCTGATTCGCTGCCAATGGTTACCGGTGATGGACTAAAACTGATGCAAGTCATCGTCAACCTGATTAACAACGCAGTCGATGCGATGGAGAGCGAAGGAAGACTGCTCGTCTCCGCTTCGGCAGATGATGAGGGGCAGGTTTCCATCAAAGTGACCGACAGCGGCCATGGAATCCCGGCCGAAGCGATGGATAAATTGTTCGATCCATTCTTCACAACGAAGCCAATCGGCAAAGGAACCGGACTTGGACTGTCCGTCTGCTATGGCATCATCCAGCAATTTGGCGGGACAATCACGATTGACAGCAAACCAGAGGAAGGAACAACGGTGGAAATCCAACTGCCGGCAGAACTGCAAGCGGGAATAGAAGGTGAAGATCAGTAAGAGGAAGACGGACGAGGTTTTTCCAGACAGCAAACAGATGCTAACCTGTATTCTGGACTAGAAACAATGGAGGTGGGCTACGATGTCAGCAACAAGATTATTGGTCGTTGATGATGAACAGGATTTGCTGGAGCTATTGGTAAGGCGGCTGAGGCGTAAGGGGTTCGATGTGGACAGCGCGGGTACGGCTGAGGATGCACTCGAGCTTGTGAAAAAGAATGAATACGACATCGGCGTTTATGATATCAGACTTCCAGGCATGGATGGCATCGAGTTGTTAAAAGAAACGAAGAAAATTCAGCCCGATATCGAGGTGCTGATCTTGACCGGGCACGGGACGATTGATACCGCCATTGAAGCGATGAAGGTGGGCGCCTTTGATTATATCACCAAGCCTTATAATCTATCAGAGTTGGAATTGACGATAGGGAAGGCTGCTGAAAATAAGGCGCTCAAAGAGAAAAACGAATTAATGAAGAAAATCATCGCACAGCATAATGAATTCAGGATAATTGGTGACAGTGCCAATTTTAAAGAAGTGATCGAGATGACGAGACGGATTGCCGACAGCGACGTACCTGTCCTGATTGAGGGTGAGAGCGGCACTGGGAAGGAGCTGTTCGCGAAGGCTCTCCATTACTGGAGCTTCCGCGCTGATGAGCCATTTGTGCCCGTGAACTCCGGTGCGCTGCCTGAGCACTTGTTGGAGAGCGAATTGTTCGGCCACGCCCGCGGCGCTTTTACCGGAGCGAGCCAGGATAAGAAAGGCCTCGTCGAAGCGGCAAAAGGCGGAACACTGTTTTTGGATGAGTTGGGTGAAATGCCGCTTGCGCTTCAGGTGAAATTGTTGCGGTTCCTCGAAACAGGTGAATTCCGACGCGTCGGCGATGTCCGGGAGCGCCATGTGACCGTCCGCGTCGTCGCCGCCACGAATCGCGACATGGAAAAAGAAGTGGCTGAGGGACGATTCCGTGAAGACCTATATTACCGGTTGAATGTCGTCAAGCTGACGATCCCGCCGCTGCGCGAACGGAAAGGCGATTTGCCTGCACTGATCGAGCATTTTATCGCGAGGACGAAAGACCCGTCGAAGCAGTTGTCGGCAGAAGCATTTGCTGCGATGGAGCAATATGATTTTCCGGGAAATGTCCGCGAGCTCAGCCACCTGATCGAACGCGGCGTGCTCTTGTCGAAGGGCAGCCTGATTAAAACCGACGATTTGCTTTTGCCAAAACAGGCTGCGGTTGGTGCTGCTCCCGCTGGTGGGGAATCAAGACTCTGCTCACTTGAAGAAGTCGAAAAAATACACATCGATAACGCCTTGAAGCAGATGAACTGGAACAAAACAAAAGCAGCAGATGTGCTCGGCATCAGTGTGCGGAATCTCTACCGGAAGATTGACCAATATGATTTGAAAGAGTAGTTTGTATGTGGGCGGCGAACTGGAAAAAAAACCGTGGAATTTCCAGTTCGCTATATAAAAGAAAAAGTCGCTATAAAAAATGAAAACTCGCTATATAAAAGAAAAAGTCGCTATAAAAAATGAAAACTCGCTATATAATCCAAAAACTCGCTATAAAAATTTTATGGAACAGAGAAAAGGAATTTAAAATGTGAAAAGAGAATTATTATAGAAGAAAAATAAGAGGAAGTGATGTGCTTGATTGAAAAAAATAGGGATTTTCCAAGAGAAATTACTGTTTTGAAGGCGATTTTAAGGAGATTCACCTTAAATCCGCAGCTGCAAACGGATCTTGAGAGCAAATTATCAAGAAAATCAGCAGGCTACAAAGGTGAAAAAGAACTAGACTATCATTTATCGCAATTTGACCACACAAGATTCTATATTTTACACGATTTAAGAATTCCCCATAATAATACCCACTTCCAGATTGATTCCCTCTTGATATCAGAAACCTTCATGCTTGTCATTGACTCAAAAAATTTCGCTGGCACTTTGGACTTTCATCCGGAATTCAACTATTTGCTTCAAACTTTGAATGGAATTGAAAAGGTCTACCCTGATCCCATACTGCAAACAAGAACCCAAGCTGCGCAATTAAAATCCTTCCTAATTAAAAATCATTTTTCCCCACCTCCTATTGAATTCCTTGTTTCTATTAGCAACTCACAGGCAATTATCAGGAATCCTGGAAACCACCATGATGTAAGAGTAAGAGTTTGTAAAACTCCCGCTGTTGCCTATAAGATTCAGTCCTTTAATGACAAATATAAAAATGAGGTTTTATCAATAAAGGAAATAAGAAAAATCACCAAGCTGCTATTGAAAAGCCATGAACCATATATTCCTGATATTCCTTCAATGAATTTGCCTATGGATCAAGTAAAGAAAGGAGTCCAATGTCCGGAGTGCCAGCAGATCGGCATGAAAAAAATTTATGGCAACTGGATTTGTGAAAAATGCGGCCATTTATCAAGAGATGCTCAGATAGAAGCACTTAGAGATTTCTTCATCATATTTGGTCCTGCTATTACGAGCAGACAATTCAGCGATTTCCTCCAAATCTCATCCATCCACCAGTCAAAAAGGCTGCTTTCGGCGTTAGACCTAGATAGCAGCGGTTCCACCAAAGGAAGAATCTATACCCCGGGAAAGAACTTCCCCTTATAGGATTAATCAAACTCACCAAAGCGTATGTCATTCCTGCACACCATGCCAAAATGTCACATGCCAAAATTGCAGCATCATGACAAAATGGCACACAAGCAGCGTCTGAAACCGGCGACTAAAATCGGTTTCAGATGCTTTTTCTTGTTCACAGAAGTGTCACGAATCCGCGAGCCTTACTGCCCCAAGGAATCGCAATACCCATTCATCCGAAAACACTCCATGCCAAAAAAGTTGGCACGCAGCTTGCAATATAATTAGGCAAGAAAAAATAAAAAAGGAAGTGGCAACATGCTATCCAATATTGGTATTCCTGGTTTGATTTTGATCCTTACTTTGGCGTTGATCATCTTCGGCCCGAAAAAGCTGCCTGAAATCGGCAGGGCGTTCGGCCAGACGCTGAAGGAATTCAAGAAGTCGACTCGTGAGCTGACTAGTGACATTACTGACGACATTGTGGATGACATCAAGGAAATAAAGAAAGAAATCTAAACGCATAAAAAGAGGTGACGTAAAATGGGTCTTTTTTCAAATGAGAAAAAGGTAGATTACGATAAAATCGTCGACAAGATGCTGCCGGACGCACAGAAGGAAATGGATGAATCACAGTATGACACAGAGCTTGGCCTGAACATGGCGCGCGATGCCAGAAAGGTCATCAGCGGCAAACTGAAAATCGAAGACTTCCATAAAATCTACTCTTCATCGCTGACAAAGGAATTTGGCAACTATTATGCATCTGGGGATGGACCAGACATTAGGAAGGGTGACGGCCCGAAATGGGCGATGGTCATTGATCTGAAAAAATGCGTTGGCTGTGATACGTGTACCGTCAGCTGCAAGGCAGAGAACAGGACGCCGCCGGGCATCTCCTACAACGTCGTCATGGAATCGCTTGAAGGTGAGTTCCCGAACATCAAGGCGGTCAACCTGCCAAGGCCGTGCATGCAATGTGACAAACCAGCATGTGCACAGGTTTGTCCGACAAGGGCGACTTATAAGATGGAAAACGGCATTGTCGCGATTGATAATGACCGCTGCATTGGCTGCCGATATTGCATCGTTGCCTGCCCGTATGGCGCCCGTTCATTTGATTTTGGCGAAAGCTATGAGCAGGAAGTGCAAGGCGCAAATGATGTAACAAGCCCTGAATATGGCGTAGAGCGCGGCAACCGCGAAAAAGGCAAGACACCAATAGGCACGGTCCGTAAATGCAGCTTCTGCTTCCACCGCCTGCAAAGGGGCGAAGAGCCAGCATGCGTGGAAACGTGCATTGGCGATGCCCGCTTCTTCGGAGACATCAGCGATCCGAACAGCGTGGTATCAAAGCTTGCTGCAAGTCCAAGAGCATTCCGCCTGAAGGAAGAGCTTGGAACACATCCGAACGTCATTTATCTAAGATAGGAGGGACTGGCGATGGCCAATCTTGCTGTTGATTTAAAAGAGAAAAGCACATCAAAATCGAAAATCAATGTCACTGTGTCAAAAGCTTTTAAAATATGGATTTCTGCCCTGACTGTAGCCTTTTTGATCGGCGGGTATTTCATCGTAGAACGCTTCTTCACGGGGCTTGCGGCTACGAATCTATCAAGCATTACCCCTTGGGGAGCCTGGATTGCTTTTTACATCTTCTTCGTCGGCCTCAGCGCGGGTTCATTCCTGCTGTCGACCCTGATCTACGTTTTCGGGATGGAAGAATACGAACGGGTCGGAAAGGCGGCACTTTTCACCGCGATTGTCTGTATGATCGTCGCGCTGACCTTCGTGCTGATGGACCTTGGTCGTCCGGAGCGAATGCTCAACGCGATCATCTACTGGAATGTCACATCACCGCTTGCCTGGGAAGTCCACTTTTATCTGGTGTATATTGGGCTGTTAACAGTTGAGCTTTATATCGCGATGAGGGAAGATCTCGTCCGCGCGGCAAAAACAAACTCATTGAAAGGCTTTATCGCAAGATTCATCACCTTCAAAAATGCGACTATCAATGCAGCGACGAAAAAGCGTGACCATATGTGGATGAAAATCCTTGGTACAATCGGGATCCCGCTGGCAATCCTTGGGGTGCACGGCGGAACAGGAACGATTTTCGCTGTTGTAAAAGCACGTCCGGCCTGGAATACAGCACTTTTCCCGATCATTTTCGTCGTATCGGCAATGGTTTCTGGAACAGCATTGCTTTTAGCGATGTATATCATCAAGAAAAAAGTCCAGAGGCAGGAAATAGATAAAAACATGGTTGTATCGCTTGCAAAATTGATGGTCGGGTTCCTGATCATTGACCTTGGCCTTCAATTCTATGAATATCTGATTGGCTGGTATGGTCTTGAGGCGGAACACCTTGATACGCTGGCGACAATGATGGCCAGTGAAAAAGCCTGGTCGTTCTGGTTCGTGCAAATGTTCCTTGGAGCAGTCATTCCGATTACAATCGTTTTCTGGAAAAAAACAAGCCAAAACGTCAATGCACTGCTTGCAGCAGCTGTCCTTATCGTCATCGGGATCATCGGCGTCCGCTTCAACATTGTTGTTCCGCCGCTTGTCGTGCCAGTTTTCCACGAACTGCCCTGGGGCAATTACGCGCCAACGATTCGGGAATGGATGGTCAGTGTCGGTGTCGTGGCAATGGGACTCTTAATCTATTCATTCGGCGAGCTGCTGCTGCCAATCGAAGAAACTTCTGACGAGGTGAGCCATAATGGAAAATAAACCAATGAAACGGCGTGGGTTTTTAAAAGCGCTCGGTACGCTGAGTGCGGTCGCGTTTGTCGGTCCGGCTCTCGTCGGGCCAATCAAGCAGGTCATGGGCGGTGTCTGGACGGATGAACCACATGGAACCGGCACCGATTATCAGGATTATACAGCAGAAAATGTCATCTTCACATCATGCCAGCAGTGTAATGCGACATGTACGATTAAGACTTATATTACAGCCGGGGCGGCAGGCGGAGCTTACTCATCCATCGTCCGCAAGATTGCCGGCAACCAGTACAGCCCAATCAACATGGTTCAAATCGGCCATATCAACTACGATACTCCAGTATCCCAGGCTGTAAAAGGAACTGGCAATGTCGCTAAAATGGGACGCGGTCTCCGCGGCGGACGCACCTGTCTTAAAGGCCAGGCCGGCATCCAGACCAACTATGATGCCTTCCGGATCCAAAAGCCGCTCAAGCGTGTCGGGGAGCGAGGCAGCGGTGTCTGGAAAACGGTCACTTGGGAACAGGCTTATAAGGAAATCCTTGAGGGCAGCAAGGATCTTCGCACTCCAGGGCTAAAAGAAATGTGGAAGTTTGCACCCGAAGAAGCGGTCATGGGAGACTGGGATAAACTGAAAGCAGGAGAAATGACCAAAGCTGAATTCGATAAAAAATACAAGGATATCCTGATTGATACAAACCATCCTGACCTTGGGCCAAAGGCCAACCAAATTGCCGTTATGGCCGGACACAGACGCGAATTTATCGAGCGTCTGGCTGTCAACAGTCTTGGTACAGCCAACTTTTACGATCACGGCGGATATTGCGGAATCACCAGTGTAATGGGCAATACCCGCTCGCATGATGCCGAAAAGCCAAAGAAACGGATGATTCCCGATTATGACAACGCTGAGATGGTCATCGTCTGGGGAACAAATCCGATGGTCGCTAACCGGGGACCAACAACTTTCGCACCGCAGATCACTAATGCCATCGATCGCGGCATGAAGATGGTTGTCATCGATCCGCGTTTCAGCAAGACAGCTGAGAAAGCGCATGTATGGGTTCCGGTAAAACCGGGCGGTGATGGGGCGCTGGCAATGGCGATGTGCCGCTGGATCATTGAAAACAATCGCTATGACGATATTTACCTGCGAAACCCGAACCAAGAAGCAGCGAATGTAGATGGCGAAACAACCTGGAGTGATGCATCCTTCCTTGTCAATGCCGGGGATAAGAAGCGTCCGTTCGTCCGTGCCAAGGATCTGGGCATCGGAGGCGAGGAGTTTGTTGTCATCGAAAATGGCAAACCTGTGCTGCATACGAAAGCTCGCAATGGCGACCTGGATATCGATACAACGATCAACGGCATCCAGGTGAAATCCGTCTTCAGGATTTTTAAGGACAGGGTCATGGAAAAATCAATCGAAGAATACGCTAAGCAGGCAGATGTACCGGTGGAGCAGATTGTCCAGATTGCACGCGAATTCACATCTCACGGCAAAAAGGTTGGAATCCATGCATACCGCGGTCCGGCGATGCACACAAATGGCTATTACAGTGTCCGTGCCATCAATATGCTGAACCACCTTGTCGGCAACCACGACTGGAAGGGCGGCGACACCGTTCTCGGCGCCAAATACAAAGCAACTGAAGGACGCTATGATCTTGCGTCTGTACCGAATGCTAACAAAGGCTGGGGTATCCCGGTAACAAGGCATAAGATTCCATATGAAAAAACATCCTTATTCGAAAAGGATGGCTATCCTGCAAAACGTCCATGGTACCCGTTTGGCAATAAACTGATCCACGACGTGCTCCCAAGCTCTGCGGAAGGCTATCCGTATAAAATCAGGGCTTTGCTGATCAACAGGACTTCCCCGGTAATGGCTGCGCCAAGATCCGAGATGCAGGCTAAATTCATCAGGGATCCTAAGGTTGTTGAACTGGTTGTAGCATCTGATGTGATTATTGGCGAGTCTTCAAAGTATGCAGATTTCATCTTACCGGATCTTGCTTATCTTGAAAGTTGGAATGCGGAAGACATTTTCCCAATCCTCAAGCATAAATTTGCTGGTATCATCCAGCCAGTGACTAGAGTGGTTCCTGACGCGCGTCCAACAGAACAGGTCTATATCGATCTTTTAAAAGGAATGGGATTGCCCGGTGTCGGAGACAATGCTCTGGCTGATGGTTCAGCAATACACAACCCAGAAGACTACTACCTTAAACGGGTTGTGAACATCGCATTTGACGGCCAGAAACCTGTCAAGGATGCAAATGCGGAAGAGCTGGCGATTTTCGAAAAAGCAAGGCAGAAGGCGCTCGGCAAATATTTTGACATCCAGAAGCTGAAAAATGCTGTCAAACCGGAAGAATGGAAGAAAGTCGTCTACGTACTGAACCGCGGTGGACGCTTTGAGGCAGCAGGAGATGAATATATCGGAAACAAACTTAAGTATCAATGGGCTAAACAGGTTTATTTTTACGACGAAAAGGCAGCAGGCTTCAAGAGTGCTTACACAGGCAAATTCTTTGAAGGCGTGCCGGTAGCTGAGGAAATAAAGACATACGATGGCGAAGTCTACAAGCCAAACAAACCGCTGCAATTCATTAACTGGAAATCAAGGAATATGGCAACGCACCGTACGGAAGGTAATACATGGCTGCGTGAAGTGAAGCCGGAAAACTATCTGTGGATCAATCCGATCGACGCGAAGAAAAAAGGCATCCAGACTGATGATGAAATCTACATTTCATCTAATAACTCAAAAGTTAAAGGGCGTGCACTCGTGACACCGGGAATCAAGCCAGGTGTCGTTGGAGCGAACTTCAGCTTCGGCCATGATGCATATGGCTCAAAAGCAGTCAAAGTGGACGGCAAAACAATCGAGCCAGCCGGCAAATACGGCCATACTGGCTATGAATTCAATAAGCCGCTCCATGAGGAATCAGGATATGCTAAGCCTCGTGGGCAGGGATTCTCTGTTAACGCCTTGTCTGATCGAGATGGCAGCTACTTTGAAGGCTATCTCGCAGACTTGCTGATTGGCGGCCCGGCACAGCAGGACGTATTCGTGGATGTTGAAAAGGCTTAATATCATTGGGGTGGAAGCCCTGAAATTTCTTTAAAGTAAAGGTGGAGACAATAATGGAAGAACGATATGGAAAGCTGGCGATTGCGAATATCATGACAAGCATCTGGCTTGGGGACTGGGGCACCTATGAAGCATTCATGAACGAAATCCCTGAGGGAATGCGGAGGGAGCTTACATTTCATTCCTTATATAATCGGGATGAGGTGCACCTCTGGTATGACAATCACTTTTTCATACCTGGAGAACATTTTGTCTCCCCTTACTTTTCATCCTATACGAAGAAAAATGAAGATGAAGAAGCCCGCAGGCATGAGCTGCTGTGCTTGATCGGCCTTTATGAAAAAACTGCTTTTTACTTCCCGCTCGAGCAGGATCGGCTGCCAGATCACTTCGGCAGTATGACCGCGTTCATGAGTTCGATTTTACAGGGGGAAATCAAGGCAGAGCAAGAAGGTAATCAGGATTACCTAAAGCAGCTTGAAAAAATAGAAGCAGAGATGCTGGCCCGGTTCATCAAGCCGGTCTTGAAGCCGATGCTCGATAATGCAGAAACAAAAATTACCCTTCCATTCTTTAAGGAGTTTCTCAGCTTTTATGCAGAAGTGATGAGTGAAGAATGGATGGAGGCAGCCTAAAATGAAGAAACGGTCCTCCAAGTGGGGGACCGTTTCCTTGTTGTTTAGAAATTATAAAAGTATTTTTGTGTGGATAACTACATATGGGAGTCTTAATCCAGCTCCAGCGCCTAGCCCCTCGAGACGCTTCGGTCCTGCCAATGAAGTCAAAGAACGACTTCACTGTCAGGCCCTCCAGCGCTTGTCGGGGCTGAACAAGGCGCTTGCGCTTTTTGTTCTATCGAACATTTACTTATTCTGTTTGAAGAAATCGATGAACGCTTGATAAAACTCTACACCCTGATAAAACATAAAGCTGAACGCTGTCAGGGAAAAGAACCCAATCATTAAGAATCGAAACCACATATCCATTCCTCCTTGATTTTTTATTCTGATCATCAAGGAGACTTAATCACATAATTCGATTGGAAAAAGACTGCCGTCAAGAATGAAAATTGGCTTCCAAATTTTATTACTCTGTGATTAATTTGTGTGAAAGTGATAGTTGAAATAAGAAGAACGAATACATTCAGGATGAAAAGGGTTTTTTTATCATCCAAATCAGGACCTGGCAGTTGTTCATGGACTTGTTCCATGGGAAGGATGACTTTTGATTTGGCGTCTACTGCTAGGTTTTTTTGTGCAGGAAGGGTTCCGTGAGCAAGTAAAAACAGGATAAACAGGCTGAGCGCGGACATAGTCAGCTTTTTCACGGTTCTCACTCCCCTTGAAAAGTAATAACACTATCGTATAACAATATATGCGTAGTGGAAACAAAAAAGTTTTGACATTTTTCTCAGAATAAAAAAACAGGCACCGTATCATAGCCAGTGCCTGCTCCAATTATTGCTTTCTCAAGTTTCCTAGCTCTTCAGCGATTGCCTGCATTTCATTCGGGCTGAAGGTGTTTTTTCGCATGATCATATCAAAGATTTCCTTGAGTTCTTCATACATCTCGCCGTCAAAATGTGTCGACTTGATTGCGCCGAGGTTCATGACATTCAATTTTTCCTTGATTTTTTCAATCATGTAGTCAACGTTTTCAGGGGAATTTTTAGTTAAGTCCACGCCGTTCATCCTTTCAATGGTTGTACAACCATCTTTCCATGTCCGTCAAAAAAAGTCAATTACAAATCCGGCGCCAGTTGACGCCGGATTTGTCATTATGCACTTAACGATTTTTCCTCTTTTTTCTCTTCCTTGATCGTGTTCAAAATTTTCCTTGTTTCCACTACAACAACGCCGGACAATCCGAGAAGTCCAATCAGGTTCGGGAATGCCATCAGGCCATTCATCACATCGGCGACACCCCAAACGATTTCAAGCTGGGAAATCGCACCGACGAACACAGCAGCGACAAATGCGATGCGGTAGTATAAAATCACATTTTTGCTGAAGAGATAGGAGAAGCATTTTTCCCCGTAATAAGACCAGCCGATGATCGTTGATGAAGCGAAGAACAACAGCCCAATCGCCACAATTACTGAACCTGACTGGCCAAGGAACTTGTCAAAGGTCGCTGAGGTCAGGTCAGCTGCCGTCGTATCGCCCGTATACAAACCGCCCATGACGATGGTGATTCCGGTGATTGAGCAGATGACGATTGTATCGATGAACACCTGGGTCATCGATACAAGTGCCTGGCGCCCAGGCAAATCTGTCTTGGCTGCAGCAGCAGCGATCGGTGCGGAACCAAGACCGGCTTCATTCGAGAATACACCGCGGGCAACACCCATCCGAATGACAGTTCCAAGTGCACCGCCAGCCACGGCTTCCCCTGTGAATGCATCTGTAAAAATAAGTCCAATAGCGGCTGGTACAAGATCAAAGTTCATAATCATGACGACAAGACCCGCGATGAGGTAGAATCCGGCCATCACTGGTACAAACAGGGCGGTCACCTTCCCGATGCTCTTGATCCCGCCAATTAAGACAAGAGCAGTAAAAATCGTCAAGACTAGACCTGTAACCCATGCCGGCACTGAAAAGGTCGACTGTACGACACTGGCTACTGAATTCGACTGAACAAGATTGCCGATTCCAAAAGCCGCGACTGCGCCAAATAGCGCGAATAAGACCCCAAGCCATTTTTGGCCTAGCCCGCGTTCAAGATAATACATTGGGCCGCCGGACATCTCGCCATCCTTGTCTTCAACCCGGTATTTTACAGCCAGGACAGCTTCTGCATATTTCGTGGCCATTCCAAAAAAGGCTGTAATCCACATCCAGAACACCGCGCCAGGTCCCCCAGTGAAAATTGCTGTCGCCACGCCGGCGATATTACCAGTGCCAACTGTCGCAGCAAGTGCCGTCATCAAAGCCTGAAAATGAGAAATATCACCGTCAGACCGTTTATCCTGTTTTTTCGAAAAAGCCAGCTTAAGCGAGTAAGGCAGCAGCCTAATCTGCAGAAAGCCAATGCGGATGGTCAGGTAGATTCCAGTCCCGACAAGTAAAATCAAGAGAGGGGGTCCCCAAACCCAGCCGCTAATTTTTCCAATCCATTCCTCAAATGTCATAGTGTGCCCCCTTATAAAATTATCTTCATAAAATGTTCTCTAACAAGAATATTCTGATAATTATTCTGAGTCAAGCAATATCCATCAGGTAAATCTTTGAATTTCCACTGTATTCACTGTTCCCAAGACGTTTGACGATGTTTAAAAAGTTATTCTTTTTCTGGATTATTTGAAATTTTTTTCTGCGCGCTTGCATGAAGTGATGTCTATCGTGGAAAATGTTAGGTAGGTGACAGGCAAGTCTTGTCTGCGAAATGAGAAGCAAGATATTAGGAGGAGAAAAATGGGCAGTTCAAAAAGGTTTTGGATGGGGATGTTTTTAGGTGCAATGGCCGGGGGTGCAGTAAGCCTTCTGGAAAAATCGACGCGCCAGGCGGTAAAAGAGGATTTCAGCAAGGTATCGTGCGGAGTTGCGTATGTTGTTAAAAATCCGAATGCATTCATCGATGACATTAAAGAAACAGCGAATAAAGTCCGTACTACAGTGGAACAAGTAACAGAGGATGTTGCGTTCATCACGGAAAAAGTTGAAGAGATCAAAGATGTGCCGCCCCAGATTACCGAATTGGTGAAAGGGACAAAAGAGTCATTGAGGAAATTAGCAGCATCAGGAGATACAAAGCAGCATATAGATGGACAAGAATGATGGATAGGCTGATCACTGGCAGGAGCATGGAAGCTAAAAAAGAGGTGAATCAATGATTGATATGTCATTTTTCAGGCAAATGTGGCACAGGATACAGGAAGACGATGTTCCGGCACTTGCTGCCCAGCTTGCATACTTCTTGTTGCTTTCCTTGTTTCCGCTTTTGATCTTTCTGGTCACATTGGTTCCATATTTGCCAATTTCAGAAATGGATATCCTTGGATTTTTTGATGATTATGCTCCAGGAGAATCGATGGATCTAATCAAAAACAGCCTGGAGGATATCATGAAAAAAGATGGAAAGTTGTTGTCTTTCGGATTGCTGGCGACCATTTGGTCTGCTTCGAATGGAATCAATGCGATTGTAAGGGCATTTAACCGAGCCTACCGGGTAGAGGAAACAAGATCGTTTATCGTAAGCCGGTTAATGGCCATTTTTTTAACGTTCGGGATGATATTTGTCTTCCTCGTCGCTTTGATTTTGCCGGTATTCGGCAAAGAAATAGGCAGCTGGCTGTTCGCGAACTTTGGGCTGAGGGAAGAGTTCATCTATGTCTGGAACATGCTGCGCTGGCTGACCAGTATCTTGATTCTTTTTATTGTTTTTCTCGGGTTATACTGGATCGCACCAAATAAAAAGCTGACTTGCATAAGCGGGTTGCCTGGATCCGTTTTTGCGACTGGAGGATGGGTGCTGGTATCACTCGGATTCTCCTACTATGTCAGCAACTTTGCTTCCTACACCGCAACGTACGGAAGCATCGGCGCGATTATCGTACTGATGATCTGGCTCTATTTGTCAGCGTATATTATAATCATTGGCGGGGAAATCAATGCCTATTTCAGTGAAAAGAAAGCCGGCTGCTGATGTCATTGACTCCTGAAATTACCTCTGTAAGGTACGCTGTTTTAGCAAATGATAAAGGGGAGGAATGCTCCTCACTTTTTATGACAGGGGGAATTCAGGATGGCAAAGAAAACGAAAAAAGATGGAAGCACCAAGCAAAAAGGCAAAAGCAACCACAGCCAGAAAACATCAGGCTCAGCAAACGGATCCAACGGATATCACTAACAACAAGCGCCCCCACTCGGAGGGCGCTTTACTTTTGAGTGAAAGATGACAGAAGGCAGCCGGGATAATGCCCTTTAAGAGGAAAAAGGATGGACAGAAATTGAGGCAATCCAGGAGAAAGTGTCCGTCATGATGGCGATGACGGACAGAAATCGGGGAAATGCAAGGGAAAGTGTCCATCATAAGGATGATGATGGACAGAAATCGGTGAAATCCAAGAAAAAGTGTCCTTCATGAGGTGGATGACGGACAAAAATCTGTGAAATGCAAGGTAATCTGTCCATCATGATGGCGATGACGGACAGAAATTGATGAAACCAAACAAAAAGTGTCCGTCATGAAGGTGATGATGGACAGAAATCATAGAAATCCCACGAATAGTGTTCATCATAATAAAAAACTCCCGCTGGATCCGAAGTCCGGGCGGGAGACTACTTTATTTCAACAATCTTAAGCTATTCAGTATGACAAGGATGGTGCTTCCTTCGTGCCCGATGACGCCGTATGGCAGGTCGAGGAACTGCAGGAAGTTCGATGCGATCAGGACCATGATCACTAAAATCGAAAATACAATATTTTGTTTGACGATACGGTTCATCCGGCGTGACAGGTTGATGGCTTCGGCGATCTTTGGCAGGTCGTTTTTCATCAATACGACGTCTGCTGTTTCAAGGGCGACATCTGAGCCTTCTCCCATGGCGATCCCGACATTGGCGGTTGCGAGCGCCGGAGCGTCATTGATACCGTCGCCGACCATGGCGACCTGGCCGTGGTCCTCTTTGAGCTTCTTCAATTGCTGAACCTTTGTTTCTGGAAGGCATTCTGCGATATAGCCGTCAACATGGCTTTCAGCGGCAATGGCTTTTGCGGTATTTTTGCTGTCGCCTGTCAGCATGACTGTGTAGATGTCTTCTGATTTCAACAGATCGATGGCTTTTTTTGTTTCTTCGCGGACGACATCCTTTAAGGCGATCAGGCCGGCAAGCTGGCCATTCCGTTCGATGAAAACAATCGTCTTGCCTTGGGATGCAAGTGCCACTGCTGCGCCATCAGAGAATGCTTCTGCGACAGGCCTGCCGACAAAGTCCGCTTTCCCGATTTTCCAATCCTCGTTTTCGAAATGAGCTTTAATGCCCCACCCGGAAACATCCTCGATGCTTTCAGGATGCACAAGCTCCCTGCCGAGAACATCCTTTGCATAATTCACGATTGCATTTGCCAGTGGGTGGTTGGAGTGGCTCTCGATCGATGCGGCTTTAAGCAAAACTTCATCACGGTCCAACCCGTCAGCTGCGATCACATCCGTCACTTCCGGTTTACCCTTTGTGAGTGTACCCGTTTTATCGAAGGCAATGGCTTTAAGATGGCTAAGATTCTCCAGGTGGACGCCGCCTTTGAACAGTATCCCGTGTTTTGCCCCATTAGAAATCGCTGACAACGTAGCCGGCATGATTGATGCCACTAGGGCACATGGGGAGGCAACTACAAGCAGGATCATCGCCCTGTAAAACGTTTCTGTCCAGCTCCAGCCCAGCAGGTAGTGGGGAACGAACATCATCAGCACTACAACGATGAGCACGACTTTTACATATGTCCCTTCAAATCGTTCGATGAACAGCTGTGACGGGGATTTTTCGCTCTGTGCATTCTGGACAAGCTGGATGATCTTCTGGAACAATGTTTCATTGTTTGGCTTAGTTATTTCAACTGTCAGGGAACCTGTCAGGTTTACAGTGCCTGCGAAAACATCATCTCCGGTATCCTTTGATACTGGTATGGATTCCCCGGTGATCGCTGCCTGGTCTATCGTTGTCTGGCCCTTGGCTATTTTGCCGTCAGAGGGAATCCTTTCGCCCGGTTTGACCAAAATTAAATCGCCGATTTCCAGTTCGGATACATGGACTTTCCTTTCAACACCATTTGTGATTCTCAATGCTTCCTCTGGCTGCAGCTCCATCAATGAGGAAATTTCCTTATGGCTTTTATTCATGGTGTACGTTTCAAGCGCTCCGCTCATCGCAAAAATGAAAATCAAAATTGCGCCTTCTGTCCAATAGCCGATAATGGCTGAGCCGATCGCTGCAAAAATCATCAGCATTTCAACATTCAATTCTTTTTCTTCGATTGTCGCTTCAATGCCTTCCTTCGCTTTGGCGAAACCGCCGATTACATAAGCCAGGATAAAAGCGATGACCGACGCTGTTTGTGAATCTCCTTTGCTTAAGATCCAGCCTGCCGCTATCAGGATTCCACTGATGGCGGCGGCAATCAGTTCAGCGTGTGGCTTGATTTTTCCAAAAAGATTCCCTTCTGGAACCGAGTTTGGTTTTGCAATTGCATTAGCTCCCTGTGCCATCCTTTTCTCCTCCTTTGACATCTCTAATTGATACTAATAATCACCATCACTACCCTTAAAAAATACGAAAGCTGCCACCGGAACGGTGACAGCGAAAAGCCAGAGCAAAAGATACATATTGTGTTTATTATTATGTTACCATACACTATATGCTTTTGAAAGAATAATGCAATAGTCTAAGGAGAAAGATAGATGACAACTAAAGACTTTTTTACCCACCCGCTTGGCATTGTTGTGTCGGCAGCAGGGGCAACCTTCCTCTGGGGAAGTGCGTTCCCTTTTATAAAATTGAGCTACGCAAGCCTGGACATCAAGCCGGATGAAATCGGCGAGCAAATGCTGTTTGCGGGATACCGGTTTCTGCTTGCGGGGCTTCTGATCCTGATTTTGTTCCTCCTTTTAAAAAGGAATATGAAATTCAGGACGGAGACGACCAAGCCTCTTTTAAAAATAGGTCTGTTTCAGACATTCCTTCAATATGTCCTGTTTTACATCGGACTTAGCTACTCAACGGGCATCCAGGGATCCATCATCGCCGGCACGACGTCCTTCTTCCAGATCCTGCTGGCTCATTTTCTGTATCCTGACGACAGGATGAGCCGTTTGAAGGTCGCCGGTCTGATGGTTGGCTTTACTGGGGTCATTTTTGCGAACTGGCCAAATGGTGAATATGAAATCCACTTTGGCATCGGGGAAATCCTGCTCATGGGCGCGATGCTTGCTGGTGCGTACGGCAATATCCTGGCAAAACAGGGAAGTGCGAAAATGGAGGTCATTTATTTGACGGCCTACCAGATGATCCTTGGTTCTTTGGGATTGATTGCGATTGGTGCCTTCACTGTCGGACTGGTTCCTTTCGATTTTGACCTCAAGTCCGGACTGATGCTCATCTATCTGGCTTTCCTCTCTGCAACTGGATTCATTTTATGGAACAATGTCATGAAGTACAATCAGGTTGGAAAAGTGTCGCTGTACCTGTTCCTGGTGCCGGTATTCGGCGTCCTTTTATCATCGCTGCTTCTTGGTGAAGCGCTCCATTATTTTGTCATAGCCGGATTAGTCTTGGTTGTGGCCGGAATCGTTCTCGTGAACCGGCCTTCCCGTAAAAAAAACAGCCTCCCTGCCAAATAGGGGAGGCTGTTTCTCGTTATGCAGATTTTGCCTGCTGCTCAGACGCGTCATGTCGGACAGCGACCAGTGCGATGAAAATCAACAGCAGCATCGTGCTGATGACATAAAAGAAGCTGATGCCTTTCAGCCATTGGATGGCCAGTCCCCCAATGAACGGCCCGCTGATGCTGCCGAAACTGAAGAAAATACCGCACATCAGGTTGCCTGCCGGAAGAAGCGGCTTTGGCAGCAGGTCGGCCATATAGCTGATTCCAAGGGAAAAAGTCGATCCTACAAGCATGCCGGCTAAAAAGAAACAGATCAGCAGACCGATAGTCGAATTCTCCAGCAAACCGGCTGCAGTAAAAGAGATGAAGCCGGACAGGGTAACGGCAATCAATACATTCCGCCGCCCGAGCTTATCGCTTAAGATCCCGAGTGGAAGCTGTGAGAGAATGCCGCCGATGGCAAAGGCCGGAAGCAGGAGTGCGACTGCATCGACACCGATCCCTGATCTCATCGCGTACACCGGAAAGTTCCCGTTAAGGCTTGCTTCCAAAAATCCGTAGCCAAAGGGAGGCAGGAAGGCGACCCAGGCATATTTAAACACCTTCCCGAACCTTTTCATCGTACCGAAGAAAGAAGTACTGTCAGTGTCATGTTCAGGCCGCTCGTTTTTCAGCAGCCATACCGTCAGCCAGGCAGCGAGGCTGATGGCAGAGGAAAGGATGAATGGCAGAGCGGTATTTATTTTTACAAGCCCGATCATCAACGGTCCAGCTGCGAATCCCAGCCCGAAAAATAATCCATAGATTGAAATATTCCTTCCAATCCGATCTTTTGCCGAAAAGGATGTAATCCATGTCTGGGTGGCAAAATGGAGCATATGGTCGCCAATTCCGATGGCGAGCCTTAAGATAAACCAGAACCAGAACGATTTCCATAACGGAAAAAATGCCAGCGAAACCGCGACGAGAAAGCCGCCGATAAGAATGATCGGCTTGTAGCCAAATCTGCGCAACGGCGCTTCCATCAATGGCGAAGCTATCAAGATACCGATATATAATCCTGTTGCATGAAATCCATTCATCGAGGATGACACGCCATCCTGTTCAAAGATGATCGCAATCAAAGGCAGCAGCATTCCCTGGGAAAATCCCGAAATGGCAACGATGCTGACGAGGATCCAGAAACGAAGTTTTATGCTTATATTCATGATTCATAATCTCCCTGAGTATTAATACTCTTTTGATGTTAACGATATAAATTTTTATGTGCAATGTTTTTTTATTTTTAAATACAGGTAAAATAGTGTAATCTTCTTTGTGTCAGGGAAATATTCCTAGTTAAAAAGGAGAGATTCTAATGGAATTTAAAATGAAGCCAGAGGTTGGCTTTTATACAGAAACAGGTTTTGGAAGATTGGACATTGCTGGGGACGATGAATATGGATTCAGGCCATACCAATTGCTCGTTTCTTCAGTTGCGATCTGCAGCGGCGGAGTCCTGCGCAAGGTCCTGGAGAAAATGAGGATGGAAATCGAGGATATCCACATCCACGCGGATGCTGAACGAGTTGAGGAAGAAGCAAACCGTGTCAGCAAAATCATCGTCCATTTCCGCATTGCCGGAAGCAATCTCGATGAAAAGAAAATCGAGAAGGCAATGGTGCTGACAAGGAAGAACTGTTCGATGGTGCAATCTGTGGTCGGAAGCATTGAGGTCGAAGAGACATTTGAAATCGTCTAATACATGATTTCCTTTCATAACATTTTGTTTTTTTTATCTCCTTTGGAAGAACTGATAAAGTGACTAAGAATGTTGGTTAAGGGGTACAGATATTGAAAAAACAATAAGAGTTAACAGAGAGGAATCATACTATGGCAAACAAGATTTTCATGATTTTAACTTTCGTCGGTGTTCCGCTGTCTGTCATCGGAACGCTGATGCATTGGTCGAGTACAATGTTATTTATCATCTATTGTTTGACGATCGTAGCTCTGGCCAGCTATATGGGCCGGGCAACAGAAAGTCTGGCAATAGTAACAGGGCCGCGGATTGGCGGATTACTGAATGCGACCTTCGGAAATGCGGTGGAGCTGATCATTTCCATTTTTGCGTTAAAAGCGGGGTTGATTGGAGTTGTTCTTGCTTCATTGACAGGTTCCGTGTTAGGCAACCTCCTGCTTGTAGCTGGGTTATCCTTTTTTGTAGGAGGACTGAAGTTCAAACGGCAGCACTTTAATGTTCATGATGCAAGACATAATTCAGCTCTTTTAATTTTTGCGGTGATTGTGGCGTTCGTTATTCCGGAAGTATTTGCGATGGATATGAATGAAAGCAGGACGCTCAGCCTTAGTGTCGGAATCTCGATTATCCTGATTGCGCTCTATCTTGCTGCACTGTTTTTCAAGCTTGTCACCCACAGAGGTGTTTACCAGCCTAAGGTTCAAAGCGGCGCCGGGCACCATGAAGAAGAACCGGAATGGGGGAAAGCCAAAGCAATCACTATCCTCCTGGCGGCAACAGTTGCTGTCGCTTATGTTGCAGAAAACCTTGTCCATACTTTTGAGGAAGTGGGCGAATCCTTCGGCTGGTCCGAATTGTTCATAGGGATCATCATAGTAGCGATTGTCGGCAATGCAGCCGAACATGCCTCAGCCGTCATCATGGCCTATAAAAATAAAATGGACGTCGCTGTTGAAATCGCCGTAGGCTCGACCCTGCAGGTTGCCATGTTTGTTGCGCCTGTTCTCGTGTTAGTTTCTTTGCTGTTTGAAAAGAGTATGCCTCTAGTATTCTCGATGCCTGAAATGGTTTCAATGGCAGTTGCCGTGCTCCTCTCCATCAGCATTGCAAACGACGGTGAAACAAACTGGTTTGAGGGGCTTACACTTTTAGGCGCCTATGTTATAATGGGAATTGGATTTTACCTGCTTTAATATACTAGGATTAATGAACTCTGTTCCGGGAGGACAGGGTTCTTTTTTCGCTGTAAAAACGAACATGCTTTACCTCGCGCATCTCGATTTATCAACATAGAGATAGTTAAAGGACATTTCAGAGCGTTATAGCCGCCAAAATGTCCAAGAAAAGCGGTTTAAAGGACATTTCCGAGCGTTGGGGCAGTCAAAATGTCCAAAAAAGCAGTTTAAAGGACATTTCAGAGCGTTAAAGCAGTCAAAATGTCCAAAAAAAGCAGTTTAAAGGACATTTCCAAGCGTTGGGACAGCCAAAATGTCCAAGAAAAGCGGTTTAAAGGACAATTCGAAGCGTTGGAGCCGTCAAAATGTCCAAGAAAAACAATTCAATGGACATTTCAGACCCAAATGAGCAGTCAAAATGTCCAATAGAAGGTTCAACAGAAGGAGAATAGGGATCATGGCTTTTGTTTATCGCACTTTATTTTTTATCATCGGGTTAACGATTCTATCTTTTGGGGTTTCGATGACCATTAAAGCAAATTTGGGGACAGGCGCCTGGGATGCTCTCAATGTGGGCCTTTCGAAAACGGTGGGGCTGACGCCGGGCAGCTGGGTTGTCTTTGTCGGGATCATCATGATTTTCCTTAATGCCTCCCTGGTAAAAAGACGCCCGGATATTGCTGCAATCATTACGCTGCTTATCACAGGGGTGCTGATCGATTTCTGGTTATTGCGCGTGTTCGATGACATGTTGGTCGCTGGATATGGGAAGCAGTTTGGAGTATTCCTTCTCGGGATGGTGGCGTTGAGCTTCGGCCTGGCGGTCTATCTGCAGCCGAGATTCCCCTTGATTCCTATCGATAATTTCATGATGGCATTAAGGGAACGATTTAATCTGAATTTAATGGCAGCGAAGACGCTTGGTGAAGTGATTGCTCTGTCGGCGGCGTTCATCTTCAAGGGACCGATTGGGATTGGGACTTTGATTGTGACGTTTGCTATCGGTCCGTTGATTCAATTGTTCTTTCCTTACTGTGAAAAATTGTATAATAAGCTGCTTACATCCGCTCGATAGTTATTTCATAATATAATTCCTGAGGTTCTGCTCATCTGGCAGAGCTTCTTTTTTTCAACAAACTTTGGATAAAGTGGCGGAACTCCGAAAACACTATGAACAAACTTAAAAGTTTCCTGTAGTGAAAGGAGTATACACCGATGAAAAAAGCAGCAGCTATCCTTGTTATGACGATGGTTTTTATGATGTCTATTTTAGCAGTTGGTTTTGCTGAGGAAGGGAAGGCGAAAAAAGCGCCTCAGCCAAAGCAGGCGGAAAATGCGAAGTATGTGATCCCGAATTCAGTAATGAATATCACGAAGGATAATACGTATCCGAACCCGACTGAAGACTTGCCTTTCCTTCAGCCAAGTGAGCTTACCAAGAATTTGATTAAAACGTCGAAGGTGAAGATCGAGAATCCTGATTTGATTCGGATGCTGAATGAAACATCCATCAACAGCACTCCATTCGCCATCGGCTACCGGGCGATTGTTTACCTTGGTGAGTGGCCGTTGAATTATGAGTCGCAAGAAACCTCACCGAACTGGGAATTCCAGAAAATCAATACCAATTATTTCGACAATCGCGGCGGGAATGCTATTTATCAAATCCATTATGTTCAGGAGCAGCAAAAGGTAGTGAAGGGCGGTTTGACGGCGAAAATCAAGAATGCGGAAGATGTGCAGAAAATGATGCTGTTGCAAGCAGCAAAGAAATCAGGTCTGCCGCTTGCATTTGAAACGATAGTCGGAGCCGGTACGAAAAAAGACCATATCTACAATATCCAGCCGAAGCGTCTCGGGTATCTTTATGCCTACGCACCAGCCATCAATGAAAAAGGCAAGGTCACATATGGCGAGGTTTACCTTATGCTAAAAGGCAGCAAGAAATTCATTGTTGTCAAAAATGTTGTATCACAAGGGATTGGAGCATGGATTCCGGTTCAGGACCATGTCAGCTTTGGCTTCGTTTCCAGTGAACGGCCGAGATAAGTCTTCGAAATAATAGATAAGCCTGGTATCAAAAACGAACCAGGTAATGAGTGAGCCTGGTATTTCTGAAAAGAAACCAGGCTTTTTTTAATGCCTGTTAGTAATTTTTTCCTCTTGACAAAAGGTAGATATATCCTGTTTAACGCCTGTACATGCCGGGAATTAGATAGACATAACAAATTAACTCAACAAAATTAAGGAGGAAATAGATTATGTCTGACAATATTCTTTCTAACAACCAAAATCCAATGGGCAACAATTCAAACTCTTACAATATGAACAACAACATGTACACTTCATCAACGGAGAATGCATCATATGATCCAACAACTGGAACAACAACTTACGCAAGCACCAATTCCGGTAATTCGTATTCAAACAATTCATCAATGGGCGGCTACTCCAGCAGCTATTCATATGATGACTCCAGCAGCTCTAAGTCTTCGAACAGTAAGCTGATGAAGGGTGTGCTGATTGGAGCTGCAATCGGCGGAGCAATGGCGATGCTTGACTCCAATACGCGCACAAAGGTAAAGGACAAGGCGGTCAATGCAAAAGACACATCAATGAATGTCATCAGCGAAGTGAAGAACAATCCTTCTGATGTGAAGGAGCAGATGATGAGCAGCTTCAGGGAAGCTTCCAGCATTTTAAAAGAAGCGATCAGTGATGCTCAAAACCTTTACCAGCGCCTGAATGATGATGTATTCAGCAAGATGAATGAAGCAAAGTCCAATTCCTCTGATGCTGTGCAAACCGTCATGAACGCAAAGGAAGAGCTTAAGGATGTTGGATCAAAAGTGAAGGAAGCAGGAGCAACCGCAATGGACAACCCGGTGGTCAATTCTGCTACTGAATCTGACTCTTCAAACACTGGATCAAGCCATGCTGCTGATGCGTATGCTACTGGTATGGAAAGCCAACCGTCTGATACAACAGGGCTAGGAAATACCTCAAATGCCTTCACAGTATCGCCAGAAAACCAAAAAAATGATAATAACCGCTAATTAATGCGAATACTAAAGCCAGTCCTGGACAAGGACTGGTTTTTTGCTGTCAACCATCCCATATATTTGCTTGTTTCTTTATTTAGCTACGAGGGTATTAACTAGTACAGTCAGTTAATTTAGGAGGCTATGTCAATGGAAAAGGAATTTAAACCACGCTCTAACAGGTGTGATTATGATAGAGAAACTGCAACGGGGAAAATTGCAATGGCTGCTTCAGCGCACCCAATTGCAACGAATGCAGCGGAAAAAATACTGCGTGACGGCGGCAACGCCATCGATGCAGCGATCGCCATCCAATTCGGCCTGAATGTCGGAGAACCGATGATGACAGGAATTGGCGGCAGCGGATTTTTCATGGTTTATCATGCGGAAAGCAAAACCACGAAAATTTTTGATGGGCATACAAGAGCACCAAAAGCCGCACACCCAGAACTTTTTTTAGATGAAAAAGGTGAAGTCATTCCGTTTAAAAAGAGGTCTACGCATGCTACAGGTGTCGGGGTTCCAGGTATATTGAAAGCAATGGAAGCGGCAAGGAAGGAGTATGGCACAAAACCGCTTGCCGAATTGATCGAACCAGCTGCCCAGGCTGCAGAAAAAGGAGTAGAGGTCAACTGGATTATGGAAGAAAGTCTTAATACTTTCGACTATCGACTCGGTGATCATGCGAAGGAATTATTTATGCCGGGCGGGAAGTCGCTTAAGGAAGGGGATGTCTACCAGAAGGAACACCTGGCGAAAACATTCCGAATCCTTCAGCGTGATGGCATCGAAGCGTTCTATGAAGGGGAAATTGGAGAAGCCATTATTTCTACACTAAAAGAGCTTGGCGGAATCATGGAGATGTCAGATTTAAAGAATTATGAAATCTCCATTGATGAACCTGTTTGGGGAACTTATCGGGATTATAAAATTGCTTCTTCCAATATGCCGAGTGCAGGCGGGACAACGATGCTGCAGATTTTGAAAATCCTCGAAGGTTTTGACCTCAGCAAGTATGATGTGAAATCATGGGAAAAGTATTACTTATTTACAGAAGCCATGAGGATTGCTTTTTCCGATAAAATCGCCTTTTCAGGTGATCCGGAGTTTGG
The DNA here is from genome assembly GCF_023714225.1 of Mesobacillus sp. MER 48. Lineage (NCBI taxonomy): Bacteria > Bacillati > Bacillota > Bacilli > Caryophanales > Bacillaceae > Mesobacillus > Mesobacillus sp. MER 48. The sequence continues at coordinate 204,775 of NZ_JAMAUR010000004.1, forward strand.
TGATATTCCGTTAAAAGGGTTGCTGAGTGAGGAATACCTTGCTGAGCGGCGAAAATTGATTAATTGGGAACGCAGGAACGATGCAATTGATTTTGGTAATCCATGGGTTTACGGGGAGGGTAAGGAAATTAATATTGTCCGCCAGCCTTTCGAGCCTGAAAGAGAAAGAAGCGAAACGACTCATTTCACGGTAACGGACAAGTGGGGCAATATCGTTGCCTGCACTTCTACCGTTGAGCACCCGTTCGGTTCTGGAATCATGGTCAAGGATCATGGCTTCGTTTTAAACAATGAAATGACTGACTTTGATGCTATTCCTGGCGGCCTGAATGAAATCCAGCCAGGAAAGAGGCCTGTGAGCTGCAAGACGCCAACCATTGTCTTCAAGGAAGATGAGCCTGTTTTGACATTGGGATCACCTGGCGGGCCAACAATCGTAGGCTCCGTATTCCAGACGATTGTCAATGTTCTTGATTTTGGCATGGACCTGAAAGAGGCCATCGAGGAGCCGAGAATCTTCAATAGTACCGGCCCGCTGATTGGCTGGGAGTCGGGCATCAGCATGGAAGCAAAAGGTGAGATGGAATCAAAGGGCTTCGAATTTGCCGATGGTCCATTCCCGCTTGGAAATGTCCAGGCCATCAAATTCGATCGTGAAAAAGGTATCCTCTATGGAGCTGCCGATTCCAGCAGGGAAGGGAAAGCAACCGGACTGGATGAATAAGAACCAAAAAGCAGGCTGGAATTTTTTCAGCCTGCTTCTCTTATTTATCCACACTGGAAAGCGTGTCCGTTTCTGAATCCGATTTTTTGATTACAGAAATGCTGCCGTCTGTTTCAAGGACGACAGCTTCCACCTGGTCCATTGAATTGATGCCGCTGGAACGTGCTGCCTGAAGGATTTCCACATCCAAAACACGTTCTTTGGTGATTTTTTCCTTTAAGTAATTCCCGCGGTAAAATAACAATTGGGGATCCGATTTAATCAGCTTTTTGAAACCGTCTGAACGTATCGACAGCCATGCCACAACATATTGCAGACCAATTAAAATAAAGAATGCTGAAACTCCCTCAATAAGGGCCACTTTTTTATTCAAAAGGATTGTCGCCAGGGTAGACCCCAGTGCGACCGTGACAATCAAATCGAAAGCATTCATCTTGGACAGCGTACGTTTACCAGAAACACGCAACAATAAAACAAGGGCCCCGTAAGCAAGGACACCGACAACAAGGGTACGCCAGACGGCATCCCAAGAATTAAATATCATTTTATCACCTCATATATGTTTTTTCCTGAAAAAGCCTGCGCAAACATATTGCGATAGGGGGGAATACTATCCAATAATAAAAGGGTTTTGCAAAAGCCCAAATGGACAGCATGCATTCTGATAAATATTGCACAATCGCCCATTTTTCGGTAGGATGTTAACGGTAGTGAAAGGAGCGAGAATAGTGGGAAGCCAGATAAATGATAAAAATACTCAGGTTGTATTCCTTAAGCAGCGTTTGGATATGTTCGCTGAATTGCTTGAAGCGATTGATCCGGAAGAAACGGACCTCGAGGATATCGACCGCATGATCCAAATCGTCGAAGAAATGGATGCCAAATGCCGCGAATTCAAAAACCGCGATTTGTAAGAGACCTTTTTATGAGGTCTCTTTTTTATGTTAGCGTCTTTTCGGAGCTGACCAACGAGCATGCGCTTTTCTCTGTCCAGCTCCAGCGACCAATGCTTGTCGAGGCGGACCAGGGCGCTTGCGCTTTTCTGTGTCCAGCTTCAGCACCTAGCCCCTCGAGCGTTTCGGTCCGCCCAATGAAGTCAAAGAGCGACTTCAGTGGTCGGCCCTCCAACGCTTGTCGGGGCTGCCCAAGGCGCTTGCGCTTTTCTGTTTGTAAACGATTCCACTTTCATCTTTAAATAGATGGTTGATAGGAGTATAATGATATCGGAGAAATTGTTATAAAGCTTTCACATATAAAGAGACAGCAAACATGGGGAGAGGGGTAGACAGATGAATATCGAAAAGTTCCAGGAAAGCATGTACCAGTTAGTTGTTGAAACATCCACGAACCTTCCTAAGGATGTCCGCCGGGCCATCAAAGCGGCGGCAGAGCGTGAAAACTCCGGGACACGCTCGGCGATGAGCCTGGATACGATCACCAACAACATTAAAATGGCGGATGATAATGTTTCGCCGATTTGCCAGGATACTGGTCTTCCAACCTTTAAAATCAAGACTCCTGTAGGTGAAAACCAGCTTGAGATGAAAAAGGCGATTTACAATGCGATTGCCCAGGCTACCAAGGATGGCAAGCTGCGCCCGAACTCTGTTGATTCATTGACAGGTGAGAACAGCGGCGACAATCTTGGCGGCGGCACTCCTGTCATCAAGTTTGAGCAATGGGAAAAAGACTATATTGACGCACGTCTGATTTTAAAGGGCGGCGGCTGTGAAAATAAAAATATCCAATACAGCCTTCCTGCTGAATTGGAAGGACTCGGCCGCGCTGGACGCGACCTTGACGGAATACGCAAATGTATCATGCATTCGGTTTATCAGGCCCAGGGACAAGGCTGCAGCGCAGGCTTCATTGGGGTCGGCATTGGCGGTGACCGTTCTTCTGGATATGACCTTGCGAAGGAGCAATTATTCCGTACTGTAGATGATGTCAATCCAAATCCAGAACTACATGACCTTGAAGAGTATGTCATGGAAAATGCCAACAAGCTTGGAATCGGGACGATGGGCTTTGGCGGTGAAACGACGCTTCTTGGCTGCAAAATCGGCGTCATGAACCGCATTCCGGCAAGCTTTTACGTATCTGTTGCGTATAACTGCTGGGCATATCGCCGCCTTGGTGTAGCCGTAAACCCTGAAACTGGTGAAATTCAGGAATGGATGTACCAGGAAGGAGAGAAGATTGATTTCGCCCAGCCTGCTGCACAGGAAATCGCAGCAGCAGTCGAAGCACCGGCAGAACAGAATGTCGTCACATTAACTGCTCCTATCACAGAAGAGCAAATCCGTGAACTCAAGGTCGGAGATGTCGTCCAGATCAATGGCATGATGTATACAGGCCGTGACGCGATCCATAAGTACCTGTCAGACCACGATTCACCTGTCGACTTGAATGGGCAGGTCATTTACCATTGCGGACCGGTCATGCTGAAGGATGAAGAAGGAAACTGGCATGTGAAGGCTGCAGGCCCGACAACAAGTATTCGTGAGGAGCCCTATCAGGGTGATATCATGAAGAAGTTCGGCATCCGTGCAGTCATCGGAAAAGGCGGAATGGGTAAGAAGACGCTTGCTGCTTTGCAAGAGCATGGCGGAGTTTACCTGAATGCCATCGGCGGCGCAGCACAGTATTATGCGGACTGCATCAAGTCTGTCGAAGGCGTTGACCTGATGAACTTCGGTATTCCTGAAGCAATGTGGCACCTCAATGTCGAAGGCTTTACCGCAGTCGTAACCATGGATTCGCACGGAAACAGCCTGCACGAAGATGTTGAAAAATCATCACTCGAAAAATTGGCGCAATTCGCCGATCGAGTTTATAAGTAAAACTTAAAAGGGGTCTCGCTGGGTTTGCTGCGAGACTTCTTTTTTATTCGATTGCTGGTAACGGCCCATTACCTTATCACCACTGCAAAAGTTTCCCGTTGATGCATTTGTAGAATTTTTTTTCCCTGCCGGCAAACAATAAGGAAAAACATCAATGGAGGAACATCATGAAAACGTTTGTTAAGATACTGCTTGCTTCCGCGATGCTGCTGTTGATTGCTTTGCCGGCTGTTACAGGCGCGGAAGAAAATTCGAACTCACCACTGCACTGGGGATTCAAAAAAGGCCGGAATGGGAGGCAGGCTGATGCCGGAAGAATGTTCGAGGTCATTCTTGAAGACCATGGAGCTGTTTATAAAGGGGACAAAAATAGCAAGGATTTGTACCTGACCTTTGATAATGGATATGAAAATGGTTATACTGCAAAAATTCTTGATGTATTAAAAGAGGAACAGGTCCCTGCAGCTTTTTTCATTACGGGCCATTATCTTGAAAGTGCTCCCGAGCTTGTTGTCCGGATGGCAAATGAAGGCCATATTATCGGCAATCACTCCTGGCATCATCCTGACATGACTCAAATCAGCGATGAAAAAATCAAGAAGGAACTTGAGATGGTCCGTGCTGAAACCGAAAGGATCACAGGCAGGAAGCATATGAACTATCTGCGTCCTCCAAGGGGGATTTTCAGCGAAAGGACAATGGCGGTCGCCAAAGAAGCCGGCTATACTCATGTGTTCTGGTCGCTCGCTTTTGTTGACTGGAATACCGACCAGCAAAAAGGCGCGCAATATGCCTATGATAAAATCATGACCCAGGTCCACCCAGGTGCCGTCCTGCTTCTGCACACAGTTTCGAAAGACAATGCGGATGCACTTGGGAAGGTAATCAGGGATTTGAAAGAACAGGGTTATCACTTTAAAAATCTTGATGAGCTGATGCTCAGAAAAGGCGGCATGAAGGATCCGATGCTGTACTGATTGTTTGATCCCGGCAATTTTACAGTTGCCGGGATTTTCGATTGGAAAAAAGGCGCATTTTTACCAGTTCGCCAATAAAAATTTATTTTCGCCAATAAACCTGTGATTTTCGCCAATAAAATTAAAAAATCGCCAATAAACAGTGATTATCGCCAATAAAGTTGTGAACTCCGCCAATAAAGCAGAAATGGGCCAGCTAAAAGATGTTAGACCCAGCCGGAAAGACAGGAATCATCTTAATAAAAGGGGGATTTCAACAATAAGTTGGCAATTCCCCCGCAAAATTCAGCCAGAAAGCCGACAATCGATTAATTTCAAAAACCCAATTCCGTCATTTGAACACAATCCATACTTAGGGCAATAAAAACGAGCATTCCTCACCAATAAAAATCAAATACCGCCCAGATGATCAGCACTATTTTCGTAAAAACAGAACGGAAATGCTATAATACGGGGAAAATACATGAGGGCGGTTTGTATATGTGGGAAGAAAAGCTGGCCATTACCGGGCCTTATAATTTTGACCTGGCCTTAAGCAGGCTTGCACTTGATCCATTGAACGCCGTTGATATCGAGCAGCGGCTCGTCAGGGTGCCGCTTGCTTTTGATGATAAAAAAATCATTGCGGATGTCATTGCGACGGGCACGCTGGAAAAGCCTGAATTCATTGTCCGCGCCAGTGATGAAAAAGAAAAAACGCTAAATCGTCTGACGGAAATTTTTCAGTGGGATGTGGAATTGCTTCGGGTCCATGAGCATTTTCAGACGACAGAGTTAAAAGATCTTTTCAATGATCATTTTGGAACCCCGCTTGTGCTGGAATTTGATCCGTTTTCCAGCTTGATCAAGAGCATTATCCACCAGCAGGTGAATCTGAAGTTTGCCTTTACTCTGACAGAACGGTTCGTGAAAGCTTTCGGTGAAGAGGTCGATGGAGTCTGGTTCTATCCCTCTCCTGACAAAGTCGCCCGGCTGAGGGTTGAACAGCTTCGTGAGTTTCAATTCAGCGGACGCAAGGCGGAGTATGTGATCGGAATCGGTGAGTTGACAGCTTCTGGCCAGCTTGATTTTGAAAAAATGAAAAGCATGCCTGATGCCGAAGTCTCTAAGGAGTTAATCAAGATTCGCGGTGTCGGTCCTTGGACGGTGGAAAACTTCCTGATGTTCGCGCTTGGCAGGCCGAATTTATTCCCGATGGGGGACATCGGCATCCAGAATGCTTTGAAGAAATACTTCGAGCTGGATGACAAGCCAGACCTTGCCCAGATGGAAAAATACAAGGAGCCGTGGAATCCTTATTTAAGCTATGCTTCGCTCTATTTATGGAGAAGCATTGAATAATTGGAGTGAAGTTTTATGAAAAAAGAGCAGCAAGGGAATCAATTTAAGAAATCATCACCAAAGAATAATGGTCAACATGTCAGGAAATTTTCAAAAGGGCAATCGAACAATGACCAGCAATCACCAAAGCTGCAGCTGAAGCAGACCTTCCCGCTGACCATCAAGCGTCTGGGAATCAATGGCGAGGGTGTCGGTTATTTTAAGCGCCAGGTCGTGTTCGTGCCCGGTGCGCTCCCAGGTGAGGAAATCGTCGCAGAAGCCACAAAGGTCCACCCAAAGTTTGCTGAGGCTAAAATAAAGAAGATCCGTAAACACTCCGAGCATCGGATCAAACCGCTCTGTCCGGTATACGAGCAGTGCGGCGGCTGCCAGCTGCAGCATTTGCGCTATGATCAGCAGCTGAATGAAAAACGTGATATTGTCATCCAGGCTTTGGAGCGCCATACAAAGCTGAAAATCGAACACCTTGATATTCGTCAAACAATCGGCATGGAAAATCCGTGGGGTTACCGGAACAAGAGCCAGTTCCAGGTTGGCGAAAAGGATGGAAGGGTGCTTGCCGGCCTGTACGGTCTCAACTCTCATAATCTGATTAATATCGAGCAGTGTGCGGTCCAGCATCCCGCTACGACAAAGGCTACCGAGATTGTAAAAGGCATTCTTCAGGATCTGAAAATACCAATCTATAATGAGAAAAAACATAAAGGTCTCGTAAGGACAATCGTTGCCAGGACAGGCGTCCAGACTGGCGAACTGCAAATTGTCCTGATCACGGCAAAAAAAGAACTTCCGAAAAAAGACTTGATCATCACAGAAATCAAGAAGCGTCTTCCAGAGGTAAACTCGATTGTCCAGAACATCAATGGCGAAAAGACTTCTGTCATATTCGGCGATGAAACCGCCACTTTGGAAGGGAAAGATTTTATCCAGGAAACACTTGGTGACCTGCAATTCGAACTTTCAGCAAGGACCTTCTTCCAGTTGAATCCTGAGCAGACGGTAAAGCTTTACAATGAAGCCAAAGCTGCTGCCATGTTAACAGGGAAGGAAAAACTCGTCGATGCGTATTGCGGTGTCGGCACAATCGGATTATGGATGGCAAATCAGGCAGGCGAGGTTCGCGGGATGGATGTCATTCCGGAATCGATTGAAGATGCCAGGAAAAATGCGCTGAAGCACGATGTCAGCCATGCCAAATTCTATGTTGGAAAAGCAGAAGAACTGCTTCCAAAATGGCTGGAGGAAGACTGGCGCCCGGATGTGATTGCCGTCGATCCGCCGCGCACAGGCTGTGACGAGGAATTCCTGAAAACCGTCCTGAAAATCAAGCCGAAAACCTTTGTTTACGTTTCCTGCAATCCTTCTACGCTCGCAAAGGATATCCAGACACTAGGAGACAAGTACAGAGTAGAATATATCCAGCCAGTGGACATGTTCCCGCACACCTCACAGATTGAGAGTGTCACGAGACTGGTTTTAAAATGATAAAAGCGCCGGCCCGGTTTGGGGCTGGCGCTTTATCGTATATTTGACAATCCATGATTGATGAAGTTGTTAATGATTTCGGCCATTTCCCTTGGTGTCTTGTCCATGCCATTTTCCACCCAATTTTTTATCACATAAATACCGCCGCTGACAACAAAGATATTGATATATTTAAATGTTTCCCGGTCGAACTGGCTGTCGAAAATCCAATTTTTGAAGATGTATTCCTGGGTGATTTTCATCCCTTTTTTCTGGAAGTGTATATCGCTGTTTTCACCAAGAAGCATTTGGCATACATCACTATTCCTGGCAATATACTCTAGAATCTTCTCGGTCATTTTTAAAGCCTCTTCTTCTTTGGAAAAATTATATTGGTTCAGTGTTGATACCATATCTTCAATGAATTCCTCTTCTATTGCGTTCAGTAGATCATATTGACTTGAAAAATGGGCATAAAAAGTGGAACGATTGAGATCAGCCAGCTCACAGATTTCCTTTATCGTAAGGCTCGAAATGGGCTTTTCTTTGAGTAATGCCATAAGGCTTTCCTTTAAAACCATCCTCGTGTATTTTTTTCTTCTGTCCATTTTTAAAAATCAACGTCCTTTTTCTCTGATTTCCAACAGATGATGATAATTTGTTGTGTAATGTACGTTATGTACGCAACTGTTTGTTGAATAGCCAACACCGTGTTTATATAATGATAAAGTGAAAATGTAAAAGACTCAAGTGAGGTTAAAAATGAACAGCATTGCAGAAAAAATCATTAAGCATAAAAAAGCTGTTGTTATCGCATTTGCTTTATTTGCGCTGTTATCAACAGTGGCGCAATTTTTTGTGTCGGTCAATTATAATATGGTAGATTATCTGCCTGAAGATGCCCAGTCAACAAAGGCGATGGAGATCATGGAGCAGGAATTTACCGCCGATGTCCCTGATACAAGGGTCATGATCAAGGATATAACCTTGCAGGAGGCCATAGCCTACAAGGAAAAAATGTCTGCCATCGATGGTGTGGGGGAAGTGATTTGGCTCGATGATGTGGTCGATTTGAAAACCCCAATTGAAATGGCAGATGAAGAAACGGTAGAGAATTATTATAAAGATGGAAATGCGCTCTTCTCAATCAGTGTCCGTTCCGGTGATGAAGTCAGGATTACTGATGAAATTTATGAGTTGATCGGTGAAAAAGGTGCAATTGCCGGCGAGGCTATCAATACGGCTTCATCCCAAAAAATGGCCGGGAAGGAATCGATGTATGCAGGGATGCTGCTTGTCCCGATCATTATCTTCATTCTCGTTATTTCGACGAACTCATGGATTGAGCCGTTATTTTTCCTGACAGCCATCGGGGTATCGGTGCTGATCAACCTGGGAACGAACATCTTTATCGGAGAGGTTTCCTTCGTCACCCAGTCGGTCGCACCAATCCTGCAGCTGGCAGTTTCTCTCGATTATGCTGTCTTTTTGCTTCACAGCTTCTCTGATTACCGGAAGACAACGAGTAATCCGGAGGAAGCAATGCAGCTGGCGATGAAAAAGTCATTCCCGGCAATTACTGCCAGTGCAGCGACAACCTTTTTTGGATTCATTGCCCTGACTTTCATGAAGTTCGAAATCGGCTCGGATCTTGGGATCAATCTAGTAAAAGGAATCATCCTGAGCTTCATCAGTGTCATGGTGTTTTTGCCAGCGCTTACCCTGCTGTTTTATAAATGGATGGATAAAACAGAGCATAGAAGCTTTGTCCCGAGCTTTACCGGTATAGGGAAGTTTGTCATGAAACTGAAAATCCCAAGCTTGCTGCTGGTGTTGGCGATCATTGTTCCAAGCTTCCTGGCCCAGAGCAAAACGGCCTTCACCTACGGGCTTGGCGTGCAGCCGGAAACGACACGAGCGGGCAGTGATTTTACCGAGATTAAGGAAGCCTTTGGCGAAACCACGCCGATTGTCCTTCTGGTTCCAAAAGGGGATCGCGCGAAGGAATCGGAACTGGTCAAGGAACTGGAGAACCTTGATTATGTCACAAGTGTGATTGCCTATGTCAATATGGTAGGTTCGGTCATCCCTCCTGAATATTTGGATGAATCGATCACCAGGGAGTTTTACTCGAAAAATTACAGCCGGATGATCATCAATACAAATCAGGGAACAGAAGGAGATGTCCCTTTTTCAATCGTCCAGAAGGTGGAAAAGGCCGCTGAAAAGTATTATGGTGACAAAGCCCTAAGTTTGGGGGAAAGCGTGACATTGTATGATATCAAGAATGTTGTCAACAAGGATAATTTCGTCGTGAATGTGTTGACGGTCGTAACGATTGCGATTGTTCTGCTGGCGACCTTTAAGTCTATTTCGATACCACTCGTGCTGTTGATCACGATCCAGTCCTCGGTCTGGATTAATCTGTCGATTCCGTATTTCACCAGCTCTTCGCTGGTTTTTGTCGGATATCTGATCATCAGTACAGTCCAGCTGGCGGCAACCGTGGACTATGCGATCCTTTTGACGGAAGCTTACCAGCATAACCGCCGGGATATGTCGTCCAGGAAGGCAATCATAAAAACCCTGGATGAAAAGACATTTTCGATTTCGATTTCTGCGGCGATTTTATCGAGCGTCGGTTTCATTCTATGGATGACATCTTCAAACCCAATTGTCGGCTCCATCGGCTTGCTGTTGGGCAGGGGGGCATTGCTGGCATTCGTGATGGTCTTGGTCCTCCTTCCAGCGATGCTGCTGGTATTCGATAGATTCATTAAAAAGACGACCTACAAAGCAAATTTTTATGAGGAGAAATGATGATGAGGACAAAAAAGTTACTACCTGCTGCTCTCGCACTGATGCTGATCTTGCCTTCATTTCTTGATACTGCAGCTGCGGCAGAAGCGGAAGGTAAAATTACCTCGAAGGATGAGGTAGTTTATGCCACGTTAACAGCCAATGGAAAACTTGATGATATTTATGTCGTCAATACGCTGGATGTTGCGGAAGCCGGCAAGATTGTCGATTATGGTGAATATAGCAGCGTCAAGAACCTGACCAATCTATCTAAACTGGATCGGGATGGGCAGGCCGTCCAATTCGATGCTCCCGAAGGAAAGTTTTATTATCAGGGAAACATGGCTGATAATACGGAATTGCCCTGGTCAATAGATGTTTCTTATTTACTTGATAGTCGTAAGATTGACCCATCTGAGCTGGCCGGTAAAAACGGACAGCTGGAAATCAGGATCCATACTTCAGCCAATGAAAAAGCAAATTCTCTCTACTTTGAGAATTACTTATTGCAAATTTCCCTGCAGCTTTCAAATAGTTATCAAAATTTGGAAGCAAATGGCGGGATGGTTGCAAACGCTGGGAAAAACAAGCAAATCACTTTTACGGTAATGCCCGGCCAGGAGGAAAATCTCAGCCTCAAGGCAGAAGTCGATGATTTTGAATTCACCGGCATCAGTATCGCCGCAGTTCCATCAACCTTGCCGATTGATACTTCCGAGATGGAGAACATGACTGAAGACATGTCCACATTGTCCGATGCAATCAGCGAATTGAACCAAGGCGTTGCCGAATTGAACCAAGGTGTTTCGGAATTGAATGACGGAGCAGCGAGTCTCCGTGATGGTTCGGCAAAATATAAAAATGGCATCAGCGAGTTGAACAGCTCATCCTCACAAATAGTAGGTGCATCGAATTCGATTGGCGATGCTCTGAAAAAAATCAGTACATCCCTATCAGGAGATTCTGCTCAAATGGACATGAGGAGCCTGAGCGAATTGCCAGCAGGACTGACTAAATTGGCAGATGGGATGAACCAGGCAGCCGATGGTTTGACAGTTTTGCGGGAAAATTACGCAGCAGCTTATGGTGCCCTGGATGGAGCGATTAAGGGAATTCCGGCACAACAGGTTTCTGAGGAAGAAATAGCTGCATTATACAGCAGTGGCGCGGACGCCAATGTCGTCAAGAAATTGGTTGAATCCTATGCAGCTGCCCAGAGAGTCAAAGGAACGTATTCACAGGTGCAGAAAGCTTTTGCAGCCGTGGACCCAACATTGAAGCAGGTCAGCGGATCGGTGTCAGAAATGAGCGCGGCTCTCAATGGGATAGCTGGAGAACTTTCTGCCTCCTTAAAGGACACGGATATGAGCGGCCTGGAACAGCTGCAAAAAGGGCTCAACGAATTGTCCGCGAAATACGGTCAGTTCCATTCAGGATTAGTGGGCTATACTGGGGGAGTAAGCAAGCTTGCCACCTCCTATAAAGAACTGCATTCAGGAATTGAAGGTCTGGCTGCCGGCACAGGTGAACTGAATAATGGAGTCGGCGAACTGCATGATGGAACAAGCAAGTTGAATGAGGAAACGAAGAACCTGCCCGAGCAAATGCAGCAGAAAATCAAAGAGATGATCAAGGAATACGACAAATCCGATTTTGAACCAGTTTCCTTTGTTTCTGCTAAAAATGAAAAAGTGGCCTCCGTTCAATTCGTCATCAAAACAAATGCAATCGAAAAAGAAGAGCAAGCAGAGAAAAAAGCAAAGCCTGAGAAAAAGAAAGGCTTCTGGGAGCTTTTGATGGAATTGTTTTAATGTATGAAAGACAGTCTGGCGGCATAGCTTTTGCTTCCGTACTGTCTTTTTTCTTTGCCGCCCGTTGGATAAACATGGTTTTAAGCAGCGCAAAAGGGTAAAATTCAATTGTGAAGGCAAAATAACTATGTTAGCGTAAAAAGACAGAGCTGCATGGACTGAGGAGGAATTAGTATGATCAGTGACAAGCTAGTAAATGGATTGGTTGAACAAATGAATTATGAATTTTATTCTGCGCATGCATACATGGCAATGGCAGCATATTGCTCAGCGGAGAATTTGGATGGTTTTGCGAACTTCTTTATGGTACAAGCAGAGGAAGAACGCTTCCATGCAATGAAGTTTTACAATTTCATCAATGATATGGGTGAACGTGTGACATTCGATGGTTTTAATGCTCCATCGAACGATTTCGAATCTGTCCTTGATGTGTTCGAAAAAGGACTTGCACATGAGAAGGAAGTAACCCGCCGCATCTATAATCTGGCAGATATCGCCCTCGACGAACGTGAGCACGCAACGATGACATTCCTGAAATGGTTCATCGAGGAACAAGTCGAAGAAGAGGCACTCTTCGACAGCCTCATCCAGAAGCTGCGCCGGATTGACCAGGACAGCAACGCCTTCTTCATGCTTGAAAATGAACTCGCACAGCGTTCATTCACAGCACCAGAGTCAAAATAAATACGAAAAAACAGGATTCCCAGCCGGAATCCTGTTTTTTTATATAGAAAAGACTAATTGCCCTTTAAAATCCCCCAGTTGGTTGAGCTTTATCTACAGTTGGTTGAGCCTTATCTACAGTTGGTTGAGCTTTATCTCCAGTTGGCATAGTTTTATCTCCAGTTGATAGAAATTTATCTCCAGTTAGTTGAACTTTATCCGGTTAGCTGTGCTTTATCTTCGACAGCTGTTTATAATTCCGATTATGAAGTTTTATTCCCGGTTGGCACAGATTTGTTCCAAGTTCAGCGACTGTGATAACCGTTGATACTGATTAAATCATGCTCTCTCGTCAAACGGAGTCCATCTGCCAATTATATCCAAATTTTCAAAAAAACTATTCCGCTTGTTTAATGGGGTATGAGTTATATAACAGAAACTTACGACAAGGAGGACCTTATGAAAAAACTACTTATATCTTTAACAGCTGCTGGGATCCTTGCTGGATGTAGTGCTGGTGACAGTGAGAATGGGCAGGAGGGGCCGCCGGAAACGGAGGTTAAGACTGAGGAGGATCCGGTGACCACGGATTATCTGCAAGAGAGGTTTTATGAAGGAATGGATTATGATGCTTATGCTGTTGAGGTTCAGACATGGGTTGATAAGGGCCAGGCGACCATTTCCGATACTGTAAAGATTGATGGGCAAAAGAATGTATCAGCGGATATCATCCAGGTGGCTGATGGATTCCTGGCGGTTGCAAATGACAGCAAGGAAATCACTTTTATCAAACCCTTCGCCTCTCCTGAGGATGCAAAAGAATACTTGGAGAATAATCTATAAAAAAACGCAGCCCGCTAACAAATCGTTTAGCGGGCATTTCCTTGTGGTATACGTCCATAGAGGGGCATGGACAGAAAGGACCACGAAACGGTCTCTAATTCATCTTGTGAACGATTACATAATATGCTCACACATCGTAAATGGAGGAATGAATCAGTGAAGAGAAATGAGAACCATCAATCTATGAACAAGAATTCAAAAGATCAGCAGCTGGAACAGTTCAGATCCGGTCATGACGGAGAAGCATTGACAACGAACCAGGGACTGCGTGTTTCTGAAGATGAACATTCCCTGAAGGCGGGCGAGCGTGGTCCGACTTTGATGGAGGATTTCCATTTCCGTGAGAAAATGACTCATTTTGACCATGAGCGCATTCCTGAGCGTATTGTCCATGCAAGGGGATTTGCGGCTCATGGGTACTTCCAGGTGTACGAGCCAATGGCTGAATATACGAAAGCAGGGTTCCTGCAGGATCCGTCAAAAAAGACTCCGGTCTTTGTGCGCTTCTCGACGGTTGCCGGTTCACGCGGGTCAGGTGATACTGTCCGTGATGTCCGCGGTTTTTCGACTAAATTTTATACAGAAGAGGGGAATTACGACCTTGTCGGCAACAATATCCCTGTATTTTTCATCCAGGATGCAATCAAGTTCCCTGATTTGATTCACGCAGTCAAGCCGGAACCGCATAATGAAATCCCGCAGGCGCAGTCAGCGCACGACACGTTCTGGGATTTTATCGCGAATAATACGGAGTCCGCACACATGATCATGTGGCATATTTCAGACCGTGCAATTCCGCGCAGCTTCCGGATGATGGAGGGCTTTGGTGTCCATACATTCAGGTTTATCAATGAACAGGGGAAGGCCCGTTTTATAAAATTCCACTGGAAACCGGTGTTGGGAGTCCATTCACTGGTTTGGGATGAAGCGCAGAAGCTTGCCGGCAAAGACCCTGATTTCCATCGCCGTGATCTTTTTGATGCGATCGAGATGGGGAATTATCCAGAATACGAGCTTGGCGTCCAGATGATTGATGAGGAAGACGAATTCAAATTTGATTTCGATGTTCTGGACCCGACTAAAATCTGGCCAGAGGAACTGGTGCCAGTCAAGATCATCGGAAAAATGACGCTGAATCAGAATGTGACCAATTACTTTGCGGAAACAGAACAGGTCGCATTCCATCCGGGACATGTCGTGCCAGGAATCGATTTTTCAAATGACCCGCTTCTTCAAGGGCGTTTGTTCTCCTATACCGACACGCAGCTTTCCCGTCTCGGCGGTCCGAACTTCCATGAAATCCCGATAAACAGGCCCGTATGCCCGTTCCATAACAATCAGCGCGATGGAATGCACAGGATGACAATTGACCGCGGCCAGGTAGCCTACCATAAAAACTCGCTCCAAAGCAATCATCCAAAAACTTCATCCGCGAGCGAGGGTGGATATCAACATTATCAGGAAAAAGTGGATGGCCGAAAAGTCCAGGCACGCAGCGACAGCTTCAAGGACCACTATTCACAGGCAATCCTTTTCTGGAACAGCATGTCCGATGTTGAAAAGGAGCATATGATCCAGGCATTCAGCTTTGAGCTAGGTAAGGTAAAAAGCAAGGATGTACAGCAGCAGGTGGTCGAGATGCTCGGCAATATCGATACCTTACTGGCTGAGCAGGTAGCAGAAAGTCTGGGGGCAAAAAAGCCAGAAAGCAAACCAGCAGAAGTGACTATGTCTTCTCCAGCATTAAGCCAAATGAATACAGCGAAGCTCCCGAATACCAGAAAGGTTGCGATCCTTGCAGATCATGGATTTAACGGAGCAGAAGTTTCCGGTGTGATGGAGATTTTGAAAAAGAGCGGCATTACAGCGGAAATTGTCAGCAAACAGCTCGGCATGATCAAGGGCGATGACGGGAGTGAGATTGAAGCCCAGCATACACTTTTAACAGGAAGCTCTGTTCTTTTTGACGCTTTGTATATCGCCGGCGGCCAGCAGAGTGTCGACAGCCTGAAGCAGAAAAAGGAAGCCGTTTATTTTGTGGATGAGTCGTTCAGCCACTTAAAGGCAGTTGGTGCAGGAAAAGAAGGTGCAGAACTCCTGGCTGCTGCAGGAATCGGCCATGAAGAAGCCCCAGGTGTCGTCGTTTTTGAAAACAGCAAAGAAGTGACAGGTGAAGCCCAGAAATTCATCAAGGCAGTAGCAGAACACCGCCACTGGAATCGAATGATTTAATTTAAGAAAGAGAAACGGATCATATCTGTTTCTCTTTTTTACAAAACCGGCTTATGGAAGCAACAAAGTAAACGGAAAAGCTTACCAAAGGAGGGGACATAAATGAAGGTGATTGTCTTCGGTGCTCATAGCAGTGTTGGCGAATTGGTTGTCAGTAAGCTTATGAAAAACGGATATCAGTCATGCGCAGTGATCAGCAATGAAAATCAAATCGAGACATTGAAAAAGCTTGGAGCGAATGAACTGGTGATATATGAGGAGAAGTTGCTGCCAAGCTTATTCCAGGGCTATGATGCGGCCATTTATCTAACGGGCATCAATCCAAGAGCCAAAGCGGGCAGAACAGTAATGGTGGACCATGAGTCGGTCATAGAGACGGTAAAGGAGGCCGAAAAGCAGGGAGTTCAGCGCTTTGTAATGATGAGTGCCATCACAGCCAATGAAGCGGAAGGTGATGAAAGCCGTGACATCGGGGCCAAAGAGATGCCGGATGAATTACTGCGTCAATCAAATCTGACATATACTGTAATACAGCCTGGAGCGGTTACAGATAAACCTGGGGATGGAAAAATATCGGCGGCTGTCACACTTGAGGAAAATGATGCTGAAATATCACGCGAGGACTTGGCTGAGGTGCTCGTCAAGTCGCTTGAGGCGGAGAGAACTTTTAATAAGACATTCGAGGTAGCAGACGGGGATACAATGATAACAAAAGCATTATCTTCATTATAGGAAAGGAGGATCCAAATGGGTTTGACGGATTACCTTGTGATCGGCTTGTTTATTTTCATCGCCTTGATCATACTCGTGCCGATTCTGTTATTCATTTATTTATATTTAAAAGACGACAAGCAAAAACAGCATTCGATTTTGAGGAATTTCCCTGTCATCGGGAAGGTGCGTTATTTTACCGAACACATCGGCCCTGAACTTAGGCAGTATTTATTTAATGCTGATAATGAAGGAAAGCCTTTTTCGCGCAAAGAATACCAGGATGTCGTTAAGGCAGGGAAGTATAAGGAAAGATTGATTGGTTTCGGCTCTTTAAAAGACTTTGATGCAGAAGGCTTTTATATTCGAAATACGCTTTTTCCGAAGTTGACTGAAGAAATGAAGATCGATAACGCAGAAAAAGTCAAAACAAGAGTTTACAAGATTGATGGCGAGGGGCTGTTCACACGGAAGGAACACAACGAGGAAAAGCTGGTTGACCCTTATTACTTGCAGGATGAAGACGCTGTCGTTGTTGGTGAAAGTACTTGCCGCTATCCATTCAGGGTAAAAGGCCAGGTAGGCCAGTCAGCTATGAGCTATGGAGCACTTGGTGAGAAAGCGATCCAGGCGTTGTCAAAAGGTCTCGGAATTGCAGGCGGAACGTGGATGAATACAGGGGAAGGCGGATTGTCCGACCACCACCTCGCAGGGAATCCGGATATCATCATGCAAATCGGTCCCGATTTATTTGGTGTCCGCAAGCCAAACGGGGAGTTTTCCTGGGAAGAATTCAAGAAGAAAAGCGAGATGCCACAGATAAAAGCATTTGAGATCAAGCTGGCGCAGGGGGCTAAGACACGCGGCGGCCATGTTGAAGGTGCAAAGGTTACCGAGGAGATCGCCAAAATCCGTCTGGTTGAAGTCGGAAAGACCATTAACAGTCCGAACAGATTTTATGAATTCAGTGATGTCCCATCCATGTTCGACTGGATTGAGGAATTGCGCTCGGTTGGAGGCAAGCCTGTAGGTATGAAGATTGTCGTCGGGGACATGGACGCACTTGAAAACATGATTTCTTACATGAAAGAAAGCGGGAAAGGCCCGGATTTCATTACGGTGGACGGCGGTGAAGGCGGGACAGGCGCAACCTATCAAGAGCTGGCCGATACGGTGGGGCTCCCTATTCATTCGGCGTTGCCGGTTGTGGATGAAATGCTCCGTCAGTATGGGATAAGAGATCGTGTGAAGCTGATCGCTTCTGGTAAACTGATCACCCCTGATAAAGTCGCCATCGCTCTGGCAATGGGAGCTGATATGGTGAATATCGCCCGCGGAATGATGATCAGTGTTGGCTGCATCATGGCCCAGGTATGCCACACGAATACATGTCCTGCGGGGGTAGCGACCACAGACAAGAAGCTTCAGGATGGCCTGGTTGTCGATGAGAAGATGTACCGTGTCGCCAACTATATCATTTCGCTGCGGGAAGGCCTGTACAATCTGGCAGCGGCTGCCGGGTTGGATAGTCCCACACAATTTGAACGGAAACATATTGTCCATAAAGATAAACTTGGGCGCGTATCGCCGGTTGAAGACCTGATTATCGCGGCAAGAAGAGCACAATTGCAAAAAGAACGAAAGATAGATTAATGATAGAAAGCCAGTCCATTCGCGGGCTGGCTGTTTTGCTTTTAAAATTTTCTTATCAAACAAATTGTGGAATAATAAAGGGTATTAAGCTTTTCATTAGGGGGTTGCTTGCTTGGCGGGTAAAACAGCATTGATTGCCGGTGCGACCGGTTTGATTGGGAAGGAACTGCTGCAGTTTCTATTGAATGGGAATGAGTATGATAAAGTCATTGCGATTGTAAGAAGGCCGGTTGGGATTGATCATCCAAAACTTGATGAAAGAATCGTCGATTTCAATCAGCTCGAACAAAGAAAACAGCTATTTACAGCGGACGATGTGTTTTGCTGTCTTGGAACAACAATCAAAAAGGCTAAAACGAAGGAAGCGATGTGGAAAATAGACGTTGAATATCCAGTTTCCATTGCCACGCTGGCGAGTTCGGAGGGAGCAAAGAAGTTCTTGCTTGTCAGCTCAATGAACGCGGACCCTGAATCTGCAATTTTTTATCCAAGGATGAAAGGGAAGCTCGAAGAGGAAATCAAACAGATCCCATTTGAAACAACTGCCATCTTCCGTCCGTCTCTCCTGCTGGGGGAACGTGAAGAATTCAGGTTTGGCGAAAGGACGGCAGCGGCCATTTTTTCGAAACTGCCTTTTCTTTTTACCGGTCCGTTAAGGAAATATAAAGCGATTGAAGGAAGGACAGTGGCTTCTGCAATGTATCGTGTTGCCCAGAAAAATGATAAAGGACTGACTGTGTATCCTTCTGAACTCATACAAGAGATAGGGTGCTGAACATTAACATGATCATCGATCTTATATTGGTTATAGCAGGAATTATTGTACTTGGATATGCGGTCCTGAAGATTCATCCGGCTTTTGGGGGAAAGCAATCCAAAGAGAAGAAAGAGTTATTCGCACAATCTCCGCAATATCTAAAGGGGGAATTCGTCAACCAGACCCCAACCCACTGGGATACGAGTTTTGGTTCGATGCTTTCCATGATGAGGGACTTTTTAAAAGGCAATTCCGAAAGAAGGCCAAGGATTCCTATTCCGATGGCAGCCTACACACCTGGAATAAATCAAGGTTCCCCAGTGAAAGTCACCTGGTTCGGACACTCCGCTTTCCTGTTAGAGATAGAAGGGAAAACGATTTTTTTTGACCCAATGTTCGGGAAGGCTCCAACACCTTTTCCGGTCAGGAACCAGCGATACAGTGGAAAGCTCCCTTTCGCGATTGATGAGTTGCCTGTGATTGATGCTGTTGTCCTGTCTCATGACCATTATGATCACCTTGATTATGGTTCGATCATGAAGTTGAAGGGGAAGGTAAAACAGTTCATAACTCCCCTCGGAGTCGGGAGCCATTTGGGAAGATGGGGAATTCCTGAAGGGAAGATCAGTGAACACGATTGGTGGAGTGAATTTACCTTCGAAGGTCTTAAGCTGGCGTGCACCCCGGCCCGCCATTTTTCTGGCCGCGGACTCACCGACCGTAACTCAACGCTTTGGTGTTCGTGGGTAATAATTGGTCCTGAATCAAAGGTATATTTCAGTGGTGATGGCGGCTACGGTCCGCATTTTAAAGAGATTGGCGAAAAGTATGGACCGTTTGACCTGACCTTGATGGAATGCGGCCAGTATGACGCACGCTGGGCAGCGATTCATATGCTTCCAGAAGAAACGGTCCAGGCACATCAGGATGTCAAAGGAAAGCTGCTCATCCCTGTCCATTGGGGAGCATTCACCCTGTCGCTTCATGCCTGGCATGATCCAGTTGAGAGGGCGCTTCAGGCGGCAAAAGAATCCGGGGTCGTTATTGCAACGCCAAGAATCGGAGAAACCATCTGTTTAGGCGAAGACCAGATTCCAGAGACTGCCTGGTGGAAGCTGACAGATTCATATTGATTTTAAAAGTCATGTTAGTGATAACATGGCTTTTTTTGCTGGGGATTGTTGCTTAATGTATGGCAGCTCTTAGATGACTCGCAACTATTTCAGTATTGCTTTTGTGATAGATATCTCTAACGGACACTTTTCGCGAGAATGGCTGTAAAACTGTCCGATAGAGGGGTTCTAACGGACACTTTTTCATAGAAAGGTTGTAAGAGTGTCCGATAGAGAGGTTCTAACGGACACATTTTCCGAGAATGGTAGTAAAACTGTCCGAAAGAGTCGCATTAGCCAAACCTAGAGGGATATTATTTCCGATTCTAAAGGTTTTTGAAATAAAAAGGCAGTGAAGGAAAAATAATTTGATCCCATTCCATGCTGAATGGTTTTTTTTATCGGTAAATGGCACGGGATTGGAAGCTGCCTGGGTCATTCGTTTCTGTTGTGATATTCTACACAAATTTAAACTCCTTAAAAAGACTCATTTTTTGAAAAATTTACATTTTCATCATATTTCGACAACTTTTTTACATTATGATTATCTTGGATTTATATTTGAGGAGGTAGTCAAAGTTGAAGAAGTTGATTTCTGTTTTTCCTGCAATTATTTTATTTTTTTTCACGCTTTACCCATCATTCCTGCCCGCTGTATCAAAGGTGGAAGCAGCAGGGACTGGGAATGTCGTCATCAATGAAATCGCCTGGATGGGCACGAACAACAGTTATAGCGATGAGTGGATTGAGCTTTACAACAATTCAGGTTCTGATGTGGTGCTCGATGGCTGGCAGCTCAATGCCACGGATGGTGCCCCGGCAATCAAGCTGAGCGGGACGATTCCGGCATATGGCTATTTTTTGCTGGAAAAGACAGATGACCAATCCGTAACAGGGATCCAGGCTGATCAGATTTACAGCGGCTCGCTTGGCAATACAGCTGAATATCTGAAATTAATGAATGCCGCAGGTGCTGTTATAGATGAGGTCGACTCATGGTATGCAGGTGATAATACGGCAAAAGCGACAATGGAACGGATTGATCCAGCTGTTGCCGGACTTGATTCGACAAACTGGGCGACAGCCAATGCAAGTTATGCCGATGGCCTTGGGACTCCAAAGGCCCTGAATTCAACGGCCACTGATGGCAGCGGTTCGGGTGGTGATGCCGGCGGAAATACAACTCCTCCTGAAACGCCAAGTGTTTGTGATGACAGGACGCAGCGCCTGAATAATGTTTCTGAGGCAGAAGGCGCGATGAATGTCTATTTTAATAAATGTGCCTTTCCGCAATATGCTTCTGCGGGGAACGAAGCGAACTATAATGTAAACTTTGAAGATATCTTAATCAAAAGATTAAATTCTGCAACAACGAGCATTGACTTTGCCACCTATGAAATCAACCTGCCGCGAGTGGTTGATACATTGATCCAGAAGGCGGCACAGGGTGTGGATGTGCGAGTGATTGCGGATTCCAAGGAAGCAGCAGACCCGCATTACGCAGAACGATTTGAAACAATGCGGCTCTATCTTGAAAAAATGAAGCGCGGGCAGGATGCGGTCATTGGAACTGAGGATGATATTGTCATTTTTTCAGACTCACCTATGTTTGCCGTTGAAGACAGTGCCAAAAGAACGGAAAAGGGATTGCCTGCCGGCGTTACAGATATTGAGCAAGTAACTGTGACAGTTGGAAACAGTGATACTACTGGTCGGCTTTTTGTTGAAGCAGAGGAAAAATCGGCAGGAAGCTACTATGGGCCAGGAAACCAGATGCATAACAAATTCGCAATAGTGGATGATCGCTGGGTATTCACAGGAACCTGGAATTTTACCGTGACAGGCCTTTATGGTACTGATGAAAACATGCAGCAGGGCATCCTTGACGGCAACCAAAACCAGATTGTTGAAATTAACTGGCCACAGCTTGCCGGCATCTATGAAACAGAATTCAATGAGATGTGGGGAAGCAATGCATTGAATCCAGATCCAGTTGCTTCAAACTTCAGCACGCGCAAAACAGATAACACCACACATGTTTTAGATATCAATGGTAAGAAGGTTGAAATCTATTTTTCAGCTGGGGATAACGCTGTTGGCAAAATGGCTGATGTGATTCGGAATGAAGCTGACTTTAATACATACTTCTCGATTTTTGCATGGAGCGACCAGGCGTTAGCGGATGAATTGAAGAATAAGTGGGAGGGTTCCTATAATGATATGGAAGGAACCTTGACTGGATTTGATGTGAAAGGTTTGTTCGATTCGGATTTCTGGAACCAGTGGTGGTCCGCGAGTGTGGATATGACAGGGAGGACTGCTTCGCAAACCAGTGTGAACAATCCTAACACACGCTGGAACAATCCCGCACCAGTCTATGCGGATGCAGAAATACGCAAACTTCACAGTAAAACCATGCTGATTGACGCCGATACAAACAGTGACCCTACTGTCATCGTCGGATCGACGAACTGGAGCAACAATGGAAACAATGTTAATGACGAAAACATGCTGATCATTCACGATGCAGCAGTTACGAACCAATTTCTTCAGGAATTCAATGCCCGTTACGTCCAGGCTGGCGGAGTATTGCAGTAGTTTGAGTACAGCATGAGCAAGGAAGAGTTACATCATACAAGAAGGCAAAACGAGTGAAATCGTTTTGCCTTCTTTTTATTTCACTGCCTGTGGAGCAGGGGTGATGGACATTTGCTTTTCCTGACTTTTCTGCTGAACCGTTTATTTAAAATTATACCAACTTCTCAAGATTCACTCGTTTATGGATCGCAAGCATCACTGGGATGCCGACAGCCATTACGATGAATTCACCTGCGGCTGTTGTCAGCCATGTGAACCAGAACGGCAGCTGGAATGCTAGATTCAATTCAAGCGCAATCAGGAACATCGTGAAGGTGAACACCAGAGTATTCACAAACATCCGGCCGATGATATTCTTGATATATTTTGCAGTGAAAATCGTAATCCATAAAGAAATCACTGACTGGCCAACCCCAAAAACAAGGTCATAAGCGATCATCGGGGAAAAGAGCAGGTTTGTTAAAAACACACCTAATACAATTCCGAAGAAAAATTTTTTGTTAAAAACAATCAGGTGGTTGAACATTTCCGATACGCGGAACTGTACATTGGTAAAGCCGAATGGCTGGATAACTGCGGAAACGGCAATATACAATGCAGCAAGAATCCCGTTTCGGACAATCATTCTCGTATTCATTTTCATCTCTCCTAGTTTTTTTACGTGGGATGGTTACGAACCACGATATTTAAAAGCCAAATTTATATTATATAGGATGAAAGACCTTCTCACAATGGCATTTTTCTAGAATAGCAGTTTGGGACTTGGACTCTGATTAAGATAGGGTTTATCTCAGCTTAAAGTATCTTTGATTTAAAATAATACCTGCGATTGGTATAATTTAATGCAACTGGGAAGGTAAAATGACCTGTAAAAATTGAAGTACCTGGAAAGGGGATATAAAAATGTTTAAAAGAGATATAAAAAAGCATTGGACCGTTCAATATGAAGAGAGGGTCATGCCGCATGTGCAGGCAGGAATGGTACTGAACCCGCAAGACTGGAGGGAACTGGACCCGTTCATTCTAATGGCGGAGGACTGGTTCAAGCGCGGAACCTTTTCCGACCATCCACATCGCGGCTTCCAAACGATTACGTTTGTCATTGACGGCAGACTGGAACATATCGATAATCATGGAGGCCACAGCATCCTGGAGGCAGGGGATATCCAGTACATGAACGCCGGCAGCGGAGCGAGGCATGCCGAGGAGGCGGTGGAAAACGACATTGCCCATACGCTGCAATTATGGCTGAATTTGCCTGGAGAGCTGAAAGGCACAACCACTTCTTATCAGAATGTATATAACGAAGAGGCGCCTGTTGTCCCATTCGATGGCGGCACACTGAAGGTCTACTCAGGAGAAACCGCGGGTGTAAAGGGACCGTTGGAACCATTGGTGCCATTTGCTTTATCTGAAATTCGCCTGTCAGAAGGTGCTGAATTCACATATGAGCTTCCAGAGACACATAATGCGTTCCTTTATGTACTTTCAGGTGAACTTGAAGCTGGTGAAAGCAAGACCAACCTAAAGAAATCTTCAGCAGCAACTTTAACTTACAATGATGTTGGCAAAGGCTTAAGCGCCCTATCTTTGAAAGCGAATAAGCGCTCAAGAGTTTTGGTTTACTCTGGCCAGCCAATCAAAGAGGAAGTCGTTGCATACGGTCCATTCGTCATGAATTCAATGGAAGAAATCCGCCAGGCATACCGGGATTACCAGGAAGGGAAATTTGGCGGGGAAGCGAAGTAGCTGTGGTGCAAACTTTAAAAATTTTTATTTATTTTTTCGTGTCGAATAAGTATGATAAAAGTAGAATTAAAATCCGATAAAGGCAAATCCAGGGAAACCTGGGGACGCAAAACTACAGGGGCTAAAGTCATGACCATGCCAGCCAGTTGCCGAAGGTTCACATAGTCGATTTATGTGTGCTGCTCTTCGGACAGCACTTTTTTGATTTTAATTCCAATATATTAGTGGGGGAAATTGGAATGAAAAAGTTTTTCGCATCAACAATTTTGATCGGGTTGCTTGCTTTTGGTACGGGAGTATCCGCAGAGGAAGTTATTGAAACTGCAGATCCCGGAACGACACCAGACGAGTTTTTATTTACGTTTGATCAATTATTTGAAGAATTGAAGCTTTTAATTACCTTTGATGATGAAAAGGAAGCCGAGCTGCTTTTAGAGTTTGCGAACGAGAGGCTGGCTGAGGCGGCAGCTATGTCAGAGGAGGAAAAGACAGAATTCGTACAAGAGGCGTTAAAAGATTATTTAGAAACGCTTGAGGAAGCGCAAGAGAAGGTCACGGAGGTCATTGTTGAAGACGGGACCGATTCCGATGGAGAAGACCGGCTGACAGAAGAGTTGGAAAATGCAGCTGATCTTGAGGAAGGGCTTACCGAAGAACTCGAAGATGAATTGAAGGAAGAAGTTGAAGAAGCAACAGAACAAGCAAAGATCGTTGCTAACGTGGTAAAGGATCTTGATCAGGATAGGGTAGCCCAGCTGCGTGAGCAGGAGTTGGGTTATGGACAAATCGCACAAATCTTCTGGCTTGCAGAGGCAGCTGGCAAGACAGTGGAAGAGATTGCCGTTTTATATACAGAGGAAAAGGTTGGTTTTGGAAAGGCAGCCAAGCAGCTGGGTGTCCATCCTTCACAGTTGAAAGGACTGGCAGCAGGTAAAAAAGAATCTTCAGTCGATGAAGAGACTGATGCAGATGATAGTGGTGAAATTTCAGAAGATGAAGGCTCCTTAGAAGCAGAACAGCCTGAAGAAGAAATGGAAACTGAGGAAGGAAATGTGGAGACTGAATCGGCTGACCAGCAAGTTAATATTGCAGCCGCTACAGTTGCCGGCACGGTATCGAAAACGACTGCTTCAAAAGTAGAAGAAAAGAAAGTAAATGCAGAAAAGAAGGCGGAAGAAGCCGCTGTGAAGGCTGCTGAGAAGAAAGCTGAAGCTAAAAAGAAAGCGGAAGAACAAAAGCGCGAAGCAGAAAAGAAGGCTGAAGAAAAGCAAAAAGAAGAATCAGCAAAAGCTGAAGAGAAGCGTAAGGAAGAAATGAAAAAAGCTGAAGAGAAGCGTAAAGAAGAAGCGAAAAAAGCTGAAGAGAAGCGTAAAGAGGCAGTAAAAGAAACAAAGAAGAATAAAGAAAAGCAAGAAGATGACGAAGTGGAAGACGACGAGCAGGAAGATGATGACAGCCACGGTAATCCAAACAATGAAAAAGAGAAGAAAAACGGAAAGTAAGTTTACAGGTACTATTCGATAGAGGAAACCGATCCGCTTAGAATATTTGACTGTATTCAAGTTTTTATGTACGATGATAGTATCAAAATGAATAGTTCTCCTAAAGGGGAGTAGCTTTTACAACAGAGTCGTCATTCCGGAGGTCACTCCCGGCTTTGTTGGCAACAATCGTTGTTAGCAAGACCTTTGCCAAATATGGTGAAGGTCTTTTATTGTTTTCTTACCTTCACCAGGGCAGGTGAAGGTTTTTTTATTATATTTTCGGTTGCGCTAAAGCCGTTCCGTAGTATATAGCCCGAAAAAGCTCCCATAGGAAGATTTGAGTCACATAAAAAGGGAATATGTGCCCGGAAAAGTGCGAACGTGAGGATTTAGGTCACATAAAAAGGAAATATGTGCCCGAAAAAGCGCCGGTAGGAAGATTTGGGTCACATAAAAAGGGAATATGTTCCCGGAAAAGCGCCCACAGGAAGATTTGGGTCACATAAAAAGGGTATATGTGCCCGAAAAAGTGCCCACAGGAAGATTTGGGTCACATAAAAAGGGAATATGTGCCCAAAAAAGCGCCGGCAGGAAGATTTGGGTCACATAAAAAGGGAATATGTTCCCGGAAAAGTGCCCACAGGAAGATTTGGGTCACATAAAGAGAGAATATGTGTCTGAAAAAGTGCCCAGGAAGAATTAGGGGAAAAATATTTGATAATGGCACCTTTTTAGAAACGACACAGAAGCATTTGCGAACTGTTAACATAAATTGAAATATCGGAGTGTAACGCTATTGAAGTGAACATCTTATACAGATGAATGGTAATAAAAGTGAATTGACCATAATAGGGTCCACGCACGATGAATCTAAAAAAGTTAACGTTATGGAGGAACAGCATGTTATTAAGAAAGTATATGTCACTGCTAGGAGTAGGCTCCGCCCAGATCGACCTTATTTTAAAGAAGGATGTTCTGACCCCAGGAGATTCTGTGCATGGGAAGTTTTTGATCAAGGGCGGGACGGTTGCACAGGAACTGCAGCAAATTGAATGTATTCTTGTCATGGTTGATTTAAAGACAGAACAGGAAGAGACACTGGATAAGGTCTTAATCGATGTAGAGACAAGGATTCAGCCTGACGGGGATGATGTGGTTCCATTTACTTTCCAGCTTCCGACTGATGTTCCCCCCTCCAACAAGCATATTTCTTATCACTTTAAAACAAAGCTTGTATTCAAGCAGGGAATAGAAAGCTGGGATGAAGACATGATTAAGGTCGTGAAAAAATGAACTGAGACGCGGAGATTAAGTGGGATTAAGTATATTAAGTATATTAAGAAAGGGGCAGGGAGCATGAACCAATACGAACATCTGGCAAAAAGTGTTGTTTATTCAGTACGGGGATCAAAAATGGTTTTGGTTCATAAAGACCCAAGACTTAAGCTGATTGGAGAGGGCAGAAGTGCTTTCGCGTTCCTGATTAAAGGCACGGATTTGGTTTTGAAAGTTTTCTTTCCACAGTTTTGCAAGATTGCCGCAGAAGAGGCAGCAGTATATCAGCAGCTTGCAGGAAGCAGGTTTTTCCCTAAGCTTCATGAATCAGGAAGTAATTATCTGGTTATCGACTTTGTCCGTGGGTTGACGCTCTATCAATGTCTGGTAAATGGAATACCGATTTCTCCGGGTCATATTGAGGAAGTCGATCATGCCCTTAATCTGGCCAGGGGAAAAGGTCTCAACCCGTCCGACATCCATCTGAGGAACATCCTCATCACACCTGAAAATGACATCAAGCTTATTGACGTGGCAAGATTTCGGCAGACGAAGGAATGCTCTCAATGGAAGGACTTAAAGACGGCCTTTTATAAATTTTATCGCCATGAGCGATTTCCTAAAAAGTTGCCTGAACCAGCAATGGATTTAATTGCATTTTTCTATAAAAAAGGATTGCTTCCAACTATTAACTAATAATGGCAGCAATCCTTTTTATAAAACTACATAAAATAACTATAGTGAGAACAGCACCAGGTTCAAAAACTTGTCCTGTATTCCTATCCTGCGTTATGATGGTTTATAACAGTGTAATTTGGAATATTTGAATTTGGATATATAGATGATTATTGTCATAGAACACATGGAGGAATCGTTATGACCAAGGAACTGCAAGCCTTAGGAGAAGCCATTATTAGCAGGAAGAATCAAATCGCAAAGTCTGTACATGAAGACAGATATTCTGACAGGGTCTTAACTGAAGCACAGAAATATGACTTTGGTAAAATTGAACAGCAAATTCTTGAAGTCAGGGCAAATTTTGTTGGACTGTTCGGGGAAGCTTTAATTGAGCATGAAGAACCGAAGATCGTGTTCGAAAAACTTACAAACTGGGGAAAAGAAACCGGTGAATATATTTATAAGCTAGGTGCCTCTCTTGATGAAGCATTAAAAGATACCACCTATTATCGTGAACATATTTGGAAAGTAATTAGGGAAGAAGCAAAGGATATGCCTGCTTCTGTCTTCTTTGATGTATTGGATGTTATTGACCCATTGATGGATCATGCGATTTACAGCTTCAGCCTGACATTTGTTGAAGCACATCAACAGAGTCTTGAAAATGCCAAAACGGCTTTGCTTGAGCTTTCAGTACCAGTTGTTCCTTTAATGCCTGGAGTCGGTGTCCTGCCTCTTGTAGGTAATGTTGATACAGAAAGAGCTCAGCTATTGATGGAAGAGACACTGGATCAGGCAGTAAAATTAAAGCTGACCCACCTAATCTTTGATGTCTCCGGCGTCATGATTGTAGACACCATGGTTGCCGATCAGCTGTTTAAAGTCATCAGTGCCCTTTCACTTGTTGGCGTAAAAACCATCATGACCGGCATTCGTCCAGAGGTTGCCCATACAATGGTGACGCTTGGACTGAACCTGGAAGGAATCATGGTGAAGTCAAATCTTCATCAGGCTTTCAAGGAAATCCAGCACTTACAGAATGCATAATGAATGAAAAGCTGCCTCAGCAGCTTTTTTTGTTTGATCAGATAAGAAGGATTATCCTCATCAAAAAGAGAAAATGAAAGTAGCCTGGAGAAAAAGTGTGACTGGGGGAACAGAATATGGCAGAGATTATTTATCGTGATGTGGAAGAAAGAGATATACCAGAGTTATTCGACCTTATGACTCAATACATAGTTGATTTTTACAAGAAGCCGTCTCCCGATGAAAAAGAACTGAAAAACCTGATCCAACACCTTTTGGAGCATCCTGAAGCTGGTTTGCAGTTTGTGGCTGAAAAAGAAGGGCAGCTGCTGGGGTTTGCCACTTTGTATTTTACCTTCAGCACTTTGCAAGTTAAACGCGCAGCCATCCTGAATGACTTGTTTATCAAAGGATCTGCCAGAGGAGAGAAAGTGGGAGAGCAGCTTTTTAAAAAATGCCTGTCCTTTATAAGGGAAAATGACTTTGCCTATATGACATGGGAA
The DNA here is from genome assembly GCF_023714225.1 of Mesobacillus sp. MER 48. Taxonomy (NCBI): domain Bacteria; kingdom Bacillati; phylum Bacillota; class Bacilli; order Caryophanales; family Bacillaceae; genus Mesobacillus; species Mesobacillus sp. MER 48. The sequence continues at coordinate 234,018 of NZ_JAMAUR010000004.1, forward strand.
ACGGCTAAAGATAACGTTGCTGCCCAGGGGCTGTACAATAAAATGGGCGGGAAGCAGTCTGACTGGCTTGTTTATGAAATAGAATAAGAAATAGCTGTTGAGCAAGACATGCTTTTCCGAGTCGTATTTCGTGTATTTTACTAGATTAACACCTATACTATAGTGTGAAATAATCAACAGGAGGGATTCAGGTTGCAAATTGAAATGTGGACTGACTTTGCTTGACCATTCTGCTATATTGGCAAAAGGCGTCTGGATGACGCTATTAAACAGATTGACCACCCGATTGAAGTAACTTACCGCTGCTTCGAGCTTGATCCGAACATGGAGCGGGATATAGATTATAACATGTATGAGGCGCTCGCAAAAAAATATGGAATGAGCATTGCCCAGGCAAAAGCGAGCACGCAGAATATGGTGCAGATGGCCAAAGAATCACGCCTTGAATATAATATCGATACACTGATTTTGACCAATACATTCGATGCCCATCGTTTGACGATGTTCGCGAAAAAGCATGGATTAATGGCTGAGATGACGGAAAGGCTGTTGCGTGCCTACTTTACGGATTCTAAGCATATTGGTGACCATGAAACATTGGCGGACTTAGCAGTGGAGGTCGGACTGAATCGCGAAGCTGTAGAGAAAATGCTCGCAAGCAATGAAATGGCCGAAGAAGTACGTGCTGATGAAAGTACTGGCCAGCAGTATGGAATCACAGGTGTGCCATTCTTCCTGATCAACAAGAAATATGCAATCACTGGCGCTCAACCTACTGAGGTCATCGTCCAGTCATTGAAAAAAGTCATTGCTGAGAGTGAAATCACTGTCTTGAACAATGATGATGGAATGATTTGCGACGACGATGGTTGTGAAATTCCAAAGAAATAGTCAAAAAAGAACTAGTCTCAGATGGCTAGTTCTTTTTTGTTCCTAAATAAATTCGACAATTTCTTCGATTGGCAGTCTAGTCGTCTTATGTCCAGGTGCTGCTGCCTTGCCCAGGGCGATCAGCAGGGATGGCATATAACGATCTTCAATGTTGAACTTTTCGATGAATTGCTGCCTGTTGAAGCCACCCATTGGAACAGTATCATATCCACGGGCTTTTGCAATCAGCATAAGCTGCATTGATACAAGACCGGCATCAAAGGATGCGATGTTTTCTCTCATGTCAACAGGAACAGAAGGGTATAATTTGTTAGAGTTCTCAATCATTATGCCCATTGTTGCTTCGTCCATATAACCAGCTTCGAAAGAACTGCGGTACACTTGTTCACTATTACGATACATTTCCCTGTCACCAAGAACAGCAATGACTGCCGATGCAGTTTCCACCTGTTCCTGATTATTGGCGATTGCCCTTAATTCCTTTTTGACAGCCTCGTCCTGGATTACGAGGAACTTCCATGGCTGCAGATTACTTGAAGAAGGAGCCAGAGCAGCTTCTTTTAAAATGTCTAATAACTCTTCGCGGGAAATTTTAAAATTCGGATCATATTTTCTGACTGACCGGCGTTCACGGATTACCGTGGATAGGCTTGTCTCGGTTGAGTTCATATTGATTCCTCCAAAGATGTAGTAGGTTACTATTTGTAAGCAGTATATAGATTACTCCTGGAATGAGTAGACGTCAAATATACTGTTTCAATTTGAGTATCAAAAACTGATCTTTTGGGTGAATCGAGCAGCTGAACTGACCGGATAACGAATAACTTATTTCATTCTTTCTAATACCAGGTCGTGCCATTCTTTTGTTTGCCTCGGATCCTTGCTGTTGATGAATATCTTTTCTTCATCTGCTTCAATGTATAGATATGGCGGTGAATCTTTGTGGATAAATAACAGACTGCTGCCGTAATGTTTTACTTTGAATTGGCCCTTTGCTAAAGTCGCCAGTCCGAAGCCATTTTGTTTCCATGTCACTTCAGGCATTTGATCTAAAAGTTCAACTTTCTGTACTTCAGAGAAGTTCCACTTTCCGCCGTACATCCCTGTGATTTCAAAAGAGTCGGTATGCTCCGTCAGCTCGAAATCCTGATATCCAACATAAAACAGTCCTGTCAAAAGACCGAGTGTGGCAACTGTAATAGCAGAGCTGATGATATAGCTTCGTTTTCTTTTTTCCTGGATTTCATACCTGGATAGATAAATCAGACCGCCAAGCAGAAAGATAAGCATGAAACCGAACTGAACATCGATAGAGTAGTTGAAAGATGTAAAACTCAAAGGAAGCAACATCGTCATTCCAGCGGCAGTCATTAGCATAAGCTTGCCGACTCTTTGTGGATACCCATTGCTGATTAATTGCTGCTGCTCATCCTTCTGCTTGCCATTAAAGTTTGATATCAGCCAATACCACTCTTTTTTCACGATCGCCCAGCCGAAAAAAAGGAATAAAAGAATCAAAAAAAGCTGGATCCCTATTAAAAACAAACCAATCCCTCCCCATGAAGCTCTTTGACAATTTTACGGATTACATGAATAACAAGTTTCATATATATCATTAAAAAGGAAAAAGTATCAGTTTTGTTGAATTAAAAGTGGAAAAACAAAACATAAGCTTGTGGGGAGTGTATGAAATGAAGATATTAAAGGATTGGACAGCATTTGAAAAAAGCTGGCTGTTGATCTTTACAGCGGTCAACATCTATCTGTTTTTCGCCTGGAAGGATTCGCTTCTGGGGCTGATTTCTTCGATTACGGGGATGCTGTGCGTTGTGCTTGTGGCGAAAGGGAAGATAACAAACTATTATTTCGGTATTATCCAGACTTCTACATATGCTTATATTTCCTATACATATGGCCTATATGGAGAGGCAATGCTGAACGGCCTGTTCTATTTCCCGGTACAGTTTATTGGAATCTATATGTGGAAAAAGAATCAAATCAAAGACATTGAGAGCGTCAAAGGGGAGGATATCCCTGTCCAACGCCTTACAAAGGAGGGATGGATCAAGCTTATTGCCGTCATCGCAGTTTCAATAGTCGCTTATGGCTTCTTCCTGAAATACCTTGGAGGCAAGAGCGTCTGGATCGACTCGGCCACAAATATACTGTCGGTCTCCGCACAAATTTTGATGCTGAAGCGTTTTGCTGAGCAGTGGGCCCTGTGGATTTCCGTCAATGTCCTGTCCATCATCCTCTGGATTGGAGCATTAGTATCAACAGGGGGCAATGACATTTCAATGCTCGTCATGTGGTCCGCATTCCTGGTGAACTCTATCTATGGTTATATTAACTGGACGAAAATGTCTAAGGATCAGAATTTGAGGGCTGCAGCATGATGATTGGCAAAGTAGGGATGTATGGGGGCAAATTTATCCCAGTACATCTTGGGCACGTCTACGCAATGATTAAAGCAAGTACAATGGTTGATGAACTTCATGTCATTGTTTCCTATGATACTGAGTATGAGAAAAATGTCCTTTTCAAGGATGCCAGAATTCCTTATATTCCTTTTAGACAACGTATCAGATGGTGGAAGCAGTTGACGAAGGACCTGGCGCATGTCCATGTCCATGCCATTGAAGAAATACAGACAGGACAATTTTCTGATTGGGAAAAAGGGGCGGATGCAATCAAGCAAGCGATTGGAAAAGAAATTGATGTTGTGTTCAGTTCCGAACCTCGTTACAGCGAATACTTTGATGTTCTATATCCAAAAGCAGAGCATATTGTGATTGATGCCGCCCGCGAGAAGTATCCGGTTTCGGCGACAGCGATCAGACAGGATGGGGCCCTGAAGCACTGGGAGTTGCTTCCTCAGCCGGTCAGGACTTTCTTTGTAAAAAAGGTAGTCATTGTCGGAACAGAGAGCTGTGGAAAATCCACACTTGTCCGGAATCTTGCTGCCCTGTACAATACAGCGTTTGTTGAGGAAACAGGCCGTACGTACTACGAAAGACTTGGAGATTGCGAAACAATTACCCAGCCAGCAGATTTTCCCGAAATCGCCATTGAACATAAATACCATGAAAAGCAACAGCTGGAAAGTGCGAATAAAGTATTATTTATTGATACAGAAGCCGTGGTCACCCAATATTTTTCCCTGCTGTATGTAAACGAGCATCAGCCTGTATTGGACACGCTTGCCAGCATCCAAAACTATGATTTATGGCTGTTCCTCGAACCTGATGTTGAGTGGGTTGATGATGGAACCAGAAGCTTCGGTGAACAAGCTGTCAGGGAAGCCAATAACGAAGCTTTGAAAAAGATGCTGGATGAGCGTGGGGTAGCTTATGAGACAATCAGAGGGAGCTATGAAAAAAGATTGCGAAAAGCGATTAAGCTCGTGGATCAGCTTTTATCAAATTCGTGAAGGCATAATAGTTCATAAACAGGCATCAACCTCGCACGGTTGATGCCTGTTTTTTTATTGTGGTCATGACGGACAGAAATACGAGATTGGAAGTGGGAATTGTCCATCATCATCCCGATGATGGACAGAAAAGCGAGGTCAGAGGTGAAAATTGTCCGTCATAGGCTCGATGACGGACAGAAACACGGTTCTGAAAGAGAAAATTGTCCGTCATACCCTCGATGACGGACAGAAATGCGATTTTGAAAGAGAAAATTGTCCGTCATAACCCCGATGACGGACAGAAATGCGGTTTTGGAAGAGAAAATTGTCCATCATAACCCCGCTGATGGACAGAAATGCGGTTTTGGAAGAGAAAATTGTCCATCATAACCCCGCTGATGGACAGAAACACGGTTTTGGAAGAGAAAATTGTCCATCATAATAAAAATGACAAAACTTCCTAATATATTAAAAGAATCCTAAATGAAAAGGAAGCTGCCTGACTTCTGCAGGCAGCTTTGGATAAAAGTTGACTAGCTTATACTCTGTTCATGATCGGCGACGGCTCTTAAATTACGTGACCTTATGAAGAAGGCTGCCGTCATGGATATGGCTAATATGCCAAAAATCACGCTCATTTTTTGAAGCCCTACTGCGTCAAGCAGGAATCCTGTTAAGAGCAGGACAACCTGGAAGAAGACCCGGTCCATCATGTTCCGGAACGAGAAGAAGCGGCCATGGAAATCTTTCGGTACCCTTGTCTGGAAGATCGTTGCTGCAGTCGGGAAGAAGCAGCCAACGGAAAAACCAAACATCAGGAAGGCGACGATCGTCAGTACTGGCTGATCGGCAAAATACAGCATCAACTGGGATAAGCCGATCAGCATCGAGCTGGAAAACAGGATTTTATAAGGTGAGAACTTATGGCTGATCCGTTTGATCAGAAATGCTCCGGTCATGAAGGCGAGACCTTCTGCCGTATAGATCCAGCCTTTGATTGCCGAGCTCTCCTGAAGTTCACTAATATTGATGACGACCAGGTTGAAGCCTCCGAGAAATATGAGCGGAATCAAGGTAAGGATCAAGGTCATCATGACGATCGGCAATTTTAAGATAACAGGGAAGACATCCTTGAATCCCTGTTTATGGTTATCTGTAGCAGCAATGATTGTCTTCTTTTCTTCGAATTGTAAAAACCATGTGAGACCAAACAGGACAAGATAGGCAGCCATCGACAGGAGATAAACGGCATTCAATGGAATGGCCACCAGAAGGATTCCAGCCGCTGCAGTCCCGATGATGCGTGATAATGTGGAAACATTCATATGGACACCGTTCAACTGAAGTAAGTCCTTTTCATCGACAACAAGGGGAATCGCCGCCTGGAGTGCTGGAAAATAAAATGCAGCGGATACTTGAAGCAATACAAGGAAGACGAGCATCCACCATACTGATCCAGTTTGAATGGCTATCAGCATGAAAGCGACACTGATCACCCGAACGAACCCTGAAATCAGCATGACTGTCTTTTTGCTGTATTGATCCGTCAATCTTCCAGCAAGTGGTCCTACGGCAATGCCAGCAAGTAAACCGGCTGCCAGCAGCAGCGATTTTAAAAAGTCAGAAGGAATCTTCTCCTGCATAAACTCGAGGTTTCCAATAATACCAAGCCACAACCCTAATCCGGCAATAAACTCACCAGTCAATAAAATCCAAACATTCTTATTTCTCCACATATAGTTTGTGCCTCTCGGTTTCTCATGAATTTTTTATATACTCAATTATCGGGTATTTGCAAAACTTCGTAAAGCTAAATATTTTTATATATGCTTTTAAACGATTCACTGGACCAAAAAGATACGAAAATAAGAAATATATACCACTCCATTTAATGTTTTCCATTCTTTTGGACGAGTTTTCCATTCCGGAAATAGGGAACTTTCATAAGGAATAGAAAATGGGGAGGTGAGTGGGAAACTGCATCGGCAGGCATATTGCCTATAATAACAGAACGGGAGTGGAGAATTTGAAGAAGTACATAAAGAGCTTGGCAGCGGCAGCAGTCATTTTAGCGGTCCTGGGTTTCGGACAGCCTGAAACAAAGGCTTCTGGAATCAAAATGGGATCGGCAGGATCAGAGGTTACATATGTTCAATCCGTTTTAAAGAAGCTAGGATATTTTAATGACCAAACAACCGGTTATTTTGGTCCCATTACTACCGAAGCAGTCAAGGCGTTTCAGAGGGATTTTGGGCTGGAAGCAACCGGAGGGATGGGACCGCGGACAACCCAATTGATCAATGATATTGATATGATGGCTCATGTCGTGAACGGTGAGTCAAGAGGAGAGAGCTACCAGGGGCAGGTAGCAGTTGCAGCAGTCATTTTAAACAGGGTGGAATCGAAGGATTTTCCGAATACAGTTTATGACGTCATCTTCCAGAGGAATGCGTTTACCGCGGTGTATGATGGGCAGTATCAGCTTCAGCCGAATTACATAGCTTACCATGCCGTGAAGGATGCATTGCTTGGCTGGGACCCTTCCTATGGCTCTGTTTATTACTACAATCCTAGCTTGGCAACAGATCAATGGATTTTTACAAGAACAGTCACAAAACAGATTGGCAATCACAACTTCGCATACTGAACTGAAAGCACCGGTTTATAGAAAAACCGGTGCTTTTATGCATCTAGCGGTAAAAAAAGGCACAAACTAGCTTCTGAGAAACTATGTTAGGAAGGGACAGCAAATCGTGCTGTTCTAGTATCAAACTAGGAGGTACCGACATGACCAAAAAGGAAGTTCAGTTCAAACAAAGCTATGAATCAGACGGGAAAATGGAAAAAAAGAAAAATGAAGCAAAGAAAAATGACAAAAGTGCCAACTTCTTTAACGTAACACCGGCCAGCGAATAGAAGTCAAAAGGAGCAGTGAGATGGAAGAAGAACAGATCGAAACCGCTACAGAAGAAGATTTGCCTGTAATTGGCGAAATGTTTGCCGATTGCAAGGAATATCTTGAATCAAGAGGCATTTTGCAATGGGATGAGAAATACCCAAACCATGAGTATTTTGAGAATGCGATGGAGGGGGAAGAGCTGTTCGTTATGAAAAAAGAGGAGGCCACCATTGGAGTGATGGTGCTCGACGAGTGGCAGGCTCCTGAATGGGAGAACGCCGACTGGACAGATACAGATGGGAAGCCTCTTGTTCTACATTCGTTTTGTATCGACCCTGCCGCACAGGGCGGAGGATTTGGAAGCAGGATGCTCCAATTTGCCGAGGATTTTGCCAGAGACCATGGATATGCTGCACTCCGGCTTGATACGTACTCCGGTAACAAAGGGGCAGTCGGATTTTATGATAAAAGAAACTATAAGCAGACTGGTACCGTCAAGATGGAAGGCAAGCCGGAGGGGCATGAACTATATGTTTGTTTTGAAAAGCTGTTTTAATAATAATCGAAACCCTGCCTTCGGAAAAAAGAAGCCAGGGTTCCTTTCTTTTTTATAATTTTACCATGACCTCAGTGCCATCATGCAACCTTGCATCAACTAGCAAAGTTCCTTTATGCTTGCCCAGTTCGCGGATAAGTTCATTCATCAGCTGTCTGTTTAGTAAAGTAGTGAATAGTACGGCGGGAACTTGGTTATGTTGAAGATCCTGATTTGCCCATTTATGCATCTGGCTTTGGAATCTTTTAGATGCAAGAATCGAACTGGCAGCTTTTAAGATTGTGTACGGGACAGGGAGGGAAAATGCGATTTTATCTGTTTTGATTTTGATTTTCATCATATGTTTTACTCAATGACGACTTTAACTGTATCGCCATTTGCCGATTGGATGTCGACGATGTTCCCATCCAGTTCATTTTCAATGGCATCGATCAGCATATTGATGTCAAGGTCTTTCACGTATTGCTGGGATTGAGGGATTCCCGCAGCGATGCTGTACCCGGTTTTGAGAAGCGCCTTTACCAACTTGATCGGTACATTGACGTTCACATTGTCATTCTCCTTGGACACAATACGGATTTTTAGCGTTTTGTCTAAGTATTTACTTTGTTTCTGAGGTAAGACAGAAGTTTCCTTCTCCTTTAGTACGGCAATCAGCTGGGCACCTTTTTCTGAATCAATTTTTCCATCTTGGACCATCGTTAAAATTTTTGAAATTTCTTCACTCATCAAAAATTCCCCCTATTCACCTTTTAAAAGTTTGATTGCATCCTCAGGTGAAATTTCACCCTTCTCCAGCATTGCTACAATTTTCTTTTCATCCAGCTCATTTTTCTTTTGCGTGTCGTATCCAAGTGCAGTGATAATATCGTTCAGCTTTCCCCGGACAGTCGGATAAGAGATTCCAAGTTCTTTTTCTACTTCTTTAATATTTCCGCGGGATACAAGGAAGATCTCGATGAACTGTAGCTGTTCCTTTGTTAAAGAAGCAAGCTTCGAAAGTTCGAATTCATTTTCAATCGTCGTATCACAATGATTGCATTGCAGCTTGGTAATTTTAAGAGTTTGGCTGCAAACCGGACAATTTGTTAAGACAGGATATGCCATGATTGCCTCCTTCCATCGGTATTTAAGTATATTTTATGTATTGAAATTAAAAATGTAAATATTTATTTAAAAAATAATTAAATATTTTAAGTTAAAAATTAAAAATTTAAAGAAAAACAAAAAACCCATCCATGTAGGACAGGTTTTTTAGGTTAGTTTCGCGGATCTATATAATCTGGATAATCAGTAATAATGCCATCTACCTTCATATCAATCAGGAACTGTGCCGCTTCAGGGCTTCGTACCGTCCAGGATTGAATTTCCATCCCGAGACTATGCACCTTTTCGACAAGCTCTTTAGAAACCAGGCCATAGCTTGGATTGAAGAAATCAGCGTAAGTTGCGAATTCCTCAAGGGCAGCGTCAGTTGCATGAAGTTTTGAAGAGGTTAAGACACCAATCGGAACTTTTGGAAGCAGTGCGTCCATCTTTTTCATTGATTCAAAGTTGAAGGATTGGACAATGATTTTGTCATTCTGCGGCTTGTCCAAATTTCTTTCCTTCAATTCCTGTGCTACAGCCTCTTCGATTTCCGGATATAGCTCAGGTGACTTCAACTCTATCAAAATACCGATTTTCCCATGATAGCGGTCAAGCACTTCTTCAAAGGTAGGGATTTTTTCACCGGCGAATTGCTCGCCTTTGAAGCTTCCTGCATCAAGGCTGCGCAGCTCTTCTAAAGTCAGTTGACCAACTTTCCCAGAACCATCTGTTGTCCGATCAACAGTGGTGTCGTGGATCACGACCAATTCCCCATCCTTACTGCGCTGGACATCAAGTTCGATGTAATCTGCTTTCATTTCAAGCCCTTTGTCAAATGCAGCGATTGTATTCTCGGGGGCATAACCTGCAGCCCCGCGGTGGGCGACAGTATCAAACTGTCTGAGCTCTCCTGTGGTAGGTTCCGCAGCAAAGGCCTGTTGAAAAGGACTCAGCATGAGGGTTAAGGCAAATCCGGTTCCGATTAATGTTTTCTTCATTTCTCCATCTCCTCAGCATGTTTTATGTAACAATGTCAGATTAACGGAGAAGTATTAAGACGCTATTTCAAGACTGTTTAAAGAGAGTAATGGAATTATGAAAATTTTTAGGAACATTTTCTCAGGTTTGTTTACAATCGTTATTTGCAGAAGGATTAAACATATCTTTTATAGGAATAGGAGATGTGCAACAGCCAATATTCACTTTAAATGTGAATATTGGCTGTTCGCTTTAATTATATTTGCTTGATATTTCTATAAGCTTATCCTTATATTTTGTGATGTCAGAAACTTTATCAATATTAACAGTAGTTCTTTCATCATCATTGAATTGAATATATTTGTTAGCAGAATTAAATCCCAACCTACATACCCATTTTCTTATACTGTTATCCAGTAAAATATTAAAATAGCTCAGATTATCTCTATATGATATCCTTTCTTCAGCTATTGTATCTTTAATTAGTATCTTTACAATAGCAAAACCTTCAATTTCTTCTTCAGTAGTGGCTACTTGGGGCTCATCCTTAATTTTTATCGTTTCAGAGGTCGCTGATGCTTCCTTTTGAGCATCCACTTCTGAATTAGTCGTTTTTAATGCTGCATTCAGCTTGTCGTTAACAAGTTCATTTATAAATTGTTTAAATGCCTTTTTAATGATTGGTTCAAATTTCTCAAGAGTATTTTTGGTTTTAACCCCCTCATAAATTTGACTGATCATAAATTTAACAAATTCTTCAGTTGGAGTTTCTACTTGGTCGTTTAAGTAACCTTTAAGTTTATTGAGATATTTTAATTCAGAAGCTGTTGTAAAAATATTTTCTAGGTCAAAGCTGTTTTTCTTAAATTTAGCTAATTCTATAAGTGCACTATCTTTTAAATCCAAAATATTGAATTCGAAAAATGGGGAAGTGTCCATTTTATTCTGTTCTTCTAAATCTGTATAGAATCTATAAATAATTCCATTTGTTAAAATAGCAAATTTTGCAGAAGTAGTACCGAAATACCTAAATAATTGAGAATCGTGTTTTTGGAGTTTTTCATTTATCGACTTGGCTTCTATTAAAATTACAGGCTTGCCTTCATTCATGATGGCATAATCCACTTTTTCCCCTTTTTTTATTCCTACGTCCGCAACGAACTCAGGCGTAAATTCTTCTGGATTAAAGATATCGTACCCTAATATTTGAAAAAAGGGCATGATAATTGAAGTTTTAGTAGCTTCTTCAGTTACTACAGTGGTTTGTAATTTTGTTACCCGATTAGATAGAGTCTTAATTTGTTCAATGAAATTATCCATACATTATCCTCCTTAATATAATAAAGAAAGCGCTTACTTAATATTTTAATGTTATCATATATTTTTGTAAAATACTGTGAATTTATTGTAGCCTACACTTATATAAATATTTAAGATTCCGTTAAAGTCTTAATATTCTGGTAGAATAATATAAAAGTGTTTGTTAAAATCGAAAATTCCTAAAGAAGGTAGTGACCATTCATGAAAATTTTAATCTCGGGCTTTGAGCCTTTTGGAAAGATGAATATCAATCCTACTGAAAAATTACTTTCGGAAGCTGAGAAGTTTTCGATAGGGAATGTGGAAATCGAAACGATTTTGCTGCCGGTCAATTATGACGAGTGTGCGGAAGAACTGATCAATAAAATTGAAGAAATCCAGCCGGATGTAGTAATTTCCTGCGGACTGGCTGCAGGCAGGACGGCAATAACTCCTGAGCGGATTGGAATCAATATTAAGGATACCGGTTCAGGAGATCCTTATCCGGATAATAGAGGCAATATTCCAACGGACGAGGCGATTGATGAGCAAGGGCCGGATGGCTTATTCTCTACATTGCCTAACCGTTTAATCGAAAAGAACCTGAAGGAGCTGCATATCCCGGCGTCAATTTCAAACAGTGCGGGTACATTCATCTGCAATAACACATTGTATGCGGTTTTGAACCATATCCGTAAAAATAACCTGGCTATCAAGGCAGGTTTTATCCATTTTCCTGCATCGACAGAAATGTCTGCCCGCAATCCTTCTTTGCCCTCCTTGCCCCAGGAAGTGATGACTCAGGCATTGAAGGTGATTATCGATACATGTGCTTCATCATAACAAATCATGAATTTTAAGGAGGAAAAGATGCGTTTTGAGATCTCGCCGCTGGGTGACTCGGCGGTCCGTATTTCTTTTGGAGATACAATAGATGAAAAGATAAACAAAGAGATAACTGTTTTTTTAAACAAGCTGGAACAGGCGAGGGTCAAGGGCATTATTGAATGCGTTCCTGCCTACACGACATTAACGATTTATTATGAACCCGATGTCATTCCCTACGAGACTCTAATCAATCAACTTAAAACCCTCAATCATATTCCGGGAACATCCCGGCAAAACAAGCAGCTGGTCTATGAAATACCGGTCTTTTACGGGGGAGAATATGGTGAGGATTTAGGATATGTCGCAGAGTATCATGGTTTAGGGGAGCAGGAAGTCATCGATCTTCATGCTAATAGAGAATATCTCATCTATATGATGGGGTTCATGCCTGGGTTCCCTTATCTTGGAGGGCTTCCGGAAAACCTGGCTGTCCCGAGACTGGAAAAGCCGAGGCAAAGTGTGAAACCGGGAGCTGTCGGAATTGGCGGGAACCAGACGGGGATTTACCCTGCAAACGTTCCTTCCGGTTGGAGGATTATCGGCACAACACCTGTTAATTTATTTTCGCCGAAAAAGAAAGAGCCGTTCTTGTTGAGTTCAGGACATTACATAAAATTTGTGCCAATTAATGTGGAGCAATTTATAAGTATAAAAAGAATGGGTGACGGCTACCGGGTCAAGACGTATGAAAAGAGGTGAGGAAAGTGGTATCGGTTGACCTTAATTGTGACTTAGGGGAAAGCTACGGTGTATTTAAAATTGGCAATGACAGCGAAGTGCTGAAGCATATCACTTCGGCGAACATCGCTTGCGGCTACCATGCAGGAGACCATAATGTCATGATGGATACGGTAAAAATGGCAAAAGCACACGGAGTGAAAATCGGTGCCCATCCTGGCTTTCCGGACCTGCATGGGTTCGGCCGAAGAGAAATCAAGATGAGCGCCAGGGAAATATACAATCTGACCATCTATCAAATTGGCGCGCTCACAGCCGCTGCAAAGGCTTGCGATACAAGCATCGTCCATGTGAAACCGCATGGAGCCCTTTACAATCTGGCTGCAAAGGATCTTGCAGCTGCCGAAGCGATTGCCCGTGCTGTGGCAGATGTTGATTCCAATTTGGTATTATTCGGTCTTGCCGGGAGCTTCCTTGTTAAGGCGGGCAAGGAGACAGGACTGCAGGTGGCTCAAGAGGTGTTTGCGGACCGTACATATCAGCCTGATGGGAAGTTGACACCGCGTTCGCAGGCTAATGCCATGATTGATGACGCTAGGCTGGTGATGGAAAGGGTCATTCGAATGGTGAAGGAAGGTAAAGTCGCGGCAGTTGATGGTTCAGACATTGACATCCAGGCCGACACCATCTGCATCCATGGAGACGAGCCGCAGGCCCTTGACTTTGCAGTGAAATTGAGAGAAACATTGTTATCCGAAGGCATCGAAGTCGGCAGGAGCTGGGATGCAAAATGACAGTACCTCTTTTTAAAATAATCAAACCAGGTTTGCAGACAACAGTCCAGGACCTGGGAAGGACAGGTTATCAACAATATGGCATCAGTCCATCAGGAGCGATGGACACTTACTCTTTAAGAATGGCCAATTTGCTTGTCGGGAACCCGCCAGGTGAGGCAGGGCTGGAGGCAACGATGCTCGGTCCCGGTCTTGAAGCTCTGGGTGATGTGTCGATCGCCATTTGTGGCGGTGACTTGCAGCCTAAGGTGGAAAACAAAGAAGTACCGATGTGGAAAAATTTCGTTCTTAAAAAAGGAGAAACGTTGACATTTGGAAATGTGAAGAGCGGTGCGAGGGCATATATTGGTGTAGCTGGAGGAATAGATGTACCGCTCGTGCTGGGCAGCAAGTCAACTTTTATCAATGGCCGGCTCGGCGGATTTCAAGGCCGCGCCCTGGAAGCAGGAGATCTATTATATGGAACTCCATTTGTCAGGCGAAATCGGTTTTTACATAAAGATTTAATTCCTTCATATCGAAAACAACTGGAAATACGAGTGATTCTTGGGCCCCATCTTGATAAATTCCCTCAAAAAACCCTGAATCAATTTTTAGACAGCGAGTATACAATTTCAAGCCAATCCAATAGGATGGGATACCGGCTTGAGGGGGCGAGGCTGGAGACAATGGCCGGCTCCGATATTATTTCCGATGCCATCCCGCTCGGAGGCATACAGGTGCCGTCTAACGGACAGCCAATTATCCTTCTATCAGAACGGCAGACGACCGGGGGCTATGCCCGGATTGCCACTGTTATTTCTGTTGATATTCCGCTTCTCGCCCAGTCATTGCCGAGGACAAAAATCCGCTTCAAAGAAATCACGATTGAAGAAGCGCAAAAAGAATACCAGAAGCAGAAAAGACTGTTTAAGTTTTTATTTACTAATTGAATATCCAATCGCATGACCTTGCTCCTTTTGGACGCAGGTCTTTTTTAGTATAAAAAAATTCTCCACCGGAAATAACTGATAAAATCAGGATTCACGGGGAGAGAAGCAATATGTATCTATTATTGGTCATAGCAGTCTGGATTTTTTTCGCTTATAAATTTATTGATTGGTCCCAATGGAAGAAGCAGTATTCGACCATTCTTTTTTTCATGATGATCAATCTGCTCTACAATACACTTTATTATAATCACACTTTATGGGCTTTCCGCGGAATCACCGCTGAGTGGCTGAACCATTCGATTATCAATATGGCTTTCACGTTTTTCATCTGTCCGGTCGGATTGATGATCTATCTTCAGAGATTTCCGTCAACAAGAAGAAACCAGTTCATCTATTTGGGAACCTGGGTGGTCTTTTACTCCATTATAGAAGCATTATTCGCCCATAAAGGGATGTTCGTGTACGACAATGGCTGGAACAGCTGGCATAATATTTGGCTCAACCTGATTTTATTTGTTTTCATATGGGTTCATTACCGAAAACCAGTAATCGCATGGATTCTTTCCATACCAATTGCCGTGATCTTCTACTTATTATTTCCGTTCCCGCTGGACAGCCTAAAGTAAAAGAGGTGGATGAGTTTGTTGATCCAGAATGTATTGTCTGTACCGGTATTTCTCCTTTTACTCTTTTTGACCTATATCTCCATGTGGATTTATATCCGCAGGCATGAGGTCAGGAATGGGGATAGGGAATAAACAGCATGAATAAAGTGATTGCCCAAAGCCCGCAAAAAGGAAATCAGGTAGACAAAAACACGGTGGAAAGGATCCACCGTGTTTTTAGATTCCAATTTCTTCTGTCGTTTCAACAAATTGTTCCTTAGGTTTCTTTTTCTTAACGAAAATCAAGGTATAGGCAAGCATGAGCCCAACGAGAAAGATAACCGAGAATCCGTATATGAAGTGGTAGCTCGTGTAGGAAGCAAGCAGGCCAAGCCCGGCCGACCCGAGAGCCATTCCCAGATCCATCGAGGAAAAGTACATCGCATTTGCGGTGCCCTGTTTCTCCTTTGTTACTGCGCTTACCGCAATTGCCTGAAGTGTAGGTGCTACCGTCCCGTATGCAGTACCGTAAAAAACGGCCGCGACTAAAAGGGTAAAAGTATTTTGAGTGACCGCTAAAAGTGTCAATCCGATGATCCCTGAAGCGACTGCAGGGTAGATGATGAATTTATGCCCGTATTTATCGTACATTCTTCCTGATACCGGCCTGATGATAACCATCACAATCGTCAGGACAAGGAAGAACAGGGAGATGGTTGCCCCGAGGTTAGCCTCTTTTCCTAATTCCCGCAGGAAGCTTACGACTCCGCCAAGCGTAATCGAGAAGAAAGCTGTCAGGATCGCCGGCGTAAAGGCGTCTTTGTCAAAGGCATGCTCACGGAAATTGATCTTCTGTGGCTTAGCTGGTACAGGTTTTCGAGGGCTTTTTACAAAGATATTCAAGACAATGATCAGCAGTGTCAATCCGACTGAAATCGCAATCAGCATATTAAAAGAAAATACCTGGAGAAGGGCAAGTGCCAACATTGGCCCAAGGCTAGTCCCGACACTTGTTGCCATCCCATAATAGCCGATTCCTTCACCGAGACGGTGGGCAGGGATGATATTGGTTGCCATAGTCGAAAAGATTGTCGTAATGATCCCAAAACCAACTCCATGGAAAACTCTTAAAAGAAGCAATAATGCGACTGAATCCTGGCCGAAGCTCAAGGCAACAGTAACGGCTATCAGCCCGAGAGAAATAAGGCTCAACTTCTTGTAATCCATCTTCTGCATCAAGGAAGCGACAAAAAAACGGGTGACGATGGCGGCGACCATGAATACCGTTGTCATCAAACCGCCCTGCGCCGGATTGTTTTTAATGTCGGTAATAAAAGCAGGGAAGCCCGCAGTCAAAAGCTGCAGGCATATAAAAAATAAAAAAGCCATCAAAAGAATGGCCATAAACTGTGCTGTCCACAACTTGGATGTAGTGTTCATCATATTCCTTCTTTCTGATTGTTTTCCTCCAGAAGTCCAGCAATATTGTCTTCCAGTTCGGATAAAACTTCCTTGAAAATATCAAGATTGGCTGCATCAATACCATGGGTGATTTTCACGTAGATTTCCTCAATATAAGGAGTCACTTCCTCCACAAGCTTTGTGCCCTTTGGAGTGATTTCCACCAGAAACGAACGCCGGTCCTGGGGATTAGGGACCCTTTCAACATTTTCCTGTTTTACAAGGAGATCAAGGATTTTCGTCAGGGTTGCCTGGTCCTTGTCTGACCTGATCGATAATTCTTTTTGTGAAATCTTATCAGACTCATTCAGTGTGCGCAGGACACTCCACTGTTCAGTCGTAATATGGTAAGCCTTCAGATGATGATTGATGATTCGTGTCAGCTTCTTGCTTAACCGAACCGAAGCTGAGCCGATTGCTTTATCCAAAGTCATGTTCATGAGCGTGACCTCCTCAATTACCTTATATCATTTTAGCACGATAAATATTTTGTGTAAATATAATTTGTATACAAACTATATTTGTGTAAAAAAAACCTGGCAATTAAGCCAGGTGCCTTGATTCAATCAATAACTCTTGCCACATCATTGCCGCAGTTTTTGCATTTTCCTTCGAGTATAACTGTATTGTTGAAATCCTTGATCACATATTTCTCGATTTGAACAGGACCCCGGCAATTTCCGCAAAAAACATTCCTGACAAGCATCTGCCGGCTTTCCTGAGGGATAGCCAGCCATTTTTTATTGGCTGAAAAAGAGAGTGTCCCGTTTGTTGGCTGTGGACTGCTGGCATCTCCTTTAACCAGTCCCTGGATCACCTCCTGGATTCTTTCAGGTACCGGTTTATAGGTCTCCAGCTCCAGCCATTCAATCAGAATTTCGATCAATTCCTTGTCCTTTCTCTCCAAAATGAGATCGAGTAGGTCCATCTTCAGTTCTGGATCCTGATTGAGGATGACCTGAACATACTCATATTTTCCGTACTCAGCAGCGAGGGCAAGATCCGTATAAAGAACTTCCGTAAGTTCATCCTTAATAAGGCCCCAGCCTTTGTCTGTGTAAATAAGAAGGGAGAGCTTTTCATCAGCTGAAAGGTAGCCGTTTGACATCACCCATTCTACCTTTTCCATGATCTGCTTTTGTTTTATGTCTGCAAAGGCTCCGTAAAAAGTCGAGAGATGGAGGTCTGCTGTATAGATCCTTCTATCTTTTGATCCTGCGAGGATCTTGCCCAGCAGGCCTTTCCCTCCGTACATAATAATTTCGTTTGCAGCGAGCAAAATAATCTTCAGTTCGTCCTGGCTTACCGGGTTTGTCGTATTCATGACTATAAATAGCTCCTAACTTATAAAACGTTGATATAAGTTATTACAACACACATAAGGAATCCACGCCAGTACGCATCATTCTAATTATTTATTGCATTCTAAAATTTTAGAACGTAAAATAAAGTTAGAACATATGAATATTATGGAAGGTGAATCGAATGGATTATATTAAGAAAACGATGGATGTGAATTTAGAACAGCAAAAATTAATCTCGAGTCCGTTACGAGTTAAAATCATTTATTTGCTTGCGACGAAGGCAATGACGGCAAAGCAGGTTGCCGATGAACTTGGTAAAACTGCAGGCAGTATACATTACCATATCCAGCAGCTATACAATGGCGGCATTTTAGAACTGGAAGAGACGAAAGAAAACAGAGGGATCATAGAGAAATACTACCGGTCAAAAGCAACCCATTTCAACCTGAACGACGATCAAGGCCAGCCGGAAACTGAAAAGGTTGTAAGACAAGGGACATATATCTCTTTAACGGAGGAAGACATGAAGGAGCTTCAGGCTGATATCGATCAATTATTTTTAAAATACGTGAAAAAATCAGCAAAGAAAAGTGAGCAGAATAAAATTTCGTATGAAATCAATATCTCTTTAAAAAGGACGCTTGAGGAGGAGAATTAATTGGAAGGTGCAATCAAGAAAAATCTTGTGCTATTTCTGATCGGGAAGGTGACCTCTGTGCTTGGATCATCAATCTATGCTTTTGCCATTGGATTGTATATCCTTGCTGAAACAGGTTCCAGCCTCAATTTTGCTGTCACGCTCGTGCTCAGCATGCTGCCGCGAATCCTGCTCGCCCCGGTTGCGGGTACATTAAGCGACCGCATGGACCGAAAGAAAATCATCATTTTCTCGAACTTTGCGAGTTCTTTCTGGCTTGCCATCATATTGATGTCCTTCCTGTTTTTCAGTCAGGAAATTTGGATTTTATATGTGGCAACCACTGGATTGAGCATCATCAGCACCTTTTATTCCATAGCCGTTACTTCTTCGATCTACAACATGGTGGGACCTGACCACCTGCAGAAAGCAATGTCTCTGAACCAGGCAGCCATTTCCCTTTCTGCTATTTTGGGACCGGTCCTTGGCGGAGTATTCTTTGGCATCATCCAAATTCACCTCTTCATGGCATTGAATATACTTACCTATCTCATCGCAGCTTTCGCTAGCATCCTCATAGAATACAATCTATTTTCAAAGAAAACACAGGATAAAAAAACAACCCGCATGGCAGAAGACCTGAAACAGGGGATTTCTTATATTAAAGCCCAGCCGTTTCTGCTCCACCTGGTGATCCTGAGTGTTTGGCTGAATTTTTGGTTCGCCATCTTTCCGGTGGCCATGCCGTATTTGGTTTTAACAGTCAGAGGAATGTCATCGGTCCAACTTGGCTTCATTGAAGGTGCATTTTCAGTCGGGATGATGATCATGGCGCTCATCCTGTCGGGACGAAAAGAAATCAGAAAAAAGGAATTCTCCATCATAGGAGGCATGCTTATTTTATCAGCTGTATTGATACTGATTGGTCTTCCGGCAGTTCCGGGCTTCGTGGGACTGTCAAATCCATTGATCTTCGGATATCTTGTAAGCATGGTCCTTGTCCTGTCCGCGTCGATTATGTTCATCAATACGCCAGTAAGCGTCCTTCTGCAAAAGAACACACCAGACGAGTACCGCGGGAGGGTCATGGCCCTTCTGGAAACTGGTTCAAGCGCGATGACTCCTGCAGGATTTATCCTGTTTGGGTTCCTGCTAGAAAAATTGCCCGTATGGCTGCTGCTGGCCGTGTGTGGATTCAGCCTGTTTGCAGTGGTCTTTTACCTTTACCGTGAAAAAATGTTCCTCAAGCTTCTGAGGGAAGAAGACAAGGCAGGTACAGCATCTATTTAATAACAGCCGATAAAAAAAGGATGAGCGATATGAGCTCATCCTTTTACCATTGCTTTGGTTCGTAATTCAAATCGCTGAAAAGCTGCTGTTTCTCCTTTTTGGTCAAGTCGCGCCATTGCCCGATCTGCAGGCTGCCGAGATGGATATTCATGATCCGGATGCGCTGGAGTCTGAGGACTTCGTAGCCAAGAGTTTCACACATGCGGCGAATCTGCCTGTTCAATCCTTGTGTAAGGATGATATTGAATTCGTATTTCGAAAGCTGGACGACCTTTGCAGGCAATGTTTTCGTCCCAAGAATCCTGACGCCTTCAGACATCGCCTTGATAAATTCGGGAGTGATTGGCTTGTCCACGGATACGATATACTCTTTCTCATGCTTGTTCTCAGCCCTGAGAATTTCATTGACGATATCTCCGTCGTTCGTGAGCAGGATCAGGCCTTCTGAATCCTTATCAAGCCGCCCGATGTTAAAAATCCTTAGCGGATGATTGACAAGATCGATGATATTCCCCTTTACTTGTTTTTCCGTCGTACTTGTGATGCCGACTGGTTTATTCAAGGCAATATAAACATAGTTCTGCGACATCCTGATTTCTTCGCCATTGAGCTTGATGACATCGCCAGGCTCAACCTGGCTGCCGATTTTTGCAACCTTGCCGTTGATTGTCACGCGTCCTTCCTCAATGAGGCGGTCAGCGCCGCGTCTTGACGTTTTTCCTGATTCGCTGATGAATTTATTGATACGCAGGTTAATCCCACCCTTAAATATTTGAAGTATACAATTAAGAATATGCCACTGTGTGTTTAATTTCAAGCCTTGTCTAGCCCTGGCATTTTAAATATGTTACTACCTAACTGTAAAGGTAATTGATTAAACACGACTTAATTGGTCTAAATAAGTAAGGAAGAAGTCGGCAGCTAAGGAGTTGGAGAGTTTGTTGAGAAAAATGGCTTTAAGGATAAGGGAAAGTATGTGGCTGAGACCAGTCATTTATAGTGTGCTCGCATTTCTGCTCGCATTGATTGTGATCTATGTTGACCACAACGGACTGTCTCAGGAAGTTGTTCCATCATTCATGCTTACTAGTGTCGACCTTGCCCAAACGATTTTGGGTACGCTTTCCGGGGCACTTTTAACGATGACGACGATTACGTTTTCAACAATCATGGTTGTATTGACTACATACTCATCACAATTTTCTCCGCGAACGCTGAATAATTTCGTTGAGGATCCGTTGACAATGCGGGTACTTGGAATCTTCATGGGAGGATTTGTGTACTCGGTCCTATCTTTGCTCTTCATGAGTGAAAACTGGTATGAAAGTGAAGTAATTTCCGCATCGATTGGAGTGGTAATCGCATTTATCTGCCTTGGTGTTTTCGCCTATTTCATTCATAATGTGGCTACGTCCATCCAGGTAAGTACACTGATCCGTGAAATCACCGAGGGAAGTATGAAGGTCATCAAAAGGCAGGAAGAGATTTTAGAAAGCAAGTTTACGAACGTGATTGATGACAGGAAAGATGCGAATTTCACCTATGAATGCGTCAGGGATGTAAAGTGCAGGGGATATGGCTATGTACAGCTGACAGACTATAACGGGCTTTTGAAATATGCATCCCAGCATAAGATCGGGGTTGAGGCAAATTTTTTGAATGGGGATTTTCTTACCGATGACAGTATTGCGTTCCGGGTCCATCATAGTGGTGAACTGGATGAGGATATAAATGGAGTGCTGAATCAGTACTTGAAGCTTGGGAAGGAACGTTCATCGATTCAGGACCCGGAATTCGCCCTGCAGAAAATTGTCGAGGTGGCATTAAGGGCTATATCACCTGCGGTCAATGACCCTAATACAGCAAGAGTCTGTATCTCGTATCTGGGAATGGCGTTGTCCCATCTATGCCGGATTCGTTCGAATGGCCGTTATATCGCCTATTATGACGAAGAGATGCAGCCAAGAATCATTGGGAAACAAAAAAGGACGATGGACATCTTATATTTATCCTTTTATCAAATCATCCATTATGGCAGCGAGGATTTTTCAATTCTAATAGCTCTGATCGAAGCTTATCTGTTAATCGGAAGATCAGCTGATGATTCATTGAAGAAAAGCATCTGGGAGCTTTATATTTACAATATGGAAAAATTCAATAAAGACGAACTCAAGGGATTGGACCAACTTTATTTGAATGAGAAGAAACAAGAACTTTCAACTGTATTGGGTATAGCGCTTTAGGATGGAAGCAGGCTTTTTCAAATGGAACAGCAAGAATTTCTGTTGCGGCAGTGTGTCTTTTTATAAAAGGCCAGGAATAACGAAGCTTTAAACAGGGATGCTAATGAAAAAAGGAGTGCCTGAAGTGAATAGAATGACGATGGCAGCCGTGTTGGTTTTTTCATTATTTTTACCCGCTGCAGCACAAGCCCAGGGAAGTGCAGAATGTGAAAAGCTGAAAAAAGTTTTCAATACAGACGTTGAAACAGTAGATGGCGTTTGCAAGGTGGAAATCATCCGTAAAAATATTAAAAAAGCGACGTTTATGGATAAAAAATTGTCTATGGAAATGATGGAACTTGCCTTCCATTTCAGTTTTGAAAATGTTGATGGGCAAACAGCCGTGATGGGAGAACTTGCTTTGCTCCAGGATGAAGTAAACCCGGTTCTCGATGAATTGACAAATGGCAAGCTTGAAATCTCAGCTTTGCACAACCATATGCTCTTTGAGAAACCGAGAATCATGTATCTTCATTTTCAGGGAATGGGCGATATGGACCAGCAGGCGGCGGCCATCAAGGCAGCAATCGAAAAAACAAGCAGGTAATAGATGACAGCGGAAAAGTAATTTTCCGCTGTTTTTTTTCGGGAAGATACAAATAATAACTAGGATGTTTAGCAATTAGCATATTAGGTAAAATCTTTCGTATATCGAAAAAGGAGGTACATAATACATGGATGAAAATTATAAACCGTTATTCGATTCGTTTTTATTTCCAAATGGAGTCAGCTTGAAGAATAGACTTGTCATGGCGCCGATGACAAATTTCTCATCCAATGATGATGGAACCGTGACAGACGCAGAGGTAAAGTATTATGCCCGCCGCTCAAAGGGAGTCAGCATGGTAGTGACGGCATGTACATACGTGACCAGGGATGGGAAAGGCTTCAAAGGTGAGTTTGGCGCAGATACAGATGAGATGATTCCAAGTCTGCGCAAGCTGGCTTCAGCCATAAAGGCGGAAGGCGCAAAAGCGGTTCTGCAAATATTCCATGGAGGCCGCGAATGTCCGCCAGAACTTGTTCCGGATGGAGACATCGTCAGCGCAAGTGCCGTTCAAACAGAGCGGAACAGTGCGAAAGCACCGCGTGAATTGACAGGAAATGAAATTGAGAAGATCATATCTGCTTTTGGTGAGACAACTCGCCGCGCCATTCAGGCAGGCTTTGATGGAGTCGAAATCCATGGAGCCAATGGCTATCTGATCCAGCAATTCTTTTCCCCTCATTCAAACAGGCGCGAAGATCAATGGGGTGGCTCACTGGAAAAAAGGATGGCCTTTCCGCTGGCGGTTATTGATGAGGTGATAAAAGTAACAGCTGAGCATGCCAGGGAACCGTTCATCGTCGGATACAGATTCTCGCCGGAAGAGCCGGAGGAGCCTGGTATCACAATGGCAGACACCCTTGAGTTGATCGATGCACTCGCAGCAAAAAATCTCGATTACCTGCACGTATCATTGAATGATTTCTGGTCCAAACCGAGGAGAGGTGTGGATGATGACCGTTCACGGATGGAAATCATTCACGAACGAGTCAGTAATAAAGTACCTGTCATTGGTGTGGGATCACTATACAGTGCTGAGGATGTGATTAAGGCATTCGAAACAGGAGTACCGCTGCTCGCGCTTGGCCGTGAACTGATCATTGATCCGGATTGGGTAGAAAAGGTCGAAACCGGCCGTGAAAATGAAATTGAAATGAAGCTTGATACAGGTGCGCAGTCACGCCTCGTCGTACCGGATCCATTATGGCAGGCAATCGTCAATACACCAGGCTGGTTTCCAGGTGTACAATAATAAATTGCTCAAAAAAGAACCAAAGCTGCTGTGCTTTGGTTCTTTTTTGAGTGAATTTTGTTTGATTGGCGGAGTTCACAATTTTATTGGCGATGTTCACAACTTTATTGGCGAACTGGAAGTTCCCAATGATTTTTTCCAGTTGCTTTGCCATAAAAGTGTAAGATATATCACCGTTGGCGGCAGCGAAACTCTTTATAATGTATCAGTGTAAGGGCTTACATATTAATGATCTGGATACATTCAGCATATAGGCACAGCTTTGCCAGGTCCGATTACGGGAGGGGATGTTTGTGTTGCTAACGGAAGAACAGAAAATGGTGCTCGATCTTTTTGAAGAAATGAAGGAACACGGCCATGAACAGGTGATTTTCAATTATGACAAAGCCACCGGTCTGAAATCGATTGTGGCGATCCACGATACAACTCTTGGTCCTGCACTGGGCGGCTGCCGGATGTGGGATTATGAGTCGACCGATGAAGCACTGCGGGATGTATTGCGCCTTTCCAAAGGGATGACCTATAAATGCGGAGTTTCAGGAGTGACATACGGGGGCGGAAAGGCTGTCATCATCGGCGATCCCAAGTCTGAAAAATCGGATGAACTTTTCCAGGCTTTTGGCTCTTTTATCGAAACATTGAAAGGGCGCTTTTACACAGGGACAGATGTAGGAACTGTCGGCATAGATTTCGTGTCCGCAGCAAAGCAAACCTCCTATCTGGTCGGGCTGCCGGAAGAATATGGAGGCAGCGGCAACTCTGCAATCATCACGGCCTATGGAGTGTGGAAGGCTATTAAAGCGACAGCAAAAGAGATATTCGGTACGGATTCACTGACGGGACGCAAAATTGCTGTCCAGGGGCTTGGCAAAGTTGGTCGCTTCCTGGTGGGACATCTTCATGATGAAGGAGCAAACCTGGTCGTCACAGATATTTTTGAAGAAAATGTTAATGAAGTTCTAGAACAATATCCGGATATTGAGACAGTTGAACCTTTGGACATATACACCGTAGAATGCGATATTTTTTCACCGAATGCTCTTGGCGCTGTAATCAATGACATAACGGTTCCAAAACTGAAATGCCTGGCGGTGGCCGGTGCTGCCAACAATGTTCTGGCAGAAGAACGCCACGGCGACATGCTGCATCAGAAAGGAATCCTTTACGCACCTGACTATGTCGCCAATGCAGGCGGGCTGATCCAGGTAGCGGATGAATTGCATGAGTACAGCAAGGAACGGGCATTCAAGAATGCAAACATGATCTATGACATCCTCGGAAAAATCTACAAAATCGCCAAAAATCACGATATACCAACGTATAAAGCTGCAAATATATTAGTAGAAGATAAGATTGAAAAAATCAGCAGGATCCAGAGCAAGTACAGAGGATAAGCAACAAGGGGTGAGAAGATGCGCTATCGAAACTTTATGGAGGTCATCACAGAAGCACAAACAAGGCCGCCGATAAAAATGAGCATCGCGGCTGCCCATGACCTTGATGTGCTCGTCGCTGTAAAGGCGGCTTTCGAGCTGGGAATCATTGAACCATATCTCGTCGGGGATCCGCAAAGAATCTTTGAGCTGGCAAATGAACTGGGTTTTTCAATAGAGGAATTTCCGGTCTATCCTGCCTATACAGAGAAGGAGAATGCCCACATCGCTGCCAAGCTGGCAAGTGATGGACATGTTCAGGCAATCATGAAAGGATTTGTTAACAGCACGCCATTTTTAAAAGGGGTGCTGGATAAGGACCTTTATTTAAAAACAGGCCGCGTGATCAGCCATCTTTCCGTATTCGATATCCCGGGAAGTGAACAGCTTATTTGCATGACAGATGGCGGCATCAATATAGCACCGGATTTTCAGGGGAAAAAGCAGATCATCCTGAATGCAGTCGAGTTTCTCATTGGGATTGGAGTGGACCAGCCGCGGGTTGCGATTCTGGCAGCAAATGAACGTGTCAGCGAGAAAATGCCTGTAACTGTCGAAGCAGACGAACTGGCTATCCAGATAAAAAAGGAATCCGGCCAGCCGCTGTTGATCGAAGGTCCGCTTCCATTAGACCTGGCGATCAGCAGGGAATCGCTTTTACACAAAGGGCTTGACAGCGAACTTGGCGGGATGGCAGACTTGCTGATTGTCCCAACCATTGAGGCGGGCAATTTCCTTGGCAAAGCCATAACGTATTTCGCCAGAGGAACGATGGCAGGAATCGTACTTGGAGCCAGGGTGCCATTGATTTTGAACTCACGGTCAGATTCAGCTGAGGCAAAATTAGCCTCCATTGCCCTTGCTGTCGTTTCTGCTTCAAACTCAACGGTCAGCGTATGAAGGATAGGTGAAGATCAATGAATATTTTAGCAATTAACCCCGGATCGACCTCTACGAAACTGGCTGTTTATGAACATGACAACTTGCTGTTTGAAGAGAATATTCGGCATGATGATGCTGAACTCATGAAGCTGGCGGATCTGACGGCACAGCTTCCGTATCGGCTTGATGCGATTATGAGAGTACTGGGAAAACGTGATTTCAAACTTTCCTCACTGGATGCTGTCGTTGGCCGGGGAGGAATGCTGAAGCCGATGAGCAGCGGGACCTATTTAATAGATGTTAACCTGCTGGAAGATGCGCGTTCCGGTATATATGGCAATCATGCATCCAACCTCGGGTCCATCATCGCTGCTGAAATAGCAGAACAATATCAGCTGCCCGCTTTTATTGTCGATCCTGTCGGAGTAGATGAATTGATCGATGAAGCGAGGATTTCCGGTTTAGCGGATATTGAGAGGAAGAGCCATGCCCATGCGCTCAACATCAAGGCGGTGTCCCGTAAGATTGCAGCTGAGACTGGGAAGAAATTAGCTGAAACAAGTTTTGTTGTCGCGCATCTCGGCGGAGGCATTTCGGTTGCGGCGTTAAAGGGCGGCAGGATGATCGATGTGAACAATGCCGATAACGAGGGTCCATTCTCTCCAGAGAGGGCAGGCGGACTGCCGGCAAAGCAGCTTGTCCAGCTTTGTTTTTCAGGGAAATACAGTGAAAAGGAATTGCTCCAGAGGATGACAAAGAAGGGCGGGATTTATTCCTATCTGGGTACAAAAAGTGTCATTGAAGTTGAGCAACGTGTTCAGTCTGGGGACCCTGAAGCATCTCTTATATTGAAGGCAATGGTTCATCAGATAGGCAAAGAAATCGGGGCAATGGCAACCGTTCTGGATGGAAAGGTAGACGGCATCATTCTTACGGGGGGTATCTCCCAATCAGAAATGATCACAGATTGGATCCGCGAGAAAGTGAGTTTCATAGGAGAAGTATTTGTCATCCCTGGTGAAGCAGAAATGGAAGCTCTGGCATTGGGTGCCTTAAGAGTGCTGACAGGGCATGAAAAAGCAAAAATATATTAGCAAAAAAGCCTGAATCTATGAAGTTAACCTCATAGATTCAGGCTTTTTTTCAAGAGGAGAGCAAACTATCGTAAATATCAACATTCGCATAAACAGCAGACAGAGTAGGTGCGTCTATCCTAAGCTCGGCTGCCTTCTTCAGCAAATAGCCAAATAGGTGGTCTCCTTCTGTCGGGAGTGATTTTTCCATATCACGCTGGAGGGAGGACTTCATGCCATGGCCAATTTCGTTCAGCCTGTTCCATGTCGCATCCTTAGCCCCTTCGGAAAGCGGGGCACCGATCGCCGTCATGATCTCGACCGTCTCATGCAGCAGGCGTTTAATCGTTTCCGCTCCCTGCGTTTGATCCCGAATGGGACCGATAGGGGACCTGAAAAGTGAGGTGATGCCGCTTAGCGATGTGATGAATAAATATTTTTGCCACATTTCCTGTTCAATTTTTTCAGAAAGACGGAAGTTAGCCTTCGTGCCGTCAAAAGCAGCTTGCAGTTTTAGGATTCTTTCTGAACGCTTACCGTTCAGTTCTCCAAAAACCAAATCCTGAATCGGACTGGTTTGAATCACCTTTCCGCTTTCATCAAGGGTCGTTTCGATAAAACATAGCCCGCCAATCACCTTTTCCGGCCCGAAAGCTTCGGTTAAAGCATCAAGATGGGCTATCCCGTTCAACAAGGGAAGAATAATCGTCCTGTCGCCCACGTAAGGACGAATGCTTTCAATCGCGCCATCCAAATGATAGGACTTGGTGGAAACGAGAATGACATCATACAGCTCAGCTTGCGACTCCGCTCCAATTGTCTGCGGGTCAGGAAAATGCAGATCGCCGTGAATGCTGGAAACAACCAGTCCGTTTTCCTTGAGCTGCTTATGCCGTTTCTCACGCACAAGAAATGTTACATCCGCTCCTTTTTCCAAAAGCCTTCCGCCGAAATAACCGCCAATCGCACCGGCACCAACGATTAATATTTTCATATTTTTAACCTCCTAAATATGTAAAAGTGCACGCTTGAATTAAGCGTGCACTTTTCTTACTTAATTTGCAAGGATGGCTGCCAGCAGACCTCCTGCAGTAATAAGGACAATAATGATTTTGGCAATAAAGGGAAGCTGCTCTTTCCCTTTTTTGTTGACTTGTTCTTCCTTCTCATTGACTGTCTTGCGGTATCCAGGACTGCAGCATCCGCTCATCGTTACGCCACCTTGTTGTAGTTGGAGATGTCTTCATCAAGCGGGATGTTTTTAGCACGTGCCTTTTTAGCAGCGTTGAAGAACATGACCGTGATGACAGCTGTAACGATTAGCGCTCCAATATTGGAAACTGTCAGAGACATACCGAAACCGATTTGTGCATTAAGGATATAAGATGTGACGGCAGCTGTCATGAACATGCCAGGAATCATTGCGATCCAGTAGTTCTTCTTGGCGATGAACAGGTACATGGCACCAACCCACAGCGCGATGA
This sequence comes from Mesobacillus sp. MER 48, assembly GCF_023714225.1. Classification (NCBI taxonomy): domain Bacteria; kingdom Bacillati; phylum Bacillota; class Bacilli; order Caryophanales; family Bacillaceae; genus Mesobacillus; species Mesobacillus sp. MER 48. Next base: position 262,684 of record NZ_JAMAUR010000004.1, read on the forward strand.
CCGCAGTTGACTGGTTTGCCCAGGAGAAATATCTCCATAAAATTGTGAAATCTACTTTTGTCAGTGCGAAAGAGATAACGAATAACGGAACAGCGATCCAAAGACGGCTAGTGAATTTCTTTTGAGAAAAATTAAAGTAGTCAGCAATGATCATACGTGCGCTTCGGAATGCAGTATCACCAGAAGTGATTGGCAGTACGATGACACCTAGTACAGCAAGTGTTCCGCCGATTGCACCAAGCATCAAAGTTGAAGCTTCGCTTACGATTGCAGCTGGTCCGCCGTTTGCCAGCATATCGTTCAGGCCATTGTAGCCATCGAACAAGCTCATTGCAGCAGCAGCCCAGATCATCGCGATCACACCTTCAGCGATCATCATGCCGTAGAAAATCTTGCGTCCTTGTTTTTCATTTTGTGTAGTTCGTGAAATGATTGGTGTTTGTGTTGCATGGAAACCTGACAGCGCTCCGCAAGAGATTGTTAAGAACAACAGCGGGAAAATCGCTGCATTATCAGGATGGAAATTCGTTAATGATAATTCAGGAATCGGTGCACCTGTAATCACCAGCATTGCGCCTACTCCAACCGCACTGATCAAAAGCAATGCACCGAAGATTGGATACAAGCGGCCAATGATTTTATCTACAGGAAGCAAAGTCGCTAAAATATAGTAAACAAAAATTGCTGCAACGATGATACCCATTGTTACTTTTCCGTCCATCAAAGTATGAAGCAGACCAGCCGGAGCAGTGACGAACACGGTACCAACCAAAAGCAAAAGAAGGACCGCGAAAGCGTTGACAACGTGTTTCATGACCTTACCAAGGAATTTCCCTGCAAGTTCAGGAAGGTGGGCACCTCGGTTGCGGATGGAAATCATCCCTGTGAGGTAGTCATGGACAGCACCGGCGAAAATAGCGCCAAGAACGATCCATAGGAAAGCGACCGGTCCATATAAAGCACCCATGATCGGTCCGAAAATCGGTCCGACACCAGCGATGTTGAGCAGCTGGATCAGTGAGTTCTTTGATGTCGACATTGGCACATAGTCAACGTCATCCTTATGTGTATAAGCCGGAGTGGAACGACCCTCGTTCACGCCGAAAACCTTTTCTACAAACTTTCCATAAGTAAAATAACCAACGATTAAAAGTGCAATACCAGCTAGAAAGGTATACATAGGAAACCTCCTTGAGTTTTAATGTATGCGTTTGCAATCATTATAAAAGAAAACGATTACATGTGGCGGTTTTGTGAACAAGATGCAGGAATGTGGGCTTGAAGTGCAGAATTTGTCGATTTAGATGCATTAGGATTCTATTGAAATGCAAAAAAGCACCTGATCAGATGCTTTTAGGACAGTGTGTGATTATAGTTCAAGCTGGGTCCTTAATGCCTTTACATAATTGCGGCTCACTGACAGCATTTCATCCCGGCCCTTGATTTCAAGCTGATAAGCACCGTTGAACCATGGAGTGAGCCGGGTGACATATTCCAGGTTCACAAGATAGCTTTTATGGATCCGGAAAAAGGAATAAGGAAGGAGCCGGCTTTCAAGTTCTTTTAATGGAGTTTTTGTTTCATACTCTTTTGCTTCAGTTACGATTTTTGAAAATTTCTCTTCCCGGGAAATATAAAGGATATCTTTTGGCTCGAGATAAAAGATATCGCCATCTCCTTCAACGGCAAGCTTGCCAGATGGTTTTCCTGCCTCTTGCGCGGACGGCTGGAGGAAATGCTTTTCAATTCTGAGGATGGTTTCGCTCAGCTGATTTCCGTCATATGGCTTCAGCAAGTAATCAACCGCTTCATACCGAAATGCCTCAGCCGCAAATTGCGGATAGGCGGTGGCGAAAACGATCAATGGGGCTTTTTTTAAAGCCATCAGTGATTTGGCAGCTTCCATACCGTTCATCTTTGGCATTTCGACATCGAGGAAAACCACATCTGGATGGAGCTGCAGGGCTTTGAAGATTGTGGCCTCACCGGTCTCTGCTTCGCCGACGACCTGGATGGAAGAGAAAGCTTTCAATAAATGCTTCAGTTCATCCCGGCTGTACATTTCATCATCTGCTATCAATACCCGAATACTATTGTCCATCTATCGTTCCTCCGATTGTGGAATCATAAAAGAAATCCTTGTACCTTTTCCCGGTTCGCTGTCGATCTTCAGACACGATTCTTCGCCGAAGTTCATCGCAAGCCTCCTATTGACGTTGAAAAGGGCAATCCCGCTTCCCGTTTCAGATTCAATCATTTGCTTTCCAAGTTGATTAATCCGTTCCTTGCTCATTCCCTGTCCATTATCTTCAACTGAAACGATTGTGCCATTTTGCTCTTTTTGGATGGAAATATGGATATGGCAATCCTGGTCCATATTCTTGATGCCGTGCTTCACTGCGTTTTCGACGATCGGCTGCAGTGTCAGCGGCGGGATTTTTACAAGCAGGGCGTCATCCTCAATATCATAGGTAACCTTCAGTTTTTCCACAAAACGAGCCTCTTCAATCGATAGATAGGCTTTTACATGACGCAATTCCTGTTCAAGTGTGGTAGTCGTCACTGTCGTGGCATTCAGGTTTTGCCGCAGGAAATGGGAAAGCGAAACCAGAAGCGTCCTCGCTTTATTTGGGTCAATCCTGATCAGCGAGGTTATGACATTCATTGAGTTGAACAGGAAGTGGGGGCTGATTTGGGCTTGAAGGGCCTTTACCTCGGCTTCCTTGGCAAGCTGATAAGCTTTTTCGGCTTCGGCAGATTCGAGCTGGTTGCTGAGCAAGTTGCTCAGGCCGGAGATCAATTCAATGACGACATTGGTGATTTCTTTTTCCGATTTAAAATAGAACTTAAGAGTGCCAATTGTTTCATCACGGTGCTTTAACGGGGCAATCACCGCGGCGCCGAGCGGGCAGCTCTTGTCCCGGCAATGAATTGTCTCATCATTGGCGACGACCAGTTTGCCCGTTTTCAGCACATCCCTGGTAATCTGTGTCTGGATCGGGCTGGTTGAACGGTGATGGTCATCAGCCAAGCCGATATGGGCCAGAATTTCCTTCTTATTCGTCATCGCAACCGCGCTTGTCTGGACTTCATTATGTAAGATCTGACAGACTGCCCTAGCTGAATCCGGGTTGATGCCTTTGCGCAAGTATGCAAGTGTCTGATCGGCAATCCGCAGCGTTTTCTGGGCAAGCAGCGCTCCTGTCTTTTCTTCTTCGGAAACAACATTTTTTATGACCATCAAAAATAGTGCAGAGCCAAGGCCGTTCGCGAGAATCATGGGGATACCGATGATTTCAACGAGAGTTTGCGCCTGATGATAAGGCTTCGCGATTAAAAGGATGATAATCATTTGCACCGTCTCGGCAATTGCCCCGACAAGAAAGGCTGTTCTCAGGTTGATATTGTTTTTCTTTTTTTGAAAACGTCCGGAAATGACGCCGGCAACGATTGCAGCAAGTCCGCAGGCAAAAGCAGTAAAGCCGCCGAGCGTAAAACGATGCAGTCCTGCAATAAGCCCTGCGCCAATCCCAACCTTGTATCCTCCAAGCAGTCCGGCGATGACAATGCCGATGACACGCGAATTGGCAATCGCCTCATCTGAAGCAAGATCAGAAGCCCATGGGTTGAACTGCAGGTTATCAGTAGAAAAGCTCATCCCGGAATATGTACCAATGATCCCGAAAAACCCAAAGAAGATAATCGCAAAATATTGCTGTCGGCGGTTCAGCGAATCATGGTAAATCAACCCGCGGAAAAAGCGGAACCTCGTCAAAATGAAGGCAATTGTCACAATGATGCCCAGACGCTCGAGCATTGTGATGAGTAATTCAAACATATCCGCTCTCCTTGAAAAGTTTATATGATATCTGAACTCATTTTAATAGAAAGAGAAGTAAAGTAAAAGGGGATGAGCTTACGCAGAACATAGGAATAGTAAAATAAAAAACCTCCCATCACGTGATGGGATGGTTATTTAGAGCGTTGTTCTGCAACTACTGTTCCATCACTCTCGAGCTCAGCATAAAATACTTCCTCAAGCCGATTGAACCCTTTCTTTTTTAATTCATTTGCCAGCCAGTCTTCACTCAAGCTTAACTCCTTTAGATTCTTTTTAACGATACGGCCATCAACAACCAGTTCAGAAGGCAGGTATTTTCTTGGTGTAAGGGGGATGCCAGAATCTTTATTTATGACATTTTCATATTCCACTTTCTTTAAAACACTGATTTGTCCATTTGGTTCAAGGATTGCATAATCAACTTCTTTTATTGAAAATACATTTTTAATTCTTAGCAGCATAGTGAGGTCATCCATATTTAGCTTATTGGACTTCATTGCTTTTTCATTTATTTTTCCCTGTTTGATAATGATGGTCGGTTCCCCGTCCAGCAGAATTCTTGCCTTAGGGGATTTTAGGGCGATGTATTCGATAGTAAGCGTTAATAAAGCCCAGAGCGCTAAACCGGTAACACCATCAATTAGTTTAATGTCTCTATGTACAACCATATCACCAGCTATATTTCCCAGAGCAATTCCGGTGATATAAGTAAAAAAGGTCATTTGGCTGAGCTGCTTTTTGCCAAGTACACGAGTAAGAAAGAATAATACACCAAAGCCTAAAAGGGTTCTCAATATGGTAGTTAAAATGGTTTCCATGATACTCCTTGAAAAATAGGTAGTTTTGATTATATTGCCCCTTTTATTGCAAAAAATGTTCCATATGGGAGTTTTGTAAATAGTTAGGTGAAAACTTGATAAGTGAAGGGGGGAGGAACCAATATCAATCTGGATATTATCAGAGCAGGTAATTTTTATTGGCGAAAAAGCTATTTTATTGGCGGTGTTCACAATTTTATTGGCGAAAATATATTTTTATTGGCGATATCACCTGAATTATTGGCTAAAATGAAAATTTATTGGCGAACTGGTAATTTTGAACGTTTTTTTCCAGTTCGCCAAAATGGTTACTTTATTTTGAGATTCCCGCTTGAAACATCGGCGTTGATTTGGTATTTCCCGTTTCCGTATTTCCCGTAAATTCGGTTTTTGGACGCCTCTTTATTTTTTAGCGGAAAATCGCTTGATAGGTTGCCGCTGCTTATTTTTCCATTCAGAGTAAAATCTGCTTCATGAGGCAAATCCAATTCGATATAACCAGAACTGACGTTCAAGTCAACATCATCGATTAACTTGTTCATCTGGATTTCCAACTCTCCCGATGAGACATTCCCGTCAAGCTTGCCGGTGAAATTTTTAACCTGGACGCTTCCGGAACTGACATCAAATGAACTGTTACTGGCATCAATCGAATTCATGTTAACCTCACCTGATGAACTCTGATGCTCCAAATTTTCAACATCGAAATTTTCCAGATTCATGCTGCCTGAACCAATATTGATTGCCAGGTTTCTCAGTTTCACAGGCTGGTCGGCTGATTTACCTATGAAATCGATTTTTCCGGAGCCGAGCTCAATGTCCATATCCTTGTCAAAATGATCCGGGATATAGACGGTGAGTGATGTCCTGTCCATCTCAAACCAGTTGAACCAGAAGAATCCTCTTCGCTTAACACTTACCTGTATTTCATCCCCATGGCGCTTGACTTTTACCGAGCCTTTGCCTTCAAGTTCAGCGTGCACATCATCACGGTCCTCTGGAACAATCTTCGTCGCGACACTGGAAACATCGATCGAGATCTTTTCCGTACCTTTGCTCACTTTCACTGAGTCTTTTGCTCTGGCAAAGTTCAATCCATCCCCGTCAAACAAATAATTCCACCCGATATAAGCCCCGGTAATCACCAGGAAAATAACTAAAATCCGCTTCATTTATAAAATCTCCCTTCCAACTCTTTCTATATTCAGAATAAGGTAAATCATTCCTCTTCCCAATGCACCACGGATTTAAATCCAGATGGGACCTGAGACTGATTTCGGTGTAGGTAGTTCATAAAAAAAGCCAGATTCCTTTTGATTTGGGAATCTGGCTTCATGATGTTAGTGATTAAGCTTTTGCTTCAAAAAGCTTTACAATTTCTACGATGGTTTCAACAGATTTAAGCATGTTATCCACAGAGACATATTCGAATCTTCCGTGGAAATTCTCTCCGCCGGTAAAAATATTCGGTGTCGGCAATCCCATATAGCTAAGCTGAGAGCCGTCAGTGCCGCCGCGGATTGGTTTGACGATTGGCTTGATGCCGAGGTTTTCCATTGCTTCATAGGCGATGTCGACGATTTCTTTTACTGGCTCGATTTTATCCTTCATGTTGTAGTACTGGTCGTTCATTTCAAGTTCAACCCGGGTTTCGCCATATGTAAGCCTTAGTTCATTGGAGATTTTCTGCATCAATTCCTTGCGTGCCTGGAAGCTGTCACGGTCAAAATCACGGATGATGTAGCTCAGCGTCGTCTCCTCCACATCCCCATTAATCGAGCTCAGGTGGAAGAATCCTTCATATCCTTCTGTATGCTCAGGCGCTTCTTCTGCAGGAAGCTTGCTGTTAAATTCCATCGCGATTTTGGCGGAGTTCACCATTTTGCCCTTTGCCGTGCCGGGGTGGACGTTCTTTCCTTTAAAAGTCACCTTGGCGCTTGCTGCGTTAAAGCTTTCATACTCCAGCTCGCCAAGCGGACCGCCGTCAACGGTGTAAGCGAATTTTGCATCGAATGCTTTTACATCAAACTTATGAGGGCCTCTGCCAATTTCTTCATCCGGAGTGAAAGCAACACGGATTTTACCATGCCTGATTTCAGGGTGCTTGATCAAATAAGCCATCGCCGTCATGATTTCGGCAATCCCTGCTTTGTTGTCAGCGCCTAGAAGAGTCGTTCCATCGGTCGTAATTAATGTATGGCCTTTATATTGAGGCAGTTCAGGGAAATCCGCTGGCGACAGGATGATATTCTGCTCCTTATTCAGGATGATCTGATTGCCATCGAAGTCTTCGACAACCTGCGGATTGACATTTTTGCCTGTAAAATCAGTTGCCGTATCGACGTGGGCAAGGAACCCGATGGTTGGGACATCCTTATCGGTATTTGCAGGAAGTGTTGCCATCACATAACCGTTTTCATCAATCGTGACTTCCTCCATGCCAATCGATTTTAGTTCCTCGACAAGCATATTGGCAAGGGTGAGCTGGCCTTCGGTCGATGGAGTGGTCTCACTGTTTTCATTGGACTGTGTGTCGATTTTGACATAAGAGGTGAATCTTTCGATTATCTCGTTTTTCATTGCTTTCATCTCCCATTCATATGTATATTTTCATATTAGCACAGATGATCAAGAAGACCATTTTAAAAAGAATGAAAATTCCATTTTTTGTATCATGTTTATTGTATAATGAAAGTAAAGGAGGCTGGACAGTATGGGGTATTTTTTCACGTTCATAGTGCTGTTTGTCGTGTTTTATCTGATTTTCAAGATAATCCGCTCAGGTAATTTGCCAAGCAATCATTACACTCCATTTGACGATTTAACCGAAGGGAAAAAGAAAGATGATTGATCTTGGCCTCATCATTGTGTTGCTGCTGTCACTCTGGTCGATAACGATTACACTGCAAAAATTAACTGCAAGTATCATCCAAAAGCAGGACCATCAGCTTAGACTACTGGAAGAAATCAATGAAGAACTAAAAAATAGCAGAATATGAACTTCTTACTTTACATATATAGGAGATAAGGCTAGGATAAAGACAACTGAATATTCGATTTACTACTAGGGGTGCCCTTCTGCTGGCTGAGAGGAAGACGCTAAGTCTTTTAACCCTTCGGACCTGATCTGGGTAATACCAGCGTAGGAAAGTAGTGTGAGAGAAGTTTTCTTACTTTGCTTTTAAGCCAGGTCCATTATATATGGATCTGGCTTTTTATATTTTAAGGAGGTTGAAACAAATGGAGTTAAAAGATCAAGTAGTTTTAATAACTGGAGGAAGCCGTGGCCTTGGTGCAGAAACGGTCAAAGCTTTTGCAAGGGAAGGTGCAAAAGTTGTCATCAACTATTTTCAGAATGAAGAAAAGGCAAAGGCTCTGACAGAGACCATTGGCGAAAATGCCCTTGCTCTAAGGGCGGATGTGCGTGATCCTGCACAGGTCAAAAGCATGTTCAGGTTGGCAAAAGAACATTTTGGGGCACCGATTACGACCATCGTCAATAATGCTTTGGTCAATTTTAAGTTTGATCCTGTGGCGAATAAGGATGCTTTTGCAGTGAACTGGGAGGATTACCAACAGCAGCTTGAGGGAGCTGTCCGCGGTTCATTGAATACCATCCAGGCGGGATTGCCAAATATGAAAGAAAAGAAGTTTGGCAGAATCATTAATATTGGCACGAACCTCTTCCAGAATCCAGTTGTCGCCTACCATGACTACACAACAAGCAAGGCTGCGCTGCTGGGGTTCACAAGAAATATGGCGAATGATCTTGGAAAGTATGGCATTACCGTCAATATGGTTTCGGGAGGACTGCTAAAAATGACCGACGCAAGCTCAGCTACTTCTGAGGAAGTATTCCAGCTAATCGAATCTTCAACACCTCTTAGAAAAGTCACCGATCCCACAGAAGTTGCAGACTCAATTTTGTTCTTCGCCTCACCATGGGCGCGTGCAGTTACCGGACAAAATCTGGTCGTAGACGGCGGGCTGGTGATGGATTAAGGAGATGGAATTCAGGTCGCAGAGGCGGTCTGAGGATGGATGAAGGAGGAATTGGAATGGAAAAACGAGAGATTGCTGGTTTGCTGGAGAAGGTCCGCAGAGAGAATCCACTTGTACATAACATCACGAATGTTGTGGTCACGAATTTTACCGCCAATGGGCTGCTGGCTCTTGGTGCATCTCCAGTGATGGCCTATGCACAAGAGGAAGTTGCCGAAATGGCAAGCATAGCGGGCAGCCTTGTGCTGAATATTGGGACGTTGACGCCTCAAGTCGTCGAATCTATGTTGATTGCCGGCAAAGCGGCAAATGAGCATGGAGTTCCAGTCATCCTTGATCCGGTTGGTTCCGGGGCGACTGCTTATCGGACGGAAACTGCAAGAAGGCTGATGGAGGAACTGGAGATTTCGGTCATAAGAGGAAATGCCGCGGAAATTGCCAATGTAGCAGGGGAAGCCTGGAACATACGCGGTGTTGACGCAGGTGATTCAGATGGGGATGTGATCGAGCTGGCAGAATCCGCTGCTCAAAAATTGAATACGATTGTTGCGCTGACAGGTAAGGAAGACGTTATTACAGATGGGGAATCTACGTTAGTCGTCAGAAATGGACATCCAATCCTTACGAAGGTAACCGGTGCCGGATGCCTGCTGACCTCAGTAATCGGGGCATTCACAGCAGTGGAAAAGGATTTTTTGAAAGCAGCAACTGCTGCATTGAGCATTTACGGAGTGGCAGCCGAAGTTGCCGCTGACAAAAGTGCCTTGCAGGGACCAGGGAGTTTTCAAGTGGAGTTCCTGAACCAGCTCTACCGTTTGGATGCTGAGGAAATCTACAGTAAAAGTTCTTTTGAAAGAGGAGGTAAATGAATATGAAAAAAGCACTTACAATCGCAGGATCTGACAGCGGCGGGGGAGCCGGAATCCAGGCTGACCTGAAGACATTCCAGGAACTGAAGGTATTTGGCACATCTGCCCTGACTGCTGTTACCGCGCAAAATACGCTTGGTGTCCAGGGAGTTTTTCCGATGAGCGCAGAGGCGGTAGCAGAGCAGATCCAATCAGTCGGTGAGGACATTGGAGCGGATGCCCTGAAAACAGGAATGCTTTTTAACGCGGAAATCATACAAGCGGTCTCGGAAAAAATAAAGCAGTTCGGCTGGGAAAAGGTCGTTATCGATCCTGTCATGATTGCGAAGGGAGGAGCCTCATTGCTCCAGCAGGAGGCTGTATCGGCCCTGAAAAAACATTTGCTTCCGCTCTGTCTCATCATCACCCCGAATATCCCCGAAGCCGAAGTGCTGACAGGCATGTCGATTCGCGGTACGGATGAAAAAAAGGAAGCGGCTAAACGAATTCATGCCTTTGGAGCGAAAAATGTAGTGATAAAAGGCGGGCATGATGAGGAAACAAACGAATCTGTTGATGTCCTCTTTGACGGAAAGGAATTTGCTTACTTCTCCACTCCAAGGATTGAGACGAATAACACCCATGGCACAGGCTGTACTTTTTCTGCAGCTATCACAGCACAGCTTGCAAAAGGTTCTTCGGTCCATCAAGCGGTTTCGGTTGCTAAGGAGTTCATCCAGGCAGCCATTGCCAACCCGCTGATGATCGGAAATGGACATGGGCCGACTAATCACTGGGCCTACAATATGAAAAGAGAAAGCGGGGTCTCCTCATGTCAAGAATCTGTCCTGAAAAGATGAGAAGCTTGCTGAAGATATATTTTATCGCCGGCAGCACGAATTGCTTACAGGATCCCGTTACTGTGCTTGAAGCAGCGATTCGCGGAGGGATCACGATTTTTCAATACCGTGAAAAAGGAGAAGGAAGTCTTTGTGATTTGGAAAAGCAGAAGCTTGGCAAAAGGCTGCGAAAGATTTGCAAGGAGAACGACATCCCGTTCATTGTGAATGATGATATTGAATTGGCGTTGGAGCTTGATGCAGATGGTGTCCATATCGGCCAGGAAGATGAGGATGCCGCACAGGTCCGCAGAAAAATTGGCGATAGGATTCTTGGAGTTTCTGTACACAACCTGGAAGAAGCTGAAAAAGCAAAGCAAGCTGGGGCTGATTATTTCGGTGTCGGTCCGGTTTTTCCAACGGCGACAAAGACGGATACAAGAGCTGTCCAGGGAACAGCCATGATTGAAGAATTAAAAGATTTTGGCGTACCGATTGTTGGAATCGGCGGGATCAATGCGGATAATGCAAAGCTTGTCATGACTGCCGGGGCTGACGGTGTATCTGTGATCACAGCGATCAGCCAGGCAGAAGACGTCAAGGAAGCTGCAGCAAGGTTAAGAGATAAGATTCAAGGAGGTAAAATATGAGATACACACAAAAACTTACCCTCACCGCTATGATGATGGCGATTGGTACATTGACGAGCCAAATGCTGTTTATCCCGCTTGGAATCGTGAAAGCATTTCCGGTGCAGCATTTCATCAATGTTTTGTCAGCTGTGCTGCTGGGACCCTATTACGCCGTTGCTCAGGCATTTGGCATTTCTTTGCTCAGGAATTTAATGGGCACCGGATCGGTCTTTGCGTTTCCTGGCAGCATGATCGGAGCACTTCTGGCTGCATATCTGTATAAAAAGACGAAGAGAATGGAATTTGCTTTTGCAGGTGAAGTTGTAGGCACAGGAATCATTGGTGCGGTTGCCAGTTATCCAATTGCCACATTGTTCCTTGGAAAAGAAGCCGCGTTGTTTGGTATGGTTCCGGCATTTTTCGCGAGTTCACTTGCAGGTGCAGCTATCGGTTTCGCGATTCTGAAAATTTTCATGAAGAATGCTGCGGGAAGTCTGGAGATGAGCAATAAAACCTAGTCTGGAAATGATTTCAACCTGCTGCCTTTAGCTGGAAATGGAGGAAGTTCTGCTATATGATGTTAAATAGAATCATATACTCCAGCTGAAAAGGGTGACATTTTTGAACAAAGAGAACAAGCTTGGATTGGTAGTGGACGTAGAGACAACCGGACTGGGCCCGGATTCGGATGAAATCATAGAATTGGCTTTGAAGCTTTTTTCCTTTGATGAGGAATCAGGAGAAATAATCGATATTCTTGATGAAGATTCTTATTTAAGGGAACCCCTGTCGACAACCGCACAAAGAAATTATGACAGGGCCTATCGGATTCATGGAATTCATTATGATATGGTACGCGGCAAAACATTTTACGATGAAAAAATCATGGAATACTTCAATCGCACTGATGCAATTTTTGCCCATAATGCTTCCTTTGACAGAAGCTTCCTTTTCAGGATGTATCCTGAAGTCAATGAGATGCAGTGGTATTGCACGATGAAGAATGTGCAATGGAAAAACCACGGATTTCCGAACAGCAAACTGCTGACGCTGCTGCAGGCGCATAACATCTCGAAATTCCAGACCCACAGGGCGATGGATGATATTACATATTTGACTGAACTTTTGAAGCAGCAAAATCCAAACGGCGACTATTATTTAAAAGAAGTGCTGGATTACGGCCCGATGCGGAAGTACCAGCCTGCAGCCAAACAAAGACGCCGGATGTTTTATTAGGTTGTTTTTGAAAATAAGATAATGATCATCTGCCTTTTTGACCATGTGCTGGTTGAAAAGGCATTTTTCATTTTAAGAAAATTTACATATTTTTATAGAGGCCTTTTCATGGTAAAATGGCACAAGGAAATTTTTTAAGAATAGTAATTTTCAAATAAAAGAGGTTTGAGTTTCTTTTTATTTGTTAATAACAAGTAGGTTAAGATGCCGATTTCAACTACCGAAGGGGTTGGCGGCAACGGAGGAAATTATTATACAAAATATTACAATCGAGATTTAGAAACGAGGGAAGACACCATGAAAAAAACACAAGAGAATGAACTGCAGCGGGGGTTGGAGCAGAGGCACATAACACTGATGTCTTTAGGGGCAGCAATCGGGGTCGGACTGTTCCTGGGATCTGCATCTGCAATAAAGCTGGCAGGTCCGGGAATCCTGCTGGGTTATGCTTTCAGCGGAATGATCATGTTCTTCATTATGAGAGCTCTGGGGGAAATGGCAATCCAAAAGCCGGTTGCGGGATCATTCAGTAAATATGCCAGGGATTACCTTGGTCCGCTGGCAGGGTATATTACTGGCTGGAACTATTGGTTTTTATGGATTGTAACTGGCATGGCGGAAATCACTGCCGTCGGGATTTACATGGAATTCTGGTTTCCGGAAACTCCACGCTGGATATGGGCGCTAGCTGCCCTGGTGATTATGGCATCAGTCAATTTCCTGGCTGTAAAAGCGTATGGGGAACTTGAATTCTGGTTTGCGTTAATTAAAATTGTCACGATTTTAGCGATGATTGTCTCAGGGGCCGGCATGATCATATGGGGAATCGGCAATGGAGGCATTCCAACAGGGATCCAAAATCTATGGGAGAATGGCGGCTTATTTCCTAACGGGATTAAAGGCGTCCTGTTATCGCTGCAAATGGTCATGTTTGCCTACCTTGGAATCGAGATGATCGGTATTACTGCTGGTGAAGTCAAGAATCCTGAGAAATCACTTTCCAGAGCGATTGATTCAGTATTCTGGCGCATCCTGATTTTCTATGTCGGGGCATTGTTTGTTATTATGTCTATCTTCCCATGGAATGAGATTGGGGAAAAGGGAAGTCCGTTTGTTATCACTTTCGAACAATTAGGAATTCCTGCTGCAGCGGGCATCATCAATTTCGTAGTATTGACTGCTGCACTATCATCCTGCAATAGCGGAATCTTCAGCACAGGACGAATGCTGTTCAATCTTGCCAACCATGGAGAAGCGCCACAGAAATTCAGCAAATTGACCAAGAACGGGGTTCCGGGATTTGCCATTCTCGCCTCGGCTGGCGCATTGCTGATTGGGGTCGCCTTGAATTACATTGTCCCGGCAAAAGTATTTGCCTGGGTTACAAGTATTGCGACGTTTGGGGCAATCTGGACCTGGGCGATCATTCTCCTGTCACAGATTCGTTACCGCAAAAGCCTGCGCAAAAATGAAGTGGACAAGCTAAAATATAAGCTGCCATTGTTTCCGTTCACTTCCTATTTATCATTGGCGTTCCTGGCTTTTGTAGTCGTACTGATGGCCTTCAGCCCTGACACAAGAATCGCCCTTTTCATAGGGCCGCTGTGGCTGGCGCTTCTAACAGGCTTTTACTTTGCTAAAGGTTTTCATAAAAAAGATCATCAAACGAACATTTCAAATGCAGGTTAAATTAAATGCGCCTGTTCTTCCTTGTTGAAGAGCAGGCGCATTTTTAATTGTAGGCTCTGTTAAAGTCCAATGTTGTTTTTGCTCCTGTTGATTGTAGTGGAAGGCGCGTAGACTCCTCCGAAAATGCTAACGCATTTCCATCGTGCGTGGGCAGGTTCGAAGAAGCTTCTCAATGTCCTGCGGGCGCAGCTGGTCAGGTGAGACCCCGCAGGAGCAAAGCGCCTGGAACGAAAATCAACGATCTTATAGAAAAGAGCCTAATTATAAGACGTAAAAATAAACACTGAAAAAATGGGCAAGGCTTCCGAGCAGGATGAAAATATGAAATATTTCATGGAAACCGAGATACTTTGAGCGGAGGAAATCAGGTTTTAACGCGTAAATGACGCCTCCGATTGTGTAAAGGATACCACCGGAAACAAGCCAGAAGATCCCTCCAGGATTCAATATGGAGGATAGGGGAGAAACCACGAAAATCACCATCCAGCCCATAATGATATAGATGGAAGTCGACAGCCATCTTGGACTCCTGAACCAAATCATTTTAAACAGAATTCCGCACACAGCTGCAAAAGTGATGATTCCAAAAAGCGTCCAGCCTGTTGCGCCATTGAGACTGATCAGGCAAAAAGGAGCATAAGTTCCAGCGATCAGTACAAATATCATCGAATGGTCAATTTTTCGAAGGAAGGCGATGATACTGTCCCTGCTGATGACCATATGGTAAGTGGCCGATGCCGTGTAAAGCAAGATCATGCTGAGTCCAAAAATGGTCACGGATGTGATCACAATTGGTGAACCGGTTGTGATTGAAGCCTTGATGACGAGCGCGAGTAGCCCTGCAAAGGATAATAAAGCACCAGCCAGATGAGTAAGGCCATTAATGGGTTCGCGGATGTAGCTATTCATGATATAACCTCCATGTCTTTGTATGTGGTTTTAATAACTACTTATAATAATATTACTATTACATCAGGTAGTCAATGTTTACGGCTTGCTTTTTTTACCTTATAATGAAAATAAAAAACATGAGGGATTCATATTGAAAAATTTAGCGAGCTTGCTTGCCGAGCTTAACCTTGAAAATAATATTGCACTTGAGGACATTCCTGAAATCGACTTATATATGGATCAGGTAATCCAGTTGTTTGAAAAAAATTTCGGCAGCTCGACAAGGAATGAAGATGAAAAAGTCCTGACGAAAACCATGATCAACAATTATGCAAAGGGAAAGTTATTCTTTCCTGTCAAAAATAAAAAGTATTCAAAGGAGCAGCTGATCCTGATCAGCTTGATTTACCAGCTGAAAGGCGGCTTGTCGATCCAGGATATCAAGCAGACTCTGGAAGGCATCAACGAGAGGACAGAGTCTGGTCAATTTCAATTGAATAAGTTTTATCAGAGCTATTTAAAACTCCACGAGAAGAATATTGAGATTTTTAATGAGGACGTCCTTAAAACGGAACAGGATGTCAAACTGGAAGTGAAGACGCTTGAGGCAGATGAGCCTGAAGAACTGGAAACAGTGTTATTGATTGCATCGTTGATCAATATCAGCAATTTTTACAGAAAGACAGCCGAGAAGCTTGTCGACCAGCTTGCGGCCAAAAAAGAAAAAAAGGACTGAACTATTTTGTATATGACAATAAAAGAAGCAGCAGAATATCTGTCAATCCCAGCGGCACAGGTCGAGAACCTAGTCCTTCAGCGGAAAATCAGGGCCATTCATGATGGTGAGCAATATTTGATTTATAAAGACCAATTCAATACGCATCTGAAACAGGTTGAGAAGTACAAAAAGCTGGTAGAAGAAATCATGAATGAACCAGTGCCTGAGGACATCGACATTAAAGATGAAGATTGAAAAAACGCGAGAGGACAAGTCCTTTCGCGTTTTTACTTGGTTGATTTCTCAAGGTTTTTCATTTTTTCTTCATGTTTGATTGGCAATTGGACAATGACCTCTGTCCCTATTTCAGGCTCGCTGTAGAACTTGATGGTGCCGTTATGGGATTGGACTATTTTGAAGCTGACGGTCATTCCAAGTCCGGTTCCTTTTTCCTTGGAAGAATAAAAAGGTTCCCCGATTCTTTCCAGTAATTCTTTTGAGATCCCGATGCCCTCGTCCTTGACTCTGATTGAGGCATTATTATCAAAACTCTCCAGAGTGATGAAGACGGAATCCCCACCAGAAGAAGCCTCAATCGCATTTTTGACAATGTTGATGAACAGCTGCTTGAGCTGGTTCGGTTCACATTCAATCATGACCGGATGATCTTTGACCTCGAACTCAATTTGAATATTATGGAGGCTCGCTTCTGTCTTTAACAGGGAAATCACATCATGCAGGATCATCTGCAAATCTGCTTCCGTGTATTTGATCTGCTGCGGCTTGGCCAACAAGAGCAGCTCGCTGACAATATGATTGATCCGGTTCAGTTCATCGATCATGATCTGATAGTAAAGCTGGTGCTTCTCATCCTCCATTTGAAGCAATTGGACGAGTCCTTTTAAGGATGTGAGCGGGTTCCGGATTTCATGCGCGACGCTTGCGGATAATTCGCCGACGACAGACAGCTTATCCGTTCGGCGCAAGCGCTCCTCTGTCTCGCGGAGCTCTGTCACATCACGGGAATTACAGATGATGCCCGCAATTTTTTCGTTCACGATAATCGGTAAAGTGGTGCTTTGGAAAATGAGCGGTTTCCCGTTCTTATGCATTAACTGCAGCTCGAACATTTGCGGGCTGCAGTTTTCCACGACACTCGCTACCTTTTCCAAAACTTTCGGCCTATAGGATTCGGGAATCAAGTCAGCAAGATTTTTTCCGATATATTCATCACGCCTAAATCCAGTTATTTTTTCGAATTGTGGATTCAGGTTGGTGATTGTCCCATTCAAGTCAAGCATTGAAACAATATCCAGACTGTATTCAAACAGGGACCGGTATTGTTGGCGGCTTTCTTCAAGAAGGTTTTCGACATTTTTTCTTTCCGATATATCCCGGCCAATGATCACAAGACCCTGGCGGCTGCCATCATCATTGAAAAGGGGGACTTTGATTGTATCAAATGTCTTGACAGATCCATCAGGCTGGGGCAAAACTTCCTCGACACGAATGATCCCGCCTGCTTTCCAGGCTTCTTCATCGGAAATCTCGCAATAATTCAGCGCATCGCTGAAATAGTTGCTATACTCTGCCAGTTCGGTATCTTTTTTTCCTCTATAGTCAACGTTCTCAATGTCGAATAGTTTCAAACCAAAGTCATTGGCCTGTATCCACCGGCCTTCTCCATCCTTGAAGTTGACGAAATCCACCATCGAATTGATCAGTGTGGAGAGTCGCTTTTCTTCTTCTTTTGCAGCACTCAGTTCTTCCATTTTAGAGATGAAATAATAGAAGAACCCTCCTGCCAGCAAAACATAAAGGACTTCCTTCGAGTGTTCGATCACCGCAACAAAGTTTGAAGGTGCGTATAAACTCAGCACATAGTTTGTCCCAAAAATCCAGACAATGCTCAGAATGAAAAAGATAAGGACATATTGCTTTTTTTTCATATCTAACTCCTAAAGTAAGCGGAAAAGCTTACGTGATTTCAAAATGGGTTACTCATCTATAGTAGCACAATTTTGTCTATTTTAATGAGTATTATTTCCATATCAGTATTTCTATTAAATGGAAAAGGGTTGCAAAGGACTGATATGGATTCAGTTTCTTTGCACCCTTTATTATTGAGGCGCTATTGAACAAGCTGTTGTTTGACGTTCCAGGCGCTTCTCTTTCCGCGGGAAAAATATGTTATTAAAACTCACCATCCGTAGCCTGGAATGGGATATTTAGTCGGTTCTCAACCGCACGGAGCCTTTGGTTCAACCGGTTTAGACGGCGGGTATGGCGCTCGTCATTTTGATTCAAGCGGGCAATTTCATTGTTAATACGGCTGATTTCCTTATTGATTCTGGCAATCTCCCTGTTTTGGCGGGCAATTTCTTTATTTTGTCTGTCAAGCTCTGTCTTCTGAACCTGGAACTGCCGTTCAAGCTGGTTCACTCGGCGTTCAAGGGCAGGCTGTCGGTCAAAGTCGTGAAAATTCTGTTGCTGTGCGTGATAACCAAAATCATAGTGTGTATATGGGTCGTAATACTTTGAGTTGTAATACTGATAAGGGTTCATACGGGCACACTCCTTATTTTTATTCATAATAAATTCTCTATAAAGTATGTAGGTGAATGCCGTGGGTGCAAGGTTTTATCAGAAGAAGGAAAAATTGGAGCGGTGGCGAATGGATATTCAGGTGGTGATATAAATGGGAATGTCAGAGTATTATCAAGAGATTAGATGGAAAGTGGGAAGCGAACTTATCTTCATGCCAAGCGTGGCGGGAATCATCAGGAACGGAGCAGGCGAGATTCTGTTCCAGAATAAAGGCAATGGAGAGAAATGGAGCCTTCCGGCAGGAGCAATTGAACCAGGCGAAGCACCTGCGGAGGCCGTAGTCCGAGAAGTGTGGGAAGAAACAGGTCTCCATGTTGTCCCTGAAATAATATTGGGTGTCTTTGGCGGCAAAGACTTTCGCTACCAATACCCTAACGGCCACAAAGTCGAGTATGTGGTGTTTGTGTTTGAATGCAAGGTAAGAGGCGGTGAACACAATCCCATCGACAGTGAGACGGCCGAACTTCGTTACTTCAGCGCGGAAAATAGGCCGGAATTGGCCCTGCCTTATCCAGAGAGTATTTTTACTGAAACGGGTAGTGAGAAGACGGAGTTTCAGTGGAATGAAGGATGGAGGAAGGTATAGAGAAGGAGAATCTGAAAAAAAAAGAGAGCGCGGCAATCGCGCTCTCAGCCTTTCCGCAGTTGCTCCAATACGACCTGTGCATCATACCCTGCAGCAAAATCAATGATCGTCGCATCATCACCTTTTACAGCTTTTACAAGCTGATCAATCAATGAATCTGTCAGGGAATCATCAGCTTGCAAAGCCAGAATCTCTTCGCCAAGCTTGCCGCCCTCCAGCTGCCCCCAGTTCAGCAATGAGAGAGTTCCTTCATTTCCGAAAGCAGTAAAGGCAATTTCCTCCTTGCCGGCGATTTGACTCATGCCATCAATAAGCACTGGAGTTCCGTCAGCTAATTCCAGGATAGCTAAAATACCAATCTCACTAGCCTTTGGGTCTTCAGGAAATTGTAATTGGACATTCTTTACTGTGACAGCGCCAAAAATCTTCTGCACTTGCTGGATGAAATGGACGCCCACCTCAAGTACATAGCCGCCCTGCTCCTTACTTGCAACCCAGGCATTCTGCTGCCACGGGCGCGGCCATTCAGGAAAGTGCATCTTCAGTTGAACTCTTCTCAGTTTTCCCACGTAGTTTTCCTTGATTAGCTTTTCAAAATTCCTGCTGCCGGCACTGTAATTCAGCGGAAAATTCATTGCATGGACGATACCCGCACCCTGTGCCTGTTTTAATAGACTCTCAGCTTCCTCTGCCGAATTGGCCAGCGGTTTCTCACACAAAATATGTATCCCTTTTTGAATTACATCTGACGCAACGGCATGGTGAAATTTCGGAGGCACCGCAACATACACCAGGTCCAAATCAGTCTTTACAAGCATTTCTTTATGGTTCGTGAATGCCGGTACATCGCCCAACTCCGCCGCAACCTCATTTGCCCTTTCTTCCAACGTGTCGCACACCGCCGCAATTTCAGTTTCAGCGTGCTCCTGAACCCCTTTTATCAAACGCTGGCCAATTGCACCAAGGCCAATGATTCCAACTTTTATCATAGGGAGACCGCCAAGAATAATAGTTCTTTTTCTTCATTATACAAATTATTTTAAAAATTAAATAGTTTCGTAAGTCTAAAATTTATAATGTCGAATTATAGGACTATTATATGAGGATTTTAGTAGTTATATGGAAAGTTTGCGCGAAAAAAGTTGAATGATTTGATAATTTAAAATATTGTAAATTGAAAGTTTACTTGCTAAAATAGTATTGCACTAAATATTCTGAAATCCATTTAAGGAGAGGGGTAGGAATTTGAAGAAAAATTTAGGTCTAAAGGTCCTATCAAGCATTACGATGACTGCAATGCTTGCAAGCACTCTGTCATTCGCGTCTGCTGGACCAGCTACAGTCAAAGCGGTTGAAAAACCAGGCTACCAGGCCAACGGAGGAGCACCAATCGATTTAGGCATCGCAAACGATGAGAGATTGATAGAAATGTTGAAGAAAGAAGGAAAGATTGCGAAGGATGCAACTCCTGCTGAGGCGGAAAAGGGATTGCAGAAGTATTTGAAAGAAAAGGCAGCTAACGCTGGTAAAACCAAGGATAAATTGCCTGAATCTCTTGGACAGCTTAAAAAAGGTACGGAAAAACCAAATAGCGATAGCCTGACTAAAGGCAAAGGAAATAAACTCGGACAGGCTAAGAAGAATACTGTGGATAGTGTTGAAAAAGAGGGTTACAACGGTGAAGTTCGATCAGATAAGGTTCTTATCCTTAAAATCGACTTTCCTGACTATAAACATAATTCTATAACACCAGAAGAAACAGGTTTTTACTACAAAGATTATTCTGATGATCATTTCCAAAGTATGGTGTTTGGTAAAGATGGATACGAAGGTCCAAATGGTGAGAAATTCGTCTCTATGAAACAGTATTATGAACAACAATCAGGTGGCAGCTATACAGTTGATGGTGAAGTGGCTGGGTGGTACACAGCTGATCATCCGGCAGCATATTATGGCGGTAATTACCCGGCTCCAGATGGCAGTGATGCCCGTCCACGTACGTTAGTTTATGAAGCACTTAAAAAAGCTGGCCAAGATCCTAATGTTGACTTGAGTGAATATGACGTATGGGATCGCGACGACTATGATGGAGACGGTGTTTACAACGAACCAGATGGTATCATTGACCACTTAATGGTCATTCATTCAGGTGTCGGTGAAGAAGCAGGTGGCGGCTCACTTGGTGGGGATGCAATCTGGTCACATCGTTGGAATCTTGGTGGATTAGTTGGTGTTCCAGGCGGATCTTCCAATAGTGATCGTTTTGGGGGTGCATTAGGCGCGTATGATTACACCATCGAACCGGAAGATGGAGCAGCTGGCGTCTTCATTCACGAATTCGGCCATGATTTAGGACTGCCGGATGAATATGATACTCAGTACACTGGTGCCGGTGAGGCTGTTGCTTACTGGTCAGTTATGGCAAGCGGCAGCTGGGCAGGCAAGATTGGTGGAACAGAGCCTCCAGGATTCAGCCCATATGCAAAGGAAAAACTTCAGGAATGGCATGGTGGTAATTGGTTAAGTGGGACAACATTGAACTCTGAAGATATTACAAGTGCAGGCACAAATATTTTACTTGACGAAGGTGTTACTAAGGGAACTAATAACGATGCAGTAAGAGTAAACCTTCCTGATAAAGTGAACGTATTGAACAAACCTGCAGAAGGATCATTTGAATACTATGGTGGCAAAGGTGATGAAGTTGATCACAAGATGTTCGCTACGATTGATTTAACTGGTGCCAATGCTGCAACTCTTGATTTTGATGCTTGGTACAATATAGAGAAAGATTGGGATTATGCCATGGTTCAAGTATCGACTGATGGTGGGGAAACATGGGAGTCTTTATCGAGCGGTCGAACTACATCTACATTGGATCCAAATGGATATCCAGCAATTAAAGAAAATCTTCCTGGCTATACTGGATCAAGTGATGGCTGGGTACACGAAACAATTGATTTAAGTAAGTTTGCGGGCCAGGAAATCCAGCTTCAACTACGTTACATGACAGACTGGGGATCTAATTTAGATGGATTCTTTGCTGATAACATCAAGGTAACGGCAGATGGAAATGAAGTTTTCTCTGATGGTGCTGAAGGAGAAGCTAAATTTTCATTAAATGGGTTTGAAAAGCATGATGGAAAGTATACCACTGATCATTATTATCTTCTTGAGTGGAGATCACATAATGGCGTCGATGAAGGCTTGAAAAATATTCGTCGTGGAGCTTCAATTATGTCTTACGATCCAGGTTTAGTCGTATGGTATGTTGATGAATCTTATGACAACAACTGGACAGGTGTACACCCTGGAGACGGTTATCTGGGAGTTGTGGATGCAGACCAGCATACTAATTATTGGAGTGATGGAGCTGTAGCTTCTACTCGATATCAAGTACACGATGCTGCATTTGGACTTGAAAAATCCGAAAAGATGTTCTTGAACTATCCAGGTCAGTTTACAATGAAGGACAACTATACGAAGCGTAATCCACTATTTGATGATAGCGCAGATTACAGCAATCCTGGAATGGTTGACGCTGGCCGCAACGTGTCTACTTACGGCTTGAAATTCCGTGTAGTAGGTCAAAGCGATGACGGCACAGTGGGTAAAGTGTTAATCTTTAAGTAAAAATGAAGAAACGCTGCCGGATTTTCGGCAGCGTTTTTGTTTTTTCTAATCAATATCTGGCTGGAACCCAATAAGCTTGGCTTTTTTGTCAGCCTTGGGATCGGAATCAGGAAAGGTAATTATGGATGCAATGTACTCCCAGCGAAGGAACATATGCGTGGTGCAGGTTTCTTCGACCTGATCTTCGGTAGGAATCACCGTGCCATCTTCCTTCTGGACTGGCGTCCGTTTATAGCAAGGGTTTTCAACCCAAATCCCCATACTCTCGGCATGGACCAGTTTTACCAGGTACCATTCATCTGGCTGAAAGATTCCGGTAATTTCGCCAATCATATTTTCGGGGAAATTTTTCAGTTTAACCTGAACCTTCTGGTTAACATAAGCATCTAAAAACATGAGCATTCTCCTTTCAGTAAAAACCTCATCCTTTACCTACTTCCTTTTTTAGCGAAAAATAAACATGAAAAAAAGGCCAAGATTGGCCTTCTATAAAAATAACACCATTAAATCTTCATCATAATATGTCCCATCAATCCGCAGGGCGTTCTTTTCGACTCCATATGCTTTGAAACCAAGGAAAGCATAAAGTTTTTTTGCCGGTTCATTGCTTGAGGTAACTGTCAAATGGATCTGTTCAACACTGTTTAACTCTTGCGCCTGTTGAATGGCTGTTTTTACAAGTGCCTTGCCAATACCTCTGCCTCTCTGTGAGGAGGTCACATACATGGCAAAAATATTGGCCCGGTGCTTCAGCTTAACTTTTCCCTCTGGAACGAGGGTAACGACCCCAACCAGCTGACCTTCCTCAAAAGCGCCAAATGTATAAGTTAATTTATTATCAAGCCTTTGCCTGTAATGTGAAGCTTCGTTACCTTTTTCATCTTCATAACTAGAACCGAACGCCTCGGGATTCTTTAGCAAGGCCTCATGACGAAGGGCTCGATAACCCTCTGCATCCCCGCCATTTAATCGTCGAATTTCCATAATACCCACCTCTGAAAAATTGGTTGCTTAATTATATTCTAGATTAAAAGCAGATTTCCTTTAAAAAGAGAAAGGATGTCTCGATCAACTCTGAAGGGTGAAGCAGGAACCTGGTATTAATTGTCCGTTATTTTGACAGGTTTGAAGTGTAATAGGAGAAAGCTGTCAAGAATCCGTTGTTATCTTGACAGGTTTGAAGTGTAACATATGAAAGCTGTCAAGAATCAGTCGTTATTTTGACAGGTTAGAAGAGAAGCAGGAGAAAGCTGTCAAGAATCAGTCGTTATTTTGACAGGTCTGAGGTGAAGTAGAGAAAAGCTGTTAAGAATCGGTCGTTATTTTGACAGGTCTGAGGTGAAGTAGAGAAAAGCTGTCAAGAACCCGCCGTTATTTTGACAGGTTTGAGGGGAAGTACGGTAAAGCTGTCAAGAAACAGCCGTAATTTTGACAGGTTTGAGGGGAAGTACGGTAAAGCTGTCAAGAAACAGCCGTAATTTTGACAGGTTTGAGGTGAAGTAGAGAAAAGCTGTCAAGAATCGGTCGTTATTTTGACAGGTTCGAGGTGAAGTAGAGAAAAGCTGTCAAGAACCCGTCGTTATCTTGACAGGTTTGAGGGGGAGCAGGAGAAAGCTGTCAAGAATCCGCCGTTATTTTGACAGGTTTGAAGAGAAACAGGTGAAAGTTGTCAAGAACCCTACGTTATTTTGACAGGTTCGAGGTGAAGTAGAGTAAAGCTGTCAAGAATCCATCGTTATCTTGACAGGTTTGAGGGGAAGTACGATAAAGCTGTCAATAATCCGGAGTTTTATTGACAGGTACGAAGGCAAACAGGTTAAAGTTGTCAAAATCCAACCGTTTTCCTAAGATCTTCGGTAGAAAATCCACCACTAGGCCGGCTTGTCGCCATCCTCCATCAATTTTAACCATAAAAAACCTCCCCGAATCAAACACGCACCCGGGGAGGCCATTTATCTACATATTTTTAAAGCTTAAACGAGCTCTTAAGCGATACAATCCGGTTGAAGACTTTCTTGTCTTCTGTCGTGTGTTTCGGATCGACGTTGAAGTAGCCGTGGCGGAAGAACTGGAATTTGTCCTGCGGCTGGGCGTCCTTCATATTTGGCTCGATAAATCCGTTCAGGATTTCCAGGGATTTTTCATTCACCTGATCTAGGAAGGATTTGTTCTCGGCTTCGTCTGCGCTTTCTTCTTCATCGTCAAGAATCAGCGGCTCATACAGGCGGAATTCTGCAGGAAGAGCATGTGTTGCGTCAACCCAGTGAAGAGTTCCTTTTACTTTGCGGCCAGTAAAGCCAGATCCGCTCTTTGTTTCTACATCATATGTGCAGTGAAGTTCAACCACTTCACCATTTTCATCTTTAACTACGTCATTGCACTTAATGAAGTAAGCGTGCTTCAAACGGACTTCATTGCCAGGGAAGAGACGGAAGTACTTCGCTGGAGGATTTTCCATGAAGTCGTCCTGCTCAACATAAATCTCGCGGGAGAATGGAATTTTGCGTGTGCCCATTTCCGGGTTTTCAGGATTGATTTCTGCATCAAGCCATTCGACTTCGCCTTCAGGATAGTTCGTGATGACAACTTTCAATGGACGAAGCACACCCATCGTCCGCGGGGCCTTCAGCTTAAGGTCTTCACGGACAAAATGCTCAAGCATCTGTGCATCAACGGTTGAATATCCTTTTGAAACGCCAGCTGCTTTTACGAATTCACGGATTGCTTCTGGCGTGAAGCCGCGTCTTCTCAAACCGGAGATTGTTGGCAGGCGTGGGTCGTCCCAGCCATCTACATACTTTTCTTCAACAAGCTGCTTCAGTTTGCGCTTGCTCATGACTGTGTTTGTCAGGTTCAGGCGGCCAAACTCGATTTGCTGCGGAGTTGCTTCCATTTCGGTTTCACGTACAACCCAATCGTATAGAGGACGCTGGTCTTCGAACTCGGTTGTGCACAAGCTGTGGGTAACGCCTTCGATAGCATCCTCAATCGGATGGGCAAACGCGTACATCGGATAGATGCACCACTTATCACCAGTGTTATGGTGTGTCGCATGCGAAATTCGGTAGATGACCGGGTCACGAAGATTGATATTTGGTGAAGACATATCAATCTTTGCCCGCAATACTTTCTCGCCATTTGCAAATTCGCCATTCTTCATGCGTTCGAACAGTTCAAGGTTCTCTTCAACGGAACGATTGCGGTATGGGCTTTCCTTTCCAGGCTCAGACAGGGTGCCGCGATATTCACGGATTTCATCTGCAGATAAATCATCGACATATGCCAATCCTTTTTTGATCAAAAGGACAGCACGGTCGTACATTTCATCGAAGTAGTCAGATGCAAAGAACAAGCCTTCCCATTCATAACCAAGCCATTCGACGTCTTCCTTGATGGCATCCACATACTCCTGATCTTCTTTCAGCGGATTCGTGTCATCAAAACGGAGGTTTGTCTTTCCGCCGAACTCATCTGCGAGCCCGAAGTTGATGACGATCGATTTTGCGTGACCGATATGTAGGTATCCGTTTGGTTCTGGAGGGAATCGGGTCACGACTGTATCACGCTTGCCGCTCTCCAAATCTTCCTTAATGATCGTTTTTATAAAATTCGAGTTTTCTTCCAATTAAATCAGCCTTTCCTTTGTTCAGTCTCTTATGTTTATTTTAATGATTACTATAATATATTTCCACTGAACTATATAGTAATAAGAAAAAAGCTGAAAAACAAGAGGTGTTCGGCTATGTTTATACAAAAAAGGTGCCGGAACAAGGCACCTGCAAATTATTTTGCCAATAGATTCTTGATGACCTCATTGGTGAGATTAGGGACGATTCTGACAGAATAGTCTATTTCCATCCGTTCATAGCGTTTATGGGCATCCAGCCCGTATGGACCGATGTTAACGACTGGGACATTCAGTTCACGAATTTCCTGGTAGTCCACAAAAAATTTCGTTCCCCAGCTTGGGTTATTGCGGGATGCAGCATCCAATGCTTCGTCATCATCACTCAAGGCGACAAAGCTCATATCGGATATATAAGGAAAGAAATTGCGGACAACGATGGATTCGTCATATTCAGGCTGAACAATCTTAACAGCCGCATCCAGGGCTTCAATCAAATTTCGTTCATCCTCGGTCTTACCATTGACTTCAATTCTTGGCGAATAAAGCGAGGAGTAGAAGACGATGATTGCCGGACTCTGATCTGGCATCCACTTCCATGCTTCCTCAACAACTCTTGCAGCGTACATCCTCAGGTCAAGTGTCGCATCCAGTAGCAGGTTTTCCTTGAACTCCACCATATGGGCTGTGTATTCAGAACCATGCATCTTGATCAGTTCATTTTCCATCTCTTCAAATGTCATCACCCGCGGCTGCCATTGTAGTTCCCTGCAAGGCTCGCCGCTCATTTTACAGAAATGCTTGTAGCGTTCCTCGTACAGCTCTAAGCCATTTGCAAAAGCAATGCTGGCCTGTTCCTTCAATTTTTCAAGAACATCCTTTGGTGTCCAGGAATGAATGAAAAAATTGTAATATACATAAGCGGCCAGCGCCGTTTGCACGGTGTAGTTGGGCTTAAGGTCCGTCTGCTTCAATGAGACTGGCGGCATGGTTGTTTCCCCGAAAGCCTCATTGCAGAGTTCAGGATTATAGTCGATTTGCCTGGTCAATTCAGCAGCGATCAGATTTGGATCCAGGCCTTCGAACGCTGACCCAACATGGGTTTCGGCCCCCGTTATAAAAAATGAAGGCAAAAGCTTCCCGACCGTTCCCTTATAAATATAGCGATTCCTGTCACCGGGAAACCTTGGTGAAACGAAATCACTGTTAATCAGGGCAATATACTCAAAGTCATGCTCTTCCTTCCAGGCGTTCAAGTCTTTTACTGCTGAAAGGATGCCGTATGAACTGTCTTCCTCATCACATTCTGCCAAGAAGACAAGATTTCCCTCGAGTTCATCCGGATGCTCTGAATAATACTTCAACAGATAAAGATTGGAGGCAACCCCGCTTTTCATATCCAGCACCCCGCGGCCAAACATCCAATCGCCTGATTCTGCTTGCTCCTTGACATGAGTAGGCAATTTTTCTTTTTTAAGCTCTACAAGAAGTTCATCAGGATTGAACGCAAGGCCGGCAAGCTGTGTGAAATCATCAATCCCGACCGTATCCAGATGTCCCATCAGAATGACGGTCCGATTGCTGCTGCCCTTTGTTCCTTTTACAAAAGCCAGTACATTATACCGTTCAAGCACATCATTCTTCGTTTGCGGTTTGATGACGTGGGTTGGATTCACTATAAAATAAGGAAACGATGAAATCATCGTATAAAGTGCCTGGGCAATTTCGTTCTCTCCATTTGTATTGACAATGCTCCCGATGTTCACAAGCTGTTTTGTATAAAATAAAACCTCATCCTGGCAATCAAGCATCCAAAGCATCCCCTTTCTGAATATTCAGGTTTTCCTTAAACCTAACCTATCTTGGCCAGAAATACAAGAGGTGCCTGCATAACTGGAATTCGCCAGATGAAAAACTCCTCCCCGGTATCGAGGAGGAGTCGGATTTATTTTTTTCATTACTTGTTAGAGCAGTAACTTTTACTTGATGAGAGCTGCCTGGACTGCTTCATAAGCGTTCACATAGCCTGCGCCAGCTTCATGCGGCTGGTAATCAGGCATCGGGTCAGCTGTTTGGACCATCAGTTCAAGTGCCTGATCCGGGCCGAGAGCAGGGTTTGCTTCCTTCATCAAGGCAACGACACCCGATATATGGGGTGCGGCCATGCTTGTGCCGCTTGAAGTTGTATAGAAAGGCAGGTGAGTCGCTTCAATATATGAAACATCGGTTACTGTACCTAATAGATTCATGACAAGTCCAGTGGAAGAACGGGTTGCCACGATATCTACACCTGGAGCCGTGATATCAGGATGCAGGAATTCATCTCCTGCAACACCGCGTGATGAGAAGTCGGCTAGTTGTTTATCCTTTGTTCCAGCCGCCACACTGATGACCCAGGGAGCCGCAGAGTATGGGTTTAGCGTATTATCTTCTGGACCTTCATTTCCAGCGGCAAACACAACGGTCATACCTGCGTCATGCGCTTTTTTGGAAGCGACATTGATCGGATGGTCAGGAGAGTATTCCCCGGTTGAGCCCCAGCTGTTGCTGATGATGTCGATTCCGTACTTTTCTTGATTCTTGATGGCATAATCAAAAGCTTCCAGTGACCAAAGGATGTTGATGGCTTCGCCAACACCAAGACCGACTAGTTTTGCATCGGGAGCAATTCCTTTATACAGGCCGTCGCTAGAGGTCCCGCTTCCCGCAATCGTTCCAGCAACATGGGTGCCATGGCCAGAGGTGGTGTCTGTGTTCAGCTGGTTCTCAAGGTAAAGAGGCTGATTGCCAAAAAGGTCTCCGACAACGAATTTTACATTCTGGACGACCTTTTCACCATACTGCAAATCTGGATGGGTAGCATCAATGCCACTGTCGATTACCGCTACAGTAACTCCTTTTCCGGTAAAACCAAGGTCATTCCAAACAGCTTCTGTGCCGATGAGTGCCCTGCTGTCTCGAAGGAAATATTGCAGATCATCATTCGCATAAATTGAGAGAATATTGGTTGCCGTAAGGAGCAGTTCATTGACAAGCCCAATCTTCCCTTTAACCGCTACAATCGGAAGCTCGCTGAAGGGATTCACTTGGAAACCTAATAATTTCAAAAGCTTGATATCCGAGAGTACTGGCATGTCTTTATAAGTAATGATGAGTTCAACTTCTTCATTGCTCAAAGGATTGGCCAGCAGGCGTTCGACTTTTGGGTCCAGTTCTGCTGTAAGCAAGGATGCCTTTGGGCTGGAGAATGAGGGGGATAAAACCAAACTGAATAACATGAGTGCGAGTGCAATGACACTAAACTTTTTCATAGGTCCTCCTTTGATTTTGAAAATTCGTACATTTAAATTTATCCAGCCCAAGTTAGCAAGAAACCTTAAACAGGTTGGGAAAACTTTTTGATTCTGATAATGTTCACCTTTTCACAATGTGTTCAAAGCTTCTCGACTCTTTTGTGTCTTTAGCTGTTTTGAGAAGGAAACCGGCTAAAGAAAGAGGAAAATGGAGGTGTAAATATAAAGGAGGGAATATCATGCCAAAAGAAATTTTTAAAGCCACAGCGTCACTGCAGGAGGGGGTAAAGGTTGATGTCCAGGCCAGAGGCTTTCACATCACGATCGATGAGCCTGAAAATTTAGGCGGTACCAACCAGGGGATGAATCCGGTTGAAATGCTACTTGGTGCATTGGGGGCATGTCAATCAATCGTAGCGCGTGTATACAGCCACAAGTTCGGGGTGGAACTCGAGGACTTCCGCGTTGAATTGGAAGGTGATCTTGATACTGATGGTTTCATGAATAAATCCGATGTACGCCGCGGTTATTCGGATATTCGCTATACCTACTTTATAAAATCACCATCCCCAGAAGAAAACATCAGCGCGCTTGCAGATTTCATTGCTAAAACCTGCCCTGTAGATGATACGATTGCCAATCCAGTGAATGTATCAAGAACAAATATTGTCATTGAAAAACCGGTGAAACAAGCATTTTAATAATGATCCTGACGGCATTCCCTTGGAGTGCCTTTTTCGCCTCATAATATAACCTTCTATGGAGAAAATTAAGGGGAGACATTATTTAGGAGGCGCTTATGGATTTCACTTTTATTTGGAAAACGACTTTTTTGATCCTTTCAGGCATTTTATTGTTAAGAGTTGCGGGCAGGAAGTCGATCTCGCAAATGACACTGGCACAAACAGTAGTGATGATCTCGCTTGGGACCATCATCGTCCAGCCTATAGTAGAGAAAAGCATGTGGAAGGCAATCGCGGGGGCAGCTATTTTTGTTGCGGCTATTATCATTATTGAATATTTGGAGCTTAAGTTTAATTCTTTTGAAAAATTCATCACCGGAAAATCGAAGATCATTATCCAGAATGGCCAGTTAAATACGAAAATGATGAAAAAAATGCGACTCACGGTCGACCAGCTGGAGATGAGATTGAGGAATAAAGGGATTGCCAAAATGAAAGATGTGAAATTCGCAACGATTGAACCGAACGGCCAACTTGGATATGAACTCACGGATGATGCGAAGCCATTGACAGTTGGTGAGTTCAGGAAAATCCTGAATGATTACCTTCCAGCAATGGTTATGAAGATGGAAGCCAACCAGGAACCTGCAAAGGCGGATATTTTTCAAGAATTGAATGAATCGCATAGCAAGGACAATCCAAAATATCTTCAGTAAAAGCTCTTTCTGATCAGGTTTGGACGAATAGACCATTTAGGGCAACAGGATTACGGATAAACTTTGTGTTAGTACAGGAACAATAAAATTTAGCTTTTGTAAAACAAATTTCCCCCTTCATTATTGTAGTGGAATGTGCTACTATTTAGAAATGCGAAATACATGAAAAATCTTCTCGTGCGGAAGATTTTTTGTTTTTTTAATGGAGAAGCATTTCAATAATTAGCCTGCCTCCGTTCACAGAAATAGGTAAAGGGGAGAAACAATTTGTCACAAACAAAAGAGCCATTATGGACCTCTTCATTCATAAAGCTGATGGTCGGAAACCTGTTTGTATTCATGTCCTTCCAGATGCTCATACCGACATTGCCGCCTTATATAAAATCGATTGGTGCGAATGGAACGGAAATCGGTCTGGTTACCGCCTTATTTTCAATTGGGGCCGTGCTGAGCAGGCCGTTCATTGGATTCATGCTTGAATATAAACACAGAAGGCCGCTCGTTTTGATCGGAGCTGTCATGCTGTTGCTCATTACATTCCTATATCCACTGTCACAGGTGGTGATCATTTTCCTGGCTGTCCGGCTGCTGCATGGATTAGCCTGGGGATGGTCTACGACTGTCAACGGCACGGCAGCGGTAGATGTGATTCCGAACTCCAGGCTTGGAGAAGGGATGGGATATTACGGCCTATCCATCACGATCGGGATGATCATTGCGCCGAGCCTTGGGATATTCTTATTTCAAGTAACGTCATTTGAAAATCTGATTTACATTTCTGGTGCACTTGGTGTCATTGCCCTTGTGCTGCTCGGAACCGTTCATTATCAAACACCTGAACAGGTTCTGAACACGAACAAGGAAGATTTAAAATTCTCTTATCTTGGTTCGCTTGTTGAAAAGTCAGGCTGGTTCCCAGCGATGCTGACATTGCTGATCAACCTCGGATATGGAACGATTGTTACCTTCATCGTTATATTTGGCGAGGAACGCGGGATTGATCAAATCTTCTTATTCTATCTGTGCAATGCGATTCTTGCTTCATTATCACGTCCGGTAGCCGGAAAATGGTTTGACCAAAAAGGACCTGTCGGGCTTGTTATTTTAACGATCAGTATTACGTTTGCTAGCATGTGGGTACTTTCATTTGCTCACTCCAATATGATGATTGCTTTTGCCGGCGTATTGTTTGGGATTGGATTCGGTTCATTGATCCCAACCCTGCAATCATGGACGTTATCGATGACACCGCCAAACCGTCGTGGAGTGGCCAATGGGATGTTCTTTTCATCCATTGACCTTGGGATTGGTTTAAGCGGACTGTTTTTCGGGGTTCTGGCGCAATATGTTGATCTGGGAACCTTGTTCCAGATTTCAAGTGGTTTTGTGGTATTCGCCCTGATTCTGACGATTATCAAAGGCAAACCTAAAAAGGAAGTTTGCCAGCCGAAGGAAGCTGTTTCCTGAGGCGTTAGCCAGCCGTATCATGGCTGGCTTTTTCCATGGTTGCTAATATGCACTCTTTTGATTTAAACTGATAAAGAAATTTACATCGTACGGATTGGTATGTGAGGATCATTATGGATAATCAGGATCAAACATTTGAAGTGATGCGGGCCTGTTTGCTGGCCGGGAAAATCATGCTCCGAAGCGGCGCGGAAACGTATCGCGTCGAGGACACGATGTCGAGGATGGCTTCAGCGCTCGGCATCGACAAGACCCATAGTTATGTGACGCCGACCGGGATCATTTTTTCTGTGGAAGGTGTCGGCCCGGAGAGGACGAAGCTTGTCAGGATTTCAGACAGGACCACGGATTTAAGGAAAGTGGCCATGGTCAACGCTGTTTCACGAAAAATCAGCAGCGGCGAGGTAGGGCTTGCTGAAGCGTGCAGGCTTCTTGAGGAGATTGAGGAGGCGAATCTAGCCTACTCGTTTACGATTCAAATCATCGCAGCTGCCATTGCAAGCGGCTGTTTCACTATCATGTTCCTCGGCAGCTGGCTCGACTTCCTGCCATCTATGGCCGCAGGAGGAATCGGCTTTTTCCTGGTCGTTTATTTTCACAGGATTGTTCCGGTAAAATTCTTTGCTGAATTCCTGTCGTCTTTCTTTATCGGGATGATCGCCTTTTTCTTTGTGAAATTCGGACTCGGCCAGGAGCTGGATAAGATCATCATTGGTTCAGTGATGCCTCTTGTGCCTGGCCTGCTAATTACGAACGCAGTCAGGGACCTGATGGCTGGCCATTTGGTTTCTGGATTGTCAAAAGGAGCAGAAGCGCTGTTGACGGCATTTGCGATCGGCTCAGGCATAGCAGCAATTTTATCTTTCTTGTAGACTGGAGAAAAAGCGATGGTTTATATAGAGCAGCTAATTACGAGTTTTATTGCCTCGGCAGCGTTTGGAATCATTTTTAACGCACCAAGGGAATCCCTGGTCAAGTGCGGAATTTCCGGGATGGTCGGTTGGATTGTTTATTTTGCATTGGATACAAATGGATTCGGCACCATTTTTGCGACATTGATGGCCTCATTTTTAATTGCAGTTGTCAGCCAGATGTTCGCGAAGGCATATCGGATGCCAATTATCATATTTAGCGTCGCCGGGATTATTCCGCTTGTTCCGGGCGGGCTGGCGTATGATGCGATGAGGCATTTTGTGGAGAATGATTATGGCATTGCCCTTTCTTTGGCTGCGAAGGCGTCGATGATATCCGGAGCGATTGCGGTTGGCCTTGTTTTTTCTGAAGTGATTAACCAGGTGATCAGAAGGTCAAACCTGGGGCCGGTAAAATAGTGATTGATGAGACTCGCATCTGATGTGAGTCTTTTTTATTTCGCCTAAAAAGGAATTCAGCCGCTTATGAAGAATTGATAGTTGAAATGATTGGAAAAAGGGTGAGGAAATGGAAATTCTATTGATCAGGCATGGCGAATCGGAAGGAGATATTCTGCAGGTCCATGAAGGGCGGGCAGATCTGTTGCTGACGGACCATGGCCGCAGACAGGCTAAGGAAATGGCTGTTGTTGTAAAGGAAAAATATATGCCGGAAGTAATCTGGTCGAGCACATTGAAACGTGCAAGGGAAACAGCAGAAATCCTAAGCGGGGAAACCGGTATTGCTGTGATTGAGGATGATGGATTAAGAGAATTCAATAATGGAGTTCTGGCCGGTCTGCCATTTGCTGAGGCCAAGCTTCGCTATCCAGAACCAGAGGGCGGAAGAAAGCCGCATGTTCCGATCGAGGAAGGGGAATCTGAGCTTCAATTCCGCTTTCGGGCCCAGACGGTATTTTCAAAGATTCTTGCTGAGAGCGAAGGCAAGAAGCGAATCGCAATTGTCTCGCATGGCGGTATGATCTCCAATCTCCTGAGAGCATTTTTAAACTTGCCTGTATCCAGTGATATCTATTTCCCGACAGGAGACACAGGAATCCATTTGCTGAAGGTGAATGAAAACGGGAAAAAAGCAGTGCTGTTCCTGAATGATTGTGGTCATCTGGCAAAAGTAGATTCACAGGAGCTTGCTGCACAAAATTAAAAATAGATTCAGAAAAGCATGCAGCAGCTTAAAATTAAAAGTAGATTCAAAAGAGCTTGCAGCACAAAGTTGGAAAGTAGATTCAAGGAGCTTGCAGCACAGTAGAAAAATTAAATGGATTAAAGACAGCCCGAACCCGGTTATTGACCGGATTCGGGCTGTTTTTTTACATCTTCACAATCGTTCGGCCGCGGTTTTCGCCTTTTAAGATGCTGGTAAGGACGCCAGGCAATTCTTCTAATGACACTTCATTCTTAATGGTTTCCAGCAGTCCCTCGGGCTTCAAATCTGTTGCCATCCGCTGCCATAGAAGCTTTCTCGTTTCCATTGGGCAGTAAACGGAATCGATGCCAAGGAGATTGATTCCCCTTAGGATGAACGGGAACACCGTTGCTGGGACATCTGTTCCGCCAGTCAGCCCGCTGACTGCAACTGAACCGTTGTATTCAAGCTTGCTGAGGATGGCTGATAATGTCTTGCCTCCAACCGGATCGACGGCAGCTGCCCATAGCTGCTTATCAAGAGGCTTTATCTTTTCCCCGACTAACTCTTCACGGCTGATGATGTCTGTGGCACCAATTTTTCGAAGGTATTCATGTTCTGATTCTTTTCCTGTGCTCGCTACAACATGATAGCCTCGCTTGGCAAGCATCGCCACAGCGACGCTTCCGACACCTCCACTTGCTCCTGTCACAAGCACCTTGCCTTTTTCCGGAGTCAGGCCGTTTTCTTCCAGTCGGTGGACAGACAAGGCTGCCGTAAATCCGGCTGTTCCGAAAACCATTGCTTCTTTTAAAGTAAGACCTTCAGGCAATGGGACAATCCAGTCCCCCGGAATCCTCGCATACTCGCTGTATCCGCCATAGTGGGAAACCCCTATCTCATAGCTGGTCGCAATCACTTCATCTCCTTCATTGAAGCGGCTGTCGTCAGAACGAACAACTGTCCCGGCAAGGTCGATTCCAGGGATGAAAGGATAGGACCTGACTATCTTGCCGTTCGGGATGCTCGCAAGCCCGTCCTTAAAGTTGACACTGGAGTAGGCCACCTTGATCAGCACATCTCCTTCAGGCAGATCCTCCAATTGGATCGTCTTCACTTCAGCAGAAAAATCTTGTTCATTTTTGTTCACCATAAAAGCTTTGAAATTGTCCATAACTCCCAACCTTTCTTGGCTTGATAGTTCTAGTATAAGGAAAACTTTGCCTGGCTACTAATAACTCAACTTAATGGGACAATCCATTTTATCAACTATTAAAAAGAAGCGAATTTCTTTTGATGGGAGTTGCAAGGCCGGAACTTAACTTCGATTTTCGGTAAGACATAAAACAATAATGTGCGGATAAATCAAGGAAACCACCCATTATCGTCACATAAAAGGAAATAATGTGCGGATAAATCAGGGTGTCCATCAATTATCGTCACATAAAAGGAGATAATGTGCGGATAAATCAGGGTGTCCATTAATTATCGTCACATAAAAGGAGATAATGTGCGGATAAATCAATGGAACCATTAATTATCGTCAAATACAGGCTACAAAGTCTTCTGAAAGAGAGGGGGGACTGCCAGATTGTTAACTACCGCACAAATTTATTACGATTTTGTGTCCACTCATGATGGTGTGACGGACTTCACATATCTTTTAATCTTGCTCCCTTAAGATTTAGGTATAAACGGTTCACAGTGATGATTGGGGTTGTAAAAAACATTATTAAATCAATTTTTCACTATTCACAAAGTGTTTACAATTTAAGCCTTTTTTGACTGTTTTTCCATGATAAGATGATTTTTGAAATCGGAAACGATTTACAGGGAGGTAGCAAAGTTGTACAAATTCGAAAAATCCTTTTACTCCAAAACAAGCATGTATTCCTTTGTCGCTGTGATGATATTATTCTTCTCAATGTGGTATTCGACCTCGAAGTTTGTCCATATTGACATGGCGCTTCTAGGATATGCAATTTCGTCAGCAGTATTTGCCATCGGGCTTTCAATCAGGATGAGCTTCTGGATGTGGCGGAAAGCGACGAACAGAGTAGCTAAGCGAAGTGTTGAGAACCTTTTTAATAAAGAAAGAATGAAACGTAATTCAAAAGCACTAGTCAAAACATTAATCGATAACATCATCTTGCAGAAATTCATTTTTCAGCGCGGATTATACCGCGGCATACAGCACTTGATGATTTCATGGGGCTGCATCATTTCATTCGGTATCACTTTCGGGTTGACGTTTGGATGGATGCGCTTCGACTTGATTGATTCGGAAACATACCAGATTATCGTCTTCGATATGCCAACCATTACAATGGCAGCCCACGGACTTTTCGCAGAAATCGTCTATAACGGATTGAATATTGGCGCAATCATGGTCTTGATTGGTGCAGCGATGGCGCTTTATCGAAGAGTCACCAACTACGATGTAAAAGTTACACAACGTTTCGAGTTCGACATTTTACCACTGATCATTCTGCTGTCAGTAACAGTAACGGGATTAATCCTGACAGTGCTTTACACATTCCTTGATGGCTGGATGCACCATTACATGTCGCTGGTCCACCAGGTTACAGTCATCATCATGCTGATGTACTTCCCATTCGGAAAACTGTTCCACGTGCCGATCAGGCCGCTGGCTACAGCAGTACCAATGAGTTATCAAGAGGTGATCAAAGTGGATACGAAATCATGTAAGAGCTGCGGACAGCCATACAGCAATGACGACCAGATCGCGGATGTCCAGGCCATTTTAAAAAGCCAGAATTTCGACCTCCAGTTAGCGGACGGATCATATCTATCAGATTATTGCACAGGCTGCCGCCGCAGGATGAGGGCAATGAAGCAAATGAATCTTGAAGCTCCAAAAGGCAATCCATACGGACCAGTTAACACCAATAACGGAATTCATATATCAGGCTTCAGCAAGAAGCGTTCTGAAGAGTTTTACGGAATCGACCAGGATTTGAAGGAGGAAAAAATCGATGAGCCAGTTTCTCGTTAAAGAAGGCGTCAAAAACCAGATTCGGAAAGGCGAAAAATTAGTCACTACACATTGCTGCTACTGCGGAATGCAGTGCGGGATGCATATCCGTGTTGATGAAAAAACGAATAAGGTCATGGGTGTGGAGCCGCGTTATGACTGGGTGCTGACCAGAGGGAAGATGTGTCCTAAAGGGGTTACTGCTTATCAGACTATTGATCACCCGGATCGCATCAAGCGTCCTTTAATCAAAAAAAATGGCAAATTTGTAGAATCCTCTTGGGAAGAAGCGCTTGATTTAATCGAAAGAAAGTATAAAGAAATCCAGGGAACATACGGCAAGGATGCGCTCGCTGTGTATGGCGGTGTGTCGATGACAAATGAAAAATGCTACCTGGTAGGAAAGTACGCACGTGTCGGACTGGGCACTCGTTATATCGATTATAATGGCCGCTACTGCATGAGTTCGGCTGCCGGGGGATTCAATAAGACACTTGGAATTGACCGTGGATCATCGCTTCCATGGACGGAACTCGAGCATAGCGACTGCTTCTTCATGGCTGGCTCTAACACTGCAGAATGTCACCCTACTAGTATCCAGTGGTTCTGGAAAGCGAAGGACAAAGGCGCAAAGCTCATTGTTGCCGATCCGCGTGAAACTGCAACTGCAAGAGTTGCTGATGTACACCTGGATCTTCTTCCTGGAACAGACTCTGCTTTAGCAAATGGAATCATGCACTTGCTGATCAAACATGATTATGTGGATCACGAATATGTCCAGGAGCGCTGCAATAATTTCGACGAATTGAAAGAAATGACGGCTAAATTCACGCCAGAATATACATCGAAAATTACTGGTGTCTCAGCAGAAAAAATCATCAAAGCTGCACACATCTTTGGAAAGTCACCTCGATCAGTCGTGATGTTCGCACGCGGTGCTGAACAGCAGACAGCAGGTGTGGATAACGTAAGTCTTTACACATCCATGGCATTATTGCGCGGCCAAATCGGAAAATTCGCTTCTGGAGTTGCCACTTTTACAGGACAGGGAAATGGCCAGGGTGGTCGTGAACACGGCCAGAAAGCCGATTTGCTTCCTGGTTACCGCAAGCTTACAGATCCTAAGGCAGTTGAGTACATTTCAGGTGTTTGGGGCATCAAGCCGGAAGAAATGCCGCAGCCAGGTGTATCTGCTTATGAAATGTTCCATCTCATGGAGGCGAAGACGATTCGCGGACTTCATGTCATTTGCTCAAATCCGGTTGTATCATCACCAAATATCAACTATGTGCAAGAACAGCTTGAAAACCTTGATTTCTTAGTCGTAAATGATTTCTTCCTTTCTGAGACTGCAGAGTTGGCAGATGTAGTCCTTCCTGCTACAACATGGGCAGAAGATGAAGGAACGACTACCAATACAGAAGGCCGGATCATCCATATCCGTAAAGTAGTTGAGCCGATCGGGGAATCCAAACCAGACTGGGAAATCATGAGCCTGATTGCTGAACGCCTGGGTAAAGGCAAGCACTTCCAATATAATGAGCCAAGAGAAATTTTCGATGAACTTCGTCTTGCATCAAAAGGCGGCAAAGCGGATTACTATGGTGTCACATACGAAAAGATCGATGAACAGGACGGTGTTTTCTGGCCAACTCCTGCACTTGAGCATCAGGGAACTCCATCGATGTTCAAAGAGAAGTTCGAAACGCCAGATGGCAAAGCGAATCTCGCAGTTTGCGATTACCGAGGACCTGCAGAAGTCCAGTCAAAAGAATATCCACTCTGGCTGACTACAGGCCGTGTCGTATTCCATTATCTTTCAGGGAACCAGACAAGACGCGTTGACTTCCTGAAGGAGCAATGCCCTGAGCCATTCGTTGAGATGCATCCTGAACTGGCAAGCCAGTACCAGATCGAGAACGGCGAAAGAGTGAAGCTTACAACTCCGCGTGGCGATATGATCGCTCCGGTAAAAATAACGAAAGCAATCCGCAAAGATACGATGTTCGTCCCTTATCACTGGGGCAAAAAGCTGGCGGTCAACCAATTGACCAGCCCGGCATTGGACCCAATCTCACGGATGCCTGAATTTAAAGTCTGTGCTGTAAAACTTGAAAAACTGACTAAATAGGAGGAACGGCCATTATGAATAAAATAATGTATCTTGAATTTGAACGCTGTATCGGATGCCGTGCCTGCCAGGCAGCCTGCCGTGAGTGCGGAGACCATGATGCAAAAGAACGGAACTATGTAGAATATGTTGATTTTACCGAATCACGCCAGACCTTCCCGATGCTGTGCATGCAATGTAAAGACCCTGCATGTGCTCGCGTCTGCCCGGCAAATGCGATCCAGATCACGGATGAAGGCGTCGTGCTTTCCGCGATGGAAGAGAAGTGTATCGGCTGCCGCAATTGTACATTCGGCTGCCCATTCGGTATTCCGAAATTCGACTTCGAGAAGAACAAAATGTACAAATGCGATATGTGCTATGACAGAACCCGATACGATATCGCGCCAATGTGTGCGTCTGTTTGTCCAAGTGAAGCGATCCGCTTCATCGACTTCGATGAAATGCAGCAGCTGCGCAGAAAACGCACCCAGATGAATCTTGTAGAAGGCAAAAAGCCTCAAGAGGGCAATAAATGGGATTACGTGCCTGAATTCTTCGGTGTTTATACTGATTCACAATCTTAATTTAATGCAGCCGGCCGGAAAAGAGCGCTAAGTTCATTAGGGCCGGCTCTGTTTTTGAACGGATTTTAGCGATATTGGCGATAATCCAATTTCATTGGCGCTTTTCACAGGATTATTGGCGAGAATTTGATTTTATTGGCGAAAACCACATGGTTATTTGCGAAAATAAAATTTTATTGGCGAACTGGAAATAATCAGCGATTTTTTCCAGTAAAGGGTTTCAAGCAATTTTAGATAAGGTAGGGAATAATAACCCAACCAAAAAAGAGGTGCTTTAAAATGTTAAAAGGAAATGTCCTGGCGGTGACAAGCGGAAAAGGCGGAGTCGGAAAGTCTTCATTATCAGTGAATCTTGCGCTTGCACTGCAAAAGCTTGGCAAGTCAGTGGCGATCATCGACCTTGATATATATGGATTCAGTGTACCGAAAATCCTGAATATAGATACAAAGCCAAAAACGTTCAACGGAAAGATCATCCCGGTTGAATCGAACGGAATTAAAGTGATGTCTATGGGTTTCCTGGTGAAGGACAATGAACCGATCGTTTGGCGCGGACCGATGCTTGGAAAAATGATTCAGCATTTTACCGAGGATGTGCTGTGGGGTGAAATGGATTATTTCATTCTTGATATGCCTCCTGGCACCGGAGATGTCGCGCTTGATATGCACCTGATGATTCCACAGAGCAAGGAAATCGTCGTGACGACGCCTCATAAAGCAGCATCTTTCGTAGCGGAACGCGCAGGATCGATGGCGATCAAGAGCAAGCATGAAGTTATCGGTGTAGTCGAGAATATGTCTTACTTCAAGCCTGAAGACAGCGAACAGAAGTATTACATCTTCGGAAAAGGCGGCGGCGAGGAGCTGGCAGCACAGCTGGGTACGGAACTATTGGGGCAGCTGCCGATCCAGGAAGCGGATGAGAACAGTGAGACTCCTGCGATTGCTGCGGAAAACACAGCGCTATTCAAGGAATACTTGAACCTGGCAGAAAAAATCGATGCTAAGTTTCAGCTCTAGGAACAGGAGGATATGGCCATGAGTGATGATAAAAAGCAGAACCATCATGAAGATGATAAAGATATGATCAAGCTGATCGATAATCTGAATCGGAAGGACGACGTCAATTTAAATAGAAGGGCGTTTCTGAAGGCTTCCTTTGGCGCAACCGTCGCGATCGGGCTGGCAACGACACCATTTGGGATTTTCACTTTCCTGCGCGATGAAAACGGTGAAGTGAAGCGGGTCGAAGTTACCGATATCAATGACCTGGCAATCGGCGAATCCAGGAACTTCAACTACCCGACGAAAAATGAACCGGCAATTCTGGTCAGGACACCGGATGACAAATTCGTCGCTTACAACAATAAATGTACACATCTGCAATGCCCTGTTTTTTACGAGCATAAGGAAAACGTCCTTCTCTGCCCATGCCACAAAGGCTATTTCAATGTAGACAGCGGCCAGCCGATGGCAGGACCTCCGCAGCGAGAGCTTCCGAAAATCCTGCTTGAAATCAAGGATGGAAAGGTGTTTGCAGTGGGGAGGGAAGTAAGGCATGGATAAAAAAAGAGCAGCATTCTTCTCGATTTTCCTGTTCCTTGCGGTCAATGTCGTCGCCCTCTCGAACGCGATTGAGGGATATTATGGCCAGGAAGATGAGCGTGTATACGGCGCGGTGATCGTCGCTTTGATTTCAACGATTTTGGCGACAACTGCTTTCTTTATCTGGAGGAAGGCAGAGTATAAAAAGTAATCTGCCGGCGAAGATAAAAGGAGAGTTTCTTTCAATCTAAAAGGGAGGATTGAGATGAAGAATCCTTTTCATCAAGACAGCCAAAAGGAAAGCATTGAGGATGTTTTGGAAAACACGGTCCAAATGGAAGAAGATTTGATGAGGACCTACCTGATCACGGCCGAGCGCGTCCATGATGATCCTGAACTGAAGGAACGTCTGGAGAATTTCGCCGAAGGTAATGCAAAACGGACGAAGCAGCTGATCGATGAACTGCAAAAGGAAAACTAAGAAGAGCAGCGGGTGATCCGCTGCTCTTTCTGTTTAACCGAACTGGTTAGTCGGCACAATTCGGATATTGTCCCCTTCGAATTTCCTTTCACCAAACAAGGTGATCAAGGTACAGCTCCTAATCCGGAATGGGCCCGCTTCGACTTCGTACTCGGCCAGAATCCCGGCCCCGAGCTCTTCGCCCACTTCGTTCAAAGCCTGAACGTTTTGGCCTTCTAACGTCCGGAGCTTCGCTTTCATCAGGAAAGCTTTCCACTCTTCCCAATTTTTAATTAAGAAGGCCTTTTCTCCATTCTCCAGGTAGCCGAGCTGGCAGCCTCTTTCATCAATGGCATCTTCATTCCCGTAGCTTAACTCCATGACGATATCCCGCAAAAATTGGAATTCATCCAGGTCCAGATGGGGATCGATGTGGAATTCCACTTCATTTCCTGTTCCCTTGATAGTGGCAAGTGTTTTAGTGTTCATAATCACAGTTTGGTTTTTTATATGTTCCGATGCAATATGGTCGCTGGGAGTGCCCATTATTTTTAAAGTCAGCATAAGAATCTCCTTTTCGGTCGTCTTGTACCTTTCATTATAATGATTTTGCCCTATGAGCGGTGTGACAAACTTCATTTAATCCCCAGAAAGATAAATTATAGTACGAAAGATATATAAGTCCCTTATAATCCGACAGGAACTGCCAAATTACTGGATGTTTTATTAAAAAAATTACATATTTTTCAGGTCTTGTTGCACAACTGAAAGCTTACTGAAATATGGAATGAAAAATAGTTTGATAGAATACAATGATAAGGTTTGAGTGCAAGCCGCAAAAGGGAAAAAGAATAGTTATCTAAAACAATTTTTCATGCCTGAAGGAGTCTGAGGGCTCTTTTTATGGATTGATATTATCGAGAGGTCGGAGGAAAGTCATGACATTTGAAGAGCAATTAATCAATAAGTCGTATTTTGAAACCTATATGGATTCAGGTAACAGGACACACCCAGTCCAGGTACTTGGAGAGCTCTATCTTGCCGAGCAGAAGAATGATATGCCTGACTTGGCAAACATCCGTTTTGCGCAGGGGGAGGTCTATTTTCACCATAAAGACTATGAAGCTGCGATTTTTAAATGGGAAAACATCACGAATGAGCTGGAGCCCTGGGCAAAAAAGAACATGGGGGATGCGTTCCTG
The DNA here is from genome assembly GCF_023714225.1 of Mesobacillus sp. MER 48. Lineage (NCBI taxonomy): Bacteria > Bacillati > Bacillota > Bacilli > Caryophanales > Bacillaceae > Mesobacillus > Mesobacillus sp. MER 48. The sequence continues at coordinate 305,765 of NZ_JAMAUR010000004.1, forward strand.
GAGCTTGGCCTGCTGACATCGGCGGAAGAGCTGTTCCTTTCGATTGAGACAGAAAGCGATGTACTGAAAATCGAGAGCGGCCTGCAGCTATTATCACTTTATATAGAGCAGGGAAAGCTCGATCAAGCAGTTGCTGTCATCAAAAAAGCTGTAGCACTTGATCCGGATTATCCAGGTGTGACCGAAATCGCCCGTTCGTTTTTCGAGGAGCAAAATGACTGGGGAAATGCGGTCGAGCTTGCTGTCAATGAGGGAATCCGGACTGGTTCGGCAAAATGGTTTGATATCTTGACCCAGTATGTTGAACAGGGACGCACCGCCCAGTTCGCCCCTGACTATTTTAACGAGGCATTATCCGTGTTATTCCAGGTGGACAGAAGCCGGTTTGAACAGCTCGCTGTATCCTTATGGCAAAGCTACCGGAACGAAAGCACCTACATGGCATGGTTAAGGGAATTCAATCAATTATTCAGCGGGATGGACGGAAACAGGAGAGATGGCTGGACAGAGCTTTCAGCGGTCTATCAGGAAAGCTATTTCGAATTGATTAATGGAGACATGCTGATCAAGGAAATATCACCGCTGATCCCGGAATTGCTGACCAACTGGCTGAAAATAACAAGCCCGGTGAACAGCCTTGTCGCAGCGTCATCCATCATTGCCTGGAATGAGGTATTTCCAGGATCGATTACGGCTTCGGCGATACATGATGCAGAGACATTAGTCCTGAACTCGAATGAGTACCATGATGGCTATAAGGATAGCATGATGTTGTTCGAGTCGATCATCAAATGGGCAGAAGAGCATGGGATTGAGGTTGGCAACAAGATTAAGTGGATGGTCGAGGAGTTACACGAGTCCAATATCCATAATATGCTGGTCGCCGGCGTGTCAGGCAATGGAAAGTCTTCCTTCGTCAACACGATCGTGGGCGAAAAATTGCTTACTGTTCCGACTGCAGCGGTCATCCGTTTCATGGATCAGGAAAACCCGGCAGCCCATGAAATAACTGATACGGAAATAAGACAGATCACGGATGTTGAGGACTTCAAGGAGGCAGCAGGTGTCAGCCGCAAGAATCATAAGAATGAAACCATCATTGATTTCAAGGCAGACTTCCCATTCCTGCGCGATCATGACCTGGCGTTGATTGATACTCCGGGGGTCAACCGAAATAACTATGATAGGCATCCGCTCTATAATTACTTGAGATTTGCCGATAGTCTGCTGTTCGTTCTTAATGCGAGTGATCCTTTTACGGAAAAAGAAAGGGATATACTCGGGAAAATATCAGAGTTTTTCCCGGATCTGAACATTCACTTCCTGTTGAATAAGATTGATGTGATATACGGACAGCAGGAAGCGACGGAAGTTTTCGACCAGACATGGGCAGAGGTCAGCCAATACTATCCGGATGCAAAAATGTTCGCCTTCTCATCCAATTACGATAATGCCCAGCAGCTGAAGGATTTCTCCAATTTTATTAAAACAACTAGAAACGCAGTCGACCTTGACCAGGAACGCACTGCGAAACTGCAGTTCTTTGTCAGACGAGCGATCACGTATTTGCTCGATAAGCGGGTTGAAATTGAAAATAACCATATGGAGTCCATCAGTTGGAATGAAGAAATGGTCAGCAAGCTGAATGGTGCCATCAATCAGTTAGGCGATATTGAAGAGGAAAAGTCACGCTCTATCCAGAAGTCATTCCGTAAAATCAAGGATGAAACGCGTGCGGAAATCATCGAGAAGGTTCCAGAATTGCTGCGCAGCTGCTCTGACTTGGTGACGGAGGATAGTGATTTTGGTAAAATCCATTCGGAAATGGACCAGGAAATGAACAAGCGAATCGAAGAATATCTGGAAAAAACAGTATTGCCAAAGTTCCATTCCGATTTGAATGACTGGATCCAATTTTCGAAAGATGAGTTTGACCAGAGCCAGAATTATCTGGACGAAATGGCAGAGGGATTTAACTCGATGTACGGAGAAGAACGGATCAGCCTTGACTGTGACTTCAGGGTACTCGATGACTGGCGCCGTGACGGGGATCGAATGACGAATGGGGTACACTATGAGAAGGCTAACATCATGAATCGTTCGACCCCTCAAGCCTTTTTCCTGAAAAGCGCAGGAAAGCTGCTTGGCGTGCTGCCGCAAAACAATACGATGCTTTATAACAGGTATAAATCCTATCTGGAGACAGAGGATTATTATGAAATTGGCGTAACCATCGCCAAGAAATTCCTGCAGCAATTCGAGATCTTCGAGAAATCGATTGAACGCGATGTGAACTTGTTCTTCAAACAGCCTTTCATTGTTCTAGAAGAATCTGTAGAAGAAGCTAAGAACGAAATCGAACACGGTAAAAATGAATTGGAAAAATTGAGAGTCAACCCGGAATTGTACCGCGATCCATTGACGCTTTATGAAGTGAAACTTCGTCAGTCTGAATGGATGACCGCAGCGGGCAGAGGTTGATTTTGAAAAGAAGATTCCCGGATTTGGGGGTCTTCTTTTTTTTGAGACGCTTTTCTAGGAATATAAATTTAATTTTCATAATAGTATTGACAATATGATTACAGGAGTTTAAAGTAAAGTTTATCAATTTGCCAGATTAATTTAATAACGAAATTCTCTTATCAAGAGTGGCAGAGGGACTGGCCCTATGACGCCCGGCAACCGTTCCATCAGGAATTGGTGCTAAATCCTGCAAAACGATATGTTTTGGAAGATAAGAGAGGAATCTGACCTTTTCATCATTTTGCGTTCGAAACCTCTCTTTTCTGGAGAGGTTTTTTTATTTGGGTTAGCTGAGCAGACACATTAAGGGGGAAATGCAGATGAAAAGAGTTGGATTTAAAAAGGTGTTTTTAACGGCGGTGGCTTCAGCATTGCTGCTGACGGGCTGCGGCGGTGGAGAAACGAAGACGGCAAGCGGTCCTATTGAGGGAGTTCCGGAGCGTTTTGCAAAAGGTGAGGAAGTCAAAATCAAAGTCATCCGCAAGATTGGCGGAGATGATCATACTGCGCAGTTTTTAGCCGGAGCGAAGGCAGAAGGGGAGGCGCTTGGCTTCAAGGTGGACGTTTTCACCGCTAACGGAGATACAGCAAAATTCCATGACGCCATCAACCAGGGGCTGCAGCAGGACTATGATGGATTCATCATTTCCCACGGAGATGATGCCGCAACGGTTAATGATGTGAAAAAATTGACGGATAAGGGCAAAAGTGTCGTGACATTCGATTCAAATCCCGATCTGGCGCAGGTTGAAGGAGTCACACTTACTTCCCAGGATGACGAAGCACTGGCAACCCAGGCACTCGACCAGCTTGTGAAGGACCAAAATGGTGAAGCGAATATCGTTTACCTTTGGGTCGATGGCTTCCCGCCGATGGTCAGAAGAAATAAAGTTTACCAGGAAACGCTGAAGGCAAACCCTGGAATCAAAGAGGTTGAGAGATTTGGAGTTGCCGCAGCCGATACAAGTGTACAAACGCAGAATGCAGTTGCAGCGATGTTAAACAAACATCCAAAAGGGGAAATTGACTCAATTTTCGCGACATGGGATGCATTTGCGATTGGCGCAGCTCGTGCCATTAAGGAAGCTGGCCGCGATGAAATCAAGATTTACGGAATTGATGTTTCCAATGCTGACCTTCAGGAAATCCAGGGAGAAGGCAGCCCATGGAAATACACAGCAGCCGTTGATCCGAAGCTGATTGGTGAGGTGAATATGAGATTGCTGGCGAAAAAGCTGGCTGGCGAAGAAACACCTGCAGCTTATGACCTTGAAGCCTCACTGATATCACAGGAAGAGCTTCAGCAGTCAAAAAATTCAGTTAACATGGCCAACCTCGCAGAAATCATCGACGAATGGGGCAAATCGGATGCATTTTTAGAAGATTGGATGAAAAAATTGAAGGATCACTATAAGAAATAACCATTGAAAGGGTTGTCTGATAAGTTTTATAACGACTTTTTTAGCGACTTTTTCGATTATATAGCGAGTTTTCCAATTATATAGCGACTTTTTCGATTATATAGCGAGTTTTCCAATTATATAGCGACTTTATCGATTATATAGCGAGTTTTCCGATTATATAGCGAGTTTTTCAGTTATATAGCGAGATTCTAATTTTTATAGCGAACTAGAAATTCTGTGCGATTTTTTCCAGTTAAGAGAAACAAGACAGACACTCTCAAACAAAAGAGAGTGTCTGCTTTGCAGAATGGAAGGGAGGGGGAACACGGATGATACTTGAAATGAAAAACATCAGTATTGAGTTTCCCGGCGTAAGGGCGCTGAACGGTGTGGATTTCAATACGGAAACTGGCAGGATCCACGCATTGATCGGCGCGAACGGCGCAGGCAAGTCTACATTGATGAAGGTGCTTTCCGGCGCGCATGATCATTACACGGGAGAAATCCAGTTTGATGGCGAGTATGCGGAAATTAGGAAGCCAGCACATGCGCAAAAGCTCGGAATCCAGACAGTCTACCAGGAGGTCGATACAGCCATCATCCCGTCGCTTACAGTGGGCGAGAATATCATGCTCAATCAAACGGTTCAGAATTTGGACAACAGGCACTGGATGAATTGGAAGCAGTTGTTTCAGCAGGCAGAAGACATTCTTAAAGGCATGAACCTTAAGCTGCCTGTTAAAAAGCTTGCCGGGGAACTGACGCTCGCGGAAAAACAGCTTGTTTTGATTGCTCGCGCGATTTCAAGCAATTGCTCATTTCTGATCCTTGACGAACCAACCGCTCCGCTCAGCCATATCGAAACATCGGAACTGTTCCGGATTGTCCGCGATTTGGCTAGAAGGAATGTAGGGATCATTTTCATTTCCCACCGGATGCCGGAAATCTTTGAATTATGCGATGAGCTTACGATCATGAGGAATGGCGAGTTCATTGCAAAGAGGGAAACTGCGGAAGTAGATCCACCGCAGGTGATTGAATATATGCTTGGGCGGCGGATGGAAGATCAGTTTCCGGCAAGATCCAATACATTCGGTAATCAATTGCTTGAAGTGGCAGGCCTATCGGATGGGGATAAAGTAAGAAACACTTCATTCCATGTAAATGCAGGGGAGATTGTCGGGATTGCCGGCCTGGTCGGTGCCGGGAAGACGGAGCTGTGCAAAGCGCTTTTTGGCGCGTCACAAACCGTAAGCGGTACAGTGAGGCTTAATGGAAAAGAACTCAAACTGACGAGCCCGCATGCGGCAGTAAAAAGCGGAATGGCGCTGGTTCCGGAAGAGCGCCGTAAGGAAGGTGTCCTGGTAGCAGAATCGGTCAGCTCCAATCTGACAGCCGTCAGCTTAAAAAAGTTCTCCAAACTATTTGGTTTTATCGACCGGCGTTCTGAAAAGAACACAGCGCAGGAATACATAAAAGCTCTCGGCATCAAGACTCCATCAGAGTCGGCCAAAGTTGAAAACTTATCTGGAGGGAACCAGCAGAAGGTGGCGATTGGCAGATGGCTGCTTGCCGATGCCGATGTGTATATTTTTGACGAGCCGACAAAGGGTGTCGATGTTGGCGCGAAAAGAGATATTTTTGAGCTGATTGCGAAACTGGCAGCTGAGGGGAAGGGAATCATCTATGCTTCCTCAGAACTGTCAGAGATCGTCGGCATCACGGATCGGGTTTACGTGCTCTATGATGGTGAACCGGTCAAGGAACTCGAAACCGCCGAAACAACGGAAGAAGAACTATTATTTTATTCAACAGGAGGCAGATAGGATGGAAGCCAAACTCCCATTGCAGCAGGAAACGCCGCCGAAAAAGGCATTTGAGCTGTTCCAGTTCCTTTACAAATACGGGACGATCTTGACGATCTTTGTGCTGATCGCTGTCTTCGCGGCTGCGAACCCAAGTTTTATCTACGGCGATAATGTCATCAATATCTTAAGATCGATCTCCATCGTTACGATCATCGCGATCGGCATCACCATTTCCCTTACGGTGGATGGCTTTGATTTATCGGTCGGTTCTGTGGCCTCGTTATCAAATGCGGTTGTCATCTCGATGTTCGTCTGGTTTTCGCAGAACACCCTGATTGCCGTTTTATCCGCGATCGCGGCAGCCTTGATTGTGGGTGCACTTAATTCGCTGATGATCGTCAAGCTGAAGATTCCGGACATGCTGATGACACTTGCGATGATGTTCATTATCCAGGGAACGGCGCTGACGTATACAAAGGGCGCGACGGTCTCGGAAAACATGATCCTGCCAGATGGCAGTTTTTCAACAGGGGCAATCAGTCCATTTTTTGCAAAAATAGGGCAGGTTCCGTGGATTATTCTAATCATGGCTGTTGCCGTGATCATCGTCCATATTTTTCTGACCTATACAAAGCATGGCCGCTATATGTATGTCATCGGAGGGAACAAGGAAGCGGCGAGACTTTCAGGCATTCCGGTCAACCGCTATAAAACAGCTGCCTATCTGCTTTCGGCCCTATTCGCGGCAATTGGCGGAATCGTTCTGGCATCCCGTGTCATGACCGCAGAAATCAATGCGGGTTCGCCGTATTTAATGGATGCCGTGGCCGCTGCCTTTATCGGCTTTTCCGTCCTCGGGGCCGGCAAGCCAAACGCATTCGGAACCTTCATCGGGGCAGTGCTGATCGGCATTTTGCAAAATGGCCTTGTGATGATGTCCGTGCCATATTATGCGATGGATATCGTGAAGGGAACCGTGCTGGCCTTTGCCCTGGGAATCACGTATTATAAGCAGAAGCATTGATCGGCAAGTGAAAAAGCCGGATTTGGCAGCTACCCAAATCCGGCTTTTCCTTTTGTCAAACACTCATTCTTCAAAAAACGGCAAGTTCGCATAGTAATACATCCAGCCCATCATGATTCCGCCGCCGATCAGGTTGCCAATCGTCACCGGGATCAGATTATGGATCACACCCGCAAAGGTGACAGACTGAGGATCGTCGAGAACCATACTGATCGCAAAGGTACACATATTGGCGATGCTGTGCTCATACCCCGAAATGAAGAAGCAGTACACGAAAAACACCATAGCGAACATTTTTGCGCCGTCGCCCTTCATCGACATTGGCAGAAAGAAGGCCAGGCAGACGAGCCAGTTACAGAGAATCCCCCTGAAAAATAGCTCTGAGGTTGGCGCGAGTGTCTTTTTTTCAGCGACGCTCAATAAGAATCCATTCACTGAATGATCATCAAACAATCCCGTTGTGTAGATCAAAAAAGCAAACGCAGCGGCGCCGATGATATTGCCGATATAGCTGAAAATCCACATCCTTGTCACCTGCAGCCATGCCATCTTTTTCCTCAGTGCCACAAACGTATAGTAGAAGGTATTCCCTGTGAACAGGTCACCACCACCGTATGCAATCAGGATGATCGCAGCACCGAAGGTAATGGCAGCTATAGGGTAGGCAAAGGGCGAGTGTTCCATATAAAATGGATTCCCTGTCTTGAACGCAACAATTACTCCAAAGCCAATGAACATCGACGCCAAAGCCGCCCTTGCGAGATAGCGAATTTTGCTCTGCCTGAAAATCTTATGCTTTTTCAGGGCAAGTTTCTCAACCTCTTGCAGCGCTTGTACCTCCAAATTAAAACCACCTGTCATCAGTATGTAATAAGAGTATTCTGCCTCAAACTTACTCTCCTATGTAAATACTTCCCTGATTGCCGGGTGAAAAACAGTGCACTATGAAAAAAAGACTGAATCCGTTAGATCCAGTCTTTTTCCATATTAAAAAGTATCCCTTACGTATTGCGGATTCCGCTGCATCGAAGCGAACAGGACGAGTCCGCTTACAAGCAGAAGACCGCTCGTAAGGACGAACACCGACGTGAAACCAAGGTAACCCGAAAGGAAGCCGCCGAGCACAGGGCCGATGATGTTCCCGAAGAAGCGGAGACTTGTGTTATAGCCAAGCACTTCGCCCTGCATTGCGACCGGAGCTTCCTGCCTGATATAGGCAACCCTTACAGGGATGATGCCTCCGATTGTGATTCCTAGCATGAACCGGATCAGGACGAGCTGCCAGATATTCGTGACAAAGCCGCCTGGCAGATAGATGATCGCTGATAAAAACAGGAGGAGGACAAGGATTTTTATATAGCCAATTCTGTCTGCAATCTGTCCCCATTTCCGGGCCATCAGCAGATTGCCGAGACCAGCTGCCGAAAAGGCAATGCCAGAATAGAATGCCAGGTTTTCATGGCCATGCAGCTCACCGACATACAGGGAGAGGATAGGCTGGATGCTGAAATGGGCAATCTGCACGAGCATGGACATGAGCAGGACATTGACCATGATTGGATTTTTGAAGATATGCTGAAGCACTTCTTTGCGGCTGTAATTTGTTTTGCTGCCCTTTTTTATATCAATTCTATATTCCATGATCAGGAAAACAAGCAATCCGGACAGGATGATAAAGGCAGATGTTGATTGGAAGGTTGTCGCATAGCCTAAAGAGTCGGCCAGGACACCGCCGATCATCGGGCCAAGCAATGATCCTGTTATACTGCCTGTTTGCAGGGTTCCCAGTACTTTTCCGGCCTGTTCCTTTGGCGTCTGTGTTGAAACGAGTGCCTGTGATACCGGAATGAAGCCTGAAAACAAGCCCATGAACATTCTAAGTAAAAATAGCTGCCACACCGAGGAAGCAAAACCGAGCAGGAAGACAGATAATCCCATACCAAAGGCCATGAAAATCAGGATTCTCTTACGTCCGAATCGGTCTCCCAGCCTTCCGATGATGGGAGAGAAGAGAAAAGCTGTAACGAATGTGATGCTGAATGTAAGACCTGACCAGTTCTGGACATATGTTTCCGAAAAATCTCCAAACGACTCAATGTATAAGGATAGGAAAGGCATTACCATTGTCATACTGCCTGCGATGAAGAAATTGGCGAACCACATGATCATCAGGTTACGTTTCGCCTTTTGCTGCTGGGTCATACCATCAACACTTCTTTCTCAGTACGAATATTTCGCTTTTCTAAATATTATACCAAAATTTTGCTGTATTGAAAACCAATACAGCAAGCAAAGGCGGGTTTCTCGGATTAGCGGACCCACTCAAGCAATTCAATTCTATTGCCAAACGGGTCAGAAACATAAATCCTGTTTGCGCCTGGTAATTTGTCATCTTCGAGGTAATCCACTCCGGATCCAGACAGATGTTTCTTCAACTCTTCAATATTCTCCACTTCAAACGCCGGGTGGGCTTTCTTTGCAGGAACAAAATCCGCCTCGGCCCCAACGTGGATCTGGCAGGAGCCGAATTGAAACCAGGCGCCGCCGCGCTTTTTCAATTCAGCAGGCTTTTCGATCTCTTCAAAACCTAATATCCCACTGAAAAATTTCCTTGCCTGGTCTTCAGTGCCTTTCGGGGCTGCAAGCTGTACATGGTCAATCGCTTTAAATTTATAAGTCATATGAATCCCTCCTTATCTATTCCTATTTTATTCTTGTCAGAAGCATAAGGAAATGACGGGTTATCAATAAATAAGGATAAGTTTTTCTTATCCTCTTTTAGAGTAATACAAGCCTCATCGCCCTCATATAAATTAGTAAAGTTTTGTACGTTTTTTACAAGAGGGGGCATTAGGAATGAGAAAAAGATTCTTTGCCATGATCATGATGGCAATTGCAGCGCTTGTTGTGTCAGCATGCGGCTCAAGCGAATCAAGCGAATCAAGCGAAACGAATGGTACCGGGAAAAAGGAACTCAGAGTCGTAACCGATGCAGCATACGCACCATTTGAATATATGGAGGGCGACAAGATTGTTGGTTTCGACGTTGATTTTCTGAAGGCCGCCGCGAAGGAAGCAGGTTATGAACTAAAGTTCGATAATGTCGGCTGGGATCCAATTTTCGTTGAGATTGGCAGCAACCGCGCCGACCTTGCCGTATCGTCTATCTCCATCAATGACGAGCGAAAGCAGACTTATGATTTTTCATTGCCATATTTCCTGTCCACCAATAAAATCCTTGTCCGCGAAGACAGCGACATCAAAAGCGCCGCAGATTTGAAAGGCAAGGTAGTGGCTGTTCAGAACGGGACCACCGGGCAGGAAGCAATGGATAAACTGCTTGGAAAAAACAATAAGGACATCAAGAAATTCGATAATAACAACCTGGCAATCATGGAAATGCTCTCAGGCGGAGCGGATGCAGTCGTGGCAGACAATGGAGTTGTTGAAGTCTATGCGAAGAACAATCCGGATGAAAAGTTAAAGGTCATCGAAGACAGCGGCAGTTTCGATGCTGAATACTACGGCATCCTTTTTCCAAAAGGAACCGATCTGAAAGCCGACTTTGATAAAGCCATCAAGAAAATCGTCGAGAACGGCACTTATGAGAAAGTCTATCAGGAATGGTTCGGCCAGAAGCCGAACATCGAAATGCTGAAGGCAGAACAAGATAAGGCATCAAAGTAAAACCTGAAATCAAGATAAGGCATCAAAGTAAAACCTGAAAACTATGATACTGCAAAGATGCGTAACTCTTAACACAGCGTTACGCATTTTTTTGTCAGGCGGGACAGCCTATGAAAAAATCAGCTCCGGACCAGGGGCGTTGGGGGGCAAGCTATGGATTTTCGTTTTGATATTATTATTGAATACTCTCCTTTTCTGGTAAAAGGTACGCTGCTGACCATCGGGCTTTCATTGGCAGGAATTTTAATTGGGACAATCCTCGGTTTGTTCATTGGACTTGGCAAGATGCAGCGCCGGAAGCTGCTGGCCTGGCCATTTGTCTGGTATATTACTTTCTTTCGCGGGACCCCGTTATTCGTCCAAATCCTGCTAATCCATTTTGGGGTAGTCCCGATGTTTCTTGGGGAAACAAATGGGATTGCCGCTACCATCATTGCCTTGTCACTAAATGCGGCAGCCTATATCGCAGAAATTTTCCGTGCCGGCATCCAATCGATCGACCGCGGCCAGATGGAGGCTGCCCGTTCGCTTGGGATGACACACGTCCAGGCGATGAGATATGTCATTCTTCCCCAGGCATTCAAACGGATGATTCCGCCGCTTGGAAATGAATTCATCGTGCTGATCAAAGAGTCTTCACTGGCGGCTATCGTCGCGACGCCGGAAATCATGTACTGGGGCAGGGCGATGGCCGGGCAATATTATCGGGTTTGGGAGCCGTACCTCACCGCAGCAGTGATTTACCTGATCCTGACACTTTCGTTAAGCTTTTTATTAAATCTGCTAGAAAGAAGGCTGAAAACGGAATGATCACAGTGACTGATTTGGAAAAATCTTTTGGAAGCCACAAGGTGTTGAATGGAATAAACGTAGTCGTCCAGCCGCAGGAGGTTGTTGTGGTGATCGGGCCATCGGGTTCCGGAAAATCAACCTTCCTTCGCTGTATTAACCTCCTCGAAACCATCACTGCAGGCCATGTGAAAATCGAAGGAGTGGACATTACCGATAAAGGAATCAATATCAACAAAGTGCGCGAGGAAGTCGGGATGGTGTTCCAGCATTTTAACCTGTTTCCTCATAAGACAGTGCTTGAGAATATCATGCTGGCGCCACTCAAGGTGCGTGGGGTTTCGGTAGAGCAGGCACGTTCCAAAGGAATCGAACTGCTGAAAAAAGTAGGACTTGGTGAAAAAGCGGAAGCATATCCGGACTCACTGTCAGGAGGCCAAAAACAGCGAGTGGCCATCGCCCGCGCCCTCGCAATGGAACCAAAAATCATGCTGTTCGACGAACCAACGTCCGCCCTCGATCCGGAAATGGTCGGAGAAGTGCTCGAAGTCATCAAGCAGCTGGCCAGGGAAGGAATGACCATGGTGGTTGTCACACATGAAATGGGCTTCGCCAGAGAAGTCGGTGACAGAGTCATCTTCATGGACGGCGGGCTGATCATAGAAGAGAACCAGCCGCAGGAAATTTTCGAAAACCCACAGCACGAGCGGACGAAGGCTTTCTTAAGTAAGGTTTTATAGGACGGAAGGAAGGGAAGCCCGCTTGAAGGTGGGCTTCTTTTTTGGCGATGATCGAAAAGTTTTTAACCGTATTTTTCTTTTGGAAGATATCCTTATGTAGGTTGCTCTATCCACATAAGGGTACCATTCAAATCGGGAGATACCCTTATGCAGTCAAAACCGTCCACATAAGGGTACTATTTAGGCCGGTAGATGCCCTTATGCAGGCGAAAGCATCCCTATAAGGGTACCATTCAAATTGAGAGATACCCTTATACAAGTCAAACCATCCGCATAAGGGAACCATTCAGGCCGGGAGATACCCTTATGCAGTCAAAACCGTCCCCATAAGGGTACCATTCTAATTGGGAGATACCCTTATGCAGTCAAAACCGTCCCCATAAGGGTACCATTCTAATTGGGAGATACCCTTATGCAGTCAAAACCGTCCCCATAAGGGTACTATTCAGGCCGGTAGATACCCTTATGCAGGCAAAAGCATCCGCATAAGGACCCTATTCAGGCCGGTAGATACCCTTATGCAGTCAAAACCGTCCCCATAAGGGTACTATTCAGGCCGGTAGATACCCTTATGCAGGCAAAAGCATCCGCATAAGGGCACTATTCAGGCCGGTAGATACCCTTATGCAGTCAAAACCGTCCCCATAAGGGTACCATTCAGGCCGGTAGATACCCTTATGCAGGCAAAAACATCCCCATAAGGGTACCATTCAGGTCGGTAGATACCCTTATGCAGGCGAAAGCATCCCCATAAGGGTACCATTCAGGCCAGGAGATACCCTTATGCTGGTGAAACCCTCCCCATAAGGGTACCATTCAGGCCGAGAGATATCCTTATGCTGGTGAAACCCTCCATATTAGGGTACCATTCAGCCCGGGAGATACCCTTATGCAGGCAAAACCATCCGCCAAAGGGTATCATTCGGGTCGGTAGATACCCTTATGCAGGCAAAAGCATCCCCATAAGGGTACCATTCAGGTTTCCAAAATAAAGATTGATTTAACTAACGTAATTAGTTAAAGTAAAACTAATGATATTAGTTTTGCGCTGGAGGGGTTTCAAATGAGGGTAATCAAAGAGGGTTTTCTATACCAGTTAACATTCATGCCAAGAATTTTTCCGGTAAATTGTTACTTTATCGAGGAAGAGGAAGGGCTGACTTTAATTGATGCAGCACTGCCGAACAGTGCCAAACCAATTTTGCATGCTGCAGAACAAATTGGGAAACCGATCAAAAGGATTGTTTTGACCCATGCTCACAGTGATCATATTGGAGCACTTGCTGAATTGAAGGAAAAGCTTGATGTCCCAGTTTATATCTCTGTCCGTGATTCACGCCTTCTTGCCGGTGATACCTCACTTGATCCATCTGAACCTCAGACACCGATTCGAGGAGGAGTACCGAAGAACATTAACATAAAACCTGATGTATTCCTCAGCGAAGGGGATGAAATCGGCTCATTAATCACATTTGAAACACCAGGACACACACCTGGATCAATGTCTTTCCTGGATAAAAGAACAAACTCCCTAATTGCAGGTGACGCCTTCCAGACAAGAGGGGGAATAGCTGTATCTGGTGTGACAGTACCATGGTTTCCTTTTCCGGCGATGGCTACATGGAACAGGAAACTGGCATTGCAAAGCGCGGAAAAAGTTCTCGAGCTAAAACCAGCAATTCTGGCTGTAGGCCATGGGGAATTGCTTCGTGGACCTGTGGCTCTCATTGAAAAAGCTATCCAAAAGGCAGAAGAATTTTTACGGAACAAAGGAGTTTAGGAAATGTCACCAAGACCGAAAATCGCACTCGATAAAAAGACCATTGTAATGGCAGCAGCTCAGCTTGCGAATGAGCAGGGAAGTGATCAAGTAACGCTTGCATTGCTGGCAAAGAAACTTAATATCAAACCACCATCGTTATATAACCATTTTGATGGTCTTCCAGGAATCAAAAGGGAACTCGCTCTGTTTTCACTTGAAAAACTGTATAACGGACTTGAGGCTGAAGCATTGGAAAAGTCTCCAGGTGAGGAATCAGTTTTGGCGATAACAGATGCCTATTTATCTTTTGCCAGGGAAAATCCCGGCCTTTATGAATTTGCATTGTCTGCTCCCGATCCTTCAGATGAAAAAGTCAATCATGCTGGCGAGAGAATTGTCAGGCTTGTCATATCCACAATCCAGCCCTCTAGTTTGTCAGACGAGGGAGCCATTCATGCAGTGCGCGGTTTAAGGAGCCTCATGCACGGTTTCGCTTCTCTCGAACAGAAAGGCGGCTTTGGAATGCCCCTTGACCTGGATGAAAGCTATAGGCTTGCAGTAAAGACCTTCCTCCGGGGCATGAAAATATCAGGTTAATTTTCATCTTCTGAAATAGTTTCAATGGGTACTCACATACATATGTATAGATGCAACTTTTGAAAGAACAGGAGGCGCACTATGGATATATATGTGAGAAGAGGAGATTCATTTTGGTATTTCAGCAACCTTTTCAACATCCCGCTCCAGTTGATCATAGATTCCAACCGCGATTTGGATCCGAACGCACTGACTGTGGGCCGGACTGTAAAGATTCCCGGTTATGCCGCTGTGGATTACCGAATCCGTGCAGGAGATACTCTCTGGCAAATCGCCCGGAGCCGAAATATCCAGGTGGATGCTCTGCTGCTGGCCAATCGGAATATCAATCCAAAGGGATTGTACATTGGCCAGATGATCAAAGTTCCAACAAGGATTACCTGGCGGATTGTCCAGGGAAAAAAAAATTACGATTATAGCTCTTTGATGAATGATTTAAGACGATTGGAAAGTGTATACCCATTTATGAGAGTGCCATCGATCGGAAATTCTGTATTAGGAAAAAGGATTCCTGAAGCTTTGGTCGGGGATGGCAATAAAAAGGTCCATTACAATGGGGCATTTCATGCGAATGAATGGATCACTACTCCCGTCCTAATGACGTTTCTAAATGACTACCTTCTGGCGCTGACAAACCAATCCTCGATACGAGGGCTGTCAATGCTGAACTTATACAACCAGACGGCTTTGTCGATTGTCCCTATGGTCAACCCTGATGGTGTCGACCTCGTACTCAACGGACCACCTGAAGAGGAGCCATGGAATGAAAGAGTAATAGAATGGAATAAAGGCAGCATGGACTTCAGCGGCTGGAAGGCGAATATAAGAGGAGTGGACCTGAATGATCAATTCCCAGCAGAATGGGAAAAAGAAAAAGCCAGGAATCCAAGCCAGCCTGGTCCAAGGGATTATGTTGGCGAAAAGCCGTTATCGGAGCCGGAAGCAATCGCCATGGCAGAACTTACACGCAAGCGCGATTTCTCAAGGGTTCTCGCCTTCCATACCCAGGGCGAAGTCATCTACTGGGGCTTTGAAAACCTCGAGCCGCCTGAATCGGAGGCAATGGTTAATGAATTCGCCAGGGTAAGCGGCTACCAGCCAGTAAAAACCATTGAAAGCTATGCCGGATACAAGGACTGGTTCATCCAGGACTGGCGCCGGCCTGGCTTCACAGTGGAGCTTGGGTTCGGTATCAACCCTCTGCCACTGTCTCAGTTCGATGAGATTTATGAAGAAGCCCTGGGAATCTTCCTGGCAGGTTTATACCTTTAATAAAGTGGATCACCTGAAAAGGTGGTCCCTTTCTGTATCTCTATTTGGATTTATCTGGTAAAATTGTTTTGTGCAAGGGGGGAGTCAGATGACTTATTCAGGCAGGCCACCAATATACATAATGTATTCTCTGTTAGTTGTTATGCCTTTTTCTTCAAATTTCAACAAGTTCTTTCAATTTCTGATTCCGATTACTTTAGTTATGATTAGTCTGCTGAGATTTCATTTAACATTATCATCCCATCAGATTGAATATAAAATAACCATCTCTAATATTATGATATACAAAAAAATACTTACATCTGAGAATATCAAAAAAGTAAAGTTCGGCCGGATCGGCTGGACGACGAAAAATGCAGTGGTAAAGGTAAGGAGAGGCTTCAATATTGGTGTTGCCTACTTTTACAGCGGTCAGTTGATTGCTGAGTTTGAAGATTTCGCCCTTGCTAACCATATTGAAATTCAAAAGACGAGGGATTTTCTGCTTTTGGAAAAATACTATACAAACAGCTAAAAAGCATCGGTCGCCCGATGCTTTTTTTGCCTGCTTATTTTTCAAAAATGCTGTTGGAAAGGAGACGGAACAGGTAGTCTGTATGATCGCGGAAGCCAGCTTCAAGTCCGATCAGCGTTACATCTTTATCCTGTTCTTTAACGATTACTGCCTTTCCTTGAGCTGCGCGATTGTTTTTCCAGTGCCCGGCAACAAAGAAGTCTGAGTTATCGTCAAATGTTGCAGCAACTTCATCATTTCCTGTATTTTCATACCAGACAGGACGGTAGACGAAGCCGAGCTCATCCTCGCTATATCCGCCGGTCATACCTTCGCCGCTGTAATCAACTTTCGCGATTCCGTTGCTGTTGTAACCTGCAACGACAACCGTGTTATCTGTGAGGCCTAATGTCTTTGTCGCCAGTGAGGCGCCTGCACCGACGGCGATATACTTTCCGCCATTATTTAAAAATTCTTCGACATTCGTTTTGAAGAGATCATACTGTGCTGGGTTCTGGAAGCCAAATTCTTGATTTCCTGCACGTGATTGAGTTTTGGCGATCAGACCTTCGGTACCGCTGTATACGAATACGTCGAAGCCCTTCAATCCCTGTTCCGCAACTTCAGCAGGGGTGACCTCTGTAACCTCAAAACCCAGGCGTTTCAGTGCAAGTTTTGTTCCTGAATGGGATTGGGCCTTATTCATGCCTCCGTCCTTAAGGATTGCTACTTTAAGGTTTGTAACTTCTACTGCGTCTGCAGGTACCTTTACCGATTCGATATGCAGTCCGGATTGTTTTACAGCTGAGTCAATGGTGTTCGCGGGAGCTTCTGTGTAAAAATTGCCTGCTTTATCGCGTTTTACGGAGACGCCTTGTTGCATGAGCGTATTGGCAAGTTGAACCGCTTTTACAGAACTGTTTGGAATCAGGAATGGCCCTTTGCCGGTAACTGACCCTTGTTCCTGGATCTGGTTCACTTTCGTTGCGGTCACATCGAGTTCATCTTGAACAGCTACTGCCTCAAAGCCCCATAGCTCCGGCAGGCTCCAAGCTGAAATATCGTACATGGAGTCGACATCTTCAGTGATATCCTCGCCATCCCATAACATCGTATTGGCCAGCCCCGCCTTTGCCTGGTCCATTTTGACAATGTATGTGCCTTTTGGATAAGCTTTTCCGTCTGCCGTAAAAGTCTTTGAAGCTTGGACGACTTCGATGTCGTTTTTCTGCAGATGCTTAACAGCCTTATGTGTTACAGTTGGATCTTCCGGATCAACAGGCAGAACATAGGCAGTAGGGAAGAAGCCTTCGTCATGGAACGGATGATCAAAATTGATGCCTCGCTTGAACATTTCAATCTGGTCTTTGATCATTTCCTGCTTGTTCTCTGTGGCATTTTTCAATGCTCCCATGATGGCATCATACATCCAGCGGACACCGTCAAGATCATTTGTTGGCGCTTCAAGCGTGTGGCCATATGCACCATGGTACATCGCATACATTGGCGTAAAGATTGGAGGATAATCATCCCAGCCTTCTGCGTCATCACGTTGAGGGATATAGGTTCCCACCATCGATTGATACAGGCTGCCGGTGAAGCTTTCCTTGTCGGACATGATTTCATTTTCCATCGCTTCCGCCTGATCCATTGCCCATTTTTGGTAAAGGTCATATTCGTAATTTGGATTGTGCGGAACGGTACAAGGCTCAATGAGACCCTGCTTATTTGGCGCGTAACCTTTTACATAGCCATGTGTATCAAGGAAGACCATTGGATTCCATTCTTTGATCAGTGAAACGGTCTCCTGGGTTTCCGGCTGTGACTGGGTGATGAAGTCACGGTTCAAATCGATTCCTTCTCCATTGAAGCGGGTAGCATCGACCCGGCCATCGGGATTCTGGACAACATTGAAAATCAGAATATTGTTTTCGAGGATTTCAGTCGTTGTCTCGTCATTTTCAAGTGCAAAGCGCTCAATCAGCTGCATGACCGCGTCACTGCCGACAAATTCGGTACCATGGATAGAGCCATTGATCATGACTGGCACCTTGAAGTCTGGATTGTTTTCAATCCAGTCCTGTGCTTTGCCAGGGTTTTTGAACATTTGTTTTCTTAAAGCCTGGATCTTGCCGAACTTACCCTGAGAATCAGGTGCAGCAATCGTAACGACATAAAGAGGCTGTCCGGTTGATGATTGTCCTTTTACTTCCACCTTCACACGATTGGATTGCTTCTCGATTTGTTCCAGCTGCTCGCCGATTGCCGAGAATTTCATAAAGTCATAGTTTTCGCTGTTGAATAAGCTTCCGTCCTTTTCTTCATATGCATTTACATAATTCCACTTCAAAGACTCAGCTAGTGCCGGAGTCCATGGGGAGGATGCTAGCAAACTTGCAGCTACAACACCCGAAATCATTTTTTTATACTTCATCTATGTATTCCTCCAAAATTACTTTGTATATTTATACATAATAGTTAGTAAAAATTATTTCGACAATCGTACAAAACTCCTAAATGTTTGTCCAGATGTCCTAACGCTTGAATTTACAGGAATCTAGAGTGGTTGGGAAATTATTCGAGAGGAATATCTAGGAAGATAGTCACGAAGAAGAGGCGAAATAAAAAAACAGGGCGGGTGCCCTGTTTTATTGTGGCTGCATGGTCCGATTACGTCGCTTCCGGTTCCATTGTCTTGCCTTATATTTCTGTTCAAGTTCGGCGACAGGTTTTGCAACAAGTGCGTTCTTGAATTCAACAGGTGTCTGTTTTACAGAAACAACAACCGTATTGACAGCTTTCTTTTTCTTTTCAAAATCAGTCATCAGCTTTTGCTGTTTAAATTTAAGTGAATCGGTTTCTTCTTTGATCGCATTGGTTTTATTCTGGACACGGGTTGCTGTCTCTTGAAGACTGTCAATGGTTGGCTTAGCATCTTTAAATGTTTTATAAGCAACATATCCGAGATAAGCAAGTGCAGCCACGATGACAGCGATGCTGATGTAGACGATGATCATGGATGATGCCTCCTTTTATTCAAATCCTTTATTTTTTATTTACCCATTTATGTTCCGTTTTAACAAAGAAATGCACTACAGCTGTCGGGATATATTGGAAATGATATAATGGACTGGAAGATTTTATAAAAGGAGTACTTATTAGATGAGTAAATTTGTTGTGATCCTGAAGGATAAACGAAATGGAGAACTGGATTCAAAATTGCTGGGAAGGCATATTGACCATCTCAGGCAGTTAAACCAGGCAGGACAACTGATGATTGCCGGCCCATTCAAAAATAATGATCACGCCATGATCATCCTGAATTGCGATGATATTGATGAAGCAATCGCACCGACAGAAAAAGACCCCTTCATCACAGAAAAGTACTACCATACATATGATATCAACGAGCTGATTGTCGCCAATGAGGAAAATAACTGGCTGATGGACAACCCGCAAACGAAGGGGAATCTGATCCACTAATAGAAAAAGAGACTTCCAGCTGCCTGGAAGTCTCTTTCTATGATTATTGGTTTCAACTCAACTATGACTTATTCAGTCACAGTTTCAGCTTTCTCTTCAGTCTACTTCTCAAAAACAGCAAGTACAGCAGAAAGCATTGCAGCAAATTTCTTTGCGATTTCACTTGCATATAAGCTAGCTTTTGACTTAGCTTTTTTGTCAGCAGATGGGTTTACTTTTGCCTCTTCAGTAGCAGTTTCGTCAGTAACAGCTTCTTCAGTCACTTCTTCAGTAGCAGTTTCGTCAGTAACAGCTTCCTCAGTCACTTCTTCAGTAGCAGTTTCATCAGTCACAGCTTCCTCAGTCACTTCTTCAGTAACAGTTTCGTCAGTAACAACTTCCTCAGTCACTTCTTCAGTAGCAGTTTCATCAGTAACAACTTCCTCAGTCACTTCTTCAGTAGCAGTTTCGTCAGTAACAACTTCTTCAGCTACTTCAACGGACAAAGCAACAGCTGAATTTTCGTTAGCTTTCTCTTTAGCAACATCGCTAGCGTTGAAAGCCTTAGACTTCATTTTGTTGGCAATAGAAGGAGATACTTTTGCATCTTCTTCAGTAGCATCTTCTTCAGTAGCATCTTCTTCAGTAGCTTCTTCATCAGTAGCATCTTCTTCAGTAGCTTCTTCATCAGTAGCATCTTCATCAGTAGCTTCTTCATCAGCAGCTTCTTCATCAGTAACAACTTCATCAGTAACTACTTCTTCAGTAGCAACTTCTTCAGTAACAACTTCTTCAGTAGCTTCGTCTTCAGCAACCTCATCTTCAGTTACTTCAACAGACAAAGCAACAGCTGAGTTTTCGTCAGCATTCTCTTTAGCAACATCGCTGGCATTGAAAGCCTTAGACTTCATTTTGTTGGCAATAGAAGGAGATACTTTTGCTTCTTCTTCAGTAGCATCTTCTTCAGTAGCATCTTCTTCAGTAGCATCATCTTCAGTAACTTCGTCTTCAGTCACTTCGTCTTCAGTCACTTCATCTTCAGTCACTTCGTCTTGAGCAGCATCTTCTTCTGCAACTTCGTCTTCAGTAGCTTCATCTTCAGTCACTTCATCTTCAGTCACTTCATCTTCAGTCACTTCGTCTTCAGCAGCATCTTCTTCTGCAACTTCGTCTTCAGTCACTTCATCTTCAGTCACTTCGTCTTCAGCAGCATCTTCTTCTGCAACTTCGTCTTCAGTCACTTCGTCTTCAGTCACTTCATCTTCAGTCACTTCAACAGATAACGCGACAGCTGAATTTTCGTTTGCTTTCTCTTTAGCGACATCGCTTGCGTTGAAAGCCTTAGACTTCATTTTGTTGGCAACAGATGGAGATACCTTATCTTCCGTATCTTCGTCTTCGTTGTCATTTTCGTCTTCATCTTCATCTTCAGTCTTTACAGTTGCATCTGTATCAAGATCGATATTTTCAGAATCGGAGTCATTATCCTCATCATCTTCTGTTTTCACAGTAGCTTTTGCCTCAAGGTCGATGTCTTTAGACTCTTCTTCAGAATTTTCATCTGAATCTTCATCTGAATCCTCATCATCTTCCTTTTTCATTTCTGTGTCAGCTTTAGGCTTTATTTCCTCTTCGTCTTCTTTAGCTGCATCAGTGTCTGAAGTTTCTTCAGATTCAGAGTCAACTTCTGTTTCATCAGTAATGATTGGCTCAAGTTCTACAACTTCTTCCACTACAGGTTCCTGAGTAACAGCTTCTTCTGTTGGAACTTCCTCAGTTTTCACATCTTCGACAGGCGCTTGTTGAGTTGTTGTGTGTACAGCTGCATTTGGAGCCGCATGCTTTTTGGCAGTTTCGCTTGCATGAATGCCAGCCTGTGACTTTGATGCTTTTTCCTTCGCTTCGCCGTTTGTAGCAGCTTTTGGCTGAGCCTTAACTGCAGGCTTAGCAGGAGTTGCTTTTACATTAGCCTTTTTATTAACAACCTGAACCTTTGCTGGTTTGTTATGAGATTGTTCAACTTTTACCTTTTCCGGTCCGGCAGCCTGAGTGAAGTGGCCTCCAGTCAGTACTCCGATTGACAATACTCCAGCTAGCATAAAAGACTTCACAACTTTAGTTCCATTAATATAATTATTCATTTTCATTATTCGCTCCCTTTTAATTAACGTTATCCGTGACAATCGCGTCGGTATACGGTAAAAAAGCAGGAGCTTTTAACGGTGGTGGGGAAGGTGGGGCATTTACCCACTGGCTCTGAAAAACAGCGACCCTTGACGTAAACGGCTGCAAGAGGCTTAAATGGAATGTTTCATCCCAAATGAACCATTTATCGCTTAAAAAGGTGTTCGAATTTCCATAACTTGTCCTGTCGCCGGATGGCCCCCCTGAAGCCTTCGTGCGTGATGGAGGGTTAGGCAGGTTGTCTCCTTTAGGATACCTCTCGTTTTGGGATGAATCCTTTTCATCCTTTTTCACATGAGGTATTTTTCTGCTTTCCGTCTTTACTGGTACTTTGACAATGGACGGTTTCTCTGCAGACTCCTTAGAAGGATCAAGCTTTTCCTCCAAACCAGGTGATTTACGCTTTGTTTCTTTCACGTACTGATCTTCATTATGTATGGATTTTAACGCACCTTTTTTGTTTTGATTATTGCTGGGCTTTTGTTTATGTTTCGCCTGATTAGTTTTTCCGGTCCTCGATGCATTGGTGTTTTTGGGCTGTGTTGCTTTCTCATTTTTCTTAAATGATGAAGCATTCCCATTCATTTTCACTGCCTCGGCCGGATTTTCTTTAGGCTTGGCCTGGAAAGGTTTCTGGACGATTTCTTTCTTAATCGGCTGGTTTTTGACCGCAGGTTGTGCAGGAGATTTTCCGGAGTTCTTGGCAATCTCTGCCTTGTCTGGCACAGAAGCCTGCTCAGCCGCCGCAGGCTGTTGTCCTTTTCCGGCATTTGGCCCTTTTTCAGCAAAAACCATGTCTGGCACCAACAAAGCAATACCAGTAATAAAGCCAGTAATGATTAAATGTCGGAAGTGCATCCTTTCACCTCCTTTCAAAGCAAAAATCTGTCTCAGGAATACCATTCCGGTATTCAAACCTGTTTTTGTCGGTTTTTGCTGCATTTTAAAAGAAACCGTTCTTTTAACCTAGCAGTCTACTCGAGGGGATGATTCAAATTTCCTTTCTTTTTGGTACTTATTATTCAGGTGGTAAATAATTGGCATTACTTTCTCTTGCCCTTTTTAAAAAAAGGAGTAGAATGGAAATTATGCTTTAATCGTTTAAATGAAAGAAGGATACATCATGAAAAATTTAAAAATATATATGATTCTTACCGGTGTCATGTTTCTGTGGGGACTCAATGTAACGGGACTTAAAGTAATCGTGGGGAATTTCCCGCCGATTACGATTACCTCACTTCGTGTATTCACTGCGGGAGTCTCGGTATTTATCATTCTCTTTTTCTTTAAAAAAGTCCGGCTGCCTTCAAGGAAAGAGTGGAGTTATATTATTGGCGGCGGCATCCTGAATGTAACTGGCCACCATTTATTCCTGGGAATTGGATTAAAAGTGACTTCGGCTGTTAACGGTGGCTTGATTCTTGGACTGGGGCCATTGTTAACCGCTTTAATGGCTATCTTATTCCTGGGGAAAAAGCTGACATTTGTCCGGACTCTTGGATTTATTTTCGGTGGTATTGGCGTCACGCTGACTGTGCTGGCAGGTGAGAAAGGGCTTTCGGGCATGTCAATTGGTGATTTCTATGTGTTTATTTCCATTGTTTCGCAGGCGATAAGCTTCATCATAATTTCCAAAGCAGCGAAAACACTAGATCCTCGTCTATTGACCGGATATATGCTTGTCTTCGGCTCACTCTTATTGTTCCTAATCGGGTTATGGAAGGAGCCAGGTGGATTGGCGAGCCTTGGAAATGCTTCAGCAGGAATATGGGGAGTATTTTTTGCGTCAGCGATTTTCGCTACAGCAGTAGGGCATATGCTTTACAATTATGCCATTGGCCAAACCGGACCGGCCGAGGCGTCAATCTTCCTGAACTTGAATACATTCCTATCCATCCTGTTCGCTGCCATCTTCCTTGGGGAAAGGATCACATCATCCCATTTGCTCGGCCTGATCTTCATCGTCTCAGGCGTCATATTCGGATCAGGAGCACTGGAGGAACTGATGCTCAGGAACAGAGCGAAACGAAATGCAGCTTAATAGTGTTGAGGAGGCAGGGCTTCGGCTCTGCTTTTTTTTGCATGGGGTACTGTTATTTATAACTAGTTTTGCAGACAACATTTGTTCCAACCGGAAATAAATCTGCCCCAACCGGGAATATATTTTGTTTCAACCGGGTTTAATGCCGAATATCATAGTAAAACAAAAAAACACCTTCAAATTTCAATTTCCTTCTAACAAAAGTATAAAAGTGTCCATTCTTCAGAAAAAACTGTCCTGATTTTGGACAGCTGTTCTTCGAAGTATCTTTATTTTCAATGTAACTAGCATTGGCATGATTCTTGCTTTCTATAACAATATAACTTTATAAAAGTGGAGGTCAGGCGAAAATGAAAATGAGCGAAACAAAAGCGATTGTTACCGGAGGAGCATCCGGGTTAGGGGAAGCGACTGTCAGGAAAATCATCGGGCAGGGGGGAAAGGCTGCGATTCTGGATTTATCAGTGGAACGCGGTGAAACTCTTGTAAAGGAACTTGGGGAACAGGCAGTTTTCGTACAAACAGACGTAACGAGTGAAGAAGATGTAAGAAATGCTATCAATAAAGCAATCGAGTCATTCAGTTCGATTAACACGGTGGTAAACTGTGCCGGGATTGGGGTTGCAGGAAAGCTGCTATCAAGAAAAGGCGTCCATTCGCTGGACATGTTTTCAAAGGTCATTTCCATCAACTTGATTGGAACCTTCAATGTCATCCGGCTTGCTTCCGAGCAGATGTCCCAGAATGATCCAAATGAACTCGGCGAGAGGGGAATCATCATCAATACGGCCTCCGTTGCCGCGTTCGACGGCCAAATCGGCCAGGCGGCATACAGTGCTTCAAAAGGCGGGGTGGTCGGTATGACGCTGCCAATTGCAAGGGAACTTGCTGCATACGGCATCAGGGTGATGACGATAGCTCCCGGCCTATTCCATACGCCAATGTTCGACTCGCTTCCGGCAGAAGCAAGGGACTCGCTTGGAAAAATGGTGCCATTCCCGCAGCGGCTTGGTTACCCGGAGGAATACGCTCAGCTTGCTGAAAGTATTATTATGAATCCAATGCTTAACGGTGAAACAATCCGTCTTGATGGAGCAATCAGGATGCAGCCGAAATGATGAAAAGCCCTTTCCTGTCAAAGGAGAGGGCTTTTTCTTATGGTAAAAATTTCGCGTTGTTGAAAATGCAGAAAACAAATATGATATTTTTGTAATATAACATTTCATCAGAGAGCAGGGGACAATTAGAGTGACAACGAATTTTTTTAGAATTTTCATGCTTTTATTCTTAACAGCGGCAGTTTCTTTCCCGCAATTCGCTTCTGCAATGGCTGAGGTCATATCTTTCAGTCAATCTACCGGAACTGTTGCGTACCAGGGAAACAGTGTACCTGGATATGTTACGTTTGAGCTGAAAACGAGTGAACCGACTCGCGGGCATATTTTAGCGGTAGGCAATGGTGTCCAGACTCAAATCAACCTATCAAGTACAGATTTTAAAACAGTACATAGAATAGATTGGGTGCCATGGGATGATACGAAGAAAGCTCCATTGCCTCCGGGTGAATACCAGCTAAAGGCGTATTTATCAGACCAGGGCTATAACCAGATGCAAGGTTATCCGCTCGGAAAACTGACCGTTGTGGCGGAGACGAATCCAAAGCCATTATTCGATCAGGTTTCGATTAATCCTTCCATGTTTTCTCCGAAATACGGAGGAGCGGAAAATGTACAAATTCCTTTCAACTTGAACCGACCGGCTGAAGTACAACTGAGCATCTGGCAAAATGGTGCCGAAGTTTACGCTGGAAGCAAAATGAAGCTTTTGCCTGGCAGCAATTCCGTAAACTGGAACGGAACGGATAAGGCAGGACGAGTTGTTGCGGACGGAACCTATGATGTCTACTTTAACTACATCGAGACTGCATTTAACTACCCTGCAACGAAACAGTCAGCACAAAAAGCAGGAACGGTCTCCATTAAGGACGGCGACTACAATATACCTCAATGGAGATTGAAAGAAGTTGTTACGGACGCTGTCTTCACCTCTGATATCATCAGCCCGGACGGTGATGGTGTGAACGACACGGTCACAGGGAAATTCACATTGGCAGAGCCGGCAAAAGTATCCGTCTATATTGCGAACGCTGCTGGCGCGCATATGAAAAATGTTGTTGCAGGTCAGTCATTCCCGGCGGGAACACATTCTTTCACATGGGATGGAACCGACTTTAATGGCGGAAAAGCCGTAAACGGAAACTATTTTATAAAAGTCATGGTAATTGAAGGCAGTAACACCGGCTATATCTCTTTTACAGATTCAGTCAGGTTTGAAGGCGGCTATGAGTTCAAGGCCCTTCAGCCTGAAAAGCGAGTGAGGGTAACCTCTGAGACCGCGAAGCTTTCGATCTATCCAATGAGTCAGGGATATACGGCTGTAAAAGGCGATACTTTCCCGTTAATGTCCGAAACAGTTGAAAATGGCCGGTACGAGGTGCTGGTCAAAGAAGGTGTAACCGGTACGATCAATGTAAGTGATGTGGAGCTTGTGGCTGAATCCACTCCGCCGGCAGTTCCTAACACGATTGATTACACCGTGGCGAGCGGCGACACACTATGGAAGATTGCTGCTAAGTTCAACAGCAGCATTTCCGATATCGTCACACTGAATGATCTTGATCCAAATCAGTATTTATATGTTGGGCAAAAACTGAAGGTGCCAGCTCCGGCTACACCTGAACCGACACCACAGCCAGTGGTATATACGCTCCAAACAGGAGACACTCTCTGGAAGATTGCCCAAAAATATGGCACAACAATTGATGCCATCGTGAAAGCGAATAATCTGGATCCGGCCAAGTATTTGTATATCGGACAGAAACTTACTATTCCATCGACAACTGCTCCGGAACCGCCGGCTGCCCAGCAAGTCATCCATACAGTTGTAAGTGGAGATACACTGTGGAAAATCAGTGTTAAATATGGCACAACCATCGATGCGGTTGTGAAAGCAAATAATCTAGATCCGGCAAAATACCTGTATATTGGCCAGAAACTCACCATTCCACGCTAAAAATCATCACCTGCTCCTCACCTGGGGGCAGGTTTTTTCATGGCTAATAAGTGTACTTTCCCCAACAGTGTTATATAATTAAAGTTATAATATTCAGAAATTTTTAACTGGAGGGGGGAAGTTAATGCTTGAATTCAGGGATATCGTCACCCCTGTTGACTGTCTGGTCACAGAGACAACAACTTTGCAGGAGGCAGTGGAAATCTTCAGGGAGAAGAAATGGAATCTCCTGCCCGTTACTGATACTGAAAAGAACCTTCTGGGAGTTTTTACCCGCAGCGGCTTGTATCAAATGATCCTTGAAGGCAGTCCCCTTGAAACGGCAATACTTCCATACATAAAGAAGGAAGCTAGATCCATTCGAATCGACACTCCTTATCGCGAGATCGAGCAGATTGTAAAAACAAGCAAGGTTGGTACCGGCGTGGTGCTGGATGAACAGGATAAAGTCATCGGTTTACTGACCAAGACCGAAATGGTGGTCGCTTTGCTAAAATCTGCGAATACCCTCAAGGACCAACTGGAAACAATCCTTCAGCACTCCAATATCGGTGTGCTCATGACTGACGGCAGGATGCAGATGATTTATGCAAATGAAGCTTTTACGAAAATCAGCGGACGGACTCTTGATTCAATTATATCCAGGAAGCTCGGCGATATTTTTCCTGGGTTGCTGAATGGAGATGACACTCCTCATCATTATGAAAAATTTAAATCGATTCTTCATATCTCTTCCTATGAAACAGTGAACCATGAAGAAGGGAAAATCCTGTTATTCCAGGATATTTCTGAATTTGAAAAAATGGCAGAAGAACTCGAGACGGTTAAAAAGCTTAAGCTGACAATCGAGACGACACTCGAGAATGCATATGATGGAATCCTGATGACGGACGAAAAAAACATCATCACCATGGTCAGCCCGCCATTGCTCGAACTGTTCAACCTGGAGAAAACAGAAGTTTTATATAAACCAGTCGAGCAAGTCCTTCCGCAACTGAAGCTTGGCAATGTGTTCCGGTCGGAAATGGCGGAAGTCAGCGACTTTAACGAGTTGAACGGTATCCGATATATTGTCCATCGAATTCCAATCAAGAAGGATGGCAAGGTGATCGGAGCGATTGGCAAAGTGATGTTCCGCCAGTTGAATGAGGTCAGCGAGTTGTTCAAGCGACTTCAAAAAGCCGAGAACAAGGCAAGCTTTTACCACCAGCAGCTGCAGAAATCCGAGTCGGCCAGGTTCACATGGGACCATATTTTCAGCAAGGATTCTTACATGGAAAAATTAAAGAAAAGTGCAGCCAAAGCAGCGAAAGGCAGATCCACTGTATTGATTAGAGGTGAAAGTGGTACAGGGAAAGAATTGTTCGCACATGCCATCCATAACAGCAGTGCCCGAAGTGAAGGGAAATTCGTTGTCGTCAATTGCGCAGCCATCCCTGAAGACCTGCTAGAATCCGAGTTCTTCGGTTATGAAGAAGGTGCCTTTACGGGGGCGAAACAGCGCGGCAAGATTGGGAAGTTCGACCTTGCCAATGGAGGCACGCTTTTCCTCGATGAAATAGGCGATATGTCTCTGTCCCTTCAGGCCAAACTGCTAAGAGTCCTGCAGGAGCGAGAGTTTTACAGGGTAGGCGGAAATGTGCGCGTGAAGGTCGATGTCCGTATTATCGCTGCGACAAACCGTAACCTGGAAGAGATGGTAAGGCAGGGGGAGTTCAGGGAAGACCTTTACTACCGACTGAATGTCATTTCCTTGAATATTCCGCCGCTGAGGGACCGCGTTCAGGATGTTGAGTATTTGATTACTGAATTAATGAAAGAATTGAACTCCATGCTGGGTACGAGCATCACCGGCATCTCATCACAGGCAAAAACAGCACTCCTTCGCTATGAATGGCCGGGCAATGTGCGTGAATTGCGGAATGTCCTGGAGCGCGCAATGACCTTTGCCGAGCATGGGAAAATACAGTCAGAGGATCTGCCGGATTACTTACTGTCGCAACTATCCAGCCCACTTATCGAACAAATCAGACTTGCAGAAGATGCCGAGCTTGGCGCGATCAGAAAGGCCCTCTCCCAGACAAACGGAAACAAGGCAAAGGCAGCAAAACTTTTGGGGATCAGCCGTTCAGGATTATATGAAAAAATAAAGAAATACCAGCTGAGCGTATAGCATGTCATTTGCGAACTGGAAAAAACACGTGTTTTTTTCCAGTTCGCCAATAAATCTTGGAAATCGCCAATAAAGTTGTGAACTCCGCCAATAAAAATAAAAAATCGCTAATATATCCATACCGGATCCATTATAAAACTGATTTAACACCAATTATGTTGACTCCTTATAATTAAATGAGCCAAAAGGCAGGATTTTCTTCTCGATAAGTTGTCATGCTGAATTTTATAAGCGATATTCCGTCGAATTAACATTCTCGCTATATGTCCAAACATGGTGTCCAATTTCCGGACACTATGATGTACATTCATATCGATTCCTGCCTGGAAATACCGCATCTATCATTTTTAGAAAATTGGCATAATTATTGCATATAAAAAATGAATGCGTTTTCTAATATAAAAAGGGGGGAAGCTTTATATGGATATTGGGTCATATCTAGCGCAAAATGCCAGGAAAACACCAGAGAAGCTTGCGATCGTGTGTGAGGGAAGGAGCTTTACGTACCAGCAGTTTAATGAGGAAGTGAACAAGCTTGCCCATGGGCTGCTCAGTCTGGGGATTCACAAAGGCGATAGAATTGCTTTAATGATGAAGAACTCTGCTCAGTTTGTGTTTGCATTTTTTGCAGGTGCTAAAATCGGGGCGGTCATTGTGCCGGTGAATTTCCGCCTGACAGCCTCAGAGGTTCATTACATACTGGAACAGTCCGGGACTGTGCTGGTAATTTGCGATGATGAGTTCGAGGAGATCATCACTTCAGCAGGCGAAGGAACAAATGCAGCCCATGTCATCACGACTGGAACCCCAAAAGCAGTTGGACATCATTCATTCGAAAATGTCCTTTCAAAAACTATCACTGATCCACAAATTGATGTTAGCGATGATGATGACCTTGAAATCCTGTATACATCAGGGACGACCGGCAGGCCAAAAGGAGCACTGTTTGACCATAAACGAGTATTCAATGTTGGCCTGACAATGATGATCAGCATGGCCATTAACCAGGAGGAACGTATCCTCCACATCGCCCCGCTGTTCCACTCGGCACAGCTTAATTTATTCCTGATTTCAGGTGTCATACTGGGAGCAACCCATATCATCCATCGCGAATTCCACCCGGTCACAACCCTGCAGGCGATTCAACAGCATAAAATCACCCACTTCTTTGGGGTCCCTGCCATGTACAACTTCATGCTCCAGGTTCCTAATGCAGGGGATTATGATCTTTCATCGATTAAAAGATGCGGCTATGGTGCTGCGCCAATGGCCCCCGAACTCGTACGGAAGAGCATGGAATTATTCAGGACTGATCAATTTTATAATCTGTGCGGACTGACCGAAGCTGGTCCTGGCGGCATCCTGCTTGGTCCTGAGGGACATAAACACCATCTGGGAAAGGGAGGGAAAGCTGCTTTCCTCACCGAAGCCAGGGTGGTGGATGAAGAAGAAAAGGATATCAAGCCTGGTGCTGTCGGTGAGTTCATCATCAAAGGCGAATCGATTATGAAAGAATACTATAAAAAGCCCGAAGAGACGGCAAAAACAATCAAAGACGGCTGGCTTTATACCGGTGATCTGGCAACAGTCGATGAAAACGGATATATCACACTCGTTGACCGGAAAAAAGACATGATCATTTCCGGCGGGGAAAATGTATACTCCATCGAGGTGGAAGAAGTACTTTATGAACACCCGGCCGTATTGGAGGCAGCAATTATCGGTATGCCTGATGAAGTTTGGGGTGAAGCCGTCTGTGCAGTCATTGTGCCTAAGAAGGATGCGGTTGTTGATGAGCAGGAGTTAAAGAGTTTTTGCCGCCAAAAACTTGCAGGCTATAAAGTTCCGAGAAAAATATTTATTGAAGAAGCATTGCCAAGGAATGCTTCAGGTAAAATCCTGAAATACCAGCTTCGCCAGAAACTGAATGAAGTGAAACTTTAATAGTTTGATAGAAAGAGGGAGATAAAAAAATGAAACACCCTTATTTAACGAATGACCATGAAATTTTCCGCAGGTCGCTTAGGAAGTTTTTAGAGAAGGAAGCATATCCTTTCTACGGCCAGTGGGAAGAGGAGCGGATGATTCCGCGCTCCTTCTGGGAGAAAATGGGCGAGCAGGGCTATCTTTGCCCTGATATTGATGAGGAATACGGCGGCAGTGAAGTAGACTGGGGCTTTGCGGTTGTCATCAATGAAGAGCTCGAGCGTGTAGGCTCAGGACTGGTTGGAGTAGGATTGCATAATGATATTGTTGTTCCGTATATCACCGCATATGGAACAGATGAACAGAAAAAACGCTGGCTGCCAAAATGTACGACTGGCGAGATCATTACCGCGATTGCGATGACAGAGCCGGGTACCGGTTCGGATCTGGCGAATATCCAGACGACAGCAATCCTTGATGGTGACCACTATATTCTAAATGGGCAAAAAACCTTCATCACCAACGGCATCCAATCTGATTTGATTGTCGTTGCCTGTAAAACCGATCCTAAAGCGAACCCGAAGCATAAAGGAGTCAGCTTGCTTGTCGTTGAGCGTGACACACCAGGTTTTTCACGAGGGAGGAAACTGAATAAGGTTGGGCTTCACTGCCAGGATACGGCAGAGCTCATATTCGAGGATTGCCGGGTACCTAAGGAGAATCTGTTGGGTGAGGAAGGTAAGGGATTCCTCTATTTAATGGAAAAGCTTCAGCAGGAACGCCTTCTGGTTGCGATTGCGGCACAGACAGCGTCTGAGGTCATGCTCAAGCAGACGATAGAGTATGTCAAAAGCCGTGAAGCCTTTGGCAAACCTGTCAGCAAATTTCAAAACACGCAATTCAAGATTGTTGAGATGGCGACAGAAATCGAAATGGGCAGAGCTTTCCTTGACCAGCTGATTGCCGAGCATATCGAGGGCAAGGATGTGGTCACAAAGGTATCGATGGCGAAGTGGAAGCTGACAGACAGCGCGAGGAAAATTGCCGCGGACTGCATGCAGCTGCATGGCGGTTATGGATATATGGAAGAATACGAGATCGCGAGAAGATTCCGTGATATTCCAGTTGCCAGCATCTATGCCGGGACAAACGAAATCATGAAAACTATCATTGCTAAAAACCTTGGATTATAGACTAACAGAAAATCAGAAAGGAAGATGAAGCATGCGTGAAGTGGTAATCGTCGAAGCCGTCAGGACACCTGTCGGCAGGAGAAAAGGGTTGTTAAAGGATATCAGGCCGGATGAACTGGCTGCAGGAGTTTTGAAAGAGGTTGTGAAGCGGGCTGGGATTGATGCGGGACTGGTGGAAGATGTCATCTTTGGCTGTGTGACACAGTCAGGAGAACAGGCCGGAGATATTGCCAGGGTAGCCGCTTTGACTGCTGGTTTCCCGATTGAAGTTCCAGGAACGACCATTGACCGCCAATGCGGATCCAGTCAGCAGGCAGTCCATTTTGCTGCCCAGGCGATTCTTTCGGGGGACATGGATGTCGTCATTGCCGGCGGCGTTGAAAATATGACCCGTGTTCCAATGGGGTCGAATTACCAGGACGCCAACCCTTTCAGTCCTAAATTAAGAGAACAATACGAGATGATCCATCAAGGACTATCAGCAGAACGGATTGCGGAGAAATACGGTTTTACCCGCCGGGAGCTTGATGAATTCTCTGCGGAAAGCCACCGCCGGGCTTTGAAGGCGCAGGCTGAAGGTTATTTTGAAAAAGAAATCATGCCGATGGAGGTCACACTAGAAAATGGTGAAACGATTTCGATGACGGAGGACTCAGGGCCGCGTGAAGGAACGACACCTGAAGTGTTGGCCGGGCTGAAAACGGTGTTTAAAGAGGATGGTGTCATCCATGCAGGGAACTCGAGCCAGATCAGTGACGGAGCAGGAGCGCTGCTGTTGATGAGCCGTGAAAAAGCAGAAGAGCTGGGCTTGAAACCGCGCTTCAAGGTCCACACCAGGGTAGTGGTAGGTTCAGACCCGACACTGATGCTGACAGGCCCGATTCCTGCCACAGAAAAGGTCCTCAAAAAAGCCGGGCTAAAGCTTGAGGACATCGATGTATTCGAAGTCAATGAAGCGTTCGCACCTGTCCCGATGGCATGGCTGAAGGAAACAGGCGCAGACCCAGCGAAGCTGAATCCGAATGGAGGGGCAATTGCGCTCGGTCACCCTCTTGGAGCAAGCGGCGCCCGCCTGATGATTTCGATGATGCACGAACTGGAGCGTACCGGCGGCCGATATGGCCTGCAAACAATGTGCGAAGGACATGGCATGGCGAACGCCACCATAATTGAGCGGTTAGATTAATAGATTCCTAAATACTCATTGATGCTCGAAGTTCAAAGAAAATAGAAAAACAGGTCACCAATAAGGTCTATTGGCGCCTGAAAACAGCGGAAAAAGGGAAAAAGGTCACCAATGAGGTCTATTGGCGCCCGAAAACAGCAGAAAAAGGAAAAAGAGGTCACCAATAAGGTCCATTGGTGCCCGAAAACAGCAGAAAAAGGAAAGACAGGTCACCAATGAGGTCCATTGGCGCCTGAAAACAGCAGAAAAGAGAAAGAATAGGTCACCAATGGAACTTCCATATACAGCTACTCTGAAAAGCATAAAACGACATTTTATTAGGAGGAATGCAAATGAGCACAACGATCGGCAAGATTTTTGACCTGACCGTAATGAAGTTCCCGAACAAGGAAGCCCTCTATGATGTCCGCAAGAATGTCCGCTTTACGTACAGTGAATGGAATGACGAGGTGAACAGGCTCGCCAATGCGCTTCTTGCTGAAGGAGTGAAGAAGGGGGACCGTGTATCAACATTCACTTTCAATACTGAGGAGCTGGGCACAGCGTTTTTTGCATGTGCTAAGATTGGCGCAGTCTTCAATCCTATCAATTTCAGGCTGCTGGGGGAAGAGGTTGCGTTCATCCTGGGAGACGCTGCGCCGAAGGTTGTCCTTTTTGAGAAAGCGGTGGAACCGGTCATTGCTTCGATTGAAAACAGGTTCCCGCATATCTCTTTCTGGTATATCGACGAAGATACGCCTGATTATGCCCAGAGCTACCATGAAAAAGTAAATGCGGCAGATACGAAGCAGGTTCAAGTTGAAGTGAATGAAAATGACCTATACGCAATTATGTACACAAGCGGTACGACTGGGAGGCCAAAAGGAGTCATGCACAAGCATCGCAATATGGTTGAGCAGAGTATGATTGTTGTCGGTTCAACTAAACTGGGTGCGAATGATAAAGGATTGGTGACTGCGCCAATGTTTCACTGCGCTGAACTGCATTGCGCCTTCCTGCCTAGAATCCATGTCGGCGGCAGCAATGTCATCCTTCATCAATTCGCTCCAAAGAAAGTACTCGAGCTGATTGATTCGGAGGAAATCACGAAGTTCTTTGCCGCTCCAACAATGTGGAATATGCTTTTACAGGAGAAGCTATCAGACTATAATATCGAAAGCCTGAAGCTGGGATTGTATGGAGCCGCCCCGATGGCACCCTCCCTTGTCCATGCCTGCCATGATCAGCTTGGCATCAAGCTTGTCCAGGCGTATGGGATGACGGAAATGGGACCGGCCATCACCTTTCTTTCTGAGGAAGACCAGTTGACAAAAGCAGGTGCTGCTGGCCAGGCATGCCTGAACCACGAAATCCGGATTGTCCGCCCGAATGAGGATGGACCGTCCGATCCCGAAGACGTCCTTCCGCCTGGCGAAAGCGGTGAAATCATCGTCCAGGGTCCATGCATGATGTCAGGCTATTTCAATCGTGAAGAAGCAACAGAAAAAGCGATGTACAAGGGCTGGTACCATTCAGGTGATATTGGCTACCTCGATGAAGAGGGTTATCTGTGGGTGAAGGACAGGGTGGATGACATGATCATCAGCGGCGGTGAAAATATTTATCCTCGCGAGGTCGAGGATGTTCTCCATGCCCATGAAGGTGTGCTTGATGTGGCGATTGTCGGGCAGCCGGATGACCGCTGGGGTGAATCTGTAACAGCCTTTGTCGTGAAAAAAGATCTGCAGGTAACGGAAGAAGCGTTGGATGAATGGTGCAAAAACAGTGACAGCCTGGCAAATTACAAACGCCCGCGCAAGTATCTGTTCGTTGAGGCACTGCCACGGAATGCGAGCGGGAAAATCCAGAAATTCATGCTGCGCAAGCAAATGGAGGAATTGTTTTCAAAAGGACAGCCGACTTAGTGGAAAGGATTTTCAATCATGTTGAATGGTATTAAAATCGTCGACTTCACGAATTATATCCCGGGCCCTTTTGCAACCCTGAGGCTGGCGGAACTTGGGGCGGAGATTGTCAAGGTTGAAGCACCCGGCGGAGACCCGGCAAGGAACACTGGACAAGGATATGTCTTCAACGCCCATAACCGCGGTAAAAAAAGCATCGTAATCGATTTGAAGCAGACGGAAGGAAAAATGCTTGCCCTTGATTTGCTTGC
The DNA here is from genome assembly GCF_023714225.1 of Mesobacillus sp. MER 48. Classification (NCBI taxonomy): domain Bacteria; kingdom Bacillati; phylum Bacillota; class Bacilli; order Caryophanales; family Bacillaceae; genus Mesobacillus; species Mesobacillus sp. MER 48. The sequence continues at coordinate 341,255 of NZ_JAMAUR010000004.1, forward strand.
GGAGGCGGATGTCATAGTTGAAAGCTTCAGACCAGGAGTGATGGAAAAGCTGGGTCTTGGCTATGGGGACGTAAAAAAGCACAACCCGGCCATCATCTATTGCTCGGTGACCGGCTACGGTTCAGGTGGAGAAATGAGCGGACTCGGCAGCCATGACCTGAATTACATGAGCTTGAGCGGGGCTTTGGCCCAGTTGAAGGACAGTACAGGAAGGCCGGTTCATCCAACCCATACTTTTTCCGACTATATCGGGGGATTGGCTGCGAGTGAACGGATTCTCGCAGCGCTGGTAGCAAGGGGGAGAACTGGAGAGGGAAGCTATCACTGTATCGCGATTGCCGACAGTATGGCTTCCCTGATGGCGAATCATGTGCTGATCGAAAAAGAGACGGGATACCAGCATGGCGTTTCAGTCCTGAACGGTACTGTCATCGGCTATGGGATTTACGAAACCAAGGACGGGCGCTATGTCAGCCTTGGGGCTCTAGAACCAAAATTTTGGAGTAATTTTTGCCATGCTGTTGGCCATCCGGATTGGCAGCCTGCGCATTATTCCAAACCGGAAGAATCCAATCCTGTCTACCTGGAGCTTGTTCAGTTGTTTAAAAGCAAATCGTTGTCAGAGTGGGCGGGATTCGGCATGGAAGTTGACTGCTGCCTGACCCCTGTCCTTGAGGCAGGCGAGTTGTCGGACTATCCATATTGGAAGGAAAAGAGCTTCATCCTGCCAGAAGGCCAAATTAAAATGCATGGCGATTTGCCAGCGCGGGAGAGTACGTCCTCTCCTGAAAAAGGAGAACAGACAGAAGAAATTATAAAAGAGTGGCTAGGTGCAGAAATCAGGTTAAATAAGAATTCTTAGTGAGCGGAAGGGGAATGGACGGTTATGATGAATGTTCCATTGACAGTAGGATCTCTTTTGGAAAGAGCAGAAAAGTTTTTCCCGAAAAAGCAGGTAGTGTCGAGGACACTATCAGGTATTCACCAATTCACCTACAAGGAAATTGGCGAGCGGACCCGCAGACTTGCCAGCGCGCTTGAAAAGCTTGGTATCGAAAAAGGTGACCGTGTCGGCACTTTTGCCTGGAACCACCATCGTCACCTGGAAGTTTATTTTGCTGCACCTGGGATGGGAGCTGTGCTCCATACGATCAATATCCGACTATCTCCCGAGCATGTCTCATATATTATCAATCATGCTGAGGACAAGGTTTTGCTTGTCGATGAGGATCTTGTGCCGTTGATTGAGCGGAGCAAGGATCAATTTAAAACGGTGGAAGCATATATCATCATGACCGACAAAGACGAGCTGCCGGAAACAACATTGGAACCTGTCTATTCATATGAAGAATTATTGCGGGAATCAAGTCCAGAGTTTGAATTCCTAAAAGATTTAGATGAAAATGATCCGGCGGGAATGTGCTACACTTCAGCCACAACCGGCAACCCAAAGGGGGTTGTTTACTCCCATAGAGGTATCGTACTCCACAGTTTCGCGTTTGGTCTGGCTGATACTGCTGCATTATCGGAAACAGATGTCGTCCTGCCGGTTGTCCCGATGTTTCATGCCAATGCCTGGGGTCTGCCTTTCGCCGCGACATGGTTCGGTTCGACCCAGGTGCTTCCCGGCCCGCTGTTCACCCCGAAGCTGCTGGCAGATTTGATTGAACAGGAGAAGGTCACCTTCACCGCAGGAGTACCGACAATCTGGCTAGGCCTGCTGAATGAACTTGAAAAAGGAAGCTATGATACATCATCGCTCAGATCGATTGTTTGCGGAGGTTCTGCTGCACCGCGCGGCATGATCAAAGCATTCGAAACGAAGTACAAAATCCCGTTCCTGCACGCATATGGCATGACTGAAACCACTCCCCTGGCAACAGTTTCCCGTTTGAAGAGCTATCAGGTTGGGCTAGAGGAAGATGAAATCCTCGACATCCGTTCAAAGCAGGGGCTGCTCGTTCCTGGCCTGGAGATGAAAGTCATCGGAGGAAATGGTGAAGTAAAGTGGGATGGAGAAGAAATGGGAGAACTGCTGCTGCGGGGGCCATGGATTGCGGACGAATATTATAAAGATGAACGATCAGCAGATGCATTCCGTGATGGCTGGCTTTATACAGGCGATGTCGCCACAGTGGATGAAGAAGGCGTCATCAAGCTTGTTGACCGGACAAAGGACTTAATCAAGAGCGGGGGCGAATGGATCTCATCCGTTGACCTTGAAAACGCCCTTATGGCGCATGATGCCGTGTTCGAAGCAAGTGTCGTAGCCGTTCCACATGAACAATGGCAGGAACGCCCGATTGCCTGTGTCGTCCTTAATGAGCAATACAAAGGTCAGGTCGACAAGGATGAGCTGCTAGAATTCATTGCACCCCAGTTCGCCAAGTGGTGGCTGCCAGATGATGTAGTGTTTATGGAAGAAATCCCGAAAACCTCCGTCGGAAAATTCCTGAAGCGGGCATTGAGGGACCAATTGAAAGACCATCTGGTGCAGAATTCATAATGAATAATAACGGGAAAGTGCTGCTTGTGGGTGCGATTAGTTCATAAAGGTGCCCTTATGAGAAGGGAAACTCCAGTATAAGCGCACGAAAAGGAGAGAAAGGTGCCCTTATGGGAAGGGAAACACGTGTATAAGGGTACGAAAAGGAGAGAAAGGTGCCCTTATGGGAAGGGAAACACGTGTATAAGGGTACGAAAAGGAGAGAAAGGTGCCCTTATGAGAAGGAAAACTCCTGTATAAGGGTGCGATAAGGAGAGAAAGGTGCCCTAATGAAAAGGGAAACTCCTGCATAAGGGTACGATAAGGAGAGAAAGGTGCCCTTATGAAAAGGGAAACTCCTGCATAAGGGTACGAAAAGGAGAGAAAGGTGCCCTTATGGGAAGCGAAACTCCCTTATAAGGGTACGAAAAGGAGAGAAAGGTGTCCTTATGGGAAGGGAAACTCCTGTATAAGGGCACGAAAAGGAGAGAAAGGTGCCCTTATGAGAAGGGACATTCCTGCCTAAGGGCACTATTAACTCTTAAATGTAACCTTAGTGAATAACCTAATAAATGAGCCGGCTGTCAAAGTGCAGCCGGTTTTAATTTGAAAAAGAATTGCAAAAATCAGGAAAATGATTTAGTATTTAGTTAAATAACTAAATACTTAAATTATCTCAAACAAAGGGAGGTCTTTAGCTTGAATGATGCTTTCAAAGCACTTTCAGACCCTACCAGAAGAAAGATCCTCGATCTGTTGAAGGATAGGGATATGACTGCTGGAGAAATCGCAGACCAGTTTAACATGACAAAACCGAGTATCTCACAACACTTGAAGCTGCTGAAGAATGCCGGTTTGATCCAGGATGAGAAGCAGGGACAGTTCATCATTTATTCTCTTCATACGACTGTCTTCCAGGAGCTCATCAGCTGGGCGTTCAGCTTTACAGAAAATAATAAAGACCGGGAAGGGGAAAAATAAAATGAAAAAGCATGTATTGCCTTTGACTATGATCGGCCTCCTGATCCTTGCGTGGATTATTGCGTTTCCGAAGCTGCCTGAACAAATGCCGATTCACTGGGATGTAAACGGGGAAGCAAATGGTTTTGCTTCTAAGCTCAATGCAATGTTCTCTACACTTGGTATCATGGTGATCCTGTATATATCCATGGCTTTCTTGCCAAAAGTAGATCCAAGGAAAACAAACTATAAGTACTTCTCGAAAAGTTATCGCATTATATTAAATGCCATTATAGGAGTCCTTTTTGTCATCAACATACTGATGCTGGCAAATGCGATTGGGTATGATGTCCCTTTTGGCAGTATCGGCCCGCTGGTCGTCGGAATTATCTTTATGATCCTTGGAAACTATATGCCTCAGGTCCGGTCTAACTTTTTCATTGGCATTCGAACTCCATGGACACTCAGCAGTGATGAAGTATGGAAAAAGACACATCGGGCTGCTTCAAAAATCTTTTTCTTTGGCGGTCTGGCCATGATATTGGCTACCTTCGTTCCTGGTTATTGGAAGGAAGCAGTGCTTTTCAGCGTGATTGCCTTTACCGTCATTGCGCCTTATATTTATTCTTACGTTCTTTTCAATAGAAAGCTATAGAGATACCAAAGAAAGGAACTTGATGTCGGGGAGGAACAAATGTTGACGGTCCAAAAAATGGATCGTTTTTTTTATCTTTCAATTCAAAAAATTCACCAAAAAGAGTATGATATAAGGTATAAAAATTCGGAAGACGAAATAACGTTATTGGTCAACTGGGGGTACGTTTTCTATGAGTATATTTTCATTTGTAAAACCATATCGCATTCCAATCGCAGCTGCACTAAGCTTAATGCTTATCGAATTGGCTGTTGAACTTTTCCAGCCGCTTTTGATTGCTAAGATTATCGATGAAGGAATTGTCGCAAGGGATCTTGACACGGTCATCAAATGGGGCGGAGTCATGCTTGGAATCTCCTTTCTTGCCTTTGCATCGGGTATTGCGAACTCGTTCATAGCTGCCCGTGCAGGCCAAAGTTTTGGCTTTGACCTTCGAGAAAAGCTGTTTGCGAAAGTCCAGGCTTTTTCGTTCACAAACTTCAGCCATTTCCCCTCCTCTTCTTTGATCACGAGGATCACCAATGATGTGACCCAGCTGCAGAATACGTTCTTCATGAGCCTGCGGATTGCGATGCGTGCCCCACTTCTTGTGATCGGGGGAATCATCATGGCCATGATGGTTCATGTGAAATTGGCCCTGCCGTTTGTCATCATCATCCCGCCACTGTTGATTTTCCTAATTTGGATCATGAGGAAGGCTGCAGGTTTATTTAAAAATGTTCAGAAGCGTCTTGACAGAGTGAATGGCGTAATGAGGGAAAACCTTGTTGGCATGAGGTTGATCAAAGCTTTTGCCAGGGGGAATTATGAAGGTACTAGATTTGAAAAAGCGAATAATAAACTAAGAGAACGAACAGTGTTTGCTTTGAGGGTGACTGAAGCAACGATTCCAGTGCTGCTGCTATTCATGAATTTAAGCGTCATTGCGGTTCTATGGTTTGGAAAAATAGACGTTCAGTCTGGCAGGGTGTCTGTAGGTGAAGTGGTCGCGATCGTGAACTACGCTGCGAGGATTACTGCTGCTTTTTCAATGTTTTCATGGATCATAATGGTATTCTCACGTTCCAGGGCATCGGCTGAGCGTGTAACGGAAGTACTGAATGAGGGAGTCGATCTTGAAGATACCGCTGGAAGCCAGGATGTATACGGAATTTCTGCAGGTAAAATTGAGTTTGATAAGGTCTCATTCCAGTTCCCAGACACCAATATTCCGATTCTTGCAGATTTATCGTTTAAGATCGATCAGGGAGAAACCGTAGCGGTCCTTGGAGCGACCGGTGCGGGAAAAACGGCAATGTTCCAGCTTATCCCGCGCTTATACGATGTAACAAGCGGAGAAATCCGAATCGATGGCAAGAATATTAAGGATCTTAAGCTTAAAAGTCTCAGGGAGGGAATCGGCTACGTTCCTCAGGAGGCATTGCTGTTCACCGGATCGATCAAGGAGAACCTCGCCTGGGGCAAGCAGGATGCGACCGAAGAGGAGTTGGTCAAAGCAGCATCAGATGCCCAAATCCACGAAACAATCCAGAAACTGCCGAACAAATATGATACGCTTCTCGGGCAGAAAGGTGTCAACCTTTCGGGCGGACAGAAGCAGCGATTATCCATTGCTCGTGCATTGATTAAAAAACCCAAAATCCTTCTGCTCGATGACAGCACTAGTGCGCTGGATTTAAAAACAGAAGCAAAGCTGCTACAAGCCATAAGCAAATATGAGTGTACAACAGTCATCATTACACAAAAGATCAGCACCGCCAAGGAAGCTGATAAAATTCTCTTGCTGGAAGATGGAGCTTTAATTGGCTATGGCGACCATCAATACCTGCTCAAACATTCTTCGCTTTATCAGGCAATCAACAACTCCCAGTTCGGGGAGGTGAAGGCAGGATGCTAAAAAGGCAAAGAGAAAACAAGGCAGGCAGCAATAAAAGTACGGTTAAGGGGATTGGACCGACAATCAGGAGGATCTGGTCCTATCTTGCAGGCCAACGGAGCCTGCTGATCCTGGTCCTGTTAATGGTGGTGGCGAGTTCAGCACTTGGATTGCTGGGCCCATTCTTGATCGGATGGGGCATCGATCAGTATTTTGCGACAGAATCAGCTGATGGTTTCACTTGGCTATTAATCGGCCTAGGTGCAGTTTACGTGATGCATTCCTTAACATTGTGGTTCCAAAGCTACTGGATGATCGGCATCGCTCAGAAGACTGTCTATATAATGAGGAGGCAGCTCTTCAGCCATTTTCACAAGCTCTCGATTGATTTCTTTAACAAACGCCAGCATGGAGAGCTGATGAGCCGGGTCACCAATGATATCGAAAATGTCAGCGCGACCCTGAATTCCTCTGTCATCCAGATTTTTTCGAGCGTGCTTACCCTTGCGGGAACATTGGCGGTCATGATTTGGCTGAGTCCTTTGCTTACCCTGGTGACGATGATTATCGTTCCATTGATGTTCATGGGGATGAAGTGGATTACGAGCCGTACCGGCAAACTATATAAGGAACAGCAGCGCAGGCTTGGAGAGATGAATGGATATATTGAGGAAACAATTTCCGGACAAAAAATCATCAAATCCTTTTCCCAGGAACCAAAAGTCATTGAAGAGTTCCGCATAAAAAATCAGCAACTGAAGGAATCAGGTTACTGGGCACAGACATTTACAGGCTTTATCCCGAAATTGATGAATATGCTCAATAACCTTAGCTTTACCATCGTGGCAGGAGTGGGCGGTTTCTTCGCCTTAAAAGGATATGTAACGATTGGGACAATTGTTATCTTTACCGAATACTCCCGACAATTCACAAGACCGTTGAATGATCTGTCGAATCAGTTCAATACCTTGCTGTCAGCTGTTGCAGGAGCCGATCGTGTCTTTGACATCATTGATACGGAGGAAGAGGCTGTAGACGAAAAAGGAGCTGCACCTCTCCTTGGCATCACCGGAAAGGTCGAGTTCAAGGATGTATCTTTTTCCTATGAAAAGGGGGGAGATACCGTTTCTGATTTGAATTTTAACGCAGAACCTGGCCAAACGATTGCATTGGTTGGCCCTACGGGTGCTGGCAAGTCGACAATTATCAACTTGATTTCGCGTTTTTATGAACCAGATCAGGGGATGATTATGATTGATGGGCACGACAGTAAGAAAATCACCCGTGACAGCCTGAGGAAACAAATGGGATTCGTCCTCCAGGATTCATTTTTGTTCCAGGGAAGCATCAGGGAGAATATTCGATATGGAAGACTGGATGCTTCCGATGAGGAGGTAGAGAAGGCTGCCAGGGCTGCAAATGCCCATTCCTTCATTCAACGATTGCCGGAAGGGTATGATACTGAGCTTAGCCAGGATGATGCCGGGATAAGCCAGGGGCAAAAGCAATTACTATCGATTGCCAGAGCCATCCTTGCTGATCCTGCGATTTTGATACTGGATGAAGCGACAAGCAGCATTGATACAATCACTGAGTTGAAAATACAGGAAGCCCTCCAGCATCTGCTGAAGGGAAGAACAAGCTTCATCATTGCCCACCGCTTGAATACGATTAAAAATGCCGATCAGATTATCGTTATAGAGAATGGACAAATCATTGAAAAGGGCAGTCATGACGAATTGCTGGCACAAAAAGGTTTTTACCATGAACTTTATACAAGCCAGCTTGAAAAGAAAATGTTAATGAATTCATAGCAGGGAGCCTCAGGGCTCCTTTTTTTATGTTCACAATGCTAATATATGACAAATTTCCCGGGGAATAGAGGAATCATGAAAACTTTGTCGTATTTCTAAAAGTGGATATTGCGTTTGGGCTATACTATTTAACGCTCTTCGATTGGAGAAGATAAAATGCTCGTCGAGAAACTCCTGTTGAATGTTTTGATCATTTTGCTGCCTATCTTTATTCATGGTGTTCTTTTTGATAACAAAAGTGTTGGGAAATCACCTTATTTATGCGGAATCCTGCAAAGCCTGGCTCTGTTTCTCTCGCTTGCGTTTTCATATGAACTGGGCGGATTATACTGGGATCTTCGGTATGTCCCTTTGGTAGTAGCCTTTTTGTATGGGGGGCCGATTGCAGGGGGGATGGTCTTATTTACTTATCTTGCAACAAGGACATTCATGGGAGGGGATCTCCTTCTCGGTTATGCGAGCGGTTTTTTGGCAGCATTGTTTCCATTCTTGTTCATGAAGAGTTTTTGGACCTTTGATGCTAAGAAGAGGGTCAGGACAGCGGTTATTGTTGGTTTCTGGCCATCACTTTCTATGCTTATCATTTTAATCACTAATACTTTTCTCAGTAATGCAGCAGCATCAGAAGATTCAAATAAGGTCTTGATGAACATAACGATTTTTGGTGTGATACAGATTTTCTCTGTATGGGTAGCAGCTTTCCTCAATGAGGCATTGATAGAAAAGGATTTGATGAAGAAAGAAATCCTCAGGGCTGAAAAGCTTAATACATTGGGGGAACTTGCAGCGTCCATTGCACATGAAATCAGGAATCCACTGACAGTAGTGAAAGGTTTTCTGCAAATGATGCACAAGCAGGAAAAGGGAGATAACTTTTACTATTTGAGTCTGGTTCTGACTGAGCTTGGAAGGGCTGAGTCAATCATTAATGATTACCTGAATTTCGCAAAGCCGCAATTTGAAAAGCTGGAGGACGCAGAACTGGCTGAAATAATTACAGAAGTAACCATCCTCCTGGAAGCCTTTGCCGCAAAAGAAGGGGTACAGGTGAACGTAAAGCTTGAGTGGGGTGTGTTTGCAAAAGCCGACCGGAACCAGCTGAAGCAAGCTTTAGTGAATATAATAAAGAATGCAATCGAAGCCACGGAAGAAGGCGGGGAGGTCTTTGTCAGCCAGGCATCGGCAGGGCCAGAATCTTATGTCATCGTCTCAGACACAGGTAAAGGGATGGATCAGGAGCAGCTGGCACGTCTTGGGACACTTTTTTACACAACTAAAGATAAAGGTACCGGACTTGGTACATCCGTTTCAATGAAAATCATTGAAGCGATGGGCGGGTCTATTGCATTCAAGAGTGATTTAGGAGTAGGAACGGAAGTCACGATCATCCTGCCAACGTATAATAAGGATGCAGCAGGAGCAGATCCACTTCAGGGGAATGAAGCCATGTAATGATTTTCAAAGAAAATCGGACAAATAGAAAAAGCGAACCGTTATCGGTTCGCTTTCAAGTAACTTGCTACTCCACAAGATGTATAATAAATCATCCATTTATAAACTTTGCCGCGGTACAAAATTCCACTTGACCATTTTTAACCTAAACGACGCAAGCCCTACCTCTCTTGCATCCTTACGGCTCCGAAGCCGATCCAGTGTGAATAAGTTGTTACCTAAAAATAAAAGCAGAACGCCATTAATTGTTTACATAGTATTGGTTGTGACTCAAGTTACTTCCTTTTGGCGAAGCTTATTCATTATATTTCATTTTCCAGCAGATGTCAACTGTTTTTTTACAAATGTTTGAAGTCTTTACTGTTTCCGTAAATTTTCCTGTGCCATTTTCACGAGCTCCCGGACCATGCTTCCACCCAATTTTCCCCCAACTTTTCCAGCTTCCCGGGTTGAAAGATTACCGTTATAACCCTTATTAAGGGGAACGCCAACCTCTTTGGCTGTTTCAAATTTTGCATCCTCCGCTTTTATTGTACCGGCTACCTGTGCTTTTAGATCATCAAGTGCCTTCCTGGCTTCCGGTACAAGGATCTTATTCCTTCTTGCCATTAGTGATCCCTCCATAATGATCATTACATTCTCACGTTAGTATTGGTAATGAAGAAGAATATTATTAAATAATGAACCGTTCAGATTACGGATATAGGTTTTATTGCATTAATAAAAGGGTAAATATTATAGCCAATTTAATTATCCTCAAACTTATCAACAAACAAAAACTATTATTTATAAGTACTCCACAGCTTTATCCACATTATCCACAGAAATATCGTTAAATTACGATAGATAAATAAACCCTAATATTAAAAGCTTTTAGAGAATTTATTAACAATATTCACATGTATGTGGGTAACTTATTTTTGTACAATTAGTGAAAATACTTGTTTAATGAAGCGGTTGGGAGTAAATTAGAAGTATCGAAAGTTAGTGAAGTAATTCACAAACTCAAGTTCCTGATTTGCTAACCGTAGATATTCCCCCTTCCCTTAAAAGGAAAAAGCAGAATCATTTTGATTCTGCTTTTTCCTATATGAGAGGGTTATTTTCTTCTGCTTTTGGCACGCTGGTCTGCAGCTTTTGAACGTGCCATTGCTTCAAGATCATCGTGGTCAGCTAAATCGCGATCGAATTCTACATCAATGCCATCAGATTTCATATTTTTTGGTACTTGTGGAAGGGATGCTTTATTGCGATCACGTGTTTTGTGTCCATGTGCTCTTCCCATTCGAAAAACCCCTTTCAAAAGTTAAAAGTACGGAAATGCATTATTTCCGTACTTTTATGTTCCTCCAAAAGAAGCGCCTTAATGCCTAATATCTCTTTCCAGCTGCATAGCCGCCTGCTCTGTCTGCTTTTTTGAATTCTCGGCTGTATGTAACTTCCTGCATGCTTGATAATGTACTCTTTGTCTTATCCCTTTTTTTCTTATCCAATCCAATTCACCCTTTCAATGTGTGTACCTTATAAGTATTTCCTTGTTGAAAGGGATTAAACACCTTTATTTTCCTAAAATTCCTTTAAGGGCTTTTTCAAGTTCTGGATACTTGAATTTAAAACCGGCTTTTAGAAGCTTTGAGGGAACGACATTCTGGCCTTCCAGCAAAAGCATGCTCATATCTCCAAGAGCGATTTTCAGGGCAAAGGAGGGAACCGGAAGCCAATTGGGGCGTCCCAACACTTTGGATAAAATTTGGTCAAACTGATCCATTGTTACTGGTGAAGGAGAGACAAAGTTTACTGGACCGTCCAACTGGTCATTCCCAATTGCATAAATAATTCCACGAATGACATCCTCAATATGAATCCATGAGAGCCACTGAGTACCAGAGCCGACTTTTCCGCCCGCAAAAAATTTATACGGGAGCATCATCTTTGGCAAGGCTCCGCCATTTTTATCCAGGATCACACCGAATCGGCAAAGCACCACCCGGGAGCCTAATTCTTTTGCCTGGGTTGCGGCAGCCTCCCAGCGCCAGACCGTGTCAGCCAGAAAGTCATTAGCTGGATCCGATTGTTCGTTGAAAACTTCTGTCAGCGAGGTGCCGTAATAACCCACTGCACTTGCATTGATTAAGACAGGAGGCTTATTTTTAAGTGACTCGATAATCCTGTTCACTTCGCTGGTCGCCTTAATCCTGCTGTCCATGATCTTCTGTTTGTACTCATCTGTCCATCTGTCATTAATAGTTGCGCCTGCAAGATTCACGATTGCATTAATGCCTTCAAGCTCATTTTCCGGATTGTCAGCCTCATTGAGCCACTGAACAAATTTTGGATTATGGCTGCCTTGATCTTTCCTATTCCGGGTTAAAATGAATACTTCATGTCCGTTACGGATAAGTTCACTGCTTAAAGCCCTGCCGACAAGCCCTGTTCCTCCGGTTATGGCTATTTTCATGGTCAACCTCCTAAGTTTTCCTTTTATGTATATAGTACTGCTTTTAAAATGATAAACCTCCTTTGAATGTGTTAAAGTTTCTTTAGAGGTGAAAATCAAATGCCAGCCATTACGAAAATCTCCGTCCAAAAACACAATAAAGACAGATACAGCATTTTTACCGACAGCGGAAGGGGAGAAGAGTACGCGTTCAGCGTCGATGAAGATGTTTTAATAAAATATAATTTGAAAAAGGGAATGGAACTGGATGACTTTGCGGTCACGGAAATGCTTTTTCAGGACGATATCCGGAAAGCCTATAATACAGCAATCAATTATCTTTCACACCGCATGCGCTCAGAGTCTGAAGTCCGTGAACACCTTAAGAAAAAAGAAATCTCAGATTCCGTCATAAAAGAAGCAATCCATAAATTAAATGAGTTTAAATTCCTGAATGATGAGGAATTTGCCAACGCTTTTGTCCGGACACAACTGAATACGACGGATAAAGGCGCGGAAGTCATTAAACTGGAACTGAAGGAGAAAGGGATTGCTCCCGATCTGATCACAAAAGTGGTCGATGAGGTCTCATTCGATGAACAGTTGGAAAAAGCAATCAAACTCAGTGAAAAATATGCTTTGAAGAATAAGAAGGACTCATCGAGGATCCTTAAGCAGAAAATTGAACAGATGCTTAGACGCAAAGGTTATTCATTTTCGATCATACATGCTGCTTTGGATGAGACAGAGATTGAAAAAGAAGACGATGCTGAAATGGATGCATTGCGTATTCAAGGAGAAAAACTGCACAGCAAGTACAGTAAGCTTTCAGAACGTGAATACAGACAGAAGCTGAAGATGGCATTGTACCGCAAGGGATTTCCAATGGAAATGATCGATGAATTCATTTCCGAAAAAGAGAATGAGGAATAAAAAAATCATGACTGGCGTCATGATTTTTTCGATTCTATAACAATTTCGGGTTTTTCGAGATTATCGATAATGATTCCGGCCACTTCAGCAGCAGAACGAAACCTAGCCGGGTCTGCCACATGCTCGCTTTCATCCCAGAATGGAGTATTCATCCCGCCCATATAGGCAGCGACGAAACGGATGTCTGTTTCTTCGTACTCCTTCTGCAGGCTTTCGGTAAAGCCTCTGACGGCGAATTTGCTGGAACAATAGACAGCTTCATTCTTTTTCCCCCGTAGTCCGGCCGTCGAGACGATGTTCAGGACAAGGCCCTCATGATTCAGTTCAAGGTAGGGAAGGATGGCCTTCGTCATATGGATCGTTCCAAAAACATTTGTCTGGAACATTTCTTCGATTTCTGTATCGGAGCTTTCGGAGAACGGACCGAAGTATCCGAGGCCGGCATTATTTATGAGCCCGTACAATTCATGTTTTTTGCTGATCAACAACGCTTTCTCCTTGATATCCTCCAGATTGCGAAGGTCAAGCGTGAGTGCGGTGGCACTTCCCCCTGATTGTTCAATCTGCTCCTTGACGGCATTTAGTTTATCTTCTGTTCTTCCTGTCAAAATCATATGGTAATCCTGTTTGGCCAGCAGCAGTGAGAGCTCTTTTCCAAGGCCGGTGCCGGCACCAGTCACAATGATTGCTTTCATGATAGCCTCCTTAAGATAACATGCTATAATTTAGTTATATCTTAAATGCTTGAATGTTAAAAGCAAGAACTATCCAGGAGTGAATCAATATGGGCAGAGAAAAACGTTACAGCGAAATGACCGAATATGAATTGAACCAGGAAATCGCCAGTCTCCGCGACAAGGCAAGGAAAGCAGAACAAATGGGAATGGCAAGTGAACTGGCCGTTTATGAGCGGAAGATTGCTATGGCCAGATCCTATATGCTCAACCCGGATGATTTTAAGCCAGGTGAAGTCTATGGCATCGAAGGAGACCCGGGAGCCTACTTTAAAATCGATTATATGAATGGTGTATTTGCCTGGGGTGCACGTCTTAACGGAGATGGTAAAGAAGAAGCACTGCCGATTTCCCTTTTAACGGAAACAGAGCAAAACCAGAATAATTAAGAATCTGGTTTTGCTCATGTGTTAAAGGATGGAACAGCTTAAGCTGTCCACAGGATGATGCTTAATGGTCCTTAATGACAGCTGAAGTGTCATCTTCACGGTGAGAGGAAGCATACATGCGCTCCTGAGGATGGGTATTGATCGTGCCATCGGCTCTTTTTGAAGCGTATTCCGCTTTTGCCCGAGGCTCGCCCTCAAGCTTATTATTGTTCTGGTTCGGGAAATTGGTTACTTTATTTCGCATAATGCCCTCCGTGACGGGTAAAATTACGTGCATTCCAGAATGGATGCACGCAATCATAGTATTCGAGTAATGACACATAATCATAACTATATTAAAAATTGGCAAAGGGTGATCAGGATGCAGGAAACACACGAAGCGCTGGCCAGCCTGCTTCAGGAAAAAAACAACGGCATCACATATGAGCAGGCTTTGAGATGGGTCGAGCTGTTATGGAGTGACTTTGAAGCGACATACGCCAAAGCAGGCCATAAATATATGGGCAGCGAAATGACAGAAAAAGTCGTCCGCCAATGGATTGAAAATTACGGCAGCCAGCTGCACGAATTCGTTGCCAGGAATCCTAAGTATAAGCATTTATTGGAAGAGGAATAAACCTGACAAAGAGAATCCCCGTTTAAGAGGGGATTTTTGTTTTTTATCGGCATGATTAGCTCAATTAAGTGTGAATAACTACTGTGGGTTTCATAGTCCCATCTCTAGCGCTCAGTTATTTTGCATCTCTGAGCAAGCTTTTGAATAATTGCACGGTAAAACATCATAATGGCGCAGTGATCGACGTTAATTGCACCATCAAGCAGAATAATTGCACGTTCAGTCTTATTCATTGCACCCTTAGCAGCTGGAATTAAACCGCCAACCTAATAATAGAAAAACCTCCTCAGCCACATGGGAAAGGAGGTCATAAAGTTTTGGAGTGACTCCAGCCAAACAAAAGCTGCACCCCCATTGTTAGTTTTGTGTCTAATAGTAAAGGTACAGCTCATAAATATTGGTCTTATCCTTCTCCTGGAATGAACTCCAGTTTCTTTCTTAGTTTTTCCTCACTGTAAATCCAGCCTGTGTAAGAGCTGAGGATTTCCAAATCCTTGTTCAAGTTCACGACTGCGACAAATGGATAGTGCCCGTTGCTGCGGTAGCGCAAATCAATGAACCTGACTTCGTAAAAATCATCATATTCATCACATTCCCAGCGGTAAACAGGTGAGAACGAAAGGAATGCGGATAGATTCTTATCTGTTTTTGCTGCTTCAAGCACCGGAGTTTCGGGAACTGGGACACGGTTGAACTGGTCAAGAATCCGCACATGACGTTTGTATCCGCGGCCGACGAAGAATTGGTGCTTGTTCATGACGGCTACACGCCAATGGTTGAACCGCATTGTCGGAGCGATAATGATATCGGTCGCATCCGGAACGATTTTCTCAACAGCACACTTGATTCGATGCTTCACAACGAATCGGTATATATAGTAGAGCACAAGGATTCCATAAATCGTTAAGAAGGTGTATCCGGGGTGTGCTCCAAATGCCCAGAGGAACAAACCGATGACATGAAGCGCAAAAATAATCGGATCAAATGTATTGATTACCCCCAATGCGACCCATTTCGACGAAAATGGCCTTAGTGCCTGTGTTCCATAAGCATTGAAAATGTCGACAAAAACATGAAGGAATACAGCAATGAATGTCCAAATCCATAAGTGCAGCAAATTTGCTTCCGGATTAAAAAAGTATATTGTCCCGGAAATAAGCAGCGGCCAAAGAAGGACAGCTGGAATAGAGTGAGTGACTCCGCGATGGTTCCGTATATAAACTGCATTATTTCTCAGTTTCAGAACGGTATCTATATCAGGGATTTGTGACCCGACGAGTGTAGCGACCAGTACGCTGCTGGCTGTGATGCTGCTTTCGCTGACAGCAGGATCAAGCGTCGCCAACCCGCCCAGAGCGAACCCCATGACAACATGGGTACCAGTATCCATGGAAACCGCCTCCTTTTTTAGATAGTTGATAAAAGCTAAATAAATGAACTGGCAAGTAAAAAGTCTTGTCACAATGCAAATAATCATTTACTTTTAAAGGGTTGAACCATTAAGTCCCTTTACTAGTCATAAAGGAGCTGGCGTAATGATTCAGATGATCATCCAATACGAAGTCAAACAAAATCTGCTTGGCCAATATCAAGAGGCCATCCATCGAATTTCCGCGATGCTTCCTGATTTCGAAGCAAATATGTTTTCATGCAGCCAGTCGGGCCAGCGGAATGTATTCATTGAATCATTTTTTGTGCCGACTGAAGCCCATTATCATGCAATGAAAAAAATGCGTCTTTCCCGGGACCATTCTGTTTTTGGAATGCTGGAGGATTACGTTCCGGGAGGACTCGAACGAATTGGCTTCATGGCGATTAAGCAGAAGCGTTAATATTATATTCCCAAATTTCCGGAAAGTTTAACACCTGGAGGAACAAAAGTGGCAACTGACATCAAGAAATGTGTAGATAAAATGGATAAAAAATCCTTTCAGGATGACTTGATAGGATGGTTTGTTAGCGAGCAGCGAGAACTGCCATGGAGAAAGGATCAGGATCCTTATAAAGTGTGGGTATCTGAGATCATGCTCCAACAAACTAGAGTAGATACTGTCATCCCTTATTTTAATCGATTTTTGGAAAGATTTCCAACCATAGAGGCGCTTGCATCCGCGGATGAAGAAAAGGTCCTGAAAGCCTGGGAAGGTCTCGGTTATTATTCCCGTGTCCGCAACTTACAATCCGCAGTGAAGGAAGTCCATGAACATTACGGAGGCAAAGTCCCTGATTCACCGGAAGAGATAGCTTCGTTAAAAGGGGTAGGCCCATACACGGCAGGGGCCATACTTAGCATAGCCTATGGGAAACCTGAACCTGCTGTTGACGGAAATGTGATGAGGGTCTTGTCGAGGATCCTCCTGATTTGGGATGACATTGCCAGACCTGCATCCCGTAAAATTTTCGAATCGGCTGTGAGGGAAATCATATCGCATGAAAACCCATCTTATTTCAATCAGGCCTTAATGGAGCTGGGAGCCCTAATTTGTACGCCTACTTCTCCTTCATGTCTTCTTTGTCCTGTCAGGGACCATTGTGAGGCGTTCCATGAAGGGGTACAAACTGAGCTTCCAGTAAAAACGAAAAAGAAGAAGCAGAAAAATATCCAGCTGGCCGCAGGGATCTTTAGTGATCAAAGTGGAAGGATCCTTATAAGGAAAAGACCGGAAACTGGCTTGCTGGCAAACCTGTGGGAGTTCCCGACTGTAGAGTTAGACCTCGGATTCCAAAGGCAGCGAGAGCAGCTGTCCGGACATTTTGAAGAACTTTATGGTTTTTCTCCTAAGATAAATGATTCCATAGGCGAAATCGGCCATGTTTTCTCCCATCTGATTTGGAATATTCATGTATTCAGCGGCAGCTTTGATAGCGCTATTCCGGAAACTCAGCAGTTAAAACTTGTTACTGAGCAGGAGATCCAGGAATATGCATTTCCGGTTCCATACCAAAAAATGCTGAAGCGGTATCTTGAAGTTAAAAAGGCTGACTAATCACTAAGGTGGTTAGCAGCCTTTTTTTTCATGGTTTATCGGGAATTATTGATCATGCGATATGGATGACTACATGTGGTATTCCTAATCCAGCTTCAGCGCCTAGCCCCTCGAGACGCTTCGGTCCTGCCAATGAAGTCAAAGAACGACTTCAGTGTCAGGCCCTCCAGCGCTTGTCGGGGCTGAACGAGGCGCTTACGCTTTTTGTTACTAATCGTAACTGATTTTTGTCCCATGGGTGTAATCAGCTTCACCGCGGCTAAGGCCGCCCCTGCGCTCGATTTCTTCAACAATTTCTCTGTGGATGGTCTGCCCTTCGGAATTTAAATATGGCACCATCTGCTGCAGGGAGTGATGGAAAAACGCAAGCTCGCTGTCTCTCCAGTCAGTCTTGGACATCATCGAAAGTTCAGTCATATCACGGCCAACATACATAAGTGATCATCCTTTCATTTAGGTTTAAACTTAATGTTAGTCTTTTCTGAGGTACTGTTTTTTATCAGGGCTCTTTTGGGAGACTTATTGTCATATATACCTGAAAAAGCTAAAATGAAACAAAATCATGATTCCGCTTTTAACAGAAAGAGGATAGGAAAGGAAATTGCACATGACACAAAAAGTAGCACTCATTACAGGAAGCAGCCGTGGAATCGGCAAAGCAGCGGCCATCAGGCTTGCTAAAGAAGGATATGACATTGTCATCAATTATGCCCGCAGCAAATCGGCAGCATTAGAAACAGCCGAGCAAATCGAATCACTTGGAAGGAAGGCTCTCGTCGTAAAAGCGAATGTCGGTGACGTCAGTAAGATAAAGGCGATGTTTGAACAAATCGATGCAGAGTTTGGAAGGCTGGATGTGTTCGTGAACAATGCAGCATCAGGTGTGCTGCGGCCAGCAATGGAACTGGAAGAATCTCATTGGGACTGGACAATGAACATCAATAGCAAGGCATTGTTATTCTGTGCCCAGGAAGCTGCGAAGCTGATGGAGAGAAATGGAGGCGGAAAGATCGTCAGCATCAGCTCACTTGGTTCAATCCGTTATTTGGAAAACTACACGACGGTCGGAGTCTCAAAGGCAGCGCTTGAAGCCCTGACACGCTACCTGGCTGTTGAATTAGCGCGCAAAAACATCGTCGTCAATGCGGTCTCAGGGGGAGCAGTCGATACGGAAGCTTTGACCCATTTTCCAAACAGGGAAGAACTCCTTGCTGAGGCGAGAGAAAAAACTCCTGCCGGAAGAATGGTCGAAATCGATGACATGATCAATGCCGTCATGTTCCTTTTAAAGGATGAATCGAGCATGATTCGCGGCCAGACAATCATCGTTGACGGAGGAATTTCGCTTTTAGTTTAAGGAGAGCATTTTGGTAAAATTTAGTCGGATAGTAACCCCCACAGATGGTTAATCTATATTTCGTGGAGGTGATAAACGATGGCAAAACAACCTAACCAATCTCAAGCTGGAACTAACATTCAGCAGGTGAGACAACAAAATGCTCAATCTGCTCAAGGTGCACAAGGTCAATATGGCACAGAATTCGCGAGCGAAACAAACGCTCAAGAAGTACGCCAGCAAAACCAGCAGGCTGAAGCACGCAAAGGTCAAAACTCTGGCCAACAGGGTTAATATCACCTAAATGAAAGGCACTCTCACTCGCAGAGTGCCTTTTCCATGCCTGAAAACGGGAGTCCACAATTCGACAAAGGTTCCAAATCCTCTACATAACTAGTCAAAGGAATTCAACGGCTGCCAAAGAATACAATTAGGAGATAAATTTTACAGGCGGTGGATAAGCATGGATAAATTTAACGAATTGGTTTCTACTCAAATGCAAACAATGGAAAAGCTTCTGTATTTGCAGTCTGAACTGGAAAGGTGCCAGGAGATTGAAAAGCAGCTGGATGCCCTGAAGCAAAATGCAGAGTTAGAGGAGCTTCGCTTGGAAATTGACCGTAAAAAGCAGGATCTGAAGGAAATCCACCGGATGTTCGAAAAGCAGACGGAGGATGTCATTCATACCTATCAGCAGTTGGCTGTTACATTACGTTAAATTTTTTATAAAGGCACTTTTAGTATTGTTGCTTATCATCAGACCTCTTGTTGAAAATGTTTACTCCGTAACGGCCATGTGAAGCAATTTGAAGAACCCGTGAAGCGGGAATTTACATTTGAAAGAGAAAGCGGTAAAAGTTCAGGAAAAGAGCAATCCATCCGAAAAAAATGAATTTTTATAAAAATTTAAGCAATTTTAAAGGGTCATCGATGGAAATCGATGGCTCTTTTGTTTTAAATTCTCTCGTTAACCGTTATAATAATAAAAAATAGGAATCGTTCTTTGTTGCCTTTTGTCGTTTTAAAGAAACCGAGATAAATATACATTGATAGGTTGCAAAGTTTCCGGGAAAGGAAAGTAGGGGAGAAGAACATGGGCGTACCCACAGAAGGTGAACCAATTCAAATCCATAGTTATAAGCATAATGGGCACATCCATCGAGTCTGGGAAGAAACTACCGTTTTAAAGGGCACACAAAACCTTGTAATCGGCGGAAATGACCGGACTGTCGTCACGGAGTCAGACGGCAGGACCTGGATTACGAGAGAGCCTGCAATCTGTTACTTCCACTCTCAGCTGTGGTTCAACGTTATTGGCATGATCCGGGAAGATGGCGTATATTATTATTGCAATATTAGTTCTCCATTTATTTTTGACGGAGAAGCGCTGAAATATATTGACTATGATCTCGATATTAAAGTTTTTCCAGATATGACGTTTAATCTACTCGATGAAGATGAATATGAGCGCCACCGCAAGGAAATGCAGTACCCTGATGTGATTGACAAAATCCTGAAATACAATGTTGAAAAGCTCAAACGCTGGATCAGGCAAAGGAAGGGACCTTTTGCACCAGATTTCATCGACATTTATTATGAGCGGTATTTAACCTATCGCCGCTAACCATACAGGGAAGACAAGCTTCAGCCTGTTGATTCGATTCAACAGGTTTTTGTTTCGTGCACGAGCAAGGCTCCATAAGGGGGAACTAAAAAATTGGGCAGCATCCGCAGATACTTAAAATTCGTCAAACCATACAGGCTGCAAATCATTGGCACCATCATCATCGGAATCCTGAAATTTGCGATTCCATTATTGATTCCGCTTTTGATCAAATTCGTGCTCGATGATGTCATCGGTAACGATACCTTGACCAAGAGTGAAAAAACGGACAAATTATTCTGGGTCATGGGCATCATGATCGTTGTTTTTGTCGTTCTCAGGCCGCCGATTGAATACTATCGTCAATATTTCGCGCAATGGACAGCGAGCAAAATCCTCTATGATATAAGGGATAGATTGTTTTCCCATATGCAGAGGCTCAGTTATAAATATTATTCAAATACGAGAGCCGGAGAGGTCATCTCGAGAATGATCAATGATGTCGAGCAGACAAAGACTTTCGTTGTTACGGGACTGATGAATCTGTGGCTGGATGTTGCTACGATTTTGATAGCGGCTGCTATCATGTTTACGATGGACGTGAAGTTAACATTCGTTTCCCTGATCCTGTTTCCATTTTACGCTTTTTCGGTAAGATACTTCTTTGGGAATCTTCGAAAGCTTACGAGGGAACGGTCACAGGCACTTGCAGGAGTACAAAGCTATCTGCATGAAAGAGTGGCCGGGATTTCGGTCATCAAAAGCTTTGCGATTGAGGATTATGAACAGACACAGTTTGACCGGCAGAATAAAAACTTTTTAACAAAAGCGCTTGAACATACAAGCTGGAACGCAAAAGCATTTGCTGTGGTCAATACGATTACTGATATAGCCCCGCTCCTTGTCATCGGCTTTTCTGGTTATCAGGTACTCCACGGAAGTCTCACGATCGGGGAAATGGCAGCGTTCATCGCCTATATTGACAGATTGTACAATCCGTTGCGCCGACTGGTGAATTCATCGACGACGCTGACACAGTCGATTGCTTCAATGGACCGGGTATTCGAGTTCATGGATGAGAAATATGATATTAAGGATTCTCCTGATGCAGTGGAATTGAAAAAAGTACATGGTGACATTTCTTTTAAAAATGTTAGCTTCTCGTATGAAGAAGACGGGGAGACGGTACTGAAGTGTTTGAATATAGAGGTTGAAAAGGGTGAAACGATCGCGCTTGTTGGAATGAGCGGCGGCGGGAAGTCATCGTTTGTCAGCCTGATTCCGAGATTCTTCGATGTCACAGATGGAGAAATCCTTCTTGACGGCAAGGACATCCGCTCATTCAAAGTCCGTTCATTGCGCGATAAAATCGGGATGGTTGCACAGGATAATATTTTATTCAGTGAATCGGTGAAATCCAATATACTTTTGGGCAAGCCAGGTGCAAGCGATGAAGAAGTAATCCAGGCTGCAAAAGCCGCGAATGCCCATGAATTTATTATGAATCTTCCCGAAGGCTATGATACCAAAGTAGGGGAAAGAGGAGTCAAGCTTTCCGGCGGCCAAAAACAACGTGTCGCCATAGCGCGAGTCTTCCTTAAGAATCCGCCTATTTTAATTCTTGACGAAGCCACTTCAGCACTTGATCTTGAGAGTGAACATCTTATCCAGGAAGCGATTGAAAAGCTGGCGAAGGACAGGACAACCTTCGTAGTAGCCCACCGCTTATCCACGATCACCCATGCAGACAGGATCGTCCTGATTGAGCATGGTGAAATCGTCGAAGTTGGAAGCCATGAAGAATTGATGGCAAAACAGGGCGGCTATCATAGGTTGTTCCAGGTCCAGCAGCTGGAAAATTAAATGAAAAGAAGGAGAACCGGAGCCAATTTGGCTTCGGTTTTTTTATTTGAAGAATTTCTTAAGGCTTTGTAATTCTATTGATTTCAAGTTTATTAAAGAAAATCAACAATCAAGGCGAAAATAGCTTTTCTGAAAGAATCGGTTTTTCAGCATTTTACCCATAATTCTTAGCATACCGTTCGTGTCATATTTCATCAGCTTTTGACATACAAATAGTACCAATTCCCTAATACTATTCAAAATTATTACTATATTTAAATAATTAAGAAAAATCAGTGGACTATTTGTGGGCATTTAATATAAAATGTTTTACACAGAGAGAATTATTTTTATTCAGCAATAATATTTCGGTAATAGAAAGGAGTAGGCAAGTGGTACATGCTCCGGTTTTAGAAGTGAAAAATTTAAGAACATCATTTATCACCAAAGATGGTGAGGTTCCAGCGGTAGATGATGTCAGCTTTTCGGTCAATAAAGGTGAAATCCTTGGAATAGTCGGAGAATCGGGCAGTGGAAAGAGCGTGACATCCTTGTCCGTCATGAAGCTGATTCCGCAGCCGCCGGGAAAAATTGCTGGAGGCGAAATCCTTCTCAATGGCGAAGACCTGGTGCACGCTTCAGAGTCCAGGATGAGGGAAATCCGCGGAAATGAAGTGGCGATGATTTTCCAGGAGCCGATGACTTCGTTGAATCCATTATTCACAATTGGTGAACAGCTGGTGGAAGCGTTGAAAATACATAAGAAGCTCGGCAAAAAGGCGGCATATCAGCAGGCAGTGGAGATGTTGAAGCTTGTCGGCCTTCCCAGGGCAGAGCAAATTGTCAAGGAGTACCCCCACCAGCTTTCAGGCGGGATGAGACAAAGGGTCATGATTGCGATGGCACTCAGCTGCCACCCTCGGGTGCTGATTGCAGATGAGCCGACAACTGCACTTGATGTAACCATCCAGGCGCAGATCCTGGCATTGATGAAGGATTTGAATGAAAAGCTCGATACGGCGATTATCATGATCACTCATGACCTTGGTGTCGTAGCAGAAGTATGCCAGCGTGTCGCTGTCATGTATGCCGGAAAGATTGTTGAGGAAGGGCTTGTCGGGGATATCTTCAAAAACCCTAAGCACCCTTATACTCTTGGCCTGCTTAAATCGATTCCTGATATCCGGGATAAAAAGGAACGCTTATATTCGATACCTGGCAATGTGCCGAAGCCCGGTTCAATCAAGACCGGCTGCCGATTTGCGGCCAGATGCGAATTCGTCATGGACAGATGCCTGAGCGTGGACCCGGAACTCTATGAAACTGACAGGCCAGGTCATACTGTTCGCTGCCTGTTGCATGAGAAGGAGGGAGTAGCCGATGGCAGAAGTACTGTTAAAAGTTGATGGTCTTAAAAAATACTTTCCTATTACAGGCGGGATCCTGGGAAAACAGACCGGGGCAGTCAAAGCAGTTGATGATATTAGCTTCTGGGTGAACAAAGGGGAAACGCTCGGTCTGGTAGGAGAGTCTGGCTGCGGGAAATCGACAACAGGCAGGATGCTGATGCGCCTGATTGATCCGACAGAAGGGCAGGTCGTGTTTGAAGGGAAGGATTTGGTGACCCTTTCTGATAGCGATATGCGCAAGGCCAGAAAGGATATGCAGATGGTGTTCCAGGACCCCTTTGCGTCTTTGAACCCACGGCATACTGTTGAAAAGATTCTCGAGGAACCTCTCATCGTCCATGGAATCGGTACGAAAAAGGAACGAAAGCAAATGGTCAGGGAAATGCTGGAGGTAGTCGGCCTCAGCAGTTACCATGCCAAAAGGTATCCCCACCAGTTCAGCGGCGGCCAGCGCCAGAGGATCGGGATCGCCCGGGCGCTGATGACAAGGCCAAAGCTGATCATCGCTGATGAACCAGTTTCAGCACTGGACGTATCCATTCAATCGCAAGTATTGAATTTGCTGGAGGACCTGCAAAAGGAATTCCAGCTGACCTATATTTTTATCGCCCACGATCTTGGTGTGGTCAAACATATCAGCGATAGAGTGGGAGTCATGTATTTAGGCAGACTAGTAGAAATCACGGATGCGGATAAGCTGTACGAAAAACCGCTGCATCCTTACACCAGGGCATTACTTTCGGCGGTGCCGATTCCAGATCCAGATATCAAAAGGGATGGGGTACTGCTGACTGGCGACCTTCCAAGTCCGTCGAATCCACCCCAGGGGTGCGCCTTCCATACAAGGTGCAAGGAGTGTATGGAAATCTGCAAGACAGACAGGCCCGCACTGCGGGAGATTGAACCAGGTCATTTTGCTGCCTGCCATCTGTATTCCTGATCAAAAGGGAATGCTGGCAGGAAAAACAGCATAGATGATATATAACATGGACCCGATAAATAAAACCGGTCCGAAAAAACAAGGGGGAAGAATATGAAAAGGCGTTTTGGATTAATGTTTTTTGCTTTTATCCTCATCCTTAGCATGGGGCTTGCCGGCTGTAATAATGATTCCGGCGGCAAGAAAACAGGCGGGGAATCTGGTTCTGAAGGCGGATCATCGACTGGCGGAACTCTAGTATTTGGCCGTGGCGGCGATTCAACATCGCTTGACCCAGCTGTAACTACAGAAGGTGAAGCATTTAAAGTAACAAAAAACATCTATGAAACTCTTATCGAATTCGGTGAGCAGGATACAGAAATTCACCCAGGTCTTGCAGAAGAATGGACAGAGTCCGAAGATGGTTTGAAGCATACACTTAAACTTCGTAAAGGTGTTAAATTCCATGACGGCACCGATTTCAACGCCGAAGCAGTCGTATTCAACTTCGAGCGCTGGAAGGCCGGAAATAAGGAACAATTCTACTACTATAATTCGCAATTTGGTGATGTAATCAAGGAAGTAAAAGCAGTGGATGAGTATACAGTTGAATTCACATTGAACCGTATCCTTGCTCCATTCTACAAAAACCTTGCGATGTCACCATTCGGGATTGCAAGCCCTGCTGCAATCGAGAAGTATGGTGATAAGTTCATTGAAAATCCAGTAGGTACTGGTCCATTCAAGTTTAAGGAATGGAAACGCAATGACAAAGTAACATTGGTGAAAAACGAAGATTACTGGGAGAAGGGACTTCCAAAGCTTGATGAAGTCATCTTCCGTGTCATCCCAGAAAACTCAGCTCGTCTGAATGCTCTTAACACAGGAGAAGTCGACATCATTGACGGCGTAAACTTCAGTGATGTTGAATCCATCGAAAACAACAAGGGTCTGCAGACGTTCTACCGACCTTCTTTGAACGTGGCATACCTTGGCCTGAACAACGAACGCGGACCGCTTAAGGATAAGAAAGTACGCCAGGCATTGAATCACGCGGTTAATAAGCAAGCGCTCATCGACGCTTTCTATGCCGGTGCTGCAGAGCCTGCCAAAAACCCAATGCCAAAAACAGTTGCAGGATATAACGATGCGGTAGAAGCATATGAATATGATCCAGAGAAGGCTAAGGCGCTTTTAAAGGAAGCAGGCTTTGAAGATGGTTTTGAAATTGAACTATGGGCAATGCCAGTTCCAAGACCATATATGCCAGATGGAAAGAAAGTTGCTGAAGCGATTCAGAAAGATTTTGCTGAAGTGGGCGTAAAAGCGAAAATTGTTTCTTACGAGTGGGCGACATATCTTGAAAAGACCCGCACAGGAGAAGCAGATACTTTCTTACTTGGCTGGACAGGTGACAATGGTGACGCTGATAACTTCCTGTATGTGCTTTTAGACCAGGATAATATCGACAGCAATAACTATGCTCGCTATGCAAACCCGAAAGTGCATGATCTGTTCATCAAGGCTCAGTCTACAAATGACCAGGCTGAACGCGAAAAACTGTATAAGGAAGCTCAATTGTTAATTAAAGAAGATGCTCCATGGATTCCGCTTGTCCACTCTGAGCCTGCACTTGCGGGAAGAGCAGATGTAACTGGATTCAAGGCACATCCGACAGGATCTGATATTCTTTCAACGGTTGAATTCAAAAAATAATGCATCGGGGAAAGGGAGAACATATGCATTCTCCCTTTTCTATTGGTAAAAAAATTTGGCAGCTTTAAATTTATAAGAAAAAGTTTTTTACTATGCAACAAGAAATGAGGTGGGAAGGTGTTTGCCTATTCTGTCAGAAGGATTTTTTCACTAATTCCTGTACTGTTGGGACTATCACTTATTGTATTTTTCATGATCCGAGCAATCCCTGGCGATCCCGCCCAAGTCATTCTCGGACAGTTGGCGACTAAAGATGCCATTGCGGATTTAACGAGAGAGCTTGGACTCGACCAGCCGTGGTACATGCAATATTTTAATTATCTTGGTGGGCTGCTGACAGGGGACTTAGGACAATCACTAAGGACGAAGTCGGAAATAAGCAATGAAGTCTGGCCATATCTAGCCGCAACGATGGAACTTTCATTTGTCGCGATGATGATTGCGATTTTTATAGGTGTCAATGCGGGAATCATCAGTGCGTGGTTCCAGAATTCCTGGTTTGATTACGGTGCAATGGTATTAGCGCTTGTCGGTGTATCGATGCCGATTTTTTGGCTTGGTTTGATGGAACAATGGATGTTCGCCATCAATCTCGATATCCTGCCGACCTCCGGGCGAGAAGAAGTAAGGAACCCGGTCGATGCCATCACAAATTTTTATATTATTGATACATTGATCCAGGGGAGAACTGACCAGTTTGTCGAGGTACTTAAGCATCTTGTCCTGCCGGCCATGGCGCTGGCAACGATTCCGATGGCCATCATCGCAAGGATCACCCGCTCGACAATGCTTGAGGTCATGAGGTCTGATTTTATCAGAACTGCAAGAGCGAAAGGGTTGAGCATGTTCTGGGTCGTTTACAAACACTCCCTGAAAAATGCAATCATCCCTGTATTGACGGTTATCGGTTTGCAGACAGGCCTTCTGCTTGGCGGCGCGATCCTTACCGAAACGATCTTCAGTTGGCCGGGGATTGGCCGATATATTTACGAAGCAATCAATTACCGCGATTATCCGGTAATCCAATCCGGCATCCTGATCATTGCGCTCATCTTTGTACTGATCAATCTAGTAGTGGACTTATTGTATGCAGCAATTGATCCTCGGATCAAATACCGTTGATGGAAGGGGAGAAATAGATGGAGATTTCAACTCAAAAACAAATGCAGCCGCCGGCCGTGCAGGCAGAGGAAAAAGTGGCGTCTCCCTGGGCAGAAGCATGGTATAGTTTCAAGAAGAATAAACTGGCCGTTGTCGGAACGGTAATTGTCTTGTTCTTTATTTTGCTGGCAATCTTTGCTCCATTGATTACGCCAGAGGGCATCAATGACCAGAAAATGGAGGTCCGTCTCCAGGCTCCTTCAGCAGATCATTGGTTCGGCACAGACGACTTTGGCCGTGATATCTTTTCCAGGGTTGTTTTTGGAGCAAGGATTTCTTTATGGGTAGGAACCTTTGCGGTAATGGGTTCAATCATCGTAGGCTGCCTGCTCGGTATCCTTGCCGGTTACTATGGCCGATGGGTAGATACCATTATATCAAGAGCTTTTGATATCATGCTGGCATTCCCAAGCATTCTATTGGCAATTGCCATTGTTGCTGTTCTCGGACCTTCCCTTAGGAATGCGCTCATAGCGATAGCAATCATTAATATTCCAAACTTTGGAAGGTTGATTCGGTCTAGGGTACTCAGTGTTAAGGAAGAGGAATATATCATGGCAGCGAAGGCGGTCGGGATGAAGGACAGCCGGATCCTGTTCCAGCATATTCTGCCAAATAGTATGGCGCCAATCATCGTCCAGGGCACATTGGCCATTGCGACGGCGATTATTGAAGCGGCCGCACTCGGCTTCCTTGGGCTTGGTGCTGACGCTCCAAATCCTGAATGGGGAAAGATGCTTGCAGATGCAAAAGATTATATGATCCAGGCACCATGGACAATGATTTTTCCTGGGCTTGCCATCATGCTGACCGTACTTGGTTTCAACCTGATGGGTGATGGCCTGAGGGATGCACTGGATCCAAGAATGAAGAGCTAATCCTATATGTAAAACGAAAAGCAGCTGATAATCCAGCTGCTTTTAAATTTCAGTATTTTGTTCGATCGTGATATTGCCGTCATCTTTATGATAGGACTGGAAGCTTGTCACGAGTTTATCGAGGTGTTCAACTTGCTCGCCGTATTCCATGATGATCGAGACTAATTGCATGACGTGGTACAGCATCTGGCTGTTTGTTTGATCCAGCTCATTTCTTTGCGCCAAAAACAATTCAAAAAGCTGTTTTTTGTCCAGGCAGACCTCACCCGCGATATAGGAAGTTTCAGGGCGGACTTTTCCGACATACTTCAGCATTACTTGTTCATGATGATTGATCAGGTAATCAAGCTGCTGCTGAATGACTTCCTGGAATTCTACCGGGAGCTGGTTGAATTCATTCTCGTATCGATGAAGCCTTCTCAGTGTTTCCAATGATTTTTTAACCGTGTTGATCATCTGTCTATAGATGACGAGTTTACGTGATTTAGCGAGTGTATTTTTCTTAAAATAATCACGTTCTTCTTTGTACATCATGTATAGCTGATCGAGCTTGATAATGCCTTCGCGAAGCTTCTCGATGTCTGCCTTAAGGAGCTGGTGCTCGGAGGCGTGGCGTGTGCTCAGCCTGATCCATTTCGTAATTTCCTCTGATAGAATGGAACTCTTGTAATAAAGTTTGTTTTCATACTTCGGAGGCAGGAAAACTAGATTGACAATGAATGCAGAAACAACCCCGAGCATGATGGTCGAGAAACGAATCACAGCAAATTGGATGAAATTATCGCCAGGCGTCTCCATGATTGCAATTAGAGTTACCATCGAAAGTGAAATCGTCTTTTCCAGATTCAGCTTAAGGTTTAACGTAATAACCAGTACCGCCGCAAGGCCGATGATGAAAATGCTGTTGCCAAACGCCATGACGAACAAGACCGCGGTCGCGGCACCGATCAGATTGCCCTGGATATGTTCAATGATTGATTGATAAGAGCGATATACAGTGGGCTGCAGGGCAAAAATCGCTGCAATCCCGGCAAATACCGGTGATGGCAGATTGAAAATATTCGATAAAAATAATGCAAGAGTAATGGCAATTCCCGTTTTTAAAATGCGGGCACCAAGTTTCATTTAGAGTGAATTCCTTTCATTAGAGACAAAAAATCTCATTCGTTAAATGCAAAGACCGTGAAATTATTTATACTTTAAACCATTTTGTTTAAAACTAAACAATTATGTACTATACAATGGATATGGAAGAAGTTCAAGCGTCAATTTACCAAAAAACAAGCCTTTTTTTATGAAAGTGGTTACATTTCATTGGAGAGGATATCGGTAAAACAAACTTATTGGAGATATTCCTTAATTATTGTGAGATATTCCTGAAAAAGCGGATATATTCCTTAAAAATGGATTATATTCCTTAGAACCAAAATATATTCCTTAAAATCCAGCCTTTATTCCTGAATCAGGCTAATCTGGATTGTGTCCAAAATAAATGGCCCCGTTTTAGTAACGGGGCCACTATCATTTTCTTAAATCATTCAGTTGATACGGCCGGGTCTGCCTGCTCTTTAACAGGAACGACCTGAACAAAGTGATCTTCTGGATGCTCCATTATTAATGCAAGTTCTTTGGCTTCATTTTCCTGGCCATGGCGTGCCAGCATCTCGGTATAGGATGAAAGCATTTCTTTTACATCCTGTACGCCTTTTGCGGTTAGTGTGTCGATGGAAACCTTCGCGCCTTTGGCAATACGGCGGGTGAGGGCTTCTCTTGTCAAGCCCATCTCCGGCTGATGTCTCAGATAGACGACACCGCCTGTCATGCCTGCACAAATCCATGGTCCCGGATCACCGAGGACAAGTCCGCGGCCATTCGTCATGTATTCAAACGCAAATCCTTTGATATTGGCGTTTGTTCCAATGTTGCCGAATTCTTTTTCAGGGATAGGCTTTTTCACAAGTCCGCCGATGATCATATCAGCTCCTGATAAACGGATTCCAGCACGGGCGTCGGCATTGCCCTGTGCGACGAGCAATCCTTTCTGCGCTCCGTAGCCAAAGCCTTTGCCGACTGAACCATTGTAGAAACCGCCATCCTTGCCAGGGGATTTCGCTATTAAAATCGCACCGCCGAATGAAGTCTTACCGACTCCGTCCTGGCCGCCGCCGTCAATCTCGATGTTGATGCCATCTGTGTTATAGGCGCCAAGTCCGTTTCCGAGAATGGAACCTTTGTA
Source organism: Mesobacillus sp. MER 48 (assembly GCF_023714225.1). Classification (NCBI taxonomy): domain Bacteria; kingdom Bacillati; phylum Bacillota; class Bacilli; order Caryophanales; family Bacillaceae; genus Mesobacillus; species Mesobacillus sp. MER 48. Next base: position 371,693 of record NZ_JAMAUR010000004.1, read on the forward strand.
GCGAAGTGAGACTGGCTGCAGATTACGATAGGATCCATCAAGACGTCCACGGACACGGTGGCAGGAAACCCTGCTGGCCAGCACACGCTGTTCGGCAGTGACAGCCCTGAATTCGCGTGACTGATGAAGCTCTTCGTCGATTGCATCAAGATACTCGGCGCCTGCAGCGACCTGGAGCTGTGCTGATGCCATCGCGGCAGCAGCTTCTTTTTGATGCATGATCTGGCCGATTTCAAGCGGCTTCAGCAGGTAGGTCAAATCAAGCAAGTCATTTCCTTTAATCTGTTCCAGCAAGTCGGAGCGGCCGACTGCTTCCTGCAGATTTTTGATTCCGGCAGAAGCAGCCAGAGCCTTCAGTTCATTCCCGAATGCAGTGAATAGATTCATGATACCCTGGACAGCAAGGTCGAACTGGCGAGGTACAAATCGGCGCAATCCGTGTTCCTTTGCCTGTGCTTCTGAGTCGATTTGGGTTGCGATCCCGACATGGCATGTATCCAGATGGCAGCCTCGGCAAGTTGTACAGCCGATGGCCAGCATTGACAGCGTACCAAAGCCGACGCGGTTTGCACCAAGGAGCATATATTTAATCACATCCTGAGCACTCTTCACACCGCCATCAGCCCAGAGCTCGACATTGTCGCGCAATCCTGCTTCAAGCAAGGCATTGTGTGCCGCCTTAATGCCAATTTCGGCAGGCAAGCCGACAAACTGGAGTGCGTGGATGCGGGCAGCACCTGTACCGCCGTCAAAACCGCTCAAGGTGATGATATCAGCCCCTGCCTTGGCGATACCAACTGCAATCGTGCCGATATTCGGAACGACAGGAACCTTAACGGCTACACGTGCCTGGTCATTGGCTGTCTTGAGCTCATGGATCATTTGCGCAAGGTCTTCGATCGAATAAATATCATGGTTGTTTGATGGTGAAATCAAATCAGAACCAATGGTGGCATTCCTTGCTTCCGCGATTTTAGCTGTAACCTTCGAACCAGGAAGGTGTCCGCCTTCACCAGGCTTTGCGCCCTGACCAATCTTGATTTCAAGAAGATTGGAAGAGTTCAGCAGCTCCGCATTCACACCGAAACGTCCTGAGGCAACCTGCTGGCCTCGCGTGCGCGGGTACTTGCCAAGCATATCCTTGATTTCGCCTCCCTCGCCGTTCATGCTTACCATGTTCAAACGGTCGGCGCCTTCAGCATATGCACGGAATGCGATTTCGTTTTGCGAACCAAATGACATTGAAGCGATGACAAACGGCAGGCTGTGGTCACCTACGCCGATTTCAACTTCTTCAGGTGAAACTTTTACGTCAGTCTTTTTCAATCCGGTCAAATGGCGAATCGTAGTCGGGTTGCTGTCTTCCTGTTCGGAAATTTTCTCCCGGTAGACACTGTAGTCCCCGGTAGAAGCGACCTCACCAACCGCTTTCCAGATACGAGGAAAGAGGTGGAACGTCTTGCCGATCCGTTCTTTTTCGTTCTGGAAGTCTTCAGCTCTTTTCAATGCGTCTTCTTTCATTGCTTCGAAATTGTATGCAAGTTCATTAGAACCAAAGAAGTTCACGATCACTAAATAATCTGCAACTTCATCATTCAGGCCGATTGCCGAGAACAGACGCCCGTATCCGCGCAATTCATGGATACCGATTGTGGAAATAACCTTTTCAAGGCCTTTCGTAAGGGCGCTGTACAGATTCACAAGCGGTGTGATGGACTCATCGAGTACTGTCATGAACATATAATATGGGCTGACTGCGTCTGCGCCCAGTCCGAGTGCAACAATGATATCATGCAGCGATCTTAAGGAAGCGGAACGAAGCAGCAGTGAGCAGTCGCGGCGCAATCCTTCTTTTACAAGAGCCTGGTCGATCGCTGAGACGACCAGATGCGGATCGAGCCACAGAGAATTTTCCTGGTGGGCCATTGCATCGTCAAGAACAAGCAATGTTTTGCCATCCTTCACAGCAGCAATTGCCTCAGCAGCAAGTTTCTCAAGCGCATCCTTGACTGTTTCGTCACTGTGGAAAAGTGTTTCCAGATAGGCAGCAAGTTTGTCATCCTGATAGCATTGGATGACCTGGTCCATGCTTGGCTGGCCAGTTTTCAACGAAGCCTCATAGCCTGCTTTGCCTTCGATAAGCAGAGGGGTGAGCAGTTCGATGACTTTTCCTGTTTCTGTTTTTCCGAAAAGCGAAGGGCGTTTGCCAAGAACAGTCCTTGTTGAAAAATGTTCCGCCTCGCGGTCACGGTCTATTGCAGGATTTGTTACGACAGCGACACTTTCTTTAATAAAATCAGCGATATTTTTGCGTTCTGGATTCATCGCAGCAAGCGGAGCGTCATGTCCAAGGGAGCGGATTGGCTCTGCCCCTTTTTCAGCCATCTGTTCGACGAGCTGGACGTGGTCACGCTCCCAGCCGAATGCCTTATATTGTCCGTTATGGATTTTATCCGGGTATGTCATTGTTACCGTTTTTGCAAGATTTGCACCCTGTAGGCGATGACGGGCTTCCTGGAAAGAAATACGCCCGGAAAAACGCTGGTAAACCGCACTCTGGAACTGCTCCATTTCATAAACTTCGATTTTGTCACCATTCCATTTCAGGCCGACCTTCTCGCCCGGTGCAAGTGGCTTGGGGTCATTTGTGTACTCTGTTGATGAAATGATTCCCGGTTCTGATGAGAACAGGTATGAGCTTTCTGTTTCAACCATCCAGAGAGGGCGCAGGCCAAGAGCATCCACACTGAATACTGCTTCGTCGGCAAATCGCGAAATGATTCCGGCAGGTCCCTGTGCGAAGTGTCCCCATGCTTCGCGGATATAAGTATATAAATCTTGTAAATGCTCCGGATAAGCTTTGATTTCATTGATGATTGGCGGGAACATCATGTCCATTGCCTCGAACAATGAGTAGCCATCACGGCAGATGAATGTTTCCAGCGTACGGCTTAAATCCTGTGAGTCACTGCCATCTTTGACGAGTGGGACATTGACCATTCGAGCTTCGTCGCGGAGTCTTGCAATTGTATTGATTTCTCCGTTATGTCCAAGGACGCTGAAGGGCTGAACACGGAAAAAGCTTGATAGAGTATTAGTAGAATAACGGTTGTGCCCAAGAGTCATAGTGGATGCCACAAGCGGGCTTGCCAGGTCATGGTAGTATTTCGGCAGTATGTCGCCTGCGCCCATAACCTTATAAACAGCGTGGTATTGGCTTAGGGAAGCCACATGAACCTGATCGTTTTTCTCGAAATCTATGATCATATTAAACAATTTGCCTGAAAGTTCCTGTCCGACTTCGTCTGCAAGGCATGCGAACTGCCAGAATACAGGATTTTCCTGGATGGCAATCGGGCCAAGCGCTTCAGGATTTGTTACGTCAACAGATGAAAAGATCGGCATCATGTTTTGCTCTTCAAGCTTTGCCTTAAGTTCATCCTGGATTGCTTCAGCTTGATCGGTCCTCGTGATAAAAACATGTCCGACGACGAAGCTTTCGTTGTCGACAGCGCTGGATTCCACACCAGCTTCAATAAGTTTTTCCTTCCAGAGCGCCCGTGGAATATCGATGTGCACACCCACTCCATCACCTTCGCCATTGATAAAGCCTGCTCGGTGGTTCATGGTGACGAGGCCATCAATACAGTGAAAAATATTTTCGCGCGTCGGGATCTTCTTTTTTTCAATGCTGGCTACAATTCCGCAGGCATCGTGTTCGAATCTTGAGAAATCTTTGAATTTGGAAGGGCTCCATTGTGTTGTCATAAATTTCGGCTTATAAAGTGTTCCTTTAAGCCGGTTCACCTCCTGAAAAAATAATCTATGATTTGTCGTTTGATAGCTTGGTACATGAGGGTATAACATTTTGACGGGAATTTAAAGCAAGGGATTAAAAGCGGCCACTTGAATGGCTAATTTTAAGAATATTAATAGCAACTATATCATAAGAATTTTCAGAAATCAATTATTTATACATATTTTTGGATGAAAAGAATGTGGAGAAGGATTATCGTAAATGGAAAATAGCTAGAAATGTAAACGTTTTCATTTATAGGATGAAAAATAACAGGCATCCAATCGATGCCTGTTATGTATAGAAAGTTGTATATTTATTCATTCGCCATTGAATAAAATGCCTGGTCAACTGCATGCAGGGTGGCTTCAATATCTTCCTGTGTATGAGCAATCGTAACGAACCATGCTTCATATTTGGAAGGAGCTAGATTGATTCCCTGCTGAAGCATCAGGTTGAAGAAACGCGCAAACATTTCGCCATCTGTGTTCTCTGCCTGCTCATAGTTTTCGATCTTTTCAGTTGTAAAGTAGATGGTGAGCGCACCTTTCAGACGATTGGTCGAAATCGGGATCCCGTGCTTGCTTGCTGAAGCTGTGATTCCTTCTTCGAGCATCGCGCCAAGCTGATCTAGGTAATCATATACACCATCCTGTTTCAGGACTTCCAGGCAGGCAATGCCGGAAAGGATGGAAGCCGGGTTGCCAGCCATCGTGCCCGCTTGATAAGCAGGGCCAAGTGGAGCGACTTTTTCCATAATTTCAGCACGGCCGCCGTAAGCGCCGATTGGCAGGCCTCCGCCGATGATCTTGCCCATTGCTGTAAGGTCAGGTGTGATTCCCAGCAAGTCCTGAGCTCCGCCGTACATAAAGCGGAAGGCGGTGATGACTTCATCAAAAATGATCAGCGATCCAGCCTGATGGGTAAGCTCCTTCACTTCCTCTAGGAAACCAGGTTTAGGTTCGACAATTCCAAAATTGCCGACAATCGGCTCCACTAAAACTGCCGCGATTTGGTCGCCCCATTTTTCAAGTGCCTCCTTGAAAGGTTCAATATCATTGAATGGCACTGTAATGACTTCCTGTGCAATGCTTTTAGGCACACCAGCTGAATCAGGCGTCCCAAGAGTGGATGGACCAGAACCTGCAGCAACTAATACCAGGTCTGAGTGGCCGTGATAGCAGCCGGCAAACTTGATGATTTTATCGCGCCCGGTATATGCTCGTGCTACTCGGATTGTCGTCATGACTGCTTCGGTACCTGAATTCACAAAACGCACTTTATCCATCCCGGGCATTGCTTCCTTCAGCATTTTTGCGAATTTAACCTCATGAGGAGTTGGCGTGCCATATAATACCCCTGTTTCGGCAGCTCTTTTGATTGCCTCGGTAATATGCGGGTGGGCATGCCCCGTGATAATCGGGCCATATGCCGCCAGATAATCGATGTATTGATTGCCGTCCACATCCCAGAAGTATGCCCCCTGGGCCCGTTCCATCACAACAGGGGCACCGCCGCCGACTGCCTTGTAGGAACGGGATGGGCTATTTACGCCTCCGACGATATGTTCAAGTGCTTCATTATGTATTCGCTCAGAATTCGTTCTTTGCATCATTAAACCTCCTAAATATGACTGCCTAACTATTTTATCATTAATTTTATTTTTTACCGATTGTTTCACTTTTCGTTCATTTCCAACGAAAAAGAAGCTTTGTTTTAGACTCGCAATTCCTTCGTTATTCAACATGTTTTCTGATTGAACTATCCGAGACCACGAAAAGGGTAATCAGGCATAGCATTTGTTTTAGCCAGGAGGATTGGCTAAACTGTTTGAGTGACCAAAGGAGGAAATCAACATGAACGCAATTGAAGTGAATGGACTGCGGAAGGAATTCAAGGCATATTCGAGCCGTTCCGGATTATCGGGAGCCTTCCGTGATCTTTTTACACGTAATTATAAAATCGTTCCTGCAGTGAACGATATCAACTTTACCGTCAAACAGGGAGAGATGGTCGGTTACATCGGTGAAAATGGCGCCGGGAAATCGACGACAATTAAAATGCTGACCGGAATCCTGACTCCGACTTCAGGAAGTGTCATTGTAAATGGCATGAATCCTCATAAAGAAAGGGAAAGGTTCGTCCAGACGATTGGTGTTGTGTTTGGCCAGCGTTCCCAGCTCTGGTGGGATATCGCTGTCCAGGAATCGTTCCGTCTGTTGAAAAAAGTATATAAAGTTTCGGATGCTCAGTATAACGAGCATATGGACCATGTGATTAAAACGCTTGATCTGGAACCGTTGCTCGATAAGCCAGTAAGGAAGCTTTCGCTTGGGCAGAGGATGCGCTGTGAACTTGCCGCCGCGCTGATCCATAACCCGCCGTTGCTTTTCCTTGATGAGCCGACTATTGGTTTGGATGTGCTCGTTAAGCTGAAAATAAGAGAGTTTTTAAAAGAAATAAATGAGAAGTACAATACGACGATTCTGTTGACAACGCACGATTTGACTGATATCGAGGCACTGTGCGAGCGGGTCATCATGCTTGATGAAGGGAATATTATCTATGATGGCGCCCTGAAAAGTCTGAAGGAGAAATGGGGAGAAGGAAAGGAAATCAGTTTTGAGTTCCTTGAACCTGCTGACATTAACCATCTCGAGTCGTTGACAGCCAATCTGGGTATAAAGTGGGAACTGGATGAGAAGAGTCAGGTCTTTACCGCGATGACTGGGGATGATGAGGAAACTGTGTCCCAGGTGATTGCACTGACGGTCGCTGCCTATAAGGTCAGGGATGTAAAAATAAATGAGCCATCCACTGAAGAGATCATCCGCAATATCTATGATAAAGGGATGGCGATCAATGGATAAATATCTTGAAATGATCCGCATCCGTTTTTTGATGATGCTGGCGTACAGGACGAATTATTATACGGGAATCTTGATTTACAGTATCAATATCGGAGCTTACTACTTTCTTTGGAATGCGATTTATGGAGGAAAGAGTGAAATAGAAGGCTTGAGTGCTGTGCAAATGACGACTTATGTGGCGGTTGCCTGGATGGCAAGGGCGTTTTATTTCAATAATATCGATCGGGAAATGGCGACGGAAATCAAGGAAGGCAAGGTAGCCGTTGAATTGATCAGGCCATACAGCTATCTCGGCATGAAAACGATGCAGGGACTGGGAGAAGGGATATTTAGATTGTTCTTCTTTTCCGTTCCTGGGATGGTAATTGTCGCGTTGATTTTCCCATTGGAATTTTCAGCGGACGCCGCGACCTGGGGATTGTTCGCAATTTCGATTGTGCTAAGCTTTTTCATCAACACACAATTGAACCTGCTGACGGGAATCACTACTTTCTTCTTATATAATAATACTGGCCTGATTAGGGCCAAGCGTGTCCTCATCGACCTGTTTTCAGGATTGCTGCTGCCAATCAGCTTCTTTCCTGGCTGGGCCCAGGAAATTATGAGGTTTCTTCCCTTTCAGGGAATCAGCTATATTCCTAGCATGATATTCACGAATGGCTTCACAGGGAGCGAGGCAGTCGAAGGTCTTATGCTTCAGGCTGCATGGGTGTTGATATTGGTGATCCCAACCCAGATTCTTTGGGTCATAGCAAAAAAACAATTGATTATACAGGGAGGGTGACAAGTGTTTTACGTTAGCATGTTTTTTCAGTATGTCGCCCAGTATATGAAAACAAGGCTCGAATACCGGGCAGATCTGGTCGTTGAAATATTTTCGGATTTATTGTTCCAGGCGGTCAATCTGATATTTATCCTCGTGGTATTCGATCATACCGAATTCCTGAACGGCTGGAGCCGGGATGAAATCATCTTTATATACGGGTTTTTCCTTGTGCCTTACGCACTTTTTTCTTCCTTCTTCAATATTTGGGATTTCAATGAACGTTATATAGTAAAAGGGGAACTTGACCGGATCCTGACGAGGCCGATCCACAGCCTGTTCCAGATCATCCTTGAACGGATGGAACTGGAATCCTTATTCGGGGCCATCACTGGCCTGGCTGTCATGTTTTATGCCGGAAGCCGGCTTGGCCTTGAGGTAAGCTGGTCTGATCCCTTCTTATTTGTTTTATTTGTTCTGGGCGGTGTTCTTGTTTATGCCGGCATTTTCGTGATGATCGCCTGCATAAGCTTCTGGGCAGATGCCCGCACATCCATCATGCCGATGATGTACAATATCGGGAACTACGGCCGCTATCCTGTTGATATCTATAACAAGGCAATCCGGTTTGTCCTGACATGGATTTTGCCATTCGCCTTCGTCGGAGTCTATCCCGCTGCCTATTTCCTCGGACGAGATGAGTGGTATGGTTATTCATTTTTGACACCAGTAATCGGGCTTGCCTTTTTCAGCCTGTCAGTGTTCATTTGGAATGAAGGCGTAAAAATATACCGTGGTGCTGGGAATTGACTTTAATTGTTCCAGCACCATGAGGGAATCGTTGCTGGGGAAAGATGCCCTTTTAGAGTCCAAAACAGCTTGATATGGGTACTGCTGATTGAGGAAGGTGCCCTTATGAGGCACAAAGCAGCTCCATAAGGGTACTATTACTGGAAAAAGATACCCTTATTGGGCACAAAGCAGCTCTATAAGGGTACTATTACAGGATAAAGATACCCTTATGAGGCCCTAAACAGCCCCATAAGGGTACAATTATAGGAGAAAGGTGCCCTTATGAAGTCCAAATCAGCTCCATAAGGGTACTATTACGGGAGAAAGATCCCCTTATGAGGCACAAATCAGCTCCATAAGGGTACCATTCCAGGAGAAAGATGCCCTTATGAAGCCCTAACCAGCTCCATAAGGGTACTATTACAGGAGAAAGATACCCTTATAAAGTCCAAACCAGCTCCAAAAGGGTACTATTATAGGAGAAAGATACCCTTATGAATCCCAAAACTGCTCCATAAGGGTACCATTCCAGGAGAAAGATACCCTTATGAAGTCCGAAGCAGCTCTATAAGGGTATCATTATAGGATAAAGTTACCCTTATGAGGCCTAACCCAGCTCCATAAGGGTACCATTCCAGGAGAAAGATACCCTTATGAAGTCCGAAGCAGCTCCCTAAGGGTACCATTCCAGGAGAAAGATACCCTTATGAGGCACAAAGCAGCTCCATAAGGGTACTATTCCAGGAGAAAGATATCCTTATGAGGCACAAAGCAGCTCCCTAAGGGTACTATTACGGGAGAAAGATCCCCTTATGAGGCACAAATCAGCTCTATAAGGGTACTATTCCAGGAGAAAGATACCCTTATAAAGTCCAAAGCAGCTCCATAAGGGTCTCATTCCTTAAAGACAGTACTGCAGCATTAACCTTGCTGCGGTCTTTTTTATTATTTCAGACAGGTCCTGACTTGAAATGCCGAAAATAGTCAGAAGCATGGATCTCATCAGAGTGTACTTGCTGTCATACTCCTATTTTCGCCAGCGTATAGTGAAGGGAGAGAGGCATGAAATGAGGCTTGAAAATGCAATTTTACATTTCAATTTTTTTGATTGTTTTAGCGATATTTTTGAGTTTGCGAACATTATTCATTCCTCATAAAATTAAAGGCAAGCAGGTCTCGTTAGAAAATTTTGTCACACTTGCGCTGATTTATGGGACGGTGATGGCTGGTTTTGGATTATTGTATTATTTGCTTGATTTGAAGGGAATCTGGGTCCTATCCGATGAGAGCATGCGGCCAAGCACTTCGTCGTATGAAAGGATGTCAACCAGTATGTACTTCAGTGCCATCACCCTGTTTTCTGTAGGATATGGGGATATTGCTCCAGTCGGGGTCGGGAGGGCGATCGCTGTTTTGGAGGCGCTGATTGGTTATACGATTCCTGCAGCGTTTGTAACAAGAGCCATGTTTGATCAAAAACGGTCCTGAAGTGTTCCTTTGATTTGTATTCCAACCCGAAATTAGATAGGCTAATGATAATACATCAAATTTTGGAGGGATACATAATGGCATTGGCTATAGGTGAAAAAGCACCGGCGTTTAAGCTGGCGGCAAGCAATGGAGAAACTGTAAAACTTTCCGATTTTGCAGGGAAGAATGTGGTGCTTTATTTTTACCCGAAAGATATGACACCGGGCTGCACAACTGAAGCATGTGATTTCCGGGATCATCATGAAAGCTTCGAGGGTTTGAATGCTGTCATTCTTGGGGTGAGCCCGGATCCGATTAACCGGCATGAAAAATTCATTGAAAAGCATGGATTGCCTTTCCTTCTTCTTGCGGATGAAGACCATAAAGCAGCTGAGGATTATGGGGTCTGGCAGCTGAAGAAAAACTTTGGCAAAGAATACATGGGCATCGAAAGGTCTACCTTCATCATTGATAAGGACGGCAATCTTGCCAAAGAATGGAGAAAAGTTAAAGTAAAGGGCCATGTGGAAGAGGCGCTTGAATTCATTAAAGAAAACCTGTAAACATGGAGACAGCCAGAAACGGCTGTCTTTATTGCTGTTTTGATGCCGGTTATAAGTTATAATAGGGTATAATTATTACCATGACCAGTCAGTCAATCGATGTTATATTGGGGAGGCAATAAAGGTGAAGGAAAAAGAAAAAGCAATCATCGAAGCAGCGATTAAGCTTTATGCGACGAAAGGGTTCGCTTCCACCTCAATCCAGGAAATCGTCACGGAAAGCGGAATTTCCAAGGGGGCTTTTTATCTTTATTTCAAATCCAAAGAAGCTTTATTGATCGCAATTCTTGAATATTATTTTGATTATATCCAGAAGAAACTTGAAGGGTTTGAAAATGATAATCTGCCGCCCAGGGAAAAGTTTGCTTTGCAGTTGACAGCATTATTCAATACCATGATCGAGCATAAGGAATTCATCATCATGCAATCCAGAGAACAGGCAATTCCCTTGAATGAAGAGGTAAAGGAATTGATGATCCGCAAGTATTACGAAGCACAAATGTTTTATCAAGCCAGCCTGCGGGCAATCTACGGTAAAAGGGCTGAAGCGCATCTATGGGATATGGCGCTAATGCTCGAGGGATTTTTTAATTCTTATATAAAGTTGCTTCTATTCAACCCTGAAGGATTCAAGATTGATGAATTAGTGGGATACATTCTAAGAAGAGTGGATTCATTGGTTGATGGACTGCAGGGAGAGGAGCCGCTGGCAACAAAAGAAAAAGTCGATGAGTTGATAAAAAAGACAAAGGCATACTTCCTGACAAATGGCCAGGACATTAAAAAGGTCATCATTAAAATGAAAGAAGCAGTTGCTGATCTTCAAAACAGAGATGACTTGCTAATCACACTGGATGTCCTAGAGAGTGAAATCGAAAGAGATGCACCCCGAATCCCGGTAATCCAGGGAATGCTGTCAAACCTCAATGAAGAGCCATCGCTTGATTTCTATCGTGAAGCTATCGCAAAAAAATATCATCTAAAGGGATAATTTTTCCGCCTATTTTTATCAATACAGGCTACTGTCCATTCATTTCAGCTGTAAGTGAATATCATTGTATTAGGGCATACCTCCTCAAACACTTTAGCGGGCTTAAATAGCCCGCCTTTTTTTATGGGGAAAACAGGGTTCGAATTCCCGCTCTTCGACATGTAGCGGTGGCTTTTCATTTTTCAGGCTTGGAAGTTGTTTAATTAAGTGAAAATTAATACAATTAATAGTACGAAACTAGAACGAAGGGTTGGGTAAAAATGAATATTTACTCCTCGATTCTTCCGGCTGAACGATTGCAGGAAGAGGTGAAAAAGGAATTCCCTCAGGTGAGCTTCGAATTCCATAAAGGAATCAAGGAAGATATATTTTTGGATGCAGAGATATTCCTTACCTATGGTGAAGATTTGACGGAAGAGCTGATTGGCAAAGCAGACAAGCTCAAATGGATTATGGTCATGTCTGCCGGTCTGGATAAAATGCCATTTGAAGCGTGTAAAAAACGCGGAATCCTTGTTACAAATGTGCGGGGGATTCACAAAATCCCGATGGCCGAGTTTACCATCGGCATGATGCTGCAGCATGTCAAACAAATGAAGTCATTATGGTCAAATGAACAAAGTAAAACTTGGGAACGTAAATTGCCAATGGGAGAATTGTACGGCAAGACATTGCTCATTCTAGGTATAGGGGCAATTGGGGGAGAAGTGGCCCGTTTGGCAAAAGCATTTAATATGCATACGATTGGTGTGAACCGGAGCGGCCGTGAAGCTGACTGGGCAGACGAAATTTATACGATGGAAAACTTCAGGGAAGCTTTGCCTAAAGCGGATTTCATTGTTTCGGTATTGCCAAGTACGCAAGAAACGAAGCATTTCCTCGACTTGAACGATTTTGTCTTAATGAAAGACACAGCTGTGTTTATCAATATTGGCCGTGGTGACTTGGTCCAAGATGAGGTGTTATTGGCCGCACTTCAGGAAAATAAGATCGCGCATGCTTATCTGGATGTTTTCTATGAAGAACCTTTGACGGAAAGTCATCCATTCTGGACAATGGACAATGTAACCGTAACTCCTCATATTTCAAGCTTGACCAAAAATTATTTGCCAAGGTCCTTTGAAATTTTCAAACAAAATCTTCATACATATCTTAATAAAACCACAGAGTTTATCAATGTTATCGACATGGACAGGGGGTACTGATTAATGAAAATCTATACTAAGACAGGGGACAAAGGAACAACCTCTCTTATTTATGGAACAAGGGTAGCAAAAAATGATATGCGTGTTGAAGCTTACGGGACATGTGATGAGACAAATTCAATGATAGGCCTGGCACTCAGTTACCTGAATGGAGAGTATTTTAACGATAAAGAACAAATGCAGGAAATCTTCCATAAGATCCAGACAGTTTTGTTCCATGTCGGTGCTGAACTGGCCACTCCTCCTGGCAAAGAAGTAAAATGGGTACTTGAAGCAAAGGATATAGAAGAACTAGAGAAGAAAATCGATGATTGGGATGCAGCGCTTCCGCAATTGACGAACTTCATTCTTCCCGGGGGACACCAGGCAGGTGCCGCGCTTCATGTAGCAAGGACGGTTGCCAGAAGAGCGGAACGCCAGGCTGTTGAGCTGGGAGATGAGGTTAACCCGCTTGTCCTGTCCTATTTAAACCGACTATCCGACTTCCTGTTTGTCGCCGCAAGATATGTGAATATGCACCTGGGAGCAAAAGAACAAACCTTGCATCAAGGTTGAGAGTTGTAAATGTTTGTGGTGTAGCAATATTGACAAAAGAGGAATAAAATTAGTACACTAATTATAAACATTATAAAATAAGAATTATAATCTGAAAAAGTGAGGTGCATGGCGGTGGTACAGAGTCAGTTAAAAGAAGCCCTGGATACCTTGAAGGATACAGGAGTCCGTATTACTCCGCAACGTCATGCGATACTCGAATATTTAATAAACTCAATGTCGCACCCTACAGCAGACGAGATTTATAAAGCGCTTGAAGGTAAATTTCCAAATATGAGTGTAGCGACGGTTTATAACAATTTGAGAGTATTCCGTGAAGTTGGATTGGTCAAAGAACTGACATATGGGGATGCCTCCAGTCGTTTTGACTTTGTTACTTCCCATCATTATCACGTCATCTGTGATCAATGCGGGAAAATCGTTGACTTCCATTACCCTGGCCTTGACGAAGTAGAGCATTTAGCTTCCCATGTAACAGGTTTTAATGTTGGGCACCATAGAATGGAAATATACGGAACTTGTCCGGAATGTTCCGCAAAGGAAGTCCATTAATACTTACGGCTGATGGCATAAGCTATCAGTTTTCTTTTTTTGTCTGCGTACATGATTCTGCTGCTTCATATGTAAGCATTGTGGGATAAAAAAAGAACTCGGCGAAAAACCGAGTTCTCTTTTTATTTTTTTCGATTGTATTGTTCATCGAACTCCTTGCCTTCCAGAGAGGCATCTAGAGTTAACGGTTCGTTGCAATACATGCAAATATCCACCCTGCCAAGCATTTTCGTTTGTTTCCCGCAATTAGGGCAAACTACCTGAACTGTCTTTGTCGATAACAGTCCAATCCAAAAATAGACAACCGTGCTGGCAATAATAAACAGCAATCCAAGGATCATAAAAATTGTCATGACCACAAATGAGCTGCGGAAGAAGATACCCGCATACATAACGATGAAGCCAATGAAGATAAGACTCAACGCAAAGGTGCGGATTTTATTTATTTTACTTGAATATTTACCCATTGAAGTTTCCCTCCCTAAAATCTAACTATATCATACTATTTCCGGCAAGATAATCATAAAAAGTAAACACCGATGTCGAAAATTGTCTAGATGAAATGCAGGAGATTTTATATAATTGTCGAACATATATGCTAACAAACAAATGGAGGAGTTTATTATGGAGGATATCCTTCGTTCGATTTATCAAGAACGTGCAAGCCACCCTAACACCGTAGGAGTGGTAGCGGTGGAGAAGAGACATAAAGCGCTCGCTGCGACCGATACATTTGATGTCATCTTGCTTATTATAGTGAAAGAAAATAAAGAACCTGTGTTTGTTAAACATTATTCCTATCAGGATAAAAAAGCCGCCATGCATATTGTAACCGAAAAGCAGATCAATGATTGGCTCCTAACTGGCAGCAATAAAAAGATTTTTGATTGGCTTTACAATGGGAAGATAATTTTTGATCGAAATGAAAAAATCGCTGATTTAAAACATGAACTTAAAGAATTTCCGTTTTTCGGACGCAAAATAAAAATGGGAATTGAGTTTGCCAAGTTGATCAGAAGGTACTCAGATGGCAAGATGCTATTTGATAACTTTAACTATTTGGATGCCTACAATTATGTTGTGCATTCATTGCATCATCTTGCAAGACTTGCAGTGATAGAGAATGGCTTTCATCCCGAAGTGACCGTCTGGCATCAAGTGAAGCAGATCGAGCCAGAAATCTATAAGTTATACGAAGAGTTAATTTGCAGTGAAGAAACAATAGAAAAAAGGCTTGAGCTCTTGTTCCTGGCAAGCGAATTCCTGATCCACAAAAGGACAAAAGTAGGGAGCCAGCATTTAGTGGAAGTGATGGAAGGTGAAGAGTATTGGGCATTCAGTGACCTGATGTCCCATCCAGAACTTTTACCGTATTCTGTTGACCTGGGAATCCTTGTAGAGTATTTGATTGATAAGAAAATCATTGAAGTAGTAAACGTAGAAACGAAAGGACAGGGTATTTATCACAGATATTATAAGGTTGCTGAAAAGTTATCCTGAAAAAACGAAAAAACCTATTGACCATTCAAAAAATACTTGGTATATTAATAACCGTCGCTGCGGAACACAGCAAAAACATTTTCGCGGCAGACGGTTTACAACTTAAAAGTATTTTTCACTGAAAAACATTTTTAGAAGAAAGTGTTGACAGGAAAAATGCCTGATGGTATATTAGTAAAGTCGCTTCTGGGCGGCATGCTAACTAACTTGCTCTTTGAAAACTAAACAAACAAGCGTCAACAAACGATAAATTATCATGCTTCTATTAATAGAAGACATGAGCCAACGTTTTAACTTATGAGCTAACTCATAACTCTTTCTTGGAGAGTTTGATCCTGGCTCAGGACGAACGCTGGCGGCGTGCCTAATACAT
>NZ_JAMAUR010000050.1:0-259 GCF_023714225.1 Mesobacillus sp. MER 48
AACCAAATAGTCTGGTGGCGATGGCGAGAAGGTCACACCCGTTCCCATACCGAACACGGAAGTTAAGCTTCTCAGCGCCGATGGTAGTTGGGGGTTTCCCCCTGTGAGAGTAGGACGCCGCCGGGCATATATATGGAGGATTAGCTCAGCTGGGAGAGCATCTGCCTTACAAGCAGAGGGTCGGCGGTTCGATCCCGTCATCCTCCACCATATATTCCTTTAATAATTACAAATGCCGGTGTAGCTCAATTGGTAGAGC
>NZ_JAMAUR010000051.1:0-255 GCF_023714225.1 Mesobacillus sp. MER 48
GTCTAAGCAGTTAGGCTGCAAGTGAGGCAAATCCCGCTTGCGTGAAGGCTGAGCTGTGACAGCGAGGGAAATATAGTACCGAAGTTCCTGATTCCACACTGCCAAGAAAAGCCTCTAGCGAGATAAATGGTGCCCGTACCGCAAACCGACACAGGTAGGCGAGGAGAGAATCCTAAGGTGAGCGAGAGAACTCTCGTTAAGGAACTCGGCAAAATGACCCCGTAACTTCGGGAGAAGGGGTGCTCATTTGGGTGA
>NZ_JAMAUR010000052.1:0-255 GCF_023714225.1 Mesobacillus sp. MER 48
ACGCGGCGTTGCTCCGTCAGACTTTCGTCCATTGCGGAAGATTCCCTACTGCTGCCTCCCGTAGGAGTCTGGGCCGTGTCTCAGTCCCAGTGTGGCCGATCACCCTCTCAGGTCGGCTACGCATCGTGGCCTTGGTGAGCCGTTACCTCACCAACTAGCTAATGCGCCGCGGGCCCATCTGTAAGTGACAGCCGAAACCGTCTTTCAGCTTTCCCTCATGTGAGGGAAAGGATTATCCGGTATTAGCTCCGGTTT
>NZ_JAMAUR010000053.1:0-255 GCF_023714225.1 Mesobacillus sp. MER 48
TCACCCAAATGAGCACCCCTTCTCCCGAAGTTACGGGGTCATTTTGCCGAGTTCCTTAACGAGAGTTCTCTCGCTCACCTTAGGATTCTCTCCTCGCCTACCTGTGTCGGTTTGCGGTACGGGCACCTTTTATCTCGCTAGAGGCTTTTCTTGGCAGTGTGGAATCAGGAACTTAGGTACTATATTTCCCTCGCTGTCACAGCTCAGCCTTCACGCAAGCGGGATTTGCCTCACTTGCAGCCTAACTGCTTAGAC
>NZ_JAMAUR010000054.1:0-255 GCF_023714225.1 Mesobacillus sp. MER 48
AACGGGTGTGACCTTCTCGCCATCGCCACCAGACTATTTGGTTTGAGGTTTTAGTTATTTTGCTACCGCAAAAAACTTTGTACCCTCAAAACTAGATAATGTTGTAAGAAGAAATCAAGAGAATCGAGTGATCATTGTCCAGCTCCGGCTCCTAGCCTCTCGAGTCGCTTCGGTCCATCCGCCGAAGTCAAAGAACGACTTCAACTGCTGGCCCTCCAGCGCTTGTCGAGGCTGTACAGTCGCCTACGCTTTTCG
>NZ_JAMAUR010000055.1:0-251 GCF_023714225.1 Mesobacillus sp. MER 48
TTAACCTAAAAGGTCATTTCTCTAATTGAATAGAGAGAAAACTAAAATGGCGATCACTCGGTTTTCTTCTTGGTTCTTCTTACTTACGATTATCTAGTTTTCAAGGAACAAATGCATGTGCTGTAAAGCGACATGGTGGAGCCTAGCGGGATCGAACCGCTGACCTCCTGCGTGCAAGGCAGGCGCTCTCCCAGCTGAGCTAAGGCCCCATTATGAAAGATATATGGTGGGCCTAAGTGGACTCGAACCAC
>NZ_JAMAUR010000056.1:0-246 GCF_023714225.1 Mesobacillus sp. MER 48
TGAGAAGCTTAACTTCCGTGTTCGGTATGGGAACGGGTGTGACCTTCTCGCCATCGCCACCAGACTATTTGGTTTGAGGATTTGCGCCCTCAAAACTAGATAATGTTGTAAGAAGAATTCAAGAGAATCGAATGATCATTGTCCAGCTCCGGCTCCTAGCCTCTCGAGTCGCTTCGGTCCATCCGCCGAAGTCAAAGAACGACTTCAACTGCTGGCCCTCCAGCGCTTGTCGAGGCTGTACAGTCG
>NZ_JAMAUR010000057.1:0-244 GCF_023714225.1 Mesobacillus sp. MER 48
TTCCCATAGCGCAAGCTAGTAAGAACCCTGAAAGATGATCAGGTTGATAGGTCAGAGGTGGAAGCGCGGTGACGTGTGGAGCTGACTGATACTAATCGTTCGAGGACTTAACCAAATTGATCATTCGTTTCTCTTGTTTTCTTCTTACACATTATCTAGTTTTGAGGGAATAAAGATTTTTACTAAGTGAAATATCTTTAAAATTTCTCTTGCAAAATGCACTAAAGACAGTATAATAGATATT
>NZ_JAMAUR010000058.1:0-242 GCF_023714225.1 Mesobacillus sp. MER 48
AACGGGTGTGACCTTCTCGCCATCGCCACCAGACTATTTGGTTTGAGGTTTTAGTTATTTTGCTACCGCAAAAAACTTTGTACCCTCAAAACTAGATAATGTTGTAAGAAGAAATCAAGAGAATCGAATGATCAATTTGGTTAAGTCCTCGAACGATTAGTATCAGTCAGCTCCACACGTCACCGCGCTTCCACCTCTGACCTATCAACCTGATCATCTTTCAGGGTTCTTACTAGCTTGCG
>NZ_JAMAUR010000059.1:0-242 GCF_023714225.1 Mesobacillus sp. MER 48
TCGACAAGCGCTGGAGGGCCAGCAGTTGAAGTCGTTCTTTGACTTCGGCGGATGGACCGAAGCGACTCGAGAGGCTAGGAGCCGGATCTGGACAATGATCATTCGTTTCTCTTGAATTCTTCTTACACATTATCTAGTTTTGAGGGAATAAAACCTCAAACCAAATAGTCTGGTGGCGATGGCGAGAAGGTCACACCCGTTCCCATACCGAACACGGAAGTTAAGCTTCTCAGCGCCGATGG
>NZ_JAMAUR010000005.1:0-306792 GCF_023714225.1 Mesobacillus sp. MER 48
CTGTTTAGCTGACGGGATCTAGGTCCCACGAGCAGTTACGTTTTACCCCGGCTACCGTTATAATAAGACCATATAGAAAAAGGTCAACCAGAAATATTTTCTTTTCTGGATGACCTTATAATACGAAAGGGGCAGTAATGTGGAATAAGAAAATTGTCATTTGTGTAATGCGTTTCTAGGCCGTTATTGCAAAATGAAAAAGCCAGAATTTCTCCTGGCAAAGGGTGGTACCTATTCTTATAACTTTTAGTTGCGAATCCTAGTTTAGAAGGTTATTTTAGAAAAATAACCTAAAAAGAGCAACAATTAGAGCTAATCGAATAAGTAATCGTACTAAACGACCTCTAATGCGTGTTTCTAAAACAAGAGAATCACTTCCAACAGATAAAAGGGTACCTCTATAGGTGCCTTCTGTTGTAATAACTTCAACATCTTCACCTACTAGTTTATGTGCTCCATTTATAAAATTATCCTTACTGTTCATCTTGTCCACCACCTTTCTTGTTATTATTAAATGCGATTAAAATAGAAAGGTTTGGACATTTATTAGAGTGGAAAAATTTTTTATTGTAAATAAAATTCATACAAGAAGTTTAATTAGTAGTTCAATGATAAAGTGTATTAAATAACATTATTTGTCCTAACTTTGTGAAACAATGTACTTAAAGTAAAGGGTTCTTTAGCTAAACATGCTCAATGATGAAAGTCGCTTAACGTCAACGTTAAGTGATTTTTGATTTTCTCGGTAAAAATGTACCGTAATTTGATGACCCACAGGATATTCAGTTAAATCACAATATGATTTACTAAGTCGAAATAGACCCTGTTGCTCTTAGGAAAGCATTTTACAAAAGTAGGCGTTCTTCATTGTTAATTCAAGTGGTTTTAAAAGGATATCATTTTGTAAGCCTACGAAACTTCCGATATTTCTTCATATTCTTCCCTCAGCAGTCGTGAGTCTGGCTCATCCAGATTTAACCCAGTATTTCTTTGGGATGTTACCGCTTCCATTCACTATCTCGGCCTTATGCTTGCGAATGGCTCCACATCCCTTGAATGTCATTCTGAGGATGTTACCATAGATAACGTTGGTAAAAAAAGAACGGTTTACGAACACTTTTTGAATGAGGTGCTCAGGCAGATTTACAAGGAGGTATTGGATGTTAGAGCAAGACAGGAAGATAAAAAGAGTTGTAATTAAGATTGGCAGCAGTTCACTAACGAGTATGCACGGGGAAATCAGCCGCAGGAAGCTGGAAAACCTGGCGAACCAGATTGTTGCCTTGAAGGATGCGGGGTATGAAACGGCGGTGGTTTCATCAGGCGCTGTGGCAGCAGGCTACCGCAAGCTTGGATGCATCGAGCGGCCGACTTCATTGCCGGAAAAACAGGCAGCAGCTTCGATTGGCCAGGGCTTGTTGATGGAATCTTACTCAGAACTCTTTTTATCTCATGGGTATGTGGCTTCCCAGATTTTGATCACGAGAAGCGACTTCGCGAATGAGAATCGATACAACAATATGAAAAATACGTTGAACGTGCTGTTGGAGAGAGGGATCATCCCGATTATCAACGAAAATGATACGGTTACGGTTGACCGTCTTCGTTTCGGCGACAA
Source organism: Mesobacillus sp. MER 48 (assembly GCF_023714225.1). NCBI lineage: Bacteria > Bacillati > Bacillota > Bacilli > Caryophanales > Bacillaceae > Mesobacillus > Mesobacillus sp. MER 48. The sequence goes on from NZ_JAMAUR010000005.1 coordinate 1,619, forward strand.
TGACACATTATCGGCGAAGGTCGCGGCGCTGATAGAGGCAGATCAGTTGGTCATCCTTTCCGACATCGATGGGTTGTATGATGCGAATCCGAATTCGAACCCAGAGGCTAAGCTGCTTGATAAGGTGCGCGGAATCACTCCCGAAATCGAAGCGGCAGCAGGCGGTTCTGGAAGCGCTGTTGGTACTGGGGGAATGAAATCGAAAATCTCCGCTGTAAAAATTGCGATGGCATCGGGAATTGATTCATTTTTAGGAAAGGCCGACAGCGAAAACATTTTGATGAAGGCGGTGACTGGAAGTGCAAAGGGGACATATTTCAACCAGGATCCGGAGGGCTTCAACCTCGATAACAATCAGCAATGGATCGCTTTCCATTCCGGGCCTGAGGGGGAAGTAATCATCCGCCCAGAATCAAGTGCGGCGATCATTGAAGACCGGAAAAATATCCTCCCATCCGACATCCTTCAGGTAAAAGGGAAGTTCGGTGAGGGGGCCGTCGTCAGAGTAATGGATGTAGACGGAGAAGAGATCGGCCTTGGACGAATCAATTATTCCAGCGTGAAATTGGAAGAAACACTGATTGAAGAAGAATGTGAGCGAAAAGAAGCGATCGAACAGGGCACCTTTGTCTGTTCACTTGATTTTGCATTACCGGTATCAGTCTAAAACTTTACAGGAGGCGTTTTGATGACATTGACCATGACCAAAACTATGACAGTAGAAGATCAGGCCATTGCAGCGAAAAAGGCAGCGAAACAGCTGAGCATCCTTTCCACTGAGGAAAAAAATGAAGCACTGCTGGTCCTCGCTGCTGCACTGGAGAAAAATTATGAAGCCATTTTAGCAGAGAACGAAAAGGATCTGCAGAACGGAAGGGAAAAAGGCTTTGCGGATGCATTCATGGATCGGCTCGAACTTACTCGCGAGCGGGTCGTGGACTTTGCGGAAGGGCTGCGCCAGGTAGCGGAGCATGATGATCCAGTCGGGGACGTCCTATCAGACTGGACGCTCGAAAACGGGCTCAATGTAAAAGAAATCAGCGTACCGCTAGGTGTCATCGGGATGATTTATGAAGCACGACCGAACGTGACTGTCGATGCAGCAGGTCTGGCACTCAAATCAGGCAACGCAATCATTTTAAAAGGCGGATCTTCTGCATTGTCATCGAACAAAGCCATAGTCGACATCCTGCACAAGGCTCTGGAAAACACAAAGGTGCCAAAAGACGCCATCCAGTTCATCGGAACAGCAGACCGCGAAGCAACCCAGCAGCTGTTCACGATGAAAGAGCATATCGACGTATTGATCCCGCGCGGAGGCGGAGCACTGATCAAGGCAGTCGTCGAAAACGCGACTGTGCCTGTGCTCGAAACAGGAGTTGGCAACTGTCACCTGTATGTGGACGAAGAAGCGGACACTGAAAAAGCGCTGAACATCATGATCAATGCCAAAACAGATAGGCCGGCTGTATGCAACGCTGCGGAAACACTTATCGTCCATCAGGGATGGCTTGAGAATAACAAGGAGAAGCTTGCTGCAGCATTCCAGGATAACGGAATCACTGTGCATGGAGATGAAAAAGCAGCAGCCGCACTGCCGAACGTAATCCCGGCAACGGAAACCGACTGGACCGATGAATATTTGAGCCTCGATATGGCCGTTAAAGTCGTCGATAACATCGATGAAGCCATCGTGCATATCGATCAGTACGGTACGAAGCACTCAGAAGCAATCATTACCGAAAACGAAGACAACGCCAGGAAGTTCCTGCAGCTTGTTGATGCTGCAGCACTGTATCATAATGCTTCCACCCGTTTTACCGACGGGGGAGCATTGGGGTTTGGAGCAGAAATCGGAATTTCCACACAGAAGCTCCATGCAAGAGGACCAATGGGACTGTCCGCTTTGACGACGAGAAAGTACGTCATGGTCGGGGATGGATTGGTGAGATAAATCAGACAGGGTGACGGTTCCTATTTTTCAGGAACCGTCACCCTGTTTTTTTACGATAAACCTCGGCTCATAATCGCTGATGACTTCGAAAACTCCATCATTATACATATAAATATGATGCTCAACGTGTGGTGCCTCATCACTGCCGAGCCAGCCCAGCTGATCATACCATGCGATATAGTCTGATTGTAAGGCTTTATAAAAATGATGCGCGGCCGGGTCAGTAAGTTTGGAGTGATCGGCGCGGTCAATGAACTTGTTCAGGTCAGACCTTGCTATCTCATTTGCGTAACGAAACGTCCAGACACAGTCGCCCACAATTGGTGAATGCTTATCATAAATCACTTCCACCATAGTTCCTTTGATATCCGTCAGGACAATTTTAAGACCGCCCCGATCTTCTGTATCAAAATATTGAAAGGTTGCCCCAATAATGTTGCCCTTCACCAGGCATGTGACCGGCTGCCAGACTTGTAATTCCATTTTAATCATCCCCCTCTTTTAACCAAGTTTATCAGAATAAGAACAAACTTACAGAAAATTGAAACTATCGTGTGCTAATTCCTATAGAGAGGAAGAGTCAGGATTGTTGCCGGTTTTTTGACAGGTTTAGGGTTAGTTGATGAAAACCAGTCAAAATAATACTTATTTGAAGTAAGGGCAGGTTAAGAGATAACCGAGGCCAAAGCTGCTCGCTTTGTCCAAACCAAATTAACTAATTATTCACATAAAATTAGCAGAAGTACCAAACAGAAGCTTAAAATAGAGTTGAAGGAAAATAATAGACTGGAGGGAATCGTGATGAAATTAGAAGGCAAAGTGGCTGTAGTGACGGGTGCTGCGTCGGGGATGGGAAAGGAGATTGCGGAATTATATGCCCAGGAGGGTGCGAAGGTTTTACTGGCTGACTATAATTTTGATGGTGCTGAGGATGTTGCGAAAGGGATTGCTGCGAACGGCGGGACTGCAAAAGCGCTAAAAGTGAACGTGGCGGATCTTGCGGATGTTGAGAATATGATCGATACTGCTGTAAGTGAGTATGGAACACTGGATATTTTGGTGAATAACGCGGGGATTATGGATGGCTTTGAGCCTGTTGGTGATATCACGGACGAGAGATGGGACCAGATTTTTGATGTGAATACAAAGGGCGTGATGCGCGCGATGCGTAAGGCGATACCGCTTTTCCTTGAAAAAGAAAAAGGTATCATCATTAATATAGCCTCCACCGGCGGATTTAGCGGTGCCCATGCTGGTGCAGCTTATGGTGCATCCAAGCATGCCGTGATCGGGCTGACAAAGAACACTGGCTTCATGTATGCGCAAAAAGGGATCCGCTGCAATGCGATTGCACCGGGAGCGGTCGAAACCAACATCGGATCAAGCATGAAGGGCATTAATGAGTTTGGCATGTCACGTGCAGGCTTGACCCACTCATTATCGCCACGCGCCGGGAAGCCAGAAGAAATTGCGCAGGCAGCACTGTTCCTTGCATCTGATGACTCCAGCTTTGTTAATGGAACCGTGATTACCGTCGATGGCGGCTGGACATCTGCTTTTTAAAGACTCTTTAATTTAAGAAGTTCACTTTGAAAAATAAAACAAGAAACGGAACTCGAATCCTCGTTTGAGTTCCGTTTTGATTTAGGAGAAAAAGAATGAAAATTATCTATTGACATCCTTGTGGAATATATGATAAATTTATCTCGAATTAAAAATAAATTAATTCAAGGTATTTTTTTTAAAACAATATCTCGAATTCGAGATAAAAACAATATTAGGAGGAATTTTAATATGGCAAAATGGACAGTCGATCAGGCACACTCAGCAATTGGATTTGAAGTGAAACACATGATGGTATCAAAGGTGAAGGGTCATTTCGATTCTTATATTGCAGATGTTGAGGCAGCGGATCTTACAGATTTAACAACTGCTTCAATTGCATTCAAAATTGATGTAGCTAGCATTGACACTCGTAATGAAGACCGCGAAAATCACTTGAAGTCAGCTGACTTCTTTGATGTTGAGAAGTATCCAACCATTGATTTCAAATCTACAAGCATTACAAGAGACGGCGATGACTACAAAGTAACGGGTGACTTGACAATCAAGGATGTAACGAAACCAGTCACATTCGATGTGGAATTTGGCGGCAAAGGCACAAACCCATGGGGCGTTGAAGTGTACGGCTTTGAAGCAGAAACAAAAATCAACCGTGAAGAATTTGGTCTGACATGGAATGCAGCACTTGAGACAGGCGGCGTCTTGGTGGGAAAAGACATCAAAATCAAAGTTGAATTAGAAGTAAACCCTGCAGCTTAAAACCTTTGGCCATTATGCTGGATTACATGTGAATCCAGCATAATGTAAAGGAGTTGGAAAAATGGAAAAGCCAAGAGAAGAGTTAAAAGCTGTAACAGTGATTATTCGTGCCGCGCAGGCTATTCACGATGTGATTCGAAAAGACGCAGCACAGTATGGATTGAACCCTACGGAATTTTCTGTGATGGAGCTGCTTTATCACAGGGGGGAGCAGCCCATTCAAATCATTGGAAAAAAGGTTCTGATTTCTAGCGGCAGCATAACTTATGTCATTGATAAGCTTGTGGAGAAAAATTATGTGAGACGGCGGGCCTGTCCCGAAGATCGCCGCGTCACTTATGGGGTTTTAACGAATGAAGGAAAAGAGCTGATGGATACTATTTTTCCTCAGCATGAAATGGAAATGAGCAGGATTTTTGCAGATTTGGATGCCGAGGAAGTCAATCAGACAATCAGTTTATTAAAACGAATCGGTTATCGGGCAAAAGGCCTTTAAATACATTTTTATCACTATATATCTCGGATTCGAGATAAAAATTCAGGAGGATTATATAAATGATGGATTTAGGTTTGTTAATCATACGATTGGTAATTGGCATTTTATTTATTGGACATGGTGCGCAAAAGCTGTTTGGCTGGTTTGGGGGCTATGGATTAAAAGGAACGGGCGGCTGGTTTGAATCAATCGGTATGAAGCCTGGTGTGACGATGGCACTTTTCGCAGGGTTAGCTGAGCTTGTCGGGGGAATATTATTGGCAGCAGGGCTTTTGACACCACTCGCAGCTTTGCTGATAGCTGGTACCATGCTGATGGCTATTTTAAAAGTGCATGGCGCAAATGGTTTGTGGTCCACTTCAAATGGCTATGAGTATAACTTGACATTGATTGCTGTAACGATTGGATTAGCACTGATTGGCCCTGGCCGATACGCTGTAGATGCTATTTTATTCTAAATTATATTAGATTATTAATGGGAGTGTTAATAATGACCAAAAAAACAATGGGCATTCACCATATTACCGCAATAGTCGGCCATCCGCAGGAAAACGTTGATTTTTACAGTGGTGTATTAGGACTGCGAATGGTAAAGAAAACCGTCAATTTCGACGATCCAGAGACATATCATCTTTATTTTGGAAATGAAGGCGGCAAGCCGGGAACCATCATCACCTTCTTTCCATGGGCAGGCGCTCGCCAGGGAGTCATTGGCGACGGACAGGTAGGAGTGACTTCCTATGTGGTTCCGAAAGGATCTATCGATTTTTGGAAAAACCGCCTTGAAAAATTTAATGTACCATATACAATCATGGAGCGGTTCGGCGAACAATATTTAGAATTTGATGACCCTCATGGTCTCCACCTGGAGATTGTGGAACGAGAAGAAGGGGAAATCAATGAGTGGAGCTTCGGTGAGGTAACGCCTGATGTCGCCATCAAAGGATTTGGCGGAGCGACACTGTTATCGACCCAGCCGGAAAAAACAGCAGATCTGCTGGAAAAAGTGATGGGACTCGAGGTTGTCGGAAAAGAAGGAGACTTCATTCGCTTCCGATCTTCTGCAGACATCGGGAATGTCATCGACCTTAAATTGACACCGATTGGCCGCGGGGAGATGGGTGTAGGAACCGTGCATCATATTGCCTGGAGGGCTGTCGATGACGCAGACCAGCTGGATTGGCAGCAATACGTGGCAGACAATGGCTATGGTGTAACACCTGTAAGGGACAGAAACTACTTCAATGCGATTTATTTTAGAGAGCATGGTGAAATCCTGTTTGAAATTGCGACGGATCCACCAGGATTTGCTCACGATGAATCACAGGAAACGATGGGTGAGAAATTAATGCTGCCAGAACAATATGAACAGTATCGCGGGCAGCTGGAGAGAAGGCTCATTCCGATCGAAGTGAGAGAGCTGGATTGATGGCGATGCTTCCGGTTGACCCAGACCAGCTTTCCGAGAGAGAGAATTACAAGTTTCTGATTGGCAGCATCATTCCCAGGCCAATCGCCTTCGTCACAACAGCTTCCGAGGATGGAGTCTTGAACGGTGCGCCGTTCAGCTACTTCAATATCGTATCGTCCAATCCGCCGATGATTTCGCTATCCATCCAGCGGTCAGGAGGAAAGCAGAAGGATACGGCGAGGAACATTCTTGAATCCGGGGAATTTGTCGTTCATATCGTTGATGAACAGAATGTTGAAAAAATAAACCAAACAGCCGCCAGCCTTGCTCCTGACGAAAGTGAAGTCGAGCTGGCTCAGTTAACTCCGGTTAAAAGTGTGAAAGTTTCAGTGCCAGGGGTGAAGGAAGCAAAAGTCAGGATGGAATGCGTGCTGGAGCAGGCGTTGGAATTAGGGGGCGGAAATGTGTCGGGCTGCGATTTCATCATCGGGAAAGTAGTACAGTTCCATATAGAGGATAGCATCTACAATCATGGAAGGATCAATCCGGAGGGGCTGGCGGCTGTGAGCAGGCTGGCAGGGAATAATTACGCGAAAGTCGGAGAAATTTTTGAAATCGAAAGGCCCAAGTAGTATCCGATCGGAGAAAGGGTGAAAAGGAAATGCAAAAGACAACAGGTATCCACCATATTACGGCCATGGTCAACGATGCGCAGCGGAATATTGATTTTTACGCAGGTGTATTAGGGCTTAGGCTTGTGAAAAAGACGATCAACTTTGACAGGCCTGAAGTGTATCATCTTTATTTTGGCAACGAAGCCGGGGATCCTGGAACAGTCATCACCTTCTTTCCATGGGAAAACCAGATGAAAGGGCGAATTGGCACTGGACAGGTTGGAGTGACCAGCTATGTCATACCCGCCGGATCCCTGTCTTTTTGGAAGGATCGGTTGAAACGATTTGGAGTCAGGTTCATTCAGAATGTCCGTTATGGCGAAACCTATTTGCAATTCCAGGATCCTGACGGTCTTGAAATCGAACTGGTTGAAAGGAATGAGGGAGCCATTAATCCCTGGAGCTATGGAGGAGTTACATCTGATGTTGCGATCAAAGGGTTTGGCGGAGCGACATTGATTTCAGCCCAGCCTCATAAAACGGCAGAGGTACTTGAAGATATTCTCGGACTAGAGCCAGTTGGCCAGGAAGAAAGCTTCCTCAGGTTTAAAACGGAGATTGGCAACACGATTGACATCAAGCTCACTCCTTCGGTACGCGGATTGATGGGAGCAGGAACGGTCCATCATATTGCCTGGAGAGCGAGAGATGAAGAAGACCATCAAAGGTGGAGAGAACTTCTAGTGGAGAAGGGATTTTATCCAACAGAAATTCTCGACCGTAACTATTTTAAAGCCCTGTATTTTCACGAGGGCGGGGGCATTCTTTTTGAAATCGCAACGGATGCACCGGGCTTTGGGGTAGATGAGCCAGCGAACGCACTCGGAAAAAAACTGATGCTGCCGTCATGGCTCGAGTCAAAGAGGGAAGAATTAGAGCACAAGCTTCCGCAGGTGGAGGCACGTGTTTTGGAGGGAGATAAACAATGAAACATATATTCAACAAGGGTAAGGTATCAACAAAACCAACATTATTAATGCTTCACGGCACAGGAGGCAATGAATTGGACCTGCTGCCTCTAGCTGGAATGATTGATGAGGAAGCTTCTGTCTTAAGTGTCCGCGGGAACGTATTGGAAAATGGAATGCCAAGGTTTTTCAAGAGACTGGCAGAAGGCGTGTTTGACGAAGAGGATCTCATTTTCCGGACGAAGGAATTGAATGAATTCCTTGATGAAGCGGCTGAAAAATACGGCTTTGACCGTAACAATGTGATTGCAGTCGGCTATTCAAACGGAGCGAATATCGCGGCAAGCCTGCTGTTCCACTATCAAAATGCCTTGAAGGGGGCCATCCTCCACCATCCAATGGTGCCGAGGAGAGGCATTGAACTGCCTGACCTGACAGGAACTCCGGTATTCATTGCGGCAGGAACGAATGATCCAATCTGCTCACCGATGGAATCTGAACAACTTAAATCCCTGCTTGAGAAAGCTGGTGCTGATGTGAAACTCCATTGGGAGAATAGAGGCCATCAGTTGACCCGTGAGGAAGTCGAAGCTGCGGCGCAGTGGTACCTGGGACACGAGAGGTAAGAGTAGAAAAGGATGGGACACGGGGACGGTTCTGGTGTCCCGACAGAAGAATAAAATATAACCTTGGGGACGGGAGAACCGTCCCCATTTCCTTTTCTTTAGCTGATCAATCCAGAGATCTTCCCCAAATCCACATTCCCGCCTGAAATGACGGTCACCACTTTTTTATCCTTAAAAGGCAGTTTGTTATGCATGGCAGCTGCGACTGTTGTTGCGCTTGAAGGTTCGATCAGCTGTTTCATTCGTTCCAAAACGAAGCTAAATGCATGGCGGATTTCTTCTTCACTGACCAGGACAAGGTCATCGAGGTATTTCATCAGGACAGGGAAGGTCAGGTCTCCAGGCTGGCTGCTCCTCAAGCCATCAGCGATCGTTGAGGTAGCTGGGATCGCGGTGATTTCCTTGTTTTTAAGTGAAAGATAAGTATCATTCGCAATCTCAGGTTCTACACCAATCACTTTGATCTTTGGGTTGGTCTCTTTTATGGCAGTAAGTATCCCCGAAAGAAGACCGCCACCGCCGATCGGAACAATCACTGCATCGACATCTTGTATCTGTTCGAGAACCTCCAATCCAACCGTTCCCTGACCAGCCATAATATACGGATCGTCATATGGAGGGATGAATACGCCATTTTCTTGATCAGCGATTTCCTTTGCCCTTGGCAGCCTCTCCGCAGATGTGGTGCCGCACATTTCAATTTTGCCATTGTAGGTTTGGATGGCGTTCATTTTACATTGGCTGATATCCTCAGGAACGACAATGGTAGCAGGCACTCCATATTTATTCGCCACATAGGAAACTGCCTGGCCGTGATTGCCCGAGGAGGCTGCGGTTACATACTTTGCGCCATTCTCGACAGCTTGTTTCACTTTATTGCTCGCGCCGCGGATCTTGAATGAGCCAGTCTTTTGCAAGTGCTCTGATTTGAAAAAAATCTGGTTGCCGCATGCCATCGATAGTTGGTCTGATTTTAGGATAGGTGTTACATGAACGATGTCGCTAATTCGTTCCCGCGCTTCCTTCACATCTTTTAATGAGATCATTTGTAATTCCCCCTTTGTTTTCACAACCGTAAAACTGCTGAAAAGATCTTAGTCTTTCTATTAAAGTCAATGCTTCCTAAACAGTCCGAATAAAATGGTTACTAGGATGACTGCGGATAAGACATAAGAAGCGGTGCTTACTGTCGGATGTGCTGCCGCATTTTTAACACGGATTCCAATAAAGGCCCAGATGAATACCAGGGGATAGATACGATCCTTATTTTTATATTGAAAATAAACAGCCAGTAGTGTGGCGATCACGACCATGATCAGTGTCCAGGCAACATCGGATAGACCAAAGCCATTCCAGTCAATATATTTCAAATAATAGCTGATATTCGCGATGGTAGCGACGCTGATCCAGCCAAGATAGACAGAAAAAGGGAGCAGATCCCAAAAAGAATGTTCTTCATTTTTTATAAGTTGATAAAGCTTGATAAGAGTCAGCAGCAAACCAATCATCACAAATACTGTCAGAAGAAAAAACTCGTAATGCCATAATAGTATCCAGGCGATATTGAGAATGGAGCTTAGCACATAAAGCGGAGTAGATTTTTGGTAGACTGGCAAATTCCTTCGTGAAGCAGGAAACTGCCTGATTGTCCAAATAAACAATAAAACATAAATCAATCCCCAGATACCAAAAACATATCCGGCCGGAGTAAACAACACATCCAGTCTATTTGATATTTCCCCGGTCGTCTGCCCATTGAGTGGCAGGATATTCGCAAGCGCATTGACCGCGACCACGAGTAACGTGGCAATCAGATTCAAGAAAAACCGTCCCATCCTCATCCCAGCTTTCATTTTTAGTATTTTGTTCATACTATTCCACTACGATTAGGTGCATAACCACTTTTAGCCTCTAGGGGAGGGAATAAAACTTATGGGACTACAGAACCGTCACTATGTCTCATTGTGTTCCTTGGTGAAATCAAAGAATTTCAGGACGTTTACATGCTCAGTTGTTCCAGCTGCTTGATGGCTCAGAATGTGAGGTGTTCCAAGCGCCCTTTGATGTAGAGCTAAAGAGTGATCATATGGAAGGGACCAGGATTGTCTTCCCTGACCTTTCTATTATTTGTGACAAAAAAGGATTCCGGGAAAATAGCTATGTAGGAGTTCCTTCACTGATCATTGAGATTATTAGTCCTTCGAATCAATCGCATGACCTGGTTTTCAAACTGAACCTTTACATGCAGTTTGGTGTAAAGGAATATTGGATCGTGCATCCGCTCCTTGACACCATTCAGGTGTATGTGTTGGATGAAAAGGATACATTCAAACTGCATGACGTTGCTAAAAATCAAGGCATCATAAGGTCGGCGTTCTTGAAAGAATTCAACGTTGATGTAGAGAAAATCTTTGCTTAAGTCTTTTGATAGGGAATGCCTCTGAACAAGCGAAGGCTCTGACAATATGAGTATAGAAAAGAGGATAGCCCACTAAGCTATCCTCTTTATATTTCGCTTACAATCCGGGTAGGAAGAAAATTACCAGCAGGAGGATCAATAATGTCCAAACAAATGATGATCTGATTTTGTGGTGATTTCCTAAACTTTTATTACTTTTATGAACAATTGATAAGGTTAAAACATTGGCTAAAAAAAGAAAGTAGTAAAGAATGATATACAAGACCCAGCGGCTATGTTCTACTGCGGATGCCAATGGAGTAAACAAGACCAGGGTTATGAAAATGACGACTGATAGAAAAAAGATAACCAATACCACGATATTCATTAAATCCCAGGCCGGGTGGATTAAGAATGTTTGGCTCGTCTTCGTTTGAAAGTACAAAATTAAGCTAATTATGCCTAAAACAGCGGCAAGGAACAAAGTTGATAAGAGAAATTGCAAATACGGGTATTGAACGGTATGGGTAGAAAAATTGTCCTTGAACAAGTCAGCTATGAAAGCGAGAATGACCAAAATGATGATCATAATGCCTTGATAGATTTTCCATTTTGAAATGATTTTGCAACACCACCATATATTAAAATCACGTACTTATGTAACTAGCTAATTCAAATACCGCTTAAGAGCCCCTGTTCCACAGCCTCCATGATGTCATAGGCACCCTCGGATTTATTGGAGCAGACCACGGCGATGGCCTGGGTGGCCGGGTAGTAGGCGGAGTGGAAGCTGACTCCTGGGTCATAGCCCATCACATGGTATTTAGCTACTTGCCCGGATTCATTCTTGATCCAGATGCCGTACCCGTAATAGCCGGTTTCGTTGGCTTGCGCGTGGGGGGTGAGCAGTCGTTCCAAGGTCTCCTTTGTGAGTAAAAGCTGCCCAAATAACGCTTTCCACAGCTCGGCCATGTCGTTTACGGTGATATAGGCTCCTCCGTCTGAGCCGCCTTTTACCGGCAGGGAATAGATATTGGTTTTCCATGTTCCGTCAGGAAGATCGATATAGCCGGTCGCCGTATTGGCGGGCAATTGATCAAATGAAAAATAACCCGAATCATTCATGCCAGCTCTTTTGAAAATATGTTCCTCGACATAATCCGTGAATATCATCCTGGAAGCCTGCTCAACAATCAGCCCTAGTAATATATAGCCAGCATTATTGTAGTGAAAAGCTTCGCCGGGAGCTGCTTTCATTTGTTCATTTTGGAACATCGGTAAAAAATCGCTGAGGTGCCTGATGTGGTACATTGGTCTCGACACCCAGAGTTCCTCGAAAACATCCATGATGTCCTCATCAAAGTAGTCAGGGATTCCAGATGTATGCGTCAGCAAATGGTGAATCGTAATCTCTTCACTAAATCCAGGAAACTCCTCGTCAAGACACTCTCTCAATCTCGTATCGAAGGTAAGTTTTCCATCCTCGACAAGCTGGCAGATGGCAATTGCCGTGTACAGTTTGCAGCCAGAAGCGATGCCAAAACGCGTGTCAGTGTTGTTATTAAGCTGATCAGAGCGGTTGGAAAAGCCAAAGCTTGCTGATGCGAGCTCATTCCCAGTTCCAACCAAAACCGTTCCTGAAAAATCAATCTCTGTTTGCACACCTGATAGAATCTGATTTAAATTCTTCATTTCATCCTCCAGTTTTATTTAACCGTTTGGTCCAATGTTACCATAAATAGATAAAGTTGGATGGCGATTATCGCAAGTTGGAAAGAATCGTTGTGCGCCAAAAGAGCAGATTGAATGACTATGCAACAAGCCCTGATGAGCGGATTTACTTAAATGTAGAGGAACTATTATAGGGGGATCTTCGGTACTTTTTGACAGTTTAATATATTACAATCCGATAACAATTCTCTTAAAACCCCCTATTCATTTGAGAAATATGATAGTATGACGGACATGTTGGGTGAAAGGGGAGTTTGTTTATGATGAAGCGAATTTTTTCAGGCGTTCTTTTGTTGAGCATCGCCGTCCTTGTGCTTGGCGCATGCAGCAAAGATAGCTCGAAAGGGAATGCTGAAAAAGAAAATAAAGAAGATATAGTTGCAACAGTAGATGGAAAAGATATTTCAAAAAAAGAATATAAGAAAGAACTGGATGCCATGAAGGCAACTTATGAACAGCAAGGCATGCCGGCAGACCAGATGGATAGCAAGATGAAGGAACAACTGGAAAAGTCTGTTCTGGATCAAATGATCAATGCTGAGCTGCTTCTCCAGACAGCTGAGAAGGACGGCGTCTCCGTTGAACAGAAAGAAATCGATGCAGAATTGGAAAAGATCAAAACCAACTTCGAAGATGAAAAACAGTATGAAGAAGCATTGAAAAAGAACAAATTGAGCGAGAAAGAACTTAAGGCCCAACTGAAAAAGCAAATGACTGTCACACAATATCTGGACAGCAAGATCGGCAAGGTAGAAGCCTCCGATGAAGAAATCCAGGCAATGTATGATCAATACAAGCAGCAAGCTGAAGGCCAAAAGCAAAAGCCGGAAGAACTTGATAAAATCAAACCACAGCTTGAGCAGCAAGTTCTAGCTCAAAAGAAAGATGAAAAGATCACCCAGCTAGTGGAAAAAATCCGCAAAGACAATGAAGATAAAGTGAAAATCCGTAAGGCGTAAGAAGGTTGCCGCCTTGGATTTTTAAAGAATGGGGGATAGACATTAAGTCTATCCTCTTTTTAATGGACATAGGGAAGGTTCAGCAGGCTTGGTTGAAATGAGTAACTAAAGAATTCATGGGATTTCCATGCAGATGATAGTAACAAACAAATTCCACCCATTATTAGGATGCTAGAAGGTATTCTTGCCAGTTTTATAGAAATTTAGACTTGCTGTAAAGAAATTAACAAACCCAATTTATTTGTGGTGTGGAAATGGATATGGAAAAGTACAGATTAACAGGCTAACAATTATTACACTCCTCTTATTGTACATAGGATTTATAATTTCAGGTCCAGGCTTCGGAGTTCGATATTAAATGAATAGTTCCTATATAGAGCGCACAACAAAAACAGGAAGCGCTATTGTTGAACGAACAGGTTAATTCATTATGGGTGTGAAGAGTCTTAAATTATGCCTGAAGTTCATATAAACATTTTATGATGATACAAACAAATCTTGTGATAAATCTAGTCCCCCAGATTTATCAGATATATGAAAGGTGTAAATAATAATGAACAATCCAATTTAAAATTCCCCTATTTAAGACAATATTCATTTCAGAAATTGGGGGACATAAAATGAAATTAAATAAAAACTTTTCTTTTTTACTGTTGGGTCAATCGCTCGCTAATATTGGCGATGTATTATATATGGTCAGTATTATTAGTACGATTTTTGTATTAACAGGCTCGGCAACCGCATCTTCATTTGTACCATTTACAATTACTTCTTCTATGTTTATATCTAGTCTGTTAACACCTCTTTTGGTGGGGAAAGTAAATCTTAAATGGTTAATGGCTGGATCGCAAATCGGTAAGACTATTCTGCTTTTTATTCTGGGGTTTATGTTAGTTGGAGTTACAGCATCAAATTATTATTTGATTTTCTTAATCATAGGATTGATTGCTTTACTAGATGGATGTGCAAATCCAATACGACAGACATTAATTCCATACTATGTTAATCCTAGTCAATTAATTAAAGCCAATGGACTTGCAGAAACTGTTACACAGTTCATACAAGCAGTGATGTGGTTCATAGGGAGTTTATTCTTAATTATTATGAGCTCACAGCAGCTGGTCTGGTTAGCAGGAGGTTTGTTTATAGTAGCAAGCATCTTGCTCAGTCTTTTAGAAAGTGCAGCTGATAATAGAATAGAGGCTAAAGGGAAATTTGAACAGATTACAGAGGGATGGGTAACTTTATCTAACACTCCAGTATTAAGAAAGATTGCTTGGCTAGACTTCTTTGAGACAATCGCAGGAACGGTTTGGATAGCAGCCATACTCCTTGTGTTCGTTAACGATGCTTTAGAGGTTGGTGGACAGTGGTGGGGATTTATCAATGGCGCCTACTTTTTGGGATTGATCTTAGGAAGTGTTTATTGTATTAACTATTCTTCAATCATTGAAAAGAAATTGGGGACATTTATATTTATAGGTTCAATCCTAAGCTCCTTAGTAACATTACTATTTAGTATAAACAGCATACCAATTGCTGCACTCCTTTTATCGCTCTTTGTAGGGCTTTTTGGTCAAATTAAAGGCATACCTCAACAAACAGTGATACAAACCAGCGTTACAAAAGAACATTTATCAACGGTTTATACATCGTTTGGAGCTATCGGTACTGGTATCTTTGGCATTGGTTCTCTTGTTATGGGACTGTTAGCAGATTTACTGGGAATAAGAATCGTGTTTATGATCTCAGGAATATTGCTTGCAGTGGTCAGTTTAATTGTTTTTAAAAGTAAGCACTTGTTTGTTAGGAATATAATCGAATTTGAATAATGAATGATAGAGTGGGACTGCGGATCATCTGTGGTCCCATGCCTTTATAATTTGTGCTTTAAGGGGCTGAAATGATGGAGGTAAAGAAATCACAAAGTAATTCTAATTTATTGGAAAGAATAAAAATTGTAAAAGGAGAAAACTTTGTAACTATTGAAGATACAAAAAGTCTGGCGAATCAAGAGCTAATTGAACTTATAACATATCTGATGGGACAGTCATTTATAAAGAACTGTAAAAATGTGAATATACTCGTTAATAGTAAATTTAACACAGAAGTAGACTTTACTTTAATAGAAAATGGATTTAAGTTACATGATGAAAATGTTACTGTTCACAAGTTGTTAGATGATTCATCTAAGGTTGAAAACGGGTTCTTACTAAAGGATTTAAACGTACTTTCGTTAGCAGAGTTTAAAAGGGTTTGGGAGGAATCTATGAAAGGATCATTAAATTCACCTTCTTCGCTAAATGTTGACGAACAGATGCGAAGTGTAGAGTTGGAATTAGGCCCGAACTATAAGAAATCTTGTATTGTTGCTTATGATAATGGAAATCCAATCGGAGTAATAATGCCCCATATAGAACCCGGGACTTCAGAAGAAGGTAGGCTATTTTATTTTGGAATCATTCCAAGCGAAAGAGGGAAGGGGAAAAGCAAACTTCTTCATCAACAAGCATTAGAAATATTAAAAAATGACTTTATGGCCACCCATTATATTGGCCGCACTGGTCACAACAACCTTCCAATGCTTAAAACATTCCAGAATAACGGATGTACAGTTATAGAACGAAATAAGGTTTTCAAAAGGGGAAACTAAAACTTTGCGAAGAGTAAATATTGAGTTGATTAGGAAGGATTAGTGTCTTTTTTTAAGCTATTGAAGCAGGTTAAGGTAATAAGAGGTGGGCATATGGGTATGATTAAGGTTTTATTTATTATTTTAATATGGGCTATTCCCATTTTCTATATTATAAATACCTATATAAAGACTGATAAAGAAGAACAGCAGGAATTTAAAAATGAAATGAAAAGTCCTTCTTTTCTCCTTATTGGAGGTTTTAGTTGTATAGGTGTGCTATTATTCCATTCTGGTAATATTGCAACAATTAAATCACTTGAACATATTGGTGCATTTATGGTGTTTTTCGGTTGGTTTTCTGGATGTATTGCATTTTGGGAAAAAAGTGTTAAGAAAAGTGTTGGACTAATGTCATTGGGAGTAATGGGAGTAGTTACTTACTGTTTCTTAGTAATCTAAGAGAAAATCTATTCGCTTTTCTTTAACTAATCTGTGCGGTGACCCTGGAAGGATTATTCACTTTTTTATTGAACCCCTTAGTGAACTAACGATCCAGAAGAGTACAAGAAAGACGTAGAATATAGATGTTCAAGGCAATGGGTGTGTCAAACATATTTGACACACCCATTGCCTTATTTTATTATATGGGTGTAAAAGGTTTTTTACACCTAATAAATGTGGAGGCAGATGAATTGGAAAATAGAATTAAGGAGTACAGAGAAAAAAATAGTCTTTCACAGGGGAAATTAGCGGAGTTATGTAATGTAAGTAGGCAAACGATTAACGCTATCGAGAATGACAAATATGATCCGAGTTTGCAGTTAGCATTTGATATCGCAAGGACTTTAGGAGTTGCAATGGAAGATTTATTTATCTCTAAGAATGGGGGGGGAAGTCATGAATAAAACCAAAGGTATTATTGCTATCTTAGTCTTTGTTGTTTTTCTAACAATTGGAGGAACGACTTTATACAAATGGGTTAGTTTTGGAACTGCGGATTCAGCTGGTATATTCTTTAGTTTTTTAGCTTTAAGCTATTTTCTTAATTGGCTGAATTGGGGTGATCATGAAGGTGGTGGCGAGAAGGATGAATTAGATAGACATATTGAAACCCAAAGTGCCAAAATAGGTTATTATGTTCTTATGGTTTTATCTGGTTTAATACTATTTATTTCTGAAGGAACAGGCAGTTTCAATGAAATTGACAATTATCCACTGGTTATAGTGGTAGGTCTTACTTTTGTTACAGTTCCGATTACAGAATTTATATATTCAAAAAAGTTTAAATGATATGAATGAAACTAACACAAAGAAAGCATCTCAACTAAAAGGTGAGATGATTCAGGGAGGATGCCTTTTTGTTGGATTCTAACTGTTTCAATCTAATTGGCCCTTAGTAAAAAAAGAAAGAAGGTTTTTTTATGAAATCTATATTATTAATTGGACAATCAAATATGGCAGGCAGAGGATTTATTGAGGAGGTATCTCCGATTTATAATGAGCACATATATATGTTGCGAAACGGCAGATGGCAAATGATGGCGGAGCCGCTTAATTTTGATCGTCACATATCTGGTGTTGGACCGGCAGCATCTTTTGCTCAGGCTTGGACAGAGGATCATCCGGGTGAGTCCATTGGGGTCATACCATGTGCCGAGGGAGGAAGCTCTATTGATGATTGGGCAATTGATGGACTATTAACAAGACATGCGATTTCTGAAGCGAAATTTGCGATGGAATCAAGTGAACTAATAGGAATTCTGTGGCATCAAGGAGAAAGTGACAGTTACGGAGAACGTTATAAGATGTATGAAGATAAATTGCTTTCATTAATGAAACACTTGAGAAAAGAATTGAATGCACCAGATATCCCGATTATTATCGGTGAGTTGGGACATTACCTTGGAGAAGTTGGATTTGGAAAAAGCGCTGTAGAATATAAACAAATAAACAAGATTTTATCTAAAGTTGCTCACACTGAAAAAGATTGCTATTTTGCAACATCAAAAGGCTTAACTGCAAATCCAGATGGCATACATATTGATGCTATGTCCCAGAGGAAATTTGGATTAAGATACTATGAAGCTTTTTCAAAACAAAAGCATGTTTTAGATGTTTTAGACATAGAGCATGAGTGGATTGAAAAGGCAGCAAAACGTGAACTAACTAAAAATGAACGTATATTTGTCCAAAGCACGAAACTTGCTTTAGGGCAATTGAGTTTTGAGGAGTTTTCTATAAATATCTCCAATATTAATGAAAGTAAGTGAAGCTAAATTGTTAAACAACCGGGATGCGTTTGTGGAACAAGGAGTTGTCGATGCGGCAGCTCCTATTGTGTTAAAGAGCAGGTTTGTCAAACAAAGACTTTTACGGTCACGCTTAACGTGCTTTAAATACAAAAAGTCGATACCTTATATTAAGGAATCGACTAAACAGCTGTTAAGATAGCTGTTCTGTGAACAATTATAGGAGTTCATTAACCACATGATTTAGAAAATACTCTACTTGTTCTTTTGAAGTACCAGGTGTATGATAACCAATCGTCAATGTGAGTCTTCCGTTATACGCACTAGCCCCCATTGTGAAGAATGGTGCATACATAATGGGTGATGTCATATACCCATCTTCTGCTTGAATTTCACCAAACCGGATAGGTTCCTCTGCGATCACACCGAAATTTGTTAGTAACGGCAATGCCATCTCCATTTGTATTGCCTGTTCGTATTGCTGCTTGTACATTTCCTTCACGGCAGATAGATTCATTCCTGCCAGAAGTTCCATTCCTGCAGCTGAAGAAAGACCTGGATTTTGAGTCTTTATTTTATCCATGGATTGTTTGACTCGAATGAGAGTCTGATTAAATGTTTCCTCATCTTCCATATTAATCATGGGCATTTCCATACCGGATAGGTTGCAAATAGCCCCAGTTGTATGATTAGGAAGATATCGACGTAAATCGATTGTTATTCCGATCATTTTTTCTGCAGTGCGAGGTTCTGCATACATAGCGAAACGTGATAAAGCTCGGAAATAAGCAGCCATGATTACATCATTCAAGGTAGCCTGTTGTGCTTTTGTCCATTGGATTAGACGCAGAGTTTGCTCATGGCTTATCCGCCGTATGGACATTTGTGGGTACGCATTTTTGTTCGGCTGTGATGGAAAGGACCATAATGATGCCTGTTGTTCTTGGCTAGGGCGATAAGCACTTTTTATGTCTGTTATGCCAGTATACTTGAATATAAGTGATTGATCACGAAAACTCTCTTTCCCCTCACTATATTCCTTGATAATTTGTTCTTTAGATTGGCCCGAGGAAAGTTGGGTATAAATAGTTCCCAGCAAATTGATATATTCTTTGACTCCTGCACCATCTGAACATAGATGGGACAATTTCACAACTAAGATTTCTATTGTAGTGCCTCGTAATAATTTCGTTTGAACCATGGGCCCCTGAATTCGATTTCCAGATTCCTGAATATAATCGATTGCCATCATTTCAATTTCTTGATCATTTCCTTCTGCATAAAGGCAAATAGGAGAATTGGTATCAGGTGAATGTTCCTTCCAGTAAGGAGTATCATTTTCGACAAAACAGCTGTTCAAAACTGGCTGCAATTGTAGCGTTATCCTTACTGATTGTTCGAGGTTTTCCTTTGATATACCTAAAGGAAAATAAAGAACTGCATTAATTTGTTGATCTGCAGAATAAAGACCTAATATATAATTCATTCTATCTTGAGGTGTTACTGAATGTCTTCTTTGTTCCACAGTTCTGTCTCCTTCTTTAGACTATTTTTAGTTATAACCACGTTCTCCAAATGGTTGTAACTTTTCTAGCCATTTTTCTTCAAGGGCGAGTAGTGCCTCTTTTTCGTTAAAATATGGGTCATCCTTCTTTTCCATTTTTTCGAGTATGTCAATCCTGAAAGCGACTTTTCCGTACTGGTTCCATTCCTTTTGCAGTTCTTTGTTAGTTGTATATCCATTCGTTTCGAGCATGAACTTTATTCCGTTTAGAGTTTTAAAGTTTTTGGTGCTTCCAACCAGTATTTTATTGTTAATCGTATTTTTTATCTGATAAACGCCTGCTTCAACAGATGTTTCCTTGTATTGTTGTTTCAACTCTTTTTTGCGATCCATGTTTTTTCACCTACTGTTATCCATTTATTTTTTTAACCAATAACTGCTCCCGTCAGATGTGCGTTGTAAAAATCCGTAATCCACTAAATATCTTCTTACTAAAACATAATCCTCATATAACTCTTTTAAAATCTGATTTAATTCTTTTTCATCATAATGGTAATCCGTTTTTAAATGTTTCGAAATTTCCCTCAGGACCACGAGTCTTTGTTTTTCTTTATTGGGAAACTTAGTCAATACTCCTTTAGAGAAGTATTTATGAATCAATAGCTCCTGTTCCTCTTGAGTAATGTTATATCTTTCATCTACCATTGTGGCTGTTTTATGCACGGGTACGAAAGCTGGTGCATGTTCATCTTTTTCTTTCAGTAATTCCATCATTGCTAAAAAAGTCTTTGCCTGACGTTCCTTTTCTTTTAATGCAAAACGATGATGACGAATAGTAGAGGCGCTTCCAATGCCAAGTTCTTTTTGAATTTCTTTATCATTTTTCCCCTGATAAAAAAGAGATAATAGTTTCTTTTGATGTTCAGTAAGGCCCGTGAGCTTCTTGTCCATGGCAAGTAAATAATCAAATACGGAAAGGTGGGTACTCTCAATATGAATACGCATATACCTTTCGGCTTCGTAAAGTCGATTTTCGTAAGGATAAACAATCCCTTTTTCTACTCTCTCTCCACATAAAAGACAAGTAATAAAACCACTGTCTTGAATATATCCACTTTTCAATTCTTCCAAAGAGGCACTCCAAAAAACATTTGATATTTCCATTGTTAGAAACACTTCCTATCTTTTTCCTGATAAAAACAAACATATGATAATTTCGTTTGTGTATTTGTAAACATTTTATATTAAAGTTTAAATGCAGTCAATTAATAATAAACATTTTATTTGTATATCTGTTTATTAACAAACAATCATACATTATGTTTAAGAATATTGAAGTTGAATTGCAAGTGATTCCTTTTTGGATTTTAGTCTACTGAATGTACCTATTTCACTTAACTTAGGATCCGAGTAACGTATTGCTACTGGATGCGATAGTGAACAGATGGAGAAAAATAAATTTTCATAACACAAGAAGCCTGAATGGAAGCCTTCAGCGATTTCTTATTCGACTAACGAAGCAGGATAGCTTAAGAAAGGTGAAATATTCAAGTGATAAAATCCGTAGAAATATGTAAGAAATAACTGGCTTGTTTGGAGGAATTATAATGGCTGCACTGCTGTCTTTAATTAGGGATATTTTTGCTGCAATAGCAGGTTCATTGATAAAGAAGAAAGTGCAAAAGGTATATAAAACGCTTGTTTTAATATCAAAAAAATAAGGAGGGGTTAAATTGAAAAAATACAATGTTCTTTCAACTATCTGTTAAGGAGTATTCATTATTTTATTTTCTTTGATGATAAATGGAGTATCTTTCGGTTCATCAGGTAAAATAGCAATAAACTCAATGCTCTTATTTCCATTATTAGGAGCCATTCTTGGGATGAAAGGTAAAAAGGGTATTGGTAAATGGTTATTAACAATACTTAATATTATTGCACTGATTACAATAGGATACCTTCTTTTGCTCAGTGGAATGGGTGAAGCATAAGTAAACTTAGCTGAATTTCTTTCTAGTAGGTGGTTTGATTAAAAAAGATATCATATTTGAGTGAATTTCTTTTGGATGATCGAAACAGGATTGTTAAATAGGAGTGAAGAGAATGAATGAACTGCTTTTAGTCTCAATTTTAGTGTTTGTATATTTGACTTATAAGTTATTGCGGGTCTTAAAAAACAAAGAAGTTCCTAGAGGCAACAGAAGAATTGCTTGGTCTTTGTATAGTTTATCGGTAATGGGATTAATAGTTGTGAACATCTACTTTTCATATAGCTCTTATTAAAGTAAAGAGTATTGTTGGTCCAGATGAACTAGCCGCCTTTTACCTTGAATTTCTGAAAGAGGATATTTATGCGCTCATTAAATGAAAACGATATATTAACTTACGCATCACGAGCACTTTGGAATTCAATTCCTAAGAATTTAAATGCAGTGACTATACATTTACTTCCTGACCAACAGCGATATATTTGGTTGAATTATTTCCATCAGTCTCCCTCCTAACGAACATGAATTTACTAAAGGTGTATGTGCATTTTACTAATCCATTTAAAGAAGTTGTATGGTATCCCTTTTTCGAGGCTCCGCCCACTCAAGAGGATATAAACTTACAACTTAAAGCTGCCCGTAATTTTGCATCAGCTTTTTTAACCAAACCAACTTAAAGGGTTGTGCAAGAAAAGAATAAAGAAGTTTTACCTGAATCACAATTAATTTTTGGTAGGTGTGGCTATTAGGCCGAGCTTTTTATTATTTACAAATTGTACAGATTGTTAACAAAGGGGTTCCTAGAAGGATTCCCTTTGTTTATTTTATAAAGCTCCTAACAATTTAAATGATGTATCCTGATGTCGTTCCACACTGTATTATGTGGAACGATAAAAATATTACCAACAAGCAACCAGGGGGTTAATCGAGCAGGATTCACACCCTTTTTTGTTGGATTCAAAAAGTAATGAGCATTTATTATAAATAAGATTAAACGGAGGTTGAGATGCGAAAGGTTTATTTAGATAGATCAGAATTAACTGGAGCCATAAATGTAAATTTAAAAGATACTGAGGTTATACCAGCAGGCACAACAATTTATCCTATGAGTGTTTATCATAAAAACGACGAGTATCAAAAATTGGCTAACGATTATGATATTCAATTTATCTTTGACGATGATGTTCCACATTTGGAATTTTATACGGTTCCATATATAGATATTATGGCAAAAGATAGTAAAGGTGGATTTATCGGAACTGTTGGTCAACAATGTGATTTGGAAAGTGACGCACCAATTTGTTACATCAACAGGCATTTAGAGTGCTTGATCATTTCTGAAAACGGTGAGGATTTTCTAAGTTATATAGAATCATGGCAAGACAACTTGAAACCCTATGATAAAATTACCGTTTATCCTTCGAAAGCAGAAGCAGAAATGGAACTAGAATTTATCGATTTATCTTTCTAGTCCTCCACATTATAAATTCATATTTGATCTAACGGTGAAGCATTCCTGTAATGAAAGAAAATGGAGTTTGAACAAAAAAACCTCTTGGTAGAATGAGAGAGTCCTGACGCTGGCCAGCAAAAAGGACAAATATCTCAAATACCAGGAGGCTTTAAAATGAATTATAACCAGAATAAGAAGATTGCTCAAATAACTTCTCAGACTCTTATTATAGGAGTCGATATTGCAAAATTCAAGCATGTGGCACGTGCCCAGGATTTCAGGGGAATAGAGTTTGGATCCCCATGTCAATTTGAAAATACTAAAGAGGGAATTGAGCATTTTCTTAAATGGATTTCGGAAATCAAAAAAGTCTTTTTGCTTTCGAAGTCCAAATTTATCCTCGTAAGATAAATCCAACCATAATGACGACATTGCAGCCTGAAATGGCTACTAGTGGAATACTGTGAAAACCAGAGAAATCGGGCGTTTTAACTTCTTTTATTGAGGGAGATTAGTTAAACAGTTAGGCTTGAAGATGCGGGTTGGTTGTTGTGGATAATATTAATTGAAGATGCGAAATCTAACTGTAAAAATTTATGGGAGTGAGCATCGTGAAGAAAATAATTGTTCTCTTTACAATTTTATTAATGTTTATCACAAATAACTTGGTTAATGCTAAACCCCCAGAGCCAAAGGAAATTAAACCGTATGCAGAAGATTGGTATGTTACACCGGAAGATATCATTCGAGATATTATATTTCCAGCCATTGATAAAAGGGTAGTTAAAGAGTATGGAGGAAAAGAGGCTTCTGGTTTTGGGTGGCAGCAACAGAGGATTGTTAATATTGTTTATAACAATAATCATTCTTATGATATTTCCTTAAGAATTCAAGTTCCTGAAAGTAACAATAAACCATTTGAGTATACAGAAGACTTGGTTAAAGTAAGAGTATCGCCATCTTGTGATAGTCCTAAAATTGGATGTAGTCACGGCTTTAAGGTGGAAGTATTAGATTACGAACATAAGTAACGGAAAAAGGTGTTTCCGGTAGAACCTATTGAAATGACCTTCTTCACCTAACTCGTGCGTTGATCCAGGAAGGATTAACGTCTTTTTTATGAATTCCTTATGGAACGGAGCAGGATTGTTCAATAAGAATGAAGATATTATTATTAAAATCTTTATTATTAGGGAGGATCCGACTATAAAAAATATTATTTTAATTTTAAAGCCTATTTGGATATCCCAAACAGGCTTTAATTTCGGCTAAAGTTACTCTATACGAAGAGCAACTATGTCACGGCAGTCGACAAAAAGAGTGGTACCTGGCTCTTTTTCTTCGTCTTTAAACGTTGCACAGCAAGTTCTATTATTAATTCTCAAGAAGATTACATCTTCTAATACTTTACCACCTGATAAAAATACATCTACTTCTGTTCCTCGCTCTAACCTGTTTAGTATATTACAAGCACATTTATCACATCTGCTGCGGCTTGAACTTGTCCTCTTTTGATGACCCTCATTAGAATCACAGTATTCACACATTATCATTATCCTCCTTTCATTTATTGAATTACTTGCAATATCAATATATGTGGAGAAAAAAATGGTGTATAAACAAGTTCCCTGATTCAAAGGCACATTTTATTCTGATAATGAAAACCAAGTTCAAATTATAGATAAACTCAAAGAAACAATTTGGGGCAAAATCCCCCCAATATGCAGTCGAAAATGATGAACCCTACTTTAAATACAAACGATGCAGGGAGTTGAAGAAGAGCTCTTGAATACTATCTCACTTTTTAGTCTCTGAAGAACTAACACAAAATAAAAGGTACTTCACTATAGTGAAAGCACCTGTATTATAATTTAATCCCAAACTCGTATCCTTGGAACCCCTGCAGTTCTTAAATAATCCAATAGCTGACCAGTGTGAATTGATTCGTGGTAGGCAATACGGAGGAGCATATCCCCCAAGTCTCTTATGTATCCTGAATCAGAGCGGTCTATCTTTATATTTGTTAAATCTTCCTCAGAAAATGACTTGATTGTGTCGAAGAACTTATTACGATATGGTTTTGCAAACTCCAATTCCGCGCTTACTGTAGTGAAAGGCCTGTTTTCGAAAGGAGAAGTAAACTCTGAAAGGCTCCCTCTATTAATGATAGCTAGGTGATAATAATGTTCGCTTTCCAAAACATGCCTGATCATTTCTATGCAATTCATGGCTTCATCATCAGGCTTCCATTTTAGTTTTTCTTCAGGTATTGATGACCACACCTTAATGCTTCTTCTTCTAACTTCATTGAAGTTTAAAATAATTAGGTCAATTGAATTCAAAAAGAGACCCTCCCTTGATAGTCATAAATAAATAATACACGAATATATGTTCTTGCGGGACTTTTTGTTGAAGTTTATTAGAAATTATATTAACGAATTATAACGATGTAGTTTTGCTAGAAGGTATTCAAGCACTGTATTGTGTAATGTTATAGAGTTATTATTAAACAAACGGCGCAGTAATGTTGAAGAAGGATTTAATATTAAAAAGTAGAACTTTTCTATATTAAGCGACAGTTAAGGAGTGGAGAAGTTGGCTAAGAAAGAAGACATTGTTATCCGAAGAGCGAAGTTAGAAGATGCTTTAGCGATTTTATATATACAAAAAGAAGTAGTATCGGAAGGCGATTATTTAATAACTCTTTCTGAGGAATTTAATAAGACCTTAGAACAACAAAGAGAATGGATAGGGATGATTTTGCAAAACGACAAAGAAACCATGTTGGTTGCAGAAATTTCAAATGAGATAGTAGGCTGGATAGTGCTTATGTCACCAAACAGAATAAGGCTTTCTCATACTGGTTCAATTGGAATGATGATAAAGAAAGATTATCGAAGCATGGGGATTGGTAAGTTATTGATGAAAGATATGTTGGATTGGGCGGAACAAAATCCATTTATTGAAAAAGTTTCTTTAGGTGTATTCTCAACAAATGAAAGAGCAATAGCTTTATATAAGGGTATGGGGTTTGTCGAGGAAGGAAGAAAGATTAAAGAATTCAAGATGGATACCAATGAATATGTAGATGATATCTTAATGTACAAACTTGTCTAAATACTGTTGTGTTAATGGGAGCGTTGATCCTGGATTAACGCGTATTTTTTGAAACTTCTTATTAAAGTAAAGGGGCAGGTTTGTTGAAGAATGATTGTTGCAAAAAACTAAACTTATATCTACTTTTTCTATGTATTAGTATATTAACATTAAATGTTAATAAAAGGAAAAAATTTCATCTGGAGTAATTGATATAGGGGAAGAAAAAGAGGTGAATGACAACGAATAAAACCAAGAGATTACCCAATTTAGATGGCACGATGGTATTCTTAATTTCCGTTTTAGTTTTTGATTTGATTGTTATTATAATGTCTATCAATAATTTTTATTTTTCCTTTGTAAAATCCACTAATAATAAGTTGCCCATCCTGCTTACTTTAGTTGCATTTTATGTTTTTGCTTTTGCTCACAAGATAGACCGAGTATTAACTATTATCGTCACGATTACAGCATTCCTATTTTTAGGATTGTTTTCGGTAACTAACAACTCCTATCATACCATTGACTCCCCAACAGGTAACGTAAAGGTAATGATAGGACATAGAAATGCCACCTTAGGAGAAACCAATCACTTTTATAACTTTTATCTTTATACATCAATTCCTGGTCTGATGAAAAAGGTGAAAGAACATAGTATTCAGACGAGGCGAATTACCGCTGACGACTTAGAAGTGCTGGGAGTAGATGAGGCTGAATGGATAGACGACGAGAAAGTAATTTTCCACTCTCCCTATGTAGAAGATACACAAGTTGATTTAAAACAGTAGGGATTAGATTCATTTATACAATATTAGTCTCCGAAATGGTGCACTATTGAACTAACGGGTGCGATGATCCAAAAGGATTTTCGCCCTTTTTTGTCGAATTCCTTATTAAACAAACGATGCAGGATAGTTAAATAAGAAACCTCATGAATTAAACAAAAAATTAGAAGTAAAAGGGTGTTCTATGAATCTTAATAAAGATTTTTTATTACGAATTTCTAATATAGATTGGTTCTCCAATAGTGGGTTTGAAGTTAAAACTAATATTAATTTCCCTGTCAAATACGTTGAGTCTTGGGAGGAAGCCAGAGAGTCCTATCTAAAGCCTGAATGGGAAAGGATTACACTTGAATATCAAAATGAACTAACCAGCTTATTACATAGAAAATATCGTCCGCAATACATTAATTGGAATAGTATGGTTAAAGAAGCAAAGGGATTTATCGAAAAAGAGATAGTTCCAAAAATAGGGATCATAAAGGAACAGAACAACCTAGATCAAGTTTTTATTGATTGTGTAAAATGGGATATTGTAAATGCAATTATGGAAAGTTCATTTAGCATAAGGGAGAATGAAGTCAACTTTTTTAAAGAGCTATTAATAGTATATGAATCGGGAAACTTTCCTTGTGGAGCTAAAGTGAATGATAATTTAGTTACATTACTGGTATATTAAGGTTCTTCAACTAAAGTTGCAGGTTAATGAAAGAAGGAATTGACGTTAATTTTAAAGAATAATTTATTTATCTTAGCTAAGGTGTGGTCATATTAAATGAAAAAGCAATTTAAAAATCAGCACCGATTGTTAGAAAGTTTCGGTTATGAATTTCTTGTATCTTGTCCCAATTGTAAAAGTAAAGCAAAGGTTATCTCGTTGGGAGAACATTCCCCTTATAGAACGGGAATTACAAAAAGGTTTCTTTGTTTACACTGTGGAATGACTAAAGAATTTGCACCAAAAAATAACTGCTTTAACCAATCCATAATTTCTTACGGTAGTAAATGGAATGAGGGCTATATAAATATTGGAGGGGCATATGATTGGTATTTTGGCTATCCTTTATATTTACAAATAGCCTGTTGTGGTCATACTTTATGGGCATATAACCTGGAACATCTAGAGTATATAAAAAATTACGTTGAAGCTGAAATAAGAGAAAATGGAACTTATTATTTAAGTGTTGAAAGCAGACTACCTTTTTGGATAAAATCTACAAAAAATAGAGATGCAGTATTGAAAGCAATTTCAAAATTAGAAAAAGTAGCTAATCAGACCTAAAAGAATACACATCAAAAATTTATTTTGTGAAGATTTTTACTTAAACTATAGGGTGCGATGATCCAGGAAGGATTACCGCACTTTTTTGTTGAATTCCTTATTGAAACAAACGAAGCATTATATGGAAGAAGGTATCCCAAATTTGTGTTTAAAAAAGCATCCAGTTAGCTGTCTTATCAGGTATAGTTTTGGAGGGAATTATGAACAGACTATTTAAACTTTTCATTTGCAATCTTGTATTGATAATTTTCTTAGTCAGTTGTTCAAATTCAACAAATGAGTCAGAGGATAAGGAAGACATAAATCTATATGCATCGTCGTTTGAGAAACTGCTAGATGATTATCCGCAATTGGAATCCACATATAATAGAATACCTACAAAACTTCATGATAAGATTGTTGCTCCATCGCTAGAAGAAATCCCTTTTAAAGTAGAGGATGTAAAGTTAGATTACGATAATGACCCAACAGGAATGATTCCTGCAATAATGATTCTATACACTGGAAATAATAAAAGGGTTACAAGTACGGTTTGGTATCATGATGGTACTTCTATTCCTGGTAAAGAGTTATTGTTGGATCATGGTATCAAGGCTTTTTACCTCAACAATATAGAGGAAATAGCTATTACTTGGAGAGATCCTGATAAGGATAGTAAGCTATTATACCGTGTAGGATTGGTAACGTTTGAAAAGGGTTCATTAACTAAAGCAAAAAATCAATTATCTAAGGATGATGCTGTATCTATCGCTAATAGTATGATTAATAAATACTATCGTTCTAGAAGCGACACACAGAACGATTAACTCTTATTTTTCATAAAATGATAATTAGTTGTTACTAAAGTTAATGTGGCATTTTAGCAGAACAAGAAATAATACAATAAAAGGAATTATATCTCTTTTGGAGGCTTTAAATGTTCGATAGATTTTGCAAAACATTTGATGTGAAATACAAAGATTATGAAACAGAGCTACACGGTAACCACCTAGCTATATTGGAACAGTCGTCTGGTGCAGTGACATTTATGAAGGAGTTTCAGGGTCAAACCTTTAAAGATGGTTTGTATAGAGTACATAAAGCAAGTGAACTAGATAAATGGAATCACATTATATATGAAGCATTTCCAGTCTATACAAATAAGATTTTCTGCTTTTCTTATGATTGGCTAGGGAGACACTTTGCATTAGATTTTACAAGAATGAGTGAAGGCGAACCGATGATATTGATGCTTGAGCCTGGTACTGGGGAAGCACTTGAAATTCCTTCAACTTTTCTAACTTTTCACGAAGAGGAATTGGTTGAATATCCAGATGCAGCTTTAGCTATTGATTTCTTTAATGATTGGAAAAAGGAGAATAGCATGTCCTTAGATCGTAGCAATTGTGTTGGGTACAAGCTGCCTTTGTTCTTAGGTGGTGAAGATGAAATAAGTAACTTAGAGGTATCAGATATGGAAGTTTATTGGGGGGGTATGGGGCAATTGAACAAACGTTTATTTTAGATTTCTTATTAAAAGAACGGTACAAAAGTTGAATGCCAACTGTCATTGTAGTAGTCAGTTTTTCTTTTGTGCTAACGATGCAGGATTGTTGAAGAAGAAATTTAATATGGAGGTGTAATTGTATGCCATTAGAACAGGAAGTAATGGGTTTGTTAATTGGTGGGGTGTCTATTGTGATGGGGATTGCAATTTTAGCCACTGTGTTCCTTTGGATGGAAAATAAAAATCAACGTACTGGATATATCTGGACATTATTCCATTTGCTATTAATTTCTGTTGCAGCATATTTTGTATTAAAGGGTATTGCCTTCGACTATAATCATCCGATGGCTTCAGAAGAGATTTCACTCCAGATAGGTATTTCTGGGGTTATTTGGGCGTTTAGTATGATTTGCTTGGTAATAGCATTATTTAGCTTTTCAAAAGAGAGAAAGCATAACGGCTATTAAACAATTGGGTGAGTTGATCCGGGAGGATTAACTCACCTTTTTGCTGAATTCCTAATTGAACAAACGAAGCAGTTATGATGCTTGGCGGGTATTTATGCCCTATGCAAAAGAAAAACGACTTGAGCATTACAGATTTAAATCATATGGTAAAGAACGGGTACGAGGAGTTTATCATATACAAAACCTGAATAGTTATCATAGAATGGGGTGGCAACAAAGTACCTCGACCATTATTTGAGCTGGTTTCAATTTTTAGACCAAATCAGACACCGTAATGACGATACAACGGTTAGCAAAATGATTATTGAAAGCTGCCTGTTCCCAACAAATGCGACCTATGATAAACTTGGATTATCAAAATTTTCCAAATGATTAAATTTTAAAGGAAATGGGGAAGTCAATTGGTACAAAGCACACAAAACATTTACTCACCGCCAAAACATATAGTTTCAGCAGCGACTATTGTAATCAATGAACATAAAGAAATACTGTTAATTAAGGGACCTAGAAGAGGTTGGGAAATGCCAGGTGGACAAGTAGAAGAAGGTGAATCTTTAAAAAATGCGGCAATAAGGGAAACTAAAGAGGAAACAGGTATTGATGTTGAGATACTAAAATTTTGTGGAATATTTCAAAATGTAAACCGTTCAATATGCAATACGTTGTTTTTAGCTAAGCCAGTTGGAGGCAAATTAACTACTACACCAGAAAGTTTGGAAGTTGGGTTCTATCCTATTGAGCAAGCTTTAGAAATGGTAACTTT
The DNA here is from genome assembly GCF_023714225.1 of Mesobacillus sp. MER 48. Classification (NCBI taxonomy): domain Bacteria; kingdom Bacillati; phylum Bacillota; class Bacilli; order Caryophanales; family Bacillaceae; genus Mesobacillus; species Mesobacillus sp. MER 48. The sequence goes on from NZ_JAMAUR010000005.1 coordinate 32,803, forward strand.
TATGAACTTTAGACAAAGAATTGAATACTGTTTGAATGAAGACACACGACCTTTTTATATTGAATTTTAATAATTTTAAATTCCATAATAGATGACTCTAGTTAAAACAGGGGACTCCATTACAATTATGGAGTTCCCTTTCTTTATATAAAAAATCAACATTATCCTTTAACATAGCTAACCATAAAAAAACTCAGAGCTTATTGCTCTAAGAAATTTTTAAGTACTTTATTTGCCAAGGTATTAATTAGTTAAAAACGAATTCAGGAATATTTCATCGTTTTTCAATACGTAATAAAATTCATACTCAATGCTGTTCTGAGCGAAATTAACTGTGATTAAATCATCCTCTAAATGTATTCCACGAAATTCAAGAAGGCCATAATCTAGATTATGAATAAATTTCTGCTCAATCTCATTAAATTTAAAAGAGTCATTTTCTTTGTCTATGGTAACAGAGTCATCAGCAACAGATTCAAGATATTCATAATCTTTTTTAAGCATTCTATCAAATATTTTTAATGTCTGATTTATAGTGGTTCTTAGTTGGTCAGAGGTTACGTTTGGTCTTTGTTCTAACAATTTTTCAAGCTCTTCCTTCTCCTGATCATTTGAAACACTTACGGAACTGTTTGTTGGTTTTGCATTTTTTTCAATGCTCGTTTCCTTATCGCTACAACCAACTAATAAGAAAACAAATGAAATTAGAAACATTATCTTCTTCAAAATCCCACCCCTTCCTATATATGGATTTTATCACAAAAAAGATATCAATATACCCTCTAATGTCACTGGAGTTAGTGATTAAAAAAACTAAGTTTGTGAACAAATGTACTTAAACTAAAGGGTGCTTTACTTTAATAAAGAAGTAAAAGAAAAGAACTAGAATTTTTCATATCTAGTTCCTTCTTTATTGCTAAATAGGATGCGCTTTGGTTTGCTAATTCATATATGAAACTTGTTGTTATTTGCTATGCTTTTTCCTATTTTGCATTTCAAAAGAGATAATGTTACTTTGCAGGATAATGGGTTCTCTATTGGAGTGCAAAACGTAAAAAATCAAAACAAAAGGCATGCTGAATCCATATGATTTTGCATGCCTTTTAATTGATATATCAAGGTTTATGACGTTTTTTCATAAGAATTAACACTGTATTTAGCACACTGATTAGCAGCATGAGAATGGTCATCATCACACTGTTATTTTATATGCTATAATACCAACCATTTTATTCAAAGTGAGCTTGATTTCGTATACAGGACATATTCGGAAAAAATAAATCTGTAATAATATGTTATCCTGTTGCTTCATACCTTCTCTTTTACAAGAAAGTTGTGGCAAGGTAGAAGCCCTTCCTTAAATTCCTTACTAACCCTTTTTGAATCGTAGGCACAAACAGAAAGAAGATTTGTTTCGGTCACAATTTTATCAGCTTCATTTTCAGAATCCAATAATTTTTTACTTACTTCCCGCTCATCCCGCCATTCTACATGGGCCCAGCTTCGGGCGACTAAATCAAGTTCTGAATTACCTCCAGTTAAGTCGGGAAGATAATCGAAAACAGAATTAACTCTAAAGTCTCCCGTGGCATAATAGAAGTCATAATTATTGACAAACACCACTTTTTCTAATTGGCATTCATTCACTAATAACGTGAGTCTTTTTTTAATCAACAATGTATTTCGATCATTTTCTACAATGATACAATATTCATTCAGTTCCAAACCGGAAGTGATAAATTCGGCCGCATTTAAAATATACTGATCCTGATTCTCATAGAAATATAAAACATGGCCCTTAGTAAGGTTTTGAATTTCATTAACTTCCATTAAATGCGTACTTTCCACATGTGCACCCCATTGAAATAGACATATGAGCCTTTAAATAACTTTATCACAAATTTATATTGAAAAGGGTTCCGCCAGCAAAATAAAACATTAAATAAGCTAAACAGGCAGTTTAGCATTCCTGTAGATTGTTGTTTTTGAGCTTTGATAAAAATAGGGCTCCTCAGTAAGATATGAGTTAGACACGACTCAAATTCAACCTTAAGGAGGAATTTTTTATGCTGTTTATGTTGATTGTCAAAGCCTCGAAGAATTCAGAAGGCGGAAATCTCCCGAGCCCAGAGCTCATGGAAGCCATGGATAAGTACAATGAGGAATTAGATAAGGCAGGTGTGCGGGTTATGGCTAAAGGGCTTCATCCAAGTACAAATGGGATTCGCATTTATTTCCCGAAAACAGGTGGAAATCCGGTGGTTACGGACGGCCCATTTCCGGAAACAAAGGAATTGATTGCCGGGTTCATTTTGATTGATGTGAATACGAGGGAAGAAGCCATCGAGTGGGCCATGCGGATGCCCGACCCGCAAGGACAAGGGGAAGGTCAGATTGAATTACGACAAGTATTTTAGGCACGAGAGGTAACCAAGGATCTTTTAAGCAAGAACTCAAGCTAATTATTAGTTGAAACTTGTTTCTTCTTTTTCACTAACGGTACTATATAAATTATTATTTTTGTGTTAAAATTTTAATGTCTGAAAATTCAGTCGAAAATTTTCATTTAGGAGGTAGATATTATGCCAAAGAAAAAATATATTGGGATAAATAATACTAAGGGGAATACGTCTAAATAAATTTAATAATGCGTTTCCCTATAATTGAAAGGGGAAAATCACTTGAATCAAACATTATTAATTATTGATGCCCAACAAGAGTTAATTGATGGAAATCAGAAAGAAAGTGCTGTATTTAATAAAGAACAACTTATAAGTAATATCAATTCAGTAATTGAAAAAGCAAAAACATTCGGTGTTCCAGTTGTCTTTGTAAGAGATTTAGATGTTGCTCAAGGGAAAGATAAAGGATTTCAGGTTCATGAAGAAATTAATATTCCTGCGAATACAAGGATTTTTGATAAAGCTGCAACGAATTCTTTTCATGGAACAGGACTACTGAATTACCTAAAATCTCAAAAGATTGAGCATGTCGTTATAATGGGGTGTAAAACTGAGCACTGTATAGACAGTGCAGTCAGAACAGCCACGATTAGCGGGATGGATGTTACATTAGTAGGTGATGGACATTCAACCACGGCTAGTGGTGATTTAAGTGCAGAACAAATTATTAATCATCATAATAAAATTCTTCATGGTCATTACAATGTGGAACACTTTTCAGTTGTTAGAAATGCAATAGAAGACTTGTTCAATCCAATTCATGATTCATATAGGTAAATAGAAAATATAGAATAGAAATTTTTCATATTAACAGTAAAAGCCCAATTTCTTACTAAGAAATTGGGCTATTTTAATTTGTTATAAAACTTATTAAGTTAAGTTTTAAAAATCAATTAAATCAAAAATAATGCACCTATACTATAGGATGCTTTACTTGAACAAAGAATACAAATGAAAGGAGCTAAGATTTTTTAGATCTAGCTCCTTTTTTATTAAGCGGTTTGGCCTGCTATTTCATAATGCTTTTTTCAAATTTGCACTTCAAAAGAAAACCCATTACTTGGCTGGAAGGAAATGTCCCTTTGCTTTCTATTTTGAAATCGGCTCGGCATTAAATAGCTTTACTTCTGTTGGAGCGGCCATGAATTGTGGTGCTTTGGCCATGAAGGTGGTAAAATGCTCTGCCTGGTTATGATGCTTGACGGCCTCCATGTCTTTCCATAATTCAACCATTGTGTAGGCACCGGCTTCTTCGGTGTCTTTTAAAAGGTCATAGGAAACATTGCCTTGCTCGGCTCTTGATGCTTCGATTAATGGCTTTATTTCTTTTAGAAATTCCTGTTCTACGTCTGCTTTTACTTGAAAACCGGCATGAATGATAATCATTGTTCATTTCTCCTTTTTCTATTATTTCCACTGTGCGATGACATCTACAGGCAAGCGGACTGATTGGTACCCCTGGTCAGCGGCTTTCCCGATGGAGATGAGCATGACAGGGTAAAAACGATCCTTGTCCAGGTCAAAGGCTTCTGCGATTTGGTCTTTTTCGTATCCGCCAATTGGGTTTGTATCATAGCCGTGTGCGCGAGCTGCGAGCATCAATTGCATGGAAACGAGTCCAGCATCGATGAGGAACATTTCTTTCTTTTGCTCGGTTGTCATGGTTTCCACAAGTCCTGCGATTGCGGGAACCTGTTGGTCTCTGACTTCAGCTGGCATGAACCCTTTTTCCACTGCAGTATTATAGATCGTTTCCAGGTATTCTTCACTGTTCATGTCTACAAACACTGCGATCATGGCCGCTGATGTTTCGACTTGTCTCTGGTTGAATTTTGCTAAAGGTGCAAGGGTTTCTTTTCCTTCCTTCGAATCAATCACGACGAAACGCCATGGCTGCAGGTTCACGGAGGATGGAGCCAGAGTTGCTTCCTCAAGGATTTGCGCCATTTCTTCCTTGCTGATTTTCACGTCAGGATCATAGTTCCTGATGGAGCGGCGTCCTGTGATGATTTCTTTGAAGTCGTTCTGTGTAAGTGTGGTCATGTTGTACTCTCCTTCTGTTCGTCTTGGTGTAAGGTTAAATCTCTTCTATATTCTTTTGGAGGCGTGTAAGCATTTGGAGAAGAGTTTCAGTTTCTTCGTTTGTAAAACCTTTCAGGAAGCTGGAAATGAACCGTCTCTTTTCTTCGCAGTACGCGCTCACTCTCCGTTTTCCCTCTTCAGACAGCTGGACATAGGTAAACCGCTGATCTTCAGAATTTTTCCTGCGGATTACCATCCCGTCATCTTCAAGCTGTTTCAGATGCCTGGTCACCGCCGCATGATCAATATTGACTTTTTTCTGAAGTGCCCTCTGAGTGATTACCTCCGATTCATAAATTACCCGGAGAATCTCAAGCCGTGATGGACTGATGCCAGCACAGCGCTCAAACTTCGCCATGGCTTTTTTGTTTATCTCGGACAACCTTTGGATGATGAGTTCATTTTCCATGCTGCCGTTCTCCATCTGCAACCGCCGCCTTTGATTAATTGATAGCTCAATTATTGATACGTCAACTAATATAGTATGAAATAACCGTGAAGTCAAATGATGAACCCTGGGAATTTAAGGATCCCAACAGAAAAGCTAATTCTCTTATATCTTAAAGCAAAGGGATGAAACTTATGCTTCTGTTTTTAGGGAGGGATAGCTGACGGTGCGTCCCACGGACTGAAGGGCAAAAAGAAGCAAAGGATTATCCATTGCTTCGCGAGAGTTGAGACGACCTACCTTTTTAAGTCTTTAGGTACCTCCACCAAAAACCCATTAAGGAAGGATCGGACATTGTTCTTTTGTAAAAGAAGAAGGTCTTCAGTTGCATCATCCTGCCCTTTTAAATGGGCGACTTCATTATTGATCCTCTCCATTTTCAAATCCAGTTCAGCAGCAGAAAGGGCTGCGTCCTTAAGATCCTTTTTAATCCTTTCCGGAATCTCCTTATCATACTTATAGTAAATTTTATGCTCGAGACTGGCCCAGAAATCCATGGCGATGGTACGGATCTGCAATTCGACAAAGACCATTTCGACTCGGTCAGACATGAAAACCGGAATTTTAATAATGAGATGGAGACTCTGATAACCGTTTGGTTTTGGATTTTTGATATAATCCTTTCGTTCAACCAGCTCTATGTCCTGTTGTTTTTCAATCATCTGGCTTATTTTATAAACATCCGTAATGAAGGGACAGATGATCCGGATTCCGGCTATGTCTTTGATATTCTCCCTGATCGATCCAATTGAAAACTCAAGGTTCTTCCTTTGCAGTTTTTTCATGATGCTCTCGGGTGATTTAATTCTTGAATTGCAATGTTCGATTGGATTGTAATCATGAATGTGGATGAATTCTTCTTTTAAAATATTGATTTTGGTATTGATTTCATCCAATGCGAATTTATAGAGTAACGAAAACCTTTTTAGGTCGTTCCGCAATTTTTTAGGATTGATGGTATACTGCTGAGTCAATTCCTCCATTTGTACACTGCTCCTTGAAGTTTGAAATTCAGTTTCCTGCTATCCCTCGAGAGGGTATAAATGTTCCATTTTCCATTGCAGCCACTGGAATTTACGAACCTTCCTCGGAAGGAACTGGCGGATTTCCTCCTCGTTATACCCAACTTGAAGCTTCTTGTTATCCACGATCAGCGGGCTTTTTAATAACCGTGGATGTTGATGGACAATCTCCAGTAACTCAATTAAGGAAAGTTTGTCAAAATCGATATTAAGGGTCTTGTATGGAAGGGATCTCTTAGAGATAATGTCATCCGTGCCATCCGTTGTCATCCGCAGCAGTTCCTGAAGTTCACGAACCGTTAAAGGCTCCTCCATCATATTCCTTTCGACGAAAGGGATTTTGTTATTGATCATCCACTTTCTTGCTTTCTTCGTTGATCTGCATCCTAATCCATAAATCGTTACAGTCATTTATCGTGCACCTCCGAATGGTAGATTCCGTGTTTCAGCAAACTCATGCTAAGTTTGAACGATTCAATTGCCTCTTCATCCGATAAGCCCTTTACCGTTTTTTCAATTAAGTTGTTAAAGGCCAACGCAGAGACGACTTTGAAGATATGCAGCAGCTCTTTTTCTGCATGGATATTCAAAAGTTTTCGATCAATCAGTTTCCCGATCTTCTTATATTCCTCTTTTTCCAGATAAGCATCCCAGATACTTGTAAAAGAGCTTTCGACTCTATTTGTGGTGTAGAGCAGGGCATTTTTTAAAAATTGCTTCTCTTCTTCATCTGATAAGGCAAGCAAGAAGTAATTCTGGAGTTCAATCAGTGCCTCGATTAAGTCACCCTGATGTTTTTCCAATAATGCGCTGAAATAGATTTTGGCCATTTTCAATTTATCCTCTAATAAATAGAAATATAAATCGTCTTTATCCTCGAAATATTGATAAAAGCTGCCCCTCGATATTCCCGCTTCTTTCACAATATTCGCGATGGACGCTTCGAAAAGGGGAGCCCTGGTGAACTCGGTTTCTGCTGATTCAATAAGCTTTTTCCTTTTAGGCTCTGGCAAATTAAAAAACGTTTGCTTAGGGATGGTAATCACCTCAGTTTAGGGATGTGACACTGTGTCATATTATAGTTAAATAATATATGACACAGTGTCATATGTCAATGTGACAACATGTCATATTTCTTGAAAAAGGTGGATGGAGCAGTGCATCGCATCCAGGGCTGATAGGAAAGATTGTTAATCAACCTTAATAATCTTTTACATAATGTTAATGAACGATAAATGTCTGCTTTATATTTGGTTGATAGATTTATAGGTGTAAACAGACATGAAACAAACAAAAAGCAAAAAAACATGTTTGATTACGAGAAAAGAATTTCATTTTCAACTTCTGACGTAAGGGGGCAATCAGTATTCGTTTCCACTAAGGTGCGTTATGAATGTCCGAAGATTTTCAAACATAGGGGCGCCGGAGTTGTTTGGTGTCGAAGATCGATTGAATGAAAAAAACAAAGACAGGGAGAGGTTATCATGAAATTGACAAAATTTAAGGCAGCAGTTGGAATAGGAATGATTTCTTTAGCGTTAGCAGGTTGTGGAAATAGTGATGATAAAAGTGCTGCGTCGAATGTGAATGAAAAAGATTCTGTTGATACGATCATTGAAAAAGCGAAAACAGAAGGGGAGATCGCAAGTGTCGGGATGCCGGATACTTGGGCGAACTGGATTGACACTTGGGACCAAATTGAAGCTGAATACGGAATTACTCAATCTGATACGGACATGTCAAGTGCGGAAGAGTTGGCGAAATTCGAATCAGAGGGAAAGAATGGCACAGCAGATATTGGGGATGTAGGCATTAACTTTGGACCGCTGGCAGAAAAGAAAGGACTAACAATGCCGTACAAAACTTCCTATTGGGATGATGTCCCTGAATGGGCGAAGGATGATAACGGCGACTGGATGTTAAGTTATACAGGGACGATTGCTTTCATTACGGATAAGCAAAATGTTGATAAAGCACCAACTTCGTGGAAAGAACTTGCGAATGGAGACTATAGCATTTCCACTGGGGACGTGACAAAAGCAACCCAGGCGCAATTTGGGGTATTGGCTGCAGCACTTGCGAATGGCGGGGATGAAACAAACATCAAACCGGGCGTTGATTATTTTAAGGGAATTGCAAAAGAGGGCCGCTTGACCTCCGCTGATGTCAGTGTGGCAAATTTAGAAAAAGGCGAAATCGATGTTGCGATCGTATGGGACTTTAATGGATTGAACTATCGAGACCAAATCGATCCGGAGCGTTTTGAAGTGACGATTCCAACAGATGGTTCAGTAGTGAGCGGGTATACAACAGTGATTAACAAAAATGCTCCGCATCCGAATGCAGCGAAGTTAGCGAGAGAATACATTTTATCGGATGAAGGCCAAACCAACCTGGCAAAAGGGTATGCTCGTCCGATCCGTGATGTGGAGCTGCCGGAAGAAGTTCAGGCAAAGCTTCTGCCGGATAAGGCATATGAGAATGCCGAGCCAGTAAAAGACTACAGTGCATGGGATCAAACTGCCATGGAATTACCTCAGTTATGGCAACAAGAGGTGTTAGTCAATGCCAAATAATAAAGTAATCATGATTACGTTGGATGGCTGTCGTTACGACACTGCCATCCAGCAATTAGGATTTTTAAATCATTTCGTTGAAAAGAAACTGGCCAGCCGTTTTAAGGTGCAATCTGAAACGCCCAGTAATTCGAGGCCATTATATGAAGTATTGCTGACAGGTGTTCCCACACATGAAAATGGGATTTCTACCAATTATTCTGTCCAAAGGTCGAAAGAGCAAAGCATTTTTTCCCTGGCAAGAGAGGCGGGGATGAAGACTGGCGCGGCTGCTTACCACTGGGTAAGTGAGCTGTACAATCGGGCGCCGTACTCGATGCTCGAGGACCGGATCCAGCATGACGAAAGCCGGAATATCCAGCATGGGATCTTTTATTCGGATGATACGTATCCAGATTCACACCTTTTTCAGGATGCTCATCATATCATTTCCACCTGCGAGCCTGATTTCATGTATGTGCATTCGATGAATATTGATGATGAAGGACACAAGCATACTGGGAATTCCATTCAATACCGTCAGGCGGTCAATCGAATCGATACGATATTAGGAGTCTATCTGCCAATCTGGATGGAAATGGGTTATCAAATCCTGGTCACTTCTGATCACGGAATGGATGACTTCGGAAATCACGGCGGCACTATGCCTGAACATCGTGAGGTTCCGTTATTCCTATTTTCGGATTGTATCAGACCGCATATTGGTTCAAAAGTGGTCGAACAGCTTCAATTAGCTCCGCTTGTCTGCAACATGCTTGGGATTGAAAAAGGGCATAAGATGCAGGAACTAGACTGGGGTGTATTGGAAAGCGAGGAGGATTCAGTTGAAAAGGAAACAATCGCGTAAAACGATACTGCTATTGGTCCCGTTCTTTCTCATGACTGTGATGTTTTTAGTGATTCCCATGGCGCTCATGATTACATCAAGTTTTACGAGCGAATCCACAGGAGGCTTTACGCTAGACAATTATATAGAAGTCTTGACCAATTCCTTTTATTCACAGTCCTTTTTGAACAGCGGATTGATTTCTCTGTTCTCTGCTGTTGCCGGGCTTGTATTGGCGATTATTGTCTCTTATGCGATGACGAATCTGCCGGAAAAGGTCCAGGATAAACTGACTGTGTATATCAATGTAGCAGCAAATTTTGCCGGTGTTCCACTGGCATTCGCCTTTATCATCCTTCTTGGAAATTCAGGGGTGTTCACTCTATTTCTTAAAGATGCGAACCTCCCGCTGATCAACGGATTCAAGCTCTATTCATGGCAGGGGTTGGCGCTCACGTACCTGTATTTCCAAATTCCTCTCGGGATTCTCTTTATTTATCCTTCACTGAAAAAAATCAAAAGAGAGTGGAAGGAAGCTGCTTTCATGCTGGGAGCTTCAAGCGGGACTTACTGGCGAAAGGTTGGACTGCCTAGTATTATGCCAAGTATTGCGGGAACCTTCGTCATTATGTTTGCCAATGGGATGGGCACGTATGAAACGGCTTATGCCTTGACCGGCAGCAATATCAACCTGGTCACCATCCGGATTGCTGCACTTGTATCAGGTGATATTTATGCGCGGCCTGTGATTGGCAGTACGCTGGCTGTACTGTTTGCCGTCATCATGATGGCGATTCTGGCCCTGTCACAAATACTTCTGAAGAAAGTCAGGAGGGATCTGGCATGAAGACAAAGAAAACACATTACACCAGTTACCTGATCCTCGCCCTTTTTGGATTGTATATGCTTTTTCCGTTTGTCTCTACTTTCTTTTATGCAACATCGACAAAGTGGTCCAACACGATGCTGCCGAATGATTTCACCTTTAAATGGTTTATCCAGCTGATCGAGGATCCAAATTTCATTTCAGCTGTCGTACGGTCCTTTACCTTAACGTTCACGACATTGGCAGTGGTACTAGTTGTGATGGTGCCGACCGTATTCCTGGTGTATACGTACTTCCCAAAGGTGGATCAATTCATGAAAGGCCTGGTCCTGATGCCATATGCCATACCTGGGGTCATTTTAGCTACGGGGCTGCTCAGGATGTATTCCGGTTCCGTGATCCCGATGTATTTGGTTCTGGTAGGCGCTTTGTTTATTGGCTCCTTGCCCTTCATGTACCAGGGTGTCCGCAATAGTCTTGAGAGCATCCAAACGAAAAAATTAATCGAAGCCGCCGAAATTCTGGGAGCCAATCGATTTACATCCTTTATCAGGATCATCCTGCCAAATATCCGGCTGGGCTTGCTGATTACAACTTTATTGATCTTCTCAAGCTTTTTTGGAGAGTTTGTCCTTACGAATCTATTGATTGGCGGCCGTTATGAAACAATCCGGATTTATATGCTTAGAAGGATGAATGAGAATGGCCACCTGGCAAGTTCCGTGATGGTCGCTTATTTTATCCTGTTGATCCTGATCAGCCTGGTGATTACGTATTTAACCTCTCCGGATAGAAGAGGCCGGAAGAATTCAAACCGCAAACAAGTTCCTGGCAAAAGAGCCGACAGAATATCGCTTGCAGAACCATTAAAATCTGTGTCCATTTTAAAAATCGGAGTCAAAAAAGAAAAGAGGCAGAGAATATGAACTTTATCGCAATCGATCATTTATCTCTTAGCTATGGTGAAAACAAAGTCTTGAAAGATATCTCTCTTACGATTGAAAAAGGTGAATTGATTACATTACTTGGTCCAAGTGGATGCGGAAAGTCCACCCTGCTTCGTGTTATAGCTGGTTTGGAAACGTTCCAGGAAGGAGAAGTATATCTGGACGGAGAAGAAATCAGTGATCGGGCGCCAAAGGATCGGAATGTAGGGATGGTGTTTCAATCGTATGCGCTTTTCCCTAATATGACAGTCTATGAGAATATCGCGTTTGGCCTATCGGTTAAAAAGCTGGCGAAGTCAGTCATTAAGGAAAAAGTATTGGCTGCCTTGCAATTAGTGAATTTGGAGGATAAGGCCGATTATTATCCTGAGCAGCTATCAGGCGGACAGCAGCAGCGGATTTCGTTAGCCCGTTCCCTTGTGACCGAACCAAAAGTGTTATTATTAGATGAGCCTTTAAGTGCCCTGGATGCAAAAATCAGGAAGCAGCTGCAGATGGATATTCGAGCGCTGCAGAAGAAACTCGGAATCACGATGATTTTTGTGACACATGACCAGGAAGAAGCGATGATTTTATCAGACAGGATTTTCGTCATGAGTGAAGGGAAGATCGTTCAGCAGGAAAGCCCTTCGGAACTGTATGCCAAGCCGAAAACTAACTTTGTCGCAACCTTCATCGGAAATTACAATATTTTATCAGCTGGCGAGTTGAAACAATTGGATTCCACTTTTTCTCCGAAACTTGGAAACAACAAATATGCGATCCGCAGTGAAACGATCAGTCTCGAACCGATGATGGGCGAAAAGGCCATCCGTTTTCAAGGGAAGCTGGAACATGCGATTACATTGGGAAGTACCATTCGATGCTATTACAATACTGGTTCAGTGAAGCTGACAGTTGATCTGCTGAATCGTGACCTGGATAAGAGAGAACTGGATCAGGAGACAGAATTGTATATCCATCAGGATCACATTGTCGCGATTGAGGGATAGCAGAAATATAGATTGATAGAGGGCAGTGAAATGAATAAAAATCAGCGCCATTACTTCATTTTAGAACAATTGCAAAAGCAGGAAAAAGTGTGGGTGACAGAATTAGCGAGTTGCCTTGAAGTGACGCCGGAAACGATCCGCAGGGATTTAGCCGAACTGGAAATGAATGAAAAGGTCAGCCGGGTACACGGCGGGGCCGTAGCTTTTAGTTCAGTGGAAAAAGAGATGGTCTATGCCAAAAAGCTGTCCCTTCACCTTGAAGAAAAGAAGCAAATTGCCAGATATGCAGCAGGGTTGATTCAAGATGGCGATACAATTGGTGTGGATGTAGGCACGACTACTGTGCATATAGCAGATATGCTGGAAGATGTGCATGGACTGACAATTGTGACGAACTCTTTGAGTGCAGCCAATCGATTTAATCTGGCGATTGAGGAAGGAAGGATCACTGCGGAGGTCATCATGCTTCCGGGTGTCACGAATCCTTACCAGCTATCCGTCAAAGGAACGTACACAGTTGAATTTTTAAGAAGATTTAATTTGAATAAAAGCTTCATATCCTGCGGCGGACTGACTAAGGAGGCTGTATATGACTTTGATATCGAGGAATCACTCGTATCAGAGGTAATGATGAAGTGCAGCCGCGAAGCCATCCTCCTGACAGATTCCTCAAAACTGAATAAAAAATCCCTGTTTGAAATAGGACCGATTACCAACCTGACCAAAATTATTTGCGATCAAGAAAAGCCGGATGACTGGCATCAGAATCGATATGAATGGATCAACGTGGATCCATCATGGAGAAAGGATGGGAATCATGAAAGTAGACTATCATATCCATCTTGAAGAAGGTCCGTACTCCCTTTCTTTTGTGGACAAGACTTTAAAGGCAATGGAGCATTTTGAACCAAATGGAGAAATGTGGCATTCAAAACAATGGCTGAATGAAAGTATGGTGAGAATAAGCAGACGGTTAGCTGAAGGGGAATACTCCCAATGGTGGCTGGACCTTTACCTGCAGGAAGCTTTAAATAAAGGAATAAAAGAAGTAGGGATTGTGGATCATTTGTACCGATTCAAGGAAACAGAAGCCTACTTCAGAAAGTTCATGGATGTATCATCAAGTGAAGCAGGCAGCAAACAGGCCAAATGGCTTGACCAGGTGATGGTCAGAAGCCTCGATGAGTTTGTCAGTTTCATCAATTCCCAGAAAGAAGCATGGGCAGCAAAGGGAGTACAACTGAAACTCGGAATCGAAGCAGACTATTTTGTCGGCGGAGAAGCAGAGCTGCAGTCACTTTTAAGCGGGTATGATTTTGACTATATTATTGGATCTGTTCACTTTCATCAAGGGTGGGGATTTGATAACCCCGAGCTTCAGGATACATTCCAGGAATATGATCTAGTTCAGCTATATAAGGAACATTTTGAAACGGTGAAAAAGGCAGCACAAAGCAAGATGTTCGACTTTATTGCCCATCTTGACAATATGAAAGTATTCAATCATCGTCCAGACGAAGAATCCTTATTGGGAATGTATAAAGAAGTGGCGAGGGTCTTGGTTGAAAATGATGTTGCGACTGAAATCAACCCTGGCTTGTATTATCGATACCCGGTCAAGGAAATGTGCCCTAGCCCCCGGTTTTTGGATGTATTGGTCACAGAAGACGTAAAGTTCACGATGTCATCCGATTCACATTTTCCGAACGATCTTGGCATTTACTCGGATCAAATCAAAAGCATGCTGATGGGAAAAGGTGTCACAGAAATCGCAACGTTCGAAAAGAGACAAAGGCTGATGAGGCCGCTCTAGACATTCAATATCCGTAAAGATTGGATGGTTAAGGCTGACATAACGAAAACTTAGAGAACTTGAAAAGTCTCTTTCATAAAACATATAGAAGAAGGAGGATAGCCATTTCGCTATCCTCTAAAATTTGTCGCGGGCTCTTAACGATTTTGGTTTCCGAATGAGACCTGGGAATGATCCCAGTTTCTCTCAAGGGTCTTCACGAATCTATGCCGATATTTCGCTTTGTTGAGCAATTGTTCAATTTCTTTCAAAATGGAGTGCCGTTCATCTTGGTCGAGGGCATTCATTAATTGTAACTTTAAGTCTGTTAATTTCTCTTGTTCTTCTGCAGAAAGATTGCTTTTCATTGGTGAATCCTCCTTTAGATTAATAGGAACGATTACCAATAGAGTATAGGAAGGATATTAAGAAGATGCAGGTGAATTATTAAGAATTTTTTAAGAAGATTCAGTTATTTATTAAAAGAAAAACCCGATCTCAATGGATCAGGCTTTGCCTTCAAGGCTGAACTGATTGGTGATTTCAGATAATGACTTGGCCAGGCTATTCAGCTTCATGCCGATTTGATCAGTCGCTTCCATCTGGTCGACCTGGCCCTCGCTTGCTACTAGCATTTCTTCTACGCTTGCCAGGGTTTCCTGAGAGACGGAAAGGAAGCGGTCGGCTCCTTCAGCTAGTTGCGGAAGGGTGTTCTCAAGGTCTTTTAGATCATTTTGCATAGAATGAATCCTGCTGCTCACGGCGGATATCCCGTTCATCAGTTCGTCGAAGGAAGTTTGTGAGCTGCTTGCCATCGATAAATTTGTATTGATTTTCGTGTGAATCTCATCAAATTCTGTGGTGGCACCTACCGTAATCTTCTCCATTTTTCCGATGGCCTGGGTAATTTCCTCAGCCGTTTTTGCGGATTGTTCGGCAAGACTGCCGACTTCATTGGCAACAACAGCAAAGCCTTTTCCAGCTTCCCCAGCCCGGGCTGCTTCAATCGAGGCATTGAGCGCGAGCAGTCTTGTCTGATCAGCAATCGCCTTTACCATCCCAACAAGTTTCGTGATCGAATGCGAGTATTCTTTTACCTGGCGGACTGTGCTGGCTAATTGTTTGAAGTCTGTTTCAAAAGAGTGAATCATTGTGATTAACTCCCTCAAGTTTTTTTCGCCGCTGGCCGCGGAAGCATTCATTGTGGCCGAACTGCTCAACACACTGTCCATATTCGTTACCATTGCTTCAATCATATCCTTCATATCCGTAAAGCTTCGAACGCTTGTCTCTGAGCTGGCTGCGGTTTGTTCTGCTCCCGTTTTGACAAGATGGATGGCTGCGACGAGCTGCTGACTGCTTGCCAGCGAGCTTTGGGAAGAATCCATCAGCGAATTGCCGGTATTGCTTAACTCTTTTGTCGTTGCAGACAGTTCCGTAACCATTTTCATCATCTGCTCAATCATGCTGTTGTAGCTTTTTTGCAAAGAGTTGATTTCCGGGATTGAGGTCCGTATGACGGGAGCGCTTTGCAGATGGCCATCACGGACTTTTTTCATCGTATTCCGAAGTTCGTTCAAAGGCTTCGTCAGTTTTTTGACAAACAGACTGATCATGATTGTCGCTGCTAATAGACTTGTTATGATGACGATGATCGTAAAATAGGCCATTTCGTTAACGGGCCCCATATATGTACTGGTCGGAATCACGATCACATAAATTCCGTTGATTTCTTTCATTTCATTAAAAGCAATCGTGTAGTCGTCTCCATTGAATTCAGAGTGGATCACTCCGTTCCTGGATTTTTGGATGGATTGAATCTGGTTATCAGAAAAGGTAAATGCTGACTTTTTGCTCGCGTTGAAAGGAGCAGCTTTTCCTTCTCGAATATAAAAGAAATCTGAAACCATTCCATCATCCTTAAGAGTTTTCTGCTGTAAGCGGACATTGGCCTCAAGCTGTTGCTTGAAATATTCTTCGTCACTTACATACACAAACTTCAAATTCTCGGCTATGTAGCCGATTAATTGCGCTTCTCTTCCAAGGCGGTGCTCGACCGTCTCAATAGCCATATCCCTTGCTTTCACATAGGAACTGACACCCACGGTGATGACCGAAACCATCAGCAGGGAGAGGAATAAGAATAGAAGACGCGTGCCCAGGGTGAAAGATGAAAGCCTTGTGGTAAACTTCAAAATCATTACCTCCAATTATGATACTATCGACCTATTAAATTTAGTATACCGACAGATTGTAAATTGAATGTTAAGGTTTTGTAAGGTTAATTTTTCTATTTTTGGAAGGGAATAATTCTTAATGAATTTATGGCATTATGAGGACAAATCCAGTGGTTTTTAGGCGATGGAAAGTAGAAATGATGAGTTTTCGTAAGTTTTTCGCAAGATTCCAATAATTATTGTGATTAAGCTTTCGTTCTATACTTAGTGTGTTATGATAGGGGCAATGGTTGGTATAATAGACAACCATTATAATTACATTCAGTTTCATCCCCTAAACATTTACATAAAATTTTACGATGAGTCATCACAAATAATCTAACTCCCGTTGCTACGATTTGGGCAGGAGCGCTTTTTAATAGAAAAGCAGAGGGAGTGATATACGATGAATGATGTAAAAACAGTAATGGAACTGACGGACTATTCTCTTTTGGATGGTGTTTCGACAGGGATTTTGATTATTAATTCCCAACAGGAAATTATGTTTCTAAATAAGAGTTTAAGTGAAAAGCTTCATATAAAGCCAAGTATGCTAATCGGAAAAAACACATTAAGTCCATTTTTACAGATTCTTTCAGAAGATGAAGACGGTATGATGGATCAATTTTTATTTGATCAGGAGCTTTGTGAAACTCATTTGTTTCAATGCAGGATCCACAATGAAGAGACCATCAGGTTGTTTGAATTAAGCAAGAGTGTCGTTTGTGATACTCAGGGAGATTGGAAATATTCAATCATCACCATTTCAGATATGACGGCCACTTTAATGGACGAACCTCATTATAGAGAGGCTGAACACCGATTCGATACATTGATTCAAGCCATGGATGAGCTGATTTTCACAGTCAATACAGATCATATCTATACTGGTTTGTATGGGAAGTGGATGGATCGTCATCATCCGGAAGGAAATAGAATTATCGGGAAACGAGTAGAAGATGTAGTGAGATTTACACCTGACTCCAAGCACAAAGCTGCCATGGATGCTGCTTTTAATGGTTCTTCCTATATTTATGAATGCGAGATGGAGATCAATGGCAAGTCAGTCGACTTTCACGTTTCTGTTTCTCCTATTAGAAATGATGACGGTACCATTCTCTCCATTCTTGGGGTTGCAAGGGATATCACGGCCGAGAACACCCTTAAAAAGGATCTGAAGGCAAGCCAGGATCTTTATCAGAAGCTGATTGAGCACTCTCCTGAAATGATTTTTGTCCAGCAGAATGAAAAAGTGGAATACATGAATCCCGCAGGCGTGAAATTGCTGAAAGGAGATTCAGCCTATGATTTTATTGGCAAATCTATTTATGACTTCATTCACCATGAATATCATGGAATAGTCAAACAGCGGATTGCTCAGCTTCATGTAAATAGAAATATTGGCGTTTTGGAAGAAAAGTTCATTTGCCTTGATGGTACGATCCTATTTTTGGAGGTTCATGCGACACAAATCTCTATGAATAATCAAACAGGCTCACTAGTATTTGCAAGAGATGTTTCATTAAGAAGGGAAGCAATCCAATCGTTCGTTCAAAGTGAGGAAAAGTTCAGGCAGCTCGCAGAAAATATAAGCGATATTTTCTGGATCAAAGACATTACATCAGAGTGTTTTACCTACATCAGTCCTGGTTTTGAGAAATTAATCGGGATCTCCCCACAAACTATCTCACATCATGATTTGTCACCCTTGGAGTCTTATAAAATCGAACAAGATAATATTGATAGTGCCGATGAAAACGGGAAGATGGTCTCTTATAATATTAAACTTCCAAATGGAGAGCGCCGCTGGATTAAGGAAAGAGTCTTTTATGTCAGGAATACTGACAGCCACATGACAAGGATTGCTGGCGTTGCAGAGGACATCACATATTTAAAAGAAAGAGAAGAGCTATTGCAAAAGCAAAAAAAGCTGTTGATGCTGCAAAATCTTGCAGCCGGTATCGCCCATGAGGTGCGGAACCCGCTTACAAGTATTAAAGGGTTCCTGCAATTGATGAATGATCGGATCCCTGATCACTATTATCAATTGATGGAATTAGAGATTCTTAATATTGAAAAGTTTATTGAGCAAATTTTGCAGCTAGGGAAGAATGGGAATTCACAGCTTAATCCAGTCGTAATAGTTGATTTGCTGGAGGAAGCTGTCTATAAAAATCGGGATACAGAATCCCGGCTAAGCCTCAATGCAACGGGATTGACACGAGAGACGAAGCTGCTTGGCAACGAACAGCAGATGATCGATATATTGAATAACTTGATTGAAAACGCAATGGATTCAATCGAAAACCTTCCTTTCGCCAAAGTAGCAGTGGAAGCAGTCACCGAAAGTGACTGCGTCAAGATACATATCAAAGATAACGGAAAAGGAATCAGTCCCGAAAGACTGAAAACACTCGGCGAACCCCACTTTGCCAATCATGAAAAAGGAATCGGGCTTGGATGGATGATTTGCAAGAAATTAATCGAAGTCCACAAAGGACAGCTGACCATTCAAAGCAAACTCAACGAAGGTACAACCGTGACAATCACATTGCCAATTTTATAGAGGGTTGTAGAAGCACAAGGACGATTTTGTGCTTCTTTTTTATGGAATGGAGGCAAAAAAGCAATTGGTACAAATAACCAAATATTTATCCTAATCAGCTTATATGTTACCCTTAAATAGACAATACCTTTTTAGGGAGTGAGAAACCATGAGCGAACAAACACAAGTTGATTTTCTTCAAAAAATATCTGATAAGATTCTTTTAGAGAAACAACGGCTCATTAAACACAAAACTCAGCTGAATTCCCACCAAACATCAACCAGAATTGACTCCCAGCTACAAGAGTGGCGTGAGAATATCGTTGACATATATGCACTTTCTGTTGCGAGTGATTTAGAAACTACATTCGAAGTATTAAAGGAATGGGGGCGGGAAGCAGTAGATACGTTAGTGAACTACAACCTTCCGCTGGAGATTGCTCTCGATGAAGTCAGAGACTATAGAAACCTTATAGGACACATAATCAAGGATGAAGCGATTGAGCTTAATTTGCCAATAGCCGACTTTTATGAATTATTATCTGACTTTGATGCCGTAGTTGACCGCGCTGTACATTGGTTAAGCATATCCTACACACGAATGTTCTACACTCGAATCAATGTAGCAGAAGCCTCTGCGCTGGAATTGTCCATTCCAGTCATTAAAATTTCAGATAAGATTGGCGTACTCCCTATAATAGGGGATATAGATACCCAGAGAGCTCAAGAATTGATGAACAAAGCTCTGATGAAAAGCAGTGAATATTCATTGGAACATTTAATCATTGACCTCTCGGGTGTGCCGATTATTGATACCATGGTTGCTGACAGGATCTTCAAAGTAGTAAGAGCATTGTCACTGTTAGGGATAAATACAATACTCTCTGGTATTCGCCCAGAGATCGCGCAAACCATGGTTAATTTAGGCGTTAATGTTTCGGACATCCCGGTAACCTCGGACTTGCATATGGCTATGGAGAGGTTATTGAAAGTAAAGATTGCTTAAGTTTAAAAATAGGCTCTCCTTGATCATTAATGATTAGGAGGGCTTTTGTTTTGGGGATTTGAGGCCACATTAGGGTGTATTTAGGGGGTAAAGATACCCTTTGGGAAGGGTTCGTGGTCACATAAGGGTATCTTTCAGGGATAGAGATACCCTTTGGGAGGGATTTGAGGTCACATAAGGGTACCTTTCAGGGATAAAGATACCCTTTGGAAGCGGTATGAGATCACATAAGGGTATCATTCGGGGGTAAAGGTACCCTTTGAGGTGAGTTTGTGGCCACATAAGGGTATCATTCGGGGGTAAAGATACCCTTTGGGAGGGGTTCGTGGTCACATAAGGGTACCTTTCGGCAATAAAGATACCCTTTGATGAGGCTTAGAGTTTACATAAGGATATCTTTCGGTAATGGGCACGCATCCGGCTTCTCATAATTCCGCATGTACTGGTTGTTTTGTAAATTGTAATAGAGAAGACAGAGACCAACCGTAAAGTGGAGAACAGACTCTTTATAAAGCCCCCAACTTAGTGGCAGAAAGTGCACCGGCTTTATTGGCAAACTCAGTATATTCCCGTAATTCAGCTTCGTTTTTAGGGATACCATTGTCATGGAATCGGGATAGAAGGGCAGCCATGAACGCGTCACCGGCACCTGTTGTGTCAATCGCTTTTACCGGAATTCCAGGGACATGTACGATTCTATCTTTATGTATGGCGTATGCGCCGTCCTTTCCTTTCGTGACAAATAGGAAAGGGATCTCCAATTTTGCAATGTGTTCTAACCCAATTTCAAGAGTGTCTGTTTCAGTTAAAAATTGCAATTCATCTTCCGTCATTTTTACGATATCGGCTTTTTGAACAAAGGAAAGAATCGTTTCTCTGCACTGGCTCTCACTTTCCCATCGCTTCAGCCGGATATTGGTATCGAATGCTATTTTCAAATTCTCTTCTCTGGCATAGCGGATAGCCTGTTCCGTTGTTTTTCTGGCAATAGGGTGAAAAAGAGTGCCAGATCCAAAGTAAAATAGCTTACTTTTTTGAAAAGGGGCGTTATCAATCTCCCCTGCAGTGATCCACTCATCAGGCGTTTCGTTTACATACGAGTGGAAATAACGTTCCCCCAGTTCGTTTAAGTAGATATAAACTGAGCAGATTTCTTTAATCGAATCATAAGAACAAAAAGAAAAATCGACCTTTTCCTTCGTTAATTCGCCCTCAACAAATTTACTGCTTTCATCCCTTCCCAATTTGCATAAATAATACGATGGAATGCCATGTCTGCTAACCCCGACAGCCACATTAACAGTGGCTCCCCCTAATAATCGCTGAAACGTTGTATTAGAGTTATCCGTTGCGATCAAATCAACGATTACTTCGCCTAGTGATATAATCCCGTGCTTTTTCAAAGTGCTGCTCCTTCCGTTCGTAAAAGATTTACGAATAGTTTACCAGCTAATTAAGATGCTTGGGAAGCGTGTGAGACATAGGGGACTGAGAACCGTCCGGGTGTCCCGGCGGAAACCGTCTCTGTGACCTATCCACAAGTCCTATCCTCCATAGTTTCTTAGTAGTATTTTCATGACCTATAGTATGTATTTTGCCCTTGCATGAGAGGTAAAACAGAGGAGACTCACGTATTCTTTCCTTGAAACAAGATTTTTCGAGGAGGGTTATGTATAGATGAAAAAACGGAAGCTCGTGACGGCTGTATGTTCGACACTGCTGGCTGGCCAGGTTTTGTTAACAAGCGGTATCCATGCTGATGAGGTAAAAGGCCCTGTGACCGCAGAGGGAATCCAAGAGGATCATGAGTCCCATCTGTATGATGTCCGAAATGTGGTAAACAGCGTTCTGCCGAACCAGGATCAGCTTGATGCGGCTAACAAACTGATTCAATCAATCGGTTCCGGAACGAAGATTAAGTGGAACAACCTGTTTGGCACTCCATCAACCGTTATTAAAGAAAAGGGATATTTAACAGCTCCTTCTAATGAGAGCGCTGAGACGATTGCACGCAACTGGTTAAAGGAAAATGCGGCGCTATATGGTCTTCAGCCCTCGGACATTGACTCCTTTGTGGTAAGCAAAAATTTCGAAATGCCAGGAACTGGGCTGCGTCCCGTAACCCTCCAGCAAACATTTGATGGCATTGAGTCAATGTACGGAGGACGTGTGATCATCGCCGTCAATAAAGATGGTCAAATCCTTTCCGCAGCAGGGAATCTAAGCCGTAAAACAGGCCTGATTGCAGACTTCCAGCTTTCAGAAGCAGATGCGTTAAAGAAAGCTGTGGATTTGAAGTTGCCAGGCGTAAGTTTTGTTTCAAAGCTGTTGCGTACGGAAAACGGCTGGGCCGTTTTTGATGGAGGAGAGGTACTGCCGGCTGAGCAGCGTGTGAAGAAGGCAACCTTTATAACGGAGGATGGTGTCCGGCCAGCGTTTCGGGTGCTTTTCATCAAGGAGCTGAATGAAGGCTTTGAGATGGTGATCGATGCCGCGAACGGCAAACTTTTATATCAGCGTTCCCTCGTTGATTATCTACTAGAAACAGAGGGGCTGATTTTTGAGAACTATCCTGGTGCAACAGCTGGCGGAACACAGGTTGCAAAGTCATTTAAAGGAGATCCAAAGGCGTCCCCAAAAGGATGGCTGATTCCGGGCACAAGCCTGGGATTGACGACATTCGGAAACAACGCCAACTCGTATGCGAATTGGAGCAACTTTTTAGTTCCGGCAGATCAAGCTGTCCGTCCACTTGCATTAGACGGCGATTTTAGCTTCATATTTAAAAACGCCTGGCAAAAGACAAACGGGCAAACGACACCTCCATCCTATGCCGAGGACTTAAACAGTGCAGCGACGAACTTGTTTTACCATCATAATCTGTTCCACGACTATTTCTACAACCTGGGATGGACAGAAGCAGCTGGCAACCTGCAGCTTTCCAACTACGGAAAAGGCGGAGTAGATGGCGATGCAGTCTTGGGCCTTGTTCAGGCAGGAGCGCTGTCAGGCGGGGAGCCAACATATACGGGCCGGGATAATGCCTACATGCTGACGCTGCCGGATGGAATTCCGGCATGGAGCGGAATGTTCCTTTGGGAACCGATACCAGGTTCATTCGAAGGACAATATGCAGATGGCGATTTTGATGCCGGAATCATTTATCATGAATATGCCCATGCGTTGACGAATCGTTTCGTTGCCGGCGGGGAAGCACTCGGCAGCCATCAGTCAGGTTCGATGGGCGAAGGCTGGGGCGACTTCTTTGGAATGCACTATCTAGTGAAAAAAGGATTGCAGGAAAAGCCAATTGTTGGAGCATATGTGACAGGGAATGCAGAACGAGGCATCCGCAGTTATGCACTTGATGAGGCTCCATACAATTATGGGGATGTTGGCTATGATGTCGGCGGACCAGAGGTTCACTCAGACGGCGATATTTGGGCATCTATTTTATGGCATGTAAGAGATACATTGATTGATAGACTAGGGAAAACAGAAGCAGAATCAGTCATCGAGCATCTTGTCATGGATGCGATGCCAATCTCCGTTCCTGACCCATCAATGGAAGACATGAGAACCGCCATCATCGCAGCAGATTTTGAACGCTATGATGGAAAGCACTATGAAGCTCTATGGACCGCATTCGCACAACGGGGCTTAGGGGCCAATGCATTATCCAAGGGCGGTGATGATACGGATCCAGTTCCTGGCTTCAACCATCCAGATGGACAGCGAAATGGACAGTTAATTGGTAAGGTCGTTAACGCTGCTACGAATAAACCGATCAAGGATGCACGAATCATCATCGGTGAATTCGAGGCAAGAACAAGCCCAATTGCGGTATCCGGGCAAAAGGGTGACTTTGGGGCATATATAACAGAAGGAACCTACGATATTACGATTCAGGCACAAGGCTTCGGATCCAGGACCATCCGTGATGTAGCCATCAAGGCAGGGGAAAAGAACCGATTAACGTTCACAATTGGGCCAAACGTCGCCTCATCCTTTAACGGGGCATCGATTTCCAATGTATCCGGATCATCGGACAGCAACCCGGTTAAGTTTGCGATTGACGACACGGAAGCCAGTGTGTTTGCCTCAAATACGCAAGAAAATGGGTTCCTGGGCGCGGACTTCATCGTTGACCTTGCGGGAGATGAGCCAGTGGAAATTTCTCATGTTCAAGTGAGTGCCATGAAGGATATCTCAGGTTCACGATTTGCCACATTGAAAAACTTCAGCCTGCAGACGTCAATTGACGGTGAAAACTTCACAACCGTCTGGAAAGGTAAGTTTGAAGCCGGGAAGCCAAGACCAACGGTAGCGGACCTTCACTACCAGGGAATCGATCTCCCTCAGCCAGTAGAGGCAAAATACCTTAAATTTGTCGCACATGATGCGCAGGACAATGCAAAAGGCTTCGTTCAAGTGGCTGAAGTGCAAGCCTTCTCTGAGCAGAAATCAAAGATTGAACCGCTTAAACTAGAACCAGAAGCACCGTTTGCAGCCGAAGGCACGGTTCAGGCAGGGAATGCAGGAACAGGAATCGGAAGTCTGGCAGGTGTACCAGCGACTCTCGCCGTTACAGAGAATGAGTTCGTGACAACGCAAAACCCAGAGCCGGCATCCCAGGGGGCAGATGGATATGTTGTGACCCTTCCAGAGCAATATGGGGATGGCATCCATAACTTCACACTAAAAGGAAGCAATGACGGGTCATATGACTATGATGTCTATTTCTATAATAAAAACTTTGAGCTAATTGGAAGTGTGGCCACATCTGGAGCTGACGAAACAGGGGTCATCCCGGGCGGCACACGCTATGTGTATGTCGGATTATATTCGGGAGCAAATGTACCGTTTACTTTTACAGCTGCTAGTCCTTATTAGGGATTATGATAAAAGAAATAACAACCGGAATAGCATGTTAAATCGCATAGGATTTAGCATGCTGTTTTTTTGCCGGCTGTTATATTGCATAGAATCTAAAGGGTTTGGTAAACCCGCTAGTTGAGGAGAAACTTTTTAAAAGATTTATCCAATTTTCTCCGCTAATTCTAAAATAATTCCCTCTGGACCCCGAACGTAGCATAGCTTATAACTTTCTTCATATTGCTGGATCTCACTAAAGATTTCAGTGCCCCTATTTTTCAATTTGGCAACAATGGCTTCAATATCTTCAACAGAGAAGCAAATATGTTGGATACCTAGCGTATTAGCAGAAGGTTGCTGAATCCCTTTTTCATCGGATGGTGTATGAAATTTGACTAACTCTATCCATGCCTGACCATCTGGCATCCCAAGTCCTACACATGTCGTTTTAACATCATTTAGCCCAACTATTCTGTCCAACTGTTCTCCGGCCATTTCCCATTCCGCCTGCACTTCAAGTCCTAAATCAATAAAAAACGCTTTAGCCTCTGAAAGATTATTCACATTTATACTTACATGATCGATTCTTTTTATCTTCATATCTTACACCTCTTCTATTCCTGATATTTTTAAACCCAGTATGCGTGTTAGGACTATTTGAAATTCTAATTCGCTTAAAAAAGGAATTCTCCTTCAACAAACCAGGCCTGAAGGATGTCGATACATAAGATGCTGATCCTTCCCGGGTAAAACCATCTGAACTTTCAAAAGATTTATATTCATTTAATAATACGGTTTATATATAATACAGTGTAAGAATTACATATTATCGTTAACCAAAAGGGGGGAGTTATATGGAAAACTTTTATCTGTTTGTCCTCATGTGTATTTTTCTCATTATTTTACCTGGTCCCGATACTGCCATTGCGACAAAAAATACAGTTGCCATTGGGAGAATCGGAGGATTTAAAACAGTTTTAGGCACTTGTTGCGCCCTTATGATCCACACTTCTGCTGCTGTATTAGGCCTTTCGGCAATCATTGTAAAATCAGCGTTATTATTTTCTATCTTCAAATTCGCAGGTGCAGTTTACTTAATTTATCTTGGTGTCAGAACCTTATGGTCTTTGAGAAAAAAAGAGGAGGCAGCCACCGCTGAAGTGATCACTAAAACCCACCCTGAAAACGCATCCTGTTTTAAACAAGGTTTCCTTACCAATATTCTAAATCCCAAAGTGGCTGTCTTTTTCTTAACCTTTTTGCCTCAGTTCGTGGAACCTGGAAGTAATACCTTTATTCCGTTCCTTATGATGGGCATCACTTATACTGTATTGACTGCGGTTTGGTTTGTGCTTTATGTCTTCTTAATCAATCAAATTAGCGCTTTTATGAAAAAACCTAAAACACAAAATATTATTGAAAGAATCACAGGTGCAATACTGATAGGTTTTGGGATAAAACTGGCTCTAGAAAAGGCACATAATTAAGGTGGGTAAGCCCTTTGATTTTAACGATATCAAGGGGTTTTTTTGTTGGGTAACTAAAATCCGAAAGACTGAAAATGACCTCTCGCTATTTAATGAATTTAAATTACAACTTCCTCAATAATTGAATTTCCCTCAGTTTGTTCTGCATCTAGCCATTTCCATTTCTCAAACAGCCTGATTCGACCGTTAGACAGGATTTCAGGAGTTGATACACATTCTCCTCCTCTAATTTCATTACTTCTATTAATGTGGTTATACCTGAACGCTAAACATCCATCTTCTTTAACAATACCAATTAGTAAGCCTTTGACAATTTCTCCTCCACTGTACGTTGCTGAGATAATATTCCCTTCTTGCTTATATCTAAAGGTTGTTTTTGAAGACACTTCCCCGTTAGCAGTATTATCAATTGATACAAAAGTACGATTGTTATAATTAATCATATTTTTTCTCCCCTTAATGTTTCTATCCTGGTTACGACCAAGAAGAATACAGAAATTGAAATGACTTCATATGTGATGAGTTCCATATATACATCATAAATGGCAAATCCCACATAACACAATGCAGTCGTTTAATCTCTTTTCGGTAGCGGACCTGAAACCTCCATTAGCAACAGAGGATAAAAGTCCCGAAGTTATATAGAAGAATACAAATCTTAGTTTTCTATAGTGTTAATATGGTATAGTTAAATTAGTAACAGGTCCTATAAGTTAGTTGTAAAAAGTTTTCAGGATTGGATTTCGGTTTATTAAACAAACTTTATTCGTCATGGAGGGTGTACTTTGCTAACTAACCATTTAGATTTCAGACTTGAACCAAAGGTCAGAGAATTATATGAAGAACATAAGAAGAGGGCGGAGAAGATAGACTGGGGCTATCACGAATTCCTGCCATGGGATAAGGCTCAGGATTTCAGGCGTGTTCCTTGGGACGAAAGCCAGGTGACCCTGCCTGCATCCGTAATTACGGCCGTTGAAACAGCACTCTTAACGGAAGTGAATCTGCCATGGTTCACCTCTTATCTGGACCAGACCTTCAAAGGATCATTAACGGTCATCAAGGATTTCGTCCATACCTGGACAGCTGAAGAGGATCAGCATTCAAACCTGCTGGAAACCTATCTATTAATCACGCGGAATGTCAATCCGGACAGGCTTCACCAGTTGCACAAGCAAACCGTTGAAAATGGCTGGAACCCTGACTTCCATACGCCATTTGAGACGATGGTTTATACCTCTCTGCAGGAGCTGGCCACCATGGTCTTTTATAATAATGTGGCAAAGGTAGCGGGGCCGCACGATCGGGATTTGTCCAGCCTGCTGCGGCGCCTGGCAAAGGACGAGACCTTGCATTACGCCTTTTACCGTGATGTCATAAAATATCATCTGCAATTGGAGCCTAATTACTGCTACTACCTGGGGAATGTCATCATGAATTTCAAAATGCCAGGTGCCGTCATGCCTGACTTTGAAGACCGGATGTCCATCATTGCCAAGGAAGCCAATTACGGTCCGCTGGAGTATTTTGATCAGGTACTTGATGTGATTGTAGACTACTGGGAAATTGAGAAATTGCGGCCGATTGCACCGGAGGCTGAAAAAGCCAGGCTTGATATCCTGAGGTATCATGCCCGTTTAAAAAGGGTAAGGGACAGGTTTTATAAAACAAAATGATTAGTTGAAACCAGCGGGGGATTCTGCTGGTTTTTTTGTTGATTAACTATGTGATAAGAGAACGGTTCCGGGGATTCAAAGTCTCATAAGGGCGCCTTTCGCGTAAAAGATACCCTTATGTACGGTGTTGCGGCTTCATAAGGGCATCATTTGCCCATAGAGATACCCTTATGCACAGTTTTGAGGCTTCATAAGGTCATCTTTCAGCCATAAAGAGACCCTTATGCATGGTGTTGAGGCTTCATAAGGGCACCTTTCGCTCATAAAGAGACCCTTATGCACGGTGTTGAGGCTTCATAAGGGTACCTTTCACCCATAAAGATACCCTTATGCACGGTCTCGAGGTCACATAAGGTCATCTTTCGCCCATAAAGATACCCTTATGCACGGTGTTACGGCTGCATAAGGTCCCCTTTCACCCATAAAGATGACCTTATGCACAGTGTTGAGGCTTCATAAGGTCATCTTTCAGCCATAAAGAGACCCTTATGCATGGTGTTGCGGCTTCATAAGGGCACCTTTCGCTCATAAAGATACCCTTATGCACGGTGTTGAGGCTTCATAAGGTCCCCTTTCACCTATAAAGATACCCTTTGGCAAGTGTTCGAGGCCTCATAAGGGTATCTTTTACCTACAAAAGGAGACATGGGGCGGTTTCTGCGTCTTATTTTTGTGAAATCACCATTTTTCTAGAAATCCGAATTAGTTGCGCGATTGTAATTCCGACTCGTGTACCAGTTCAATACTTCTGCTTTTTAGCTTTCTGATTTCCACATAGCCAGATTCATACTGATGCACAATAGTATATTCTTTTCCTTGATAAATGACTATTTCCTCTTTCGCCAAATAAGACTCCTCCTGTGATTAAAGTTTTAGATACTTTTACCTAAAAAATGGTTTGTTGAAACTTAAATATAGGTTCATTGAAAAATAAAATTTACAGTGGCTAAGTGAGACGGCAAGGGGGACGGTTCTAGTGTCCTGTAAATTCTAAGAATCTAAGAATCTAGGAATCTAGCAATATTGTCTCGCGTACAGTCTGAAATGAGCTACTTCTTTTTTTCTTGGCTATATGGCCTTAAACAAAAATACTTCGGTTCCCGCGTGAGATGCGAGAACCTGCCCTGTGTCCCTCAGTGTTTTGGGGCAAGAAATGTAGTAAAGGTATGATGAAGAAGGATTTATTGCTAAAGGTGTTGAAGAGTTTATCTAGTATATGACTCTAAAAGCTAGTGGCAGGAGGAATGATGGTATTGCAGACGAGACCCAAATATGAAGATTTCCCACTAAAGGCATTTGACAAGATCAGGTATGCAGATACGGATCGACAGGGACATGTAAATAACGCATTGTTTTCAACCTTCCTGGAAACGGGAAGAACGGAGCTTCTCTATGCAAAGGAGCCGCTGCATGCTGAAAAGGCCTCGTTTGTCATAGCGAGCCAGAAGCTGGATTTACTTTCAGAAATACGGTGGCCTGGAACGGTGGAAATCGGAAGTGCCATTACAAGAGTTGGCAACAGTTCATTTTCTTTATTCCAAGGAATCTATCAAAATGGAAAGCTTGCTGCCGTGGCAGAAACCGTCATTGTGCAAATGGATGACGACACTAGAAAATCGACGCCGCTTTCCTCTGAAACAAAAGGGCGATTGAAGGAATATTTAGTGGAACTAGAAAAATAGCAACGAAAGGAGTGATGTGTTTTGGAATTGAATGAGGTAATCCACGGGCACCGGTCGATTCGAGAGTATGAAGATCGGGAAATCAGCCAAGAGGTGTTAGACCGAATTTTAGAGGCGGGTATTCGTGCCTCATCAAGCGGTAATATGCAAACGTACTCAATCATCGTCACGAAGGACAAGGAACTCAAGAAAAAGCTATACCATGCGCATATGGAGCAATCGATGGTAGTTGATGCGCCGATCCTTTTAACATTTTGTGCTGATTTTAATAGGATGAGGAAATGGCTTGGACTTAACGACGCACCTGTACATTTTGATAACTACATGAGCTTTATGATTGGGGCCATTGATGCAGCTTTGGCAGCACAGAACTGTGCTTTAGCAGCTGAAAATGAGGGATTGGGCATTTGCTATATGGGCTCTACGCTTGCGAATTGTGATCAAATTGGTGAACTGCTGAACTTACCGCCAAATGTCGTCCCCGTCGTGGGCTATTCATTAGGGTATCCAGCAGAAAACCCTGCTCCGCGTGATCGCCTGCCAATGCATGGACTTGTTCACTACGATCAGTATCGCGATTATTCGGATGAGGATATTCAAGAAATCTATAAAGATCGTAACGAAAAAGGATGGAACCGCTACATGGCCGTTCCAAGACTTAAAGAAATGACAGAAGAATTGGGATTAAAGAACCTAGCACAGATTTATACGATAGCCAAGTATACGAAGGAATCGCATCAAGAATTTTCACAAACTGTGCTGAAGTATCTGGAGAGACAAAACTTCATGAATAATGAATAAGGCTTGACAGGAATTCTGAAGGAAATTGCAGAGTTGATTTATATCCCTTAAGAGAGAATGTCATAGAACAAAGTGTCGCCAATCATTGGTGACATTTTTGCTTTGTAGGAACAGAAAGAAGGGGTAATCATTTCGGGTGGCGAATAATAATTTTAAGGGTCGTTTTATTGTTAAAAGTGAGGGTGGAACCAAAATGATGATCAAATTCTCAATAGATAATGATAGAAGCTTTCACTTAAGATCTGCTGCCATTATCAAACAAAATGGAAAGGTCTTATTTCAAAGGCCGGTTAACAGTGATAATTGGTTCTTACCAGGAGGAAGAGTTGAGCATTTTGAATCAACTGAAGAGACACTAAAGAGAGAGTTAATGGGAGAGTTAAACTTAAAAGTAGGCCATATTAAACTCTGTTGGGTAGTGGAATATTTTTTAGAGGCAGAGAATAAAAAGATTCAGGAGTTAGGTATGCATTATCTTGTGAAAATTCCGGAAGATCATAAATTAGTTTACTATGAAAATGAGTTCAAAGGAATGGAAGAAGGATATGTTCATAGATGGATTGAGATTGATGAACTCCATAAGTACAAAATAGTACCCGAATTTGTTGTTCCTCAGTTACAAAAGTTGGAGGACAGCAGTAAGATTGAACATACAGTTTTAACAGTAGTAAGATAGTTATTTAGGACTTTATTTGAATCATACGAGTCCATCGAACCTTGAGGGTTTTATTTTTAAGTTCGACTTCCGAGGATCGTGGATCCAGGAAGGATTCATGAGTTTAAATGAAATTCAATTAAATCTTTTTAGGGGTGTAAATGTGAATTCGGGAGAAACAATACAAGAATTAACGAATAAAGATCAATGGATAGAAGCTTTTCCAATTATGAATCAGTTACGTACTGAGCTGACTCAAAAGACATACCTGGAGTTACTCGAAGAAATGAGGAAAGATGGGTATTCTTTGTATGCTTTATATAAAGATAATCAGATTGTATCCTTAGCTGGTTTGAGCTGGAGAGTTAACTTCTATAATAAACGCCATGTTTTTATCTATGATCTGGTAACGGATCCTGCTTACCGCTCATTCGGATTTGGAGAGAAATTATTAAGTTATATACATAACTGGGCAAAGGAAAATGGAGCTGAATATGTAGCATTAGAGTCAGGAATTCAGCGAGACAAAGCCCACCGTTTTTACGAAGAGAAATTACATTATGACAAATGGTGCTATTCATTTAGAAAAACGTTATAAAAATAGGGCTAATGCTTTGACTAGAGAAAAGTAACATCATTGATCACGTCGAAGCAAGGATTGCCATCAGTATGCCTGAGGTATATTACCAGACGATTTTTACATAAAAATAATGGAGGAATTTAAATGAAAACAGAACAACAGTATTTCGAAGAGGGAAAATCGATTCAAACTTATATGGATGAAATGAGCATGTTAAAAGAGGAAAGCTTTGCTGTTTATGAACAATTTCAACTCCCAGCAGATGGATTGGCTGAAGAGTTAAAAAAACATCAACTCCATTTCCTTACGATTACCGAGGATTGGTGTGGAGATGCGATGATGATTAATCCCGTTATCCGCAAATTAGCTGAAGCTGCAGATATTGAAATGCGCGTCGCATTGCGTGATGCAGATACAGATTTGATTGATCGTCACTTAACAAACGGCGGACGGGCAATTCCAATGATTTTAATCTTTGACAATCAAGGACAATTGCTTGGAAAGTGGGGACCTCGTGCACCAAAAGCTCAGCAAATCGTTGATGAAGTTCGTGCGGCACTACCGCCAAAAGATAATCCCTCCTTTGCGGAGAAACAAAAAGAAGCCTTTGGTTCTTTAAGAAAAAGGTATACAGAGGAATCAGCTCTTTGGTCAGATGTTTATGACAGTTTTAAGGAGACGATTTTAGCTATTTTGAAGTAGGTTAAAAAAACAGGATTACCACCCGAGAAGCGAGGGGACGTGCCCCTTGCTTCTTTTTTCGTCTTGCACAATATGGACACGGCCAAAATTAATTAGTTTTTTTTGAATATTTCCGTCCCAGTGTCGCATTGTTGCTACTTGTTCTTTTCTAAGGAAAAAATGAGTTCATTTGCCTGCCGCTTATTTAGAAAATAACTTTTATCTTTAATGTTCAGATTCTTGGTTAGATCTTTAATTTCTTTAATCTGATAATCTGTTGGCGGCTGTTCTTCTATTAATTTCCTGTAGTTTTCTGATGCAACCATTGTCGCTGTTTCTGGAGATAACAGATCAATTAATTCATACATCGCTAGATAAGAATTTTCTAATCCAATATCGTACCCGGAATCTGAGCCCAATAAGAAGCGATCGGGGTATTTTTCAATCAAAGGTACAAAATCTTCTAGGTCTTGTTCGCTGCCTTTATGATAACGTGAAAACCCTGCGTAAAAATCAATATAAAGATTATCATATTGTTTTAAAAGTGAATCTAAATTTCCAGGAGAATTATATACATTCCCGTGTGCGAAGATAAAGATTGTTTTTGGGTGGTTCTTTAACGCTGTTTTAAGGGAATTGATGGGTACACCATTTGGAGGATCGATATGCAGTAAAATAGGTACTTTATATTCTCCGGCAAGATGATAAATTTCCGGCAAGGCACCATCGTATGGGTGTTTAGCCTTCCATTTTACATTTGCAAATGGCGAATAAGTAGAAGAGGCCATAATTTCCCCTATGTTCAAGTAACCCTGCTCTAATTTTTCCTTTACAAGTTCAACCCCGTTTTCATCTTTTTTTAGAGGGATTCCCGCAAAAGAAGGAATGATATAATCGGTGTATTTTTTATAATACTTCCAGGTCAAACGATCAGATTGGACAGCAGATGGTTCCGATATATCACCGAATAATACGGTCTGGTCAATTCCATAAGTTTCCCAAACATTCATGTATGAACCGTAATCCTGTATTCTTTTCTCATTGCGATCAACTAAATGGACGTCGTGACTATGTACATCAATCAAAGGAAGCTCTTTATATACATCAATCAAATTTCGGCCATCCTCTTTTTGTTCGCGCATTTTTGTTATTTCAAGATGGAGATTAGGGTCACTAGTAAATTCGGTAACTGGAACAATTTTCACGGAATGATCGAAGAGGAAAAATAAAGCGAAAAGAAATAGTAATAGACTTATTATTAAAGTGATTCTTTTAATCGTAACTCCCCCTTTGCACTGTTTTCAGGATACCACAAATTGGATATGAGTAGATGTTATGGAGGGAACAACAGAGCCAGACGGTCATAGAGATATGTACAAGAATGGGACACATGAACTGGAGAAAACAGGGGGTTGCCATGCGCTCTGGTAAAGTGAATCTTCCTTTTCCAATTCGCCCCTGGAAAATGATGATGGTAATAAGGAAATGAAATGAATTGTGCCGAAGAAGGAGGATAGACATTATGCTATCCTCTTTAATCTGTTAGCTCAGGGGTTTTCATAACTATTTCGGTTTTGAGTGAGACGTCTACTAGTCTCTATGATCAATAAAGCCTGGTTGTATATCCTTCATTTAATTCCTTTGCAACTTGTTCAGCGGTTGTGTTTGGCAGCTTTGAGTGCGCAACTAGCATGTTTGGGACAGATGGAAGGGCATCTGTCTGTAACCATGATTCCGGCTGCCATAAGTTTGATCTTATAAATGCTTTAGCACAATGAGCGTAACATTCTTCGACTTCTACTAAAATACCAAACAAAGGAGTCTTTCCATTGACGGCTGTTTTTTCGAGAAGGTCAGAATCACGGGAGATATAGGCTTTCCCATTGATTCTTAAAGTTTCACCCAGTCCAGGTATGAGAAAGAGCAGCCCGATATGAGGATTCGTAATAATGTTATGAGCTGAATCCAGTCTGCGATTTCCAGGACGTTCGGGGATAAAAAGATGCTTTTCATCAAGAACTGCTACAAATCCGGGAAAATCTCCGCGTGGTGAAACATCACAATGGCCGTCGGCGTTAGAAGTGGACATAGATAAAAAGGGAGACTTTGAAATGAAGTTCTTACAATGATCGTCAATAATAGAAATCACTTTATTTGCTGCCCTCAGGCTTGGATTTCCGATCGAAGAACGAAACTCTTCAAATTCTTCCTGTGTTGAGATTATATCTTTATAGTTTGATAATATATGGTCACCTTTCAAATTGGGTATTTGTAACAATGCTACCATTTTTTTAATTTTCATGCATCACTTCCAGAGTCAATTGGATATTCATGGAGGTTTTTACTGTTAATTGAATAATCTCTGGGACAGGGGTACTGTCTCTGTTTAGCTTTATACTTCTTTTAATCAAACGTTTGATTAAAATCAGAGGATGCCCGCTGACTCCCCAGTCCCTGTCATCCGAAGACTTTAGTTTAAGCAATCACTTCCCCCAGCGAAGGGTGATGGCTCCCCAGCCGAGGCCTGCGCCATACCCGACTAGAACAACTAAATCTCCATCCTTGATTTTCCCTTGCTTCACTTCCTCGTAAAGGCCGATGGCTACTGTTGGTGCTGAAGAATTCCCGTAATATTGGATGGTTTTGGTATGGACCTTTTCCATTGGATATCCGAGTGTCTCGATTCCTTTTTCGATAATACGCAGGTTTGATTGGTGCGGAACGATGAAATCGACATCCGCCAGATTCAGCCCCGAAACATCCAATACTTTATGAACTGCCTCCGGGAACTTGTTGACAGCGAATTCGAAAACGGCCCTTCCGTCCATCTTGATATTCTTGTTCTCGTCGAGGTGAAGGTACTTTCCTCCGCTTCCGTCCATCTGCATATTGATTCCCAGGATCCCTTTGTTTTCTCCAACTTGCCCTACAACAACAGCCGCAGCACCGTCGGAAAACAGAAGCGCAGTTTTCTTGTCCATGGGATTCAAGAGGGAAGAGCATTTATCCACGGCAATGACCAGCACGTTTTTGTATAAACCGGTCTGGACAAACTGGGCCCCTGTTGCCAAAGCGGTAATAAAGCTGGAACATCCAGAGTGCAGGTCGAGGCCGGCACATTGTACAGCTCCAATTCTGTCTTGCACCAATGCAGCCGTGATATGGGTGTCATGAGTGTTCGTTCCAATAATGACCATGTCGATGTCCATTGGATCAAGTCCAGCATCTTTGATAGCCTGTATGCCCGCAACTTCACACATGTCCGTAAGCGAAGCATCGGTAGATTCATAGCGTCTTTCCAAAATACCTGTCTTTCTGTAAATCTCTTCTTCCGTAATACCAAAGCGTTTGGCAATTACTTCATTTGTTATGACTGTTTCCGGAATGTTTGCTCCGATTCCTAGTATGCCTGCATTGTACATTGTCCAACTCTCCCCATGAGTTAATATTTTCCAATATATTTTATCATAGGATTAGACAATGTTTGTAATTTTTAGGAAGTTTAGGATTACAGAAATCCTATAGAAGAACTGATGGCATAGTGTTTTTTACCCAGTTTCTTCTCTGTCTTGGAGGGTGATTATAAGTTGGATTCTGTAAAATGGAGTCACTTAGCTATAAAAATAGAAAACTTTTTCCATTTTAAATCGTATGTAAGGTATGACTGATCAATGGAGGTTATTATGGAAAAAGCAAACAGGAGTATTCAGGATTATATCCAAATTTATTCCCAGCTTAGAGAAAGATACCGCTGGAAGGTTAATGATCAATCGGTTTTGATGATGGTTGCTTCATTGTATATTTCCAACAACCGGTCCTTTGATATTGATCGATTTACGGAGCTTGCAGATTATATAAAAAGAGAATCGGGGTTGTTTTCGCCTTTGCGTTCTGAGTCTCGTTTTACCTTTGCTGCCATGCTTGACACAAAGTTTGACAGTCCCAAAAATCATTACCCTGCCTTAATTGCTGCGTACAATGCATTGGTTTCAGCCGGATTCAGCAAAAATAATTTCACCTACATTGCCGCCATGCTGCTGGTCACAGCAAATGCTGAAGACCTTAAGTCTCTCTCTGAACGCGCAAGAGTGGTCTACAAGAAAATGAGGGAAGAGCATTTGTTTTTGACTGGACACAGCGATTATCCGCTTGCTGTCATGCTGGCTCTAAACGACCGCCAGACGGATGAGTTGATTTTCCATATTGAAGACTTGTACAGCAAGCTTTCGCAAAACGGTTTCCGAAAAGGAAATGATCTGCAAAGCATGAGCCATATACTATCTCTGAATGAAAATAGCCATGCAGATGACATAGTTGCGCTGTCCACTGAAATCTATGACAGAATGAAAAAAGAAGGAATCAAACCCAAATCCATGTTCTACCCGCAGATTGCACTGCTCACCTTAATTGAAAAAGGGAACGATAATCTTTTGGAGATAAAAGCAATATGGGAGCAACTGAACGATGAGAAGCTATTCAAGTGGAAGAAAGACATCAATTTTATGATGGCCGTTAATTTCGTCATCAGCGACAAAATTGACCATTCATCCTTGCTTCAGACCAATCTTTCTACGACAATAGAGACATTGATCCAGGCTCAGCAAGCAGCTTCGATCGCAGCGATTTCAGGTGCAGCAGTCGCAGCTTCTTCAAATGGAGGAGAATAAAAGTATAGTGGATGCACGAAGCACGGGGACGTACCCCGTGCTTTTTTTCAGGGAGCAAAAGATAAAAATCGCCTGGAAGAAACTCCAGACGATTCTTTTTAGTATTATCGTTTTAAATATTGTTCCAAGAAATCCAGTACGGCCTGGTATCCTTTTATCCTGTTTTCTTTTTTCAGAAACCCGTGTCCCTCATCAGGGAAGACGATATAGTCCACCGGTACATTGTTCTTT
This sequence comes from Mesobacillus sp. MER 48, assembly GCF_023714225.1. Classification (NCBI taxonomy): domain Bacteria; kingdom Bacillati; phylum Bacillota; class Bacilli; order Caryophanales; family Bacillaceae; genus Mesobacillus; species Mesobacillus sp. MER 48. Next base: position 69,878 of record NZ_JAMAUR010000005.1, read on the forward strand.
TCTAATGCGGCCACGATTTCGTCGGACTCGACCTTCAGGACACGCGGGTCATTTGCTCCCTGTAAAACAATCATCGGCTTGTTGATTTTGTCAGCATGGAACAATGGAGAGATGCTCCGGATGTATTCTGTCTGCGTATACGGGTTTCCGATTTTTTTGTAAAGGGCATCCCGGAAGCTTTCCCACCAGGCAGGAATGCTTTTCAGCGTACGTTCCCAGTTCGAGACTCCAAAGATATCCACTCCGACATTGAACTCATCAGGTCTGAATGCCAGGGCGGCAAGAACCATATAGCCGCCATAGCTTCCGCCAATGATGCCGATCTTTTCTCCATCAATATCAGCCTGCCCCTGCAAAAACTTCTTGGCCTGGATGCAATCCTCAAGGTCAATTTCCCCGTGCTTCAGGTCAGCACCGCTAAAGAAGGTTTTGCCGTACCCCGAACTGCCGCGGTTATTTACTGCCAAAACAGCATAGCCGTTATTGGCCAGGTATTGGAAAAGCGGATTGTAATCCGTTCTTGACTGCCCGCCGGGACCGCCATGGACAAAGACAAGTGCCGGAGCCTTTTCGCCTGCTTTCACGTTTGGCCGGTAATAAATGGCCGGAATCTCCAATCCATCAAAAGAAGGGTAGCGAATCACTTCCGCGTCCGCCAAGTCTGCCTGGCTGATCTCCGGGTTAAGGGTAGCGGTGAGCTGTTTTAATTGAGATGTTCCAAGCTCGTAGCTATATAAGTTAGTAGGTGAATTCGGGCCATTAAACAAGAAGGTTATCAGACTTTCATCCGCCGAGAATTTCAAGTCCGAAATTTGCCCTTCCGGAAGTTGTGGCAGGTCCAGATAATCTCCAGTGCCCATATGGAGGACCTTCACGACAGTGCTGGCATCCTGATTAACCCCATAAACCATATAGGTATTCTGTTTGGAGAAGCGCGTGAACATGATATCCCAATTTTCCTTCACAACATCCTCTGTTACACCTGTAGTAATATGATACTTTTTCAGATATAGGAATTCTTCATTTTCATCAGCAAGGAAATAAAGGTTTTCGGAATTCCTGCAGAATGCTTGAGGGATGTTCTGGATATCCCCTTCATGCGGTGTGGCATGCATAAGCTTCTCCGTTTGCCGGTCAAAAATATAAACATTGGAATCATTGGCATTGTTCACTTTTCCTAAGGAAATAAATCGCTTATTCAGAGAGATGGACCCAAATTCATATCCTTCATCATTCATAAAAATACAAGTAGGTTCAAAAGTGGCAATATCCATTTCATAGACGTCCATGTAACTAGGATTCCGCTTATTGGACCCATAGAAAAAGCTTGTTCCGTCCTGACTCCAGCCGTAAAATTCCGCACGCTCTTGCTCCCCTGGAGTGAGGTCAAATTCTTCTCCATTCTCATTTTTCACATAAATATGTAAGATTTCATTTCCGCCTTTATCGCTTAAAAACAAAAAGCGGTCATCATCAGGAAAGTAACCCGCGACAAGAACTGCATTATCCTCAGAATGCGTCAGCTGTGTCCTCACACAGTCTTCAACCGACACACAATACGCGTTATAAATCCCAGTTTTGTCTCCTGAAAACAAAACCTTCCCACCATCAGATGAAATCGAATTACCCGTAATCGATTCTGATCCATAAAACTGCTGTATTGTATAGCGCTTCACTTCTGTAGCTTTACTGTCTTTAACCATAACTTTTTCCATCTCCTTTCCATTAGATTAAGAATTCGCTAAATACCTGTAAAAACCTTTTATGATTGGGCCACAAGGATGGAAAGGGGGACCTAATGGGGTGCAAGGAGACATACCTAGATCAGTTGTGGGGGAAAAGGTACGTCCCTATGCTTCTTCGATATAGAAAAATAAAAACCTCATCCAAAAGTTGTAGTTAGCTTACACCATTCATACGAAGTGTTCGCTTAATGCTTTTCTTATAATAAAGATAAGAAAACTCATAGGATGGTGTTCAAAATGAACCAATATATATGTAATACGTGCGGTGTCCAATATGCCAATTCTGCTCATGCTCCTGAAACCTGCTTGATCTGCACGGACGAAAGACAGTACATCCATCCGGATGGACAGTCATGGACGACGCTTCAACAGCTTGTGGATTCAGGGAAATATGAAAATACCATTGTCCAAGAAGAGGAAGGACTGTACAGCGTTACCACTACTCCTTCGTTTGCGATTGGGCAGACAGCCTATTTAGTTCGCAATGAAGGGTTCAACTTGTTATGGGATTGCATCACCTACCTGGACGAAAAAACAGAAAAAGAATTACATTCTCTAGGGGGGATCGATGCAATCGCATTATCCCATCCTCATTATTATTCGACACAGGTTGAATGGGCTGAACGATTCGGAGCAAGCATTTATATCCACGAAGCTGATCGCCAGTGGGTCACTAGGCCGAGTGACAGAATCATATTCTGGTCTGGTGATTCCCTTGAGCTTGATACGGGTGTAACATTGCATCGTTTGGGTGGTCATTTTCATGGGGGAAGTGTTTTACACTGGGAAAATGACATGAACAAGCAAGGGGTCCTTCTTACTGGTGATATTATTCAAATAGTGGCCGATCGACAATGGGTAAGTTTCATGTATAGTTATCCAAACCTTATACCATTGCCAGCTAACAAGGTCCAAGATATGGCAGCTAAAGTCAGCGTTCTCAATTTTGACAGACTATATAATGCATTTCATCGTGTCATTAAGGAAGATGCCCATCAGTCAGTTCAAGATTCCGCTAAGAGGTATATTGAGGCTTTGGAGGGGAAGTTCGTTCATATAAACAAATAAAATGATCATCTGAAAAAAATGCCTGGTTGATAAGACCAGGCGTTTAACTTTTTAAATGACTATTCTCCAAAAATAGCTCTTCTGTTTGGTAAATAGCTCAATGCATTTACCCTAAATCTATTATTTTGCTGTATTCATAGCATAGAGTTTTAACTCTTCATCACTTTGAGGCAGAGTCACGTAACCTTCAAAACTCATACCAAGCTTTTCAAGGAGTTTTGAGGAGGAAGCATTGTCTTTGGTTGTAATGGCAACGATCCGATCCAAGCCTAGTTTCCGTGCATATTCCAATGTTCTTTTTGCGGATTCAAAAGCATAACCTTTTGATTGTTGTTCGGCAAGAAAGGCATATCCAATATCGACATCCTCCAGTCCATCCCGTTTAATCAGGCCGCATAAACCAATCGGCAGCTTGCTCTCTTTCAGTTCAACCATAAAAAGCCCGAACCCAAATTGTTCGTACATCTTTCTTGGCCCCGTCAAAATATAACTCTTTGCATCCTCAAGCGACCGAATGCCTTTATCTCCAATAATATATTTTAGCCATCCTGGTTCATTCAGTAATTTAAAAATAAACTCTTGATCACTGACTTCTAGCCAGCGGATGTTCAAACGTTCTGTCTCGAATACAAGCAAGGCTATACCTCATTTCATAAAAATAGTTCAGTGTAGCATCATCTTACCATTATCGTAAGGTTTCGAATAGTGAGCTTTGCGCTTCCTTTTTTCCTTCAGGGATGGGGGGTGCTCTTGTCCCGTAAAAACGCCCAGAGGACCTACTCATTCAAGGTATGTCCATAAAGAGTTTCTGAATGGGATAAGGTCAAAGTTTTTGTTAATAGTTAAGAATATATAGTAATGGTGAAGAATCAGTTAAGTGTTGTTAATATTCAGTTAAATAGCCATTTTTAAAAATAAAAAGCAGTATGATAGGAATGCAGGATCTAATCTATCTTTTAAGGAGGCAAATTAAAATGATGAATTTTAAAAAATGGCTTATGACCTTAATGGCGGCAATGATGGTAGCTTTAGTAGCTACAGGCTGCAGCAATGAAGATTCAGAGGATCCGGAAACTGAAGAAAACCAACAAGAAGAAACTGAAACTGAAGAAGAATCTGGCCAATAATCACAGCATAGGGAGATTGTGAAATTCGAGGGATTCTGAAACTGCGAGAGGTCAAGATCGCTATTTACCCAAACGAACAGAATGACACATGAAAAGGCAGGGGGGCAATAGTTGCTCACCGTGCCTTTTTCCCTGTATGAGACATGGGGACGGTTCTGGCGTCTCATTAGAACCGTTCTCATCAGGGACATGGGCAGAGTTCTCATGTCCCAATTTATGATTTTTATTGCCACTTAACGACAGTCACCCTCGTCCCATTGCCTGGTGAAGATTCAATATAAAAATCATCCATCATGTTTTTTACGCCAGGCAGGCCAGCTCCAAGACCGCCTGATGAAGAATATCCGTGTTTCAGGGCATTGCTTATGTCTATGATACCAGGTCCCTGGTCAATGGCTGTGATTTTTAACCCTGTTTTAATTGCTTCTTCAATCGGCTCAAAGCTCATTTGTCCTGTGCCGGCATATCTATATATGTTTCTTGCAAGTTCTGATACTGTGGTAATGATTCTTGCTTGATTAATAGAATTAAAATGAAGGTGATTTGAAAAAATTCTTCCGGTTTTTCGAGCTGTGATGATGTCGCTTTCACATTGGATCTGAACCAATGCTTTTTGAGGCATATCCTGGAATTCCCCTATCATTCTTTTCCCCACCCTTCAGATGTTGTAAAATAGATCCCCTAAAAAAGAAAAAAGCCAAAAGAAGGTGGGTTCACCTTCTTTTGGCTTATGTCTGGTTCTATCGCCCAGATAATTACGGCCTTCATTTATTCGGCTTTATAATAAAAACCATCAAGCTTTTATCCAAATCAAAATTCCATGATACGAAAGCGTTTTCCAATTTTGCGTCGAGGTAGCTCTGGAGCGAGTCTGTATGCTCATAGAGAAGTCTTTTCTCAAGGTTTCGTTTAGCAAGGGTGAGAGCCTCGGAAAAGCCTATGTTGATCATTTCTTTTTCAATAGCGACCAAGATTTTTTTTCGGACAATGACTATTGTTCGTGGATTCAGCATGCATGAGTAGACTTCACCTGGAGCCTTCTCTGCTTTTATACTCACCTTTATGACTTCATCATGGACATCTTCCTGGTTTTTATAGGAGCAGTCAGTGTCTTCGGGTTCATTTACTGTGACTCCAATGAACATACCTGAGTGGCTGTCAAGATTCCAATCATAATGGAACTCACTTAAATCCAAGCCCAGGTCGTTCCTCATAAAGGCTTTAATTTTTTCAGAGAGTGTTTCCATTACCATGTCCCTGATATTCTCGACATATTTGCTTTGTCCATTTAGCATTAATTTATGTTCCATCGGAGACAAAAAGTCTTTTATATACACAGTGATATAGGGATGGGAGATAGTAGCGAATACAGAACCAGGCCCTTTGCCAAAATGTTCTCTTAAAATTCTTCCTATGTAACTCCCCAGCGCTTTTTCTTCCTTCTTCAAATCCATTCTCGTCATCCTTTTCAAATTCAAGCCTAGTATCCTGAATTCATTTATTGTTTTGACGAAATGTAAGAATAGTATAAGACAAGAAATCCTTCATTATATTATAACATACAGTGTCATTTATTTTTCCTTACCTATTCTTTCTACATCAATGTGTTGAATCCCTTTGATTTAATTCATGTTTTGATTTTTAAATTGGGGGAAAACTGGGAAAAAGCATACTGGACTATTTCTTCTTATTTAGAATGATGATAAAATCAAATCAGGAAAGAGGATATGATGCTTCTTTCTTAAAAGGATGAGTTATGAAATGGATAAAAAAGCACAGCAAACAAAATTGGCGAATAATTTTGGCAAGCTGCTGCGTGATAAATTTGGCAAAGGGCCAGAAGTCATCCATGTTACCATATCCCAGCCGTATGTATTGGTATATATAAGCGGCTTTATTTCTCCAATGGAACAGGCACTTCTGGAACAGGGACAAGAACTTACCGTCCTGACCACAAGAGAATATCTTATGAAATCACTGGACCCCGAAATACGCGGACAAATTAAAGCATTAACGGATATGGAAGTACAGCATATCTATTATGGTTGGAACCTCCAAAATCTTTCAGGAGTTTTTGTGGCCATCAGTCCGGACAATCCGGATGAGGGTGAAGATGATAGAGCTGATTATAAAGGAAGAGATGAGATCCACAAGGAAATCATCCTTATAAGCGAGCAAGCAGAAAAAGCGCCTGATCGTGTATACTCTTACATGCTCAGCCCCCGGTCATTGATTGTCATCCGGGAGGGAATATTAGTGCCAATTGAAAAACAGTTGGTTTCCCTTGGATTCGATGAGACATTAAGCGTTGCGAAAAGACAGCTTGAAGGCGGAATGCTGACTGGCAGCACCCAGTTTTCTGAAATACTTGATTCGAAAATCCAGGATGTCTTTGTTGACTGGGATTTTGAACTTGATAAAAGTGTCATTACTTTAATTCTAAAACCAAATAAAGCATAGGCAGTGATGTACTGGACACATTGTGCCAGACTTAAGCCGAAAAGAGCAGGTAAGACCCTGTTTTTTTCGGCTTTTTCTCTTTTAAAAGCTCTTTTCGTAAACTTTGCTGTTTCCACAAATAGGAGTGTAGAGAGCATCAAGAAAAGAGCCTTGAAGACATCCCAAATGCGCATGGGAATTTTTTATACAATCAATGCGGAATCAGCCTTTTTAACACAGTAAAAGCATACCGAAGCTCCTTTGTTGCAGCACATACGACATCTACCTTACTACGAAAGGGATTTTACAGATGAACCACATCGAAATGGCATTATTAAAAAAGGAACTTCAGCGGCTGAAAGAGGATTATCAAAAATGTGAGGACGAACTGCTTAAGGAGTACATCATGGAGGACATCGTGCTGCTTGAGCAAGTGATCAATATGAGTGAGAGCGAGTCTGAGGCAACGGTATAATTGGAACTCGGGGACATGGGAGGTCGGTCCATGTCCCAAAAGTTTTTATATGCTTTCCACATAGGGCGGGAGGACCACCAAATCTTACTTGGAAGAGACAACTAAAAACCGAATCGTCTGATCGGTATGGTTATACCAGTAATGCGTTTCACTCGCTGAAAAGAACCAGGATTCTCCTTGTTGGAGTTCGATCATCTTTGTACCTATCTGCAAAGTCAAAGTACCTTCTATTACATAAACAAATTCATGTCCGCTGTGTGCGAATGGTTGTCCGTCACTCTGGTTTGCTGGGAGTGTGACGAGTATAGGATGAAAGTCAGGGTTTGGGACTTGCTGTGTCAGGTCCTGATAATGAAATGAGGGTTCACTCTCCTGCTCATTGTTACTTGGAAAAAAGGTACTTGGATTGACGCCAAGCACTTCGGATATTTTACGAAGGGACTCCAGTGTGACGCTGGACTTTCCGCGTTCAACTTGTGATAAAAAGCTTATAGATACACCTGCCCCTTCGGCAAGTTCCTTCAAAGTCATCTTTTTCTCTTTCCGGATTTCTTTCAGTCGTACACCGATCATAAAATCTCACCTTCCTAATTCCTATTTTTCCCTTATATATGGATTGTGTCAATCTGAACAAAGTTGACAGAAAATTAACCATTATCTAAAATCTAATTGAAGTACCACTTCAATTTTAAAAAAGGGGGAAGGGAAAATGCAATTGGATAAGAAGACGACTTATCGTGTATTGATTGCCAGCCTTGTTGGCAGTTCCATTGAGTGGTTTGATTATTTTCTATATGGAACAATGGCCGCACTTGTATTTAACCAATTATTCTTTGTCAACGAGGATCCAACAGTAGGCTTGCTTTTAGCGTATGCATCGTTCGCACTTTCGTTTTTCATCCGGCCATTTGGAGGAATCATTTTTAGTCATATTGGGGATCGTATCGGCCGGAAAAAGACACTCGTTTTAACACTGAGCTTGATGGGCGCTGCGACATTCGCAATGGGTATTTTGCCAACATATCAAGCAATTGGTGTAGCTGCACCTATCATTTTGATTACACTTCGTCTGATCCAGGGGCTTGGAATCGGCGGGGAATGGGGAGGAGCGCTGTTGCTTGCAACTGAGTATGCTCCTGCAGAACGCAGAGGATTCTTCGGTTCGATTCCGCAAATGGGTGTGACGATCGGAATGGTGATGGGGACACTCGCTCTTTGGCTCATGAGCTTATTGCCCGAGCAGCAATTCATGTCATGGGGCTGGCGCGTGCCATTCATCTTCAGTGCATTGCTCGTGGTCTTTGGTTTATGGATCCGAAAAGGAATCGATGAGACACCAGAATTCAAGGAAGTTCAGCAAAAAGGCGAGATTCCAAAGCTGCCAATCGTCGATACACTTCGCTATTACTGGAAAGAAGTACTGATCACAATCGGTGCGAAAGTGGTGGAGACAGCTCCATTCTATATTTTCAGTACGTTCATTGTTTCCTATGCGACAAGCACTCTAGGATTCAGCCGTTCCGCTGTGTTAGGTTCGGTCATGATTTCAACCGTCATTACGACGATCCTTATTCCAATCATGGGTAGTCTGTCAGACCGCGTTGGCCGTAAGAAAATGTATATCGCCGGTACATTGGCGATGATGGCTTTTGCTTTCCCGTATTTCTGGATGATTCATCAAGGCAGTGTACTCATGCTGGTTTTGGCGACGATTATCGGCCTGGGGATCATTTGGGCTCCGATTACGGCAGTACTTGGAACCATGTTCTCGGAAATCTTTGATGCCAAGGTTCGCTATACCGGGGTCTCACTAGGTTATCAAATCGGGGCCGCAGTCGCTGGCGGTACAGCGCCGCTCGTTGCCACAGCGCTGCTCGCATCATTCGATAATTCCTACGTCCCAGTTGCACTCTACATCATGTTTACTGCTCTGGTATCACTGATTGCCATCTGGGCAGTGAAAAGCCGCGTCGAACCAACTGTGCTTACTGGTAAAATTAGCTCGGCCAAATAATTTGGCCGAGTTTTTTCAAGAGATAAGAAAGTATAAATTTCACTTCGAGAAATGTCCAGCTCCAGCGCCTAGCCCCTCGAGTCGCTTCGGTCCGCCCAATGAAGTCAAAGAACGACTTCACCGGTCGGCCCTCCAGCGCTTGTCGGGGCTGACCAAGGCGCTTACGCTTTTCTGATAAAAGGAGAGATTCTATATGCTTATACTGAACGAACAACTAATCCAATCCATATATAAAATCGAAGATGCCATTCGAGATGTCGAAGCCATGTTAGTGGCCATTCATGAAGGACGTGTTGAAAATCCTCATCGGACGGTACTGAATGTCCCGGAACGCAACGGATCCGTTCTCTATATGCCAAGTTCAGATGGAACATCAATGGCAGCAACCAAAATTGTCTCGATTTTTCCGGAAAACAGCTCAGCTAATCTTCCGACCACACAAGGAGCCATATTACTCACAGAACTTGAAACAGGAAGACATATCAGCCTACTGTCCGCTTCCTATCTGACACGATTGAGAACCGGCGCATTAAGTGCCATTTCAGCCCGCCATCTTGCCAGGCCCGACAGCCAAGTGCTGACCGTCATCGGTACAGGAGGAATGGCGTTCGAGCAAGTACTAGGAATCGTGAACGTGCTGCCAATCCAAGACATCTATTTAATCAATCGTTCCATCGATAAGACATACACATTCAGCGAAAAGCTCAAAGAGGCGGGTATTACCGCTAAGATACATACCGGTGTTGACCGGAACGAAGCCGTCGCCCAGTCCGACGTCATTTGCTGCGCGACCCGGTCAACAGGAGAAGTATTTGATGCAGGTTATGTAAAAGCAGGAACGCATATCATCGGTGTAGGCAGCTACTTACCTGAAATGCGTGAAATCCCGTTAGGTGTGATTGAAAAAGCAGCATTGATTTATGCAGATGATTATGACGGATTTAAAACAGAAGCCGGAGAATTCATTGATGCAGTGAAGCTTGGGAAATGGTCATTTGAGAAGCTTTCTGGGACGTTGGCTGAACTTCATGTGAATCCGGTGGAGCGTGGAGTTGAGGATATTACTATTTTTAAATCGGTTGGAGCTGCTCATTTTGATTTGGCTGTGGCGAAGGGGGTTTTTAGGATGGCGGAGGAAATGAATGAAGGGGAGGAGATTTTTTTGTAGGGTTGGTGGGACATAGGGCAAGCGCGTGTCACATCCTATATTCAATAGATTGTAAATGCCAGTCAACTAATACCCCTTTAAAAGAAACCGTAAAGCCTCTAGGAACCTATTATTTAGTTTTCTGAATGGGACACTATAAGTATCCCTGTATCTCCAGTGGAGAGTTGTATAAATGAATATCACTTGATATTAATTAATTAGGTACACGCATATCGATTCCGATAAGGGAAAATATGTTAATATTACTTTAATGATTATTCTAAAATTATAAAGTGGGTGTACAGTTGGCTATTGAAAAGATTGTAATTAGAAACTGTAAGTCGTTAAAAAATGTATCACTTGAACTGACAGAAATAAATTGTCTAATAGGAGAGAATGGGACTGGCAAGACTAACATTATTAAATGTTTAGACTATTTTTATTCCAATTTAACTGATAGTAATCTTGATGAAAATTTATTTGATAAAAACAATCCCTATAATAATTTTCTTGAGATATCAATTACCTATAACTTATCAAAGTTAATGAGAATTGCAGAGAATGGGTATTTAAGGAGTGAGGCAGTAAATAATTTCTTTAAAAAATTACTTTTTGATGTAAAAAAATATTTGGATATAAGCAATAAAGTTACTATTACATTGAAACAAAATAAAAAAAACCGAATAGTTTGGAGCCATTCTTATGATTTTAGAGAAATACTAAAAAATATATATCCTATTTATGTAGTACAAGCCCGCCAGATAAATTTAGTAGATTGGGAGCATCTTTGGGAAATTATTGGTGACATGGGTAAATTAAAAGAGAAGGATGATATATTAAGTAATGATTTATTGAGTGAACTTTTTGAAAAAATATATGGGAACCGGTATAAGAAAAATTTAGATTACCTATCTAAGGAATTGAAAGATAGTGATATAAAAGTAAATAAATTTAATATGACAAGCCGCTTTTCCCATATTTATCAATTACAAATGAGCGGGAAACAATTTAGTTATAAAGATAAAAACTTAGATTATTTCTCTGATGGTATGAATTCAAATAACTATTTAAAAATCCTATTTAATTTGATTGAAAAACTATCAAATACAAAACTAAAAGAACCAATTATAATTGTTGATGAACCAGAAATAGGGCTTCACCCTAGGTTAGTAGATGATTTAATAACTACAATTATTAATAAGTCGGGGGTTGTAAGAACGATTATAGCTACACATTCCTCTAGAATGGTAAAAAAAATTATAAATAATAACACGGGCTCATTATTTCATATTTCTCTTAGTAATGGATATACAAATGTACGAAAAATGAGATCATTTACAGATAAAAGAGAAACAAATATTGTAACCGAAAAAGAAGCTAGTTTTTATTTTTCAAGAGGAATATTTTTCGTCGAAGGTCCGACTGAATTAGAACTTTTTACCCACCCATTATTACTAGAAGTATTTCCAGTGTTAAGGGAAGTGGAAGTATTTGCATTTAATTCAAATAATGTCGGATTAAACATTGTACATCCCAAAAGAAGGAATACTGCAATCCCATACCTATTGGCGTTAGATTTAGATAAGATTGTTAAATATAACAATAATCACTTTACCTTTAGTGGGGATAATTTTAATCCTTTGAAAAATGAAGAAATAAAAGAACGAGAGGTTTTATTTTATGGTAGAAAAAGAATAAAAACATTACAAGTTCGAAAAAGAATTAACGGTATTTCGAAAAAATGTAAGTTTATTCCTGATGAGAACTGGAATTTCATTAATGATAATTTATTTCATGATTTTGTTAACTTAATAAAGCAGTATTGCTTAGAATACAATGTCTACCCATGTGCAACAACTATTGAAGGAGCGGTAATTAACATAAATAATAGCAATATAATTTATGAATGGCTAAAAACTTATAAAAACATTGATGGACTGGATAAGCTCTATTTATTTAAAGAATTACCAATGTATAGAGCAACCGTATTAAGGTTGTTATTTAATGGTAAATTTGACACTTTGGAAGAGATTAAACAGGATTTAGTCACAGAAATAGAAGATCACGAGGTAAAAGAGATATATGAGGTAATAAAATCAAATAAAACCGGGAAAACAGATGGTTGGGTTACCGAGCTAATAAATCATTACTTTTTAAAACATTTAGAGTTATCTTTTAGTGACATTTACTCTCCTGAGGTTAGAGAAAATTTCGCTTTTCATTTTCCAGAAATATACGATATAATTGAATCATTGGAAAAAATATTAATAGAGTGAGTAGTAATATCAGTCAATAAACTGGTTCCTTGTTGATATTTGGTGAAATTTACTCTGACAAAGTAATTTTCCACCCAAAAGCCAAGGATTAAATGATACTAATGCTTAAGCAATCTAATGTTTATCCGCCTATATAGGTTTAAAGGTTCGCGACGCGAGGCTTTCAGAAGGTACTCACTCTATTGATTGTAAGGTGTGATTTAATATATATATCTATAAGAAAAAGTTCTTTGAAAAGGTAGTTTTGGGAATTGATAATCTAGGAATTATAGAGTCTACTTTAGATACAAAATCTCAAGCTTATACTGAAATGATGATTTATCGTAAAGGAAAGCAAAGGGAAATAAAATCATTAAAAAAAAACAGCGATTTATATCTTCTACAGAAACGCTTAGCTGAGAACTTTTTAAATAACATCCCTCTTCCAAATAATGTTTGCGGTTTCGTAAAAAACAATTCATATAAGGATTTTTTACTCCCTCATAATATAAAAGATCGTAATAAAACTCGATATTATCTTAGACTTGATATTGCGGATTTTTTTAATTCTATTTCTGAAGAAAAAGTCCGTAAGACTATCGATGAATATATTACGATTAATAATGAAGAAGAAAAAAATAGTATCATAAGTGCAATAGTAGGATTAGTTACTTTTAACGGTTGTTTACCTCAAGGTGGAGTGACATCTCCAGTTATCTCAAACTTAGTTTTTAGAAGAATTGACTTAAGGATCAGGAACTACTGTGATAAATTGGGAATAATTTATACTAGATATGCAGATGATATGTTATTTTCTGCAAACCGTGAAAATCTACATAAAGGATCCTTTATCAAGATGTTGATCAATATACTAAAAGGTTCGGGTTTTGTTTTAAATAGAAAAAAAATTAAAAGAGGTATTAATTTCATATCTTTAAATGGATTTGTTGTAGGAAACAATGTTAGAATTTCTAGATCAAAAAGGAAAGAAATTAATAGGTTTATTTATAATTACGAAAAGGGAGGAATCCCCAAAACAGCAACTGAATTATTAAGTAAATTAAATGGGGAGATTTTTTCATCTAGAATTAAACCTTTTGAAACTAAAACTGATATAATACATTATTTAGCAGGATATAGATCATTTTTAATTTTATGGTTACCTGAAAATAAAGAAGATAATTGGTATAGAGAGTCGACAAAGTTACTGGACAAAATTAATAAAATAATTAAGAGATTAGAAAGTCTTAATTAGCCCTTTGAAAGGTTATTTTGTTTATCAATAACTTTTGGTCATAAGTTTTAAATTGAAAAATTCATTCCTTTGAAGGATGAATATGAAAATAAAAAAATACTCATTAAAGAGTATTTTTTTTATTTATTCTCTTCAAGTAAATAATCAGTAATCTTTATAGTCTTTAAGGGGTTTAAATTTTTATATTTATATATTGAAGCAAGTATAATTTGGTTTGAAGCAAAGTCTTCCTTTAAAATATTCATTGTTTCTTGGATATTTTTTTGATCTAATTCGCGACCACTAGGTGAATCCAATACAATTGGTAAATAAATTCCAAGTACTTTTTGAATCTCTAAAATGTATGCCATTTTAAAAGCAAAAACTATTTTGTGTAAAACTGCACCACTTAAAGATTTAAGATCCGAAGTAAAAATATAATTTTCCTTTGGGTTAATAACATTTTCTACTCCTAATCTTTTAGCATATTTCATAATAGAGCTATGCAAATTATTAACAACAATATTATTAAAAGTGATTTGGTTGTTAATATCTTTCTTAATCTCTTTATTTTCATTGACTAGTTTATCCACAATCCTTGTAATACGCTCTTTATCAATGTGTAGGTTTGCGATATGGCTATCAAATTTTTCAATTTCAGATTGTACATCAACAAGATGTTCTATTTCTGTAAGTTGGTGGTTAAGTTTCGCTATATCCTGGTTTATATTTGCAAGTTGTATCTTCAACATATTATAACGGGTATCGATATATAATTCGTTATCGTTAAAATGTATAATTGTTTCCTTTGTAACAGGAATGGAAATTCCTGTTTCAGGGTTTGTTACTGAAATTTTCATTTTCTCAATAAAATCAATAAAAGTATTATTGTCTTTTTTTATTTGGCTAATCGACTTTAAGTTTGCTTCTAATTCATTCTTCTCAAAAGTGAGTAACTGAATCTGATTCTCTATCTGTGAGGTTAAATCCGGGAATGCTATATTGTTGACTTTCGATAGTAAGTGTTCTTTATATTCTATTGTACTTTGTAGTTGGCGGTATCTTTTTAATTCAAATTCTATCGCTTGTTGTTTTTCCCGTAGTGTTGATACATCTCTATCAGATAAGCCTTCTATTAGCTCTTCTATACTAAAGCGAATGCCTCCAATAACTGTTCCTCGGTTTAGTAAGGTCCAGCCTTTGTCTTGATCTAAATAAATTGCTCCAAGGATATTTTTTAGAATTGAAGTGTTGGTGGTACCCCAAATAAGACTTTGTAATTGAATTTCCTCATTAGGTAAGATAAAAGTATAACGATCTTTAGCGTTGATATCTAGGTTTACAATATTATCAGATCTACATATTTGTAATGTTCCTATATGGTTTTCAAAATTACACGTGACAACACTGTTATTAAATTTCATTTTTCTAGTGCTAGGGATATTATATCCTAACGAATAGAAGAGGAAACGAAGTAAAGTTGATTTTCCTACACTGTTTTTCTTACTATAAATAAGATTGAAGTTAGATTCGAAATTATACTTTTTGGAAACCCCTTCGTAATCAACGATTAAAAAATTTATCCTCATAAACCTGCCGCCCTTTTTACATTATCAATACTGAATCTTTTCGTAAGGATTTGGAAAATTATCAACCGGATTAGCCCTTCTTTAATTTCGTCATCAATTAAATCATTAATTATATCTGAAGAATAGGAAACCCATTGACTATCTATAAATCTTTGAATCGACTCTTTTCTTTTTAATTGATGATTATTTTTAACAAAATCGTTGTAATGGCTAATGACTCTTGTTACGAATTCAAACTGCTCAGATTTTTTTTCGATAAATAGACTATACTTTCGTTTTATTTCATCAACCTGACCCAAATCATAATCATCGAAAAACGCCCCATCAAAAGAAACAGAGGATTCAAGGACTACCAAAGGCCATATAAAATCTTCTTTGCTTAACTTCACATATTTGTTTGTTGAATTTTGAAAAATAATCTTCTGCCAATAATCTAATAAATCATTTGCTTTACCTTCTGGAGCTTGTGCGCTCGCAACAAACTCTTTAACAGCACTATTGATAACTTTATATCGAGTGTCTAAATTTTCCCCGAAGAAAAAAAAAGTTCCTATTCTTAGAGATGATAGATTTAAATTTGACAAATTAAGATTATATTTATTGGCAGCTGTTTCAATATATTTATTTATAATACCCTGTGCCTTGATTGGTAATTCTTCATAATTGTATATTGAATAATCACTTCTCCAATAATAATCTAAACTTTTATCTTTTAGAGGATTTTGAATATTTGATATATAAATTAATTGATTATAATGCCCCTGATTTGAAGCATTAATTAATGTCTTTAAGCCGTCTGTTAATTTATTGAGAGTATTAGTACCCGGTATTGGGTTTTCTTGAGATTTTGCTTGAATGTAAATGTTTTTGTTTCCTTTTAGATAGAGTTCGATATCCTCTATATCGCCTTCAACTTTAAATGATAATAACTCCTTTATATTTTTAAGTGCGAAAAATATCGCTGCATTAGTTTGGAAATCCCAACCAAATGCGGATGAAGATGCATTTGTATTAATTACTTTATTTGATTGTTGTGTATTCGGCATTTTTTCACCCCGTAAAACAATAATATCTGATAATAAAATTTTACCATCTTAATATACAATATTAAATTGATTTGGATAAAAAATACAGAAACTCTACTAAATTATCTCAAATGTTTACATGGATTTTTCAGTCAAAGTCACAAAATAAATTCTACTATTTAAGATATGCTAGACTTAAAGTAGATATATGGATAAAATATGTAAATCACTGGAGTGAGAATAATTGTATAAAATCCGCCAAACAATCCTAAACTTCCGCGACGAACGCAACTGGAAGCCATACCACAATGAGAAAGACCTTGCAATATCCATATCCCTTGAAGCAAGCGAACTCCTAGAAAACTTCCAATGGAAAACCAGTGAAGAAGCAGTCAAGGATTCGAAACAGAATATTAAAGAGGAAATGGCTGATATTTTGATTTATCTTGTTCAGTTGGCGGATAAGTTGGATATTGATCTGGAAGAGGAAGTTTTGGAGAAGATGAAGAAGAATGCGCTTAAGTATCCCGTGCAGAAGGGGTGAGGGTAATTGATCGTATATGAGGCAACGAAGGATGAGTTTTTGAAGGATGTTTTTGATGATGAGCTGGTGAATAATATTGTCAGCAATTATAACAGTAAGATTGGCCGGATTAATGAGCGGGAGGTTCGGACTTGGGACAACTCGATGCAGTATATGTATAGGGTGTTGAGTGATAGCGAGATTCCTAAGGATGCTGGAGTTGCGATTGAGTTTAAGATTCCTCATACCTCGAAGCGTGTGGATTTCCTGATCTCCGGCTCGGATCAGGATGCCAAGCAATCGATTGTAATTGTTGAGTTGAAGCAGTGGGAAACGGTTGAAAAGATTGAGGGCAAAGAGGCGATTGTTAAAACGGTCATCAACAGGGGAGTGCGTGAGACTACTCATCCCTCTTACCAGGCTTGGTCATATGCAGCATTAATCAAGGATTATAATGAGAATGCGCAAAAAGAGGAAATTCAACTTTATCCGTGTGCATACCTTCATAATTACATAAATCAGGGTGAGCAGGATCCGCTGACTGATCCAGTATATGATTACTATATCGAAGAAGCTCCGGTTTTTGTAAAAGGGGATTCTGGTAAGCTTCGCGATTTTATAAAAAGGTATATCAAGCACGGTGATAATAAAGAGATTTTATATACGATCGATAAAGGCAGAATCCGGCCATCCAAATCGTTGCAGGATTCTCTGAATAGCATGCTCCAGGGTAATAGGGAGTTTGTTATGATTGATGACCAGAAAGTAGTTTATGAGACGGCGTTGCAACTGGCAAGTGAAGCAGTACGGACAAACACTAAGCAGGTATTAGTGGTTGAAGGTGGCCCGGGTACTGGGAAGTCTGTATTGGCGATCAACTTATTGGTAGAAGCCACGAATCGAAGTTTAGTTGCTCAATATGTCACTAAAAATGCGGCGCCGAGAAACATCTATGCGACAAAGCTGAAGAAGAATTTCCGTAAAGGCCATATCGATAACTTATTTGTTGGATCAGGCAGCTATATCAATGTGCCGGCTAATGAATTCGATGTACTAGTTGTTGACGAAGCCCATCGCCTGAATGAGAAGTCCGGTCTTTTCAGCAACCTAGGTGAAAATCAGGTCAAGGAACTTATCAATGCGTCAAAACTGGCAGTCTTTTTTATCGATGAGCGACAACGGGTGACTCTGAAGGATATCGGAAGTATAGGTATGATTAAGAAGTTTGCTGGTGAACTCGGAGCAGAGGTGTCAACGGTAAAGCTGGAATCGCAGTTTCGCTGCAATGGATCGGATGGTTATCTGAGCTGGATTGACGATGTGCTGCAGATTCGGGAGACAGCTAACTCGAATTACATCGGAACAAATTATGATTTCCGTATCTATAAGGACCCGAACGAAATGCACCAGGAAATCGAAAAGCTGAATAAGAAGAATAACAAGTCCCGTATGGTGGCTGGCTACTGTTGGAACTGGATCAAGGAAGGTAAGTCCAACACAAATTTTCATGATATTGAGCTGCCAGAACACAAATTTAGCATGAGCTGGAATCTCGATAACTCCGCAACATGGGCAATTGACGAAAGCTCAGTAAACGAAATCGGCTGTATACACACCTGCCAGGGACTTGAGTTTGATTATGTTGGTGTCGTTATTGGAGACGATCTGGTATATAGGGATGGAGAAGTAATCACCGATTATACTAAACGCGCTAAAACTGATAACTCCTTGAAAGGCTTAAAGAAAATGCTCAAGGAGAAACCTAAAGAAGCTAAGCAGCTTGCTGATGAAATTATCCGAAATACTTATCGTACTTTGATGACTCGTGGACAGAAGGGATGCTTTGTTTATTGTACAGATAAGGAGTTAGAGGGTTATTTGATGGAGAGAGTTAGGGATATTCAGCAGAGTTATGAGGAGAATGAGTTTTTTAGGGAGATGCCAAGGGTTGCGGAGGATAATGGAGAATACAAAAATTAGGAAGGCTCTTGAAATGAGCCTTCCTTTTAACTTTGACGCAAATGGTTTTTAAGTACAATTCTTAATTCATCAAATGTTGTACACCCATGTTCTACGACTAACTTCCATACAAATGCTGAGTTGTTTAAGCCTATTTTGGGCATAAAATAATTCCAAAGCTCCATCTGTTCTCGTTGCTTTAAGTGAATTCTCTCACGCAATAGGGATTTAAGATCAGCATATGATAAATTTTCTTCAATCTTGTTTGAAGATATGTGCTGTTTTTGGTCTAATAACTGTTGCAGTAATTGTCTTTTCTTTTCTTTCTCTTGTTGCCTCTCTTCTTCCTGTCGCCTTTGTTCGGCCAAAAATGATTCCTTTAATATTTGGTATTTATTAAGGAAGTTTTTACGATGTTCATCCTCTGAAATGGAGTTGCTTAATAGGAATCCGTCTTTAATAATCAGTGCTTCCGAAAAAGGAATCTCATATCCGCTATTTAGAAGAAATGCTCGATATGGCTTATCGGTCCGGTCTTTTAAAAATCGCTGAACTTTAACAACGATCTTGTCATCATTGGAATAGATATAATACAAACTTCTTACATCAATTTCTACACTATCATTGTAAAAAGGGTAATTGAAATAGGTAAAAAATTCTCGTTCCTTAATGACTTGCACTAGTAACTTATCCCACAGGTGATCTTCTTCAGTTTTTGAAGAGATTGCTAATTCTGCATCCCAAAGAACAATGGCGTTCTTCTCCAATTCAACTGATTGCTCTTTCTTTTCTATGAACCAGATTGGTTCCATTCCTTGTTCCTTAAAATATTGGTGTCTTTTTATGATTTGATTAGAAAGTTTACTATCAGAAGAAGAGGAGACATTTGTAATAACAGAGAAAGCAAATTCTTTAGCTCCAATTTTAACCCAAATATCCGGAAACTCTTTTAAGTCAAAATTTGCTTTGTATCCATATTCGACACTTATGTTTGATCTTATTTTGGCCTGCGTAGATAATTCATCATGTAGTATGTTGACTATTACAGTATGGTTTTTGGTTTCTCTCTCAATTTGTCTTTTGTATTTTCTCTCCGCTTGATCGACTTTTTTAGATGGCTCACATGCTTCAGAATGAAGGTGTGAAAAATAAAGCCCTCGCTCATCCCCAGCCTTCACAATTAACTTAGCCTGACAATAGGGACATACAAAAAGGTTTTTCTGGGCTAGTTTCTTTAAGTTGTTAACCCTATCTTCATCTGTTGAATGTGGGAGTGTGATGACTTCTTTGTCTATAACATGGAGTGCTTCTCTCATGATTACACCTCAGTTCGTACATTAAGTAAATTTGTAAATTCGTTTTCATTAAGTACTTTTATCTCTATTCCTTGCTCTATAAGGCTATAAGCCTTTACTTCTTTTGTACTTAATCCTTTTTCACCAACCAAAGATTTGTCTTGCTGCCCAGCAATAACGTAATCAGTTTTACTTGAAACCCCGAATTTTATTATCCCGCCTAGGTTCACAACCCTTTGCATGGCGGATTTTCTGTCAATAGCCTGGAGGTCACCAGTAAAGACAAAGTTTTTATTGTAAAAAGGATGTTCCTCGTTGAAGTGGTCTACGGTAGATGGTATCTCGGATGGCTTAACTCTAATGAAGGATTTTCTTTTGAAGAGATGTGTTTGTGGTTTGAGTTCAGAGAATTCTCTCACTGGAATGCTTTTGTGCTTTGTTAAATATGATTTTAAAGATGTGTAGTTCTTACTCTCGACACTTTTGATGACAAGTTCAGCACAAGCACGAGCATCTGCCAATGCATTATGGTGCTCAGGAAGTTGTATGCCAAAATGCCCTGCTCTGTCTTTTAATGAATTCCCAATTTTTAGACCGGGAGTTGCCTTAGTACTTACAGGGATACTGCAAACATAGCTGAAATTGGGGACTTCTAATGAATATTCTTTTAGGCATGCGTATAGGACGCTCATATCAAATTGCGCATTATGTGCGACGAGAAAAGTATCCTTGAAATGATGGTTGAATTCCTCCCAAATAGTATTGAATTTTGGTGCTGAAAAGACATGTTTAGGCTCAATCCCATGCACAGCACTCATCTCAGGATCAAAGTCCATTGTAGGTGGATGTAATAGATAATACTTTTCATCAATTATCTTATTGCCTTGAACAAAGATGAGACCCATCGAACAGGCACTGTTCAAACTATTATTCGCAATCTCAAAATCTATCGAAATAAAATCCATACTATCAACTCCATCTTATCAATAAATTGAAATATCTTCCATTAATTATACCCCCTCTGGAATAAAGTTACAACAAGCTTTTAGGTGTAGGTATGATGAAGAATAGGACACAAGAGCGACAGTGAAGATAATATTACAATTAATTATTACTTGGAAATATTAAAATACACTTTGGTCAATTGGCGGATATAGTGTAATAGGATGGAAAATCAGTTACAGAAATACCCAAAAAATGTCGAAAATTGCAATTGGAATATTATATACTAATACATAAGGATAATGACTCATAAAATAATTATTATTTAACAGGAGGGATTCTTTTGTATTCTGTAGAGATAAGACATAAGGGTTTACATAAGTATCGAGTTATCAAGGGTAATAATTTATATGTTGTCGAACAGAAAGCGCAGTTACAGAAAAAAACATGGGATGAAATGTGGAAAAAGAAACAAGAAGCTGAGAAGAAAAAGTTAGAACGTGAAAAAATGGCATACGAGAAGGCACAAAAGATTGCACTTGCAGAACAACAAACATTAGAAGCCCTTAGCCAGCTGGAGTTAATCGACAATATATTACTGTCTACATTAGGAGTGGATGATAAAATCGATTGGGATTCCTTAAAGGATAATTCTGAGTTTATGGATTCAAAGCCTAAAAGTCCCAAGAAACCTTCGTACCCTTCAGAACCGGATAAAAAGCGTTATGAGCCTAAGTTTGGTTTAATGGATCGTATCTTATCTTCTAGTAAACAGAAGAAAATTAATGAAAGTAATAAGTTATATGAAGAAGCTTTGAGCGAATGGAGAAAGAAAACAGATGAATTAACTGAGCAGTATGAAAAGGGAGTAAGCGATTTTGAAGAAAAACTAAAGAAATGGGAAGAGAGAAAGGAAACGTTCGAACGAGAACAAAAAGAAAGAAACGATGAAATCGAAAAGAAAAAAAAGCAGTATATGACAGGAGAAAGTGAAGCGGTGATCGATTACTGTGATATGGTACTGTCAAATTCAATTTATCCAGATTACTTCCCACAAGAGTTTGATGTAGACTACAATCCGGTTAATCGAACACTAATCGTAGAATATAACCTTCCTGATATTACAGACTTACCAACTTTGAAGGAGGTTAAGTATGTCGCGACAAAAGATGTCTTCAAAGAATCTTTTATAACCGACGCTGCTGCTAGGAAAATGTATGATAAGCTGCTATATGATATTACTTTAAGGAGTATACATGAGTTGTTCGAAGCAGATGTAATTGATGCGATTGACTCAATAGTATTTAATGGATGGGTAAATACAATTAACAAGGCAACAGGTAAAAACGAAGATATATGTATTTTATCAATTCAAACAAATAAAGAAGAATTTGAGGAAATCAACCTGGCTGCAGTAGATTCAAAATCTTGTTTTAAAAACCTGAAAGGTATTGGTAGTAGCAAGTTATTCAGTCTTACACCAATTGCTCCTATATTAAAGATAAATCGAGAAGATGGTCGTTTTGTAAACTCCTATAGTGTAACAGGAGATGTAGATGAAGAAACAAATCTGGCTGCAATGGATTGGCAAGATTTTGAGCACCTTATAAGGGAATTATTTGAGAAAGAATTTAATAACTCTGGTGGGGAAGTAAAAATCACTAGAGCAAGCAAAGATGGTGGAGTAGATGCAGTGGCATTTGACCCGGATCCTATAAGAGGTGGAAAAATTGTCATCCAGGCGAAAAGATATACAAATGTAGTAGGTGTCTCAGCAGTGCGTGATTTATATGGAACAGTTATGAACGAAGGCGCAACTAAAGGAATACTGGTATCTACGGCTGATTATGGACCTGATGCATATAGCTTTGCTAAAGATAAGCCTTTAACGTTGCTGAATGGTAATAATCTATTGCATTTACTTCAAAAACACGGACATAGAGCGAAAATTGACTTAAAAGAGGCGAAGTTGTTGATGAAGGAAAGTAAATAAAATGAATCTAAGAACAATAAAACGATAAGCAGTTCACACTGTTTATCGTATTTTTTTGTCCAATCCAATAAATTCTCCTCAAAAAATCTCCCATCTAACCGTTCACAAAGCCTCCATAAACCTTCCCATGGCACCCTGTCCTTTCCGCCCTCCCATCCATATATAAAGGGCGAAAGGGTGGTGCATTAGTATGACAATTACATCGGCGGTTGTTGAGAGTTTTGCGGAGTATTCACAGTTTGGTTCGCTGAAGGAGTTTAACAATCTTTTTGAAATGTGGATGGTGGAAAAGAAGCGTTTTTCAGTAAGGGTGAGTTGATTGAGTTGAAGCGAATGTAACGTGGGGACGGTTCTTCAGTTTCAGTAAACTGCATATTTTAACAATTTATGAACCGCCGGAACCGTGTCTGTGTGTTCTTAGGGGACATTAAGAAGGTTTTCATATCACATTCTGGAATTTGAGTATTTTAAGATAAGGATGTTATTTTGTCTGCTTAGTTCTTTTAGCGGTTAAATAGTTCAGGGTATGCTTGTTTGTAAAGTAGGATCATTGCCTTTTTGGCTGCATGCTTTTTGCTTCTTGGGTGCGTGCCTGTGGAGGTGATGTCTCTGTATGGTGGTTGTTCGTCGCAAATATTTACGGTGACTAGATATTCGTTTGGATATTGGATTATTTCCATTTCTATTTCATCGCCGTATTCATTTTTAAATTGGGTCACATCCCAGGAGAGGTAGTAGTCTATTTTCATATCATCACCTTTTATTCCTTCTCATCCTCTATGGTTTCAATCTCTATGATTTTGCGGATGTCTGTGATGTTAAGTGCTTCGCTTATTCGTTTGATGTGATCAAAGTGAATGCTTTTCCTTTTATTGTTAGCCAGTTCGCTTAGTGTAGCATGACGAATGTCTGCTAATCGGGATAACTCTCGTAATGAGATGCCATACTCATTTAGCAGTTTTTTTATATTGATATTCACCTGTTTCTCTGCCATAGCTTACACCCATTCCTATTAACTATAAGGCAAAGCTATCATCTTTAGATGCATGAAGTGGTACGCTGTTAAGTACCATTTTGTTTGTTTTTAAAAGAAATTTTGCGGTTAGGGAATTGATGCTGTTTTAATTTTATTTGGAGATGCTGTCTTTCTGATTGAGAGGGAAATACGGGACATGCGTTGGGTCTCAAATAATAAAAATTGATATATACAATATGAAGGAAAAAGAACGTTTCTCATGTCCCGGAAATTCCTACAAGCCTATAAGCTTAAATGGTTGAAACCCAAAGACAACGATACGCAGTTTAAGCTGCTTATCGTATTTTTTTTGCTCTAAAGTCTTCTATCTAACTGTTCACAAAACCGCCACAATCCTCCGCTCACCACCCTGTCCTTTCCACCCATTCATCAATATATAAAGGGTGAAAGGGTGGTGCATTAGCATGACAATTAAATCGGCGGTTATTGAGAGTTTTGCGGAGTATTCACAGTTTGGTTCGTTGAAGGAGTTTAACAATCATTTTGAAATGTGGATGGCGGATAAGAAGCGTTTTTTCAGTAAGGGTGAGTTGATTGGGTTGAAGCGGCTGGCTCGTTTTGCTGCGAAGGTTCCTGGGGTGGCGAATGCTAAGATTGGCACGGTTCTTAAGGCGATTTATGAGGAGTATGGGGAGATGGGGATTTCCCGTTCTACTTTTAAAAGGATGATCCTGAAGGCTAGTGAGATTGGTATTTTCACTGTATATGAAACGGCGCGCAAGAACGGCTCACAGTCTAGCAACCTGTATGTCTTCAATCGTTTCCCGATGAATGAACTACCGGATGGCGATCAATTGAGCCACCAATATAAAACTATCATTCCTTTTAAAACTAACATTAAAGAGAATAATAAACGTGCAGAAAAGGCTGCTGAAGAACAATCATACGAAATCAGTGAGTTAGAACCCGTTGCTGAACAAGCACCTGAAGAGCATCTTTTTGTCAGTGACCGAGTTCCAAGTGATTTCGTCAATTTTGTAAAATACTTTTTCCCAGCCGCAAAGTCAATCGAAGAATTCTGGCGGATGAGTAAGGTCGCTGCCTACCGGAATAACTATGAACAAGATGCAGATCTCCTGTTGTCTGTTTCCCTTGACTCCTTCAAGCAGCTCGTCCGGAAGCTGAAGTCGAAGGTGAAAGTGAAGAATCCGATTGCTTACTTTACCGGGATTTTGAATAAGAAGTTTCAGGAGCGTTATTTTGAGGAGCTTTTTGATCTGAAGGTTGGTTGAAAAGGGGGAAATCTCCTCCATTGTCTAAACCTGAATTCCAGGTAGGTTTGTCCAAGTTATAACTCAATATTCTTCAAATCCCTTATCTCCTTTTGTAGAGTCGTTAACGATATTCTCAAAACAAAAAGAATGTTAGAATTTAAATATAGTGAGACCCTGTCTTCAAGTCTGGTTTTATACAGGTGAGTATGATTAAAATTCTATGGAGTGGATTTTATGAACGACAGAACATTGATGTTATATTTTCCGGATACAGATAGTGCTGCTTCGTTAAAGATATTTCAAGATCCAACTAGTCAGATTCGTGGGTTCTATTTTACGAAGAGCCAGTTAAATAAGGTTGAAACACTTGAGTATGCAAACAACCACGCGGTTTATTTTCTTTTCTCAGAATCTGAAGAGTCAAGTGTTTATATTGGTCAGTCGGTTAATGGTATTACCCGTATTAAGTCGCATTTAAGAGAAAAGGATTTCTGGCAATATGGCATCTTGTTTGTAACTGACAACAACAGCTTTGATAAATTAAGCATTGACTATCTAGAGTATTTTTTTATCCAGGCATTTGCGAAGACACAGTATAACTTGGAAAACCGTGATATGAGAACAGTCGCACCTAATGTTAATGTTTTCAACCAATCAACACTGAATTCTTTTGCTGTTCAGATACAATTTTTATTAGAAGCTATGGGTATCTCATTTAAACCATCAGTGCCTGAAAAACCGAATATGCAATTGAATAGGGATGTATTCCATGCTAAATCTCCATTTAAAGCGAGTATTTCATTAACAGATGGAAAGTTTATTCTTCTAGCGAATTCTGAAATCAAGGCCCCCCTTGAGCGTACAAAGGATTGGTCTGATGGAGGGAATTTCTATACTCGTTCCATGAAGAGATATACACAACTTATCGAGGCAGGAAAAGCTGTTAAGATTGATGAAACGACTGCTAAATTAATTGATGATGTAGAATTCAACAGTCCAAGTACACCTGCTGAACTTTGTTCGGGTCTCTCGCAAAACGGATGGGTTTTCTGGATTGGTTTGGATGAGTTGAGGAAGAAACAAGAGTGATAGTAAGTCTATCCTGGATATTCGAATTATATAGGGGATGGTGATGGTTGGTATAATTGACAGAATAGAAGATGGGTGTTTACACTGGGATCCGAGTTTAAAATAATAAAGGATGAGGCATTCCAAAGTGGTTCAGGAAAGAGCGGTTAAAAATGAGATTGTAATAGGTCATTCTTGAAATATGGAAATTGAAGCAAGTTATTTGCATGTCGATTAGTCGGCATGCTTTTTTAATTAAACGTGATATCTTAAACGATTTGTTAGTGTACTTTACAGAAATTGATCGGTAAGAATACTTTCCAGTGGAAAAGGAGGATGTGCAAGCTAGCGTTTGGGAAATCAAACAACTTAACCAACCATGTGTGACTATCAATCCGTCCTAATTTTTTACCAATTAATGCCGATATATAATACTGAAGGATTCTACGTTTGGAATTTAGTTAAAAAAAGGTCTTTACTCATGACGAACAAAATCTTTTCTATTAATCCACAAAATAATAAGTGCTTAATTGAAGAACCAATAACTTACGAGTTATCTATAAATTTTCAAGGAGTGTTCTTTTGGGACGGTCAAGTATTTAGTCATAGTTTATTCTCACTTAAAGGAAATGACCTCCGATTCATTTATGCTTTGATTTGTAAAACGAATAGCATGAAGGAACATGGGGACGTGATATGCTCCTTCTTGTGGATTTTTAGAAGCATAAGATACGTCCCCGTGCTCCATAGTGCACCCAAAGAAACATGCTAGGCAGAAAGATACTGAGGTATTATTACCGAAATTTTTACTGAACTTATTTGGAAGGACTGTTTACCCTATGGCTAATAAGAATGCAAATCAATATATTGAAATTGATAATATTGAAACTGATTTTGATTTTGAAGAAATGGAAGGTCTCTTATCAAAACAGTTGGAAGAAAGCTTTTCTGATTTAGAACTACTGGAAAAAGATAGAGCAAGCATTTCTGATCCTGATTCTTTAGGAAAAGTAGTCTTGGATGAAGTATGGAAACAATTTGGGAATCAAATTGGACTCGACATGACGAATGAGACATTAATTCAAAAATATGATCGAGAGCATCCTGAGCAATATAAGGATATTGCTGGTTCGGTACTGAAAGATAAACAATACCAAGATGCCCATAGCACAATGACGGAACAACAAAAAGCCGGGACTTTAAAAGATGAATACACAGGGAAAAACTTAAAGCGTAATGAAAAAGCTAATTTAGACCATGTAGTATCAAGAAAAGAGTTATATGAAAATCAGAGAAGAAAGCAAGCAAACTTAGGTGTAGCAGACCTTGCAAACAAAGAAGAAAATCTAAAGGCGACTAACGAATCTTTAAATAAAAGCAAAGGTGCAAAAAGCAACAAGGATTATGTAGATAAAGAAAAACGCGCAGCTAGAGAAATGGACCTTAGAAAACAAAACGAAAGAGCAAATAAAAAAATTGACGAATCAAACATGTCAGATGTTGATAAACGATTACAAAAAGAAAGAAATAATAAACGAATGAACGATAAGCTTGCTGCTGATGAAGATCGTATGTTGCAAACTGATAAAGAAGCAAGAAAAGCAATTAATAAAGATATTGCAGTGAATGCAACAAAAGAAGTAGGCAAAAAAGCAGGAAAAGATGCCTTAAAAGCAATGGCTGTTTCAGCACTCTTTACGTTGTTGAAAGAAATTATGAACGGCTTAATCCGTTTCTTTAAGGCTGGATCTAAGTCATTTAATGGATTCTTATCTGAGATGCGTGAATCGATTAAATCGTTTTTCTCCAAAATTCTCAGCTTTGTTAAAACGGGAGCATCAACATTAATTGGTACCATTATATCTGAAATCTTCGGACCTATTGTAAGTGTATTTAAGAAACTGGCAAGTGTCATTAAACAAGGGATATCTTCTCTTATTGATGCAGTTAATTATCTTCGTGACAAGAAGAATAAGGACAAACCGTTCTCAATAAAGGTAGCGCAAGTCGGAAAAATCATAACTGTGGGATTAGTGGGAGGTAGTGCGCTCTTTTTAGGTGAAGTTTTCGAGAAATTTTTACTAACCGTTCCTGGAATGAAAATTGAAATCCCTCTAATAGGAAGTCTTGCTAATTTGATTGGCTTATTTTTATCAAGTTTAGTATCTGGATTAGTTGGTGCCATCGTGTTAAACCTTATCGATAAGTTTATCGCCAAAAAGATAAAAGAAGAAAAAGACCAACAAATTATCGATAAGAAAAATGGGATTATGAATCTTCAACAAGTACAACGTTTTGCAGCTGAAAAACGTGTAGTAGCATTGAAAGAAAATGTTATGAACGAAATCTCAGAGAATCATGCCTTGGCGAAGGACATAATGCAACAATCTCTTAATAAGATATTTGATGATAATCATGCTAGTGGTTCTAAAAACAAGAACACTATTACTAAAAATCAGAGTGAATTACTTCAAATGCAAAAAGATTTAGAAGGCTTACTTTAGAGGTGATGAAAAATGACAGAGATAATGACGAAAGAGGAATCCTTAACTAATGACCAGACAATCATAGTGTCTACCAGAGGTGAGGATTTCAATAGAAAGAAAAATGAGTTAAAAGCATTCAGTGAGAAACTGCCTAAAGAAGCAGAATTACCTAGTGTACCAGTTACGGGAGGCTTATTTGGATGGTTTAATTATGATGTGACGGGTAGTGACTTAAACAGGCTTACTGAAAGTATTCAAGATAAAATGATTGAGCAAAATAAAGTTCTGGTTAAAACCATTCAAGAGTTTAATACCATTTACGATACGTTTTCTGCATTAGATAAAGAGTACATTCAGGGAATCTTAGTCTCATTGAAAGCAGCTGAAGAAGCTAATGCAAAAGCATTAAAGGGAATAGAAGGCGTTGAGGTTAATCAAAACGAAATCGAACAAATGATCAATCAACAGAAAAAGGTAATTCAGGTACTGCAAAGCTTTAAAGAAAAGATTGAGAGAATAGAACACTTAACAGACGTGGATACAATTTTTGCTATCTATTCAACCATGCAAGAGAATGTTACCGCAATTGAAGCAAAGATTGAAGCCCAAAATCAGACAGTAGCTGATTTGACTGTTGAAACAAAATCATTGTTATCTTCGCAGTCAGATTTTCAAGATCATCTGAATCAACTAAACGAAAACCAGCTTAAGCAATTTCAAACAGTAAATCAACTGGTATCACATCAAAATAATAATATATCTAAAATCGAAACAATTAATACAGAAAATAAGACTGATATCGAAACTCTAAATAAAGAAGTTGCTAAACAGGGAGGGGAATTCACTGATTTAAAACAATTATTACAGGACGATATTCAGACTCTATCTGAAAAAATCGTTCGAAACCATTCAGAGATTGATGCAAAACTCGATTTAACAACTAACGAAATCAGTAAAAACAAGACAAATCTTGAAAATGCTATAAAGGAACTCAACGTTGGAATTGAGCAACAAGCAGAAAGAATGGATACAATTTTTTCTATCTATTCAACCATGCAAGAGAATGTTACTGCAATTGAAGCAAAGATTGAAGCACAAGATCAGACAGTAGCTGATTTGACTGTTGAAACAAAATCATTGTTATCTTCGCAGTTAGATTTTCAAAACCATCTGAATCAACTAAACGAAAACCAACTTAAGCAATTTCAAACAGTAAATCAACTGATATCACATCAAAATAATAATATATCTAAAATCGAAACAATTAATACAGAAAACAAGACTGATATTGACACTCTAAATAAAGAAGTTGCTAAACAGGGAGAGCAATTCGGTGATTTAAAACAATTATTACATGACGATATCCAGACTTTATCTGAAAAAATCCTTCGAAACCATTCAGAGATTGATGCAAAACTCGATTTAACAACTAACGAAGTCAGTAAAAATAAGACAGATCTTGAAAATGCTATAAAGGAACTCAACGTTGGAAATGAGCAACAAGCAGAAAGAATGTCTTCGTATTTTGAAGCTGAATTGTCAAAGGCAAAAGATGAAATTACAGAGCTTAATCAGTTGACAGTAAACTTATCAAAAGGGTTGAAAACTACTAGAGTTTTTTCATTTGCTAGTATTACGTTAACATGTGTTTTAGTGCTTTTAATACTAAGCGGGGTGCTATGATGATTTCAGAGCATTACAAACGCCAGCTGATGAAAGAATCGAAGCAGTTAGACGTTGCTTCAGGACAAGCATCTGAATTGGAAAAATTAGCTCAAGAAATAACGGATGAACAAATAGATAAAGCTGCTTTAGAGTTCATTAAAAACCTAGGTATCCTAACGAAGAACCAATCTTTACCCAGTATGGAACAAAAGCAAGAAAAAGTTATTGAAACATTATATAAATATCTAGGAGCCTCAAAGGTTGAAGGTCTTATCCAAGACTTAAAAGAGTCTTCAAATGTGTCGCTAGATGCACTACTCAACCAACTAGACGAACTGGTTGGTCTGGAAAATGTAAAGCAACAAGTCCGTGACTTGATCGACTTTAATCAAATCCAACAATTACGAGTGAAAAATGGATTGAAGAAGTCTAACAAAACGATACATATGGCATTTCTGGGTAATCCTGGAACAGCTAAAACGACGGTGGCTCGTATTGTTGGGAGGATGTATAAAGCGATTGGTTTACTAAGTAAAGGACACTTTATTGAAGCAAGTAGGACTGATTTAATTGCTGAGTACCAAGGACAAACGGCCATCAAGGTAAAAAGGTTAATTAGTCGTGCGAAAGGTGGAGTCCTATTTATTGATGAAGCGTATAGTCTAACTGAGAATGATCATAGCGATAGTTATGGGAGAGAAAGTCTTACTGAGTTAACAAAAGCTTTAGAAGATTATCGAAATGATCTCGTTGTAATTGTAGCTGGATATCCAAATTTGATGGAGCAGTTTTTTGATTCCAACCCAGGATTAAAATCGAGATTCAATACTTTTATTTCATTTAATGATTATTCACTAGATGAGCTAGTCCGAATATTCCTTTACACTTGCAATCAAAATGACTATATTGCCGATGAGCAAGCAATTGAAAAGGTTCGCAATTGGTTGCAAACGAAATTAAACGAAAAAAATGATGACTTTTCAAATGGTCGCCTTGTTCGGAATCTGTTTGATGATATAACTCTGAATCAGTCGAAGCGGCTGTCGAAGTTGAAAGGCCACATTGCAAAAGAATCGTTGATGATAATTACTAAAGATGATGTTCCTCAAGATGGTGGACTTGTTTCCATAGAGCGATAAATCAACTATCGAAAACTCAGTAATAGGTATCTTTGATGCAGGATTCAAAAGTTATTAATACCTCGGTGTTAAAGATAGGATTGAGATCGGTGATTCTGTTCTGGTTCCTGCTGGAATGGACAAACAAAGAAACGTGGGACGGTTCTTCTGTTTTAGTAAATTGTTATGAAACGCCGGAACCGTCCCTTTGTTTCTCAATTAATGTTGGGTTATTCAGGAAAAAGATAATAGTGAGTCAGCGGTTGGTAGCTTACTCATTCAAATTTATGAAAAAGGTAATTTAAAGAACTTACTAGATTTGTTTAAATAAAACCCAAGGAGGCGATTCTGAAGTGGTTTCGCTTCTGTTTAATTTCAGTTGAAAAATAGCTTTATATTAATAATAAAAGATTTAACTTTTTAAAGAGATTCAGTCAATGGACCTGTAAAATAAAAGGTATACAAAATTAGCCATTTTTTTGGTTCTTATGTACAGAAGATTACATAGTAGGGGAGTGTCCATATGGAGTATATACTTTTTTCAGATTATTTAACAAAATTTGAGTCCCTTCCAGAAAGAGATCAGTTTTGGAAAACACTTGTAGGAAATGACGAACTACGTTTACAGGGGAAGGTCGGTCTTCTGAACGAAGGCTTTTGTATCATTAATTCCCCTGTTAGCTTGGATGAAAATAATGAACTAAAGAGAATGGAGAATCCATTTGAGTATAAACAATTCTTATCGAAGGTAATTGGTACTGCTCCAGTAGCTAGGGAGTTACATAGGAAGAATATAAAACAAAACGATGTGGTGTTTTTTAGTCTTCAGGTTGTTTCGGGACCTATTGCAGATGGAAAAGACCCAATTGTGATAAAAAGAGGTTCTATTACAAAGGCGAAAGAGGTTGAGCAATACTATGCCGCATTAGATATTCCTGCGGAGGATTCATTTTTATTTACCGATTTTTCCTATGATAGAGAAAAAAATATCCACTATATGAGTAAGGATATTGAGAAAAGGTTTGAAGAAATAGCCGAAGAATTGAACAGAAAAAAGAAAGAGACAGCAGAGGAAGAGAAGAAGCTAAGGCAATTAATGGTGTTACATAAAAAGAATCAAAAGGACCTGGAAATAGAGTTGGAGCAATCAAAGAAGCTAAAACTTGATGAAATAGAGGAGGAGAAAAAGAATTTAAAGGCCTTAAAATCACAGTACACAAGGGGAAAAAAGAAACTGGAAATAGAGCTTGAGGATTATAAAACGGAAAAAACACAATATATTGAAAGTGAGATTAAAAAGTTGGAGAAGTTGAAAGAGCAGCTTAACTTCTATCAATTTTTATCGAAAGAACCTGGTGAACAGGAAGCTCTACAGCAGCAGGTAGGCAAGGCCTTTTCGGATAGATATGAACTACTTACGTATATGCAGAAGTTTTTGCTTTCGGATAAAGAAAAACCTCTTTATTATGATTTAAATACTCTGCTTCAGTTTTATATTGGCATTTGTACGGAACAACTTGTTGTTCTGGCAGGAAGCCCTGGTACAGGAAAAACTAGTTTAGTAGAAGGATTTGCAAAGGCAACTAATGCAGAGCTTCGACTTATCCCTGTTCAACCGAATTGGGTAGATAAGAGTGATCTGCTTGGCTTTTACAATCCGATTGAAAAGACATACGTATCTACTCCTTTTTTAGATGCGATTTTAGAAGCTAAAAAGAATGAGGGTAAGCTGTTCTTTATTTGCTTAGATGAAATGAATATTGCACATATTGAATATTATTTTGCGGAGTTTTTAAGTAAGCTGCAAACAGATCGCAAAATTCAGCTCTATAGCTCGAATATTAAAAGTGAAATAGAAGAAGAGCTACAGGCAAGATATGGGTATTTCCAAAAAGAAGTAAAGGATATAGAGTTTGATGAATATTTTGCAAAGGCGAGTGACCCTTCATTAAAAAATTATTTTACGATGAAAAGACAGTTTAGGCTACTTGAAAGCTATCCAGACATCATAGAGATACCAAACAATATTCGTTTTATTGGAACGATTAACAAGGATGAAACGACGAAGGATTTGAGCCCAAAGGTGGTAGACCGAAGCTTTTTCATTAAAGTGAATTCGTTTGACTCGGAGAAAATGGATGCAGCACAGTCTAAATTGCAAAAGAATAAAAGTGAGTACAATACTTTTATTTCTCTTTCTCCTTATGATATAAAGCCTGTATCTGGTAAGTGGGAAGATAGAGAGAAGGTTCGTATTCAGCGCACGAAAAATAATCTATCAAACTATGGAATAGAGCTTACGAATCGTTTTGAAAGAACAGTGAGCCAGATACTAGGTTTAGAGTTAGTTTCCCCCATCCAATTATTTGATATTATGAATGCGTGTCTAATTCTACCTAAGGTGAATGTCGATTCCTATGAGGTGGATGTGATCAAGCTACTGGAAGAGCTGTCAAAGAATACGAGTGACGATTCAGATATCTCTAAGCACATACTAGAAAAGATGAAAATAAGTGACGAAACTACCACTACCTTAACTTATTGGAGGTAGTCTATGAAGCTTGTAGCAAAAATGGCAAGATTCGTTCTTGACCAAGAAGAGATTGAGAGGCAAAGAGGTAGGTTTTCTTATAGTGAGGTACAGTTTCTTCCTAATCCAGAAGATTTTTCTTCCTTAATCGTTGGTTTAGAGAACCGTCATAAAACCTTTGTGACAGAAAGTCATTTTCGAGGGAATGACAACAAAGGGTTTTATGTTCTTGTTTTTTCCGTCGTGGATATGGGCGAAGACGAGAAGCCAACAGATTTCCGAATTCAGTATTATCCTAAAAAGGATGAAAGAGAAAAAACCCTCAAATATGATCCGACTTATAATATCTTTTTCGATGAGCCCAATTTAAAAAAGGATAAAGGCAGATGGAAGTATAGTAATAAATTAAAGGATGCAGTTTTTGGCTCTGTCAGCACAGGGAATTTTTATCTGAATGTATATAGAGAAGGTCTTTCTAATCCAATAAATGATTCACCTTATAAAATTAGTGTGTTACCATCATCGTTATCTCTAGAGAATTTCAAAGAAATGGTCGATGACATATTAGCAATTCGTAGAGAACTTATCATGGCACAAAATACAGCAAAGCAATCAATTCAAACAACATGGCATCATGCCTTAAACGAGATTGAAGAAGCTTTAGACAACATTACGAAGCCAATGAAGGAAATCAATGCTCAGCCAAAAGTAAAGTTAGAAGATTCGTATGTCAAAAAACCACTCAGAAACATTAAGAAGTTTAATGGCAGAACGGTGATGAATCTTCTGTTAAATAAAGGGGCTAATAAATATGTAACCTCTCATGCGACAGAGAGCACTGATATTTATGAAAATCAAATGATTCTGTATACACTTACGAAGTTGAACAAATATGTGGAAGAGTCTGATGTTCATTTTAAGAATAAATTAACTAGTAGAAAAAGAGAGATTGATAAACAAATAACAAAGCTTCTCAAACAATATAAGAAAAAGGACCTAGATGAACTTGAGGAGTTTATTCGATATTTTCAATACAACAAAGAGGGCTTTTGCCGTGATATCCTGAATACAGCATATGAACATAGCTCTGTTTCAAAGCAAAATACAGTAGAGATAACCATCTACGTTGATAAAAAGAGCTTTCAAATTGATAAGAGTATGACTTTTTTTCATGACAAATTAGTTGCCTCTTATAAGACCGAATTTTTTGACAGGGACCATAGATTCTGGGGCTTAGATTATAATAGAGGACATTACTATTTCGTGGATAATCCCAATAATCGAATCGCGATAAAGGGGCGCAGAGCAGAGATACATTTAACCTCGGGTGATTATCGGCAACATCTACTTCTTCACCATTTTCTTAGTGAAAATACAACGTTAGGCTTATTAGAGATACATGCTGTTGTGGAGAAGAATAATAGTACTGATAGTGATCCTTTAAAAGAAAGGCCGACAGAAGGAGGAAGATTTAACAATACTTATGATTATCCCTTGAAAATAGTAGAGCTTAAGCGGATTAATGATATGACATCCGCTGACTTTAAAGGAAAGCTAGAGGAATTGGTTTCTCTATTTTCTTATAATGGGTCTTTAGGTTTAACGTCAGAAACTCTAAAACAAATAGATACATTAAGGAAAAAAAAGAACAACCATCAATCCGTAATACAAGAAGATAATCAACTACAAGAACAAATTACACGAATTAGTAATAAGATTAAATATTTTAGAAAACTGCCGTTTTTAAAGGGTGTCACTCCAAGAAAGCTTTCTTGGCGGCTAACACAGGTATATATTAATGATCGTTACTACTCAAGAATATGGGAAAACTTACGAAGCTTAGATAAAAGATACGAATTTACATCTGACTTTAATGAAGAGGATATTGTGGTGAAAAAGACAGATGAGCTTTATGAATATTGGATACTTATTCATCTATTGTTGCATCTGAAAAATACTGGCTGGACTTTTACAGGTGGATATTCAATTAAGGAAGCTATTGATATTCTAGTCAAGGACAATGCATCTTGGAGTCTTGAAGGTTGCACTTTTTCGCTTCAGCATAATGGGAATCACTTTAGGTTGAGCAATGATATTGCAGAGCAGCATAGTGCTCCAATACACATTGAGAAAATAGTGATGGATGTTCATTATAACCGAAAGATAAGTGGGTTAAAGCCAGATTATGCTTTTGAAGTGAAACTGTATGCGAAACACTCTAAAGAGGATCAAGAAACAAAGGTTTATTCTAAGTGGTTTTACCTCGATGCGAAATATAGAAATTATGAAGAACAGAATCAACTAGATAGCTTCTACTATGATATTAACGATGTTGCAATTGGAAAGTATTTAAATCAATATCGAAGAAAAGGGCAACCATCAAGTGCAGCGTTTTTGATTCATACAGATACAAACTATAAGTATGATTTTTTCGGGGGCTTTCATGATGATATCGCAGATTCAAGTCTTCATGATGTGTTCGATCCTTATTCGAATCCGTTTAGTGATGATCAATTTGCGTTTTATCAACCAGCACCAATCCATACACATTTTAATCGAAATCCAAGACATATGTATGGAGGATTTTCCTGTATTCCTGGAGAGACCGAAAACTTAAAAACCTTTGTCAAAATGCTGTTAGAGTATCATTTTATAGAGCATATGACGCCATCGATTTGTTGGGACTGTGGTAGCACGAATACGTTTATAGAACGAAGAGAAATTTCTCCAAACAATTATAAATACTACATTACTTGTAACGACTGTAGCGAATTCTGGGTTCGTAATCACTGTAAGGAAAGTGGACATAAGTTAGTAAAGCACATTGTTAATTACCATAAGGAAGAACATGATGAGTATCCTTGGTATGTGAAATGTCCTGTCTGTAACAATGTTCATTATGATGAAGAAGAGGCAGATCCATTTATGTTTTAAGGGAGGTATAACATTTGCGCTTAGAACTATGGCTGGATGAGAGTGGTGACTTTGTTAGCGATGTCAACACAAGATTAAACCCCTCCCTTGTTGGTGGAGTGTTAATTCCTGTGGGGATTATTGATGAAGGGATTGCTAGAAAAATGCTGGGGAAACCGTATGTACATTTTACTGATGAACCTGCCGATTATACATTAAATATATTAAAAGGTATTCAAGAGAAAAATGGTAGCTTTGTAGTTTTTCAAAATCAAGAGAGAGTCCAAATAATTGATAGTGATACGACGTACTTAAACGTTCTAGCAGAAGGGATAATTCAGCTTCTTTTACAGCTCGCAGCTGTTTATCGTCGCTTTGAGCTTTCGATTATGGTTGCTACGAGAAAAAATACAAATAGTGGATATGGCATTATTTCTCCTGAACAATATGAAAAAAGACTTCGTGAACGAGTAATTGTTGCATTGGCTAGAAAATCCCTCACTAGTAAATGGAAGTATACAATTAAGTTTGATGATGCTCGTACAAGCTCAAGACTTATGCTAGCAGATGGAGTGTGCAATACGTATTTAACGAGAACGTCTTCCAAATTCACCGATAGTGATCGGGAAGTAATAAAAAGTATGTATAAGCAAGAATATATATTTTCCTTTTTTGAAAACTCGGTGGAAAAGGAATTGCACAAATTGCTTGGAGAAGGAAATATTACAGATGCACTCTATGAAATTTACAATAATAAAGAATTACAAAATAGAGAATATTACTTGGATGTTGTCTTAAAGCGACTTGAACAGCTAGATGATCATAGTCGGGGAATTCAATTATCAGGTATTTCTACTAAATTTGATACGTTAATTAAAATTGATAGAAAATATGAATATGTGAAACCTGTATTAAAAATGATGCAAGATGAATTATTTCTGTTACTAGATAAGTATTGTATTAGTAGTTCTGAATTTAAGTTAGATATAATTTTATATCTATATACGATTTATACCCATGAGGGTAGTGTGGATGGTGACATTCAGGACAAACTAGCTCAAGAGCAGCTGCAGCATATTAAAGACATAATGGTTAAGCTAAAATACTTTAATATGTATAAAATTCGCAGAGGAATACATGAAAAGAATATGCTTAACGTCTTTGGATCCATTGACAGCCTAACAAAGGGTATTGATGTTCTAGAGGAAACTATGGAAATGATTAGTTTGTTAGATGAGGATGAAGCATTGGCGGAGGCTAAGTATGAATATTTAGGAAAGAACTATGGAACTCGAGGACAGGGGTATACAATGCTTATTCACGAGGATCCAGACTACTTAGCACTAGCGATTAAAGACTTTGACCGAGCATTATCTCACTTTACTCTAGATAAAGATATTGATAGGCAGTACACTTATAAAACGATGGCATATTGTGAAGGGAAACAGTTTGCGAATGCTTTACAGTGCTTATTTAAGTCATGTCATTTAGAGTTTAATGGGGAGAATTTCGGCGAGTTATTTGATTATTTGAAGGCACAGGATATTACGAAGGTGATTTTTAAATATCTTTACTATATAAAGATAATGGCATTTTCAAAGGAAGATGGGCAGGAGAAATTAGCAGATAATATGTTTCAGGCATTAAACAATGCCCACGTTACAGTTGAGAGCCTTCAAAAAAGTCAAGAGTCTCCTCATCCAATCCAGTTTATATTTTGGTTTATGGGCTCATATTCTGCAAGGCGAGGAAAACAAAAGTTAGGCTTAAAATACTTAGATGATGGAATTGAGATTTGTAATAGTCTAACCTTTGAAAACATAACGCTTAAGTTAATTCAATTAGGAATGTATGCAGAAAAAGCACTTATCCATGAAAGGTACAAAAAAGATGTTATCGATTTCTATAAGAAAATAACAGAGAACTGTGGCCAATCCTCTATCTTAAAATACATTATCTATCTTGAAGGATTAACAGAAGTTAAGCTGACTGAGCAGTATTTAAAGAAAATAGTTCAAGTAACAAGGTGTATTAACTAAAGGAAATAAGTCTAAATTATTTTGGAATATTTTCTTATAGGTTATGATATGCTTCCACACTTTACGACTATTATGATATTTATGAAAAACAAATTCCACTGGCAAATATTCGACGGCAAATAGTCGGTTATTCAATATAAAATGTTGGGTTGCAAAATAAGCCAAGGTTAAACTAGTCGTGGCAATTATGAGTCAATAATAAGTATACTTATAAAGTATAAATCGTCAGAAATCCAAAGAGAACGATAAGCAGCCACGCTGCTTATCGTATTTTTTTTGCTCAAAACTAGCTAACATTCCCCAAATAACTTTTGTTCATATTCACAAAACCACCACAATCAATCGCTCGTCACCCTGTCCTTTCAACCCATTCATCCATATATAAAGGGTGAAAGGGTGGTGCATTAGCATGACAATTAAATCGGCGGTTATTGAGAGTTTTGTGGAGTGTTCACAGTTTGGTTCGTTGAAGGAGTTTAATAATCATTTTGAGATGTGGATGGCGGATAAGAAGCGTTTTTTCAGTAAGGGTGAGTTGATTGGTTTGAAGCGGCTGGCTCGTTTTGCTGCGAAGGTTCCTGGGGTGGCGAATACCAAGATTGGGACGGTGCTGAAGGCGATTTATGAGGAGTATGGGGAGATGGGGATTTCCCGTTCTACTTTTAAAAGGATGATCTTGAAAGCTAGTGAAATTGGTATTTTCACTGTATATGAAACTGCACGCAAGAACGGCTCACAGTCTAGCAATCTGTATGTGTTCAATCGTTTCCCGATGAATGAACTACCTGATGGCGACCAATTGAGCCACCAA
Source organism: Mesobacillus sp. MER 48 (assembly GCF_023714225.1). Classification (NCBI taxonomy): domain Bacteria; kingdom Bacillati; phylum Bacillota; class Bacilli; order Caryophanales; family Bacillaceae; genus Mesobacillus; species Mesobacillus sp. MER 48. Next base: position 109,588 of record NZ_JAMAUR010000005.1, read on the forward strand.
TATAAAACTATCATTCCTTCTGAAACTAACATAAAAAAGAATAATAAACGTGAAGAAATGGCTGCTGAAGAACAATTATCCGAAATCCAGGATGTAAAACCCGTTGCTGAACAAGCACCGGAAGACTATCTTTTTGTCAGTGACCGGGTTCCGAGCGATTTCGTCAATCTTGTAAAATACTTTTACCCAGCCGCAAAATCAATCGAAGAATTCTGGAGGATGAGCAAGATCGCTGCCTACCGCAACAACTATGAACAAGAAGCAGATCTCCTGTTATCACTGTCCCTGGATTCCTTCAAGCAGCTCGTCCGGAGGCTGAAGTCGAAGGTGGGAGTGAAGAACCCAATTGCTTATTTTACCGGGATTTTGAATAGGAAGTTCCAGGAGCGATATTTTGAGGAGCTGTACGATATGCAGGTTTGTTGATTCACCCTGGGGTCATTTCTTGAAACGGAACGCTGTGCTACGGAATTGGTTAGCTGCATATCCACACCAATCAACTGAATAAAAAAGATACATAGACCTAGAGATAGTTTTGTTGTTTAATACAGATAAATAAAACTACATCCATATTAGGAAGTGATTCTATGACCGAAATTCAGTTTCTAGCCTCATCAAAGCCGTTTAGTATACCTAGGGAGATGGAAGAAAGTAATGGATTCTTTTTTGAACGAGGAGTGAGTTTTTTTGTGAATGATCTTGAACCTTATTGGATTGAAATCATGCAGCCGTTCTTCACAATGCCATATCTCTATGAGGCAACAGGCTTGGGGAGTAAAAACTTTTGGAGATATATAGAGCATTTTATGGAGGTAGGAGATGTTATCGAGTTATACCATATTCCAGTTCAAAATTGGTATCAGGACTCGATTCGAAAGATGATGGATAACCCTCAACATATATCCATAAATATTGGTAGTCGTACATATGAGAATGGGTACGGCAGCTTCAAGCTTAAAGAAAAGAATTGGGTAGAAGAGCTTGCTCATCGGACATTAGTGACAGAGTTTGGAGTTACAACCATTTTAAGATATTAACGAGAGACCCTAGTTTAAGTGGGAGTAGTCATTGCTTGCTAACTCTAATGGAGAAAGCAAGCTTTTTTTATTTTATTTTTAAGTCTTTAGACCCATATTATTTCAAGAGGGATAATTGGATATTTGTGGAATTATATATTGGTTATGTCTAATTTTCAGGAGTGATTATGAATAATCATGTGATTGAGTCTTTTGATGATTTGCTGTCTGGGGCTATTGAGGAGCCTTCAAGGCGTTTTCAATTTTATAAAGCGTTGGTTGAACTTGAACTGGTCGTTATTGGGTCGGTTGCGGATGATGAGACGCTGAACTTAAAGTACATCGAAGAGGATGGGGAGCTGGTTTTGCCAGTTTTTACGAGCTGGGAAAAGTTCAATGCAATCATCCATTCAGAGTATCCATATGTGAAAATCCCGGCAGAGCTACTTTTGGAAATGACGGGGACAGAAATCCCGTGGGTGTTGAATCCTTTTACCGGTTTGAGTAAGAAAATTATCTGTGAAGAACTTGAAACGATGAAGGACGGCAGAATTCTGCACTATTTTTTCGAACAGTTAAGTGACGAAGAGAAGGAAAGGATTCTGACTGAACAAATAGTGGAGCTCCCCGAAGTTGTGATTGAAAGGTTCCGTTCTTGCCTACAGAAGTTTCCATCTGTAAAAAAAGCTTATCTGGTCAATATATATATCCCATCGGCTGTGGGACGTCCTTTCCCTCTAGTGGCATTGGATGTAGATGACTTGGAAGAAGGTCTGACTCAAGAAGTTTTCGACGCTATAAATCAACGGGCAGAACAGCAGGTTGAAGTATTGATTCTAGATGATGCTATCCCGCTGGCCAGCTCCATTGTGGAAGACACCAGGCCATTTTATTTTCGTGAATCGTTGGAAGAATTCCGGACGATGTTTGATTAGGAGGTTACCGAGTGTCAAGGATTAATATAAAAGTAAATCAGGTGAAGGCGGCCAACAAGGATTTAGTCCATCTATCCTCCCGGGTTGATCGTGTTGGAAACCAGATATCTTCCGTCAGGCATCAGGTGGATGGCAGGATAGTCTCCCGAAGGAGCATAGGCAGGAATTTAAATGAAGCAGCCGCAAAGGTTCGAGAGGCTGAAAAGAAACTGAAAGAAATGCATCAATTCGTTGATGTATCCGTGGATTTGTATGTGAAAGCCGATAAGAAAGCGGATCGATTCAAGGAACCCGAAAAGAAGTCGGTCTGGGACAAAATGAAAGACATGTTTGGAACGGCTAATGATGTTGTATCAGGATTTCGTAAAGGGGTAGCTGATGCTGTTTTTTCAACCTTTGAAGGTATTTGGAACGCCATCACCCATCCCATTGAGACCGCGAAGGGCATCGTTTATGCCGTAAGCCACCCTGTGGAGACCGCCAAAAGCGTCTGGAAATCGATATCAGACTCCTGGAAGAATGACGTCATAAACGGCGATGCCAAAAGTCGATCGCAGTGGTTTGGCCGTGCCATAGGAGAAGTCGCCCTAGCGATCATCGGAACAAAAGGCGTCGACAAGGCTGTTAAGATGGCTAAAGGTGCTAAGGTTGTGGAGGAAGCTGGGGGAGTTAGGCTTGTAAAGCCGGAGACTTCTGGGAAAATAGGTGGCAAGTTTGACATTAAAGAGAAAACTAATAACATAATTACGCCTAAATCTTCTAGTAAAGTTAATTATGGAGAGCATTACACTAGGGAAGGGCGTAAAAAGGTACTAAAGCCAGATATTGAGTACACAAGTAAAGAAGGATACAATTATAGAACAGATAGTCAAGGACGCATAACTAGTGCAGAGGGTACTCTTAATTTAGGTGAGGGTAAAAGAAATTATTATGCCCAGAAAGTTGTAGGACGAGAAGATAGATTACCAGATGATGATGGTGGTCATCTAATTGCGAGTATTTTTAAGGGGTCAGGTGATTTAGATAACCTCGTTCCCATGAATGGGAATTTAAATAAAGGTGAATGGAAAAAGCTTGAAAACACATGGGCCAATGCCATTAAAGAAGGCGATGAAGTAAAAGTCAAAATTACTCCTAACTATGTGGGAGATTCTCAACGCCCAGTAAGTTTTAGTATTAAGTACAAAATTGGCGATGATGATTGGGAAATCAGGAGATTCGATAACGCGCGAGGAGGAAAGTTAAATGAATGAAGAAAAGTTAGGCAAATATTATCAAAGAATAGCAGAGGTAATAGTAGAAACTATTCCAGAGAAATGGTCCAAGGTATACCTGTACGGCGAAATTGTTGAGGGTTCTCAAACTGCTTACTTTTATTATTATCCAGAAAATAATGAAAAACCAGTATACAGCCATGATATCCCAGAGTTATTTACAATGAGTGAAGTCGATTACTCTGAAAACTGGAATATGCTAGTTAACCACATTCAAAGTCTGTGGAATGAGTTTAAGGAAAACGATCAAGAGCCTTGGACGAATCTCACTTTATTTTTGGACAATGAAGGCAATTTTAAAATTGACTATAATTATGATGACTTATCAAATGCAGATTCACACGAAAGAAAAACAATTTGGAAATATAGGCATCTTGGCCTTTCGCCGAAAAGTAACTCAGGTCGGAAGTTTGTAGAAAAGTATCTAAAATCGCTTAAATAAAAAATCAGAAATCTTGGACTCAGTTCTAACCTGAACTTGTATTAAACCCTAAATACCCTTAACAAACCTTGAACTCTTCATGGTTTGTTTTTTTTATAGTGTAGCTCAGGACCGATGCCTGAACAATTTTGCCAAATGGTATAGGGAGTAGAATTTAGTGTTCCATTCCCAAGGCTAGATAGCACAATCTCTTTCCGTTCATCCAGGGTAGTGTTTATTCTTCTAGTACGGCTCTAATTTTTGAAGGACCTGCAGGCTATCAAGGTGTATATATTTAGGTGGTGGAAATCAAATTTTCATATCACAACCTTGGAGGATTAAGGGAGTAGAAGTTATTTCTTCAACTCCAATAAAGTAAAGCTGAAAGAAGGTAAAAGAATGGATATGATACAACAGACAAAAGAATTACATTTGCAATTAAAATTAATTTTAAAAAATGAGAATGATAGAGAAGCCCAGAATATTGTTAATCAATTAGAAGTGGGATTAAGGATTATTGGAGAATTTGAAGGTGGTACTTATGGAGGGGATTTGAGCGAATTATACAAGGATTTAGAAAGAAATTATATAAATATCAACCAGCCCCACGTAGGATTATCCGATTATTTTATTTGGAAAGATGATTATGAGGAAAGAATTAAAGCAAACGAAGATTTAGATACAATTAAAGATAGTCTTCATAAACTGTTTCAAAATTACTAATTACACAGGTGTCCGGAAAACTTTTTGTTATGAGGATTAAAAAGTAATTAGGTGACTAATAGAGGAGCATGGGGAGAGATTCCTTGTGTTCTTTTTGCATATAAGTTGTGTACTGGTTGAACCTTCCCTCCGTCTAATTATTAGCTAATTTGCTGGCAAGTAGTTCGTAGATATTAATCATAATTAAAAAGGTGGATAAAATGATCAGAAACGGTAACTATTGCATCTACAATGGTAAAGAATATGAACTCTCAGAAGATATGGATGATAATTTAATTATAGTAACTGAGAATCCAACTTCCCCAGAAAAACAAGGGTTTAGGGTTTATCGATTACTTCAATAGTGGCGTATATAGTAAAGTTGTTAACCCGAGTGAATTAACAAAATGTTATAGGGTAACCAGTAAGGGGAAGTTAAACGGAAATATTGTTAACATATCGAATGAAAATGGCAATGAATATTTTGTTGGTACCTCAAATGTAGATATAGCCAAAGACTTAGGGGCGGAAAGAACAGATAAATATTATTACGGGAAATGGGTTCCAAAAGAAATGGTACAAGTTTTTGAAGAGATTCAGGAAATCAACATTTAGGTTTACACAGAGGAGATATTATACGTTACCCAAAAGGAACATATATTTTATTGGAAGGATAGGTAGGTAAAATGAAAAAAGAAGAATTGCAGCAATCCTTAATTAGTGCGAATGTTCCCAAGGACTTATACAACTTGAATGGCGGGCTACCTAATGAAACTTTTTGTTTAAATAAAGAAGGTGATATTTGGGAAGTTTACTATAGTGAACGTGGAGTTAAGTCTCAATTAAAGCAATTTCACAATGAAGATGAAGCATGTAATTATTTGTATAGTACAATCTTAGAAGTTTTAGGTATATAAAATCTTTATAATTTATACTAATTTAGCTATTTTTAGATTTTGATTGCGGATACATAGGGTGGTTCTCGTATAGCATTCGGTGTTATAAATTCATAACTGTGTATTATAAAAGGGAAGCAAAATATTGCTTCCTTTAAATTTGGTCGGAGCGAGCCATGGTGATAGGTACTTCTGGCTACTTGTTGAAATGTTAAAGGATATTGGAATGTTGATAAAAATCAGGTAGGTGGAAATGGTGAATAGAGAACAAGCAATGCAAATTATTAACCAAGAAAAATTGAATGGGTATAACTGGTTCGATGATCACGATACGAAGCCAGGTGAAATTGTGATAAGTGAAAATAACGGGAAGTGGCTAGTTTTTACAACAGATGAGAGAGCAAATTCGGTTTCTAGGAAAGATTTTAAAAATATCAACGATGCACTTGAAAATTTCATTAAACGTCTAAGAGCACAAAAGAAATTTAACGATTTATATAGATAAGAGAGTAAGAGGCTTTTTACCGTAAAGGTTGTAGTTTTTCTAAGTCCTAAGAAGTCCTAAATAGTCGTGTTAACCGATATTATGGCGGTGAACGAGAATCCTATATCCTTGTTTATCAAGCATCAGATCGGATTCTAGAACTGCCAACCGTTACATAGATGTAACGGGGTTATTTTCACGAAAGATAAATAGAATGTTAATCAGCATTTTTCAAAAGTCACCTATATATAGATATAAATGTTTAAAACTTCATAATAAATGGATACAAAAAGGATGGAGGGATGAAGATGAAGATACTGATTATTGGCGGCGATGCGGCAGGTATGAGTGCTGCGATGCAAATGGTTCGGAACAACTCTGGCCATGAAATCACTGTATTGGAAAAGGGAGGCGTGTATTCATACGGTCAATGCGGCCTGCCTTATGTGATCAGTGGGAAGATTGAGTCCACAGATGAGTTAATCGCTCGTACTCCGTCTACTTTTAAAGAGAAATATGGCATTGATGCACGTGTATTTCATGAAGTCCAGAAGGTTGATGTGGAAAATAAAATGGTAAGTGGAATAAACCATAGTAATGGTGAAACGTTCAGCCTTCCATATGACCGCCTTCTGATTGCGACTGGTGTAAGCTCGGTCGTTCCAGAGTGGGAAGGTGTGACACTTCCGGGTATTTTCTCACTAAAGACCATCCCTGACGCCAAGGCAATAATGGATTATTTGGAAAGAGATATACATAATGTGACCGTGATTGGCGGCGGATACATTGGGCTTGAAATGGCCGAAAGTTTTGCGGAGCTCGGCAAGAAGGTAACGATCATTGAAAGAAATGAGCAATTAGCCAAAATATTTGATCCAGACATGGCCGAACTGATTCATGAAGAAGCAGTAAGACAAAACATTGTGTTGAAAATGGGTGAATCCGTGGAATCATTCGGTGGAAGTGACCATGTGGAATCGGTGAAAACCGATAAAGGAGAGTATGAAACAGATTTGGTGCTAGTCGCTGTAGGTGTGAAGCCCAATACTTCCTTTTTAGAAGGAACAGGAATCAAAACCATTGGGAATGGTGCAATCCAGGTAAATGCCTATATGCAAACCAGTGTGGAGGATATCTACGGAGCAGGAGATTGTGCCACACAATATCACCGGGTAAAAGAAAAGGATGATCATGTCCCATTGGGAACACATGCCAATAAGCAAGGACAAATCGCCGGATTGAATATGGTTGATGTACATAAAACCTTTAAAGGAATTGTCGGCACTTCCATTATTAAGTTTCTTGATTTAACCCTGGGAAGAACAGGGCTATCAGAAAAAGAGGCCAATATGCTGAACATCCCCTGTGGCTCTGTAACCATTACAGCATCTGATATCGCTGGTTATTATCCCGATGATAAAAAAATGAAATTGAAACTTGTCTATCATAAAGAGACACATAAGGTCCTTGGAGGGCAAATTATTGGAGAAAATGGCGTCGATAAGCGGATCGATGTACTAGCGGCGGCCATATTTCATTCCATGACGACCGAAGAGCTGCTTGATTTAGATCTGGCGTATGCTCCGCCTTATAATGGGGTGTGGGATCCTATTCAGCAGGCGGCTAGGAGAGTGGAGTAAGTGGGATTCTGACTTTATTTTAATCCGGGACAGTCAAAACGGGCCTGAAGTTAAACTACCCGTTGGCAAAAATAAGCTAGTAATTAGCAACACCTACTTGATAAATACTTATAAATCGAATGAGTACGATAAGCAGTTCAAGCTGCTTATCGTATTTTTTTACAGGAAACACCGTACTTTCCTCTAAAAGCTTCATTCTTTTGGTAAAGGATTTAAAATCTGCTCTGTTCCTGTGAAAAAATTAGTTCAGATAAGGGGAATAATGCCGATAAAAACATAAAATAACTGACTAGGAGAGAGAGAACGGATGGAAAGAGAGTTAAGCCAGGTGAGTGACGCAATTAAGTTTGAAGTGAAGCTGAATTCGAAGGTTATCCTACCTTTATAATTTATTTTTCTTAAAATCAAAGAGAAAATTCAAAAGTTTTATTCCTTCAGTATTAAAGAACAAAAAAGTAAATATCAGGTCTTTTCTTTAGTGGTTCTTTACTTAATGGTCTTTTTAGTACTGGAAGGATTGATAAGTTATTTCAGCGGTTCATCTCAATAAAAAAGCAGTCGATGGTCAATATAAACTGAAGTGGCATACGAAGGAGATGTAAGCATGAAGCAAGCTATTATACTATTAGTCTTATCTATTTTTATTGTATCTGGATGTACAAGCTCAAAAGAATCAGCAGAAGAAACTAAAAAAGTTGCAGCTGAAACAAGTGCAAAAACCGAAAAAACACAGGAACAGACATCCGAACTTCCTGTTTCAGAACTTCTGCAAGAAGGACTTTCAACCGGAGAAATTATGGAAGTTGGCATGGATCCCCAATTTGCATATAAGGTGATGGAAATAACCAATAAAATGCAAGCTAACCTGCAGGATAAAAGAGAGTGATTCCTTGAATACGTTGCACAGGTTAAGGAAGGTCAGGAGATGCCATATCACCCGAATTTTGGGATAACAGAAGGGGAATATGAAATTATTCTCAACTCTGATGATTATATGAGGCTGATGAAGAAGGGTGAAACCTCCGTACTGATCGCCAATGAGGAGAATGAATTAACTCTTGCCGCAGACCAGTCAGAGGTCATCAAGAACCTAACTTTCAATTTGAAAAGCAACACGGTTCAAACGAAATACGGAGAGCTTACTTATAAAGGGAAAGTAGAAGCATCGGATAACCAAAAAGTGACCGGTAAATGGTCCGGAGAGAGTTGGGAGTTATCCGAAGGAGATATTAAAAATAAAGAAGATATTAAAACAATGGATGAAAATACTCATTTGAAACTTGTAAAACTTCATGTGGGGAAACTTGAAGAAACAGGATACACACTTGTTTATTTAGAATATGGCGAAATAAAAGACGGAGAAAACATAAGAGCAGAAGAGTTTTTAATTATTAAATAGGTGACGTGATGATAGGTACTATTGTAGGGAAATGAGACATGGGGACGGACCTTTTGCTTCTTTTTTGTGAATGATTATTGGAAGCGAAAGGACCGTCCCTCTGCGTCTTATAGAACCAATAACCGCTGCGTATATGGTTTTAATGACCATAACTGAAACTTTTCTTTTTTTAAGACCAGAAGAAAGAAATGAATTAGTTAGAAAATAAAAATAAGAGCAGGGTTTACATCTGGATAACAATCATATATAATGAATGTTAGTTACCACTAACATTCGTTCTTGTTAGTGACTACTATAATGCACATATAATTGCGTTCGTAACCTCTTTATCATTTCTGGAGATTAGCTTAAGAGAATTTCTATTGTTAGGTGGTTAATAATAAAATTTTTTACAACTAATGTTAGTTATCACTAACTCGCTTTGAGAATAGGAGGAATAAACATGAAAAACATCAAAACCGATGTATGTATTGTAGGTACAGGGCCATCGGGTGCATTACTTGGTTTGTTATTAGCTAAACAAGGACATGAAGTATTGCTTTTAGAGAAGTTCGCTAATCTTGAACGAGATTACCGGGGAGAAATTCTTCAGCCATCTACCCTGCAGCTGCTGGATCAGATTGATCTGCTCGAATATATAATGGAGCAGCCTCATAAGAAAATAGCACAGGGCGGGATCCATTATAAAGGAAAAAGAATAATGGAATTTAAAATGGATGACATTTCAAGAGAATACCCTTATGCCATTCAAATGGCACAATCAACATTCATTCAGGCATTACTAAAAGAGGCAGAAAAATTTCCGAACTTTAAAATGCATTTCAACTCTAATGTTAAAACACTTTTAAAAGATGAAACCGGTCAAGTGATTGGAGTGCAAGGCACCATTGAAAAGGAGCCAGCAGAGGTTTTTGCGAAAGTAACGGTAGGCAGTGATGGAAGACAATCTACAATTAGGAGGGAAGCATCATTTAAGGAAGTTAATGAGCATCACCGCAGTAACTTAATATGGTTCACAATAAATTGGCCATCCCATTTACCTCATGAATTAATGTATATGTTTACTGGGAAAAATAATCTATTCATGATTCCAAAGTACCCAGATAAAATGCAAATAGGATATACATTTACAAAAGAACAACAAGCCAGGGTAAAAGAAAATAATTATAAAGAAATTAAAGATCTTGTAATTGAACAAATTCCGGAATTAAAAGAACGGGTGGAAAACTCAAAACAATTCGTCAAGCTTCAAGTCATTTCCCTGACATTGGACCATTGGGCTTCAGATGGATTAGTTTTGGTTGGAGATGCTGCTCATGTGATGACTCCGATCGGGGTAATAGGAATTAATGTGGCGTTAGCTGATTCTCTTGTAGCTGCTGAAGTCATTCTTGAAGCCCTTAATGAAGGTGATTATTCGGTTAATAAGTTGTCAGAGATAGAAAAGAAGCGCAAGCCGGAAGCCGATGAACTTCAAAGATTACAAATCAAGGTAGAATCATTGATTTTTACCACCAATCCTATTGTATCCAAGTTGCGTCCATATGTCGTACAATTTATGTCCAAAACTCCGCTAGTCAACGTTCTTATGAAAAAGTTTTTCTTCCCTGTAAATCAGAGAAAGGCAGGGTAAGTTAAAAAGGAGTTTTTTTGAGATATATGTTAGTTATTACTAACATTCAAATGTTATATCAAAACGGCCAATCAAAGTTATAACTAACATTCAATCAAAAGGTATAATAAAAATTTCCGCAAAAATGTAAGTTTGTACTAACTTAATTTAGGGGGGAAGCTATGAAAATCCTGACGTTTTTATCTGAGATGATCCGAAAGAATCCTATGAAGCTTATTATCCTATCTATTGTCGCTGTCCTGCTTTTTGCTGCTGGTGCACCTGCAATGAAAATGGCTACAGGCAATGAAACTCTGATTGAGGAGGATACGAAAGCCTATAAGGATAACCTTGCGTTGGAAGAAGAGTTTGGGGGTGAATCGATTCTTGTATTATACGAAGCTGAAAAATCTGAGGACCTCTTAACAATCGATACTGTTAACCACATGGCGGGATTGGAAAAAAAGCTCGGTTCTTATGAGGATATTTATACGGTTATAAGCCCTAATACGATGATCAATCAGATATCTATCAAGCAGTCCGAAAAATACAAGGAAGGTCTTGATGAAGTCATTTCTGGTTTGGACAAAATGGGCAGCAGCTTGACTGATATAAGCAAAAAGCTGAACCAGAATGCCGGAGGACAGCCGCCCGGCGGAAAAAATATCGAACAGAACCTGAATGAGTTGAACAATGGATTAAGTAAAATGATCGATGGGCAGAAAAAGCTGTCTGCTGGAACTGCACAGATGGCGAATGGCTATACGCAAATGGGTGGACAATTGCATGAGGCTGCTCTGAACATGCAAAAAGTCAGCGAGCAGCTGGGCCAATCGCTTGATTCAAATCCGCAACAGCAAAAACAGGTTCAGCAGCTGATCCAGATGAGCAATCAGTTCGTCCAGCTGTCGGAAAAAATGAATGAAGCCTCCGTGAAGGGTTCGAAAATGACGGCCATACCTGAAAATACGATTAAAGGGCTAAACGGGATGCAACAGGGGCTTAATAGTCAAAAAGCGACCTTCAGTGAATTGAATAAGAAGCAAGCAAGCCAATTGAATGATTTAAAAACATTGTCTGCCGGACTTTCGGATATGGGGAGCAATTTGGGCAGAATCAGCGAAAACCTGGAAACAATGGTTTCCTATTCGGATAATATGTCCCCGGGCCTTCCGCAACAACAAAAAACGCTGGATAAAATGATTTATGAAGAAAATGGTGACCTTCGCGATTTATTCAGTGAGGTAATTGTAGACGAAAAGTACATGCTTTTCATCGTGAAGCTGGAAGGGAATGTTGATGACTCGGTGAAAAGTGAGATTTCAGGCGCGATTAAAGAATATCTGGATGATAATAAATTGGAAAACGTCGAAACGATGGTGTCAGGAAAGCCGGTGCTTGACGATGCGATCAGGACTTCAATGAAGGAGAGCATGCAAAAAATGATGGGTCTGTCCATCCTGTTCATGATCCTTGTTTTAACGCTCGTCTTCAAGGTCAGATGGAGATTGCTTCCGCTTGTGGTCATTTTGCTGGCGGTTGTCGCAACTGTAGGTTTGATGGGATGGCTGAGCATTCCGATGACAATGGTTTCAATGGCTGTATTCCCGATTTTAATTGGGCTTGGCATTGACTATGCGATCCAGTTCCAGAGCCGCTATTCAGAGGAACTGGACACAAGGGGTGAAGTATAATGGAAAAAAACAATAAACAGAAAAGCATTTTAAGTTTAAAACAAACCGTCAAACACATAGTGCCTGCTGTTATGACAGCCATTATTGCAACAGGGCTTGGCTTTATGGCGCTATTTACCTCACCTGTTCCCATGATCCAGGATTTCGGGAAAATGCTGACACTTGGAATCGTCATCAGCTTTTTTGCCGGCTTATTCCTTTTGATTCCAATTCTATTTACAAGGGACCATTTTTTTGCAAAAGAAAGCAAGAAAGGCATCAAAACAGGTGAATCGTCAAAATCAGAGAGATTACTTGAGGGATTGACAAAGAAAGTAATTTCTTTAAAATGGCTGGTCATCTTTCTAGCTCTATCAACGGCGGTTTTTGGCATATGGGGAGATTTAAAAGCGGGAGTAGAGACCGATGTAGAAACTTTCATGCCGCAGGATACACAGGAATTAAAGGATATTCACAAATTAAGAGATATACTTGGAACAACCGATCAGGTAACGATTATGTACAGCACCGACAATGTACTGGATAAAGAAACAATCAACTGGACAGACCGAATGACAGAATCAATCAGTAATGAATATCCTGAAGTAGTAGTAGAAACAAAGTCGATTGCAAGTGTCCTGGAACAGACAAATGACGGGAAGATTCCAGAGGATCCAGAGGGAATTGTAAATGATATGCCCGAGGATCAGGTTAAGCTTCTGGTGAATGAAGGACGGACAAAGGGCGTTATCACTGTTGGCATTAAACATCTTGAGGCGAGCGAACTGAAAGAGTTTATCGGCAATCTGGAATCCTATGTTGAAGACGAGGAGCAGAATGGCATCGATACAACTGTTACTGGCAAATCGGTACTGGATGTTGAAATGGTATCTTCGCTGACAACCGGGCGTCATGATATGACCTTGCTTGGAATTGGCCTTGTCTTCATTGGACTTTTGGCGATTTACAGACATCCCGTAAAGGCCTTTATTCCGCTGCTTCCCATTCTTTTCATTGTTGGGTGGTCTGGAGGCATCATGTATTTGTTTGATATTAGCTATACACCGCTTACTGCCACACTTGGCGCTTTGATTATCGGAATAGGGACAGAGTTTACCATTTTGATCATGGAGCGTTTTTATGAGGAAAGGAAAAAAGGTTACTCTGGCATTGAAGCAATATTGATTGCCAACAAAAAAATTGGCAAGGCAGTTTTAGCTTCAGGGTTATCTGTAATAGGAGGCTTTAGTGCCCTTCTTGTTTCAGACTTCGTTATTTTAAGTAATTTTGGTATGATGACCTTAATAAACGTTTTCTTTTCACTGATCAGCACAATCATTGTCATGCCTGCGATACTGGTCCTTCTAGACAGGCTGGTAAAGACTAAAACGAAAGCTGAGAAGGAAGTGCAAACAAAAACGGGGTGAACGTGGTTTGAGAGATAAAACAGACCAAATTATAAAAGCTGCAATAAATGTCTTTATCAAAAAAGGGTTTTTGCAATCAACTACCCAGGAAATAGCCAAAGAAGCAGATGTTGCAGAGGTTACCTTATACCGGAAATTTTCAACGAAGCAAAATTTATTCGAGACAGTTATTAAGAAATCACTGGAGAATCACTTCAAAACCAGGATATTTAAACTGGCTGAAGAGGAAACCGGCCGATTTTTTGAAGAAATCCTCGATGAACGTCTGGAGGTAATATCCAAGAACCATCAATTGATTAAAATGCTTGTTTCCGAAAGCATGATGGGGAACTTGACTGGTGATCTTGATTTTCCGAGCGTCATTTATAATGGATTGAAGGCAGGAATCCAGCTGCATTTTGAAAAACGAAACATTGCCGCCGATCCAGGGATCTTTGCACACCAGATTACCGGCATCCTTGTCAGCAATGTTCTATTTGTAAAGGAGACACCCTATTACAAATTAACAAAAGAAGAAAAACAGAAGATTTTGGACCATTATACAACTTCATTAATGGCCAATTTATAAGTAGGATTATCGAGAAGTGATGGGTTTTTAAACACACCTTTAATATAGAACTTGATAAAATCACCGAAAATAAAATGAATAAGCAGGCTGTACGTTTGCATCGATCCACTAGGATTGATGCAATTTTTTTGCAAACTTTTAGCATCAAAGAGTCTTTGTTAAGCTCACTTAATTTATAGCATTAACACTTATTTAAACTGGATGGTAACCGGGGTTTTCATTTTTTTACAGTGTTTGAAATAATTTACTTTTTATGGTAATATTCAGAATATAATGATAGAACTTTTTGCGATCTCATGGAGGTGGGTTTAATGGATTTTTTGTCTTGGTATGATTGGATAACACCAACTAATCCTTTAGCATCTATATTTTTTGGTATTCTATTTACGATTATTTTAGGAATTACAGTATGGGTTGATACTAAGCAATTAAGAACAGTATTCGTCACTGCCATAACAGGGATTGCTGTAACTGGAATTGGAGTTGTAATTTTAAATGCCATTGGCTTTTATGTCTAAAATTCCCGTTATGCCAAGTAAATTCTTATGAATATGCAGGAGCCATGGGGTCGAGCCCTTTGCTCCTTTTTTGCATTGTAGAAAGGTTTGCAAGACAGAAAGGAGTTTGTGATGAAGACGGTAAAAGCCCGGTCGGGACATATAACTCAAGAAGAGATGCAAAAGAACTTCAGATTTGTAACTATTGCGCTTTTCATAATCAGTCTATTTATTTCAGTGATAAATATATCGTCAATCTCAACGCTGCCAAGTTGGTTGAATATAAGTTTCATTAGTCTACTAATCTGTTCAATTGTAATCTTCGGTTATGGAGTATCACTTTTTAAAAAGAGCATATCCTGGTTTAATGGAGGACTCCAAATCTTCTTTTTCCTCCTTGTCATAAGCTTGCAGCTCCTCCTGACTTCAACTGGAATGTATACAATTGGAGTCAGGGAGGGGCAAATTATCGAGGAAGTTAACTACTCCCAGTTAACCTTAGTCGTATATTTTGCTAGTGCTGTCATTTATGTTGTTTTGTCTCTATTTATCTCTTCCCCAAAAATACGGAGAATGAATAGTTACAAAGCCTATGTAACAGGAACAATTTTAGCAGTGGTAACTATTGCGTTAATATTTTTAATGCTCAATGTCATAAGATATAAAATCTTCACCCAGCCAGATATGGTAAAGGAATCTTATCAGTTTTTTATTGGTGCTGTCCTGGCACTTTTTCCGGCGACAGTATTAGGAATTAGTATGATCCGTGCAAAATAGCGGAAGGGAAAGAGGAACGATGATCTTGTTCCATTCAGGAGTCGAAATAAAAGCTGAATGATGACTAAATAACCTAAGGGAAGCTAATAATGCTTCCCTTTAAATTCGAATAGAGACATGCAGGTGTTTTTTTTATTCATATTCATATAGCTAACAAAAGGATTGGGAACATCCCAGACTTTTTCCTTTATATACTATTAATAAACTGTTAATAAACATCTTTCTGGTGCTCATAACAATAAATCTTCCCATTGAATTTATGGTTTGATAAACATTATGATTTAACTTTATCAGACACGGATTTATTGCAGATTGAACAAGTTGATTGAGTGGGGTTGTATGTAGTATCAGCCTTTAATGCCTGTTCGTGTTCTCGTCTAATTGCAGGGTCTTTTATATTTGTATCTGAAAATGCATTGTAAGCCATTGAAATCTCGCTCTCGCTTAAGAGAGGTTCTTTGTGCTGGAATTTTTAAAACGGAAACCTTTCGGTGAATGAACTCTGATAACTCGATATCATAAACGATCAGTTCGTTTGACTGTATTTTCCGGTAATCCAAATCAACTTTAAACGTAGCTCGTTTAGTAAAAGAAACAAATGATACAAAGAACTCCTCGTACTTTTGATCAATCAAGGATGATAGTGCTTTTATATGCCCGTAGTTTTGGACGAACGGGTTCATCATTTTGAACTTTCCATTGACTGACCATGTTTTTCTGTCTTTCCCGCCGTATATCGTTCCTTGAAAATTTTTCGTTTCAATGACAAAAATGCCGTATGGTGTGAGCACAACATGGTCAATCTGTGAATATCCTGACTTTGCTTTTGGGTTCATTATCAGAAGGTCACTTAAGTACCGGCAGTCCTTTGGCAGCTGATCTAGCTGTATATCAATCTTGTATTCTCCAATTTTACCTTTTCTTACGGCAACCTGTTTTGGAGCAACAGTTCTCGCCTTTTCAGGAGTTGCCTCTGTCTTTTGCTTCTTCAAGAAATTAAGAAATAATAACATGATTCTCTCTCCTTGCTGTAAAGTATCCTCTCTTATACTTTCGTTCTAATACTCTCTTTATTTAAGCTTTTATTTGATATAATGGAAAAAATAACTAATTTTACTGCTTGAGTTTAGGAACTTATTTTACTATTGAAGGGTGACTTATATGGAACTGGAGCAAATACTAAAAACAATTGATCGAGCTATCAAAAATATTTGGTTAAGTAAAATTTCAAAAGACCATGGTTTATTTTATCTTTTAAAAGAAGACACTTTAAAAAACGCTCTCTATTTCCATTTGCGAACGAAACTCGCAAGTTTATTAGAAAAGCATAATTTAAGGATTTTCACAGAATTTTATCATGGTGGATTTATTGCGGATCTTGCCATTGTACAATTGAAAGATGATCCTAGTGATAGTGATCATTTAAAGGATGGCATCGAAAATGTCCTGGCAATCGTGGAGTTGAAGTATAAAGCAGGCGGTGCAATGAAGTTTTTCGAAGACGATGTACTAAAAATAAAGAACTATATAGATGCCACACCATCAGCCACTACTCAGTACTATTTAGCCTTTATCCATGAAGCGGAATACGAATATGTTGAAGATGACTCTTGGCTGACACTCGAGCAACAAGTATGGGCAAAAGATCGATTAACAGAGTTATCGGGTCACTACGTAGATGGTAAAATGACCTGGACAGTACTGTCTCATAGCGTAGAAGGAGTTTTAATATGAAGCTGGTTGCATGGAATGCTTCTATGCGATTCAGAGATAAAATTGATAATATAGCTCCATTCAACGCAGACATTTTAGTTATCCCGGAATGTGAAGCCTCAGAAAAATGGAGAGGGAAAAATCATCATAAGAATATTAATCAATTTCTCTGGTTTGGTGACAATTTGAATAAGGGCATTGGAATTCTCAATTTAAATGATGCCTTTAATATAAAATTGCATCCATCCTATAATAAGGATTTTCGGTATATTGTTCCTTTAATTGTTACTGGAAAACAAAGTTTCCTGCTGTTTGCGGTTTGGTCTCAATTTACAAAGAGCAGGTTTGATAGTTATATAGGGCAAATATTCCTTGCCTTAAAGTATTATGAAGCCTTACTTAAGGAGCCTTGTATTATTGTGGGTGATTGGAACAGTAATAAAATCTTTGATCATATTAAACGGGTAGGAACCCACTCAGAGGTAGTTGACCTTCTGGAGAAAGTAAATATTAAAAGTGTATATCATCATTTGTTTAATGAGGAACAAGGTCTTGAATTACAGCCAACGCATTATTTTAGGAAGAGTAAATCTAGCCCATTTCACATTGACTTTATTTTTGCATCAGAGACACTCCTTAAACAGGTAAGAAACTTCGAAATTGGAACCTATGATGAATGGATTAGTTTCAGTGATCATATGCCGATATTTATGGAACTTAATTCTGAATTGGGTGATTGAGAAAACGAGTTTCTATTTTCTCGCAAGCTTTTATTATTAATCATAAAAAGAGGCAGCCAAATCTCATGAAAACTTCTATTTTAAATACTTCCCGTGTTGATTTAAACTAAAGTCATTAAGCAAGTTAAAAGAAATGAAGTGATAAAATGAAACTTAAAATACAAGTTCCCTTTTTTATAGTCGGACTTATACTTTTTAGTTACGGTATAGCTGTGGCAATCAAGGTTAAGTACTTAGGGGTCCACCCTTGGGATGTATTGAATATTGCACTTTATGATAAGTTTGGGTTAACAATCGGAACATGGAACGTGATTTTTGGTATCATGTTAGTTCTTGTAACGCTTTTGATTGATCGTTCTTATGTTAATATTGGTACTTTTATTAATGCGCTGATGGTTGGCACGATGGTTGACTTTTTTCTCTGGCTGGATATCTTGCCCCAGGCTTCCACGCTCATGTTTGATGTTTTGGTGTTGCTGCTTGGTGTGGTGATCATGGGTATCGGAGGCGGAATGTATAATGCTGCTCGAATCGGATCAGGGCCCAGAGACGGATTTATGCTGGCGATTTCAGTTAAGCACGGGTATTCAATCAGCAGAGTGCGAATGATTGTGGAGAGTATTGTGCTGGTGGTTGCCCTGTTACTGGGCGGGCCGGTCTTTATTTTCACCTTTGTTTATACATTTATCCAGAGTCCAATTTTCCAGGCTTCTTACAAGGTCTGTACAAGATGGATTGAAAAGTTTTCTGGGTCAATAAACAAAAAGGTGATTTCTATGTAATAAAACAGAGACTTGTGGCAGTTTTGTGGGACAGCTGAGCCGTCTTGCTGTCTTTTCTGAGTGTAGTGTAAATTACTAAAATTAAGCATTAAAGGAGTAAAAACGTGCTGCATCGTATGGGTTTGTATGAAGAATACTTTCAATCGATCATTGAGGGGAAGAAGAAAGTAGAAGTTCGTTTGAACGATGAAAAGAGACGAAAAATTCAAGTTGGCGATCTGATCGAATTTGTTAAGGTGCCTGAACCAGATGAAACATTGACTGTAAAAGTAACAGAACTGCGGAGCTATGGTACCTTTAAAGAGATGTATGATAACATTCCGTTCCATGACTTTGATTGTGAAGGTTGGACAATGAAAGAGATGCTAGACGGCACTTATGAAATTTATACTCCATAGCAGGAGATGCAATGGGGAGCTTTAGCAATCACAATTAAATTTCAACAGAAAAGCAATGGAGAATAAGTTCCGTTGCTTTTTTTATTTATCCTGCAGAAAGTTTAGCGTGGGACATTCATTTTCATATTAAACTAATTAAAATAATTCTTAAAAATAACTGTAATAAGTGAAATAAATGTTGTACGGTTTCGACTAATTTATAAGTATAAAAAATTGATGGGAAAATGGAGTTGACCAGCTGATGATTAGCAACAAAATTTCAGAGTGGTTTTACTTGTACAACAAAGATATATACCATTTTTTAGTTTATTATATCGGGTCAAGTGATGTGGAAGATCTTGTGCAGGAAGTTTTTATCCGGGCAATTAAAGGCTTTGATACGTATCAGGAAAAATCAAGTCCTAAAACCTGGCTTTTTTCGATTGCGCGCCATGTGGGGATAGATGAAATTAGAAAAAGGAAGCGTTTTAGGGTGAAGCAAATGATCAGGTTCTGGGATGACCAAACAGATCAGGCTTCGCCTGAGAAAATCCTCCAGCTTAATGAAAATAACAGATTGCTTTATCAAGCAGTCCAATCGCTTAAAACAAATTATCGGGACGTCATCATCCTTAGAGGGATTAAAGAACTTTCTGTATCTGAAACAGCATCCATTTTAAATTGGACTGAAAATAAGGTGCGTATTACCTACCATCGTGCGTTAAAGATCCTGCAAAAAAGCGAAGGAGGATTTTCACTATGAAAGACCATGAGAAATTTTATGATTTAGAGAGAAAAATCAAATCATTACCAGAACCTGATTATGATAAAAAGTTTACTAAAGATACACAAGATATGATCCATCAAAATCTGCTGCAATTTGCAAGGTCAAATGATAAGAAGAAAAAAAGGAGAGCTGCGATCATGAAAAGGTTTTTTGCTGGTTTAGCAAGTGTTGCTGCTATATTGCTATTCGCCATTCTTATTAGTCCGTTTAATGAGGAACGTCCATCAAGTCCTGATTCAAATGAACAAGGGCAACAAAGCGAGGAACATCCTCCAATAGATGAAAACAAAGTGGACGATAATAAAGATCCTCTGGATCAGAACGAACCTGATGATAAAGTAACAGATACTATTCTTTATGAAAATACAGAATATGGATTCAACTTTGAGCTTCCAAAAAGTTGGGAGGGTTACAAGATTGTCTCTGATTCCTGGGAAGGTATTTCTACTAATCAACAAATAATTGAAAGTGGCCAAATCCTTTCAATTAGACATCCTAAATGGACGGAGGAAAAACCGAAACAAGATATTCCGATCATGATTTTTACACTTAATCAGTGGTCCTTACTTGAAAAGGAAGAATTTCATATTGGAGCAGCACCTGTTCGCCCATCAATCCTGGGACAAAATAATGAGTATGTTTTTGCACTTCCACCCAGATATAACTATGCATTTCCAGAGGGGTATGAAGAAGTAGAAAACATTTTAGAAAACAATCCACTTCAACCGCAAAATGCAGAATAAAAGACATTCAAAAATAATAAATGAAAACCAGGACGAACAGAAGAAAAAGCATGTTCATTCATTAAATCTATTGAAAAACACTAAACTCTGGATAGAGGCACTTTTTTATCAGGCTATCCGTGGTAGAGTGAAAAGAACCTTAATTGAGGTTCTTTTTTTATTTAGAAACACGAAAAAATAGATTGCGAATACTCTGATAGAGTTTTAAAATGAGGGAGTCAAAGTGATAGAGAGAGAAGGATCAGCATGTGGATTGCCGCGGCATTTGTAACGACGTTGAGCTTTGGGATCAATAATACGATTTTTAAATGGAGCACTGCACGACATCTATCAAAGGTACATATTCAGTTTTTCTTTTACTTGGTAGCCTTTCTGGTCACCCTTGGTTATGGAGTGGTGTCTGGGGCGCTGGAGTTTAACTTACTGGCAATGGTCCTTGGCGGCCTGATTGGAATATTGAATGCAAATGGGAATATCCAAATGTCGAGGGCATTTGAGAACGGACCGGCCAGCCTGACATCACCTCTGGTAGGGGCAAACGCGATATTTCCCATTCTTGGTGCAGCGATTATTTTTCACGAACAGATCAGCCTGCTCCAATGGCTAGGCATTGTTTTCATACTGGGCTCAGCCTTAGTGATTCAATATTCGCCAGGTTCGAACCGCGGAACCGAGTATGGTCCATGGCTTTTCCGGGTACTTTTGGCCATTCTTTCGTTCGGGATTCTAGGAATCTTGATGAAGACTACTTCTTATTTGCAAATCAGTTCGCTTAATACATTAATTTGCATGTATGGAGGCGGAAGTATTTATTTGGGGATTAACAGCATTCGGGAAAAAGAGCATTGGCAGCGGACGGAAGCCAATATCGGTTCACTCGCTGGCTTGATCAGTGTCATCGGCTACAGCTGTTATTTTTATGCATTGCAAGAGGGAACAGCCAGCATCATCTTCCCGATTGTCAGCCTGAATTGCCTGGTGGTCATACTTGCTGGCATCTGGCTTTTCAAGGAGAAAATCAAAATGTACCAGCTGGTTGGAATTTTTTCAGCGTTGCTTGGTATTATTTTTACAAAAATTTGAGTTAATTAAGCTGGCGACACTGAATTGACTCCATAATGGTAGACAGGGGATGTGATCTGTCTCGAATATTACATATAGCTTGCTAACCTTAATTGGATAGCAAGCTTTTTTATGGACTTTTGAGTCTTTTGACTCATATTTTTCCAATAGGAATATTTGGATATTTGTGGAATTATATATTGGTTATGTCGTTTCAGGAGTGGTTATGAATAATCATGTGATTGAGTCTTTTGATGATTTGCTGTCTGCGGCTATTGAGAATCCTTCTAGCCGTTTTCAGTTTTATAAAGCATTGGTTGAACTTGAACTGGTCGTGATTGGGTCGGTTGCGGAAGATGAGACGCTGAACTTAAAGTACATCGAAGAGAATGGAGAGATGGTCTTGCCAGTCTTTACGAGATGGGAGAAGTTCGATGTGATCATCCAATCAGAGTATCCATATGTGAAAATCCCGGTAGAGCTGCTTTTGGAGATGGCGGGGACGGATATTCCCTGGGTATTGAATCCTTTTACCGGTTTGAGTAAGAAAATCATCTGTGAAGAGCTGGAAACGATGAAGGACGGCAGAATTCTGCACTATTTTTTCGAACAGTTAAGTGATGAAGAGAAGGAAAGGATTCTGACTGAACAAATAGTGGAACTCTCGAAAGGTGTAATGGAAAGATTTCGCTCATGCCTTAAGAAGTTTCCGTCGATAAGAAAAGCCTACCTAGCAAATATATATACCCCATCGGCTGTTGGGCGTTCTTTCCCTCTAGTGGCATTGGATGTGGATGACTTGGAAAAAGGCCTGACTCAAGAAGTTTTTGAGGCTATAAATCAACAAGGAGAACAGCAGGTTGAAGTATTGATTCTAGATGATGCCATCCCGCTGGCCAGCTCCATTGTTGAAGACACCAGGCCATTTTATTTCCATGAACCAGTAGAAGAATTTCGGACGATGTTTGAGTAGGAGGTTACCGAGTGTCCAAGATTAATATTAAAGTGAAGCAGGTGTAGGCTGCCAACAAGGATTTAGTCCATCTATCCTCCCGGGTTGATCGGGTTGGAAACCAAGGATAAAACCAAAATTATTCCTTTCGGACGGTTTGCGGAAAAGAATGCAAAACGAGACGGGGCTGGCAAACCAGATACTTTGATTTCCTCGGGTTTACCCACTATTGTGGGGTAAGTAAACAGGGTGATTTCCGAGTAAAACGGAAAACCAGCAGGAGGAAAGTCCAAGGTAAACTAAAAGAAACTAAAGAATGGCTGAAGAATAATAGGAATAAAGATATCCATATGATTATGGATGGATTTAAACGCTCACTAACAGGCTATTACAACTTTTATTGCATCACAGATAATATCCAAACGGTTAACAACTTCAAAGAGAAAATCCAGCGCTTACTATTTAAATGGCTAAATAGAAGAAGCCAAAGGAAATCCTTTACATGGGATAAATTGAGGCTCTTTCTCAATAAATATCCACTACCTTCACCAAGAATCAAAGTGAATATCTATGACTTGAGAAAAGAAATTAGCTACATTCTGTGAATGATAATTTGGAGGAGCCGTGTGCGTTAATAGCGCAAGCACGGTTCTGTGAGGGAGGAGGAGTACAATTTACCGCAAGGTAGAAAGGCTCCCTTCTACTCGACTAGTTTAATAAGAAGATATCTTATTTATAGGATATTGACAATAAATGACATGTCATCTAATATATAGATGACATGTCATTTATTTAACTAGTATCAGGTTTGGGGGATTTTTGATGAAAGTACATATAATGCATACTGGTATGGTGTACATTGATAGAGCTTTAGCTTTTAAGGAAAAAAGCTTGCATCCAATTCCATATTCAGGTTGGCTAAGGGGAGAAAGTAAAAAGATGTGGGTTCCTGTATCTTCCTACTTAATTGAACATCCAAATGGTTTAATTTTAGTTGATACAGGCTGGCATGATGAGATTAGGACAGCTCAAAAAAGACATTTGGGACGATTAGCTTCCTCAATGTTCAAAGGTGATCTTCCAGAGGGAGATTCGATTGCAGAAAAACTAGAACATATGGGAATAAAAAGCAAGGATATAGATTTTGTTTTACTGACACATTTACACTCAGATCACGTAAGTGGTTTGAGACATGTACAAGATGCTAAAAAAATTCTCACAAGTGAGATTGAGTGGAAGGCAGCTCATAAAAGAGCAGGATATATAAAATCAATGTGGTCAGGTATTCCGATTGAAACATTTCAGCAGAAGAATATACCTTATGGACCTTTCAATAAGGGTTTAGATTTATATGTAGATGGCTCTCTTTATCTTGTACATACTCCGGGACATAGCGAAGGAATGTTTTCAGTTCTGGTAAAATCGAATAATGGCTGGTTATTATTAGTAAGCGATGTCGGTTATGCGGAAAAATCTTGGAAAGAAATGATATTACCAGGTTTAACTATAGACAAAAAAACAGCACAAAAGTCCTTAGAGTGGGTTAAGGATTTTTCAAGCAAGACCGATACTATAAGAGTTATCGCAAACCATGATCCTGCAATAAAGCAAGAAATAATCGAATGGTAGATGGTGAAATAAACATGAGTAATTACGAAGAAGCAGAAAAGTTTAGATATTTAATTCTAGCTGTTCAAAGATATGGAAATCGAATTTTAAAAGAATTGTTAGGAGGTGTAGGTGTAACACCCTCACAAGCAGAAGTGATAAGTATTTTAAAGGAGAGACAACCGATCTCTTTAAAAGAATTAGGAGAACTGTTAATTTGCGAAGCTGGAAGCCCTTCGAGATTGATTGATAGGATGGTTAAAGATGCACTAGTTGAACGAGTAAAGGATGAAAATGATTCACGGTTTGTTCGTCTGCAACTTACAAGTTTAGGAATGGGTAAATATGAAATGATAGTGGAAACAGAAATGATACTTTATCAAAAACTCACACAGTTCTATACAGTAGATGAATTGCAGTTCTCAAATGGGGTCTTGAGCAGATTTCTAAGTGAATCTCCATTATCAAACACATTACTGAAACGAGGTTACTCAATCAAATTTGAGGATAATTAAAGGATATAGGAAAAGTAAGGTGCCTTTACCTTATAATTATTGACGGATTTGTGTAATGTTTCACTTAAACAAACGGGGGTGCTTTACTATAATAAAGAATGCAAAATAAAGGAGCTAGGATTCACATCCAGCTCCTTCTTTATTGCTAAATAGTATGCGATTTTGTTTGCTAATTCATATGTGAAACGTGTGGTTATTTGCTATGCTTTTTTCAATTTTGCACTTCAAAAGGGAACCCGTTACCTTTTTGGGAGGGGTGGCTTTTTTGTACACTTTTTAACCGTCCCGTGTGTCCACAATCAAAATCTCCAAAAATCGCTGAATTAGTATAATTACAAAACTTCAATGTACCTAATCCCCATTGTTACTTTCCTATCCTTATTTGAATCGCCACATTCAGAATGGCTCCTTCCACCGGCTTAGAAAGGTGATAGATTTACCAAATAGGTATTGTTAATTTTGCATTTACTATCTTTAAACTGAATTTTTACAATAATCTGGTTATGACTTAATAATTTCCTTTTAATCTATTACTAGATTCAAAAATACATAGATGAGGAGAGATAAGTTATGACTGATCAAATGTCTAATAATGGCTTGAACCGAAGGGATTTCTTAAAAGCGGGTGGAATGAGCGCGCTTGCCCTTACTCTTGGTTCCACCGGGGTAATGGGACTGGGTTCAACAGCACTTGCGGATGCGGCTGAAAATCCAGCCAGCGGATTTGGCGGATACGGAGATTTGGTTCCAGATCCTAATGGTATCCTCGATCTTCCAAAAGGCTTCCATTACAAAATTATCTCCAGAGAAGGCAGCTTGATGACAGACGGAACCAAGATTCCTGGTGCATTCGATGGAATGGCAGCTTTTGAAGGACCGAACAACACGACGATTCTTGTACGCAATCATGAATTGTCATCAGGTCCGGCATTTGGAAGAAATCCTTATGATGCAAATGCCCAGGGTGGAACTACCGCACTAGTTGTAGGGGCAAATCGTGAAGTGACCAAAGAGTATGTGACCTCCTCAGGTACGATCCGAAATTGTGCGGGTGGCGCGACACCATGGGGTACTTGGCTAACTTGCGAAGAAAACCGATCCGAGGGCCACGGTTATGTATTCGAAGTGGATCCAACCCAGCCTGAAAACGATATGTCCAAAACGCCAATCAAGGAAATGGGAAGGTTTGCACATGAGGCATGTGCTATTGACCCAGCGACAGGATATGTCTACTTGACCGAAGATGCAAGCCCGAGCTTCCTGTATCGTTTTATCCCAAATGACTTGAGCCAAAAGCCGGGTGCCCTGCAAAAGGGCGGTAAGCTGTATGCGGCTGCGATTGAAGAAGTCGCTGACCCGTCAGCCAGCACATTTAAAACGGGACAAACTTTTAAACTTGTTTGGAAGGAAGTAGATCCTCACTGGTGCCGTGAAGAGGCTGCCGCGCAAAACTGTATTGTGTTCTCAAGACTTGAGGGAGCCTTTTTTCAAGAAGGAGTTTTCTGGTTCGATGACACATCTGCCGGTGATAAAAAGCTTGGCCGCGTGTATCGATATGTTCCGCACACGAATACATTGGAGCTTTTCTATGAGGGAAATGACAAAAAGTACATGGAATATCCGGACAATATTTGCTGTACCCCTTGGGGAGACCTCTGGTATGCAGAAGATGGTTCTGGACAGGACCGGATTATGGGAATTACTCCAGAAGGTAAGGTATATCCTTTTGCGGCCAACCGTTTAAGCGATTCTGAATTGGCTGGTCCGACCTTCTCTCCAGATGGAAATACGCTATTTGTCAATATTCAAAGCCCTGGTAAAACATTTGCCATTTGGGGACCGTTCCAGCGCCGTAATGTTGCGCGCGCAAGGGAAATGTCCTTTGCTGCACCTGCGAATCTTACACCACAGGTTTCTGAAAAAGTGGCTGAGGCGGCCAAGGCGCAAGGTATGTCCATTCTTGAAGCAGCGGCATTTGAGCGGCACGGAATAAAAATGATTTAAAACGATAGAATAGGTACCATTAAAAAGATGTAAACTGAACACTTGGTATGGTTTACATCTTTTTATCATCTCAGCTGTGGGCGAACTTGAAAGATTTGAAGTATTGGAGGTTATGAAATGTTACAGAATATAGGGATACCTGGCTTAATTTTAGTTCTAGTCATTGCCTTAATTATTTTTGGTCCATCCAAGCTTCCTGAGATAGGCCGGGCGTTTGGGTCTACATTAAAAGAGTTTAAAAAATCAACACGTGAGTTGGTTTCAGATGATGAGCCGGAAAAGGATGAAAAGAAAAGCAGGCAAATTCAATAGAACTAGCAGAAGATGCAGGTAACAACCTTTCATCTTCTTTTTTAAGAGGTGATTTCATGGATGGAAAACAGATGAATCTTGTGGACCACTTGAGCGAATTGCGTAAACGTTTGATGATCATTGTTGGAAGCTTTATGCTATTTGTCATTTTGGCTCTTATTTATGTTAAGAATATTTACCAATGGTTAATCCAGGATTTATCCATTCAATTAGCCGTTCTTGGCCCGAGTGATATTTTGTGGGTTTATATGATGCTTGCAGCTGTGATTGCTATAGCAGGTACGATTCCCATCGCTGCCCATCAAATTTGGCTGTTTGTACGGCCTGCCTTATCGGAAAAGGAGAAAAAGGTAACAGTAGCCTACATACCGGCCTTATTCTTGCTTTTTATAATGGGCATTAGTTTTGGTTATTTCGTCATTTTTCCGTTAGTGTTTCAATTCCTGCTATCGCTTTCGGAAGACATGTTCATGGAATTTTTCACAACAGAGAAATACTTTCGGTTTTTAATGAACATGATCCTGCCCTTCGGATTCTTATTTGAGCTGCCTGTCATTATTATGTTTCTGACAAGCCTCGGTGTGTTAAATCCATACAGACTGCAAAAAGCCAGAAAGTATTCTTATTTTATGTTGATTGTAACGGCCGTTCTTATAACGCCCCCAGATTTTCTATCGGACATTCTTGTCATACTTCCGCTGTTATTTTTGTATGAATGCAGTGTTTTGTTATCAAAGGTCGTTTACCGTCGAAAACAGGGAACTGAACTATCCGCAGCGTAAACTTGAATGATAGGTCCGTGACAGTCGTTAAATGACTGTCACGAGGTCCTAGAATTTCTATCTTATGAGTACGGGCACAAAAAGAACCGAGGATTCAACCGCTATCAGACTTTTGCTCTTGCCATTCCTTTTTAGTTGGCAAATATAGTTCTATTAAAGCTGGAATGGATAAGATCAATCCTTGGTAATGTGGGGTATCCGTATGTATTAGAAAGGTATGCTATAGGGGACATAGTACTTGAGAAAGAAGCATTGGGAAAAGAACTGCAATTCCAGTTGTTAGGTGTCTCAAACAACTGGAGCTCACTTCTTCGTACCAGTGCTTCTTTTCTATTGGTTATTTATTTTTCAGATAGACTCCTGTACGCTGATTTCATATAGCGGAATGATGGGCAGTTTATCAGAAAGAAAATCGGGCAGGGTTATAAAAGGGATGTAACGATCAATGCAAATTAAGCGTAAAAAAAGATGCAAGCAGTACAATTACTGCTTGCATCTTCCCGTTTAAACTGTTTTCTTCTCTTTGCTGTCTTGTTCCGATTCTGCATCTTCTACTAATTCCCTCGTCGACTTCTTGAACTCCTTTATCGTTGTGCCGAAGGCCCGTCCGATATCAGGCAGCTTCGATGGACCGAAAATGATCAGGGCAATGACAAGAACAAGGATTAAACCGGGAATCCCGATGTTTTGAATCATAAAAGTGAACCTCCATTCTGGCTATTAGTTAGTGACTTTTTGCTTCTTTTTTTCGAGCTGTTTTTGATGCGCTTTTGCATGTGCCTTATGGCGGTCTTCCTCTGTTTCACTTGATAGCTTGACACCGTTTGGAACGATCGTGGATGAAGCTTCCTTGATTCCCTGCTCATCCTTCTTAAGCACGAATGATGCTCTGGTTGAGATATCGGCTCCTGGAACGGTGACGAAAGGAACCACACGGTAATCTGCCTGCCACTTGTCAGGCGTTACATGGCATCTTACATAACCACGGTAATTATTGAAAAATTTAATATGCGGATTCCGCTCAAGCGTTGCCGCTGTATCGGCACGGACGTCGGAGCCATTGCCTCCGGAGGTGATCGAGGTGCCGACAAATTCCGCCCCGAGTATCCTCGCATTCAGGTCATTGAAATCCTCCATCAGGTTCGACGCCCAGCTTGCATGAACATCACCCGTGAGTACGACAAGGTTGTTAATGCTGTTGCTTGCGGCAAAATCGATGATGCGTTCGCGGGCAGCCGGATAACCGTCCCATGAATCCATGCTGTATTTCGGGGCAGTGCTTGTCCCGAATTTTCGCTGGGCAAAGAAAATTTGCTGGGCCAGTACATTCCAGTGGGAAGTAGATTTACCCAGATTACCAAGGAGCCATTTTTCCTGCTCTTCGCCAAGTGCCGTGCGATTCGGATCGAGTGATTCCTCAGAATGCGGCTTTGTTCCATCCCCATTTGCCTGGTCATCACGGTATTGACGTGTATCGAGTACATAAAAATTAGCGAGGTTGCCGTAGGAAAAGTCACGATAGAGTTTCATTCCTTCATTGTGCGGCATGGAAGAAACGCGCAGTGGCATATGTTCGTAATATGCTTGATAGGCAGCTGCCCGGCGCTTGATAAACTCTTCAACCGACTGCCCTTTTTCCGGGATGATATTGGCATAATTGTTTTCGACTTCATGGTCATCCCATGTGACTACCCATGGGAAAGCAGCATGAGCTGATTTTAAATGCTCATCCGAACGATACTGTGCATGCCTGTTGCGGTAGTCTTCAAGAGTTACGATTTCTGAACTGCTGTGCGCCCTGACATTGCCTGTTGGCGACACGTATTCATTCGGGCCATATTCGTATATGTAATCTCCAAGGTGAAAAACAAGATCTAAATTTTCTTTGGCCAGATGCTGGTATGCAGTGTAGTAGCCGTGTTCGTATTGCTGGCAAGAAGCAAAGGCAAAGGTCATCGCAGCTACATTTGCTCCAGGTAGAGGAAGCGTTTTGGTTTTACCGACCGGGCTGAATTCCTCTCCGCTCTTAAAACGGTAAAAATAAACGGTGTTCGGTTTCAGCTCTGTTACTTCGATATGGACTGAGTGGGCTAAAGCAGGTGTAGCAAGTTGAGTTCCTCGCTTGATGATTTGGCGGAAGTGTTCATCCGCGGCAATTTCCCATTTCACCGGTACAGAATGATGTGGCATTCCGCCTCCTGCAAGCGGGTCTGGCGCAAGTCTTGTCCAAAGCACGACACTATCATGAAGAGGATCTCCGGAAGCAACTCCAAGCTTGAATGGGTATTCGCTGAACACTGGGGCAGCATTGACCTTGAATCCGCCTCCAAGTGATTGAGCGATCGCAAGTCCAAGCGAAAGCCCTGCCAGCTTGCCAGCACCATTCAAAAAGCTGCGGCGGTCCATGTTCTTTTTCAAACCTTCTTGACTCCAGCTGCTGATCATTTCATCAAACGGTCTCTCATTCATTGTAAAACCTTCCCCTCTGCAAAATGATTTTGAATACAAAACAGATTATAAAGGGGTTCTTTTAAGCTAATGTGAATATATGTAAACCCAAAAAGAGTCTTCTGTTTCTTCATGGGTAATTGTTAACAGGTCTTTTTTCTGTAAGTTTAAGAAATTGGATTTTTTCAACCCAAGGCGTGCTCAAAACACAGTACCATCTTCCCGAAATCCCTTAAAAATTTCTTTAAGAAAAAATTACAAAGTAGGTACTGTCAGATGGCTAGCAAAGGGGGAGTCAAGCAGAAAAAAATAAGGTATATTGATGAAGAAGGGCGATTTTTCGAATGAGTGTTGAATTACTTCACTCGAGATACAGCGAAGACGCCCCGCTGTCTGGAATAATACTAAATGGTGCACCACAAGTCGGGAGGACAGATACATGCAAGATACTAGCTTTGCAATTCAACCAGGAATGAAGAGGCAGAGGAAAGGAGCTGCTTTCCGCAGTGTGGGAGCGGTCGTTTCTAGTAAGCTTGAAAACAACAGCCTTAACCTAAGTTGTGAAAATGGGTATGTAACGGTTTGTTTTTACCGGGATGATATTGTTCGGGTTGTCATGAATCCTAAGGAACAGCCGTCATTGAGTTCGAGTTTCGCAGTCGTAAAAGAACCTGAAGAGGTGGAGGTTTCTTTTGCCGAGAGTGAGGATGAAATCAGGCTTTCAAGTGGGAAGCTCGCGATTGTCATACATAAAAGTCCGATAAGGATTACGGTGCTGGATGAACAAGGACGGACAATCATACAGGATCATGAGTCCTCGATGGGATTCAATGAAAAGAAAGAGGTTATTTGTTTTAAAGAGATGCATCCTGATGATCATTTCTATGGGTTTGGGGAGAAGACGAGCTTCCTGGACAAACGCGGAGAAAAGATGACAATGTGGAACACGGATGTGTATGCTCCGCATAATCCTGAAATTGATGCGCTGTATCAGTCGATCCCTTACTTTATGGGTATTCGCAATGGAATGGCGTATGGGCTGTTTTTTGATAATACCTTCAAGAGTGTTTTTGACATGAGGACATCGAACGAAACGTATTCCTTTTGGGCGGAAGGCGGGCAGCTGGATTATTATCTATTTGCAGGTCCGAAGCCAAAGGATGCGGTGGAGCAGTATACGGAAATCACCGGAAGGATGCCGCTTCCTCCTAAGTGGTCGCTTGGCTATCATCAATCGCGTTATAGCTATGAGTCGGAGCAGGAAGTAAGGGAGCTTGTTAAGGAGTTTCAGGAGAGGGACATTCCGCTTGATGCCATATATTTGGACATACATTATATGGATGGTTATCGTGTGTTTACCTTTGATGAAGAGAGGTTCCCGAATCCTGAGAAATTGATGGAGGATTTGAAGCAGGAGGGAATTCATGTGATTCCGATTGTCGATCCTGGTGTGAAGGAGGACCCGGAGTATCCTATTTACCAGGAGGGTGTGAACGGGGATTACTTTTGCAAGTATCTTGAGGGGAATCTTTACTTTGGGGATGTCTGGCCAGGCAAGAGTGCTTTTCCTGATTTTACGAGCGAGGATGTGCGTAAATGGTGGGGTGAGAAGCATAAGTTCTATTCCAGGATGGGGATTGAAGGCATATGGAATGATATGAACGAGCCGGCCGTTTTTAATGAAACGAAAACGATGGATTTGAAGGTCATGCATAAAAATGATGGCAACCCTAAAACCCATCGTGAACTGCATAATTTGTACGGCCTGCTGATGGGTGAGGCGACATATGAGGGAATGAAGGCACAGCTGGATGGCAAACGTCCTTTTTTACTGACGAGGGCTGGTTTTGCTGGAGTGCAGCGGTATAGTACGGTTTGGACAGGGGATAACCGCAGCTTCTGGGAGCACTTGCAGATGTCGCTTCCGATGTGCATGAATCTCGGGATGTCAGGTGTTCCGTTTTGCGGTCCCGATGTTGGCGGGTTTGCGCATGATACAACAGGGCAGCTGCTGACACGCTGGACCCAGGTTGGCATGTTCACTCCGTATTTCCGGAACCATAGCGTGCTCGAATCAATCCGCCAGGAACCATGGTCGTTCGGTGAGGAGTATGAAAAGATCATCAGGAAGTACATTCAAGAGCGGTATGTGTGGCTGCCATATCTGTATACATTATTCCGTGAAGCTAGCTTGTCTGGAGCTCCGGTCATGCGCCCGTTGGTGTTCGAGTACCCTGAGGACAAACATACCTTTAACCTTTCCGACCAATTCATGATTGGTTCACAGGTGATTGTCGCGCCGATCCTGAAGCCGGACACCTACCACAGGGTTGTTTATTTGCCAGAGGGAAGCTGGGTGAACTATTGGACTGATGAAAAACTGAACGGTGGTAAGCACCACCTGGTTGAAGCCGACATGGCGACGATGCCGATTTTTGTGAAAGAAGGAGCAACGCTTGTTCATGGTTCTGTGAAAAACTCTACCGAGCAGAAAGAAGCAGAAATCAAGGTTCATTTATATCTTTCTGAAAAGGGTTTGTCCCCATTCGTCCATTATGAAGACGATGGCAAAACCTTTGACTATCAACAAGGTAATTATCTTCAATTGCAGATTGGCGAAAAAAAAGCAGCAGACTCCCTGGAAATAACGGTCGATGTCTTACACAATCAGTATGACCCTGAATGGGAGCGGATGAGTTTTGTTGTCCATGGAGCCGACCAAGAGTTGAAGGTTCAAATAAATGGAATACTTCAAGACGAAGCAAAGTTTGAACCGGCATTTGGACTAGTAACCTTTTCGGTCGAGAAGAGTGGTTTATTTTAAACGAAGGCGGAGCATAGGGACATACCCTGTACTTTTTTCCGTGGAGAAAAGGAGAGGAGCAAGTGAGAAGCTAAATTTTATATAAGTGAATTCATTAACCGTTCCTCTGTCTCTTTCGTCTAATAGGTAATGATGAATTCGGGGAGAAGTGTGTCAATGAAAAAATCCATGTTCCTAATCATGTTAGTAAGTCTGTTTTTTGTCTCCGCTTGTTCGAATGGAAAAACGCAATCATTAGAAGGGTTTTACAAAGATGCTGAAATTGAAAATGTGGACAAAATCATCATTCAAGATGGTTCGACTGGTGCATCAAAGACGATCACACAGAATGGACAAATGGATGAATTTCTATCTCTGATTAATGATATACAGTTTACTCCTCTAAAAAATCAAGAAAAACGTGATGGGTGGAGGTATGGAATTACTCTTTTTGATGGTGAGAAAGTTTTTAAATTCACTCTTAATAAAATTGGCAATACCTATTATGATACAAACCCAGATATTAATCCTATTGTAGATCGATTTTACAAACAGCTGGAAAGTGCAGAGTGATGTATTTAGCAAAGCGGAGTAGCTTTTATTTTTCGTGAGAGAAAATATTCTTCCTTTCAAAATTAGAGGATTTGTGGGACGGCAGGACCGACCCTTTGTCCCTTGGTGCAAAAAATACTTTTAGAAATAGTTTGACAAATCAATTTTATCCTGATAATTTAATAATTAATAAATTTCGGAAAATAAAAATCGATGACGAGAAGAGTAAGATGAGTGCCCTGTTCTACAGAGAGTCGGTAAATGGTGCAAGCCGATGTTCAGAACTGATCCGAAAATCATCTCCGAGATGCAATGCTGAACTTTTTCAGTAAGTGTTGCCGGGTGGTCCGCCGTTACTAGGAACGCGTATGATTGTACGTTGATTGAGTGCCGTATAAGTGGATTTTTCTATCCATGAACGGAACTAGGGTGGTATCGCGAGTTAAACTCGTCCCTATTTTAGGGGCGAGTTTTTTTATTTTTCCAAAAAAAATTAAAAAATACCGGAAATGAGGAATGGATGATGAAGGAGCAATTGATCTTTTTGGATGGCCAGTTTGTCAGTAAGAAAGACGCTGTTGTATCGGTGTATGATCATGGATTTCTATACGGAGATGGTGTTTTCGAGGGGATTCGGGTGTATGAAGGCAATGTGTTCAGGCTTCAGGAGCATGTTGATCGGCTGTATGACTCGGCGAAGTCCATTATGTTGTCCATTCCTTACAGTAAACAGGAGTTAAGCGATCTTGTGGTTGAAACTTTGAGAGTGAATGACCTGCTGAATGCTTATATTCGCGTGGTTGTCTCCAGGGGAGTAGGGAATTTAGGCATTGACCCTGCCTCCTGTTCACGGCCGCAGGTCATCGTCATTGCGGAGGAACTTGCGCTATTCCCGAAAGAGTTATATGAATCGGGCATCGAAATTGTCACAGTGGCCACGAGACGGAATCGCTCGGATGTGCTTTCACCGAAAGTGAAGTCGCTGAACTATTTGAATAATATTCTTGTCCGGATTGAGGCTGGTTTATCCGGGGTGAATGAAGCGCTGATGCTGAATGACCAGGGTTATGTGGCGGAAGGCTCTGCGGATAATGTTTTTATCGTGAAAAAGGGCGAGATCCTGACGCCTCCCGGGTATGTGGGAGCACTGGAGGGAATCACTAGAAATGCCATCATGGAAATCGCCCACAATCTTGGCTTCTCGATGAGGGAGGAAGTTTTCACAAGGCATGATGTCTATGTGGCCGATGAAGTCTTTTTAACCGGAACGGCGGCAGAGGTGATTGCGGTTGTGAAGGTGGATGGCCGGTCGATCGGTGATGGCAGACCAGGTGCCGTCACAAATCAACTTTTAAAAGAGTTTAGAAAAACCGTCGTTGAAGACGGAGTCAAAGTCTATGAACAGCAAAGTGTATAGAGATAAATCGAGGGGGAATTCGTATGCGCAGTGACATGATCAAAAAGGGAGTCGACCGTGCTCCGCACAGAAGCTTGCTTTATGCAACCGGCGTGAAATTAGAGGATCTTGAAAAGCCTTTTATAGGCGTTTGCAATTCATATATTGATATTATTCCGGGCCATGTCCATCTGAGGCAGTTCGCCGATGTTGTCAAGGACGCGATCAGAGAGGCGGGCGGGATTCCGTTCGAATTCAATACCATTGGCGTTGATGATGGGATCGCGATGGGGCATATCGGCATGAGATATTCCCTGCCAAGCCGGGAGCTGATCGCAGATTCGGCTGAAACCGTGATTAATGCGCACTGGTTCGATGGCGTTTTCTATATCCCGAACTGCGACAAAATCACTCCTGGAATGCTAATGGCGGCGGTAAGGACGAATGTTCCTTCTGTATTTGTTTCGGGAGGCCCGATGGAGGCAGGTGTCTCAAGCACTGGACAGCCTTTATCGCTAGTATCCGTTTTTGAGGGCGTCGGTGCCTATCAATCCGGGAGAATGTCTGAAGAAGAATTGCTGGATATTGAAAAGAATGCGTGTCCTACTTGTGGTTCTTGCTCGGGAATGTTTACGGCCAACTCTATGAATTCTCTTATGGAAATGCTCGGAGTCGCGCTTCCTGGAAACGGAACGCTGGTTGCGACCTCGGAGGAACGCCATCAATTAATCTATGACGCAGCTCGTCATCTGGTCGAAATGGTCAAAAAGGATATCAAGCCAAGAGACATTATCACCAAGGAAACGATTGATGATGCCTTTGCGCTCGATATGGCGATGGGCGGCTCGACGAATACAGTGCTCCACACGCTGGCCATCGCGAACGAGGCGGAAATTGACTATGATTTGAGCCGGATTAATGAAGTGGCGAAAAGGATTCCTTATTTGTCTAAAATCAGCCCGGCTTCCCATAATTCTATGCAGGATGTCCATAATGCCGGCGGTGTCAGCGCGATTATCAAACAGCTATGTGAAATGGAAGGAGCTGTCCACCCGGACCGGATCACCATCACCGGTAAATCACTTTACGAGAATGTAAAGGATGCGGAGGTGCTGAATGGTGATGTCATCCGCAGCAAGGAAACGGCGCATAGCCCTGTCGGCGGTCTATCCGTTCTGTTTGGAAATATTGCACCAGACGGAGGTGTCATCAAGGTAGGAGCAGTGGACCCTTCAATCAAGACTTTTAAAGGTGAAGCGATTGTCTATGAATCTCAGGATGAGGCTTTGGCTGGAATCGAAAGTGGCGATGTTCGTGAGGGGCATGTGGTTGTCATCCGTTATGAGGGGCCAAAAGGCGGTCCGGGAATGCCGGAGATGCTTGCGCCAACAGCTGCGATTGCCGGAAGAGGCCTTGAAAAGAAGGTAGCCCTGATTACGGATGGCAGATTCTCAGGTGCCTCAAGAGGAATTTCCATCGGCCATATTTCACCAGAAGCGGCTGAAGGAGGGCCGATTGCGTTTGTGGAAAATGGGGATCCTATTTTCATTGATTTAGAGGAAAGAACCATTTCCCTGGAGGTTCCTGAAGCAGAATTACATGATCGGAAAGCCCAATGGAAACAACCGGAGCCTAAAATCAAGAAAGGATATTTGGCTCGATATTCGAAGCTGGTCACCTCGGCGAGCACGGGTGGCATCCTGAAAATTTAATAGATAACTCGATGACGAGGTTTAGGGATTGGATTCCGTATTCACAGAGAGCTGGTCGCGCTGGAAGCCAGCAATACGCCAATTCCTTCATCCCCTCTGAGTGCGGTCCTGAAGTCGCAGTAGGGACAGCCGGGTATACACGGGTATACTCGTTAGCAAAAACGAGACAGTTCAGATTCTTTTTTAAAAAAAGGGACCTGAGCTGCCTTTAAAGGCTGTGTCTTGCAAGAGATGCAGCGAACGAGGGTGGTACCGTGGAATGCTATGAGCCTTTCACCCCTGCACAATGATGGAATGTTGTGTGGGGTGAAGGGCTTTTTTTATTTACCCCGCTGGGATGAAAAGAAGAATAGGAGGAGATTTGGATGGCAGCAAAAGAGCCAATGGTAACGGTTGAAACAGAAGAATTGAACATGAATGGGGCGGATCTCTTCATCCAGTCCCTGAAACAGGAGGGGGTAGAGCTCTTGTTTGGCTATCCTGGCGGGGCGGTGTTAGGAATTTACGATGCTCTGCACAGGTCGCCAATCAAGCATGTTCTTGCCCGTCATGAACAAGGAGCGATCCACGCGGCTGAAGGTTATGCCCGGGTTTCGGGAAAGCCGGGCGTCGTGATCGCTACCTCTGGACCTGGCGCAACCAATGTCGTGACAGGAATCGCCGATGCGATGATGGATTCTTTGCCGCTTGTTATTTTTACAGGCCAGGTTGCCTCACATGTTATCGGGACAGATGCCTTTCAAGAAGCAGATGTAGTCGGGATGACTGCGCCAATCACAAAGCAGGCTTACCAGGTGAGAAGGTTAGAGGATTTGCCCAGAATTGTGAAGGAAGCCTTCCATCTGGCGACAACTAGACGGCCGGGCCCTGTTCTAGTCGATATACCGAAGGACCTTACAGCACTTCAGACTTCTTTTTTGCCAGAGGCTGAGGTAAACCTTCCAGGATACAGGCCAATCGTAAACCCTGATCCGTTACAGGTAGACAGCCTGCTTGAGGCGCTCCAACACTCCCGAAAGCCTGTCATCTTAGCAGGGGCAGGGGTTTTGCATGCCAAGGCCTCGGAGGAATTGCTTGCTTTTGCCGAACAGTATCAATTGCCTGTCGTCCACACTTTGTTAGGACTCGGTGGATTTCCGGCACAGCACTCGTTGTTTTTGGGAATGGCGGGGATGCACGGCTGTTATACCGCGAACATGGCACTTTATGAATGCGATCTATTGATCAATATTGGTGCCCGTTTCGATGATCGGTTAACAGGCAATCTAACAACCTTTGCGCCAAATGCCAGGGTTGCCCATGCAGATATTGATCCAGCGGAAATCGGCAAGAATGTCGAGACTCATTTCCCGATTGTGGGGGATGCGAAAGCAGTTTTGCGAATGCTTTTAAGCCGCGTAGTTGTTGGACCGGAGTCACAGCTTTGGCTGAAGCACTTGGAAGAAAATAAGGTTGAGTATCCGTACTGGTTTACGGATGCCGGAGAATTGCCATCGCCACAGCAATTAATAGAATTAGTTCACAAGCATACGAATGGGGATGCGATTGTCACGACGGATGTCGGCCAGCACCAGATGTGGGCTGCCCAATTCTACGCGTTTTCGCAGCCAAACTCCTGGGTCACATCGGGGGGACTGGGCACAATGGGATTTGGTTTCCCGGCAGCGATTGGTGCGCAGCTGGCAGAACCAGAGGCGACGGTCATTTCGCTCATCGGGGACGGTGGCTTTCAGATGACGCTGCAGGAACTGATTTTATTAAAAGAATGGAATCTGCCGGTAAAAGTGCTGATCATCAATAATGGTTCACTCGGAATGGTCCGCCAGTGGCAGGAAACCTTTTATGAAAAACGATTTTCACAATCAATCTTTTCGCTGCAGCCAGATTTTCTGAAGCTTGCTGAATCCTATGGAATAAAAGCTTATAGAGTGAGCAGTACAGACGAGGCAGAGAGAGTTTTCAGTGAAGTTTTAACAGGCCGCGAACCAGTCCTGATTGATTGCCGCGTGAATCCTGAAGAAAAGGTCTATCCAATGGTCGCGCCGGGGAAAGGGCTTCATGAAATGATTGGGGTGAGACCATGAAAAAGCGGATGATCACGGCATTAGTCCATAATCAAAATGGGATTTTTACCAGGCTTATGGGCATGTTCCACAAGCACCAATACAGGATTGAGAGCCTTGCGGTTGTGGTCGCATACCCGGAGCTGAAGGACGTTTCCAAAATGTCTGTCATCATTGAGGTGGAGGATGACCATAAATTCCTGCAGCTGGTCAAGCAGGTCAATAAACAGGTTGATGTCCTGTATGTCACGGATGTGACAGACGAACTGATGATCGAGAGGGAACTCGACATGATGAAGAAGTTGCTGATCTGAACAATTTTTAAAAGGGAGAGGATTGTAAATGGTAAAGGTGTATTATCAAGCAGATGTGAATGAGGATGTTTTAAAAGGGAAGACGGTTGCTGTCATTGGGTATGGCTCACAGGGTCATGCACATGCGCAAAATTTACGGGATAGCGGGCATCAGGTTGTCGTCGGATTGCGCCAGGGGAAATCATGGGCCCAGGCAGAGGAGGATGGATTCCAGGTGTTATCTGTCAAGGGAGCGTGTGAAGCGGCAGAAGTGGTCATGGTCTTATTGCCTGATGAGAAGCAGCCAGCTGTGTATGAATCCGAAGTCAAACCTGCTTTAACTGCTGGTAAGGCACTTGCTTTCGCCCACGGGTTCAATGTTCATTTCCATCAAATTGTCCCCCCAGAGGATGTGGATGTGTTTTTAGTCGCGCCAAAAGGGCCGGGGCATTTGGTACGGAGGACCTTTGAAGAAGGAGCAGGGGTTCCGGCACTGATTGGGGTGCACCAGGATGTGACTGGCCAGGCGAAGGAGCTGGCATTGGCCTATGCGAAAGGTGTAGGAGCTGCGAGGGCAGGGGTGCTGGAAACAAATTTTCAGGAAGAAACCGAGACCGACCTTTTTGGTGAGCAGGCTGTTTTATGTGGTGGCTTGACATCACTCGTCAAAGCCGGCTTCGAAACGTTGTTGGAAGCTGGTTATCAAAAAGAAGTCGCCTATTTTGAGTGCATGCATGAGCTTAAATTAATCGTTGACCTCATGTATGAACAAGGCCTGGAAGGCATGCGCCATTCTATTTCTGACACAGCTCAGTGGGGGGATTTTGTATCAGGTCCGCGTGTTATTAATGAAGAAACAAAGGCGCGCATGAAGGAAGTGTTGAAGGATATTCAATCTGGCAAGTTTGCAAAAGGCTGGATTTTGGAAAATCAAATGGACCGGGCCGAGTTCGACGCCATTAACGATCGGGAAAATCAGCATCCAATCGAAGCGGTTGGGAAAGAGCTGAGAAGAATGATGCCATTTGTACAGCAAAAGCAAAAGAGGGAATTAGTTAAATAATCATTTCGAGGTGAGCACGTTGGGAATTTGTTAAAAAGCGTCAAGATTGATGAAGCAATGGAAACACTGAAGGATCAAGTGCACCAGACTCCTTTAAAGCAAAGTGCGACTTTAAATTACTTAACGAATGCTGATGTTTATTTAAAACTGGAAAACCTGCAAAAAACGGGATCGTTTAAGCTAAGGGGAGCGATGAACAAAATTTTATCATTGACCGACGAGGAAGTGAAAAATGGCATCCTGGCTGCGTCTGCCGGCAATCATGCCCAGGGGGTAGCCATGGCATCTTCGTTAAGGGGCATCAGATCAAAAATCTATATGCCGAAGCATACTCCTTTTTCCAAGGCTTCTGCCACAAAGGGTTATGGTGCGGAAATTGTCCTGGTCGGCGAAACATACGATGAATCCTATCAAAAAGCTGTTGAAGATATGAGCCAGAATGGAAGCACTTTTGTCCATGCGTTTGACGATGAAAAGGTGATTGCAGGGCAAGGGACAATAGGAATGGAAATGCTGCAGCAGAATAACCAATTGGACGTCATCTTTGTCCCTATTGGCGGTGGCGGATTGGTTTCAGGAGTGGCACTCGCCATCAAAGCGATCAAGCCAGCTGTTAAAATCATTGGTGTGCAGGCAGTTGGGGCGGCTGCCACCTATCAAAAATTCACTGGACAAAAATTGAAGTCGACACATGCTATCCACACGATCGCTGATGGAATCATGGTAAAGGAACCCGGAGTGATTACCTATCCTATCATCGAGAAGTATGTAGATGAAATCGTAACCGTCACCGATGAAGAAATTGCCCATGCCATCATGTTCATGCTTGAAAGAGAGAAAATGCTGGTCGAAGGGGCTGGTGCCGCAGCATTGGCAGCTATTTTATACAAAAAGGTTCAGGTATACGGAAAGAAAATAGGCTGCATCATCAGTGGCGGAAATGCAGACCCGGATCAAATACAAACCTATAAGGAAATGACAAAATCAATGAAGAAAATTGGATAAAGACTAGCTTTAAACGAACAGCTTTCCTTACACATATGAGGAAAGCTGCTTTTATTTCGATTAAAACTTACTACATAGATTTTCGTAGTGTATGACCAACGAATTTGATATAGTGCTTTTTATTGTGGTCATTCATACATAAAAGGAACTTAAACTTCAACCAGGATGAAAAATGTAACATCCCGTTCATCGTCCATTCATATAAGAGGTTTATTCTAAGGAAGTCAAAGAGAGAATGGAGGATGTAATGATGAACCTTGCCTGGAAAGAAATGAAGAAAAATAAGGTGAGATTTTTAATATTGGGTTCGATTGTTTTTCTGGTTAGTTTGTTAACCTTTATTATTTCTGGTTTAGCGAATGGATTGTCGCAGGATAATGCTTCTTTAATCAAAGATTTACCAGACGGATATTTTTATATGAATGAAGAGGCAGATGAAACCTTTAATCTGTCTAAAATAGATAGCGAGGTCCAGGAAAAGTTACTGAACGATCAGAAAGATGCTATGGCACTTTCGATCCAAATGGGCTTTTTGAATGATGAGCAGGGAAAACAGCAAAGTGTGGCTTTTGTCACCTCAACAGAGTCAGACTTATTTAAGGATGTCAAAGCCGGAGAAGTTTGGTTGGACCGTTCAATGAAGGATAAAGGGATAAAAGTTGGGGATACGTTAACTAACAATCAATTCAGTGGCGAGTTCATTGTAAAAGGATTTGTTGAACAAACGAAGTTCAGCCATGCACCTGTTGCTTTCATTAATAGTGAGAACTACAAAGAAATGTATCGAGTAGAGGAAATGCAATTGGTATTCGCACCTGGTGAGGATCAAGCAGAAGAAGTGAATGGTTTACAGGCATTTTCCAAGAACCAATTTCTCAATAGTATTCCAAGTTATAATGCGGAACAGATGTCTCTTAACATGATTGTCTGGTTCTTAGTCGTGATTAGTGGAATGCTGTTCGCGATCTTCTTCTATATGATGAACGTTCAAAAGATTGGCTTGTACGGTATTTTAAAGGCAATCGGTCTGAAGACAAGTAAATTATTCAAAATGATGTGGGCCCAAATGATTTTTATTACAGGAACGTCACTTGCTTTGTCTATTGCATTCAGTCAAATCTTTAATATGATAGCACCAAAAGAAATGCCTTTCAGTTTGCCAATTGAGACAACAGCACAATTGTCTGTCGTATTTTTGGTCATTGGATTTATCGGAGCTACACTGTCTGGTATTCAAATCAAAAAGGTCGAGCCACTACATGCGATACAACAAGGAGAGGTGTAAAATGGCATTATTTCAAATTGATGAAGTGAGAAAGACGTTTACGAATGGGGAAGTCAAAGAAGAAATACTAAAAGGAATCAACCTCTCCCTTAAAGAAGGAGAAATCATCGCCTTAGTGGGTGCATCCGGTTCTGGTAAAAGTACGCTGCTTACAATTGCTGCTGGCCTCCAGCCTACATCGGAAGGACATGTTATTTTTGAAGGCGAAAATTTGACGGACATGAGTCCAGAGCAGGTCAGAAAAATAAGGGCAAGTAAATTCGGTTTTGTCTTTCAATTTGCACACCTTGTCCCGTTCCTGACCGTTGAAGAACAACTCATGCTGATGTTAGATGTTTCGGAAGCAAAGTTAGAGAAACGGGAACAAAAAAGAGAAATTAAACGGATTCTGGAATTGGTGGGAATGGAACATCGGAAAAATGCTTATCCATCTTCCTTATCAGGCGGGGAAAAACAGAGGGTGGCAATTGCCCGTGCCATCATTCATAAGCCTAAAGTTCTTTTTGCAGACGAACCAACTGCAAGCCTGGATTCAAAGAGATCTAAAGATATCATGACATTAATCAGAGATTTAACCAAGACATTAAATATTACTACCTTAATGGTCACTCATGATGAGGAAATGCTTCGTTACGCTGACCACATCATTAAAATGAGTGATGGCCAAATTGCAAAATGAGAAAAGCAGTATTTTATCACAAAAAACAGCCCAGGCTTATTGCGCCAGGCTATTTTTTGTTTGAATCATAGCTTATTGTGACGAAATAAAAGTGGACGGCAACTTTTTACCCAAGGAGATCTGAATATGGCGAATATCTTGATTGTTGACGACGATGTGAATGTCTTAACGTTTTTAACTATCCATTTATCTGAACAGGGTTATACAGTATACAAGGCAAAGGAAGGACTCGAAGCGCTGAACATTCTTAATAAGGAAGTATGTGATCTGGCCGTTGTTGATGTGATGATGCCTTTTATGGATGGCTATACATTGACTGAAAAAATTCGAAGCCAGTTTAATATTCCAGTGATCCTGTTAACGGCTAAAAGTCAAATTGAGGATAAAGAGCAAGGATTCCGGGCAGGTACGGATGATTACCTGGTTAAACCTTTCGAACCGAAGGAGTTAAGTTTCCGGATTAAAGCTCTGCTGCGCCGATATGATCATAAAACAGATGAATCCATCCTCCGCATTGGCAGTACAATGATCAACAAACAAAGCTATGAAGTAACGATCGGAAAACGGACAATTCTTCTGCCGTTAAAAGAGTTTGAGCTTTTGTATTTTCTCATGTCCAAACCCATGCAGGTGTTTACCAGAGACCATTTGATTGAACACATTTGGGGCCTGGATTACGAAGGGGATGAGAGAACGGTTGATGTTCATATAAAAAGGTTAAGAGAGCGTTTTTCCAAACTGACAGATGACTTTCAAATAAAAACAGTCCGTGGTGTTGGCTATTCACTGGAGGCAAAGCGCCAATGAAATCTCTTTATGTTAAATTTGTTGTCATTACGATTGGGATCATGGTTTTTAGCAGTATTCTTGCCTTTATCGTATCCAACGCTTATTATCAGCAAAACTTGAAGCCGCAGAACGATCAAAAAATCACGAGGATTGCTCATTCTATTGCCAGGTACACGGACGAGCATCCCGGTGCCAACTTGAACGAGTACCTGGAGAATATCTCTGCAATTGGCTATCAGATTTACTTGGTTGACCATTCGGGAGAAGAAGCTTTCTTTGGCTCTCCGTTCAGGGACAAAAGTCTTTCTGTTTCAACAAAAGAGTCCGTATTAAACGGCAATGATTATCATGGTATTCTTCATTTTCCGCAAAAAACGTTTGTAACAGGCTTTTTTGCAAATGAATTAAAGAATACAATCGGCGTTCCGTTAACACATAATGGAGTGAATTATGCACTTTTCGTCAGGCCTGATATCAAATTTCTTTTTAATGAGATGCATCTTTTATTTGGATGGATGCTTTTAATCACGATTATGTTAAGTATCGTCATCGTGCTGGTCAGTACCAAGTATTTGGTCAAACCTATTTCGAAACTAACAACAGCCACAAAATCCCTCTCGAATGGCGACTTTAATGTCGAACTCGATATCGCTCGCCATGATGAATTAGGAGAACTTTCACATAGTTTTTTGCGGATGGCAAGAAGATTGGAGCAAATGGAAGACATGAGAAAGGAGTTCATCTCAAACATTTCTCATGATATCCAGTCCCCTCTATCCAATATAAAAGCATACACAAATCTATTGGAAAATAAGTCAGTAAGTGCAGAAGAAAGAGGCCAGTACTTTTCGATTATTAATGGTGAAATCAGAAGACTGTCTACTTTAACCAAACAACTATTAATCCTTGCCTCATTAGATCGTAATGAAGATATCCTGAAAAAAAGACGGTACAATGTTGGCCAGCAAATTAAGGATTTGCTGCGAAATTATCAATGGCTGGTAAATGAAAAAAATATTATGCTCAGCTACACCTTACCAGACATTGAAATCAACGGAGA
This sequence comes from Mesobacillus sp. MER 48, assembly GCF_023714225.1. NCBI lineage: Bacteria > Bacillati > Bacillota > Bacilli > Caryophanales > Bacillaceae > Mesobacillus > Mesobacillus sp. MER 48. The sequence goes on from NZ_JAMAUR010000005.1 coordinate 154,434, forward strand.
CCCTTCTCTCCTGAATACTGTTTGGGATAATTTATTGACGAATGCCATCAAATATAATCAATCTGGCGGCAGTATCGACATAACGGTTGAAGAAAAAGGAAAAATGATCGAAGTAACCTTTCAAGATACAGGAATAGGATTGAGCAAAACAGAAATAGAGAGGATCTTTGATCGCTTTTATCGGGCAGATACATCAAGAACACGAACAACCGAGGGAACAGGACTTGGGCTTTCGATTGTCTGGACAGTTGTTAAGCTGCATGGTGGCCATATTAAAGTAGATAGTAAAGATCAGGAAGGAACTACTTTTATTATCGAGTTGCCAAAGAACTAAAGTTCAGCAGCTAATGGTGTTTTTCGATAAAGCACCGCTTCATTGGCAGAGAATAGTTTTAAAGGGAAAATTAGATAATAACGAGTAATACACATTCGGGGGATTGGATGGTGGGAACAGGAAACTTTGGTATTCTGCACTATGTTATCCGTTTCTATCTTATTTTCTCGTATTACAATAACGATTTTTCCAGTGGTCGGTAAAAAGGGCAGCATAGCCAGGGCTCTGTTCACCATAACTATAAAGGCAGGAGCATAGGGGGATAAACCCTGTGCTTCTCCTTTTTTATTAGGGATGTGGGCAAAGGCAGAAGATGCTTCGGTTTTTAATTTATGAGAGGGCAAAAACAGCCATCTTACTCATTTTTTCATACTAGAGAAAATGAGCGTGTTTGAAAAAAACACAATTGATAGCTTAATATAATTCGAATCAAAGTCACTAGTGAATCCTGTTACTAAAAAATATAGCCCGGCAACAGTGGAACCAATAACCGCAAATTCAAAAAGGTTATTTTTATCAAAAAAATTCATCCTGTTCACTTCCTGGCTATCTTATCTCTTTTCAGAAAACAACAACAGTAGTGTTGCTAAAGGACCTAATAAAAGAGAAAGCAAAAACCAATTTATCCCGGTCCGGTTCTTTCCTTGTGCAAGTCCAGCATTAATTAATGCTAGGGTGCCCCAACCAACAAAATATTCATTATCCATCATTTTTCGCCTCCGTTTCTCAAGGATAAATCAAGCTGTAATGATATGTTCTTTGCTTTTTCTATATAACAATTATACTATCAAGTATTTAATATTTGGGATTAAAGTCGGAAAAAGTTGGGAAATAGTATGCCGAAATACTTCTCCCTTCCCACCATTAAGAAGTTTAGGAAAGGTGCCGGTGTTTTTTACTTGCTATGATCCTTTTTGCTGAAAGAAAATAGCGTTTTTACTACTTCGGTCGGATTGTTTATTATCCATTATTTGGTATTATTTAGATGCATACCGGTTTATTTGTAATATAAAAAATGAAGGTGGCAAAATGAATCTGGGAAAGATCTCTCTAAGATAGATTTTTAAAAAGGGAAAATCATATTCCAAATATATCCAATTTATGATAAAATAATTTTATTATAGAGTAATGGAGGAAAATGATGATAAATGTCTTACGCGGTATAGGATTTTTTGCGGCTGTTCTTTATTTTATCTGCCAATTCACTTCCCTGGGGGACTACCAGGCTTTAGAGAAAGGTGCATTAGTTGTCATTATTGTGAGTCTGTTAATAAGCTTTGTCATGCCTGATAAGAGAAAAGAGGAAAAGGCGTAGATGTGCAAACGAAAAAGAAGACATTAAGGCAAGTGTCTTCTTTTTCGTATTAACAGATGTTTGCCGCGGCCGTTACAAAAGGTGATTTAAATTGATCTGAAGATTGAGAGGAGAAAAACACCGTTAGGTCAGTGGGCGGATTCTGGAAGGTTTCTTAAGTGTAGTTATAGTGACGTTAGAATCAAAATATGCGGATAAAAGAGAAATTCCAAGTTTATGGTCAATTTAGAATCAATATTTTTTGTATACAGGGAAGCCTCACAGTTTAGGTACACCAGTATCGGATTTCATTTTATGTTTATTTTATTATGAATGGATTTACTGGTATTAGGAGGGAGAATCACATGCCTGCATATAAAGTAATTTTATTTGATTTGGACGGAACGATTACAGACCCTAAAGTAGGAATAACCAGGTCGGTTCAATACGCTTTGCGAAAAATGGATATAGCTGCACCTGAAGTTGATCAACTGGAAGCTTTTATTGGACCTCCCCTACAGGATTCATTCGCTGATTACTTTGGTTTTGATGAACACCAAACTGAAGAAGCAATTGAATACTACAGAGAAAGATTCAAGGAGAAGGGTATATTCGAAAATGAGTTATATCCAGGCATTTCCTGCCTATTAAGCTTTTTAAGAGAACAGCAATTTCAGTTAATGATTGCTACTTCAAAGCCTACCGTCTTTGCAGAACAAATACTTCGTCATTTTGAGATCCACCATTATTTCGATTTTGTTGTTGGAAGTAACCTTAATGGAACTAGAACGTCAAAAGCTGAAATCATTCGCTACATACTAGAGGAATACAGCCAGCATAAGCCGGAAGATTTTATTATGATTGGCGACAGGAAGCACGATATATTGGGTGCCAGTCAGAACGGCATTGATTCAGCAGGGGTTCTGTATGGATATGGATCTATTGCGGAATTGCAGAACTCCAAACCTACCTATCTTGTTGAAAACGTGGAGCAGTTAAAAGGTATTTTCATGCAAAGTGAATATTTAATTGCAACATCGAGTATAACTGGCAAAGCTGGAAATTAATTGTGAAACCTTCATTATGAGTTGATTCCAATGATATTAGCTAGTTCGGACTTTTTGCCTTATTTAGGAACGCGCCCGTGTGTTTGGACTTTTTCTGGATATGCTAGTTATCAAATGAGACAGAGGGTGTCTGAAATGAAGGTATTGTCGATGATTCAGCCCTGGGCGAGTCTGTTTGTCTTGCGTGAGGCTCAATATGAAACGAGGTCGTGGAGTACGAAGTATCGTGGCCCGCTTGCAATCCATACCAGCAAAAAGGTCGATAAGGCGGTCTGCAGCCATGTGGCGATCAAGTCGCTGCTTTTAAAGCACGGGTATGAGGCTGATACTCTTCCAACTGGCGTAATCATTGCCACTTGCCAGCTTGATAATTGTTGGAGGGTGATGGAAAACCACGAGACATGGGCGGTATTGGAGGATGGCAGAATCGTCTCAGGCAATGACTTTTTCCTCGGTGATTATAAAGTGGGAGGGTATGCCTGGGAAGTCAAGGATATGAAGATGCTGGATAGCTTTATACCTGCAAAAGGAAGGCTTGGGTTATGGGAGTATGATGTTTAAAGCACCTGTTCAATGGGATAACACGTTTGGTTGAGAAGAAGAAAACATAATAACATGTTTATTAACACAGGTTTTAGTAAGTTAATCAGTAATAAAAATAACAATACAACAAAAGGGTCAGATTATATCTGTTCTTCAGCATTCGCACCTGTTTGTTTAAGCAGCATTCTTTAAGATAAACCTATTCTTAACAGCGTAGTAGCCCCTAGATTCAGGCATATGTAAGAAAAAATCCACTCTTAATGGAAAGCCATTAAGAGAAGGATTTTTTGTTATTGAAAATTTATTTCTGCGGCGATAGTTCACTTTCTATGACCCATTTATGGTTTTTTACTTCTTTACCTGTTTCAGTATTTTTGAAATCTACCATATAAACCGTTGTTTCTTCGGCTGAATCAATTACAGCAGTGGCTCCATTCATCCCCTTCATATGGTCTGCATTCAATTTGACTTCATCGCCAGGCTTGAATGGTTCTTTGCCTGCGTTCTCAATTTCTTCATGAATGACCCATTTATGGTCCTCTACGCGTTCACCACCATTTGTAGGAGTATAGGAAACCGAATAAACTGTTGTATTATAGGCTCCTGCAATGGTTGCAACTGCCCCGTCCATTCCCTTCATATGTTTTGCGTGCATGACAGCTTGGCTCCCAACCGGGTAGGTTGGATTTTCCGCAACTTCTAGTTCTTCGGGAACCTCACCTGAACTTGAATGATCCATTTCCATATGTTCATTGGATTCTTCCGTTTTTTTATCTGCGTTATTTTCAGGTGGAGCTGAAGTGTTGTTGTTTCCGTTACAAGCAGATAAAACGAGAGCCATAATCAGAGTGATTATAATGGACAAAAATTTATTGGATTTCATTAAAAATCATCCTTTCTTCTATTTGGATTTTTTAATCAATACAATTCCCTTTGCAATAGGATGGTTCGATTGGGTTTCAACTGAATATGCCAGGGTTAAAAGTTCTTCCTCACTTATTCCCTGGACAGGAAAAATATCTGTTACTCCGAAGTTTCCCTCGGTTAGTGTCCCCGTGTTATCAAAAACAATCCGAACTCCTTTATATGTCCCTTCGGATGCCACTCTATTAGGAATTAACAATCCCTTTTTCGCTGCTATGGCGGTTGACCGTGATGTTACTAAAGGACCCGCCAAACCAAGTGCATGAGGGCAAGCGATAATTAAAACAGTAACCATTCGTTCCAAAGCAAATTCGAAATCACCTGTGGCAGCCCAATAGGCAAGTGTAATGATACCCGCAAGAACTGCTGCGCAAAATAGCCATTTATGCCATTGTGGTTCCTCCTTTCAGAAGTATCAAAGTTAACCATTATTTTTCCGAAAACAATGTCCTAATCGCGTGATAAGCATTCGATATTTTTATACCCTACACCCCTATCGTAAAACTTATTTTTTATATGGCTTTCTAACAGAAGAGGTACTGTATGAACTTGAAATGAGGGATTTTTTAAAAATGATTAATAACATAAGTCAACCAGCCTTTACGAAGCTGTGTTAATCGTCTTCATGTTTTTAGAATAATGATAGAATTTCATGTAATTATTTGTACTTTCTAAGGAAGAGGGAGAATTTGGTCGGTATTTGTCTAAGGGCTTCTTTAGCTAAACTCCTTGAAAGTGTGTTCTATTGTCCATATAGGCAATAAGCACTCTATTGCTTAAAAAACTTTTCTTTATTTTTCGTATTGTGTATACTCGAAGGGAACTGAATAGCAATAACTAGGGGTGCCCAATAGCTTGGGCTGAGAAAGGGACGCGTTAAAGTTCCTTGACTCTTTGGACCTGATCTGGATCATACCAGCGTGGGGAAGTTGACAAGTGCACAGTCTTTTTGTGCAGAGACATTCGCGGTTAAAGCCGGTCCATCTTTATGTGGGCCGGCTTTTTTACATACTAGGGAATTTCCCAGGTGCCAGATCTCGTCCCTCAATTTTAAAAAAGGGAGAGATGATCAGTGAAAACAGCAAAATCATTAAACCAGGACAGCATTTCGATTATGGCAAGCTTCTCTGGGAGCAAAAAAGTCTATGTGGAGGGCTCGCAGCCTGATATTAGGGTTCCGATGCGAGAGATTGAATTAAGTCCGACCAGCGGATCTTTTGGAGAGGAAACCAATGAGCCGGTTCGCGTATATGATACGAGCGGTCCCTATACGGATCCTGCTTATACACCCGATCTTAGAAAGGGTCTTCCTCCACTGAGGAGCAGGTGGATTCAGAGACGAGGGGATGTTGAAGCGTATGAGGGCCGGAAAATAAAGCCCGAGGACAATGGATACTCAAGTGAGCATGACCCGAGGGCAAATGATAAGGTTTTTCCGGACCTATCGCGTAAGCCATTGAGGGCGAAGGAAGGGAAGAATGTTACCCAGCTGCATTATGCCAAAAAGGGAATCATTACGCCGGAGATGGAGTTCATAGCGATACGGGAGAATATGGACCCGGAATTTGTGAGATCTGAAGTGGCAAGGGGCAGGGCCATCATTCCTTCCAATATCAATCATCCTGAGACTGAACCCATGATTATCGGCAGCAACTTTCATGTCAAAATAAATGCGAACATTGGGAACTCGGCCGTCTCCTCGTCCATTGAGGAAGAAGTGGAAAAAATGACGTGGGCTACCCGATGGGGTGCAGATACAATCATGGATTTGTCTACAGGAAAAAACATTCATACGACACGCGAATGGATTATCCGGAATTCAGCTGTTCCGGTTGGCACCGTTCCGATTTACCAGGCGCTTGAAAAAGTGAATGGCATTGCTGAGGACCTTAGCTGGGAAGTGTTCAAAGATACGCTCATTGAACAAGCTGAGCAAGGGGTTGACTACTTTACCATCCATGCAGGCGTCTTGTTGCGGTATGTTCCGCTGACTGCCAGACGATTGACTGGAATTGTCTCAAGAGGCGGTTCGATCATGGCTCAATGGTGCCTTCATCACCATAAAGAAAACTTCCTTTATACACACTTTGAAGAAATCTGCGAAATCATGAAGGCATATGATGTGGCCTTCTCTCTGGGAGATGGTTTGCGCCCTGGATCGATTGCTGATGCCAATGACGAGGCCCAATTTGCTGAGCTCAAAACACTTGGGGAGTTGACGAAGCTTGCGTGGGAGCATGATGTACAGGTAATGGTAGAGGGACCCGGGCATGTTCCGATGCATTTAATCAAGGAGAACATGGATAAGCAGCTGGAGATTTGCCAGGAAGCGCCATTTTATACACTAGGACCGCTAACCACTGACATCGCGCCGGGATATGACCACATTACATCTGCGATCGGAGCTGCGATGATCGGCTGGTACGGTACAGCTATGCTCTGTTACGTAACGCCAAAGGAACATTTGGGACTGCCGAACAAAGACGATGTGCGTGAGGGTGTGATCACCTACAAAATTGCCGCCCATGCCGCTGATCTGGCAAAGGGCCATCCTGGAGCGCAAAAAAGGGACGATGCCCTGTCGAAAGCCCGTTTTGAATTCCGTTGGAGAGATCAGTTCAATCTTTCATTGGATCCTGAACGCGCATTGGAATACCACGACGAAACATTGCCGGCTGAAGGTGCAAAAACTGCTCACTTCTGTTCTATGTGCGGACCTAAATTCTGCAGCATGAGAATCTCCCATGATATCCGGAACTATGCAAAAGAGCATAAGCTAGAGCCGGAGGACGCAATCAAGAGGGGACTTGTTGAAAAAGCAGAGGAATTTAAAAAAGCCGGAGGAAAGCTTTATCAATAAGAACTGATTAAAAAGGGGAGCCGCTTTCTATTTTTATCTAGTAATCTCTTAAGTCCGTCTTTTTGCGCCTATTTTCACACCTTTAAGTCGATGAATACATCGTTCAGGTAACTTTTTCCCAAACTCATGGAATGGTCATTTAGCATTTTTTACAGGTTTAATTGATTAGTAATTCCGTATGCGAAGGGAATAAATTGTCTATTAAGAGCCATTTCACTTTCTCTGTTACGTTTCAATCATATACTGGGGCCAGCGTGAATGTCACGATTAGTGTCGGGATGTGCTCATACGAAGTGGGCCTCGGTAAGGAAAACTTCTTCAAAGCAGCAGATGACAGCTTGTATCAAGCGAAAAGGAACGGCAAGAATCAAACCATAATCGCGGAAACATCCAAAAAAGAACCTGTGTAGACGACTCGAAACGGAGTCAATTACACAGGTATTTTGGTACATCATGTTTCTTTAATGAGGGTCGGGGAATACATTACACTTAAGGGTGTGAGACTACAGAACCGTCCCTCTGTCTAAATAAAAGTAAAAAAATATATATCTAGTACAAAGCCCGTCCTTTCTATAAATATAAGAAAGGACGGGTTTTTTTTCATTTTTTTCGAAAAATAAAGCAAGGAGGAGTCCTGAGTGCACCTTGATTCGAGTTGATTAGGTGCTTGGTTAATGAACCTTTCTTTGTGAAGAGAATATTTTATAGTGGCTGATTCAAAAATACTAATTGACGATTTCATGAACTGCATTGTAGGATTTATGGCCATCAGGTACTATTAAGTTGTTCTTTTTATACCAACCTAGGAAGGTGGGCCGTGAAGATTTGTGAAAGTGAAAGCGCCTGGACTAACCTGGAAGTGGTTAGTTGACGAGGAAGAGGTTTATCGAACTTTCGGCGGATACCTCTCGGTTGGTTCGCACAACCGAAATTTCTTCTTTAAAACAGAGGGGCAATCCTTTGGACAAAGAGAAGGATATGCGAAAAATTATTGGGGCAGAAAAGCCCTTAAAGCGTTCTGCCCCTTCATTGGAGGATACTAACATGTGCGGAATTGTAGGATATATTGGGAATAAAGATACGAAGGAAATTTTATTGAAGGGTCTCGAGAAGCTTGAATACCGGGGATATGACTCCGCCGGAATTGCTGTCATGAATGGCGAGGGTGTTCATGTTTTTAAGGAAAAGGGCCGGATTGCTGATTTAAGAGCGATAGTAGATGAGAATATTGACGCTTCCATGGGGATTGGCCATACTCGCTGGGCGACACATGGTGTGCCGAGTAAAGTGAATTCGCATCCCCATCAAAGCGCTGAAGGGCGTTTTACACTTGTTCATAACGGAGTCATTGAGAATTACGATTTGTTGAAGCGTGAGTATTTGAGTGATGTTCCTTTTGCCAGTGAAACGGACACCGAAGTGATTGTGCAGTTGATGGAACGTTTTGTTTCGGAAGGACAGGAGGTTTTAACAGCCTTCCAGAAAACGCTTGATCTGCTTCAAGGATCCTATGCGCTTGCACTGATCGATAATGAGGACGATGAAACGATTTATGTCGCAAAGAATAAAAGCCCGTTACTCGTTGGATTAGGCGATGATTTCAATGTGGTTGCCAGCGATGCCATGGCGATGATCCAGGTTACGAACAGATATGTGGAAATAATGGATAAAGAAGTGGTCATTGTAAAAGCTGATCAAGTGCTGATCCAGGATCGAAATGGAGAAAGCATTGAACGTGAACCTTATCTCGCGGAAATTGATGCGACGGATATCGAGAAAGGTACGTATCCGCATTACATGTTAAAGGAAATTGATGAACAGCCTCTGGTGATGAGGAAGATTATCCAGACTTATCAAAATGAAGAGGGAAAGTTAACGATTGAACCCAACATTGTAAATGCAGTGAATGATTCGGATCGTATTTATATCATTGCTGCGGGTACATCGTATCATGCCGGACTGGTAGGAAAGCAATTCATTGAGACGATTGCTAAAAAGCCGGTTGAAGTCCATATTGCCAGCGAATTTGTCTATAATATGCCTTTGCTGTCTGCAAAGCCGTTGTTCATCTTTATTTCCCAAAGCGGGGAAACAGCTGACAGCCGCGCTGTGCTTGTAAAAGTGAAAGAATTAGGTTACCCTGCATTAACGATAACGAATGTTGCGGGATCAACCTTATCACGCGAAGCAGATTTTACGTTGCTCCTGCATGCAGGCCCTGAAATTGCTGTCGCTTCTTCCAAAGCGTATACAGCACAGCTTGCTGTTCTAGCCATCTTAGCGGATGTTTCCGCGCAGAGCCGTCAAATTCCAGTTAAGTTTGAGCTTTTAAGAGAACTTGGGATCATCGCGAATGCAATGGAAGTCCTTTGCGATTCCAAGGAAATTTTCGAACAAATCGCCACTGAGTTCTTGTCAGTAACACCGAATTGCTTCTTCATTGGCCGGGGCGTCGACTATTTTGTCGGTATGGAAGGAGCCCTTAAGCTGAAGGAAATTTCCTATATTCAAGCTGAAGGCTTTGCCGGTGGAGAATTAAAGCATGGAACCATTGCCTTGATTGAAGAAGGCACTCCAATCATTGCCCTGGCAACCCAGGAGAGTGTGAATTTAAGTATCCGCGGGAATGTCAAGGAAGTGGCAGCACGAGGAGCAAACCCTTGTATCATCTCCATGAAGGGGCTGAATATGGATGAAGACAGCTTTGTCATCCCGAAAGTACATGAGGTGCTTACTCCGCTTATTTCAGTCATTCCACTGCAATTGATTGCTTACTACGCAGCTCTTCACAGGGGATGCGATGTTGATAAACCGCGCAATCTAGCCAAATCGGTGACGGTTGAATAATGATCATAAAGGACCAAAAAGCCATTCTTTGAATTAGGCTTTTTGGTCCCTTTTTAATTTTGTCAACAATCCTTTTGCCAAAATGCACTTTTCATTAAATTGAAACAGATTTGTAAACGCTTTAATATAAAACTATAAAGTTAATTCTTCTAATTGGAGGGGGAATCTAGATGAATGAATCTGTTGATAATAAACAAGATGTCAAAGTAAGGATACAAAAATTTGGCAGTTATTTAAGCGGCATGGTGATGCCGAATATCGGAGCCTTTATCGCATGGGGCTTGATTACGGCATTATTCATCCCGACTGGCTGGCTTCCGAATGAGGATCTGGCAAAGCTGGTTGGCCCAATGATCACATTCCTGCTGCCACTGTTGATTGGTTATACTGGCGGTAAGATGATTTATGATGTCCGAGGCGGTGTAGTCGGTGCGACAGCAACAATGGGTGTCATCGTCGGTACGGATATTCCCATGTTCCTTGGCGCAATGATCATGGGACCTATTGGCGGATGGGTGATCAAGAAGTTTGACCAGGCCATCCATGGAAAAGTAAAATCTGGTTTTGAAATGCTTGTCAATAACTTCTCAGCTGGTATTCTTGGCGGCCTTTTAACTTTATTGGCATATAAGGGAATCGGTCCAGTTGTACAAGGAATAAGCAATGTACTTGCAAGCGGCGTGGAAGCGATTATCAATGCAAAAATGCTGCCATTGGCTAACATCTTTATCGAACCAGCAAAAGTTTTATTCTTAAACAATGCAATCAATCACGGTATCTTAAGCCCATTGGCAATTGACCAGGCAGCAGATGCTGGGAAATCAATTCTGTTCTTGCTTGAAACAAACCCAGGACCTGGTTTGGGTATCCTGCTTGCATTCTGGTTATTTGGAAAGGGAACAGCAAAACAAACAGCACCTGGTGCAGTCATTATCCACTTCCTTGGTGGTATCCATGAGATTTACTTCCCGTATATCCTGATGAAGCCAATGCTGATCCTTGCTGCAATCGCGGGTGGCGTGAGCGGAGTGTTCACATTCAATCTTCTTGATGCAGGTCTAGTGGCAGCTCCATCACCAGGTAGTATCTTCGCATTACTTGCGATGACACCAAAAGGCGGTTATTTCGCAACTCTTGCTGGTGTAATCGTAGCCGCAGCCGTTTCATTCGCAGTTGCATCGCTGATCTTGAAAACAAGCAAGGCGACGGAGGAAGATTTGACTGCAGCTGCAGCTAAAATGGAAGAAATGAAAGGCAAGAAGAGCTCTGTTTCATCTGCATTAACAAGTGAGCCTGCTGAAGTGAAAGCTGTTGATGTCAACAAAATCGTGTTTGCCTGTGATGCAGGGATGGGTTCAAGTGCGATGGGCGCTGGAATCCTAAGAAATAAAGTCCAAAAAGCAGGACTTGATCAAATAGTCATCAATACTGCGATTAATAATCTTTCAGAGGACGCAGACATTGTTATTACACATAAAGATTTGACAGACCGTGCGAAGGCAAAACTGCCAAATGCTACTCATATTTCTGTTGAAAACTTCCTGAACAGTCCTAAATACGATGAATTGATCAATTCACTGAAAAAATAAGTAAAGAGCCCAGCCAGTTGTGGTTGGGCTTTTAACTTATTAAATCTTGTCAACAACTCAATTGACTAATTTTCGTTTATCATTTGTTGTATAAGGGGATTTTGCATTTTAAAATAGAATTGTCAGTATGAAATATCAATTTTGTCAACAACCTAAGAGGAGTTGGATTTCATCAGACGGGGGTGACCTTTATGTATATTTCAGCAAGAGAGAGACAGGTTTTAGAAATCTTGCTGACTGAAAAAGAAGAAATGACAGTGAAAGATCTCGCAGACAGGATTGGTGTAAGCGGAAGGACCGTTCATCGGGATTTGAAAAATATAGAAGATATCCTGGCGGAATATGAGCTTACCTTGCTGAAAAAAGCTGGGGTCGGCGTCCAAATATCTGGTGACCCAGAGAAAATACATCAATTGGAGCTTTTCCTGTTTAATCTTTTTCACACAGAATATACTCCAGACGAACGGCAGACAATCATCCTGTGTGAACTGTTGGAAACAAAGGGTCCGGTGAAGCTGCTCGGACTGGCCAATGACCTTAACGTCACGATTGCCACTGTCAGCACAGATTTATCAAAATTAGAGGACAAGCTGGAATCCTTCGGTTTGAGCCTGATTAGAAAAAGAGGGTATGGAGTCGAACTTGAAGGAGACGAAGCTGCAAAAAGGCGGGCTATGAGATACCTGATTTCGGCTCATCTGGATGAATCAGAAATCCTTTCCCTTGCAAGGGAGACCATCCAAAAGCGATCAACCCAGCAATTGAACACAATTTCTGATAGGCTGTTGGGCCTTGTCGAAAAGCAGAAGCTGCTGATTGTTGAAAAAGTAGTGGATTCCATCATACAGGAGCTGCCTTTTGCAATGGCGGACAGTGCCTATATTGGACTGGTTGTCCATCTTGCTCTGGCAATCGAAAGAATCCAAAAAGGTGAAGGAATTGCCATTAATCCATCTTATATGGAGGATCAGCAATCCTCAAAAGAATATAAATTCGCCGAAAAAATCGTGGCCCAATTGGAGCAGGTTTTTAATATCGGAATCCCTGAAGCAGAAGTGGCATACATCACCATGCACCTTAAGGGCGCGAAGCTAAGACATGATAATGAGTACCTGATGGAAGAATCAAACATGCAGGTTGCGCTAAAGGCAAAGCACCTGATTGATTATGTTGAAAAAAAAGTAGAAACAGAACTATCGGCGAACCGTTCATTATTTGAAGGGCTGGTCATGCATTTGAAGCCAGCGATGTACCGTATCAAGCAGGGGATGGGCATCAGTAACCCTTTAACAGAGAAGGTTAAAAAGGATTATCCTGAACTGTTCTCGATCGTTAAACAGGCGGTAGAGGAAGTTTTCACGGAACATCATGTTCCTGATGAGGAAGTTGGTTACCTTGTCATGCATTTTGGTGCAGCAGTACTGGGGCGCAGGGAACTTGCTGACTTTAAAACACTGGTCATCTGCTCGAGCGGCATCGGCACATCTAAAATGCTTGTCACCAGACTGCAAAAGGAATTTCCGGAGCTGAAGAATGTCCAAAATGTATCAGTCATGGAATTCAAAAAGTTGAAGCAATCTGATTACCAGCTCGTCATTTCGACGATTCCAATTCCTGATTACAATGACTACATCATTGTCAGTCCAATGCTGAACAAGGACGAAATTGAAAAGATTCGTTCTTTCATCAATAAATATAAACTCATCAACCGTTCCGATCGAAGTCTTCCTTTTTCGAGCCAAAAAACTGGAAAGACAAAAAACGCAATAAATTTCATTGAAGAACTACAGACTGTTCAAAAATATAGTGAAACGATCTCAAAACTTCTTTTGGGTTTTGAATTGGTTAAAATAAGGGAACGGAAAACTACTGATGAAATCCTAAATCAGGCTGTTCAACAGCTATACCGGAAAAAGGCAGTAGAACATATCGATCTTGTGGTAGATGCGCTGAAAGCAAGGGAACAATTAGGGGGATTAGGTATTCCGGGTACTGCCATGGCACTTTTTCATGCCCGTTCCCCGGGCGTCATTCACTCGAGCTTCACGATTTATTCCCTGGAGCATCCCATCATCACTGCTGGCATGGATGGTTCCCCAATGGGAGTCAGATTCCTGCTCTTGATGCTTTCTCCTGAGGAACCTGATGAAAAAACGCTTGAAGTGCTTAGCCATTTAAGTTCGTTGCTGATTGAAAGTGAAGAAAGTACAGCTATTTTCGAATCTAATGATGAAAATCAAATTTCATCCTATCTTTCAACCAGATTCGAGCAATTTTTCACCGAAAAAATAGAACATCTAAGGAGTGTATGAACATGTCATCAATTTTAACGAAAGAAAACATTCTATTAAATAAGTCTCTTAACACAAAGGAAGAAGCAATCAAGCTGACAGGCAGTGTCCTGGTCGAAAGAGGATATGTCGAACCCAGTTACATTGAAAAAATGATGGAAAGGGAAGAGCTTACATCAACTTATATGGGGAATTTCGTAGCGATTCCGCACGGCACGGAGGATTCCAAGCAGTTTGTTAAAGAATCTGGCATTTCGTTTGTACAGGTGCCAGAAGGCGTCGATTTCGGAGGAGGAAATATTGTCAAGCTTCTGATTGGTATTGCTGGCAAAAACGATGAGCACCTGAGCATCTTATCTAATATTGCGATCGTTTGCTCTGAAGAGGAAAATATCGAAAAGCTTATTTCAGCAAAATCACCAGAAGAAATTATAGAGATTTTTGAAGGAGTAAACTAATATGCTGGCAGTACACTTTGGAGCTGGGAATATCGGGCGGGGCTTTATCGGGAATTTATTATATCACTCAGGCTATGAAACGGTTTTTGTAGACGTTAACGCTGAAATTGTTAATTTGCTTAATGAAAAGAATGAGTATAAAGTGGTTCTCGCAGAGCCTGGCCAACAAGAAGATATCATTAAGAATGTCAGAGCCATCAACAGCGCAGAGAATCCGGATCAAGTGATTCAGGCAATTGCAGAGGCCGATTTGGTAACAACTGCGATTGGGCCGAATATTCTTCCTTTGATTTCGGGATTGGTAGCTGAGGGCCTGCGCAAAAGGGCTGCGCAGTCTGACAGACCGCTGAACATCATTGCATGTGAGAATATGATTGGCGGAAGTTCCCTTTTAAAAGAGAAGGTATTTGAGAAGTTATCGGAAGAGGAAATCGCTCAGTTTGACGGCCAGTTCGGATTCCCGGATTCAGCTGTCGACCGGATTGTCCCGAACCAGACGAATGAAGATAAATTGATGGTGAAGGTAGAACCATTCTATGAATGGGTAGTAGAAGAAACAAAGCTTGTCGGCGGTAAGCCGGAAATAAAGGGAATCACCTATGTTCAGGACCTGGTCCCTTATATTGAACGTAAATTGTTCACAGTAAATACGGGCCATGCACTGGCAGCCTATTTTGGTTATTACTTTGGGGAAGAAACCATTAATCAGGCAATGGAAAACCCGCATATCCGTGAGCTGGTTGAAGGTGCGCTGAACGAAAGCGGCGAGTTTCTAGTCAAGAGGTACGGATTCAATGCTGAAGATCACGCTAAATATATTCAAAAGATTCTTCAGCGCTTCTCTAATTCGCACATCGTTGATGAAGTGACAAGGGTCGGCCGTTCCCCAATCAGGAAACTCGGTCCGAATGACCGCCTTGTAAGTCCAGCAAGACAGTATTTCGAAGTAGTCGCCAAAGAACCTGTCAACCTGCTAAAAGGAGTAGCCGCAGCTTTCTTATACGATTTCCAGGGTGACGAAGAAGCAGTTAAAATCCAGAACACAATTGAGGAAAATGGGTTTGAAAAAGCAATCGCAACTTTTACCCAGATTTCCCCGGAATCACCACTTTTCAACATTATAGTTGAACAGTATAAACGGTTGAAGGAAAGCAAATAAAAACGAGGACGGTTCTTCTGGTTCATGAAATGGTGAAAATAGCCAAACATGAAATCGAGAACCGTCTTTTCTGTAGAAGCAGAGTGCCTGTTCATGGAGGAACGGGTGCTTTTTTTTACTTTAATATCTTCACCAGAGCATGGGACGTAACCGATGCTTCTTTTTTCATATGAAGGGATTTATTCATAATGAGTTAAAATATGTATTTCATTAGACAGCAGAACAATCCCTTTGTAGCGAAAAGCACTGTGCCTATGTTTTTTACCATAAACCTTGTATTGATAGTATATAATATCAAGTGATACACTATTGGGTATGTGAGTTTTGAAAAAGGCAGGTGATATTGATCGTGTCCAAGCGAAATCCCATTAGCAATCTTTTTATTTTATGTTCTCTTTTATTCATTTTTATCGTTCCGCAACAAGTCTTTGCCCATGCGACGCTAAAGATGGCTGAGCCTGCTCCGGATAGTGAATTAACAGATTCCCCGGAAAAGATTGTTCTGACTTTCGATGAAAGACTTGAAAATGAACTCTATTCTATTAAGGTTTTTAATGAAAAAGGGGAAAGGGTGGTCAACGGCAAGCCGGAGATGAGCAAGGATCAAAAATTCATCACGCAGCCTTTGCCTGACCTGCCAGACGGGAATTATGTCATTTCCTATAGTGTCATTTCAGCGGATGGCCATCCCATAAAGAGTTCTTATGTCGTCTCAATAGGGGAAGAAACGGTCTTCAAAAGGGATATTAACCAGCAGGTCCTGGAAAAGCAAGAGAGCTCGGCTGCAGTTAATGTATTGAAGTCGTCGGTAAGGATTCTGTTTTATATGTCAATGATCCTGACGACTGGCTGGATCATATGGGGAGCCATACATACTTTGGAAAAAGAAATGAAGCCATCCTTTAGACAGCGGGCGTTTCGATTGCAAATTGCCCTGTTGATCACCACTTTGGGATTGGTATTCGTCCAATTATCCGATTTGGTTGATCACTGGACACTGACTGAAATCGGGTCGGTTCTGACAGGGACAACAGTCGGGTTGTCCCTGGTCGCTTCTGTGCTTTTGTCTCTATTAGGTTTACCGCTACTGCTTCGTTTCAAATGGCTCGACTTGATTTGGGTATTGGCGGTGATGTCAGCAAAGAGTTTTAACGGACATGCTGCCGCCTTTGAAACGGAAATCCGATCGATGTCATTGCAGCTGGATGTCGTCCATTTACTCGCAGCCGCGATATGGGCAGGAGGCATCCTGTATATTCTGGCCTACTGGAAAAAGCAGAGGGAACACGTTGGCCAATTCCTTCCATTCTTTTCGCAGGTTGCTCTGATCAGCATGCTGATCCTGATTTTAACTGGAGTGTCTTATACGTTAATCTTCTTGCCGGAGCTCAATTATCTGCTCCATGCACTATGGGGAAAACTGCTTCTAGTCAAAGTTGGCCTGGTCACAATTGTGTTCGTGATTGGCGCACTTTTACGCCATACTTTGAAAAAGAAAAAGGAGAATTCAATCAGCAGCCTGGTGAAAATTGATTTCAGTGTGATGGTCATCATTTTAGGGATTGTGGGTGTCTTAACCCACTTGAATCCACTACCGGAAAACGAACCTTTGGAATGGAAAAATGAAGATCAGTATATTGATTTCACGACATCGATCTCACCGAAGGCACCTGGGTACAATCATTTTAAAGTGACCGCGAATGCGCAGAAAGAAAACCTGGAGATTAAAAGGATTGAACTATTTTTAATCTATCAAGACAACCTTGAAATCCAACCGATTCAAGTTCCTTTTTCCGAAATCGAACAATCCAGGAAAGTCCAATTCAAGATCAATGGCTCGTATCTGCCAATTGAAGGGAACTGGACAGCGGAGCTTCGAATAATAGATTCCGAGGATAATGAAAAGGTGTTCCATAAGGATTTTATTGTTTATTAAAATGAAGATATAGGAGCTTTCAAGATGAAAAAACTTTTAATTTTAGGCATCGCAATGATTGGTGCAATCATACTTTTTGCCGGTGCGGCAAGCGCGCATGTATCCGTTCAGCCTCAGGAGACTTCACAAGGGAATTATGAAGTCTTCACTGTCCGGGTTCCTTCTGAAAAAGAGGATGCCCAAACGACGAAAGTGGAAGTGAAATTCCCTGAAGAGGTGAACATCACCCGCTTTGAAGACAAACCAGGCTGGACATATGAAGTGCAAAAAGATGACACTGGAAAAATAACAAGTGTTGTGTGGGCAGCGGAAGAAAAAGGCCTGTCAGCAACTGAATTCGTTCAATTCAACATCCAGGGAAAAGTTGGCGATGAAGCGACTGAAATCGTTTGGAAAGCCTATCAAACCTACAGCGATGGCAGTACAGTGGAATGGATCGGGGCACCTGACGCAGACAAGCCAGCTTCAGTGACAACAGTAAATCCCGCTGATGGATCTTCGGATCACGGACATGGAGCTGCAGCAGCTGAGCCATCCAAAGACCACAATGCTGCTGGAGACCTAGCAAATGACACGGAAGCAAAATCGGCAACAAACAATTTGCCGCTTTACCTTTCGATCGCTGCTTTGATTGCAGGATTGCTGGCACTGGTTCTTTCTTTGAAAAAAAGAGGATGATTTGAAGAGGGAGCATGGGGGACGTACCCTGTGCTCCCTTTTTGGCGTTAATGGGCCTGAAATCTATCTTGTAATTCCGAGGCCTGTATCGCCATATTGATAATAAAAATAAAACAAGAAAAAAATAGTGTTGGTGATTAACACCATATTGAAAAGAGATTTTGAAACTCTTATTTTCCACAGTAAAAATACAATGAAGAAATTGATCAGCACAGGCACAAACGTATAGGTCATTCTTTCATCTATTAGAGAAAGTGCGTTTGGACTCAGCCAGTAAATGAACCGATCAGACAGCTGAGCAATGATGGAAAAAATGATGAGGAACCAAAATATAAACAAAAGAATTGCTTTTTTCATGAATCCCCCAGCTCCCTAATTAATCTACCTTCAAATGCTTCAATGCTTCTCTCCGGCTCAAGTTTGACAGAGGATATGTATTGGTTATTTCGATCACTTTCTCCGGGTCTTGTTTAGCGTACTCCCTTAATGCCCAGCCAATCGCTTTGTTGTTAAAGAATTCCTTGGTGTGGCATGTTCTTGAGATGATATCCTCTAGCATAGCCACGTCCGTTTTTTCTTTATATCCCAGTTGGAATAAGATGCAAGAACGGATCAGCCAGATGTTCTCGGAGGCAATCCACCTGTCGACGATCGGCCGCCTGGTAAGCGGGAACTTTTCAAGATAATAACCGAAATGTTTTTTCGCAATATGGTCGATCGTGTCCCACCAAGGTTTGGTCGTGATGATGTATTTTAACAGGGAAAGATCCTCTTCTGTGAACTGTTTCTTCATCAAATCCAACAAGAGAAGACCGGCCATCTGCATCTCTCTTTCTTCCAGCTCCCAGAGAGAAGTGATGACCTCGTGTAATTCTTCTTTAGCTGGCAGGCCATGATTTTTCACGTGCTGTTTGAATACTTCTTTCAGCTGCGGCGCTCTCAAACCGATAAAGCAGAACTGATTCCGCATGTAATTGGATAGCCTGATTGCTTCTTCTTCATTCTGGTGTTTTAAAGCAGCCTGGTATAAAGCATCAACATAGTTTTCCATATAAGTTCCACCAATTTCATGTTTTATTGTCTTTTATCAAAGGGCAGCCTCTATCTCTTACCGAGTCATCCCGTATATAGCATTTTACATACTTTTCCTCTCCCTGAGCAACATATAAAAAATGAATGGAGATCAGGGGGCTTCACAATGAATTTGGATGATGTGATTTTAGCGCGTGAAAAAATGAAGGGGATTGTGCATTCGACCCCTCTTGATTATTCTAAAACATTTAGCACCCTCTCGAATAATGAAATTTTCTTGAAGCTTGAAAATCTGCAAAAGACAGGTTCCTTCAAGGTGAGAGGCTCATATAACAAATTGATTTCTTTGTCACCTGAAGAGCTTCAAAAGGGAGTGGTGGCGGCTTCTGCAGGTAACCATGCTCAGGGTGTTGCGTATTCGAGCCAGATGCTTGGCATTCCATGTACCATTGTCATGCCGAAAGGGGCTCCACTTAGCAAAGTGCTGGCAACGCGGCAATATGGGGCTGAAGTCATCCTGGAAGGTGCCGTTTTTGATGAAGTTCTGGCCTATGCATTGGAGCTGAAAGACAAGCTGGGCGCTACTTTTATCCATGCCTTTGATGATGAGGCAGTCATTGCCGGGCAGG
Organism: Mesobacillus sp. MER 48; assembly: GCF_023714225.1. Lineage (NCBI taxonomy): Bacteria > Bacillati > Bacillota > Bacilli > Caryophanales > Bacillaceae > Mesobacillus > Mesobacillus sp. MER 48. Next base: position 174,075 of record NZ_JAMAUR010000005.1, read on the forward strand.
GAACAGTAGGATTAGAGATTCTTGATCAGCTTCCAGACGTTGAGGCGATCATCTGCCCTGTTGGCGGAGGCGGCCTTATAGCAGGTGTTGCGATGGCGGTAAAGGAGAAGAATCCTGAAATTAAGGTATATGGAGTCCAGACACTCGCTTGTCCGAGCATGAAACAGTCATTAAAAGAAAACCGGCCAGTTGCTGTTGAAGCTGCTCCCACAATGGCAGATGGAATTGCTGTCCAGAAACCCGGGCAGAAGACTTTTGATATCATTAGGGAGTATGTAGATGGCATTTTTTGTGTGGATGAAATGGAAATCGCCAGGACCATGCTTCTCGTCCTGGAGAGGAACAAATTGCTGGTAGAAGGATCGGGGGCAAGTCCGCTTGCAGCATTGCTATATGACAAGGTGAATCTCAGCGGCAAGAAGATTGCCGCAATTTTAAGCGGTGGAAATGTAGATGTCAACTTCATCTCCCGGATTATTGAACGCGGGTTGGTTGAATCAGGAAGATTTGCACATTTTACGATGACCTTAAAAGATAAGCCTGGAGAATTACAAAGAGTGTTAAGTTCCGTAACCGAGATGGACGCGAACGTGCAATTTGTCAATCTGCACCGGATCGGCAAGCATATCTATCCGGGTTATGCGCTGGTGGAAATCTCAGTAGAAACAAAAGACCATGCACATATCGAGCAGCTTTATAAGACTCTAAAGAGCCAGGGGTATCAGCTGCAATTAGAGGAATAACCATGAGACCTGGGACGGTATCAGGTCTATATAAGAATAACTATTTAGGTTTCCTGCTGAGACAGCGGAACCTTTTATTTTTTTCTCCTTCTCTGTTTCTCCAGGTAAAGAGCCAGGCCTATGTATATGCAAAACAGTAGAAACAGGAATAAGGGAGTGGACAGTGTATCCATCGAATCACCTCCTATTTCAAATCATGTAACGCTGGATGAAAAAACAATAGGAGAATCGCAATAATGGGTACCGACACAAGGAACGCTGCCAGAGCGTTTTTGTAGTGGATCCGAATGACAGTAAACGTTATGATGTTAAACAATAAAGACCACAAAAGAGCAAGCGGACAACAAAAACCTTCCCGGTGTCCTTGTGAAAAAACTTAATAGTATAATGGACGAACAAGGTTTGATCCCAATTGGGATACTAGATACTTAAGGAGTTGGATGAAACTATGGGCGGAAAAGTGATCAAGTGGGGGATTTTAGGAACAGGTGGAATCGCCAGTGCATTCGCGAGGGATTTAGAGTTTGCTGAAAATACCGAGAAGCTTGCAGTTGGTTCTCGTACAAAAGAGAGTGCGGAAAAGTTTGCGGAGGAGCATGGCATTGCCCGGGCTTATGGAAGCTACGAAGAACTGGTGCAGGATCTGGATGTCGATGCCATTTACATTGCGACGCCGCATCCTTTTCACAAAGAAAATGCAATGGCCTGTCTTCGTGCTGGCAAGGCTGTGCTTTGCGAGAAGCCTTTTACCATCAATAGCGGAGAGCTGGAAGAAGTCATTCAGTTTGCCAGAGAGCAAAAGCTTTTCTTGATGGAGGCAATGTGGACAAAGTTCCTGCCGCCGATTTTAAAAGTGAGAGAATGGATCGACAGCGGGGAGATTGGTGAAGTCCTGATGGTGAAAGCGGATTTTGGCTTCCGTGCACCGTGGGAACCCGAGCGCCGATTGCTGAATCCGGCCCTGGGTGGAGGGGCCTTGCTTGATGTAGGGATTTATCCCGTAACCTTTGCAACGATGATTTTAGGGACAAGTCCGGAGAAAATCTTGAGTACGGCTCATATTGGCGAAACCGGTGTCGATGAACAGTTTTCGATTCTCATGTCCTATCCTTCTGGAAAAACCGCTACCCTCAATGGGGCATTCCGGATTGATTTAACGAATGAAGCTCATATCTATGGAACAGAAGGATCTATTCGAATTCCATCTTTCCACAGTGCCAAATCTGCCTGCTTATATAAGAATGGTGAGGAAGCAGAGACATTCAAGGATGACCGGCAATCAGCAGGATATGCATTTGAAATAGAAGAAGTAGGAAGATGCCTGAATCAAGGACTGTTAGAAAGCCCAGTCGTGCCGCTTGATGAATCCTTGAAAATCATGAAGCTGATGGATGAAATCAGGGGGCAGTGGGGATTGAAGTATCCGGGTGAGGATTAGAAGGACGTGAAAAACGTCTTTGTATCCTCATTGCGCGGTGACAAACAATGGGAAGCTTTAGCTATAAAAATTAAATATGATGATCATAAAAGCAATGGAGACTAAATTCCATTGCTTTTTCTATTGCTGTTGGGGAGGTCTTAATGTGTGAAGGTAAATGGAAAAAAGCTGAAAAAATTCAGTTGAATCATGTTATCCTAATATTGACAATTATACGACGGAGCAAACATAAAGGAGTGAGTTATCGTTGAGCACAAAACAGGATGAGGTTGTTACGACTAAACTTTCCTCCAAACAACGGCTGATTAAACTACAGGAAGTGTTAAGAAAATATACAGATGAAGAAAACCAATTTAAATTGGATGGGATTCTGGATTTATTTTACGAAGAGTTTAAGATTCATGCCGGAAAAAAGGCAATTCGTGATGATTTGAAGGAGTTGGAGGAGTCCGATTTATTTGATGTGACGGTGAACCAGGAGAAGGACGGGGTGGAGAAGTACTACAGCCATCAGCAGCGGTTGTTTGAAATCCATGAGCTGCGCCTGCTTATAGATGCGGTTTCATCAGCGAAATTTATTTCCACCAAGGAAACCGAGGATCTGGTGGATAAAATCAAGCAGCTGACAAGCATCCACCAGGCTAAGCAACTGGGGAATCGAATTGTTTTATCCGAGAACTCCAAGAATGAAAATACGAAAATTAAATATTCAATTCATATGCTACACACGGCGATTCTTGAAAACCGTTATATTCAGTTCAAATACGGACGATATAACCTGGAAAAGAAATTCAAGCTGAGCAATAACGGTAATTTTTATCAGCTAAAGCCATATGCGCTTGTGTGGCATAATAACTTTTATTATTTGATTGGTGAATTCCTGCCGACTGAGGAAATCCGCCATTACCGTGTTGACCGGATGAGAGAGGTTGCGGCCCTGGAGGAAACCTTTGTCCCGGATCCGGGGTTTGATGTCTCGAAGTATACTGAAAAATTGTTTCATATGTATTCCGGGGAAGAAGCGCTGGTCGAGATCGAGTTTAACGCGGATTTAATCAATGTCGTGATTGACCGGTTCGGACGCGGCGTAAATATTCGCCCAGTCGGAGACGATAAATTCAGGATTTCCACCCAAGCCATCATCAGCGATGGACTCGTCAGGTGGCTGATGACCTGGGGCAGCGATGCCAAGGTCATGACCCCGCCAACACTTGTGGAAAGAATAAAAGAAGAGGTTGAAAGGTTTTATAAAGTGTATCAGTAACACCTGCATTTTCGCGTAACAGGTTCAGTTACCTAACACGAACCGTTAATTTGATTGTAAAAAGTAAAGTTTATTGTATATAAAAATGTTATTGGTTTTGTGGACCAAATTGCTATACCGGCGATTTGGTTTTTTTGTTTTATGGGCATTAGAACCATTATTACTTCATGGCTCTTAGTGTTGAACTTCTTATTAAACGAATAAGCAGGAAAATAATTACATTGCGTAGAAAATGTAATGTATTGGAAAAGAAAGAGGATGTATATTTAATTTTTGGAAGTAATGGAGGGATATACAATGCAAATGCCAGTACATATAGTTGCTGCGGGGGGCTTTGTTGAAAATACCAAAGGTGAAATATTATTAGTGAAAACCCGTCGAGATGGTCAATGGGTATTTCCAGGAGGTCAGGTGGAGGTCGGAGAAAATTTAATAGATGGGGTGATTAGAGAGGTTAAAGAGGAAAGTGGAATTGATGTTAAAGTATCTCATTTGGTAGGAGTTTTCTCTAATACAGCAACTTATGAGGGGCATAGCGGGGTAAAGATAATACCCACAAAAGTTATGTTTGATTTTGTTTGTGAACCCGTAGGTGGAAAATTGACAACATCGGATGAAACATCAGACAGTTGCTGGGTTAGTAAAGAAGAAGTTCTAAATATGGTCTCAGCACCTGCACTGCGTACACGATATCAAGCATATTTAGATTATAACGGAAGTGTCCATTATATGGACTATATAACCAAGCCACAGTTTGAATTAAATCTTAAAAGAACTATATAAGAAAAATGAATTAACTAGTACACCTATTTACTCACCAATATTGAACAAACGGGGGCGTTGATCCGGGAAGGGTTAACGCTCTTTTAGTAGAACTTAATATTCAAAAAGCAGTTTAGTTAAAGGGGATATTTGGAACTTATTTTAGAAAAATACGACTAAGTAAGTAAGGGGGGAGATTGATGAAAAAATTCTTAATTACTTTTTTAGTCGTTTTAGTAATAGGGTTATATCTTGTTATCGGGTTATTAAATTCTAATCCACCTTCACCCATTATAACTGTTGATGATAAGAAACTAGAAGTTGCCCGAGGTTCGTATTGTTGGGATGGATTATTTCATGCTTCTTGTGTTGATACTATTTCTCCTCCAATGTTAATTAAACACCATGAAATTATTCCTGTTATTGTATCGCCTGAATCTGATTTAAAAATTAAATTTAAAAAAGAACCTGAAGAAAACACATTGGGAGTTACTAGATGGCTAAGTAATAACGAAGTAGAAGAAGTTTCGATCAATAATAATGTATTGGTAGTCCCAAAAGAAAAAGGTGTTTATATTTACGATGTGCATGCAAGGTGGGAAAAAGGAGATTCAAGTTATGCCTTCGTTATTGAAGTTCAATAAGGCCTCTTAAAGTAAAGGGTTTTTTGTAATTGCAAAAACGGAATAGGTAAGTTGAATGAAAAACCCAACTTCTGAATATGACAATAAAGAGGAAATCCATTAGAATGGGCGTGTTTACTTTGAGGATATTGGTTACTGGTTCAACTGGACAACTAGGTTCGGCTTTACTTAAGCAACTAAAAGGTTCGAATTATGAAGTTAAAATAACCTCAAGAAGAAAACCTGAAGGATTAGGACATTTCGAGTGGATTTATAGCGATTTATCGTCTGGTGAAGGATTAGAATCTGCAGTAAAAGATGTAGATGTCATTATACACGCAGCAACAAGTCCAATTAAAAATTCAAAAATGGTCGAGGTTTTAGGATTTAAGGAGTTTTTAGGTAAAATGAAACATATAAAACATCTTATTTATCCGTCAATTGTGGGGATAGATGCAATACCATTTAATTATTATAAGCAAAAATATGAAGCAGAAGAGTTGTTAAAAAATAGTTCGATCCCTCGTACAATTGTACGTGCCACTCAATTCCACAACTTTGTCGAAAATTTATTTATATCAAAACCACTTTTTAAAAGATATATTGTCCCTGGAAACTTTAAATTTCAAAGTGTTGAGGTTAGTGAATTTGCTAGACATCTAATAGGTTTAGTGGAAAAAGAACCACAAGGAAGAGCGGAGGATTTTGGCGGACCCGAAATTATGACATTAAAAGAAATGGCTGAACTGAAAATAAAAAAAAATAATGAATCAAATAAAGTTCTAAGTATTTCTTTTCCAGGAAAACTGTACAAATCGATCTCTGAGGGTAAAAACACAAATTCTTTGCGGAAAATGGGGCAAATCACATTCGGGGATTATCTAAGTAATAAGCTCGAATGAAGTAATGTAAGATCAGGATTCTGAGGGGACCTTCTTTATTTAATATAAGATTGTGAAGGAATGTAATTAAACATAGGTTGCGTTGGTTCAGAAGGATAATAGCTCTTTTTGCTTATTGTATTATAGAGGCAGTAATGTTGAAGATTGTATATGGAAAAATAATCCATATTATTTAGAGGGTTATATAAAATATAGTCGAAATTAAGCATAGATGGTATTTCAAAAAAGACGGGAAAAAGGTGGAAAAATGAAAACAGACAACAAAACATTAGAAGTTATAAAAGTGTTTTCCCTAGTTGTAATAGCAATTAGCTCAGTTAGCATTGCATTTTGGCTAGCTCAAATTATTGATATGTTAGAAGTTATAGGTGGTAATTTAGAGGGCATGAACACAAGCCTTTTTGATTTAGTAAATAAGGAATAATTTCTTTGAATATACGGGAGCGTGATCAAGAAATAGATTAACGCTTTTTTGCTTCTAATAGCAGATATCATTAATTAGAATGCTTAAATTTTGAAGATTATGGTCTTTAAAAACAACATTTAATGAATTCAATAATTATTATTTTTTATGTCTTATATAGGAAGAGACTATTTTGAATAAAGGAAGTACAGGAATGGCTTTATTTGGAGGTACATTGGTTGGAGTTGTGGTTTTTTTAGTTGAGTATTTAATTCCTAATACAAACCTCATTACCAAAGCTATAATTGCAGCGTTATCTGCTTTATTAGGAGGTTGGATAGGAAGTAGGTTATTCCCTAAATAAATGGTAAAAAAGTACACTTAAACTATCAGTTGCGTTGATCCAGGAAGGGTTAAGCACCTTTTTTGTTGAATTCCTTATTGAACTATAGGTGCAGTAATCTTTAAGAACTTTATCGACACATCACTGTAAATGGTGTAAAATTTTGGTATCACTTTTTGGGGGAAATCATTTTGATTGGAATAGAACCATTAGCGTTTTTAAGCAGTATTATATTCCTTATAATTTACTTCATTAGGTTGAAAAATAAGAGAATTACAGTCGGTCGTTCAATTATTGACGCAGTTTTTTTAATTTATTTGATATGTCTATTAAATATAACTATTTTTCCAATTCCATTTCAAAAGAACTTTATTAATGATTACTTAATATCCCTTGGTGTTGATGTTCCTTATAAGTATAATTTAATTCCTTTTATGACTGTCTGGAATTCACTTCAGAACGCAGTTACTTATCATACCTATTTTTTAGAACTTAGAAATATAGGAGGGAATCTTGTTCTATTGGCTCCCTTAGGATTATATTTCCACTTTATTAAGAGGAATTTAAGCCTAAGGAAATTAATAGTTAGCGGATTTCTAATTTCATTTTTGATTGAGATTATTCAGTTATCAATTTCCTTATCTATTGGTTATTCTTATCGTAGTTTTGATATTGATGATTTACTTCTAAATACATTAGGTTTTATATTTGGTTATAAGGCATTTTTATTAATAAAAAATGAAATTTTAAAACAGGGAACAGTATCTTCTAAAATCAAAGTTTAAGCGATGCTTTTAAAGCATCGCTTTCCTACTTAATACAGGCTTTGTGAAAAAATGTACTTAAACATAAGGGTGCTTTAGTTTAAGATGGACTAAATCATAAATTAGAAACGCTTAACACTACTGTGAAGCGTTTTTTTTCGTTCCTAAATTTTTGCTAAATACCCTTCCCGTTTTTGGAAAGGGTGAGCTGGAAAAACGATGTAAAATGACCTTATCAAATAATTAACCCATTTAAGTCAATTTGTTTGAAGGCTTAAATGAACTTTTAATAAAAACCGAAAAGGGGAGAGGAACATGGGTTTTATCGCAGGTGTGGGCTTTTTGGGGTTTGTCGTTTTTATTGTCATCGGACTGATTTCTCTTATTAAGAGGAACGGAAAAGCAAAGAAGAATTTTGGGATTGCTGTCGGGCTGTTTGTTTTATTTATGATTGGGGTCGTTAATTCGGATTCTGCGAAAGAAGCTACAACTGAAGCTAAAACAAAAGAAGAGGTTTATAAGGAAACTAAAGAAGAAAAGCCACAAAAAGAAGAGAAGAAAAAAGATGAAAAGGCAGAAGAGAAGAAGCCAGCTCCATCTTCTGTCTCGGATGTATTGGCGGTCGTGAAAAAAGAGATGTCAGATAAGGAGTTTAAGAAAGTAAAAGAAGGCCAATTGAATGTCGAGCATCCGAAAAGCATATCAGTTGGCAATGGGAATGTAGGTTATGTTTTGCAAGCCACAGATGGTTTGGTTGTAGCGAACACGGATGGTGAAAAGATTTTTGATGTCGTCCAATTCAAGACAATGGATGAAGTGGATCAATATGAAAAGGACAGCGTGGCAAAGGCTGAAGTCCAAAGGAAGGAAGAAGCTAAAAAAGAACGGGAGGCCACTAAAATTGCTTTAAACGGAAACGGAGATACAGCTTCTGATGCAATTAAACTAAAAGGTGGCTGGGCGATTTTCGAAGGGGCCCATAATGGGGGAGCAAACTTCATTGTCCAGCTTCAAGATGCAAATGGAGATGATCTTGAATTGCTTGTGAATACCATTGGCAGCTATAAGGGTAAAACATTTGCTCAGATTCCAGCAGACGGAGAATACTTTTTAAATATCAATGCTGACGGTGCATGGAATTTTAATATCTATCAATCACCCCCAGCTGATGTTGCAGATACACCCGCCACCCTGCAAGGGAATGGCGACGATGTTGTTTTCTTTAATGCGAAAAGTGACACCTACAAGTTCACTTTTACTCACAAGGGTCAGGGGAATTTTATTGTTCTGCTTAATGGTGAAGGCTTAATGGTCAATGAGATTGGCTCCTATAGTGGATCCACAAGACAAAATCTTGGTACGGATGGATTTTATGCCTTGGTGATCAATGCGGACGGAGCCTGGACGGCAAAGGTTGAGAAATAATATTTTCCCGAGAAGACAGGGGATAACTGCAAACTGGCGAGTTGTTCCCAGCTATCCCGGATATGCACAACAGGAGGAGATTCTCATGAAAAAACTAGTGGTTGTTTTACTTTTAATGCTTAGCACAATGCTTGCAGCATGTTCATCAGAGGGAAAAGTAAGTGAGCAAGCGACGAAAACGGAACAGACCGGCAAAGAGGATAAAGCCAAAACAGAAGATGAAGGTTCAGTTGAAGTGGATAAAGGTCTTTTTAACGTGGAAGTGACCTTGCCGGCATCAATGTTTGAAGGTGAAGACATTGACAGTGCCATTGAAGAAGCGAAAGCGGAAGGTGTCAAGGAAGTCATCAAGAATGACGATGGCTCCGTCACCTACAAGATGTCCAAATCCAAGCATAAGGAAATGATGAAGGAGATTGAAACAGGCATCCAGGAGTCACTTGAGGAAATGAAGACGAGTGGGGATTTTGCTTCAATCAAGGATGTGACTCACAATAAAACCTTCTCTGAATTCACTCTGGAAGTGGATAAAGAAACCTATGAAAATAGCATGGATGGCTTTGCGGTATTCGGCCTTGGTATTTCCGGAGCCTACTATCAGCTGTTCAATGGTGCTGACAAAGATGATTATAAAGTGACGATTAAGGTCAAGGACCAGGCGACCGGCGAAGAATTTGATCAGATTGTGTTCCCGGATGATATGGAGGAGAATGAGTAAACCTTAGCGGAAAGAAGCACTTGTCTGTTGAGAATTGGCAGGTGCTTTCTTACCAATTTTAAATTATTCATCCGCCTTAAATGGCTCTATCAATCATGTATAATGGAAAACAACTTGAGAGCTTGGGGGTAAACCGTCTTGGCAATTGCAGCTTTTTCGAAATTTAATAGTTTTAAAGAGGAAATTCAATCCTTATCACTTCCTTTAGAGGATGAGGCTCTCATCAGTGAGTCCTTTTTGCTGGATAAGGATGAAAAGAAGCAGCTGGAAATCTATTATGCACCTTTTGAACATGTGAATGAGCATGCTCAGGTGGTGATTGCGGGGATCACCCCTGGCTTGCACCAGATGAAAAAATCCTATTCAACCGTGTTGGATTTTAAAGGCCAGGAAACGGAAAACGAAACAATTCTTCATGAAGTGAAGAAAAATTCGAGCTTTGAAGGGCCGATGAGGAAAAATCTGATTACGATGCTCGATGAACTGAATTTACATAAACATCTTGGGCTGTCGTCAACCAGCGAATTGTTTGGAGAGGCAAGCAGCCTGGTACATACTACATCAGTCATTACCTATCCTGTTTTTCACAAAGGAAAGAATTACAGTGGCTCGACCCCGAACATCCTGAAGACTGAATTGCTGAGGGACTATATCCTACAAGGATTCGCAAGGGAAATTGAAAGCCTGAAAAATCCTTTGATCATACCTTTAGGAGTGAACGTCGAAAAGGTACTAGCGTTTCTGGCTGCCAACAACCGCCTTTCACCTGAAAGCATCCTAAGTGGTTTTCCGCACCCATCAGGAGGGAATGGCCACCGTCACCGCCAGTTCGCTGAAAATAAAGCCGCAATGGAAAAAACATTGAAAGCGTATTTTGAAAAATAACGGAGGTGCCTCGCATGAAGCAATATTTGAAGATTTTTGTGCATACAGAGATTAATCGTGTGAATCGGCTGATTGAAGAAGGCTGGGAGCTAATTGAAACAAGCAAGGTTCTGTATCCAGATGGAGGAGAAGGAGTGGAGTATCACCTTGGCCTTCCGGCGGAAACAAGAATCAAGCAGCTGGTGGAAATCATCAGGACTTACGAGAAACATGGCTTTAAAAGCGAACTGATCCATGATTTTGCGGAGTCAAAAAAGGAGGACCTCCTCAGCTATACAACCGAACCGGAATTGGATATGCCAGAAACCCCGGTCACTAGGTTCCTTACGCTATACGAAGAAGCGGTTAATGGAAAAAGTGTGAAGTACTACAAACGAAAAATGCATCCTTTTGAAGATCCGGCATTGGATTATATGGATATAGATATGGATTATGAATAAAAAGCTTTGAATCTCCTGATTGGGCTTAGATCCTATTTAAGATAAACTTCGTAATTTATTTATAAATTACAATGGATTTAATTTAGTGAAGAAACAAGAGATAAGCTAACAAGCTTGTCTCTTTTTTTTATTGAAGGCAAAGTGCATGAACAAAATGAACAAAATGTTAACTAAGTTTTTAATGCTGTTTAAATGAATAATCTATTCTATTTTCGAAAACTTTGTAAAATTAAGAAAACGCTTACAAGGGGGAGTTAAAATGTTTTCTATGAAAAAAATCTCAGCGGTTTTTTGTGCTGGTGCACTGGCGGTTAGCCTGGGTGCTTGCAGCAGTGATGCTCCAGCATCCTCTGCCAAGAAAGAAGGTTCAGGCTATCCTACCAAAGCTATTACGGTGGTGGCGCCATCTGGAGCTGGAGGCGGATGGGATTTAACCGCACGTTCATTGACAAAGGTTCTGAGTGAAACAAAGATTGTGGAACAGCCTATGACAGTTGAGAACAAGCCGGGTGGCGGCGGTGCTGTGTTTATGGCTGAATATGCTACGGCGCAGGCAGAAAATAATGAGATGCTTTTTGTCAATTCACCTCCGATTATCATCAACAATCTGAAAAAAGAAGGGAACAGCCCATATGGGGTCAAAAATACAACGCCATTGGCCCAGCTGACAAAAGATTATGGAGCCATTGTTGTAAAAGAGGACTCGAAATTCAAAGACCTGAAATCTGTTTTGGAAGAGGTAAAAAAGGATCCTAGTAAACTTACATTTGCCGGCGGATCTGCGCCTGGTTCGATGGACCATCTGATTTCTATCCTGCCAGCTTATAAATATGGCGTTGATCCGACTAAAGTGAAATATGTTTCTTATGATGGCGGCGGAGAAGCGATTACTGCACTGCTTGGCGGTAACGCTGATGTCATTGGTACGGACGCTTCCAGTGTTAAGGAATTCTTGAAGGCTGGCAAGGTAAGAGTATTGGCGGTCACTTCTGCGGAACGTTTAGCAGGTGATTTCAAAGATGTTCCAACAGCAAAAGAACAGGGAGTGGAAGCTGAATTTACGATTTGGCGCGGTGTGTTTGGTCCTGAAAAAATGTCTGATGATGCAAAAGCTTATTGGGAGAAATCACTTGAAAAGCTCGCAAACTCCCCAGAGTGGAAGAAAGAAGTAGAGACCCAGGGCTGGGATCTTGATTATAAGAATGGCGAAGATTTCAAAAAGTTCCTGGAAGACCAGGAAGGCCAGGTTCAGCAATTATTAGAAGCCCTGGGCATGCAGAAGTAACCAAAAAGGGGGAGGGTTTTCCTCCCTTCCCCCATTCTTGAAAGGAGTAAGCAATGAGTATTCAATTCGATCGGATTGCCTCGATACTATTTTTGGCTACAGGTGTTCTTTTTATTGTTGGGAGCAGACAGCTTGCGAGTTCATCATATGGCAGCTCCGTTGGTCCTGATATTTTTCCTTTATTACTTGGTATCATTCTTGTTCTGTTAAGCATTCGTTTGTTTTATGAAACCATGGTAGCAAAAACCCAGCAAAGTTCGAAAGAAAAATTACTGTATAAACCTTTCTTGATCATTTTTTTCACTACATTGGTTTATATTTTGACATTGGAAACAATCGGGTACGTCATCACAACGTTTTTATTTTTATTTGTTTGTTTTCAAACGATGGAACGCTCTAAAGTGATTACTTCCCTTATCATATCTGCTTGTTTTTCCGGATTTGTTTATTTTATGTATGTAGAAGTATTAAAAGGGACGCTGCCAGGATGGCCAATTTGGCTTTCATAGTTTTGGAGCAGCCTTTCCGTTGGAGGTTGTAGAATTTTGAGTACACTCGAATATTTATTTCAAGGCTTTGGAACAGCCTTCATTTGGTATAACATCATTTTTGCCTTCATTGGAGTCTTAATTGGGACCGCCGTAGGTGTTCTCCCGGGGATTGGGCCGATGAGTGGAGTAGCGCTGCTTATTCCTGTAACCGCATCAGCTACTGGCTGGCTGCCGCCGGAATCCGCTGCAACAAGTGCAATCATTTTACTTGCAGGAGTCTATTATGGAGCCATGTATGGAGGTTCAACCACCTCGATTCTATTGAACACACCAGGAGAATCCTCTTCGGTGGTCACAACGCTGGACGGTTACCAGATGGCCAAAAAGGGGAGAGCAGGCAGTGCCTTATCGATTGCGGCCATTGGTTCCTTTGTCGCCGGGATCGTTACGCTTTTCGCCCTTATTGCATTGGCCAAGCCACTATCATCGGTGGCGATAAAATTTGGTCCAGCAGAATACTTTTCATTGATGCTTTTAGGACTTGGAGCTGTTAGCGGCCTCGCTGGAAAATCAGTGACAAAGGCATTGATCATGACCGTTACTGGATTGTTGCTTGGGACAATTGGTATTGATAGTGTTTCCGGTATTGCCAGATTCACCTTTAATGTTCCGTGGCTTTATCAGGGGATAGAGTTCCTGACGATCGCCGTAGGACTGTTCGCGCTTGGGGAAGTTTTTAAGACGATTTTGGAAAAAGATGAAGAAGAGGGAGAAATCGCGAGGATTAATAACTTGCTGCCTTCAAAGGCTGAGTTAAAAGAATCTGCTGCACCGATTGCGCGCGGTTCTCTATTAGGCTTTTTTGTTGGGATCTTGCCGGGAGCAGGGGCGACTCTTGCATCCTTCTTTTCTTATATTTTAGAAAAAAAGATCTCGAAAACTCCTTCAAAATTCGGAACAGGGACCATTGCAGGTGTGGCAGCACCGGAATCGGCGAATAATGCTGCCTCCGGCGGTGCGCTGATCCCGTTATTGACATTAGGGATTCCAGGTTCAGGGACGACGGCTATTTTAATGGGAGCCCTGATGATGTATAACGTCCAGCCCGGTCCGTTATTATTCGAGGACCATCCGCAGGTAGCATGGGGACTGATTGCAAGTATGTTTATCGGCAATGTCATGCTGTTGGTCCTGAATCTTCCGCTCGTAAAAGTGTTTGCGAAGATTATCCAAACACCAAAGCAATTCCTGATCCCAATCATTATTGCCATCTCAATTTTTGGTGTGTATGCTGTCCAGGTATCAACAAATGATCTTTTGCTGTTATTGGCATGTGGAATTTTCGGCTATTTCCTCAGTAAAAATGATTATCCAATTGCTCCGCTTGTTCTCGGGTTGGTGCTAGGGCCGATGGTTGAGAATAACCTGCGAAGAGCATTGACGATTTCGAATGGGGATTTTAGTATCTTTGTATCACGGCCTATTTCTCTCGCGTTTCTGCTTATCACTCTTCTATGGCTAGTGATTCCGCTTTTAATGAAAAGGAAAGGGAAAGAAGTCATTATCAATATAGAAGGTTAAATAGTTTAAATAGTAAAAAAACTCCTTTCTATAAGGAGTTTTTTTACTATAATGAGGATAGAGGTGTTGATGTGAGGCTGCATTCAAAATTAATGCTCTTAATTGTGATCCTTATTCTCTTAATTGGCGGTATTTTCGAAATCACTTTCAAAAATATTCTCGAGACGAACATGAAGAAGGAAATTGGCTCTAAAGCGCTGGCTGTGGCGGAATCCATTGCCAATATGCCAGAAATTGAAGAAGCTTTTTACGAGGATGATCCAGCTGCTATTATTCAGCCGATTGCTGAAAGGATCCGGAAACAGGTAGGAGCAGAATTCATTGTGGTTGGCAACAGGGATGAGGTACGTTATTCTCACCCCAATCCAGTTCGATTAGGACAAAAAATGGTCGGTGGCGATAATGGCCGTGTCTTTAACGGAGAAGCTGTTATTTCCGAATCTGTTGGGACATTGGGCCCTTCTCTAAGGGGAAAAGCGCCAATCTTCAGCAAGGGAGAAGTTGTTGGCGTGGTGTCTGTAGGATATCTTCAGACCGATATCGAAAAGGAAATCTCAGCTATACAGAAAAAAATGTTCACTGCTACGTTTCTTATTTTAATAGGAGGCTTAATGGTGGCCTTCCTGATCACGTTGAATATAAAAAAGGCTCTGTTCGGTCTTGAACCAAAAGAAATTGCCTGGATGTATCAGGAGAAACACGCCATATTAGAATCCATTCATGAAGGCATCATTGCCATTGATACCGATGGTCGCATCACGGTCGTGAATGAAAACGCTCACAAGATATTGAGGGTGCCGAATGAAATCCTTCTTCGCGGAAAAAGAATCGATGAGGTGTTGGAGAATACGCATCTTCTTTCAGTCGTTGCAACAGGACAAGCAGAGTACGATAAGGAGATTATGATTTTAGGAGAAATATATTTAGCGAATAGAATACCTATCTTTAATAAGAAAGGGGATGTGATCGGGGCAGTCGCAAGCTTCCGGAGCAAGTCGGAGTTGGCGAATTTACTGCAGGAATTGTCGCATGTAAAAGCCTATGCGGAGGGGTTGCGTGCCCAGACCCATGAATATTCCAACCGGCTTTATACTCTCCTTGGCCTGATTCAGCTCGGCTCTTACAAGGAAGCCATCGACTTCATTTCTAAGGAAGTCGATGTAGCCCAGGGATTCATTCAATTTTTAATGAAGGAAGTGCCAGACCCTATCATTGCTGCCTTCGTCCTTGGAAAGTTCAGCCTGGCAAGCGAATTGAAGGTTGATTTTACAATTGACAGGGAGAGCAGCTTTAAAGATGTGCCAAATGAAATTGACAGAGATCACTTGGTGACGATTATTGGGAACCTGGTCAATAATGCATTTGAAGCGGTCAGGGAGAACGGGAAAGCCGAAAAAAGGGTCATGCTGTTCCTGACCGATCTTGGCAAAGAGCTGATCATTGAAGTCGAAGATAACGGGCAAGGGATAGAAAGTGAAAACAACGAACACATTTTTCAAGAAGGTTTTACAACGAAGAACAGCAACAGCAATTCAGGTATTGGTCTAAGCCTTGTGCAAAACGCGATAAATCAATTAGGTGGATACATCACCTTTTCATCTAATCCGGGGGAAGGCACAATTTTCACTGTGGCGATACCAAAAAGCAGGGGGAAATGAACGATGGGGAAAAAGGACATTGAAGTTCTGATCGTCGAGGATGATTTAAGGATAGCCGAAATCCAAAAGCGGTTCATTGAAAAGATTGAAGGGTTTCAGGCCGTCGGGATTGCAGCCGGTTATGTAGACGCTATAACCTTAATCGATATTTTGAAGCCGGATTTGCTTTTGCTCGATGTTTATTTTCCTGATATGAACGGTCTCGAATTGTTGAGGGAACTAAAACTGCAGTCAAAGCAAACCGATGTCATCATGATCACGGCCACGAGGGAAATCGAAAAAGTACAAGAAGCGATCAGTATTGGAGTCTTCGATTATATTATCAAGCCTTTAGTGTTTGAACGATTCAAGCAATCCCTGCTGAGATATCAGGATTATCATGAAAAATTATCGCAATTAGGCAAAGCCAATCCTGTCGTGACACAACAGCAGGTCGATAAACTGCTGCGGAAAGAAATGAATGAATTGAACAATGATAAATCATACCTTCCAAAAGGGATCGATCCGCTGACGCTCGAAAAAGTCATGGAGGTCATTGGAAAGGGTGGGTCGGGACTTACAGCAGAAAGCGTCGCAAACGAAATTGGCGTCAGCCGGACAACCGCAAGACGTTACCTCGAACATCTCGTATCCATCGAAAAAATTGAAGCTGATTTAACATACGGCACTGTTGGGCGGCCGGAACGGGTCTATATGAGTATAGGGTAATGAAAACAAACAGGGACATGCGGAAGGACTGCATGTCCTTTTGTATATTTTGATGTTGATAAAAGCTGACAATTTGGTGAATATTCCTCACTTGGTCGAATTATTCTAAAATGTGGTCGAAATAATTAAAAATGTGGTCGAATAAATCCAAAATGTGGTCGAAATAATTAAAAATTCGCCAAATTAATTTTAAAAGTGATCGAAAAAAAGAAAATGCCGGCTAATGTTGCTGGCATTTTCGTTTTTGGCAGGCGATTATTTACTTTTCCTTGGAAATAGCATTATAGTGTTCAAGGTTTTTGAACCGTTTTTTCTTTTTTAAGTACTTTTCGTTCAGTACCAGCACTTTTCCGTTATCGGAAGCGGAGAATTTGCGGAAGACGAATTTGTATTTTTCAAAGGCTAAATGTCCAGAGATATAGACAGGCAAAATGATGGCAATCAGGATCAGCACATCTCGGATGATATGAAATTGTTGTTCGAAAACATAGATTGTCATAACGGCCTGGGAGGCGAATGCGACCATCAAGGTGATCAGGACATTGCATATGTGAAAGGGGAAAAACTCTTTTCCTCTCAGAAACATCCGCTCGAGCTCATTTTTAAAAATAAGGGAAATGAACACGGAAATCACAATGAAAATAAGGGAAATAAAAAACGCCATTTCACCCGTCCTCCTTTATGGAACATTCCTTTCCAGCATTGTAACACAAGAATTGCAAGAATAATGAAAATTGGCATCCGATGGTTCTAGAACTTCATAGCTCAAGACCTCACTATTGCTCTCCTTTCCCCCACCAGCCTTTTTTCCGGAAGTATAAGGCAATGGATAGGCCCGTCACAAGCATGAGGACCAGTGCATAAAGATAGCCGAACTTCCACTTCAATTCGGGAATGATTTCAAAGTTCATTCCATATAAACCGGCCAGGAACGTCATAGGCAAGAAAATGACGCTTACAAGGGTCAGTGTCTTCATGATTGTATTGGAATGGTCGGCTTTGAGCGTCATTTGTAAATTGAAAATGCTGTTTAAACTTTCCTTGAAGGTGTCGAGAGCGCTAACGATCCGAGCATAATTATTGTTCAGGCTTTTAATGAAATAGCCTGATTCCTCATTCGTGAACGGGAATTTGTCGGAACTAATCGTCTCCATTACATCCTCTTGTGCCTCGATCGTTTGTCTTAATTCATGCAGGGTTGCTTTCCACCGGTATACACTTCTGGCAATTTTGTTCTCAAAGGGATCTTTAAAAACCCTCTTCTCCAAACTTTGGATTTCATCTGATATCTGATCAATCATTTCTAAATCCTGGGCAATTGTTTCATCGAGTATGTGAAAAAGAACCATTCCCACATGGGACATCTGCTGTGGATTTTCAATAAAAGGTTTCTCCAAATTTTTTGCGAGATAAAGGTCCTTTTCAGCCTTTGATACCACATAGTTATGGCCAACCAATATCGTGATTTTCACTCGAGAGTAATCCGGCTGGATTGCAATTAACGAAATGATTGCCTCATTTTTAAAAACATCAATCTTTGGAATATCACTGAATTCGCGCAGTCCTTTCAACGCTAAAGGATGGATGTTCAATTGATTGATAAACGGTTCAAATTGATCGGCATTCGATGAATGAAAATGAATCCATGCGATCTCTTCGTTGGAGTCGGGAAGGGAAAGCTCATCTTTTTTTGTAACTGTTTGTTTAGTTGCTGAGTATACGAGCATCGTTTTTTGTCTCCTGAATTTGATTTGGACTTATTTTGTGTTAGTCACGGCAATTTTATTTTAGGATGTATTCTTGCGGAATAAGATTTGCCTTTCTATCTCAATCTAATAGTAAAAGACAGTCACGAAGGAGATAGGGGTTTGCGTTTATGTCAGGAATTTTGTTAGCTTTGCTTGCGGCGGTTTCGTGGGGCAGTATTGTGTTTGTCAGCAATAAGCTGGGCGGTGATGAGGACAGCCAGACGCTTGGGACGACGGGCGGAGCTTTGATCTTTGCCTTAGCTGTCTTTTTTTACAAAAACCCGGACATGCCTACGCTTGTTTGGGTGGTAGGATTTATATCCGGTTTGTTTTGGTCACTTGGCCAGAAGAATCAGTTTGGTGCTGTCCGCTACCTGGGTGTTGCGAAAACGGCGCCGATGTCGACTGGCCTGCAGCTGCTTGGGACCACTTTTTTCGGAGTGTTTATTTTTAAAGAATGGCAGACAAAAATGAATTACATCGTCGGAATCTCGGCGCTTGTCCTGATCATTGCAGGGGCTCTGCTCACTTCGCTTAAACAAGGAGGTGAAAGGGGAGAGACGAAGAGCCTGAAAAAGGGGCTGCTTGTCTTGCTCATTTCAACTGTTGGTTTTGTTGGATATGTGGTCTTGATCCGCTGGTTCAACATTGATGGTTGGGCCGCCATCCTCCCGCAGGCAATTGGGATGGTGACGGGGGCATTGATTTTGACGTTCCGCGATAAGCCATTCAACAAGTACGCGGTCCGGAACATCTTAACCGGGCTCCTCTGGAGTACGGGTAATCTGGGGTTATTGCTGGCGCTGC
This sequence comes from Mesobacillus sp. MER 48, assembly GCF_023714225.1. Classification (NCBI taxonomy): domain Bacteria; kingdom Bacillati; phylum Bacillota; class Bacilli; order Caryophanales; family Bacillaceae; genus Mesobacillus; species Mesobacillus sp. MER 48. The sequence goes on from NZ_JAMAUR010000005.1 coordinate 193,063, forward strand.
CGAGAATCGGGGTTGCCACCAGTTTTTCACTCTCCCAGACAGGCATTGTCATCTCAACGATTGGCGGGCTTTTCTTTTTAAATGAGCGTAAAAGCAAGAAACAAGTTTGGCGAGTGCTGCTGGGTTGTGTGCTCATAATTGCAGGCGGTGTGTTACTGGGTGTAACGAAACGATAAAGGGAGCTGACATGATGTATCCAAGTCTTGAAGGAAAAGTTGTTGTGATTACAGGTGCTGCCACTGGTCTCGGAAGGGCAATGGCGGTGAGATTCGGCGCTGAGAAAGCAAAGGTGGTCATTAACTATTTTAACGAAGAGCAGGAAGTGCAAGCCATTATAGATGAAGTTGAAAAAGCGGGCGGCAGTGCCACTGCGATTCAGGGAGATGTCACGAAAGAAGAAGATGTCAAAAGGATGATCGATCATGCGGTGAAAACATTCGGGTCATTGAATGTTATGGTCAATAACGCCGGCATTGAAAATGAAGTGCCATCGGAAGATCTCTCCCTCGAAGACTGGAATAAGGTGATTTCCACCAATTTAACAGGGCAATTCCTGGGGTGCAGGGAAGCTCTTGACTATATGCTGGAGAATGGAATCAAGGGTTCCATCATCAACATGTCATCCGTCCATCAGGAAATACCATGGCCTCATTTTGTCCATTATGCAGCCAGCAAAGGTGGAGTCAAGCTCATGACCGAAACGCTCGCACTCGAATTTGCTCCACATGGAATTCGGGTGAATTGCATAGCGCCGGGTGCGATCGACACACCTATTAATGCCGAGAAGTTCGATGACCCTGAACTGAAAAAAGGAGTCATCGAGCTGATTCCGATGGGTTATATCGGCAAGCCTGAAGAAATCGCCGCATGTGCAGTATGGCTCGCCTCGAGCGAAGCTAGCTACGTCACAGGACTCACCCTGTTTGCGGATGGCGGCATGACGCAATATCCTGGGTTTCAGGCTGGGAAAGGGTAACGGTGGGGACGGTTTAAAGATGATCACTAATCTGATCCATACTTGAAGTGTGTGCCCATAGCTAGCAAAGGGAGGGAGTTCTCAACACAAGAACTCCCTCCCTTTTATTTACTCCATCTTTTCATAAAGAAATTCATTCAACGATTCCACATCCAGCAACCTCATGTTTCCATCCTTGAAGGATTGGATTCCCATGATCATCGATTTGCGGAAGTCGGTTAGTGGTTTTCCGTCTGCATAGGCTTCATCATGAGTGAAGTACAATGCTCCTTTATCGGAATCGTATTTCCAGGTTCCTTTTGACATATGATCCTTTGAAGGGTAAGTACCGTTTGCATATCCCTCATAGCTGCCATCTGCATTCAGAACGATGGAAGGGGGTGAGCCGGCAAGGCCCCATTTTCCGACTAATTCTTTTCCGTCTTTGGAGATATTCTCCTGCACTGAATCACGGTCAATGCCAGCCAATGCATCCAGCTGTTTCAGGTCTGCTGCTGTGATCGTGCCGTCACCGACCGGAACGGAATCCGCGAGCTTGGAGTGTGCCTCAATCCATACATTAAAGCCTTCCTTGATGGGCTCATTTCCTTTCTGCCAAAGCTTCTGATCCTTCTTTTCAATGGCTTTGCGAATTGTATCAATGCCCTCGGTATAAAATTCCATGGCCGATAGATATTGATCATGAACCTCCTTGTATCTTTCAGGGGCGATAATGGCTTTATAACCGTTTACAGTCTTTTCGATGTTATCAACTTGTTCAATCAGCCGTTTTTCGCGTTCTTTGGATCCCGAGTCTTCTTCAGCCACCGCATTTAAATTTCTGAACCCTTCATCCAGGCTGGTGTTCAGTTCATCGATTTTGTCAGGATAGTCTTCTTCTGTTACTTCCACTGGTTCAACCTTAAGTGATTCTTTCTTTTCAGCGGTGGGCTCGGAGCTGCAGCCTGCCATTGTGATCATCGTCAGTAAGGAAACGGCCAACGTTTTAAGTTTCATTTTTAAAATACCTCCATAGTTTCAAAGATTGCTTTTTTACCATGATTGCTTTTTCCGAGATGGAACTTTTTACATAATAGAGGGATAGGAAAAATATGTAAAGTAAATACCACCGCATTACCACTTTTTGAGTCTTTTTACTCATGGGACAAAGGGAAAATAAACGAAACGTATGTTAAGCTTTAAATGAAAACGTTTGGGGAGGAAGTAAAATGAACTACCGCATTACCAAAGAGTTGAACGAAAGCTACAAAAACCAGATTAATCACAAACTGTATGAATATAACTTAAGCCATTTTCCTGAAGATTTGAGAGGAAGATACCAAGAAGTGAACCTCATTCTACTAGATGAGAATGAGAATATCCGTGGAGGCATTCTGGGAGAAATCTGCTGGAACTGGCTGGAAATCCATACGCTTATGATTGATGAGGACATTCGTGGCTTAGGATATGGAACGAAATTGTTAGCAGAGATTGAACGAGCCGCGTTAGAGAGTCAATGTGATTTTATTAAGGTGGACACCCTGAGCTTTCAGGCGCTGGATTTTTATCAAAATAATGGTTATGAAGTTTATGGGACATTGGACAATGTGGGAAGGGAATTTAAGCATTTCTATTTAAAAAAGGACCTATTAAAAGGGGAATCGTTATGAATATTGTTGCAGCACAAATGCCAGATTTACAGGCGATTGTCCAAATCGACAGTGAAATGATCGGTAACACCAGCAGACGGAACATGATTGAGAATGCAATTAAGCAGGAACATTGTATTCTTGTAAAAGAAAATAACGAAGCTGCCGGATTTGCTATTTATGATACGAACTTTTTTGAATGTACGTTTATATCCTTGGTGATTGTGTCACCTGGAAAAAGACGTAAGGGATATGCAAGCCAACTGTTGAATGAATTGGTTCGAACTTCGCCTACTGAAAAAGTTTTTTCATCTGCCAATCGTTCTAATCTCAGTATGCAGAAGGTATTTGAAGCGAATGGGTTTGTTGAGAGTGGTATCGTCGAGAATTTGGATGAAGGCGATCCGGAGATCATCTATTTCAAAGCAAAATAAAGAGAGACAGCAGGACCTTCTCCGCTGTCTCTCTACTATTAACATCACTTTGTTTCAGGTTCGACAGGATGATTTTTCTCAATATGCTGTTCTCCCCAGGCGCATAGTGAATCGAGAATCCCTTTCAAGGACCAGCCATAGTCTGTCAATGAATATTCGACTTTAGGAGGGACCTGGTTATAGACCTCCCGTAAAATCACATTATCTTCTTCCAGCTCACGCAATTGCTGTGTGAGCATTTTTTGAGTGATGCCGGGCATGAGTTTTTTTAATTCACTTGTCCGTTTCTTGCCTTCGATCAAATGGCAAAGAATGACGACTTTCCATTTCCCGCCGATTACCTCGAGGGCTGCTTCGACTGGTATATTATATTTCTTCAAAATACACCCTCCTTGTCTTTCCGATCGATTGTAGTGTCATTATACCCTTACATTTCTATAAGTAGTATAGGGCACTTTTTGGTGCCTATATCACCTGAGGGTGCCTACGGAACTTTAAAGTGCGTACTTCTCAAGCGATCAGGTATCCTGCATAATTGCATTCATGTTGGCCAAACGTGAAAGGCGCCTTCACTGGCCAACTTCACCATCTAACAAGGAGGATACCTATTATGAGTTCACATACACGAAATAATAACAAGGGAACACTATCCCTTTTGGCTTTGGCAATCAGTGCATTTGGCATTGGTACGACTGAGTTTGTACCTGTTGGATTATTATCAACGATTTCTGAAGATCTGCATATCTCGATCACTTTAGCCGGGTTGTTAATCTCCGGATACGCGATGGGTGTAGCATTTGGAGCACCGATTTTAACAGCTTTGACCAATAAAATGAGCCGCAAAACCTTGCTTATGTCTTTAATGGTCATTTTCATCATCGGAAATTCAATTGCAGCGATTTCGACCAGCTTCGGTCTGCTGTTGGCAGCAAGGATCATCACTGCTTTTTCTCATGGAGTCTTCTTTTCGATTGGCTCGACGATTGCCGCTGACCTTGTCCCTGAGGATAAAAGAGCAAGCGCAATCGCCTTTATGTTCACAGGTTTAACCGTCGCTACTGTAACTGGCGTGCCGCTTGGGACTTTCATCGGCCAGCTGTTCGGCTGGAGGGCAACATTTGGAGGAGTGGCATTATTAGGTGTTGTAGGAATTATCGCAAGTGCAATCCTTATACCAAAAAATATTAAGCCTGCACCACCGGCAAAATTCAGTGATCAACTAAAAATATTGGGCAATGGGCCGTTGCTGCTGGCCTTCTCCATTACCGCCCTGGGATATGGCGGCACTTTTGTCGCCTTTACTTACCTGACTCCGATCCTTCAGGATATATCAGGGTTTTCTCCAAAAGTGGTAAGCATCATCCTGCTTGTCTATGGAGTGGCTGTTGCCATCGGCAATTCAATCGGAGGAAAAGCCGCCGACAAGAATCCGTTGAAGGCATTGTTATGGATGTTCATAGCCCAGGCGATCATACTCGTGATTCTATCGTTTACAGCGCCATTCAAGGTGGCTGGAGTCATCACGATCTTCTTGATGGGCATGTTTGCGTTCATGAATGTGCCGGGGCTTCAGGTTCTGGTTGTACGATTGGCAGAACGCTATGTCCCGGCAGCTGTGAATGTCGCATCCGCCTTGAATATAGCCGCATTCAATCTCGGAATCGCCCTCGGAGCGTTTGTAGGAGGACTGATCGTTGACTCCATTGGATTGATCCACACTCCGTGGATCGGCGGCGTGATGGTGATGGGAGCCATCCTTTTGACCAGATGGAGTATGTCAATTGAAAAAAAGAGTATTCAAGCGTAAAAAGAAATCCTTATTGAGACAACGGTACCCCCGTTGTCTTTTTTATTTTAAAGCACAGGGACGTATCTTTTGCTTCCAAATCAAGAATGAAAGGTACACCCCTGTACTTGTTGTTTTTGGAAAAATCAATTGTAAATGTTATAAACTGGTTTAAAATGAAAGTAAATCATTCGTAAGGTGAGGTTGGCTATGGGTTTCCAAAAATGGCTTCGTATTTTACTGCCTGAGCTTCAATTGGTGGATTATGTCCAGGCAAAGGGATTCAGGGGCAAGAAACAGCGAATGGGCGCACAGGCTCAGACGATGACGCATTCCGGTGCGCTCAGGACGGAATCGGTTGGCGGCAATCCGCAGCATGTTCCCCATTCTGCTGGGGCGGTCGGGGAAGTGGTCAAGGATGCGCGGTATGGCATCAAGCAAATGGGCTTGAATCGATCCAATGACGAACTGGATACGATTTTCGCGGAAATCAAAAAAGAACTGAACGGCAGGATCCTGCGCCAGGGTGCGTTCATTGATGAATTGCTGGTTTCCTATAAAAGGGCTTTTTTCAAAAGGGAAAAAGGCAAGGTGCAAAATGCCATCCTGCTTGCGGGTCCAGCTGGGACAGGTAAGTTTACGACTTTGCAGCTGTTGATTGATCAGCTCTATAAGAAAAAGCTTGTACCTTATAAGAAGGTTGCGACGATTGATTTGCGGAATTACACCGAGAAGGATATCCACAGCAATTTCGTCCTTGATTGTTCCGCGGCCTTTGAGTATGGGATTGGAACGGTTTGCTTTGTGGGGATTGAGCAGGCTGACGCGGAGGTTCTGCAGTATGTTTCCAGGCTGGTGCAGCATGGCTTTTTCCGGACGTCCAACAGTGTGATGGTCGATGCTTCGAATTATTTCCTTGTCTTCTACAGTGACGTCGATTTGAAGGAAGAAGTGCACGGACAGCTTCCTAGCGAGGTAGCAAGCAAAATACCAGCTCCTATTTTAAAAGGAATTCAATCTTATGCGATTTCGGCACCGCTCATGGCTGAGGATGTCGAGGCGATCTTAAGAGGTAAGTTCCAGGCTGCCGCACGCAGGCTCGAGAGCCAGACGCAGCTGACGGTGAAATTCGAAGATGGATTGTTTGCTGGTTTAGTAGAACGGATTCTGGCAACGAAGAAATATGGCGAGGCCATCGAGAGTTTGGCAGAAAGCGATTTTTACCAGGCGCTTGTTGACTTAAGGGCAAGGGGAACTTTTTTGGCTGGGGATCTCATTACGATTCAGCTCCAGGGTGATGATTTACTGGCAGTGAAGGGTGAGCAAAGCTTCCTATTAAAATCGATCCCGATGGTGGCAGAGGAAAAAATAGAAGACTTGCTGGCAGAGCTGGAGCGCCTGACTGGTTTGCATACAGTAAAAAGGGCGATTCATGAATTGCTGGAAACGGTGAAGGCTGAAAAAATGAGGCAGGAGGCTGGATACAAAACGGCTGGTAAAATGGCGATACATATGGTGTTCACCGGGAATCCGGGCACAGGTAAAACAACCGTTGCAAGGCTCGTCTCTCGGATTTTAAAAGCGATGGGGCTGCTTTCCCAGGGGCAATTGGTAGAGGCGGCAAGGCAGGATCTGGTCGGGGAATATCTTGGTTCGACTGCTCCAAAGACCAATGCTGCGATCGAGCGTGCGCTTGGCGGCGTGCTGTTCATTGATGAAGCGTATGCACTGTCCAGGAATAAGCAGGACCCATTCGGCATGGAAGCCATTGACACTCTGGTAAAAGGAATGGAGGACCACCGTGACAATCTGGTCATGGTCCTGGCCGGATACACGAATGAGATGGATGGGTTCCTGAAAATGAATCCTGGCCTTCAATCGAGATTCCCTTATATTATCGAATTCCCGGATTACACGTCTGAGGAGATGTATGAGATTCTGGCGGGAATGGCGAAAGCGAAGGACTTCATGATCGATCCAGGCATCAAGGAGCAGCTGCTTGAACTATTTGATTCTAAGCAGATTTCCGGACGGAATGATGCCGGGAACGGCCGTCTTGTCCGCAACATGCTGGAGGATGCGATCCGCAAGCAAGCGGTGCGTCTCAACAAGGAAACGGGTGCGCGGGATTATAAGCTTTTAACAGCCGAGGATTTCGGAATCGCCGAACGTCCGAAGTTCGAGCTCGAGCCAGCGTTTGAAAAAGTCGTTGGCCTGGAGAATGTGAAGGATTTTATCAGGAGTCTCGAAAAACAAATCCTCGCGAATGAAAAGCGGAAAAAGGCTGGCATCTTGACGGAACAGTCGCAGACACTGAATATCGTCTTTTCCGGAAATCCAGGGACAGGCAAGACGACAATGGCGCGGATGCTTGCTGAGATGCTGAAATCAATGGGCCTTTTAAAAAGAGGCCATCTGATCGAAGTGGACCGCAGCAATCTCGTCGCCGAATATATGGGGCAGACAGCGGTCAAAACTACCGAGGTCGTCCAGTCTGCATTAGGCGGAGTGTTATTTATCGATGAAGCGTACAGTCTTGTGGAAGAAGGAGTTCAAGGCGGAGGGTTTGGCAAAGAAGCGATTGATACCCTAGTCCGCTTGATTGAAAATCACCGCAATGACCTAGTCGTGATTCTGGCTGGATATTCCGATGAAATGGAACAGTTTTTACGAAGCAATCCGGGGTTGGGCTCACGTTTTCCTCTGAAAATTGAGTTTCCCGATTATACACCGGAACAGCTTACGCAAATTACAGAGATTCAGGCAAAATCAAAAGGTTTCATCCTGGATGCAGGTGTGCAGCAGGCATTAGCTGTATTTTACGAGAAAAAGCAGATTCCAGGGAAAAACGACAGCGGAAACGGCCGTCTTGTCAGGAATACGCTTGAGGCGGCCATCAGGAATCAGGCGGTCAGGATTGTTGAGACTGATAATGTCGGACCAGACCAATTGAACAGATTGACTCTGGCTGATTTTGGACTGCTGGAAGATCAGCCGAAGGAAAATGCGCTTCAGGAGCTGGCATCTGTGGTTGGCCTGGATGAGGTCAAAACCTTCGTGCGCTCACTATCAGCGCAAATTGAAGTGGCGAATAAAAGGAAGGCGATGGGGCTGCCGGATATGGGAGCGCAATCGCTGCACATGGTGTTCAAAGGCAACCCAGGTACTGGAAAGACGACGATTGCGCGGATTCTGGCCAGAAGGCTGAAGGAACTTGGTGTGATCAAACTGGATCATATCGTGGAAACGGATCGTTCCGGACTGGTGGCCGGGTATGTTGGCCAAACGGCCCTGAAAACGCGAGAGGTGCTGGTGAGGGCACTTGGCGGCATTCTATTTGTCGATGAAGCGTATGCTCTATTTGGCGACGGCCAGGATTTCGGGCAGGAAGCGATTGATACGATTGTGAAGTTCATGGATGATCACCGTGAGAATATCATTGTGATTTTGGCAGGTTATGAGGAGGATATGGAGCAGCTGCTGGATTCAAATGCCGGCTTGCGTTCAAGATTCCCGAATGTGATCAATTTCCCTGATTATGCAGTTGATGAACTGGTGGAAATCAGCAGACGCCTGCTGAAGCCGAAGGGATACGAGCTGAGCCCTGACGGAGCCCAGGCACTCAAAGCACTATTTGAGAGTGCAGAAGGAAACGCTTCTGCAGGGAATGGCCGTCTGGCAAGGAATATTTGCGAAGCCGCCATCCGTGCGCATGCATTGAGGCTGAGTGAAATCGACGAGCCAACATTAGAGGATTTGACGCTGCTTATGCAGGAGGATTTTTTACAGGCCGGGGGTGTTGCTAGATGAAAAAAATCATAAAATTTTTATGGTCTTTGTTTTTCTACGTTTTTCTATTTCCAATCACTGCACTCGTCATCGTTTTTGGACCGCTGATGACTTTCTTTGATCTTCTAGATGTTTATAAATTAGGAGCGCCGCGACTTGGTCTGGGCTTGGGCGGGATTGCCTTGCTTGGCTTCCTTCTCTTTTTATCGATGAAGTATCACTCGTGGCTCTACCGCAAATTCCCGGTGCTGCTTCCTTTTTTCCAGATGTGCTTTGTCAGCTTTATCGTGATGGAACTCAGCCTGACATTTGCCAACCTGTGGGCAGATCAAATGATGATCGGAAAAACGGTCGCGATCGTTTTATCGGTGCTATCAATCCTGTTAGGAAGAGCATTTCTATCGTACTGGTATTATAAATACCCGATTAGCTACAAGATGGTGCGCTGACGGAGGAGGAGGGATTCGCGATGCGGAAAAAATTAAAGAAAGATACTGAGTATGAACTGGATAATCAATGGGCCGGCGAAGAGGAAGAAGCGGAGCCGGAAATCATTTACCACGAACATAGCCATCGAAAGCCAGTATTCTTTGGCACGATTTTAGCGATTGTATTGGCGATTGGCTTAAGCATGGTTTCTGGCGGCTATTCATCAGAAGGAAGCGCGGAAGAAGTGGTCGCCAATCGGATCAGCAAGTCTACGATTGCAGGAGAAAGCCTTATGACAGACGAAACGAACGCAGGGATCACTGCCAAGGATTTTGAAGTGACCGTAGGAGATTCCGGCGGTGAAGCAAAAATGCTGATCTGGGATTTCAACAGTGAAGACAATGATGAAGTCCAAATCCTGGTGAACGGACAGCCGGTGAAAGAAAAACTTATCCTGGCCAACAATCCCGCTGCCATTTCCATCCCGGTCCCAAGCACGGTGACAATCAAGGGGCTTAAGGATTTTGGAGGCGGCATCTCATACGCAGTCAAATTCCCGAATGATAAAATCACCTATTATAATGTCGTAAGCGTGAATGCCGGGAATACTTATACGGTAAAACCGCTGTAGTGAAGTACAGGGACGTACTTATTGCATCCAATCCCGGAAGCAAAGGGTACGTCCCTTTGCTTCAAAAGAGGTAAAATAAAAGTAAATATAGCTTTCGGAATGGCGGGTAGGGCGATGAATATTTTACTGGCGGAAGATGATCTGAAGCTTGGCGAGCTGATCAGTTATATGTTGAAGAAGAAAGCTGGTTATCAGGTTGAGTGGGTGAAGGAAGGGGAGGATGCTTATTTTTACAGTACTTCTTCCCATTATGATGTGCTGATTTTGGACTGGATGATGCCGAATGGGTCTGGTGTGGAGGTTTGCCGCCGCTTGAGGAAAGAGGGATATGCAGGGGCGATATTGATGCTGACGGCGAAAGATTCGGTCGAGGACAGGATCAATGGCCTTGATGCCGGTGCGGATGATTATCTGATCAAACCGTTCGAGATTGACGAACTCCTTGCCAGGATCAGGGCACTGACAAGGAGGAACTTTGCTCCGATTGTGGAAGATGAGGTACATTATCGTGATCTTGTGTTAAGCCGGATCGGCCAGGTGTTGAGTGATGGAAACAAGGAGATCCAGCTAAGTCCCCGTGAATTCCAGCTGCTCGATTTGCTGCTGCAAAACAGGGGCCAGGTTTTGCCCCGGGAGCTTATATTGGAGCGGATTTGGGGGTTGGACGCGGATGTATCAACGAAAACGATCGATGCGACGGTAAAATTGCTACGCAAAAAGCTGGACAGCTTTGGCAAGTATGACTTGCTTCAAAGCATCAGAGGGGTAGGGTATAAAATTGAAAACTAAGTCCTTGCGCCGTGAAAGAGAGCAGAATATCTTCAAACGGACCCAGCGGCGGCTGACGAAGGGATTTTTGGGCCAGTTGATGAGCTTCCTGCTGCTGTTTTCCATCGTCATGTTCGCTGTGCTTTATTTGGTGATCATGCAGGACCACGAGCAGGAAGTGAAGACCCTGGCAAAAGGAGAAGCTGAAAGATTGGAAAGATTCCTTGAGAGGAACCCTGAAAGAGTTGGCGAGTTTCAGGAGCATGAACTGGAATTAAGAGGTCCCGGCCAGGTTTTTGTCTATCTCATCAGTCTGGAAGGTGACTTGCTTGCAGGGAATGAAGCATTTCCGAAGGCTCGGCCGGAGTTATTGTCTGCACTTGATCCTCAGGAACTTTTCCAGCGGAAAGTGAAAGTCGATTTATCCTACGAGGAGGACGAAGAAGACGAGCACGAGGATCATAGTGAGTTATTTCGGAAGGACATCCGCCTCTTGATTGCAAAGGAAGAGGTATCGGTTGACGATCGTGAAATCGGAAACCTGTATGTCGGCACGGACATTTCTTTTGTCTATCAGATGTTTACCTGGCTGTTCGGTATCCTGATTGGTTTGCTGCTTGTGTTCTTACTGGTCGCCTGGTTCCTGAGCAGCAGGATGTCGAAAAAGGCGATGGTCCCGATTAGTTCAGCGTTTGACAGACAGCGTGAATTTGTCGCGGATGCCTCACATGAACTCAGGACGCCTTTAAGTGTCATGCTTTCTTCCATCGATGCGATCGAGATGACGATCGATGATAAACAGGATCATATGGTCCGTAAAATGCTTTTTAATATGAAGGATGAAGTGAAAAGAATGACAGGACTGGTGAGCGATCTGCTGACACTTGCCCGGTCAGATTCAGGTAAAATCGAGCGGAATGATGAAGTTTTTGATTTTACAGAAGTGGCCCAAAAGGCGGTGGACGCGATGAATCCAATAGCACATGAGAAGCAAATTAAACTTCAATTCCATGCACCTGAAACACTTCCTGGCAAGGGTGACGAGCACCGATTGATGCAGCTTCTCTATATCCTGTTGGATAACGCGTTAAAATACACCCCTGATGACGGGGAGGTTGAGCTGGCTCTATCAAGAAAACAAGATGAACTGACGATTAAAGTCCGTGATACAGGAATCGGAATCCGTCCCGAAGAGCAGCCGTACATCTTCGACCGTTTTTATCGCGCAGACAAGGCCAGGTCAAGGCAAGAAGGAAGCTACGGACTGGGGCTCTCGATCGCCAAATGGATTGTTGACATTCATCATGGCACAATTGTAGTGAACAGTGAATATGGGAAAGGCAGTACGTTTGTGGTGCAGCTGCCTTTCGCCAATAGAAGTTAACTTATCGTTGTATAGGCCGTTCCAGAGTGAGCAACTCATCCTCCAGCGATGAAAACTGTTGTTCCAACACAATCTTGGCGTCTGAAATCGCAGCATTGTAAAAATGAGGAGCAAGCGATGTTTTGACAAAGTCTAAAACTCTTTCAGCCGCGAATTCAGTTAACTCTTCCCCTCTTTCTTGTGAAAAGAAAACCTGGATGTCATCAATCATGGTCTGCTGCTGTTCTTTAGATATTTTTATGAACATGGAAAACACTCCTTTAACGTAGTTACATTTGTAACTATACAAACTGAATACAGTAAATTGCAGACTTTAAAAAAAGTTTTTTTTATGTACAAGACAAATAAAAAGTATGAACCGAACCATGGTTTATACTTTTTTTGTTTTGTTAACTCTTCCTTTTCACCGTATTTTCACCATCCGTGGATATAGTGATACTCATAAAAGGATATAAGGAGGAGAGTTCCTGCATGAATAAAAAAGTAAAGTGGTCAGTGATCTCTGCCAGTACAATTACGGCTCTGACGTTTGGCGGCCTGGTGATGAATAACGAAAAGGCTGCAGGCAATGAAAATTCAGTCCCGGAAAATGATTGGCTTCGTGAAAATTTTTCAGCATTTACAGAAGAAGGCTATGAGGAAAACGAATACAGCGATGATGAGGGCGATCGTTATTACGGAGATCATGATGACGATGATGAGTATGAAGAGCATGATGATGAAGGTTATGAAGATGATGATGAAGGTTATGAAGACGATGATGAAGGTTATGAAGACGATGATGACGATCACTACAGAAGTGAACAGCAGGAACAAGGGACTTCATGGGGACAAGACCAAATCGTGAATGCTCCGGAAAGAGGCTTCCGGCAGGAGCAGAGCAGCTCGAGGACATCACGATGATTGAGACGAAGTTCAGAGCGATGAATAGCAGCATCCTGCTTTCAGGAATGGATCTCGATGCTCATTTACAGATAAAGAAAATGATTGTAGATTTCGAGCAAAAGGCTAGCCGGTTCATTCCCGAAAATCAGCTTGCATTCGTCAATCACAGTCCACTAGATGTTCCAATTTATTTGGATTCTACCCTGGCAGACCTCCTTGATCGATCGCTTCAGCTCGCAAGGAGATCAGATTTTTATGTCCATCCTTTCCTTGGAAAAGAGATGATGGCGAATGGGTATTCCGAGTCGTTTCATGAACAATATCAGCCTGTTTTTACCGGGTTTGCCGAAAAGCATTTTTCCCGGGAACCGATTGAGAGGCTATCGAAAAGCTGGATAATCAAAAAAAGGGATTTTCTTTTTGACTTCGGAGGCTTTGGAAAAGGATACATCATTAATGAAGGGATTAAACATCTCAAACAGAAGGGTGTGAATCGTTTTCTGATCAATGCCGGGGGAGATCTCGCGGTGCTCGGATCCCATGAGGTCGGAATCGAACATCCCGTTTTAATGGGAGAGGACATGATCAAGCTGTCGATCACCGATAAAGCACTTGTCACTTCAGGGAAAAATTATCGGAGATGGACAAGAGGGAATCAGGAATATCATCATATCCTTAATGGCCGGACAGGTGAGCCTGCTTTTAACGGAGTGCTGCAGGCAAGCGTCATTGCCAATACCGCGATGGAAGCTGAAACCGCGGCGAAGATTTTATGCATCCTTCCATTTGATGAAGCAAAAGCACTGCTTTACAGGAATTTTCCGCGAATAGCTTATTTTGTTTACTTTGAAAAGGACAAAATTGCCATCGGCGGGGATACACGACTTTACAAACGACTGGAGGCAGCGAAATGAATTGGATTTGGATTGCGATCCGCGCCACAGGATTGACAGGATATTTTTTGCTGACATTATCACTCTTGATGGGCATATACAGCCATATTCCGCGGAAAAGAGGTTCAATCCTTGGTTTCCATCAAATTATTGGCCAGGTAGCCCTTTTATTCATCGGAATCCATGCATACCTGCTGATTTTTGATAACTATGAGCCTTTTTCTGTTTTGGAACTGCTCATCCCCTTTTCAGCATCGTATGAACCGATCCTGTCAGGATTGGGAACAATCGCGGTTTATTTATTGATCATTGTGATCTTAACATCTGATTTCATGAAAAAAGTCGGGCGATCAGCCTGGAAAAAAGCACATTATCTCGTGTTCCCGCTCTGGTTCCTATCAGTGATTCACGGCCTTTTTCTTGGAACAGATACAGAATCATTGTGGGCCGTGGCTTTATATGGAGGCTCTGTTTTGATTGTCAGCATGGCAACCATTTTTCTAGTATTGAAAAAAGTAAGCCAAAAGAGGAAAGCGCGGCCGGTTGCAACGTGAATGCTTTTGTTTTTAGGGGAATGAGTGAATCTCACTCTGACAACAAATAAGACGCCTTTTGGAGATGGAATTAGCACGCTAATTCGCATCTCTTTTTTTGTTTATTTTTTAGCATATTACTTTGAAACCCTTATAGAATAAGTGCACCGGGACAGTAGATGTGAAAAAACTCGCTAGATTTAACTAAAGAGTTTTTTAAGGGGAAACTTGTTCTGAGATTATTGGTGTATTTTCTTTGGCAGCAGGTTTCTCGAAGTACTTTTGAAATGCATAATTTAGTAAACCAAATGAGTAGTAAAGCAAAAAAATTTTAGTTGAAGTGAAATTTTTGAATTTGAAATGTCCAATTTTCTGAAAAATCGGGACGAATATATAGGCGAAAATTAAGTCCATCACCAGATTTGAAATGGCATATACAGAGAATTTACCGAATGTAAAATGAAACACCCATAAATTAACTGTAAAAAATGGACCTAAGATAAAAGCTAATGCGTCAAACACCCTATATTTGTAACCGCCCTTTACATCCCACCAATTAAATATTGGACTTATCATTTCTACAGTTAGTAATAGAAAAGAGCAAAATAAAGTGACAGGTAAATACCTTTTGAAGGATTGTTTAGGAAGAAAGATTGAAGTGATCGTCCATAATACTACTGCATTAAAAATTCTAAAGAAATTGGCAAGCAATTTGTTCACCCCTTTATTTTTTTAGTGTTTGAAATTTCCTATAGATTATTCATCTAAAGGGGTTCCTCCTCGTCAAGCAGTTCTACTGCATTCTTACAGTATTCAACGAGGCAGCAAAGCCATATGATTTAACCGCCAAAAAATGTCTGTATATTTACGTTTCCTGTCGTGAAATCTAATCACGGTAAGTTGCTTTCGGAGGGGACGGGCTTGAAGTTTATCATTAAAACACTGACCTTTATTGCAATTCTTTTGTTATTTTCACAATTAAGGACGTATGGAGAAAAACAGGATGACATCTATATAAAAATTGATCTTTGGACAAACAGGCTTTTGGTTTTTAAAGAAAATGAAGTAACCAGACAGTACGACATTTCTCCTGGCAATGAGCAAACTCCTACACCAATTGGAATGTTCACGATTGTGGGCAAATCCAGTGGCTGGGGTGGGGGATTTGGCTCGAGATGGCTCGGATTAAATGTTCCCTGGGGAGATTTCGGAATCCATGGCACCAATAAACCAACATTGATTGGCAAAAATGTCAGCAGCGGCTGTATTCGTATGCGCAATAAGGATGTTGAAGAGCTGTTCGATATGATTCCTCAAGGGACAAGGGTTTATATCGAAGGTCCTCTTACCGGCATGGGAGAGGGAGAGTTTAAAAATATCGCTTATGGATCGAAAGGCAATCTTGTCCAACTTGTTCAAAATAGGCTGAAAGCCATGGGACTTTATTTTGGGCCCATCGACGGGATTTACGATAAAGGGACAGAGAATGCCGTCAAGCAGTTTCAGAAACTGAATCATTTGCCTGTGACTGGCGGGGTATCGATTCGTGAATATACATTATTGGGATTGCTAGAGTAAAAAAAGCAACAAAAAAATGGAGGATTGTCATGAGGAAAAATAAAGAGAAAGCCACATATAACGAAAACTTTTCTGAGGTACCAAACAAAGAGGTATTGGAAATCAGCGAAACAGGTTACGGGCTGGAATCCGTTGCAGAAGGTGCTGATTTCGCAGAGGGTGATCAAAAAAACTCTCCCAACTGTGGAGGGCTATAACAAAAGTGGAGAGGTGGACGATTTTTTTTTCTGGACCGTTCCCCTCTCCTGAGTTGGAACACCGGAAAACCGGTAAATAGATAATGTGGTCACCAATACGGTGTGTTGGAGCACTGAAATTCCAGTAAATGGATAATGGTGTCACCAATAATGCCGATTAGTGTCCTAAAAAGCCTGAAAATGAAAAAAGAGGTAACCAATGAAGCGTATTGGTGCCCTAAAACACCTAAAAGCAAAAACGAAAGGACGATTCCACATGGGATCGTCCTTTCGTTTCTATTCATAAATATAGCCGATGACATCAAGTGCCTGCTCCACCGTCTCTACCGTGACATTCGCTTTATTGGATAGCTCTTTTAATGGGTGGATCAAGGATTCAGGTCTGATGATGATGGTTGGTTTGTTCAGGGTGATGGCGGTGCTTGCGTCCATTGCGGTGTTCCATTGTTTGTATTTTTCGCCGAACAGGGCGATGACGATATCGGATTTGGACATAAGTACCTGGGTCCTGAAGTTGTTGATATCTGATGCGGCGTCATCTTTGTAAACGTTGCCTGGCTGTGTGCCGAGGATTTCCTCGCCAATCTGGTCGGAGCGGTCATGGTTTGTCTGCGGTCCGACGAAGGTGAGGGGCAGGTTTCGCTCCTTCGCTTTCTGGGCCACCTGGTCGCGCCAATCATCATGAATTTGACCTGCTAGATATACAGTTAATTCCATCGTAACACCCTCCTAATGAAATAAATTCTAACATCATCATAAAGAATTTTGCTGAGGAATCAAAGGGATTAGGTTGTCGTCCCGATTTTGTTCAAAGGATGCTGTTTGGAAAAATCATACAAAGGGTACGAAAGACCCAGGAACTTCTTTTAAAAAAGTCCGTATTACATGAAAAAGAATATGAATGTATGGAGGAAACCAAATGGGATTAGTATTGTTTGTGCTCGTCATAACGGCAATCGGGGGGATATGGTACGGCTGCAGTGTCCTTCAATATAAACTTTCAGTTCAACCAACATCTTATGTCGGGTGGAAGATATTCGGCAACATATTGTTGCTGGTACTGGGACCCATCGCGGTGGTAGCTTTATCGCTCTTCCTAATGACACAATTTGATATCGTATCAGACCAGACTGGCCAGGGAATCGGCTGGTTATATGTCATCTATTTCATGCTGCAAATCATTGTGATACCAGCGAAAGTCATCTATTTACCTGTTTTTCATTTTATCGTTAAAAAGAGAAGGGAGAAATTGATTAAGGATGATAGTTTCACCAGTAGATAATTTCGGTTTGTCTGTGGGTGTCATCCTTCTTCTGAGAGAATGTCATTAAGCAGATAACTATAGAGGTGAAATCATTGAAGAAAAAGACTTTAACAGCCATTTCCTACATATACAGCATTTTGGTTTTCGGAAGTTTTAGTATATGGGGATATCTTGTGGAAAAAGAAGAGGGAGTGATCGACCCGACAAAACATGAGATGCCTCTTATTCTATTTATTGGCCTCATGTTAATAGCCGTGGTTTTGGCGGGAGTTGGTTTTAATAGTGTAAAAGAAAAGGGCAGCAAAATAACTAGGAAAGCTGTGTTTACAGGCATTGTTATGGGTTTACTCTTTATTGCCTGGGGTGTTGTAAGGTCTTTAAACTAATTAAAATAAGCTGGTGATGGTATGTCGAAGAAGGTGTTGACTTACATAACAGCAATAGTTATTCCTGTTACTTTAATTTGGGGCATCCTATGGGCTTTCAATGCAGCAGATGAAGATGGAACTATTCATTTGGAGGGCAATGAACCCTATGCCTACTTATTCCTGGGTTTATCTATAACTGGATTGATAACAGGATCGATTGCTTTAAGGGCCACGAATGAAAAAGGCGATAAAATCAGTAAAAAGACCGTCTTTTCAGGATTGGCAGTTGCGGCGATATTTTTTCTGTGGAGGCTGTCGGTTGCATTGTAGATGATTGAGAAAGGGCTGGCTTCCGGTCAGTCTGAATCTGGCATATAGAAAAATATTCCTATACAATAGTGATATTGAAGTGTAAATGTGGTGATCTAGTTGTTAAAGCTTTTATTGATTGAGGATGATGCGTCGTTATTCAATGAGATCCGGGACCGTCTGACGCAATGGTCGTATGAGGTTTATGGGGTGACGGATTTCAGCGATGTGATGAGTGATTTTAGCAATATCAACCCTGACCTGGTGATCATCGATATCCAGCTGCCGAGGTTTGATGGTTTTCATTGGTGCCGGATGATTCGGTCGCATTCGAATGTGCCGATTATTTTTCTTTCTTCGCGGGACCACCCAACAGACATGGTGATGTCGATGCAGATGGGGGCGGATGATTTTGTCCAGAAGCCGTTCCATTTTGATGTGCTGATTGCGAAAATCCAGGCAATCCTTCGCCGTGCCTATAATTATAATTCGACGCAAAACCAGTTGAAAACATGGTGCCGGGCGACGATTGATTATGATAAGAATATCGTTGAAAATGAGTTGGGCCGGATCGAATTGACGAAGAATGAAATATTCATATTAAAATTGCTGATTGAACAGAAGAATAAGATTGTCAGCCGTGATGAAGTCATGAACAGCTTGTGGGATGATAAGCGGTTCATTAGCGATAACACATTGACGGTCAACGTCAATCGGCTGCGGAAAAAGCTGGATGAAATCGGGCTTGG
Source organism: Mesobacillus sp. MER 48 (assembly GCF_023714225.1). NCBI lineage: Bacteria > Bacillati > Bacillota > Bacilli > Caryophanales > Bacillaceae > Mesobacillus > Mesobacillus sp. MER 48. Next base: position 211,664 of record NZ_JAMAUR010000005.1, read on the forward strand.
CCATAAAATCGAAACGAAGATTGGGCAGGGATATATGGCTGTTGAAGAGGACAATGGATGATGTTTATTACTTACCTGAAGGAACGGCGAAGCTGGATCCTATTATTCTTGCTGCTTCAGTTCCTCGCTGTTTTCATCGCTTATATAGATTCGGCAGTATCACTCACGTCAATTCTTTATTATGTCTTTCTATCGCTCATTATTTTTATGATTTTTTTAGTGATGCGTTATCAAAAGGAAATGAAATTTTATCAAGAGCTTGAAGAAGCGCAAGATACCATGGATTTTTCACACAGGGAATTCCTCAGTCCTTTTGAAAGGATGGCAGCAGAAAGCATCACTCGCCATTTCGAAGGGCTGAGAAATAAAGTTTCCGAGAATGAGCGGATGCTAGACGAGGAAAAGGATGAATTGCTTTCCTGGATCCATGAGGTGAAAACTCCGCTGACAGCTTTGAGCTTGATGATTGACCGGCTTGAGGACCAGAGACTGAAAAAAGAAATGACCTATGAGTGGCTGCGGATTCACCTTTTACTGGATCAGCAGTTGCATCAAAGACGGATTCCTTTCATGGAAAATGACTTGTATATTGAGCGGACCGATTTGGAGAGTGTGATTTTTGGCGAGGTTAAAACCCTGCAGTCCTGGTGCATCCAAAAAGGCATTGGCTTCGACTTTGACCTGGAGTCGAAAGAGGTTATGACCGATGCCAAATGGCTTGCCTTTATCATCAGGCAGCTGCTGACAAATGCTGTTAAATATAGCGAAAGATCTGATATTCTGATCACCAGCGACCAGCGGAACGGACAGACTATCCTCGAAGTTGCCGACACTGGCAGGGGAATCGATTCCAGGGATCTCCCGCGAATTTTTGAAAAAGGATTTACTTCAACTGCTCATCATCAGGACAATGCAGCAACGGGGATGGGACTGTACCTGGCGAGAAAAGCAGCGGACTCACTGAAAATCAAGATTGATGTGGAATCAGCGCCAGGCAAAGGGAGTACGTTCAAGCTGACCTTCCCTAAAAGCAATGATTTTGTCCGGATAACAGGCATGTGACAATAATGTCACATGCCTTTGCTGATTTGTTACCTGAATCGAAGGAAAGAATACAGGCAGGATTTTATAATGAATTTATCATAGAAAGGATGTGTGAACATGATTTTATTGGAAGCGGCCAAACTTCATAAAACATATGGAAATAAGTTTAATAAACAGGAAGTATTGAAAGGGCTCGACCTTAAAATTTTCAAAGGGGAATTCGTGAGCATCATGGGTGCCTCTGGATCGGGTAAAACGACGCTCTTGAATGTCCTCTCTTCTATCGATAAGGTCACCAATGGTTCGATCAAGATTGAAGGGAACGAGATTACCGGGATGAAGGAAAAGCAGCTGGCGGAATTCCGCAAGCAGCACCTGGGCTTTTTGTTCCAGGATTACAATCTCCTCGATACACTGACAGTGAAGGAAAATATCCTCTTGCCACTTTCGGTCAGCAAGACGCCCAAAAAGGAAGCGGATCAGCGGTTCGAAGCGATTGCCGCGGAACTCGGAATTCTGGAGTTGAAGAATAAATATCCAAATGAAATTTCCGGCGGGCAAAAGCAGCGCACATCTGCTGCACGAGCTTTCATCCATGACCCGAGCATTATTTTTGCCGATGAACCAACGGGCGCGCTGGATTCGAAATCAGCTTCAGACCTTTTGAATAAACTAAGTGACTTGAATCAAAAACGACAGGCAACGATTCTGATGGTCACTCATGATCCAGTTGCGGCAAGCTACTGTGGCAGGGTAATTTTTATAAAGGATGGTCTTATTTATACTGAACTGAATAAAGGTGACCAGACGAGACAGGAATTTTTCAAGGACATCATGAAAACCCAGAGCGTATTGGGCGGTGTGCACCATGAGCGTTAATCAGCTGATTCTTCGTAATTTGAAGAAGAACCTTAAAAATTACTATCTGTATGTTTTTGCATTGGTGTTCAGTGTCGGCCTTTATTTCGCCTTCGTCACCCTTCAATATGATCCTTCCATGCATGAAACGAAGGGTTCGATTAAAGGAGGGGCCGCTATTAAATCGGCATCTGTTCTACTCGTGGCCATCGTGACGATTTTCCTGACCTACGCCAATAACATTTTTATCAAAAGAAGAAGCAAGGAGATCGGCCTATTCCAGCTTGTCGGAATGACAAAGGGCAAGATTTTTCGGATCCTGAGTGTTGAAAACTTCCTCCTTTATTATGGCTCCTTGCTGGCGGGTGTTTTCCTTGGATTTTCAGTATCCAAGCTAATCATCATGATTCTGTTCAAAATCACTCAGGTTGAAGGGATTGCGAAGCTTCATTTTTCCGGAACAGCCCTCGTGCAGACACTGATCGTTTTTTCGGTCATCTATGTATTGATGCTGCTGTTGAACTATCTTTTCATTAAACGGCAGAGCATTCTATCCCTGTTCAGGGTCATTTCAAGTGCTGAAGGCCGGGCAAAAAAGATTTCTTTCTGGGAGATGATGATAGGCATTCTTGGCATTACACTGATTGGGATCGGGTATTATGTGTCATCCAAGCTGTTCGAAGGGGACTTTACAACCGTGAACGAACTCTTCTTCGCCATGGTGTTCATTTTAGCGTCGGTCATCATCGGGACTTATCTATTTTACAAAGGTTCTGTCAGCTTCATTGCCAATCTCATCCGGAAAAAGAAGGATGGGTATTTAAATATAAATGAAGTGCTGTCGTTATCCTCCATCATGTTCAGGATGAAGTCGAATGCGTTGGTGTTAACGATCATCACCACGGTATCAGCGCTTGCGATCGGCTTATTGTCTTTAAGCTATATCTCCTATTATTCTGCAGAACAGAGTGCCAAAAATAATGTTCCAGATAACTTTGCTTTTGTTGATGCTGACTCTGCTGCTGATTTTATGGAGAAGTTGGAGTCGCAGGATATCGGTTATGCGGAGAAAAGGATTGAGGTTCTCCAGGCGGTAATGAACGCAGAGGAAATCATCGGACTGAAAATGGATGGATACACCCAGGATCCTAAATCGATGGGGGTCTCGGTCATTAGCGAAAAGACGGAAGGTCAAAGTGAAGTGAGTAAGGATGAAACCTATCTGACAGGTTACAGTGACATTATGATGAAATTCATCTCCATGAAAGATTCAGGACCGATTGAGATCATCGGAAAAAATCATGCTATTCCATTGCAGTACATTGGAATGGAAAAGGAATATCCTGTTTCCCGGTATTTCGGTGGTTCTCCTGTGGCCGTTGTCGATGAGTCCGTATTTGAGAAATTAAAGAGTGATTTGGACTCTTCCATCCAAAGAGACTATTCATTGTATATTGGGGTTGATATTAAAAACGAGAATGATTTAGTGAAGGCGAATCAACTATTCAATGAAAATCAGGAAAATGATCTCAATGAATCTCGCCTGGATAATGAAAATACCCAAAAGAAACAAATGGGGCTTGTCATGTTCATTGTCGGTTTCCTTGGGCTGACCTTCCTCGTCACGTCGGGCTGCATCCTTTATTTTAAACAAATGGATCAGACAGAAGACGAAAAGCCGAATTATACGATTTTAAGAAAGCTTGGTTTCACACAGGGTGATCTACTAAAGGGAATCCAGGCAAAACAGGCATTCAATTTCGGTATCCCACTATCAATCGGCCTGCTGCACAGCTACTTCGCCGTCAAATCCGGCTGGTTCTTTTTCGGCACCGAGTTATGGTGGCCGATGCTGATTGTCATGGGACTTTATACAGCATTGTATTCCATTTTCGCGATACTTTCAGTGGTTCATTCTAAGAGAGTTATTCGGGAATCTCTTTAACAGAAGCGCAGGGGTTTGCCCTGTGCTTTTGATTTTTTGGTGCATACTTAAATGATAGTTGAAAAATCTGTTGAAAAGGAAGGCCAGGCCCTTGTTTATCTTCTCAAGTTTGTGGAAAGCCTCCAGTCACCTTATCCTCGCTCGTAAGGTAAACGCTTCTGCGGAGTGATTTGCAGCGTTTTTTGATGCGTGCTGCTTCCTTGCTTATTTCTTCTATTGTACTGAAGCTGAAGTCCTTGTTTTGGATTACAGCGATGGACAATCCGACGAGCGGGATGTTTTCTAGTACACCCATTCGGCTGATTCCATGGATATAGCCATGTTCAAGTTCTTCAGTCGTGTAGAATTGGTGGGCAAATTGTTCAAAATGATGAATTAAGGTTTGGCAGATATCCTTGTAATCATGATGGGGAAGGATGGCAAGGAAATCGTCTCCTCCGATATGACCGACGAAAGTATCCAGTTTGTTGTGGCTTTCTAGTACTGTTTCTTTCAGAATTGTCGCAGTGTGCTGAATGACTTCATCGCCAAGCTTGAATCCAAATGTATCATTGAATGATTTGAATAGATTGATATCTATATATAGGACCGTGTAATTTTCGGATGCAATCGCCTTCTTGAGTGCATTTTTTATCTCGAAATTGCCTGGCAGTCCTGTTAGTGGGTTAGAATAGCGGGCAATGCTGATTTGCTCTTCAGCCAGTTTCATTAGTAAATTCCGGATGCTGACAATGCCGACCAGGCGGTCTTTTCTAGTGACGATCACATAGTCATACAGATGTTCTTGTGCGCGATCCATCGCTTGTGCACTTGTTTCAGTAATCGGTACTGAATGGTCAACAATGAGCGGATCGGTGATCATCACCAAATCAACAGTCCTTTTCATGAAAAGGTCGAACCCATACTGGATCGATAACTTCTGGTAAAATTTCGTTTTCGTCACTAACCCGATTGGACGGTCTTCTGAACAAACCACGACTCCTTCGATCTCCGGTGTGTTTTTGAATATCATATAGATGTATTCACATTTGGTTGAAGGATTAACCACCATCACTTTCTCTGCAATCTCCCCAATTGTCACTTGCATAACTACACCTTCATTTCATTTATGTATGCAGAAGATAACGCTCCGGCCTGCCTAGGAAGTAGCCCTGGCCAAACTGGATGCCTGCTTGTCTGGCAATGGTCAACTCCTCTGCAGTTTCAATACCCTCAAGTGTGACTGAGACACCCTCATTAATAAAGTATGAAGAAATCCAATTCAGGAACGTTTGTTTCTTGATGGATCGTCCCAAATCCATTGAAAAATATCGATCAAGTTTTACAATGTCAGGTTCAAGCTCTAAAGCAATCCGCAGGGAGGATTGTCCCTTCCCAAGATCATCTAGTGCAAATCTAAAACCAAGGGATCTAAGGCAGTGAATCACATCTGTCAGCTTGCCCAATGACATAACTGATTCTGCTTCATTCAGCTCAAAAATAATGCTTTCCGGTGCTAAAGCTACCTTGTTCATTAATCGATTCAGTTGCCTTAGAAAATCAGGGTCTAAAAGTGTGGATGGAAAGACATTGACAGACAAACGAGGAGGATTTAAGTACCTGGACTGTTGCTCGAATGTATGTATGCTATTGGCGATGGAGTGAAAATCTAAATCAAATAGCTGATTCTGCTGCATGGCAAGTGAAAATAGAACTTCGGGATTCGGGATTTCAGGATGTCTGATCAAGCTTTCATACCCGAAAACATAGTCATCCTGCAAGTTGTAGATTGGCTGAAATGCATGTTGGAAGTTAAATAACTGGAAAGAACGGTCTCTGGAAGAATCTAATATCATCGCTGTCATTATATAATCCCATCCTAAAATATGATTTATAATCCAAATGTACTATTTTACTATTAATAAATTGTAAGATTTTCGTAAATTTTTCTTAAAAAACTAAGAAGATAGTCCTGTTTCAAATTAAAAAAGAAGCGTAAGGACTACGCTTCTTTTTGGAAGGGTGCAGGCTGAATGCTTGTTTCTATTATTTGAAGATAATGGCTTATTAAATTATCGAAAATCCTCTCCCATTTTTGGGTGAGTGCATAGTTTCTGCCTTCGTAGCCCATTTGAACTCTCTTGCTGTCTGATGTAAGGAGGCTAATGATAGCCTCAGCAAAATGATGGATATCATGTGGTGTACATAAGCGTCCTGTCACTCCATCCTCAATGATGCTTCTTACTCCCCCAGAGTTTGCTCCTATGACAGGGGTGCCGCTGGCAAGTGATTCAAGAACGACATTTCCGAATGTTTCTGTAGCAGAAGGGAAGATGAATAGGTCGGATGCTGAGTATACTTCAGCGAGTTGATCGCCTTTTAGGTAGCCGGTGAAGATCATATTAGCAGGTGCTTCTTTTTCAAGTTGTTCCCTCATTGGCCCGTCACCCACGATTAGCCAATGAACCTTATCGGCGATCTGGGGCGGCATGTTTTTAGCAATCTCCAGCAGGAGTCCGGCACTTTTTTCCGGGGCCAGCCTGCCTGCATAGGATAAGATATATTCTTTTCTAAAAGAGTATTTCTTCCGGACAGTGAGCTTGTCATAAAATGGGTGGAACAGCTCACAGTCAACGCCCCTTGGCCAGAGCTCCAGATTCTTCAATCCGTGTTCTGTCAATTGAGCCATTGTATCATGAGACGGAACGAAGATTTTCTGCAGTGGCTGGTGAAACCAGTTCATGTATTTCCATAGCAGGCTGGATAATAAACCTAGGTCATAGAATTGCAGATACTGGTCGAAATCGGTGTGATACGAGCCAGCCAGCGGAATTTTCAGCTTCTTTGCGCAATATACACCCATGATGCCAAGATTGAATGGTGTTGCGACATGGATGAGATCGGGATTGAATTTTTCCAGTTCTCCCTTGATTTTAAAATAGTTAGGGAAAGCGACCCGGCATTCTGGATACAGGAAGAAGGATGCGCTTTTAAATCGATGGATATGGGACGGAACATACTCTCCGCTTGGATTCTCGGGGGCGAACACCTTGACGGAATGTCCCTTTTCTGCCAGATAGTCTGTGAATCTTTTCAATGTACGGGCGACTCCATTAATCTCTGGATAAAAGGTATCAGTGAAAAATGCGATTTTCATGCCAGGCCCCTCCTTTGATAAAAACATACTCAGACTAAGCTTTTCTCACGTTTTCTTCGTACATATGCAATCCTCGGATTCTCAAAGTAGGAACGAGTAACTGAGTATACCGGCTGTTGTGCCAAGCAGGGCACCGACGAGAATATCTGTTGGGTAGTGCAGACCAAGGTATACCCTCGAAAGGGCGACCATGCAGGCCAAGGGAACCAAAGCAGCCGATAAGACTGGCATGAATAATATGAAAGGCAGGACCAATGAAAAGATTGCCGTCGTATGTCCGGAAGGGAATGAATGGTCCTGCAGCGGGTTCGACGGGAAAAAAGCATTCTCCAGGATGATATAGGGCCGTTTCCGCGGGTACCATTTTTTAATGAAATGTACCGGGAGATGGCTTAGCGCTAAAGCAGCTGCACTTGCAAAAGCTGCCTGCCTGATCGGTCCGTTTAAAAACAGGACCAGCAGCAGGATGGATGAAATCGTGAACCTTGCACCGCCTGCATGGGTGATTGTACGGAAAAAGGCATTCAGGAATTTGTTTTGATAATGGCGGTTGATTCCCCGGAAAATCCTTTGATCAGTTTGGTAGAATACTAGTAAAAGTTTCATCGAATCGTCCTTCCCTGGTCAGAATTGGGGGCTTGTGATGCCATTCAGCCATTTTTGATTGGGTAGAGGATCTCCCTATTGAATAATAAGTAATGGAATGCTTGCTGACTTCCCTCAGAGAGTAACAGTTGCGGCCGTCGATAATAATAGGTTTTTTCATCAGCTGTACATACTTTTCAAGTGGCTGGTGCTTAATATGATCCCACTCCGTTGCGATTATCACTAATTCAGCACCTGAAATGGCTGTTTCGATATTAGTCGTGTAATCGATCGCATTTTCAAAAATAATTCGGGCATTTGGGACGGCAACCGGGTCATAGGCGATGACTGAAGCGCCTTCCGAAAGCAGGCCCCTCAGAATCGTGAGTGAGGCTGCTTCACGAATATCATCCGTGTCCGGCTTAAATGCAAGCCCCAATACAGCAACTCTCAAGCCCTCGAGTGAACCGAACAATTCCTTAGCCTTCTGCACAGTAATTGCTTGCTGGCGGCTATTGACCTTGATGACCGCTTCAAGCAGTTCAAACTGATGCTCGACATCGCCAGCAATTTGCACAAGTGCTTTCGTATCCTTTGGGAAGCAGGAGCCGCCGTACCCGATGCCAGCTTGCAGGAATTGAGGGCCAATCCGCCGGTCCTTGCCTATTCCAAAGGCCACTTCTTCAATATTCGCTCCGACTTTATCGCAAATAGCGGCAATTTCATTGATAAAACTGATTTTTGTGGCCAGGAATGCGTTGGATGCGTATTTAATCATTTCAGCACTTCTGATGTCTGTATTGACAATCGGGATTTTAAGAGGAAGAAAAAGCTGTTCAACTGTTCGTACGGCATACTCCGACTCGGTTCCAATGACAATACGGTCGCCATGGAAAAAATCATATATCGCATTGCCTTCACGCAGGAATTCGGGGGTAGATGCCGTGTGTACTTCAATATGGGCGGGTTTGACGCTATGGATGATTTCTTTGATTCGCTCGTTAGTGCCAACTGGCACCGTGCTCTTAGTGCAAATAATAGAATCTTTATCGAGGTTCAGACCAATCGTATAAGCTGCTTCGAAGACATGATCAAGATTTGCTGTTCCATCTGGATTTTCCGGAGTCCCTACTGCAATAAAGATGATGTCTGCATCCTTATAAGCGATTTTCGGATCCGCTGTAAAAAGAAGGCGGCCAGCATCCAGGTTCCTTTTCAGCATAGAAGTGATTCCAGGCTCATAAATTGGTGCATTCCCAGATTGAAGAAGGAGGACTTTGTCTTCACGAATGTCCGAGCAGACGACATCATAACCCATCTCAGCAAGGCATACACCAGTTATCAATCCAACATACCCAGTTCCAGCAACAGCAATCTTCATCCAATCCCTCCTAAAAGTTTCTTTCTCTAATCATAATGGAACAAACTTAAGACATTCTTGAGTTGTTGTTAAATAAATGTAAAGAATTGAGACCGAATTACGATGTCATCTTTTTCAAGTTTGTGATGACATTTTTGTAATATAAGTTTTCTAAGTTGCTTATGTGTAACTATTTCATGTACTTCCATAGTGAATAAGAAAAAAGAAAGATTTTAGAACTTCAGGTTATGGTCAAATTTGTGTGATATGAGCCAACTGCCGGGATGTTCAGTTAAAATAGCAGAATGAAGCTTGGTTGTCCTGCTTTTAAGCGCAGGGATATACTTTATGCCGCCTCTTGACAGAATGCCAGGCATGAATTATATTGTATGTAATTAATTGAATAGTTCTCCTAAAGGGGAGTAGCTTTTACAGCAGAGTCGTCATTTCGGAGGTTTGATATCTCCCGGCTTTGTTGGCAACTTTGACGTTGTTAGCAAGACCTTTACCGTTTTGGTAAAGGTCTTTTTTGTTGTCATAGGACCTTTGCCGTGTCTGGCGAAGGTCCTTTTTATATTTTACAGACCGGAACCAGACGGACAGGAACTTTCACAATCAAACGATTGAAAGGAGCTGGATCAGATGAAAAAGAAAAAAGTGACTTTTGAGGAATTGCTGAAGGCTAACAGGCGTGAGCTATTGGAGGATGAAAAGCAGATGAAGAAAATCGAAGAGCGGATTGAAGCGAGACGTCTGGATCAAAAAACCGGAAACACATCTTATTAATTTTTAAAAGGGGGAAAAGCGTTTGGAACTGACAATGTTATTTGAGTATGGATGGGTATTGCTGCTGTTAGTCGCTCTGGAAGGTTTGCTGGCAGCTGATAATGCATTAGTATTGGCGATCATGGTAAAGCATCTTCCTGAAGAGGAGCGGAAAAAGGCATTATTCTATGGTCTGGCAGGAGCGTTTGTATTCCGTTTTGCTTCATTGTTCATCATTTCTTTCCTGGTCGATGTGTGGCAGGTGCAGGCAATCGGGGCGCTATACTTGTTATTCATCGCGATCAATCATATCGTAAGGAAGCTTTATTTTAAGAAAGTGGAAGAGGATCACGAAGTTGAGGAAAAAAAGAAATCCGGTTTCTGGGCGACTGTTTTTAAGGTCGAGCTGGCGGATATTGCCTTTGCGGTTGACTCAATCCTTGCGGCTGTAGCACTGGCTATGACTCTGCCGAACACCAGCCTGCCGGAAATTGGCGGAATGGATGGCGGCAAGTTCCTGGTCGTCTTTGCCGGAGGATTGATCGGCTTGATCATCATGCGTTTCGCTGCAAATCTGTTTGTGAAACTGCTCCAGTCAAGGCCAGGTCTTGAAATCGCCGCATTTGCGATTGTTGGCTGGGTAGGAGTCAAACTGACTGTATTGACGCTGGGGCATCCTGAAATCGGAGTCCTTTCCTACGATTTCGCCCATTCAGTTGAGTGGAAGCTGTTCTTCTATACTGTCCTTGTTGGCATTGCGGCAGCTGGCTGGTTCTTGACTAAGGAAAAGTCGGAAAAGCAGGTTGTCTAAATATGGCAGGGGATTTTAAAATGTCAATGCAAAGGATATAGATGAGCATCTATTTATTGGTTGAAGGCAGTTTAGCTGAAATGCTCCGAATGCCCTGTTATTTCAATCTTTGTGATACAATCATGAAAAAGATAAATTTGGAGGTCGATCCCTTTTGGGAACCGAGATAGTCGTGTTATTGATCCTGATTGTCCTGAATGCATTTTTTGCGGCATCAGAGATCGCGTTAATATCTTTAAATGATAATAAAATCAAACTGATGGCAGAAAGCGGAGATAAAAAGGCGAAAATGCTGGATAATCTGACGTCAGAACCAAGCCGATTTTTGGCGACCATCCAGATTGGCATCACGCTGGCAGGTTTCCTGGCGAGTGCATTCGCAGCCGAAAGCTTTGCGGGAAGAATGGCTGCATTATTGAACGAATGGGGAGTACCGCTTTCTCAAAGCATGCTTGAATTGGTTTCTGTCATTACAATTACGCTGGTGTTGTCGTATTTTACCCTCGTGTTGGGAGAATTGGTTCCAAAGCGGCTTGCGCTTCAAAAAGCAGAACCGATTGCCATGTTTGCTGCTGCACCTTTGACATTCTTATCCAAGGTATCGTCACCCTTCGTAAAGTTGCTGACACTCTCCACTAATGGGATTGTCAGGCTGTTTGGGGTCGATCCCAATGCAGAAGAAGAGAATGTGACAGAGGAAGAAATCCGGATGATGGTGGATGTCGGAAGGGAAAAAGGAACGATACAGGATTCAGAAAAAATAATGATCAACAATATTTTCGAATTTGATAATAAGACGGTGTCCGACATCATGACTCACCGGACCAATATTGTCGCGCTTTCAGCTGACACCAGCCTAAAGGAGACGGTCAAGATCGTCAACCTGGAAAAATACACAAGGATGCCTGTTTATGAGGGGGACATCGATCATATCATCGGTATCCTTCATACAAAGGATTTAATTCCGTTCATAGAATGTGCGGACCAGGAAGAGTTTGATTTGAGAAGCATGCTCCGTGAACCAAGCTTTGTCCTGGAATCGATGCGGCTTGATCAGTTGTTCAAGGTTATGCAGAAGAGCAATATTCATATGACGATTGCCATTGATGAATATGGCGGGACCGATGGAATAGTGACAATTGAAGACCTGATTGAGGAAATCGTAGGCAATATTTTCGATGAGTATGATGAACCGGAACTTGATATCGCTGAGATCGAACAGGTTGATACCAACCAATATTCAATGGATGGCACCCTCAATCTGTATGAGGTGGAGGAAGTTTTAAAGGTAGAACTTCCTAGTGAAGACTATGATACCTTAAGCGGATTTGTACTCGGCCAGCTTGGATATATTCCGGGACATGATGAACGGCCAGAGGTGGAATATAAGGATATTGTGTTTTCTGTTGCCGAAATGGATGACAGAAGGATTGCCCGGGTTAATGTACGTATAAAAGATTCTGCCGGAATATTAGAATAGTAGTGGATCTGCTGCCTGATTTGGCCGGTGTCCTAGATATTTGAACAGCAAGCACAGGGGATTTTGTCTCCTGTGCTTTTTCTGTTTACGTTGCTTTAGTAGAATGAAAAAGGATTTCTCTTAATTCAGCCAGGCATATACAGTTCGCGGAATTCCGGTGTGAATTCGCGGAATTCATGTAGATTTTCGCGGAATTGACAGTTGGTTTCGCGGAATTAGTAACTAAACTCGCGGAATAACCAGGAAACCACTCAATGTGAAAAGGAGAATGACGGGTTTTTGTTGAATTCTTTTCCTAATTAATGCGGAAGAAGGTTCTTTTTTACATGAATGGAGGAATTCCCGTGATTTTTGATGCAACAAACAGGACAATTACGACTAATCGACTTTTGCTAAGGTTATTTCATGAGTCGGATGCACCCGCTGTCGCCAGGCTTTGCAATAATTATAATCTTTATAAAAGCACGCTGAACCTGCCTTATCCCTACTCGATCGAGGATGCTTTGGGGTGGATGGCAACACATCAGGAGCATTTTGATGCCGATCGATTATATGAGTTTGCTGTAACAGACAGGGAAAGCGGCGAGTTATATGGAGCAGTGGCCTTGTCTAATATCCAGAAGTACAGTAATGGTGAAATCGCCTACTGGATCGGAGAAGAATACTGGGGGAAAGGATATGCGACGGAGGCAGCCAGGGCCATGGTCGATTTTGCGTTTGAGGTAAAGGGCTATCACAAGGTGTATGCTCGCTATTTTCAGTCGAACCCGGCTTCCGGAAAAGTCATGCAAAAGTTGGGCATGAAGCAAGAGGGGATTTTACTTCAACAGGTGAAGAAAGAGGATCAATTTGAAGACCTTGTCTGTTACGGAATCATCAAATGAATTTTTTGAAGGGAGTGAGACGGGGATGAATGAAAAATTGCAAATCTTTGTGATCATTGGTGCTTTATGTATTTTGGCAGGAGGGATTTTGACTTTTTATAGCGCTTCATTTGGCATATCAATGGCTGACTCCTGGCTGGCTGACCGTGGCGGGGCCGATACCGATTATTATCACATCATTGTGGAAAGTTATATCAATTCCTTCTTGGTTGGAGGAGGAGTCATCCTGGGATTTGGTATTGTGTTGACTGCCTTAATAACGTACAAACTGATGAAACGAAAGGAAAGCTGAAGCATGGATTATTCTGTGCTTCTTTTTTGTGTTTCAGCCTTCCGGTTTAGGGTCTTGCCCTTTAGTATGGTAAAATGTCCTGCAAAGAGTTTTAAAGGAGGTACAAAGAAATGAGAAAGCTGCCTATCAATGAAAATGGATGGAATGCTTCACAGCTTGTTTTTGGCTGCATGGGTCTTGGCGGAGGCTGGGATCGCAGTCCGATCGAGCCGGGGCATGTGAAACAGGCACATGAAGCAGTGGAAGCTGCGTTAGAGTCAGGAATCAATATGTTTGACCATGCAGATATTTATACGTTGGGTAAAGCAGAGAAGGTTTTTGGACAGGTTTTAAAAGAAAAGCCCGGTCTTCGCGAGGAAATCATCATCCAGTCGAAATGCGGCATTCGTTTTGGTGACCAGGAATCAGGTCTGCCCGGCAGGTACGATTTTTCAAAATCCTACATACTTGACAGCGTGGATGGCATCCTTTCAAGGCTTGGCATCGACTACCTGGACATCCTGTTGCTGCACCGTCCTGATCCTTTGATGGAGCCGGCCGAGGTAGGGGAAGCCTTTCATCAGCTAAAAGCTTCAGGCAAGGTGCGTTCATTCGGTGTTTCCAATATGAGCGCTGGCCAAATCCGTTTGCTGCAGCGGCATACCGATGAAAAAATCATCGTCAACCAGCTGGAAATGAGCCTGCATAAAATAGGCTGGCTTGATACCGGCGTCCATGTGAACCAGGAGGCTGCGCGCCAGAACACCTTCCCAGACGGGACCCTCGAGTTCCTGCAAATGGAGGGGATTCAGATCCAATCATGGGGTTCTCTTGCGAAGGGCCTCTATACAGGCAAAAATATTAAAAATGAAAGCGAAAGTGTCAAGCAGACCGCGGCGATTGTTCAAAAGCTAGCGGAAGAGAAGCAAACGACGCCAGAAGCAATCGTGCTCGCCTGGCTGATGAGACACCCTGCCGCCATCCAGCCTGTCATCGGCACCGTGAATCCAGCGCGGATCAAAGCATGCGGAGACGCAGTCAACATCAACCTCAGCCGCGATGAATGGTATTCATTGTATGTGAGCTCACGCGGCGTGAAATTGCCATAATCAATAGACTAACAGGGACGGGCATTATGCTGTCCCTGTTTTTGTTGGGGAAAGACACCCTTATGAGAGAGAAAAGAGCAAACATAAGGGTACCTTTAGTCAAGAGAGACACCCTTATGGGAGAGAGAAGAGCAGCATAAGGGTACCTTTAGTCAAGAAAGACACCCTTATGAGAGAGAGAAGAGCAGTATAAGGGTATCTTTAGTCAAGAAAGACCCCCTTATGAAAGAGAAAAGAGCAACATAAGGGTATCTTTAGTCAAGAAAGACACCCTTATGAAAGAGAGAAAAGCAGCATAAGGGTACCTTTAGTCAAGAAAGATACCCTTATGAGAGAGAAAAGAGCAGCATAAGGGTACCTTTAGTCAAGAAAGACACCCTTATGAGAGAGAAAAGAGCAACATAAGGGTACCTTTAGTCAAGAGAGACACCCTTATGAGAGAGAAAAGAGCAACATAAGGGTACCTTTAGCCAAGAGAGACACCCTTATGAGAGAGAAAAGAGCGACATAAGGGTACCTTTAGTCAAGAGAGACACCCTTATGAGAGGGAAAAGAGCAACATAAGGGTACTTTTAGGCAAGAAAGACACCCTTATGAAAGAGAGAAAAGCAGCATAAGGGTACCTTTAGCCAAGAAAGACACCCTAATGGGAAAGAAAAGAGCAGCATAAGGGTACCTTTAGCCAAGAGAGACACCCTTATGAGAGGGGTAAATTAAACATAAGGGTACCTTTATTCAAAAAAAAGCACAGGGAAGTATAACTGTGCTCCGTTTATGTCCTAAAAACGGAAGAGGTTCTGACTGACAAGTGATTCCTTAGTCTCGATGCATCATATTATGCTTTATTGATAACTATTACTTATCATTAATCATTGAAAACAATGAATATTCTTATTACGAAAACAGAAATATAATAAAGTTAGGAGGTGTAAAATTATGGATTATATCATTCTCTTTTTTATTGGCATTTTAGCGACTACGATTGGAACTCTGGCGGGTGGAGGAGGCCTGATCAGTTTGCCTTCTATGCTTGTTTTGGGAATCCCGGTGCATTCGGCGATTGCTGCGAATAAGGTTTCGAATACGATCAGCTCCTTCTCAAGCTTCTTCCATCTATACAGGGAAAAGAAAATCACTTTCAAGGAGTCCTTCTGGCTCATTCCAGTCAGCCTTGGCGGCGGTGTCACCGGCGGATTCATTGCATCGAAAATCTCAAGTGAAGATATGTATGTCGTGGCAATTGGCTTGCTGATTTTTGCCTTCTTTGCCTCTTTTTTGGGAAAAGGGGACATGTCAGGGGATCAGCCACTGAAGCCTTCAGGAAAAAGCATCGCGGGGTTATATGCGATTGGGATTTATGATGGGCTTTTTGGACCGGGACAGGGAACGCTGATGCTGTATTTGTTTGGCTATTTGAACATCGCCTATATCCGGGCAGTCGGATATGTCCGGCTTGCTACGTTTTCAAGCTGCCTGGGTGCAGCCATTACCTATATTTCAACAGGAGCGGTGATCTGGCCAGTGACCATCGCCTTGATGCTAGGTTCAGTGTCAGGAGCGCAGATTGGTGTCAGGATTGCCAGCAAGCTCAACCCCCGCTATGTAAAACCAATACTGCGGGTGATGACAGTGGCGCTGGTCGTTCAAATCTTTTTGGAAAAAGTGGTGTGAGAACTCTGGATTTCTGGTAAAATTTAACTGAATATTTATAGCCTGCCTGGAGGAATTGATATGATAAAAGCACAGCTGGGGTGGGTCATTTTGGTTTTTTCCTTTATGGCGATCACCATTATTGACCAGACAATATATAAAGGCGTCTGGCCGTCCACTTTGCCAATCGGCCTTTTGGTGGCACATGCTCTCTATTTTAGAAAAGACACGAAGCAAAAAAGAAGGCTGCCATACTGGTTATTTATTCTGCTATTCTTTTCAATCCTTTATTTTTCACTCCCGAAATTCACCTACCAACAGGCAAAGGAAATCGTCCTGAAGAAATATGAAATTATAGATGAAAAGATACCGATCGTCCCCGTTAAAGGAACCGGATATCATCCATTCGCCCTCACACATTTTTATTCTTTCAAGGTTAAATCTAAGGATACGGACTTAAGAGTCATGGTAAACCCGGACAAGGGGAAAGTGATTATTTTGAATTAGAGTTGTGGCGAAGTATTATCTGCAACCTTTTCTGTTTAAATCAGCTCCCAGACTTTTAGAGATGTGAATGACAAAAGCATCCTCCTTCTGCATCTATGTTAAGATATAAATATGGTATTTTAAACCATTTATGGATGAGGGGGAAAGTCATGTCTTCTGAAATATTATCGATTACCGGTTTGACTAAATCATATGGAAGCAAAGAAGTGCTTAAAGGCATAGATTTGAAGGTTGATAGAGGGGAAATCATTGGATACATTGGGCCGAATGGTGCTGGAAAAAGTACGACGGTGAAGCTGATGCTTGGGCTTGAGGAAGGGTATTCGGGCAAAATCGAGATTTTTGGGGAGGATATCGCCGGGCAGGATGCTGGCTACAAACGGAGAATCGGCTATATTCCTGAGACCTCAGAAATGTATGATTCGCTTACGGCCCAGGAATATTTGACGTTTGTTGCCGAGCTGTATGGGATGGATTATGAAGATGCGGACTGGAAAGCGGAGCAGCTGTTTGATGTGTTCGGACTGGGTGATGTCTACCATTCGAGGATCTCTTCTTTTTCGAAAGGGATGCGGCAGAAGACGCTGATTGTATCGAGTTTTTTACATAATCCTGACTTGCTGTTCCTGGATGAGCCTTTGACAGGGCTGGATGCGAACAGTGTGATGGTGTTCAAGGAGATTCTTGCCCGGTTTGCTGCTGAAGGAAAGACAATCTTCTATTCGTCTCATATCATGGATGTCGTCGAGAAGATCAGCAACAGGATTGTCCTGCTCCACGGGGGGCATATCGTCGCGAATGGCAGTTTTGAAGAGTTGAAGACTCAGAGCAAAGAGGGGTCGCTTGAGAATATTTTCAACCAGATGACCGGGTTCCATGAGCATGAGGAGCGCGCCTCTGAATTTGTATCCATTGTCAGGGAGGGGTGACGATGGAGAACTTTTTCATTTTAAGGATGCTGGATTTGTTCAGGCCTTTCTTTTTAAAAATGGACGTTGACTACAAGACGATGCGGCGGATTCTCCAGGTCAAGCTGACGATGGACCAGCGCAGGAAGCCGACGGTGTTTAACCAGTCCAGGAAGAAGAAGGATAGGCCAGAGAAGAACGAATTCTTCAAATCGCTGTGGATCTATGGCTTGTTTGGGCTGATGCTGATCCCGTTTTTATTTTTACAAGATAATTATCTGTTTCAAGCGTCCATCTTGTTCAGCATTTTCATGTTCATTATTATGACGACACTGATTTCAGATTTTTCATCGGTCCTGCTGGATCTGCGGGATAAAAGTGTGCTCGGCACGAAACCGGTGCACTCGAAGACGGTGAGCATGGCAAAACTGCTGCATGTGAGTATTTACATGCTGTATATTACCATGGCAACCGCGCTGATTCCTTTGGTTGTGAGCCTGTTCGTCAAGGGGCCGATGTTCACCTTGCTGCTGGTCGTTTCATTTGTGCTGGCGGACATCTTCATCATTGCGTTTACGGCTTTGCTGTACTTGTTCATTTTGCAATATTTTGACGGGGAAAAGCTTAAGGATATCATCAATTACGTCCAAATTGCCCTGTCGGTTGGCGTCATGATTGGCTATCAGGTTGTGGCGCGTTCATTTGAACTGGTGAACCTCGATTATCAGCTTAATTTTGCCTGGTGGCAGCTGCTGCTTCCGCCGATGTGGTTCGGCGGCCTATTCGAAGTATTGCTTGGGGCCAGCAGGAGTTTCGGG
Source organism: Mesobacillus sp. MER 48 (assembly GCF_023714225.1). Lineage (NCBI taxonomy): Bacteria > Bacillati > Bacillota > Bacilli > Caryophanales > Bacillaceae > Mesobacillus > Mesobacillus sp. MER 48. The sequence continues at coordinate 229,795 of NZ_JAMAUR010000005.1, forward strand.
AACGTTGTGCTGATGATTTTTGCAGTGCTTGGCCCCGTTGTGTCCATCTCTGTGTATGTGAAAATGATTCCGGACTTCGAACGCAATTTGCAAAAACTTACGGCCCAGACTGGAAAGAAAAAGGCAGACAGCAAATGGAAGCTGTTCCGTTCCATGCCGATGCTGGTCTCCAAAGAGGAACTGCCATTTTTCCGGTTCGCCAGAATCATGATGAAAAATGAGCGCGATTTCAAGCTGAAGGTCTATCCTTCGCTCGGGTTTGCAGTGGTGATTCCGTTCGTGTTCATGTTCAACAGCTATTCGATGATGACTTTCGAGGAATTCAGGGAGAGCGGCTATTATTTGACCATCTATTCCGTCATGCTTGTCATCCCGACTTCCGTCATGATGCTCGCGCATTCTGGCTCCTATAAAGGAGGCTGGATCTATCAGGTCGCTCCTGTGGAAAATCCTGCGAATGTTAATAAAGCAGCATTAAAAGCATTTTTGTTCCAGCTGTTCCTGCCCTTGTTCCTGTTCGTGTCGGTCATATTCAGTTTCCTGTTCGGGCTGAGGATTGCAGACGACCTATTTGCGGTACTATTGGCTGCCTTGATCTATACAGTGCTATGCTTTTTCACAAGCGAAAAGGAACTAGCCTTTTCCCAGCCGTTTGACGCCGTAAAACAGAGCGGAGATATTGGGATATTCCTCCTGTTCCTCATCATCCCGGTATTTACAGGATTGCACTATTTAGCAATGAAGCTGCCTTTTGGGGTTGTTGGGTATGCGGTATTGCTGCTGATTGCCAATTTGGTGTTGTGGAAGAGATTGAGGTAATGCTTGTTTAAGCAAGGGAAAATTCCCGTGGGTGGGGTAACAATGAAGTATTTCATTAAATGACAAATTGGGTAATCGGTACGGTCAATATTTTGACTGGTGTAACATTCATAGTTGAAATTATAGCTGACACATTCCTGATTTCTCATTTAACGAAAAGATGGCTGAGCGGAAGAAAAGCAAAACTGTGGACAGTTTTCCTTTGGGTACCGTATTTTGTTCTTTTTATTTATCTATTCGCCTTTTTATTTCCGTTAACTTATGGCGGAGATGCCCCCAACCCCGTTACTGGTCTTATGGTGATAACAGGCTTGACCGCTTACCCGTTCTATATATTGATTCTGAATGTGTATGATTACTGATAGTTCAAACTGGCAATAAAGCACAGGGACGTATCCTGTGCTTTATTTTTATACATATAGAGCACCTGATATACTGTGCGCAAACTTGAGATGCTGGAACCGTCCCTATGTCGCATGCTACACCCATATTTTCTACTCCTGTGCTCAAAAAATCATCCCGCGCATATATTTATAGTTAACCGACTTTTAAAATACAGCGAGGTGATGACATCATGTTTTCCGTTACGGGGATGCAGGGGTTTGAGTTGTTTTCTGCTGAGCATCTGGTTACTCTGGGACTGTTCTTTGCTGTCTGTCTTGGACTGGTGCTGTTCAGAAGGCAGATCAGGCCGCATAAAAATGTTTTGAAATGGACCATTTTCTGGACGCTGGTGGCATGCCAGTTAACACATCAATCCTGGCTGATCCTGACTGGCCAGTGGGAAATCAGTGATCTTCCTCTGCAACTGTGTTCGATGAGTTCCTTCTTGGCGATGTATATCTTTTTGAGGAAGAATGTAAAAGCATTTTATGTGCTCTATTTTATCGGCTCCCTGCCAGCGATTCTGGCGATGGTGACGCCTGAAATGGTTTATACATTTCCTCATATTGATTTTATCGAGTATTTCCTCAATCACTCGGCCATCCCGATTGCCGTATTGTATTTCATCGTATATGAAGGCTACAGAGTCCCCCGCAAAGCCATTCTATTCTCTTATCTTGTTGTGAATATCGTTGCCGTTCCCATCTTCACTTTCAACTTCCTGTTTGACACGAATTTCTTCTACCTGGCGAGTCCAACTGAATCGAAAACGATCCTTTCCTTTTTCGGAAGCGGTATTATGTACTACCTGAATCTAGAAGTGGCCGCGCTGATTGTGTTCAGCTTCTCGTATATCCCGATGTGGCAGCTGATCAAAAGGGAGAATCGCAAGCAATTGGTTGGCATGTTCCATAAGTAGAGTCAGCAGCAGTGGAGAATGCAGTTCTCGTTAACATCTGAAAAAGTTAAAGAATTGTGCCAAGTGAGACGGATCATACAAGATCTGTCTTTTTTTATGAAGACAATGTTCAAGTTATCCTTCTTAATAAAAGTTTTTAGAATGGAAGGGAAACAGCACTTTTTTATAGAAAATTACTGACATAAGTGAGCACAAATGGACCGGATTGCTGAATGGAAACTTGATAGGATGTTTTTAAGGGAGTGAGTTGTATGGCGTGGATTGAAGCTTTGCAAAGGGCGATTGACTATATGGAGGAGCATCTGCTCGAGGAAATAACGGTGGAGGAGATTGCCAGACAGGCCAATTCATCTCCATTCCATTTTCAGCGTACGTTTGCCCTTTTGACAGATATATCTGTCGGTGAGTACTTGCGGCGCAGACGACTGACGCTGGCAGCAGGTGAACTGTGCAGCAGCGATGCCAGGATTATTGACCTTGCGCTGAAATATGGCTATGACACTCCCGAAGCATTTACGAAGGCTTTTCGCAGGCAGCATGGCATTTCGCCAAGTGAAGCGAGAAAGTACACTGGGAAGCTGAAATCATATAGCCGCCTGGGAATCCAGGTGAGTCTGAAGGGAGCGGAACCGATGCAGTACAGAGTGGTGGAACAGGAAGGTTTTGAAGTGATTGGAATCAAACAGGGATTTTCCTATGAAAATGGGGAAAATCTCGCTGGCATTCCAAAAATGTGGGAGAAAGCAAACCAGGATGGAACCTGCGATTTCTTGTTGAGTAAAAACAACGAGCATGTAAAAGGTCTTCTTGGTGTCTGTGTAGACCAAAGCAAAATACAGGTAAAGCAGATGGATTATTGGGTCGCTGCGGCATATGATGGAGAAACACCTGATGGCTATTTGAAAATGGAGATTCCTGCTTCCAAGTGGGCGATCTTCGAAGTCCACGGGCCAATGCCGGACGCCATGCAAAACGTATGGAAGCAAATCTTTACAGAATGGTTCCCATCGAGCGGATACCAGCATGCCGGCACCCCGGAGCTAGAGGTGTATACAGCAGGAAACTCAGCTGATCACGATTACTATTCAGAGGTCTGGATACCGGTAAAATAGTTTTTTTGATTATTAATCAAACGTTTGATTAAATGAAAAGAAACCGTTAAGTCCGAGGGGGCATAGCAAATGGCGAGGGTATTACCCACGCCATTTTCCTATTGTGCCAGCGTATTTTTCAAAGGGGAATAATTAGCTTTCTAAGCATCATATAAATGACAGGCAGGAAGTCAACTTTTCGGGCATTTTCGGTGAAAAATAATCCTTTTTCTTAAGCTTTGTTGGATTGGCTTCCTCTGATTGGTTGAAGACATAGGAACAGTTTCAAAATAAAATAAGATTAATAATATGAAACAAATGGGAGAGCTTTTGATGTTAGAAGCATTTATTCATGGACTTATACTTGCATTTGGATTAATCTTGCCGCTTGGTGTTCAAAATGTATTTATCTTTAATCAAGGGGCATTACAGCCAAGATATAGGAATGTACTTCCAGCTGTGATAACAGCTGCTTTATGCGATACCCTGTTAATTTCGGTATCTGTTTTAGGAGTATCCTTGCTCATTCTGGGTTCATTTTGGTTTAAAGTTATTTTAGTCGGCGGAGGAATAATTTTTTTAGTCTATATGGGATGGACCACTTGGAACAGTAAACCAAATAATGAAAAAGGTTCAATTGCAAAGGAATTTTCTATTAAGAAACAAATATTATTTGCAGCTTCTGTTTCGTTATTGAATCCACATGCCATTATGGACACTGTTGGGGTAATTGGAACAAGCTCCATCAGATACGAGGGGGAAGAAAAAATAATATTTACGGTTACAGCAATTTTGGTTTCATGGATTTGGTTTTTTGCGATTTCCTATATTGGGAGGATCACTGGTAAAATTGATAAGTCCGGAAAAGTCTTGCTGATTCTGAATAAGATCTCAGCTTTGGTCATGTGGGCAGCGGCAGGGTATCTTTTTTTGTCTTTTAATCAATAAAACAAGTGAAACTAAAAAATGAAAAAATCACAAAAATGGCGTGCCAAACTGATGTCAGTTTGCACGCCATTCATTATTTTTTAAAGATGCAACCTAAACGGATCTTTGAAAGATGGCCGATGGGTCAGTTTATTTCGCGAATTGGATCCTGGTTGACTTTGACTGGATACATCGTCTCAGGGTCAGGCCTTTCCTGCAATCTCGCCGGCAAGCTCTGGATTGATTGGACGACGGTATCTAACTTGGCTTCAATCCGGTGAAGCAAGTAGAGTGTCACGACAATCGGGAACCCCACGTCGCTGATGAACGGAATCAGCTGCTCCATTTGCGATTCCTCCTTTCTTTAGTTGTTATAAAAAGAGCCGGTCTCAGTTAGTAGACCGGCTCAAGCTTTATTAGATCAGTTCATAGTCTGTTACATTGCGTTCGATGATACGAGCACTGTCAACGGCGACAAGGGTGCCATTCGTTAGCAGGAACGCGTTGGAAGCGATGATCTGCTCCATTGCCAGCTTGACTGCCGCTGGATCGACAGGCTCTGTAGGGTTATCAACCGTCAGCTTGGCGAATTTGCCAAGATCAGTAGCGAATTGCAACTCAAGAGTTTTAGCCATGTATTTCACCTCCTATTAGATTGATAGAATGCCAGATTAGATGATATCGAAACTGTCGTTACGCTCCACAGAGCTTAACAAGTTTGCACTCAGGCCGCCAAGAGCCACAGCTGCTTGCTGAACCTGATCAGGAGTCGCTTCCTTTCTCACATAGCGGTACGTCTTGCCCTTGAAGATCGGTTCGCCCTTTTCATCAAGACCAGCCTCGAACACAAGCCTCATATTCGAATCCTTCAACATCGCCATTGCCATCTTACTCACCTCCTTTCACCTTCTATATACAGGCGGGGAGGGGAAAAGGACAGGGCGGGAAAATTTTTTCAGGAATCTAGTAGATTGCTATCGGACAAACCGAAAGGAGAAGAAGGGAAAAGTGTCCGATAGAAGCGCTGTATCGGACAAACCGGGAGGGGAAGAAGGAGAAAGTGTCCGATAGAAGGGCTGTATCGGACAAACCGAAAGGCGAAGAAGGAAAAAGTTTCCGATAGAAGGCTCAATAGGATTTTCCTGAGGAAATAAAAAAGAAGATTTTATTATTCAGGCAAAAAAAAGCACTCCTGTTCATAAACAAGGAATGCTTTCTCATCTCATATTACAGAAGTGCCTCGGCAATCAGCTTATCGAATTTCCGGATGTCGACGCCTTTTTTCAGGTTGACCTTGATATGGCCTGCCCTGGTCCATAGTTCCACTTCGGCGTTCACATCAAACAGGCTGCCGGCGTTTTCGGTGGACCACATGTTGATGGAAGAGTAAGGAAGGGAGTAGATTTCGACTTTTTTGCCGGTAAGTCCCTGAGCGTCCCTGACGATCAATCGCTTGTTGGTGAAAATTGCGCTGTCGCGGATGGTTTTATAGGCGGCGACTGCTGTCTCCCCTTCCACTAAAAGTTCATCCACATCGTTTGGGATTGGGCATTCCGAGATGAATGTCCATGCTAGGATTGCTTGAGTTGCGACCATTACGATAACCTCCTGAAATAAGTATCTTCCTTTCTTTAATTCTGTATTTTAATGGGAATACCTGCTAAATCTTTTTCTTTTTCCAGGGTCTTAAAAAGGAAATGATAAAGATGAAAATGGTGACGGCAACTTGAAAATAGACTGCAATTTGCCTTGTTTCGTGATTTTGAATGAAGATGGGATTGCTTAATGCTGCTTCTTTTTGTGTCTCGAGTAACTCCATATTTTCGACCATCAGCGCGTCCACTACAAAGATCCCGACAATTGTTTGAATGATATACAGTACGAATTTCACGCCAACCCATCTATGCTTGAAAAATCCCCAATTGGTGAAGAAGCCATATATGAAGCCGACCAGAAGGGTTCCGATCGCTCCCCATCTGACAATCTGGTCACTGATCGTGATGATATTTTTGTAGCCAAGGTAGGCTTCGTCATATTGAGTGAAATCAATATGGAGGTTTAACGCTACGGAGCTCAAAATCCCTCCAAAGAATAACACCACCAGAAAGACGTGCAAAATTTTTAACCATCTTAAGCCCTTAGGCCCTATTTTTTTCATGTCCTATACCTCCAGGTCACTTTATGCTGCTTTTTTATTATAGAAGGAGGGGGGACAATCCAATAATGTTCCACAGCCTTAAACATCAGTACGACTGTGGTCTTATTTTTACCGTAAAAAGGCAGCAGTCTCTATGCTTCCTACCGTATTGATTTGAATTCTGTTTTCGGGTAGTATGGTAATACTATTTTATGGAAGGGTGACTTGGGGCGATGAATAACTAATCCTGTTTGAGAATGAATTGGAATACATCAATTTTTCTGGATAGGATTAGGCCTGCCCTTCTGAGAACTCAATGTTAAATAGGAATATGCCGTGGTATGTTCTGTGTTCTTTTTGTGGTTGAAGTGCCTCTCTATCCAGTTTAGAATAGGGGGCTTTTTTATGTCGGAAATGACACATGACCAAAAAGTGGGCATGGGTGCATTGTTTAAAAATCAGGTAATCCGGACAATTTTGCTTTCGGTGCTGTTTCTGCAAATCGGGATTTGGGTCCGGAATTATTCGATACTGTTATATGTGATTGAGAAGACGAACGAAAACCCGATTGCGGTTTCATTGATATCTGTTGCTGAATTCGCACCGATTTTCTTGTTTTCGTTTATAGGCGGGACGTTCGCGGATCGCTGGCGGCCGAAGAGGACGATGATCTGGTGTGATCTGTTAAGTGCCGTATCTGTTTTTGCAGTGCTGCTGACGCTGTTTTTTGGCAGCTGGAAAATGATTTTCTTCGCTACATTGGTTTCTTCCATCCTGTCGCAATTTTCACAGCCGTCAGGAATGAAGCTGTTCAAGCAGCATGTACCGATGGAGCTTGTGCAGATGGGGATGTCGATGTACCAGACGGTCTTTGCGCTCTTTATGATTCTTGGTCCAGTTCTTGGGACCTTTGTCTATCAGCGCTTCGGGATTCTCGCATCTGTCGCTGTCATGGGAGTTGCCTTCATTTGCTCCGCGGCGGTGTTGCTGATGCTGCCTGCAGACAAGGAACCTGACGCTGAAAAACCAAAAACGACACTGACGGAAGAGATGAAGGCAGGATTCCGCTATGTATTGAACAGCAGGGCGTTGTCATTGCTGGGAGGATGTTTCGCGGCAGCAGGTCTTGCCATCGGATTGACGCAGCCGCTTGGCGTATTCCTGATTACCGAAAGGCTGGGATTGCCTAAGGAAGAGCTGCAGTGGCTAATGGCCGCATTTGGAGTGGGAATGATTCTGGGCGGGGGCATCACAGTTGCGATTTCGAGGAAGGTTCAGCCGCAGGTGCTGCTGGCGATCGGTTTGGCTGCCAGTGCAATTGGGTTTATCGGGATGGGATTATCAACCGTATTCTGGCTGACATTGACGGCACAATTTTTCTCCGGACTGTTCATGCCATGCATTCACATCGGAATCAATACAATGATTTTACAAAACACTGAAGAATCCTTCATTGGGCGCGTGAATGGTATCCTTAACCCAGTCTTCATGGGGGCGATGGTCATCACCATGTCAGCAGCAGGATGGCTGAAAACGCATCTTTCTATTGTTTACATTTATGAAACTGCAGCAATCCTGCTCTTTATTGGCATTATCGTTTTGGTTCCTTTGATGAAAAAGACTCCGAAGGTAAGCCTGGAAGAAGGAGTATAACGAAAAGGAGGTCCTTTTTTTAGGGCCTCCTTTTCTTGTTACGACAAAATCCTCTTTTCACCTTCAATCGCCTTAATTGGGTCGATGTTCTGCGTGAACTCGAGGGTGCCGATGTACTGGTTGTCCTCGTCACGAACTGCGAAGTAACGGATGTAGACGAATTTGTCACGGACCTTAATCCAAAAGTCTTCGGTATCCTTTTTGCCTGATTTAAAATCGCGTAATAGGTCTTCGACGACATGGACGCTTCTTGGCGGGTGGCAGTTCTGGACGGTCCGGCCGATGACGGCTTTTGTACGAGCGAAAATTCGTTCTTTTCCATGTGAAAAATATCGGACGACATCATCCTGGTCAATGAAGGTGATATCGGCCGGCAGATGGTTAAGCAGCAATTCGAGCTGCTTAAGGGAAAGGATTCCCGTTTCCATTTTAATATAGCCTTCAGAAATGGCGTCTGCGTCGATGTGTTTTCTGGCCGGTTTCCATTCCCCAGCAGGGGCTGTCAGACAATACCCGATCTCATCGCTTTCCCGGGCGATTTTTACCCATTCATCCTCCGTAAAATTTTGCAAGGCCATTGGGAAGAGGATGTTTTCTTCTCTGTAAATCATATCGCTTACTTCTCTGAGGACAAACTGGACCTCTTCGATCACGCCATTTTGATCGCCAACATAATTGGTCAGTTTTTTCTTCGCTAATTTGATCCCGTCGCGGATGAAATCGTCAATTCTCCACATATTTGTCGTTGGACCGTAAATCCCGTACTTTTCAAGGTATGGGAAAATCAAGTTTTCTTTGCGGCTGTAGTGTTTGTCAATGTCATAGAGAAGGCTGCAATCCTCTAGCAGAAGATTGATATTCTCGGCGCTGTCTTCTATGGCAAATTGTTCAAGATGAACTCGAAGTCTATTTTGTAAAAGCTGTTCAATCTCACGGTTTTCCATTTCGAAGGTGTGAACGGGATGTCCTGGCTGATGCTCCGGTCCATTCATGGAGTAGGCCTGTTCGATCGCCCCTTTAAACATCTCAGAATGAGCGGAATAGATCCGCTGCATTTCCGCCACTGACAAATCTCCTTCAGCCAGCTCAACATGCTCAAGACCGGCAATCTCATCAATGGTTACTTTTCCAATAAAAGCGTCAAAATGGGCTTTGACCTCATCCACATTTTTTCCATCATGAAGGTCTTTAAAAAGCTGCTTTAAAGTTGCCTTGCGTTTTGCAGGATCCATTGCTTTCAATTCACGGTTATTTATCATTTCACTCATGTCCATGCTCCTCCCAGAGTGTATAGGATGCAGTTCATCATGTTTCATATCGTAAAAATACCACTTATCCAGACTCGAAGTAGTGATGTAAATCATTTCTTTAAAAAGAATTAATCCTTAGGAAAAGTATGGACTATAAAAAGAAGAAAGGACCCCGGGAAATCTCCCGGGGTCCTGGAAATGATTATGCTGCCTCAGATTCTTTAGAGTGCACTTGCTTCATAAATTCATTTACATCAGATGGTACTTTGCGATCAAGCTTCGAGACAATGTAGACGGACAGGAATCCGATTGGGACTGTGATGATTCCCGGTACGTTGAATTGCAGGAATTCCGGCAGGGTGGTCTTGAAGAAAATCATGTACATGGATGCGGCAAGGCCAATGACAAGGCCGGCAATTGCTCCTTTTTCCGTCATTCCCCTCCACCAGATGCCAAGGATAAAGATTGGTGTGAACGTGCTTGCCGCCACCGTGAAGGCGAGGGCGACGAGGTGGCCGATGGAGGCTTCTTTTACCATCAGGCCAAGCGCTCCGTACAGTACACCAAGGACAATGATTGAGACTTTTCCAGCGATGACACGCTCTTTTTCAGTAATATTTTTACGGAAGAAAGTTGCGTACAAGTCATGGGCCAGGGCACCGGAGCTTGCGATGAACAGCCCGGAAAGATTTGAGAAGACAGCTGCGAAAGCACCGGCGATGACAAGGCCAAGCAGCCATTCTCCGCCAAGTGCCTGTGCTGTCGACGGAACGACCATGTTGTTTCCGCCGGCAATCAGGTCTTTCATGACAGCCGGATCCGCTTCACCAGTCAGGAAGATTGAGCGTCCAACTACTCCAAGGTAAACAGCGAACAGGAAGAACACGCTTGCAATCCCAATGGCCATCAGGGCGGATCTGCGAGCTGCTTTCGCGCTTGGGTTTGTATAGAAGCGCAAAAGGATGTGCGGCAGGCCGATCGTTCCAAGGGAAAGCCCGATTGTCATTGAAATGGTCTGCCAGAAGGACGGGAAGTAGTTGCCTGTTCCAGTCCAGACGGAACCATCGAACGGGATATCTTTTCCGTCAGTCGTGAAGCCTGCTGTACCTGTGATCGTCCCTTTGAACTCATTAATAGATGCAAGGATTTCTTGGTAATGGAGGCCGCCCCAGATGGCTGCACCGACCATAAGGAGGAACGCTCCAAGGCGAATCCATAATTCAAGCGCCTGGTTAAGCGTGGTTCCCTTCATGCCTCCGATTCCTACATAGAAAATCATTACGGAGCAGGTGAAGATGATTCCGAATTCGTAGCTAGTCCCAAAGAACATGCTCAGGATCTGGGCTGCACCAAGCAGCTGAGGGGCTGCATAAAAACCGGATATCGCCAGGACAACAGCCACGGCTGCAAGACGGGCCCGGCGGCTGTGGAAGCGATAGGCCAGAAAGTCGGCGACAGTATAGGCACCAAAGCGGCGAAGCGGTCCAGCGACGAAAATCGCGAGCAATGTCAGTCCGATGGAGAAGCAGAATGCATAATACGCGCCATCGTAGCCCAACTGATAGGTGAGGCCGGCAATTCCAAGGAAGGTGGCTGCGCTCAAATAGTCGCCGCCAATAGCCGAGCCGTTCGTGAACCAGCCGAAGCTGCGCCCGCCGACGAAGTAGTCGGAAGCCGTCGCGCTTCTTTTGGTCAAGTAGGTAATGTAGACAATAGTACCCATCAAAATCATGGTTAACAGGAATTTTGGTTCAAGGAAAGTGGACATCAGCCGATCCTCCTTCCGTCAGCAGAAGAAGCAGATTGCTGTGCTTGATGCTGCTTTAGACGCTTTTCATATAAATTTGTATGGATAAATGCAATGATAAACGCCATCGCCATTGCGACGATCGAGGTCAAGAACCAGCTGTAAGTCATGCCGCCCCACATGCGCGAGAACATGAAATCCCCTGCATACCAGTTCAAAATAGGAATCGAAAGGATAAAAACATAATAAAAGAGCGTAAGTTTAATGCCAGTACTGAATTCACTTTTCATGATTTTCTTTGTTTCCGGATCAAGCGGCTTTAAATCTTTAACGTCAATTGTATCAGCCGCTACATAATTATACTCCCGATACTCCCCTGCCAAATATGACTCCCCCTTGAAAAAATATTGCCTGCCGCTGGTAATCATTTCCCTCCTTTAGGCAAGCCGTGATATGATTAAATTGATTTTACGACAGAGAATTGTCCAATGCCTTACAATAAATTATCAGAAATATACAAATATTTAAGATTGATTTTATTTTTATACATTTGGATGAATATTCGAAAGGGGGTGGCGGCTTTGTATCGTATATTGCTTTCTGTTGAAGATGAGAGGGAATATCAGAAGCTTGGCGGCTGGATCCATGAAGAATGCAAGCAGAGTTGCAAGCTTGTAGAACATGAGAATGATTTAAATATCGCCATTATTGAAGTGAACAAATGGCATGATTGGGTAAAAATACACCGTTTCCGCAAACGGAATAAAGGCTGCCGGATCATTCCGCTGCTCGACCCGTCCTTGCTGCACACCTCTCCGCTGGCAATCGAGTTCAAGCTGACATACCTTCTTGTAAAATCAGTTAAGCAGCGCGTCTTTCTGCGCACATTGAAGCGAGCGATCGATGAAATCGAAACAGAAATCAATAGATTCACAGAAAGCGACGAATTATTTCATTCTATCGTTGCGGATTCGGGTGTTGGAGGCAATGCCCTTCCTTTTAAAGAAGCCTTTTTGCGCAGGCTTTTATCAGGTGATGTGCAGACTGAGGAGGAGCTGCTGCAATCGCGTTTCTTCCTCCCGGGGGAAGCTTTTTCTAACGTAGTCCTGTTCATACAGGGATTCGTCCGCTGTCCAGCTAAGCGGAGGGAAGAAGGCTGGCAGGCATCAATTGTCATCCAGGATTCTTTTAAAAAGCAGTTTGAAGGGCACCAGCTCACTTTCCTATCCTATCGAAAACATTTGCTCATGCTGCTCCAACTGCAGACCGAATATGGCTCAATGAAGCATTGGAAAGAGGGAGAGGCCAGTATCCTGGAGACCATTGAGTCACTCGAAACTGAATACGGTATCCAGCTTTATATTGGTGTTGGTTCCGTTTACCGCGAACCGCTGCTCCTGCACCATTCCTACAAGGAAGCATGCAAGGCCAGGCGGACGTCTCCATATGAAAGGCTTCAGCTTCGCTACTTCGAGGAAATTACGAATGACGTGCAAATTACAAAGTGCACCGAGTATATTTCCCGGTTCTGTACAGAAGACTTATCCATCAAGCAAGTTGCCGATCAAATCAATCTCAGCGTTCCCTATTTCAGCCGGATTTTCAAACAAGAAACCGGACGGAACTTCGTCGAGTATGTCACCTTCGTCCGCATGCAGCGCGCTGTCTGGCTGCTGCGCCACACCGACCACACCATAGAAGCCATCGCTGAAGAACTAGGGTACAACACCCCCAACTACTTCAGCGGCACTTTTAAAAAATATGTTGGGCTGTCACCAAGGGACTATCGTGCTACTGAGGAAGTTATTTTCGTATAGATGAGAGATTTTATTATTTAAGATATTTTTTTGATGGCTACTATAATCAGTCGTATGATGATCATTTAGAAGATCGGTTTGATTAGAATACGAGGAGTTTCATAGCAAAAAGGAAATAGTGGATCTTGAACAGGTTTGTTTTCAAAAGATTTAGCAATCTGGCAAAAGATAGATGGATTCATTCATGAGGATAGTCTATATGGTTCGGAATTCATACAAACTGCAAAAAAATGTTTGTTTTGAAGCTGATGAAAAAAGGAGTTTTCTTTCCAAAGTACTATGGAAGAAAACTCCTTTTAATATTATGCCAGCTGCTGTTCGGCAAACTCTCTATATAAATCATGCGACTGGATCAATTCCTGATGTGTGCCCATACCGGTCACTCGTCCTTTTTCGATAAAAACGATCTTGTCGGCATTGACGATCGTGGAAAGTCTGTGGGCGATGACAAATGTCGTCCTGCCTTCCATAAGCCGGGTGAGTGCCTGCTGGACGATGCCTTCTGATTGGCTGTCGAGACTGGCTGTCGCTTCGTCCATCATCAGAATTTTTGGGTCGCGAAGGAAGGCACGGGCAATCGCGATCCGCTGTCTTTGTCCACCTGACAGTTTGACGCCTCGTTCGCCGACTTCGGTATCAAGCCCTTTCGGAAAATCTACGATGAACTGATCGGCATACGCCATTTTTGCCACTTCCCAAAGGACTTCATCCGGGATTTTATCGCCATTTTCCAGCCCGTAATAAAGGTTTTCGCGGATGGTTCCAGCCATCATCGCACTTTCCTGTGAAACATAGCCGATTTGGCTTCGCCACGAGTTAAGTGAAAGCTGCTGGATGTTCGTATCACCAATTCTGATTTCTCCCCGGGTTGGTTCATAAAACCGCTCAATCAGGCCGAACATCGTCGTTTTCCCGCCGCCGCTCGGCCCTACGAAGGCAACCATCTGCCCGGGCTGTGCTTCCAGCGAAACTCTCTCAATGACGGGTTCCTCTTCACTATAAGCGAAAGAAACCTGTTCAATCGTGATCTGCTTGTTGCTGATATCCATTTCAACACCCTCACCATTTTCCTCCAGAGGCTGGTCCAGAATCTCGATGATGCGTTCAGTCGCTCCCTTTGCTTTTTGCAGCTGCGTGAAGAACATCGCAAATGAGGTGATTGGCATGATGATCTGGAATAAGTAAAGCAGGAAGGCGATGAGTGCGCCTGTCGACATGGTTCCGTTCACCACGCGCATGCCGCCATAGGCGATGATGATGACGATGACGACCATGATCATCAGCTGCATGATCGGCCCAATCAAGGCAAAAATCCTTGCTTCCTTCAAGCCATAGTTGAACAGCTTGCCAATTCCGTTAAAACCGTTCTCTTCTTCAATTTTCTCCGCAGTCGAAGCCTTCATTAACCGGATTTCCCCGAGCGTCTGGGTGATATGACCTGTAAATATAGCTGTCTCATCCTGCAGGCCACGTGCGATTTTCGCCATTTTTCTGCCAAGCGGAATCATGATGGCAAGTGTCAGCGGAACAGAAATGAGCATCAGCAAAGTCATTTTCCAATCCATCACAAGCAAGATCACCACAGCGCCGATGATCGAGATGATACCCGTGGCGAAATTCGGAAAATGGCTCGTGATCAGCTCCTTGACAATACTGGTGTCATTGACAATCCGGCTGACCGTTTCCCCGCTCGACTGCTTGTCAAAATAACGCACCGGCATCCGGATCAGTTTCGACCACATCCGTTCGCGCAGCCGGGCAACGACCTTCTGCCCAACGTAACTAAGCAGGTAAATCGAAATCCCGCTGATCAGCGCTTGAATAATAAAGGCAGCTCCAATGGCGAGGACAAGCGGAAAGCTGATTGCTTCAACAGAAAAACCATCTACAAGGTTCTTCGTCAGAAGCGGAACGACCAGGCCGGCCAGAGTCGTGATGAAACTGGCAGCCATCCCCGTAAAAAGAGCCCCCTTTGGAATATTCGTGGATAGAACAAGTGATAAGAAGGGCTTTAAACTTGTTGGCTGTTTCTCTTTCTCCATTACAATTCTCCTATTCGTTCTGGATGATTCCATCATAAACCAGTTTCAGCATAGATGGAAATATGGGTGCATGGCATAAAAAGGTAACAAAATCGCCCCTTTTATAAACAAGCAATGACGTACATGCATATCATAAAGGTGAACAATAGTTTGGAGGTGAAGCATATGAGTAACGGTGTTCATGCTGCATGCAGCGTGTTCGATTTGTTTCTTGGAATCCTTGTAGGTGTAGGATTGATCCTGTTGTCTACTTTTGGTTTAGTCGCTGCGGTCCTAGCCGGACTTGGCGCATTGGCTGGTACAATAAATACCATTGTAGGCATCATTGGGTTAATCGTGGTCATCCTGTTTGCCTACTGCCTCATTCGAATGTTATGGCGTTGTTGTTTCGGAGGTTAGTGCTAGGAGCGAAAATGAAAAATTCGTATGAACAATCACTGATTTAAGGTTGTTTAAAACGGCAGACAAACTCGATGCTATCGGGGTGTCTGTCGTTTTTTTGTTGTAGGACAATAACACCCACAACATGATAACCCTAATCTCCCGGTTTAGTTCTAAAGATATTGAAACTTTTTATATATCAATCTCGTAAACAAGAAGTGAAAAGCAACTTACTGACACTGATAGGCGGCGTACTTGGCATCCTGTTCGGCTGGGGTGGGCACCATTGATTTCGTATTTTGAAGGATGGCCAGTCGTGACCGGCGCCAAGCTGTACTCGATGATCATTGGCGTCGTCTTCGGACTGCTGCCGGCCAATAAAGCATCAAGCACTCGATCCGATTGAATCTATGAGATATGAATAGACATGCAGCGGATCTGTTGAATTTGGAAAAAGTGCGGCGGACGCCTGAAAAGGTTCTCGCTGCATTTTTAACTGAAAAAAAGACCAGAAAATTTCCAATTCGCTATATTAATTAGAAAGTCGCTATAAAAATGAAAAACTCGCTATATTAATCAGAGAGTCGCTATAAAAATGAAAAACTCGCTATATTAATCAGAGAGTCGCTATAAAAATGAAAAACTCGCTATATTAATTAGAAAGTCGCTATAAAAATGAAAAACTCGCTATATTAATCAGAGAGTCGCTATAAAAATGAAAAACTCGCTATATTAATCAGAAAGTCGCTATATAAATGAAAAACTCGCTATATTAATCAGAAAGTCGCTATATAAATGAAAAACTCGCTATATTAATCAGAAAGTCGCTATATAAATGAAAAAGTCGTTATAAAAGAGTAAAGGCAATTACTTTTACTTGTTTCCGAACCGCAAAAATGAGGATGTGTACGTTATGACGTGTCATTATTTCATCGCAACAATGAAACCGATAGAAAAATTCCACATGGAGTGCAATGATTACCCATTTTTAAGCGGGGAGGACTATAAAAAGGAACTGCCGCTCTCCCTTCCTTATGTTTATGAATATGGAGGGGAAGACATGGAGTTTCTAAATTTCCTCGATGGCTTCATGGAGTACGGTGATGTAGTGGAGCACTATATTTATGAAGAAGGAAAATGGGGAAGGGCATTGTCTTCCAACCATCCAGAAGAAGCTAGGACCATCAATCTTTATCAAAAAACCTATATGGACCAATATGGAGAATATCAGCTGAATGAGAAGTCCTGGAAGGAAGAGCTCGCCAGAAAGACGATTGCTTCAAAGCGGAGTATTACGACCTTTGTAAAATATTAGCCACCCCCGAGAAGGAACAGATTACAATTTAAGAAAGCTCCAGGAGAAGGCCTTTGATTTAAAGGCTTTTTTTGGCGGAAAAATCATTTGTAAACATATACCAGTGTAACCATAGTCAGGGAGTGTCGATATATATACAAGGACATGTATATACTTCTGATTTTTATAAGGGACGGTGATTTTCATGCAGCCAGATATAAATAACAGCTCTTTTTTTGATGTGTACCAATCATTATTCAATTTTAACCATGATGGCTGCTATGCCCTTGATAAGGATGGAAATTTTATTTTATTCAATAAAGCGGCCATAGAAATCACCGGATACCCGCTGGATGAAGCACTGGGAATGAACTTCGTTTCGATTGTCCACGAGGATTTCCTTGAGGAGACAATCGGGCATTTTAAGCGTGTAGTCAATGGTGAGCGTGAGAGGTTTGAAACGGTTATCAAAAGAAAAGAAACTGGAGAGCAAGTGAATTTGCTGCTGACAGTTGTGCCAATCAAGGTTGGCGATGAGATCCTCGGTGTGGTGGGGTGTGCCCAGGATATTTCGGTAAATAAGAGGCTTGAGGCGATGTTGAGCGGGAAGAACCGCATCCTGAAAATGATGGCGAAAGGAGCTTCTTTTCAGGAAGTGCTGGATGAGATTGTCTTTTTCGTCGAAAGTTTCACGAGCAGTGCACACTGTTCCATCTTAATTGCTGACCAGGAAGGGAAGCGGCTGATGCATGGTTCGTCCCCTAACTTGCCCCCGGCATATCATTCAGCCGTAGATGGATTGCCAATTGGCGAATATGCTGGCTCCTGCGGAAGGGCCGCCTTTATCAAGGAATCCGTGGTGGTCACCGATACAGAGGCCGATCCATTATGGGAGGACTATCGCGACATAGCGCTTTCTTATCATTTAAAAGCATGCTGGTCCTCGCCAGTTTTCGACGATGACCATAAGGTGATTGGTACGTTAAATATTTATTACTGTCGTGTGAGTTCTCCTCTGGAAAATGACAGGGAGATTATTGAGCAAGCGACGAATCTCACCAGTCTGGTCATCCAGCATTATGAGGCCAAAAAGAAAATAGATTTTATGGCCTATCATGACGCCCTTACGAGTTTGCCTAACCGCCGGCTTTTTGATGAAAGAGCCCAGAAGGCGATTGCCGAGACAAAGGTGGAAGATGGGGAAAAACTATGCCTAATGTTCCTTGACCTCGATCGTTTCAAGTTTGTGAATGATTCCCTCGGCCATTCGATAGGTGACAGGCTACTGGTTGAAGTCTCGGATAAATTTAAGCAGATTCTTGACAAGGGTACCTTGTTCTCAAGACAGGGGGGCGATGAGTTCACCATTTTGCTGGAGCATACAACCAAAGAACAAGCTCAAGACATGGCACGTGTCATCCTTGAAACGTTAGAGGAGCCCATTGTCATAGACGGCACGGATATTTTTATCTCAACAAGTATAGGCATGAGTTTTTATCCGGAAGATGGCGAGGATGCAGAAATGCTGCTCCGAAAAGCAGATGTGGCCATGTACCAGGCTAAGAAGCAAGGGCGCAATAACTTCCAGGCTTATGACGTGATGCTGGATGCAAGAGCATATGAGGAAATGCAAATCGAAAATGAGCTCCGTAAAGCGCTTGAGCGGGATGAATTCGTCCTCCATTATCAGCCAATTGTGAATTTGTGCAAACATGAGATTAAAGGTGCGGAAGCGCTCATTCGCTGGGAAAATGAAAGGATCGGCATGGTACCGCCAGACCAGTTCATCCCGATTGCCGAGGAAACGGGCCTGATCATTCCGATTGGTGAGTGGGTGCTTAAAACGGCCTTAGTGCAGCTGAAGAAATGGCATGCGAATGGAATGAAGGATCTGACCATGTCAGTGAACTTATCCATCCGGCAATTTTACCAGCCAAACTTAATTTCGATGATCAGGGAAGCCCTTGGTCTAGCTGGAGTCGAGCCGCGTTTCCTTACGATTGAAATCACGGAAAGCATGACTATGGACGTGGAAAAAGCGAGCGTCATCCTGCGAGAACTGAAGAAGCTAGGTGTCAGTATTTCAATCGACGATTTCGGGACAGGTTACAGCTCGCTCAGCTATCTGAAAAGGTTCACGATTGACCACCTTAAAATTGACCGCAGCTTCGTCAGGGATATCGCGGAAAATAAAAGCGATGAAAACATCGCTACCACCATTATCCTGATGGCCCATAATCTTGGAATATCCGTCATCGCGGAAGGTGTTGAAACAGAGAGCCAGCTGAATCTGCTCAAACGGCATCGATGCAATGAAGCACAAGGATATCATTTCAGCAGGCCTGTGCCGGCAGAAGAGTTTACTAGAATAAAAGTTCCTTCTTTGTAAGGTCAAAGCATGTGGGGGAATTCGAAACCGAGTAAGAAACCGTCAAGGTTTTATACTCGGTTTTTCTATGTAAAATCCCTAGTCATTATATTGAATGCAATTAGTTTTGCGAAAACATAAATGAGAATTCGTGTTTTCTCGTAAACATAGCCATTCTTTCCCACATCATCTGTCGATCTCCTCTCAATGTTCGCCAATAGTACCTTGAAAATAGCTAAGTGACAGGGCTTTTGGTATATTGATAGAAGTATAGAATTCGAGCGAAGGCGGGGGAGAAGATGGGCTTTAAAAAGAAGCAATATGTCGGCTTGGGGCTGACGGTGTTATTCTTGTTCATCTTGTTATTTACAATTTTGGCGATGATGAATTCAATCAGGGGAAACCTGCTTGAGATCGTAGAAGATCGCTATGCAAAAGTGAGCACGGTTATGGAGATCAGGAAGGAGCTTTATCAGCGGGACCGTAACCTTGTTGAGTTAATCACGGAGTACGGGGAAGAAGAAGGGTCGACAATAGAGGAAACCAATGCTTCCCTCGACCAGATGGATATTGGCAAGGCGCTGTTGGAGCTGGAAACGATCCTGAATCGGAAAACATCAAAAGTACTGGTGGTTGAAGTCCAGGACGCCTATCGGGAATATGCGGTCATGGAAAATAAAATCAACGGCCTGATCGCGAATGGAGCGAGCCAGTCTGAAGTCCGCGGCCTCTATCAGAGTGAGATGGCGACCAGGGATGTATTATTTGAAAAAATCGAGGAGTTTAAAGATTATCAGGAAGAATTGATGAACAGCGCCATGAAGGAGGCAACTGGGACTTATGATAATCTGGTCACAGGTTTGGTTGGGATGGTCATCCTGGCCATCATCCTGATAACTGGCGTGATGCTCTGGGTCATCCGGGATACGGTCGGCACGGTCCATTCCTTTACGGAGTCGATCAAGAAGGTCAATTATGATGACTTATCCTCGATTCCTCGGATGGACGATGGCATAAAGGGTGAGTTTGGCGAGATTGCCCGAGCCTATAATTCGATGGCCGTTTCCATCGAAAAGCTCACTGAGAAGGAAAAGGAATATAATGAAGAAATGCAAGAACAGAACTGGATCCAATCTAACTCCGTGGAGGTGGTGAAGCTTTATGGCAGAGAAGTGACCGTTTCTTCCCTGGCAGAAAACTTCATGAAAAAGCTGACACCTATAATGGACGGAAACCTAGGAGTTTTTTATCTTAAAGACGAATCTGCTGGAAAGCCGTATTTTAAAAAGATTGCATCCTTTGCTGATGAAGCTGGGCGTGACGGCTTTGTAGCCGGTCAAGGGATGATTGGCCAATGTGCTGAGGAAAAACGCACGGTTGTGATGGATGACATTCCTGCTGACTACAGGACAATTTCTACGGGGCTGGGTGATGCAGTGCCGAAGAGTATCGTCATGGCGCCTGTCATGTTGAAGGATGAAGTGGTTGCAGTGGTGGAAGTTGCAAGCCTGTCCAGGTTTACTCCAGCCAGCCTGAAGCTTCTTGAAAATGTACTTGAAACGCTGGGAATCGGGCTTGCCAATATTATTGGCCGAATGGAAGTAGAGCGGTTGTTGCTTGAGTCACAGGCACAGACGGAAGAGCTGCAGGCGCAATCCGAGGAATTGCAATCCCAATCCGAAGAGCTGCAGGCACAGTCAGAAGAATTGCAAATGCAGACAGAGGAGCTGCGGATGATGAATGAGCAGCTGGAGGAGCGTACACGCGATGCGGAGTTGAAATCCGAAGAACTGCAGGCGGCAAAGGAAGACCTGGAACAGAAGGCAAGAGAGCTTGAACAAAGCTCGACCTATAAATCGGAGTTCCTGGCGAATATGTCCCATGAATTGCGTACGCCATTAAACAGTATCCTTCTTCTTTCCGAGATGCTGCTTGATGATGAAGAGAACGGACTTTCCGATGAGCAAAAAGAATTCTCAAAGGTCATCCATTCGTCCGGACAGGATTTGCTGAATTTGATCAATGACATCCTGGACTTGTCCAAGGTAGAAGCCGGTAAGCTGGAAGTGAGCTTCGAAGAGGTGTTCCTTGATGAGTTTACCGAACGAATGGAGCGCCAATTTGCCCAGGCTGCAAAGAATAAAAAGATCGATTTTACCGTTGAAAAGGCGGACGATGTAACGCCAATCATCTATACAGATGAACAAAGATTGCAGCAGATTTTGAAAAATCTTCTGTCCAATGCCTTCAAGTTTACGGAAAAAGGCTCTGTCTCCGTCAAAATCGAGAAAGCGTATGGGAAGGAAACGATTGGATGTCCTCTAAAAGGGCAGTCTGATACGTGGGTGAAATTCTCGGTGACGGATTCGGGGATTGGCATTCCGAAAGATAAGCAAAGGATGATTTTTGAAGCGTTTCAGCAGGTAGACGGCGCGACCATGAGGAAGTACGGCGGCACCGGGCTCGGCCTGTCGATTTCCAGAGAGTTCGCCATGCTTCTTGGCGGGGTCTGCAAGGTGGAAAGCAAGGAAGGCGAGGGCAGCACATTCACACTCATCATCCCTAACCTGCCGGACGGCTATCCTTCCCTTGGCGGTTTTGAAGTGAACGATCAGGTGGCAGCATCCTTGGAGAGAACGGCAGCACCTGAGCCGCTTTTACCAGATCCGCCGCAAGCGGAAGAAGAAATCATTGTTGGAGAAACAACCGTCCTGACTGGTAAAACGGTTGTGATTGCGGACGATGACCACCGCAATATTTTCACCTTGAAGAATGTCCTGCAAAAAGAGGGCATGAAGGTGGTTACGGCTGACAATGGGGAAGACTGTCTTGAAAAGATGAAGGAAATCGATGCGGATATCGTCCTGATGGATATCATGATGCCGGTCATGGATGGATATGAAGCCATCAGGCAAATCCGCAGGAACGAAAATAACAAGGAGCTTCCGATCATCGCACTGACAGCAAAGGCAATGAAGGGCGACCGTGAAAAATGCCTTGATGCAGGAGCGAATGATTACATCAGCAAACCGATGAAGCTGGACCAGCTGTTGTCAGCCATGCGCGTTTGGCTGTCATAGATGCTGGGAGCCATCAGGATGAAAGCAGAGGGTTGAAAGGTGAAAAACGAAGAATTAGAACTGGAATTGCTTTTGTTGGCGATCTATCGCCTGTCCGGCTATGACTTCAGGAATTATATGCGCTCTTCGATCATGAGGAGAACGACTGCAAGAATGAATGCTGAAAAATTGTCCAGCATCACAAGCCTGACCGAAAAAATCATCCATAATGAGCGGGTTTTGGATGAGATACTCAAGGACTTTTCAATCAATGTCACTGAAATGTTCCGGGATCCTTCTTTTTTCAAAGCATTGCGCGAAGAAGTGGTTCCGCTTTTGAGGGAGCTGCCGGAGATCCGGATCTGGCATGCTGGCTGTTCGACCGGGGAAGAAGCCTATTCAATGGCGATTTTAATCGAGGAGGAGGGCCTTGCTGATCGGACAAAAATTTATGCGACAGACATGAACGAAACTGTTCTCGCGAAGGCTGAATCAGGGACAATGCCATTGCATAAAATGCAATCCTATACGAAAAATTACATCATGGCTGGCGGGAACAAATCGTTCTCTGAGTATTACGATGCGGATAGCGAATTCGCCCGCCTGAAGCATTCCTTGAAAAAGAACATCGTATTTGCCCAGCATAATCTGGTGACCGATGGTTCCTTTAACGAGTTCCATCTCATCATTTGCCGCAATGTCCTGATTTACTTCAATCTGGAGCTGCAGAAGCAGGTATTCCAGCTTTTTGATGAAAGCCTAAGTCCAAGAGGCTTTCTCGGTCTCGGAACAAAGGAAACCGTCAGGCCGGAACTTGGCTTTTTGGAAGCCTTCAATTCGAGGGAGAAACTATACCGAAAAAAATAACTAAGCATAAAGGCAGTGGATTAAAAAAAGTCCACTGCTTTTTGTGTTTTAATGGGGCTGATTTTAGTAAAATTAAGGAAAAACCAAATCGTTCTTTTTCATGATTGGGGTGGAGGTCAAAATGGCATCAGGTGTTTATACCGTTCTCTTCGTTGTCAGTATCCTATATTTAGTGCGTAAAAAGGTTGAGGAGGAGGCTAATTTCCTGCCTAAAATTATCGGATACTTTATACTGGGTTCATTGAATCTTACTTTAAATGAGGTTTCATTGCCGCTCGGTTTTTTTGTGTATTTATTGTTCTTTCGCCCAAGAGTGAATATCCGTGCAAAACAGATGGCTGCTTATCTTGGAGTGTTCGCTTTTATCCTGACCTTTTGGATTTTGCCTTTTGCGGATAACCAATTGGTAAGCCTGCCAAAATCCATCGACAGTGAACTTGGCTCCGTGTATGAAATAGATTTCAAACATGAAAATGAGCGGATTATTCATGAGATAGGACTAGAGGAGAAGGATTGGAAACTTGAGGATTTTGAAGTAGAATATGGCAAGGATAGCAGAATAATAAATTTACGATGGCAGCTCGCAATACAAAATGACAGCCATTTTGACCTCTATAAAATTCAATATGATACTGACAAGAGCAGGTATCAAGTTAGGCATAGTGAGGCCGATTCATGGCTTCAATATGATCGGTTGGTTGTGGCCTGGCGCTTCTTTGAAATTCTGGATGGATTAAATATAAAAGAAATTACTGAGGCGAAGGGAAGCTATTC
Source organism: Mesobacillus sp. MER 48 (assembly GCF_023714225.1). Classification (NCBI taxonomy): domain Bacteria; kingdom Bacillati; phylum Bacillota; class Bacilli; order Caryophanales; family Bacillaceae; genus Mesobacillus; species Mesobacillus sp. MER 48. Next base: position 253,324 of record NZ_JAMAUR010000005.1, read on the forward strand.
ATCCTATATTATCCGAAGTTCAGGGGATCGGGAGGGTTATGCGACAGAAGACCTTGCTAACATGACTGTTTTGGAAGGGGAAATACAAGAATTAGAGGATGAAGAGCTTCCGGTCGAGGGATATTCCATATCAAGCTTTGCGTTGGAGAAAACCGGCGAAGAGAGAGATGAACAAGGGATTATCACTCATGAAAGCTTTCAAAGTGTCGACTCGGCCGTTTTTTTATTTGACATCTCGGAAATAGAAGATGATTACTAGAGAGAATTACATTGGTTTGTGCAAAATGAAATTGGAGAAAGCAGCGTGGAAAATTCACGCTGCTTTTTTATCTCTTCTATTATCTCGCCTGAATCAGCACGGTGCACATATCATCTGATCCAGCTTCCTTCTGTTCCGGTGTCAGAATCAGATCAAGAGGTTCTTTGTTCCTTGCCTCATCCATAAGCTTCATGGTGATGTTTTTCAGGAATTCAGTGCCTGCTTGCTCGTATTTGTCGATGGCTTCATGGACGCCATCTGTACAGATGAGAAGCTGCAGGGAATCAGAGTAGAAGATAGTCGTCTTGTTTGTATGTATTTCAGGGAAAAATCCGACCGCACATGTATTGCTCTTCAGTTCCTCAATATGGTTACCGTCGATCATGGCGTGCGCTGTTGGGTGGCCAGCATTGATGTACTCAATTTTACGCTGCTCGGTATCGAGCGTCAGGTAAATCGCAGTAAAATAATAAGGGATTTTTTGATTATGTAGGTTTAAGGAGTTCATCCATTTGTTCAGTTCACCAATCACATACTCGGGGTCGGGATTCGAGCGGATTGCATCGCGGAGCACAGATGAGATGAACATGCATACGAGTGAAGAGGATATTCCGTGTCCCATCATATCCAGCTGGATGACAGCATATCGATGTTCGTCGATTCTGTGCCAGTAATAAAGATCTCCGGCCAGCTTGTACGCCGGCAAATAGGAGGCTTTTATCAGAAGGTTATCCTCCTCGACAGGCTCGCTGAGCAGACTGGTCTGGACCTGCATCGAAAGTTCAAGCTCGTTGACAATTTTCTCTTCCTGCTTTTTGTGCCAATCTTTTTCATATTTCAGCCTTAGTGCGACCCTGATTCGGGCTAGCAGTTCTGTTTTCTTGATTGGCTTCATTAGATAATCCATTCCGCCGGCATCCAACGCCTCCACAACCTTGTCCGTATCTTCAAGGGCGGTGACGAAGATAACCGGAATATCCTTTAAATGGGGATTCTCCTGAAGGCGCCGGCATGCTTCGATTCCATCCACTTCAGGCATCATGATATCCATGAGGATCACATTCACCTGTTCAGCGATGATATAAGGATGATCCGATTCAAGATAGCCGAATAAATCATGAGCCGACGTGAACGAAAGATGATCTTTGTAACCGGCCCGGTTCAATAACTTTTCAATGACAAATAAATTCGCTTCATTATCATCGACGATCAGAATACTCATATGTAATCCCTCTCCAAAACAAATTCAACATACTTATATACCTATTTTACCACCTGGCTAAACCTTTTTTTAAGCAGCAAACTTCAGAAACTGATTTTTTCTTACATCTCTATCAGAATTATTTTGGAAAAAAATGAAACACCTGGAATCAATCCCCGTCTAATTTTTTACAAGGGGGCTGAAAAGAGATGAAAAAATGGTGGTTTCTGGGTGGTTTAGTACTGGTTTCACTTGCATTAGTGGCTTTTTATTCACTGTCCCAGTTCAAAGTGGTGAATGCATGGGAAGAGGAGCATGTGGTGTTGCCGAACAAGGTCTGGCAGCTGCAATTTTCTGATAAGATTTCTGAAAAAAGTCTCGACTCGAACTTGATTTATATCACAAATGATCAAGGTGAAAAGCTCGACACGAGGATCGAGCTGGGGGACGACCGGAAATCCGTTTACATCCATCCGCCGGAAAACGGGTATGATCCTAAAGCAAAGGAATATACCGTTCATTTTAAAAAGGGAATTAAATCTGCACTGGGTAGGGAGCTGAATTCTGCCCAGTCGTGGAAGTTTGTTGTAAAAGAAACACTTCCGACTGTCGGCACACAGGAAAATCTGGCGGGTTATTTTGAAAAAATCCTTGATGAAGAAAAGAAGGAACGTGGCTGGTTTGGCGGAGTGAAGGATTCCTTCAAGTCTAGTGAAGATAAAGCGTCAGAGGAATCATTAGCGGCGGATAAGTCGGCAGGAGGCGGGGAAGTATCCGAAACGAATGTCCAGGTCCAGGGCGTTGATGAAGCAGATATCGTCAAAACTGATGGGAAGAGCATTTTTCAGGCTGAGTATGATAAAGTGCGAGTCATCCAGGCGGTACCTGGCGCCCAGATGAAGGTTTTATCGACAATCCGCTATGATCAGAATTTTTCACCGAACCAGTTGTTCCTGCAGGATGATCAGCTGGTGGTCATCGGGTATCAGTACAATGATATCCACAAGTCATATGAAGATGCCGCCAAAGATTCGCTGATTGCCCCGATGATGCAGACAACGGCAATCATTGTCTATGATGTGAAAAATCCTGCTGATCCGAAACAGATTCGTGAAGTCAAGGTTGAAGGTTCATATGTATCGGCAAGGAAGGTGGAGAACCTTGTCTATCTCGTCACGCAGCATTACCCGGATTATTGGCTGTTAAAGGGGAACCGGAAGATTGATATCCGGCCGAAATTCACCGATACAGTTTTAGGTTCAGAGGAAAAAACAATTACGTATGACGATATTCATTATTTTCCAGAATCCCGTCAGCCGAACTATACCATGATTGCCGCGCTTGATCTCGACCAGCCGAAAAAGGAAGTCGCCATGACGGCCTATCTTGGCAGCGGCAACCAGCTGTATATGTCGAAGGATAACCTCTATCTAGCTGTTGAAAATTACGGCGATATGGATTACAAAGAGCGCGGAGTCCTTGCGCCAGACACCGATGTCCATAAGTTTGCGATTAAAGGCGTGGAGGTCAAATATCACAGCTCCGCCACCGTACCGGGAACTGTGCTGAACCAGTTCTCGATGGATGAGCATAACGGTTATTTCCGTGTCGTGACAACAAAGGGCTATGCCTGGGATGAGAAGCGGCCATCCTCCAACCAGCTCTATATTCTTGATAAAAACTTGAAGGAGACCGGGAAGATCGAGGAACTGGCGCGAGGGGAGAGAATCTATTCCGCCAGGTTCATGGGTGACCGTATTTATATGGTTACGTTTAAAGAAACCGATCCGCTGTTCGTATTCGATGCAAGCGACCCTGCCAATCCGAAAGTGCTGGGTGAATTGAAAATCCCAGGCTTCAGTAATTACCTGCATCCATATGATGAAAACCATATCATCGGATTTGGCCAGGATACGAAAATCGTCTCTGAAAAAGGCTTCTCGCAGCCGCGGATCCTGACCAATGGCGTCAAGATTTCGCTATTCGATGTCAGCGATATGAGCAACCCGAAAGAGAAATTCACTGAGGTGATTGGCGGCCGGGGCACGTACTCACCGTTGAATGATGACCATAAAGCTTTGCTGTTCAGTAAAGACAAAGACATTTTTGCCTTCCCGATCTCCGTTTACCAGAACAGCGACAAGAGCGAATACGAACAAATCTTTGAGTATCAGGGAGCCTATGTTTATAGTATCAATCCAGCGACTGGGTTCAAGCTGAAGTCAAAAGTTACCCATATTAACGGCGACATGCCGTATTACGAAGACTGGGAACACCAGATCCAGCGCCTGCTTTATATCGGGGACACACTTTACGCCGTTTCAGCAGAGAAGATTACGAGTCATAAAATCGGCAGCTATGAAAAGGTTGGGGAACTGGAGTTTTAACTAGCAAGCCGGTTTCATTTAGCTAACACCCATAGAGAAGGCTCTTTTGCACCAAGCGCAAAAGAGCCTTTTTGGCATCCAACGAAGAAGAGCCAATCTAGCACCTTGCGCAGGAGAGCCTTTCTAGCACTCAATACAGAAGAGTCATTTTGTATCCAACGCAGAAGAGTCTTTCTTGCACCCTACGCAGGAGAGCCTTTCTAGCTTTTAATTCCCCAATCCAGCTGAATTCTGCAGGACAATCCTCCAGCCATCCGGATCGGCAATCGTCACACCGGCCTTTTTCCAATAAGGGTTTTCCGGCTCGACTTCCGGATAGCCCATCTCATGCAGCCGCTTGGCGATGGTGTCGCGGGCTTCCTTATCGGGAATGTAGAAGACGAATAGATTGTCTTCGGTTGGAGCAGGGCAAGGGCTGCCGTTTTCATGCTGAGTGAATTCCAGGTGATAGCTGAAATCTGGCAGACCAAGCATGACGCCATCATACCCATCATGTTTTTCAAATCCCCCAACGACTTCAAGTCCAAGTCCATCGCGGTAAAATTCAACTACTTTTTCTAATTGATCTGTTGGCCGGGCAATCCGGAATTGGACAGCAGGCATTTTTTTTGACCAAATTTTTTTCACTGTTAGCACCTCAATTTATTTTATAGGTTTATTTTACAATAAGGGCAGCTAAAGAGATTCAGAGAGAAGCAGGAATTTTACTCAGACTTTAGTTGTAGAAATATTAAAAGGCCAGCCCCTGGGAAAGGGCTGACCTAAATTTTTTATACAAACAGGCTAAGCAGAAGGATAAATCCTAATCCAGCAACGGAAATGATTGTTTCTAATAGTGTCCACGTTGCGAATGTTTCTTTCATGCTAAGACCGAAGTATTCTTTGAACATCCAAAAGCCAGCGTCGTTTACGTGTGACGCGATCAAGCTTCCTGCTCCTGTTGCAAGTACGACCAGGGCCAGGTTCACGTCTGTCTGGCCAAGTAGTGGAATCACAAGACCAGCTGTTGTTAAAGCAGCAACCGTTGCGGATCCAAGTGAGATACGCAGGATGGCTGCAATGATCCAGGCAAGCAGGATAGGTGAAAGTGAAGTGCCTTTGAACAGTTCTGCTACATAGTCACCAACACCGCCATTGATCAAAACTTGCTTGAAAGCGCCGCCTCCACCAATGATCAAGAGCATCATACCGATGTGAGAGATGGCTGTTGTACAAGAATCCATCACTGTTTTAATAGGGATGTTCCTGGCAATCCCCATTGTGTAAATCGCTACTAACAGGGAGAGCAGCATGGCTGTTCCTGCGTCACCGATGAACTGGATTGCAGCGAGGAAGCCATTGCTCTCGAATCCCATTGTTTTTTGCAGTAAAGAAATGATTGTTGCGATGGACATCAAAATGACTGGCAATAATGCAGTGAAAACGCTGATGCCGAAACCAGGTGTTTCTTCTAGCTTGAATGTCTTTTGTTCGCCTAGTGAAGCGATGTTTCCTGTCTTGTTAAAAGATTCTGGTACTAGTTTTTTAGCGATTTTCGTGAATACTGGACCTGCCAGAATGACAGTTGGAATCGCAATGATAAAGCCGTAAAGCAATACTTCACCAATGTTTGCGCCATATTCACCAGCAATAACTGTTGGTCCTGGGTGAGGCGGCAGGAAGCCGTGTGTAACAGATAAAGCGGCAGTCATTGGAATACCAAGATATAAAATCGAAATCTTTAATTCTCTTGAAATCGCGAACACGATTGGAATCAATAGTACTAAACCTACTTCGAAAAATAGAGCAACACCGATAATGAATGAAGCAGCAACAACTGCCCACTGAATGTTCTTTTCACCAAACTTATTCACAAGCGTCATCGCGATTCGCTGGGCACCACCGGAATCTGCGATCAATTTACCAAGCATAGCACCAAGACCAAAAATCAGTGCCAGGTGACCAAGCGTTCCGCCTAAACCAGCTTCGATTGTCTTTACGATTTCTTCAAGCGGCATTCCCAATGCAAGAGCAACACCAAATGAAACGATAATCAAGGAAATGAATGTGTTGAGCTTAAAACCCATGATCAATAATAATAATGCTAAAATTCCAATTGCTACAATAACCAATGGCATTGTAATTTCCCCCCTAAATGTATATATATTACCCGCATGAAGCGGGGTGTTCCCTTTGTGAAAAAGCCGGTTTTGCTAAAATAAAGCGCTGCCATTTTGGAAAGGGGAGCAGACGTCCCCTTATTTAATCAAGCTTCTTTGGTAGTTTGCAATTCTTGAATAATCTTGCTCCAATGCACGAGATAAGCTGATGAAAATTGGTACGAGCTGCCTGTATTCCTTTGCTGCCTCTTCATCTGGCGTATGCTTGTGAGTGCTGCCGATCATCTCGGAAGCCACTTCAAAGGAATCGATTTTTCCAGTGGCATAAAGTCCGAGGATGCAAGCGCCAAGGCATGAGCTTTCATAGCTTTCAGGCACGACCACCTCAAGGTCGAAAATGTCAGACATCATCTGGCGCCAGACATCGGACCTTGCGAAACCGCCGGTAGCCTGGATTCTTGTAACCGGGCTCTCCATCGCTTCAGTTAGAGCTAAAAATACTGTATATAGATTGAAAATAACTCCTTCTAATGCAGCACGGATCATGTGCTCTTTTTTATGGGACATCGTAAGTCCAAAGAAGGAGCCGCGCACATCAGGATTCCATAATGGAGCACGTTCGCCGGCGAGGTATGGGTGGAACAGCAATCCCTCTGATCCAGGCCTTACACGCTCAGCGATCTTCGTTAACACATTGTAAGGGTCGATTCCCAGGCGTTTTGCCGTCTCGACTTCGGATGCAGCGAACTCATCCCTGATCCAGCGAAAGACCATCCCGCCATTATTAACAGGCCCGCCAATCACCCAGTGGTTTTCGGTCAAGGCGTAACAGAAAATCCTGCCTTTTTCATCGGTTTGCGGCTGGTCGATGATTGTGCGGATCGCACCGCTTGTCCCAATCGTCACCGCGATCTCACCTTTGCCAATCGCATTCACTCCGAGGTTGGAAAGAACACCGTCACTTGCGCCGATGACAAAAGGAGTTTGCGGGTCAATACCAAGTTGCTTCGCAATTTCAGGATTAATGCCTGTGAAAACCTTTGTTGTCGATACAAGCTCGGATAATTGGTTTCTGGTGATTCCGGCAATTTGAAGGGCCTCTTCATCCCAATCAAGCTTTTTGAGATTCATCATCCCCATTGCCGATGCAAGCGAGTGGTCCACCACATACTGGTCAAAGAACTTTTTAAAAATGAATTCCTTGATGCCGATGTATTTTTTCGTTTTTGCAGCAATATCGGGACGCTCGTTCACGATCCAGGTGATCTTGCTTAACGGCGACATCGGATGGATTGGCGTTCCTGTCCGCTTGTAAATTTCATGCCCGTTCAGCTCAGCTTTGATTTTGTGTGCCCATGCTTCACTGCGGTTATCCGCCCAGGTAATGCATGGCGTAAGCGGCTCATCATTTTCATCAATAGCGATGACACTGTGCATCGCGCTGCTGAATGAGATGAACGCCAGCTTTTTTTGCTTATGGTGCTTCATAATTTTTGTGACGGCCGTCAGGACTGCCATATATATTTCTTCCGGGTCTTGCTCGGCTGTTGAAATATCCGGTGTATAAAGAGGGTAGCCAACGTTCTCCTGCAGGATGACTTCACCTTTTTCACTGAATAGAACAGCCTTGGTACTTGTGGTGCCGATATCGACTCCCAGCATATACTCAGTCATTTTTTTCAACTCCCTTGGAAAGCGTCTGCTGCGATATCCAAAGGTCCTCAACTTTACCTTGAACATCATCAAAATTTTGGTGTAAGGATTTAATCATAAGTTCGCGATTCTTCGTTTTGATGGCTTCAATATAAAGCTCGTGATTTTCGAGGATGCGATCGAAATCTTCGTACTTTTCTTCGATCCTTGCGCGCATCGATAAAAGAATGAACGCTTCCATAACCGGTTTCGTGTTATCCCAGATCATTCTGATATGGGAATGATTGATGGCCCTAATGATCGTCTCATGGAAGAGCACATCCTGGAGGCTGAACTCGTCAGCGTCCTTGTACTTGATGGCGATTTTCATCATTTCGAGGATTTTGCTCAACTCAGTTACAAGATTTGAAGTATCTATTTTTATCAGTCGTTCAAAAACAAATGATTCAATCAATAAGCGGACGTCATAAATCTCCTCAACATCCTTTTCGGTCAAGCCAATGACTATAGCGCCCATTCTTTCCAGCCGAATCAAGTTTTCAGCCGCGAGGATTTTCAGCGCTTCACGAATGGGTGAGCGGCTGACCCCAAAGTCCGCAGCTAATTTGTTTTCCGAAAGGGTGGCACCGCTTTCAATCAATCCCGAAATAATCTGCATCCGCAGCTCACTCGCGACACGATCACCGGTCGACGCCTTCGAAAGCCATTTTTGAGGATAAAGAAATTCATTTTTTTCAGTCATTTCCTCACCTTCCTGGTTAATCAAGTATACTTGTATACAAGTATTATAAAACGAATTTTAGAAATTGCAAGCGTTTTCTACTGTGATTATTTTGCCAAATTAGTTTGGTTTCATTCTCGATAGAAAAGGAGGTGGAATTAAATAAAGAAGAAAAAATGTGCACGGTTAAGGGAAGTAAGAGAAAAACCGTTCAAATAAAGAAGAGATATGTGCCCGGTTAAGGGAAGTAGGAGAAAAACCGGTCAAATAAAGAAGAGTTATGTGCCCGGTTAAGGGAAGTAGGAGAAAAACCGGTCAAATAAAGAAGAGTTATGTGACCGGTTAAGGGAGGTAAGAGAAAAACCGGTCAAATAAAGAAGAGATATGTGACCGGTTAAGGGAGGTAAGAGAAAAACCGGTCAAATAAAGAAGAGATATGTGCCCAGTTAGGGGAAGTAAGAGAAAAACCGGTCACATAAAGATGAGATATATGACCGGTTAAGGAAAGAAAAAGGGAAACGGGTCAAATAAATTGCCAAGAGGAGATAAAACTTCCCCTTGGCTAAAGTCCGTGTAGAAATTATTACTCGTAATAAGTAGATTTGCATTCGCCGTTGGCTGATAGATTGTTTTTTAAAACTCTTCTAATAGATTTCCTTGGTAGGTCTCCGTTGCTCCAATCATATATGATGGTTGTGGTTACTCTTCGATCGGGAAACAGTATTTGAAAACTTTTTAACGTTTGTAAAACAAGGGATTCAATAGAGTCACGTGCCCCACAGTGACTGCATACAAATCTTTTTTGTCCCAATGAATCCAAAAACCCCCCACACCCCTCACAAACAACCCCTTTCCTCAACCCATCAAATTCGTACCCTGGCACTCTGGTAAACGGTGATTTCTTAATATGCAAGGACAAGAGGGCCTCGGCGAGTTTGGTATGTTTGTTTGTTAGTTTTGAGGAGGTTCTGTTCATCCTATCCATAAATCGGTTCAGTTGGGTTGGCAAAATAATGGGTGATTTCAGTGGTGCTTGCAGAAGGGTGAATTCCGGGTTGATGAACACGAGGTGTGGTTCGAGAGGGATGTAGAATCCTAGATTCTTCAGCAGTTGTTTTAGCAGGGATTCGGCACGGCTTAGCTGGTGGAGGGGGTTTTTGGTTTCAGCACCGGCGGCGGTTTTAAATTTGTCTCCATCTAAATAGTAGTCTCCTTCTAAATTTTTCACTTCGAAAAGGTGGAGCCGATCCTGGGTAATCACGAGGGAATCGATTTGAAAGAGGGTGCCATTCACTTCCAGTAAAAGGTCGTTGATAATCAGACTCTCCACTCGGCAGTTCGTGAACCAATGGTCAAATTGCACTTCGCCTTCATAGCCCTTCTCCAGCGTGAACAAGTTCAATGCCACTTTCTCTTCCAGCTCCATCCGGGGCTTCAACGCTTGTAAAATCTCTAATTCTTCTGGTTTGGTCCGTTCTTTAACGATCATTTTCCACTTCCTTTCTTCCTTCATTTTAAAAGAATCCAAAATAAAAATCAGTGAACATTCTGGGGCATTTATGATACTATTAAGCTAATTTCATATGATCTTATCAGATCGGTGAGGTAGAGGAGCGAACAACAAGAGTAGGCCATCGGAGATAGACAATCAATGATGGTGGCTGGAAGGGTTGTTTGCCGAAGCGTGGCCAGGGTCAGACTGGTTACTGCTGGGATGCTTTCTGAAAAAGGAGCAGACTGTCATGCTTGAATTGGCGCATGGAGAACTACTGATCGAAATGGGAGATAACGTGTATTGTAAAAGCAATGACCGGTTATTTCTGCCGTTGCTTTTTATAGACAAGAGCTTTTCCTCCATTCCTTCTATTAAACTCCACTCCCGGGCATGTGCCTCTCCTGGCTTTCATTTTACCAAAAAGGAGAGAATCATCTTGAGAACCATCTACAAAAATGGCACCATCTATACATTCAATTCACTTAACCCAATTGTTCAGGCTGTGGTCATTGAAAATGGCCGGTTCATCGATATGGGAACTTCTGCGGATATGGTGCTGCATTGGGGCAGCCAGGCACAAATTATCGACCTCGAAGGGAAAACAGCCACCCCTGGCCTGATCGACAGCCATCTTCACCTATCGATCATGGCAGATAGTTTTATCAACCTAGACTTTGTCGGGATCACAACCAAGCAGGGGATGCTAAAAAAAATACAGGAAAAAGCAAACCAGCTTAAGCCGGGCGAATGGATTGTCGGCTCAAGCTGGGACGAGAACCTTTTTACCGACGGAGGGATTCCGACAATTACAGAGCTGGATTATGTCGCGCCGGCAAACCCGCTATTTTTAACAAGAACGTGTTTGCATGCGACGCTAGTCAATAGCAAGGCGCTTGAGGTGAGCGGCTATCATCCGGGCATGAGTGTTCCAGAAGGGGGCACAATCGTACTGGATGAAAACACGAAGCAGCCGACTGGATTGTTCCTGGAGTCAGCGGCAAATCTCGTCAGACATTATATTCCAGAGCGCTCCTACCAAGATTGGAAGAAAGCGATGCGCCAGACGATGCAATTTGCGATCAGCAAGGGGCTAACAAGCGTGCATACGAATGATCCGCTGTATCTCGGCGGATTGGAGCAGACATGGAATCTTTTCAATGAGCTGTTAAATGGAGAGCAGCTTGGTTTGCGCAGCAATCTCCTGATCAACCATGAATTTTTACCAGACTTAAAAGAAGCGGGAATGTACACTGGATACGGGAATGATACACTGCGAATCGGCGCTGTGAAAATTTTTGCCGATGGAGCGTTTGGTAGGAGAACGGCGCTCCTGACAGAACCATATAGCGATGCGCCGGGACACTACGGCGATGCGATGTATGACCAGGAACAGCTATATGAAATCGTAAAAGGGGCGCGTGATCTGGACATGCCGATTGCAGTCCATACGATTGGTGACCAGGCACTGGAAAATGTCCTTGATGTGCTGGACAAGTTCCCGGCTGCAGCCTATCGCGACCGTTTGATCCATGCACAGGTTTTAAGAGAGGAATTAATTCCACGTCTCAAGGCACCTAGCAGGATTGCCGACATTCAGCCGCGTTTCCTTGCGAGTGACTTCCCATGGGTCCAGGAACGACTTGGCGAAAAACGGATCAAGCTTTCCTACGCATGGAAAACCTTGATGGAAGCTGGCGTGATTTGCGCTGGCGGATCAGATGCTCCAGTAGAACCGGTCGACCCGATTCTCGGAATCCATGCGGCAGTGACACGCAAAAAGCCGGGTGAAAACCACGAGGGTTATGTACCTGAGCAAAAATTATCAATGTTCGATGCATTCCGCCTGTTCACCGAACTCGGAGCCTATCCAACAAATGAAGAGACGGTAAAAGGCACAATCGCCCGAGGGAAATTTGCGGATATGACTGTGTATTCATCCAACCCATTTGAAATGGCCGATCCAGACGAATTATTATCCATGAACATCGATATGACAATCATCGGCGGGGAAATCAAATATCGCAGTCTCTCATAAGCATAGGAACGGTTCTTCTGCTTCCATTCGAAAGTAGGAGTTCCGTTCTTTTTAGTTTTATGGCTAAAGTCCTAAAATTTTCTGAAATCGAACCGAAATAATTAATATGAAGAGAAACGGTAATTGACTATATTGCTGGACGGGAGAGCGGAAAATGAAATTCAGGAAGAGTTTTGCGAGAAAACCACAGATGAAGTTTGGTGTTCGGGCCAAGTTATTGGCGGGCTTTTTTTCGGTTTTGGCTTTGTTGGCAGTCGTGGCAATCATCACGAATTTCGAATTTAACAAGATGAATAGTCAGTATTCTACGTCGATTGAAGACCGGATGGGGAAGCTGAATTTGATTGTCGAAATGAAGGATGCCGTCATGCGGGAGCAGCTTGCGCTTCAAAAATACATGGCAAATAGTGATGGTGAGAGCCTGATCGAATTTGAAGGAGCGGTAGAGGATTTTGCTAAGAGCTCAAAGAAGTACTTGAGCTCAGCAAAATCCGCTGAAGAGAAGAAAGTGGGAGAGAATCTGGTCGCGGCTGAGGCGCAATATTATGATGTCGCTTCAGAAGCCTTTACTCTCATCCGGGATGAACAAACGGTAAAGGTAAGGCTTTTAATGCAGGAAAAAGGAAATAAGCTTATCTTTAGCTTGAATTCAGCAGCCGAAGATGCGATTAAGTACCAGCAAGATGCCCTGAATACAACGAGTGAAACCCTTTCCGGAAATGTCCAGAAGGTAGCCTTGCTCATCATCGCGCTCTCTGTGGCGGCATTTGTCATTGGGACTGTGATTGCTACATATATTAGCAGAATGATTTCAAAACCTGTCCAGCTTGTCTCTCAGGCAGCAAAGCAATTAGCTGACGGAAATCTGGCCATTGAAAAAATCAATGTGAAGAATACAGATGAAATCGGGCAATTAGCAACTGATTTCAATGAGATGGCAACAAATTTAAGGAATATCATTTTTCAGGTGAGCAGCACTTCCGAGCAGGTTGCGGCATCAGCTGAGGAGATGATGGCTAGTGCGGACCAGACGAATTCTGCCACGAACCAGGTGGCGACAGCCATCCAGGAAGTCGCCGGCGGTGCAGAGCTACAAAGCAAGAATACAGAGGAAAGCGCGAAGGCAGTAGGAGAGATGTCTAGTGCCATCCAGCGTGTCGCGGTTACGACTTCCACAGTTGCAGAGTCTGCGGTTGATACGACGAAACAGGCAACACTTGGCCATGATTCTCTGGAAAAAGTCATTGAAAAGATGAAAACAATCAACCATACAACGAGTGAAACAAATTCTGTCATCAAGGATCTGGACCGAAAATCGGCTGAAATCGGCAAAATCATCGAGGTCATTACAGGCATCGCTGACCAGACGAATTTACTGGCGCTCAACGCCGCCATTGAAGCAGCAAGAGCAGGCGAGCACGGAAAAGGGTTTGCTGTTGTCGCAGATGAAGTCAGGAAGCTGGCTGAACTTTCAAGGCAGTCTGCCAGCCAGATTTCCAGCTTGATTGAAGTCATCCAAAAAGAAACCCATCAGGTCGTCGAGATGATGAATAAAGGGGCAGCTGAAATTTCCGAAGGAACATCATTGGTTGAGGATACAGGCCGGATATTCGATGAGATTTTAAAATCGATTGAGAATGTCAGCTCGGAAATCCAGGAGGTCTCCGCGATTTCTGAAGAAATGTCGGCAAGCGTCATGCAGGTGAATGCTTCGATCGAGGAGGTAACAAAAATTGCCCGCGGCTCCGTCGCAAGCACGGCGGAAATCGCTTCGGCCACGGAAGAGCAGCTTGCCTCCATGGAAGAGGTATCCTCATCTTCCGCTTCACTCGCGAGGCTGGCAGAGAGCTTGAGGGAAATGGTAGCAAAATTTAAGGTTTAATATGTCTAGTGAAGAGCATGGGATTGGAGAATCTCATGCTCTTCTTTTTTTAGTAAAAAAGTGCATTTGTTCAGAGTGGCAACTCATGAATACAGATAAGAAACAGTCTCCCTTACAGGTATTCGCCCAAGCCAAAACCGTGATAAATGCATATAAAGGTAGTGGATACAAAATAGAGAAGAGGGAGGTAAGCCGTATGTACGCATACAGACATCCTTATCGAATGCAGGACCAGAGGTGGGGATTTGGATTACCGTTTTTAGGTGGTTTGGCTGGTGGATTATTGGGAGGCGCTTTATTTTACCCGCGGCCGTTTTATGGTGGTTATGGCTATGGTTACGGATATCCGATGTACCCATGCTGTGGGCCTGGATTTTATTACTAAAAAGCAACCAAAAGGGAGCAAGCCGCCTGGCCTGCTCCCTTTTTATATTTCGAGGACTTGAGCTTTTCTCATTAACTGATATACGCTTTCTTAACCTGATGCTTGTCCATGAATTCGAGGGATAGCTCGTTGAAATCATCGGCCTTCTCGATATTGCAGACATGTCCGCATTGTTCAAGGATGACCAGCTCCGAGCTTTTATCGCTGCGGAGGTCCTCGGTTAATTCGCGGACAAACATATGGTCCTCGGCCCCTGATATATAGAGCTTTGGGACATCCTCACTTTTTTCCTGGACCTTGCTGTAGGTGGCTTTGACATCACCGGCAAGATGATACCAGGCGAGGAAGTTTTTCCGCTTCATCTTATATGCCTCCTGGATGAAAAAACGGCGCGAATCTTTATGGTTGTCCTTCGGCATCAAAACCAGGGCCAGAATGCGGTACAGCCACATAAAAGGGATGAAGTCCTTAATTATCCCTGCCAATTTGATCAAAGATTTTGCGAACAGGTTGAACCTGGTGATGGCGCCTCCCAGAACGGCGGACCTGACTCGATCCGGGCGTGTCTGCAGAAGATGATGGACGATGATCGAACCCAGCGAAATCCCGACAAAATGCGCTTTTCGAATCGAGAGATGATCAAGGGTGCGCAGGATTTCCCGGACAATAACGTCAAAGGAAAACCCATCTTTATACGAGTCTATGTCTGGTGATTTTCCATGGCCAGGCATATGGATCGCAACAATATGATATTTTTTCAGGAAAGGTTTCAACTGTTTGTAAAAAATGTTCGAGTTCCCGCCAATCCCGTGCAGCAGCACAATATACTCCGAGCCGCGGCCCTTATATAACTTGTAATCCAGCATCAGATTCTCCTTAGTCGTTCTAGGTGTGTTCATTAATAATACCCTTGATAGCGCTGTCAGTAAACGATTAAGGCAAAAATAACGGCAGGTACCATCTGGTAAGGATGATACCTGCCGTAAATGATTATTTCTTTTTGCCTTTTTGGTCTACTTTGATGACGACTGTTGTCAATGGATCAAGTGTTAACTTGTCTTTTGACAGCTTGAAACCGGACTTTTTGGATACCGGAGTTTTACCGGCTTCGTCATTATCGACCAGGACCTTTCCTTTTGAGAAGTCAAGATCGCCTAGTGTCAATGTGCGTGCTTGAGTGTCAGCGTTAACGAATACGTAGTAGGTTCCAGTGTTATCTGTAGATTCATTTTCGTATGCGATGACAAGGTCTGTGTTCTTGATTTCAGGCAGATCAAGCAATCTTACATTCTGGTCAACGAGATCCTTTTCGCCGAGGCGGAAAGCATTTGTTGACTTTCTTAGCTCAATCAGCCCTTTTGTGTAGGCTTGTGTTGTAGTGTTGACTGAGTATTCCTTTTTATTTGTTGCCTTTTGCCAGTCAAACATGTTGATGGCATCGGATGAATCATATGAATCGTGGATGAAGTAGCCGAATGGATTTCCTTGTTCATCAGTCAATTCGTGATACTTCTGCTCAGGGACACCTTCACCTTTCCATTGCTTGGTCCTGCCGTACTCCTGGCCTGCGTGTAGGAAAGCAGTGCCCTGTGACGTTAGAATCAAGGAGTTCCCAATTCGGATTCGTTTGTGAATTTCCAGCTCGTTTTCAGGTACAGCAGGGTCCTTCTTGATCGATTGGGCAATGACATCGTGAAGCGGAAGGTTGTCATGCGCCGCGATGTATTGGACCATATCTCCTGGATCATCATCAGCTGTATTGCCTGGCTGTGCTTTGATATTGTTGAAAATCGTGTTGATATCGCGGGCACCGCCTGTGATGAATCGAGGCTCACCTTCAGAACCGAAGCCTGATTTCAGCTCGTTGCGGATTTCATCAGAGAACACGCCGACATTATCGGTTTTATCCATCCAATCCTGATCTGCGCCCATGCCAGCTAAATCCGGCTCAGCAATGTGGCCTGCGAATGTTCTCCAGCCTTCGCCGATGAATAACGCATCAGGATTTACAGATGCCGCAGCATCGTAAGCGTTCTGGATCGAAGGATAGGTGGCGTCACCCATCATATCAAAACGCATGCCATCAATCTTGTACTCTTCAAACCAGTATTTAACTGAATCTACCATCAGCTTTTCAGCCATCTTGTGGCTTGTTGCCAGGTTGTTCCCGAAGCCGCCAAGGAAGTTTCCTTGTGCATCCTGGAACGCGTAATAGTTAGGAACGATGTCATTCAGCTGGCTGGCTTTTGCCATATGAGTGTAGACCACGTCGAGAACGACACCCATTCCAGCATCATGGATTGCATCAATCATCTGTTTCAGTTCTTTCACGCGTAATTCAGGGTCAGTTGCATCCTCTGAATAGGCGCCATCCGGAGAGAAGTAACTGTGCGGGTCATAGCCCCAGTTGTACTCATTTCCGCCGGCAGAGTAATTAAGTTCCCTTTGGCCCATCTTTGTTTCATCGCCATAATACCATGCCATGACAGGAAGCAATTGAACATGTGTTACACCAAGCTTTTTAATATAATCCAGCTTGTCTGTGAAGGCTTTATAAGAGCCCCATCTTGCATCCAGATCGCCTTCAATAGAAGGGTCCGATGTGAAGTCACGTACGTGCACTTCATAAATTACCGCGTCTTCGCGCTTTTCATAGCCTTTGATTTTCGCATGATCGAAGTCTTCAGGATCTGTGCCGCTCAAGTCAACGATTGCCGCTTTACCGACAGTATCCCCATCCGCGCCAGCTCCACCTTTTGTATTCACCGTGAACGCTGCCATCGATTTCGCGTAAGGATCGAGAACCTTATTTGTGACTCCGCTATTTGTCACTTCATACTGGTAAAAATAACCCTTAACATCGGCTACATTCAGGTCACCAGGTGCGATTTCCGCAGACCAGACACCTTTTTCACCCTTTGTTAATTCGATGCTGCCAATTTGCTCAGCTGCATTGTCTTTATTGAAGAAGTTTGCCACAACCTTGCTTGCTTTAGGAGCCCATAGCTTCAAAGTTGCTGCCCCGTCTTTATAGGCAGCACCAAGATCATCGCCTTCATAGGCAAACATCTCGTCAAGCATTCTCCAGCTGGTAGAAGCCTTCACTGTTCTGCCTGAATATGTGACTGAAAGAGGAAGCTTATCTAAATCGAATGCGGCTTTCACTGTAACGGATTTGCCTTTGATTTCAACACTTTCAATTGAAACTGCTGCACCGCTGGCATCCTTGATTTCCAGCTTTGACTTCAGTTCATCGGCCGACAATCCATCTGTCATGGTAAAACCTAATAGAATCGAATCTTCAGAGATGACTTCTGCAGATATAAGGCCTGTTGCCTGCTCCCAATATGGAGATACATAGACATTATCATCGCCTTGTTTTACCCATAAGTGATTGTATCTGTCGAGAAGGTTGAAGGTTTTGTCTCCGCCATCCTTGTCGCCAGTTGCCTTGTTCAGGGTAATCATGCCAATTTTCTTAGCATTGTCTTTCAGCTTGATATCGACATAGGCACCATAGCGGTCAGTTCCAGTGAAGGAAGCTGCGCCTGTAGGCCAGCCATCAGAAGGTGCCGCGACATCTTCCCAGTTCCATAGACCCCAGTTTTCATAGTCAGCATTGTCACGTACATAGTGAACGCGGACGGTATTTGCTGGCAGGTTGACTGGTTCATAGGTATAAACCTTGTCATCGCCTTGCTTGATGAAAATTTCGTTCATCTCAGGTGAAGTAATCGTAAAGCCTTTGTCTCCGCCGTCTTTGCCGGCATCACCTTTTGTCACGTCCATAACGAGGAAGCCGATGTTTTTCGCGCCATCTTTTAGCTTAACGTCGATATAGGCGCCATAGCTGTCTGTTTTCTCGAACATTGCAGCTCCAGTCGGCCAGTTGGCAGAAGGGGAGGCTACATCGTTCCACAGCCATGCTCCATAGTTTGCATAATTGTTGTCGTCACGCTTGTAGTGGATGCGGATGTGATTGGCTGGGATCGGTTCAACAGTGTTCCCATTGCCATTATCATCTCCATTGCCATCTTCTCCAGGAGTGATTGAACCATTTTCCACCGTTAGTAAAACAGTACCGCCATCTGCTTTAGAAGGGATTGGCAATGTTACTTTTCCAGTTGTCGCAGTATATGTCTCACCTGAATAGTGGTCTGTCACAACGGCATCTGCTGAATCCACAGTCAATGTCACTTCTTTTGCTGCATCAGCAATATTCAATCCGATATAGGCAGCATCATCACCATGCTTCCGTGCAAAAAGGAGGAACTGGTCGCTGTCTGAACCAGCGATTGTCGTACGTTCGCCTTTTGCGAATACTTCAGAATGGTCGCCCCTGAAGTTCAAAATCTTTTTGTAGTGCTCGAGGACATCGTTGCCTTCCACCTGATCCCAGGCAAGGTCATAACGGTTGTCGTATTGCGGATAGTTATTTTCACCACTTTGCCCAAGTTCTTCACCGTAGTAAATGACCGGCTGGCCCTTAGCTGTTGCCTGAAGGGAAGCGGCAACCTTAAGCTTGCCTTCATCATTTCCAGCATCAAACAGGAATCCATTTTCATCATGGCTTCCCAGGAACTGGCCGAGTGTAGCGGTGTTATCAATTTTCGCGTTACGCTTGATCAACGCATCATTGGCAGCATTCAGGTTTCCGTTTACAAAAGAATGCGCAATATTGTTAAAGTCAAAATCAAGCAGGGAATCCATCATGCCTGATTCCAGATAGCCATAATCGTCGTTGGCGCTTGCACCCCAGGCTTCGCCAATCATCTTGTGTTTCGGCATTTTTTCTGTAATGGCGTTCTTGAATGCCATCCAGGTCGCATCTTCTACGTGCTTTACAGTATCCACACGGAAGTAGTCAATTGTATTTCCGCTGCTCGTTGTTGCTTTTTCAATCCAGTCGGTCTGCCAGTCGATGATTGTCTGGCGGACTTCAGGGTCTTCTGTTTTGAAGTCAGGAAGGCCTGATAGTTCCCCAACGACTTCATCCGATCCTACATTGGAACCCTGGCGAAGAAGATTGCTGAAAGTGCTGCGTTCTTCATCTGTTGGGTAGCCGGCAGGAGGGTTCGTCACCTGGCCATCAATATCTTTCAAACCATAACCAGAGTGGTTCAATACCACATCAACCATGATTTTAATTCCGCGTTCATGGGCAGAATCAATCAGGTTATGGAAATCTTCCATAGTACCGAAGTGAGGGTTCAATTCGCCAAAATTGCTTGCCCAATATCCGTGATAACCATAGTACGAAGGGTCCCCATCTTTGTAGCGGACATTATGCTTAACATTCTCAACAATCGGGCTGATCCAGATTGTGTTGACACCCAGTTCATCCAGGTAATCCAATTTTTCAGTAATGCCTTTAAAATCGCCGCCCTGATACGTACCGCGATCAGTAGTGTCATAGTTTAAGCCATAAGGATCATTATTGGAGGAATCCCCATCAAAGAATCTGTCTGTCAGCATGAAATAAATGATCGACTCATCCCAGTCAAAATCATTATCGCCGACAGATTGTCTTGTTTTAACCGTAACATTGGCATTGCCGGTATGCGGGTTGCCAAATGAATCGGTCACCGTTATAGGAATCGTCTTCGCACCTGCTGTTATGTTGTCATCGACTGCAATGGTAACTTCCATTAAAGAAGGATCGATTGCAAGAGTCTTTGACCCGCCAAGTTCGGACACATCAGCCGTAATCTTGCTGATTTCAACTCCATCTGTCAGGCCCTCTACATCAACTTTCAGCACAGCGTTCTGGCTATAATCAATTTCTGCTGGGTTGACAGAACCTGAAACTGTCAGGTCAGCGTTCGCGTAGGTGATTTCCGAAGCTGGATTGTAAGGATCTGTTACTTCGGTAGTGACGCCATCCTTTGTAACTAAATATGTGTACCCATGTGTTCCAGTTGGAATGTTCTCATATGAAACTGCAAATCTCTCATTCTCAGGCTCATAGGTCATTGGTAAAGTCTTGCCATCAATCTTCAAATCTACTTTTTCAATTGTGTTCATCTGATCATTTGCAAACAACTCTTTGTCCCGGTAAAAGAAAGTCGCATTTCCATCCGCGATCACAGGAGCCGACCCATCAGGCACAATGCGGATTTGCTCTACGCCGCTTGTAACGAACACTTTAGTAATCGAATCATTTTTATTAACCTTGATAAAACGGTCCCCAAATTCCTTTTGTGCAGTATTCCAATCATAAGTACTGCGAAGCACGAAGCCCATTTCGGCCGTATTTGCGCCTACAGGGATGTTCGCGACCGCCTTTCTGCCTTCCTTTGTTGTAAAATCAACCTGGCCGTCCTGTACACCAGTATTCCAGGTCCAAATATTCCACTCGCCAAAATTTTGATCTTCCCGTATATAGGTAAAGCGGACTTTGCGATCGGTTGATTCCGAAGTTGTAGCAGTTCCTTCTGCGTTAGCCTGCTGTGCAGGTACAAAAGGAATCCACAAGCTCAACAGCATGATTGCTGTCATGAAAATTGAGAAACTGCGTTTGGTGCTTCTTCTCATCTGAATCCATTCCTCCCTAGATTGATTGATGCTTCAAAATCAGTTTTTTCAAGGTCCTCCTTTCTCAAATGCGCAACTTATGAAACCGTTTGCACAAACAGGCAAAAAAATTTAATCCCCTGAAAAACGCAAGCGTTTGCAATAATCTATCTTTTTCATTTTACAATAGAATTGCCTAACCAGCAATGGAATGTCAATGTTCATCTGGCAAACAAATAGTTCCAAAATCCTGCGTAAATCGGGAGTTTTCTAGGGATAATGATTTAGTTCTTCAATAAATGTCACGGATTCGTCAAAAAACGGCAGGAATGTTACCATTCTATAGTTAAGGAAATAAGAAAAAATAAGGAAATAGAACTATTAGTTAATTGGGATTTGAATGGTATTTTCAAGTATTCTTGAAGTATGTCTACTATTGGAAAGAGGTATAGAGAGATGAATGATATAAATGTTCTATTCCGCAAAAGAATTGGCTTGAATTCAAAAGAACCCATTACACTCGAAAATCTTGCCGGAATTCTTGAACTGACAGCATCAGCGATTCCATTCGAGAACCTTTGCACGCTTTCTGGCGACCCAGGTGAATTGAACGAGGACAGCCTGGTGGATAAAATTCTCCACCGAAACGAAGGCGGACTTTGTTATGATCTTAACGGGGTTTTGTACCTGTTTTTAAAAGAAAATGGCCTTGATGTCCAGCTGATCCGCGGGGCAGTATACGTTCCTGAACTTAACGGCTTTAGTCCAACTGGACTGACGCATGCTGCGATCATTTTGAACGATGATGGCAAGAGGTACCTGGTTGATACAGGTTTTGGAGGCAATTTGCCGCTAAGGCCAGTTCCGCTTGATGGCTCAGAAATCATGACACCGACCGGGGAGTTCCGGGTGAGGAAAGAAGAAAGTGAATTCGGTGACTACTTTTTAGAAATGAAACTTCAGAATAAGGACACTGACTGGAGAATTGGCTACGCCTTTGAATCAAGACAGCCAGTGGAGAATATTGGCGATTTAACAGAAATGAAGAAAATTATCACTGAACATCCGCAATCTGCGTTTAACAAGAAGCCGCTGCTGACCAGGGTGACTGCTAACGGCAGTATGGTGCTGACAGAATCCAGTTTCACCCGCTGGAAGGATGGGCAGGTTACGAAAGAAGAAATAGATTCGAGCAAATTCAAGCAGCTTGCCAAGGAACACTATAATCTTGATGTAAAATGAAACCTTCTTATAGTGTAAACCGTTAATATAGTATCAAAAATGACAGGTGGATGGTTGAGGATGGATTCAAGAGAATACCTACTGAGTGAATTGAAGGAAATCGAGAAATGGGAGAAGGACCAAAAGGGCTTATGGTTTTGGGAGAAGCTGACCAGGCTTCCGTTCAAGATGCTTGACCGTTTCACGCCAAAGTTCATCCAGGAGAAGGTCGGTCTCCTGCTAGATGAACTCGGCAGCTACATTCAAACCGGCGGCCAGTATCTATCGAGCGAGAAGTCGGTATTCAACCATATCGAGAAGAAGACTGGCCGGAGTGTCAGACAGCTTTCTGATCTGGAGAACGTCCCAGTGGGGGAAATGAAGACAGCCTCATTGGCACTGGGCGAGCAGCGAAAAAAAGCAGCAACCATTCAGGGTGCGAGCACAGGAATCGGCGGGATTTTTACCCTGGCAATCGATATTCCCGCAGTCCTGGCACTCTCGCTGAAAACACTCCAGGATATTGCGATCATCCATGGCTACGACCCTAAGGATAAGAAGGAGCGTGTCTTCATCATTAAATGCCTGCAATTCTCCTCCGCAGATGTGGTCGGAAAACAGGCAATACTGAATGAACTTACTGGCTTCAACAGCGATAATAAGTCACGCGAGGTCATTTCTGAGCTTCAAGGCTGGCGTGAGGTGACGCTGACCTACACCGAATCATTCGGCTGGAAAAAGCTGCTCCAGATGGTGCCGGTAGCCGGAATTGTGTTCGGCGCATTCGCCAATCGCTCAATGGTCAGCGACCTTGCCGAGACAGGGACGATGCTTTATCAGAAGAGGCGGATTTTGGAGAGGCTTGAGAAGGTCTCAGATTCTGCTGATTTATCATAAAAGAATGAGGGAACCCACTTGATGCTATATCGAGTGGGTTTTA
Organism: Mesobacillus sp. MER 48; assembly: GCF_023714225.1. NCBI lineage: Bacteria > Bacillati > Bacillota > Bacilli > Caryophanales > Bacillaceae > Mesobacillus > Mesobacillus sp. MER 48. Next base: position 276,115 of record NZ_JAMAUR010000005.1, read on the forward strand.
GTATGAAAAATCAATAGGGAAAGGGACCTTTCTTTAGCGGCTTGTCTCTCGGCATATTATCCTCATTTTCCGTAAAAAGTCTAAAACAATTTTCCTGCTAATCTTTGTGCATGTAAACCAATGGGTTCAATTATCGCGATTTTCGCGGTTTTCGGTGGACTTGATATGCCATTCCCGATAGTTTTGTAGTAGATTCATAGTTTTCGACACAGCTTGAGGAAATTCTGCAAAACTGGGGGAGAACGACGAATGAAAAAGGACAACTACTCATTGTTTAAGAAGAGGGTTGCGAAAGGCATGGTTGCCTCAACGATCCTAGTCAGCAGCAGTCTGATGATGCCGGAAATTCCTTTGTTTCCTGGCAATGAAACAGTGGCACAAGCTGCTGGGCCAACTTTTACCGTAACAGCAGATGTCCTGAATGTCAGATCGGGACCGGGTACGAACTATGCAAAAGTCGGCCGGCTGGTCCAGGGCAACAAGCTAAATGTGATTCAACGGATGAATAATGGATGGTACAAAATTTCCTTCAATGGAAAAACGGCTTATGTCAGCGGTGATTATGTGTACAGTTCTGCAGTATACAGAGTTACGGCTACAAGATTGCATTTCAGGACTGGACCTGGCACTCAGTATAAGAGCATGGGGCTTATCAATAATGGTACAGTGCTCGATGTAATCCGACAGGAAAGCAATGGCTGGTATAAAATTTCATATAAAGGAAAAATCGGTTTTGTCAGCGGGGATTATGTATCGACAAGCAATGCATCTTTCAACAAAAAAATGGACATTCCTGTGATTGCACAGCGTCCAGAATTGCCGAGCGGCTGTGAGGTTACCTCACTTGCCATGGCTCTCCGCTACTATGGAGTGAATGCTGATAAAACAACACTTGCTAAGCAAATGCCATATGATTCAACCAAACTAGTCCGGAATTCTGACGGTTCGATCAAAATTTGGGGAGACCCGAATGTTGGCTTTGTCGGGACACCATTTGGCAATGGCTATACGATCAATCCAGGGCCGCTTAAAAAAGTGCTCGACAAGTACCGGCCGGGAGGAATTGCTCTGACTGGCAAGAATTTTACTGAGATTGAAAGTTATGTGAAACAAGGTAAGCCGGTGCTGGTCTGGTTTACGATCAATTATGAAATGCCAGTTGCGAGGACATGGAAAACGACAGCAGGCAAAACGATTAATGCTGCAAGGCCATTACATAATATCGTCATTACCGGAACAGACGCAAACTATGTTTATTTCAACGACAGTGAAGCAGTAAAAAAAGACGTCCGATTGTCAAAAGCAAAGTTCATCAACATATATAATGCGATGGGCAAACGTGCCCTAGTAGTGAATTAAGAGAGAAGCAATTGCGAACTGAATATGTTCGTAATTGCTTTTTTCGTTAGTTTCGATTTAGGAGAAATGTCTTCAGTTTTTGAAGCAATTGATAAGCTGCATACGACACAACAAAAACAAGAAACGCATCCACTAAATTCTGCAGTAAGTTATGAGTGCTCGGTTCCAAGCCGATTTGTTTAAAGAAGAGATCAATCATATCAATGAAGAAAACATGAATGGCATATATTCCGAGCGAGTTTGCACCGATTTTGGTGAGGAATAAGCCTTTTCCGAGATTGGGATTGCTTAAAGCGTACAGGAACAGAAACAAGGTAAGGAAAATCGTCGAAAAGAAGTACTCTCCATGTTTGGCTTCCAATCCCTTTTGAAGCCAGAATCCTTCTGAAACCTGCAGAAGGGTAAAGAGGCAAAATAGGTAGAAATAGATTCTGCCGTTATATTTTTGCCAGGTTTGAATGGTGGCAAGCCAGAATCCCAAAACCGTATAGAACAGGCTGACATATAGAGCGGCGCGGGTTGTACTGACCGGCAGCTCATCGAATATGGAATAAGACTGTCCAAAAAGGCCAAGGAGATTGAAGCAAAGTGCGATCACCAAAAGCAGCCTGACTTTTTTCAGCCTGTAAAAGAGGTATAGAATCGCGGTGCTCCATACCAGTGAAATCACGAACCACAGCTGATAGCCGCTTGTCCCCTGGCCATAATAGAGGAGGTTAAGGGCCGCCATATTCTCCATATACTTCGACAGTTCAGCCGAAGGGTTTTCATTTGTCAGCATGATTCTCGCTACATCATAGACAAAATAAAAAATAAGCCAGCTAACATAGATCTTCAGTATTTTTGTGACATATTTTCTGAAGTAAGCAAAGGACTGCTGATTGCCGCTCACCTTAAGACTGAAAAGATAGCCTGAAGCAGCGAAGAAAAACGGAACAGCAAATCTTGAAAGATTATCAAGGATAAAATAGCCGGGCCGATCATTGCCCGGGAAGGTATGAATGATGACCACTGCCAGGATGGCATAAAATTTGATGAAGTCGATTGCGTAATTGCGCTGCATTGGGCTGCCTCGTTATGTAAGGATTTATACTCCTAGTATTTCCACGATCATCAGCCTTATGAATATAAGAAGAATTGACTTGGGATAATAGAGTATAAAAAGGAGGCAAACCACTTGAATCCTGACAAGAAACAACAAGACGAGAATGCGATTGAACAGCAGCAGAAAGACCAAAAGAACGAACATGCTAATCAATCAGACGGCTTCCGCTATGATTACGACGACTCTTCAGACGTGAAATGAAAAGAGGGGAAACCTGCACATAAGGTTTTCCCTCTTTTTTAAACAGTTTTCACATATAACTCTTTTCGTTTCTTCTCACGAGCCACAAACAAACCGCCATACAGCATCGCCGTTCCCGTCATCAAAATGATGCCGATATACACACTCATCATGCTCGGCACCAAAAAGGCACCCATGATGATTGTCGACCGGGCAATCAAATCTGCTCCGCTGAAGCTGATGCCTGAAAACGCTGAATAGGATCCTCGTTTGTCTTCTGGCATCATATTGGCTTTTTCGGCATTGGCGATTGGTGAATAAATCAGTTCGCCGATGGTAGCAACCAGGTTGAACAAAAGCAATGCGTACCAGACATTTGCAGAAGTAATCACGGTGTATCCAATGCTGTAAAGGATCAGTCCGGCAAGCAGCATCTTTTTCTTATCAAATTTGTCGGTCATCTTCGTGACGATAAAAGTCAGCATCACGACGAGGAGCATGTTCTGGATGTTGAGGATACTAAGCATCCGAACACCTGAAATTTCAAAGTTTCCAACAAATAGCGGGCGAAACTCATTAGCCAGCCTGACACCAATATAGCTGTTGAGAGAGAATTCAGCTGCGTAAATGCACATGCTACCAACAATCGCCATGACGAACGGTTTATCCTGCAATGCTACTTTGTAGTTGGCAATCAGGTCGATAAAGATATTTTTGTGTTTTTGCGCCAGCAGGGGAACGGATGTGTCCTGAAGCCAGATCGCATAGGCGATTGGCAGACAGGCAGAGGCAATTGTCAATGCCGTGAACAAAGCCAGCTGGTGATGGGCATAAAACAACCCGCCGAGGGCAGCCCCGATTGCCAGAGACAAATTCGTGAACCAATAGTCGAGAGCGTAAATCGCTTTGCGGTTTTCAGCTGTCGTTGAATCGATGATAATCGCCTGCATCGAAGGACGGCCCAAACTGCTGAATAGCATGAAAAACATATATCCGCCAGCGAAGGCTATTATCCATTTTTGATCAGGCAGCAAACTGACCGTCATCAACCCAAAAGTGACAGCACTGATTGCAGACGTAAGCAGCAGAATCGTTTTGCGGTGAAAACGGTCTGATATATATCCGCCAACAAGATTGCCTATGAAGGCAATGAACACATTTATCCCGAGAAAAACCCCTGCCCACACTGCTCCTTTATGCTGCGCGAAAAATAAGGCCATGAACGGCATGACTGCGCTTGAAATTGCCCGGTTAAAAAAAGAAGTAATTAAGCGGACTTTCAAGTTTTGAGGATATTCTTTCCATTTCATATTGCCAGCCTCCTTCTATACTTTGTATATTAAAGGAGACGAATATAACTAAAAATTCCCTTTTAAAATAAAATTGTCCACTTTTAAGGAGAACGTATGGATCGCCATTTACTATTGTTATGGAATCAGGTCAAATCAGGAGCTGTAAAAGTAGAGGAACTTGCTGAAGTCCTGGTGCTCAGTACGAAGCAGACACGCCGAAAGCTGCAGCAATGGCAGGAGGAAGGCTGGCTCACGTTCCAGTCCGGCAGGGGAAGGGGCAATACTTCCTCTCTGGAGTGGAATCGTCAAGTTGAGCAGGAATATGAAGATCTATTTTTCAGGAGCCTTGAAAAAGAACCAATCGAGTCTGTAAGCAAATTACTGCTGCTGGATTGGTCGGTGGAAACGAAGCAGCGGCTGATGACTGCTTTCCAGGCAAAGCTTGGCTTCAACCAGGAAGGACAGGACAGCTTAATCATCCCAAGATTTTATCCTTTTGTCACCTTCCATCCTTTAAAATTGGCGGATGCCCATAGCGCAAATATCATCGCCAATCTCTATAACAGGCTCGTCACTCTGAATGCCGACGATTCGGTTGACCCGGAACTGGCCCACAGCTGGGAATACACAGATAACCAACTCGTATTATATTTACGGAAGGATGTTGCCTTCCATGATGGCTCGATTTTAAAAGCTGAGGATGCCGTCGGTTGTTTGCAGCAAATGAAACAGGATGAGAATTTTGCAGACTTGTGGGAACCCATCACGGCAATCACAACTCCATCTCCACTGGTGGTGAAGCTTGAGTTTCCTGGCGGCTGTTCCTATGTACTCCAGCTCTTGGGCCTCTTGACCGCAAGCATTTTTAAAGAAGTGAATGGAAAGCTGCTGGGGACAGGAGGATTTTATCTGGCAGAGGAATCTGCAGAGAAAACAGCTTTAAGCGCGTTCAAGCAATACTACGGGTATCGGCCGCTGCTTGACCGTGTGGAGTTCATCCAGGTACCTAAAGAATTCCAGGTTGTCTATCATGCCGGCCATGAATCGAAACAAGTCGATACCTTCAAGGTGGAAAGCGATTCAGGCTTTGGCATTGTGGTCATGAATCCATATAGAAGCTCGGATATGGCTCGTAAAGAAGTCCGTGACTACATCCACATGGTCATAGACCGGCATCGTCATGAACTTCCAGAAGTTGATGGAAGGATCACCGGCAACAATGAAGGCTGCCTGATCGGTTTATCCCGGCCCTACACCATGCCGGAATTTACAAAGCCGTCCTTATCAGCGCCGCTCAAGATGATTTATGTGAATTACACGACGAATACGTCTTTATGGTTAAAAGAAAAGCTCGAGGAGGCTGGCCTGGATGTCGAAATGGAGGAAGTATCCTTCCGGGACGCTCTTTATGATCCTAAAGTAAAAATGGGAGCGGACTTGTTTATCCACGGAGAAATTTTCGAAATGAACCAGAGTTTCTCCTACTTTTTCTTTTTGAAAAACAGCTTCTCACCGCTTCATTGCTTGATTGAAAAGAGTGAATATTTACAGCAAGTCGTTGAAGACTATACAACAACGCCATTTGAGCAATGGAACAGCCTCCATTTGCAGATCGAACAATATATGAAAGTCGAATCCCTGTGTGTTCCCCTGTATTACACAAAACGGCAAATCCCGTTTTCTATCAATCTGATGAATGTGGAGATTAGGCATTTTGGGTATGTGGATTTGACGAAGCTCTGGACGAAGAACGCATGATGGTGCCTGTCATCTTACTCTTCCCGGAAGAATTACAAAAAGGGAGGATTTTAGGTCTGTTTGGCGAAGAATACTATTAATAAATTTCAATCCAAAGGAGTCCCTATGTCTAAAAAAGATTTGTTCATAGCGTCCTTGCTTGGCGGTGCGATTGGAGATGCTCTTGGTTACACGGTAGAGTTCATGAAGCTTGATGAGATTAAATCGAGATTTGGCGAGGAAGGTATAACCGATTTAGAGCTTGATCGTTACACAGGAAAGGCCTTGTTTTCCGATGATACCCAGATGACGCTGTTCACGGCTGATGGCCTGATCTGGGCATATGACCGCATGAGCGAACGGGGGATTGGGAGCTTTGCAGGAAGCGGCATCTATCAATCTTATCTCCGCTGGCTTTATACCCAGACAAGAGCCCTGCCGGATGAGCATTATGACTGGCTGCTTGATCCCCAGCCCCATGAGGCGGGCAGCAGCATTTTACAATATAAAGAATTGTATTCAGCAAGGGCCCCGGGCAACACATGCCTGTCGGCGCTTGAAAGCAATAAAATGGGAACGATCGAAAGGCCGATCAACAACAGCAAGGGATGTGGCGGGGTCATGCGTGTTGCGCCAGTCGGCTTATTTTTACATAAAGACCCGGAGCAAGCATTCAGAGTGGCTGCGGAAATCGCCGCGATTACCCATGGACATCCGTCAGGATATTTGGCAGCTGGATCACTCGCTGTGATCATTGCAGAACTGCTCAATGGCAAAAGTTTATCCGAAAGCATCGAGGATGCCATTGCCATTTTGAAAAGCTACCGTCATCATGAAGAGACATTGAAGTCCATTGAGGATGCGGTTGAACTTGTAAAGAGTGAGGTGGATTCTGGAGAAGCGATATCGCAGCTTGGCGAAGGCTGGGTAGCCGAGGAAGCACTTGCGATTGCGTTGTACTGTGCTTTGAAGGAAACAGACTTCCGGAAGGCGTTGATCCTGTCAGTAAATCATGATGGCGACAGTGACTCAACGGGCTCGATCTGCGGAAATATTATCGGTGCCTGCCAGGGTCTCAAGGCTGTGCCTGAAGAATGGGCGAATCAAGTAGAGCTAAAAGAATTGATTGTCGATCTAGCTGGCAAGTTATATGAGAGATATGAAACGGTATAGGTTAAGGGAGAATCCTGAGAAATACTGGGATTCTCTTTGTTTTTTCCAGGGAAGAAAGGAGAGCTATATTGGATGGGGAAAAACATATTAACAGCCGGACGGTGAGCGGATTGTTTGCATCTTATATTAATCGTTCCACTATGGCCGGCCTTTCCCGGAGATGAGGCTGCCCTGGCTGAATTTATGGAACAGGCGATGAAGAATTTTGAAAAATAGAGGAGAAGTCTTTATGAAGCGATCAAAAAAATCAGTTGAATTATTCGAAATGGACGTGATGGATGCGAGAGGCTTGATTGAGCTGTCAGCATCTGTCGGCTGGGATTATGACGAGGCGGAAGTTGCAACACTATTATCCTCATCCTTTAAAATCTATGGCCACAAGAATAGCGAAGGCCAGGTCGTCTCCAGTGCGGCGATCATTCAATATGACCGTAGGCTCGCTTCAATTGGTATGGTGATTGTTCATAGCGATTATCGAGGGCTCGGTCTGGGAAAAGAAGTTATGCAAAAATGTATAGAAAGCGGGCGTGACCGCTCCATCCTGTTAATTGCTACTCCTGATGGCCAACCACTATACGAGAAATTGGGTTTTACAGTGGTTGACTCTGTCCATAAATACCTGTGCGACAAATATAAACCAACCAATCTGAAAAAAATAAGCGGGATTTCAATAGAAGCTTTTAAGGACGAGGAACTGGAAGATATACTTGAACTGGATGGAGCAGCTTTCGGGGAGAAAAGAAGTATCTTCCTTCGCAATAGGCTTCAACAGTCATATCAATGTATCGTCGTGAAGGATGAGAATTCAAGAATCATTGGTTTTGGTCTTTCTGTACTGGGCTCTGTTAATATGATTTTGGGCCCGGTCGTTGCGCCCGATCATAGAATTGCAGAATTAATCATCGACCGCCTTGCTTCCAAACATCAAGGGAAATTAAGGGTAGACGTACCTTCAGGCCAGGAAAAGCTGATGGCTTTTTTGGAACAAAGCGGATTTGTAAAAGTCAGCAACCCTCCAGTAATGGCAATCCATACGAAGGAAATGCCGTACAGAAACGATACACTATACACAATCGCATCACAGGCTTATGGGTGAAATGCGCCGCCGCAAACTTGCGGCGTTTTTTTTTATTCATGGCTTCATTTCCAAAAAAAGATAGTAAATCACCTTCCCGCGTTGTAAAATAAATTGAAAAATTGAATAGAGTAATAGATTCGGTTTTGTCATCCATTTTGAATTACAGGAGGAAACAAGGGAACTTAAAGAATGAATGATACTTTCGTATATAGATCAATCTGATTTTTGGAAAAATTCATAATTAAGAGGTTGATGAAAGTTGAGAATGGATGCTGTTGATGTAACTGTTAAAGAACCTACGATTTTTAATCACATCGGAAACAAAATCAAAACCGACGATCGTGAAATCAACATTATTGCCAGGATGGAAGAGCCGTTAATTGTCATTTTGGGAAATGTCCTAAGTGACGAAGAATGCGATGAGCTGATCAAGCTGTCAAAGGACAAGCTGAAGCGCTCAAAAGTCGGCAACACCCGTGAAGTAGATGAGCTGAGGACGAGCAGCAGCACATTTATCGATGAAACTGAAAATGACGTGGTGGCGCGTGTTGAAAAAAGAATATCGCAAATCATGGACATTCCCAATGAACACGGTGAAGGCCTGCAAATCCTGAACTATAAAATCGGCCAGGAGTACAAAGCACATTTTGACTTTTTCGCGTCAAATGTAAGCAACCCAAGGATCAGCACACTCGTCATGTATTTGAATGATGTCGAAGAGGGAGGAGAAACCTACTTCCCTAAACTCAACTTCGCTGTATCCCCGCAAAAAGGCATGGCCGTGTATTTTGAATATTTCTATGACAATCAAGACTTGAACGACTTGACCCTTCACGGCGGAGCCCCAGTTGTCATCGGCGACAAATGGGCAGCTACACAGTGGATGAGAAGGAAAAGCGTGAAATAGAGAATGGAGGAGCATGGTGAGTACATGCTTCTTTTTTATACTTTTTCCAGAAAAAACCTGTATAATTTAAGAACAACAGATAGGACAGGGGAGCATTAATATATGGAACTATGGAATATATACGACAAATACAGGCATATGACGGACAGGATTCACGAACGGGGGAAGGAGATGAAGCCGGGGGATCATCATCTGGTTGTCCATGTCTGGATCGTGAATGATGATGGCCAGTATTTGATTCAAAGGAGGCAGCCATGGAAAATGGGCTTTCCGAATATGTGGGACTGTTCGGCTGCTGGTTCTGCCATCATGGGTGATGATAGCGAGCAGGCTGCCATTCGCGAGGCAAAGGAAGAAATCGGAATCGACTTGGACATGGAAAGGGCTGAACGCTTATTCACCGTGAAATTTCCTGTTGGATTCGATGATATCTGGCTGGTCCGGCAAAATATCGCCATAGAGGAGCTGCAACTTCAGGAAGAGGAAGTGGCAGATGCAAAGTGGGCAAGTGAAGAGGAGATAAAGAAAATGGTTAAAAACGGTGAGTTTATCCCTTTTAACTATTTTGACCTGTTATTTGCAATGGTCAATTCAAACATCTCCCTGAAAAAAGCTGCCCTTGAGGATGCTGAGGAGCTTTTAGCCCTGCAGAAGGAAGTTTTCATGCCTCTTTATAAAAAATACCAGGACCATGAGACAAGTCCTGTCACGCAAACGATGGAGAGATTCAGAGAAAGATTCGAACAAGGGGATTACTACAAAATATTCTTTGAAGGCACTCTAGCCGGAAGCGTCCATGTCCATGAAAAGTCCCCTGGGTTAATGAGGCTTCGTATTATAAATATTTTGGGACAGTTCCATAACAGGGGCATTGCCCAGCAGGTCATGAAACGTCTCGAGCTGATGCACCCCGAGGCAGATGCATGGGAACTGGACACCATCCTTACTGAACAGCGGAATTGCTATTTATATGAAAAAATGGGGTACATGAGGACCGGTGAAAACAAAGAAATCAATAATGATATGACGATTATCCGGTACCGGAAAGAATCAAACCTGAATAAAATAAAAAGTTTATAAAAAAGACGGCTCTCCATGGATTGGAGTAAGCCGTCTTTTTTGAGATAAGAAAGTTAATTTTCACTTCGAGAAATGTCCAGCTTCAGCGCCTAGCCCCTCGAGTCGCTTCGGTCTGCCCAATGAAGTCAAAGAACGACTTCACCGGTCAGCCCTCCAGCGCATGTCGGGGCTGACCAAGGCACTTACGCTTTTCTTATTACTTAATTCCCTTCATGTATGCCTGAATCTTAGGAGACATGATGAACAGGATGATACCAAGAACGATGGATGCTCCACCGATTGTACCGAAGTAAGTCATTTCTGTTTCTGCAGAGTAGAATTTAACGATTTGTGCATTGATTGCCTGTGCTGCAGCACTTGCAAGGAACCAGAGGCTCATTGTTTGTGCAGAGAAAGCAGCCGGAGCCAGTTTGGTTGTTGCTGACAGACCAACTGGGGAAATCAACAATTCACCGAATACAACGATCAGGTAACTTAGCACAAGCCATAATGGGCTAACAAGTGCATCTGAACCTGTGAAATATCCAGGAATCAGGATGACAAGGAATGAAAGACCAGCAAAAATCAATGAGAAAGAGAATTTCTTTGGAATTGATGGCTGGCGATCACCAAGCTTCACCCAGAATCCAGCAAAAATCGGTGCGAAGATGATGATGAATAATGGGTTCAATGACTGGAACCATGCTGGAGAAATCGTCATTCCAGCGAATTCTAATTGTGTACGCTTGTCCGCATAGTTCGCAAGGATGGTTGACCCTTGCTCCTGGATTGCCCAGAACATAACAGCAGCCAAGAATAACGGAATGTAAGCAAGAACGCGTGAACGTTCAACTTCTGTTGTTTTAGGGCTGCGGTACATAACAATGAAGTAAGCAGTCGGAATTAAGATACCAAGAATCGTTACAAGGTTAATAAAGCTTTCGAATGTTAAAAGTCCAGCAGGAATTAAAATAGCACTTAAAATACCGATTGCAACGGTTGCGATAGCAAAAATTGAAAATGTTTTTTTCTTTTCAGATGGAGAAAGGGGATTTGGCACTGCTGTACCAGCAAGACCCAAATTCTTTTTCTTTGTTAAAAGGAATACAACTAGTCCAACGAACATACCGATTGCAGCAATGGCAAAGCCATAATGGAAGTTGTATGCGTCAGATACTGCGCCGACAATAAGTGGAGAAAGGAATGCACCTGCATTGATCCCCATGTAGAAGATTGTGAAACCAGCGTCACGGCGAGCGTCACTTTCACTGTACATTTCACCAACGACAGTTGAAACGTTTGGCTTCAATAAACCTGTACCGATTACGATCAGGACCATTGATAAGAAGAACATTGTTACGTTTCCAGGAATCGCAAGGGCGATGTGACCCAGCATAATCAATATTCCGCCGTAGAATACAGCTTTAGATGTACCGAACATACGGTCAGCAAGCCATCCGCCGATGATTCCTGACATATATACGAGTGAGCCGTAAATGGACATGATGGAAAGTGCTAATGTTTCATCCAGGCCCAAGCCGCCTTTTGATACTTCGTAATACATGTAGAATACAAGGATCGCTCTCATTCCGTAGTAAGAGAAACGTTCCCAGAACTCTGTGAAGAAAAGTGTGAAGAGACCTTTAGGATGTCCGAAGAATCCTGTTTGAGGCACACTATCCACAATTTTCTGCCTATTAAGGTTTGACATAATTACCCCTCCCTGTTTTTTCTATTTTAGAATACTTTTCGATGTGTGAATTGTCAAAAACAATATTAGGAAGTGATCCTTTAAAATGTTGATTTAAAAGGATTTATCCTCCTTTTCCTCTTAAAAGAAAGTTTATTAGAAATTATCTAATAAGTTAGAAAAACAACAATAATCAGGTAATTTAGTAAAAAAATACCATGCATGGCCAAAAAGTATATACCCTCTTGTGAGACTTTCCAAACAAAATATTTAATGAATATCTATTAGGTATCAGGGTATTCAAATAATAACCACATTTAATAAGGAGGAGAAAAATGAAAAATCATTACGGCAGATTTGGCCTGATGGTCCTGACATCGACGATCATCATGCTGATTCTGATGTACTTAAATGCATACAGTATTGATCATGTATTCTTTAGCGAAACAAGATTATATATGGCCTTGATCATGGGCGGGGTCATGGCCATTGTCATGCTCGCATTCATGAGCAAAATGTATACCAATAAGAAAATGAACCTTGGAATATACGCAGGCAGCGCGCTGGTGATTACAGTTTCGCTGTTCCTCGTGCGCAGCCAGTCCACCGTCGATGATGTATCATGGATGAAAGCTATGATTCCGCACCATTCCATCGCGATTCTGACAAGTGAACGTGCCAATATCGAAGATCCGCGAGTACGAAAACTGGCCGATGACATCATCAAAGCACAACGCAGAGAAATCGGTGAAATGAAGACACTGATTAAGGATCTTGAAGAGAAGGAAGACTAACAGGTATTTTAAAAGAGGCTGATCCAAATCGGATTAGTCTCTTTTTCTTATGCCTAGAAAGGAAAGCTTGCTAAAGATGGAGAATTATCGGGAGAACTGATATTTAGGAGTGTATGGAATGAAGACTAAATTAATTTTAGTAGAAGGGCTTCCGGGATCGGGGAAATCGACAACCGCGAAATTGATCCATGAACTCCTCACCGAGAATCAAGTACCGGCTGAGCTTTATATGGAAGGGAATCTCGATCATCCGGCAGATTATGAAGGGGTTGCATATTTTACAGAAGAAGAATTTGAACAACTACTTAAAAAGAGCGGCAGTCTCAGCAAGGTTTTTCAGGATCGGGTAACCGTAAAGAGGGGGCGCCATCTGCTGCCATATATGAAAATCAAAAATGAATTAGGCAGTGGTTTTCCAGACGAATTGTTAGCAGCTATTTCCAAAAAAGATGTATATGAACTTCCACTGGAGGAAAATATCGCAGTCATTTCGGAAAGCTGGGAAGAGTTTGCAAAACAAGCAGCTGCAGAAGAAAAAGTCTATGTTTTTGAATGCTGTTTTATTCAAAACCCTGTGACTGTGGGCCTGGTCAAGTATGGAGCTTCCGACGAAGCAACCATTCAGTATGTAAAAAAACTTGCCGAGGCAGTTGAATCTCTGAATCCATTGCTTGTCTACGTGAAGCAGGAAGACATAGAGAGATCCTTCCGCAAGGCAGTAACCGAACGACCTGATGACTGGTTTAATGGCTTTGTCCATTATTATACGTCCCAGGGATACGGGCTGGTTAACGGATTAAGTGAACTAGAAGGCATCATTGATGTCCTTAAAGCAAGACAGGAACTCGAGTACAGTATTCTTAAAAACTTGCAGCTGACGACTTATATCCTGAATAATACCCAATTTGATTTTGAGAAGCATCGGGTTAACTTGAAAGAAATACTGGAAGAATAAACAAGATTATAAGCTGGAGCCTGATTTGATTGTGGATCAGGCTTTTTTGGGCAGGGCGAAAAATGGAGGGGTATCTGTTTGATTTCTATGAACTCCTTCGATGAGAAAGTAGAGTCAAAATCAAGGGGAATCTTGTCGAAATAAAATTATTTTTCCTGGGTAAAAAGGACGAGGTGAAGGAGGTTTTACATCGAATACAATTAATTGGAAAAAGTAGAGAACTCTATTTTTTTCTATTAAATTATTGGGGGAAGATGAATGGCCAAAAAGGTAGTGTTTTTGCTGTTATCGCTGGTTTTTGTCATGTCAACAGCTCTTGGGAATGTCAGTGCTGCGCCAAAGAAAGAGGAGATGAAGACAACAGTCAAGGGTTCGATTAAGGAGAACGGGAAGTCTGTTAAAAACAGTCTGGTCATCCTGCAGGAAAAGGGGAAATCGGACCGCATGTTCACAGCGACTGATGCGTCCGGTGCATTCAAGGCAAAATTAGCTGATGGAACATACGCAGTTAAAGCGATAAAGAGCAAGAATGAGTGGTTTAGTACAAATGAAAGTTTTGCGGTAAAAGAAGGGAAAATTAAAGGTAATAAAGATGGTGAAATTCATCTTTCAGATAAACAGAAAAAGAAAAAAACATCATCTGAAGCCAGCAATTTTAGCGGTGTACTTAAAGAAGGCGACAAAGGATTGAAGGCTGATTTGATCCTGGCCAGATATGGTGAATATGATGAGGAAATTCATGTGATTTCTTCGAAGAACAACGGAAGCTTCTCTGCCTACCTGCCTGATGGCATGTACTATTTATATGGTGTGGAAGAAGCGGGTGGATTCTATCGCTATTCAAAGCAATTTACTATTGTTAATGGAGCGGTCCAACTCGAGGGGGAACCACAATCGAACCTGGAAATTACCCTTCCAGTCAAGGCTCATAGTGGAAAAGTCGGTGATTCAGCGAAGCCTTTAGCTGAAGCATCTATTACTCTGGAAAAAAAGGTTTTGGGTGAAGACTACGAAAGTGAATTCATCGAATATGTTGCTGCAAATAAAAAGGGAGAATTCTCTCTAAGAAAACTGGAAGATGGAATCTATTCGGTAAGTGTTGATCATGCAACCTATTCTGCCTGGAACCAGTTAACTTTTGAAGTAATGGATGGAGTTATTTACATTGAAGGAGAAGAAGTTTCTTCTCTCCAAATCACAGTACCTGACCTGAATGTTAAAGGGACAGTGACTGATGGAAAGAAGCCGATAACCAATGCCTATCTAATTATTGAAGGAAATGAATACGGATTTGGACCTCCTGTAGACTCAAAAGGAAATTTCCAATATCGCCTGGCTGATGGGCAATACACTATTTATACGGTCGATGAACCATACCGAACCACCATGGTAAACGTTGCTTTTGAAATAAAGGGCGGGAAAATGGTTCAGAATGGACAAGTTGTACCTTCGTTGAACATCGAATTGCCGCCGGTCACTTTTTCCGGAAAGTTAGTCGAGGATGGTGTTTCTCTGCAGGGTGAGGTTGCGGTAGAAACTCTTTCTCAGGACGGCAATTACGAATCCTATTATGCTACGACAAACGAGAATGGAATTTATTCCATGCGCTTGAAGGATGGCAGCTACCGGGTAACATATGGTTACTTATTCGAGGAAGGAGAAGGAGTTCCATTTGCTGCAGAATTTGAAATCAGAAACGGCAAATTATACATCGATGGCCAGGAACAATCTCTTCTTGAGCTGGAAATTCCTCCTGTCAGTCTCCATGGATTAGTGAAAGACGGAGAGAATCCGGTTGTCGATGGTGGTATAGTTGTAGCTTCTGAGGATTACAGTGTCTATGTTTGGAAAAATATCAATTCTGATGGAACATTCACGATGCGCTTGCCTGATGGAAGTTATCATATTAGAGAAGTTTATCTGGAAGGTACAAGCGTCCCTATGAATCTTGCATTTTCAATTCAGGACGGAAAACTTTATGTCGGCGGAGAACTGCAGGAGGTACTGGAGGTCAATCTTCCATCCGTCACTGTGACAGGAACCCTTTCCGAATCAGGAACTCCGCTGATGGGCGAAATATATGTCACGCAAATGAATGAAGCAGATATGCCTGTAGAAGCCTGGAGCATGACAAATGAAGAAGGAGTTTTCAAATTCCGTCTCCCTGACGGAGAGTATTCCGTCGGCAGTGTCTATTTATTTGATGGCACAACGTTTAATTCAGGTGCCGTTTTTACCGTAGAATCCGGAGAACTATATATAAATGGAGAAAAGAGGGATCAACTGGATATTCAAGTTCCTCCGATTTCCGTATCAGGTACACTCACTGATCAAGGGACACCTGTATCTGGAAGCATGACCGTTATAGAAATTAACAATGAGGAAAATCCATTCTATACTTGGATCTGGATTGACAGTGGAAAGTTCCAGCTGCGCATGCCGGATGGCGAATACAGAGTATTAGATATCGGCGTTGAAGATGGAACCTCTTTTAATGCCGGTCTGGAATTTAGCGTGGTTTCTGGGAAGCTATATATCAAGGGAGAACCGGCCCAAAGCCTGGATATTACTGTACCTGCAGTCAGTCTGAAGGGCACATTGTACAATGGCCAGGATCCGGTAACCGAGGGTCTTGTATCAATTACTACATTGGATGGAGATTGGGTAACAGATAGCTATGTCTATGACGGATCCTTTAATGGACGACTTCCAGATGGCGAATACAAAGTTTCACAGGTAGTCGACCATCAAATTGGCTGGTTTAACTTTGACCAACCATTTACGATACTTGAAGGGAAAATCTATGTTGATGGGAATGAAGTTGATTCTCTAAGCCTTAACCTTCATGATGGCTGGCAAGAGCCGTAAGATTATTTCGATGGGCCTATTCCCCAGGGAGTAGGTTCTTTTTTTGTTCAACTGGTGTTTGGTTGGCGGGAATAATCGTTATTCGGTTACAAATTGAAGCCTTGAAAATCCAGAAACAGGGAAAACAGGTCACCAAAGAAGCGTATTGAAGCCCTGAAAATCCAGAAACAGGGAAAACAGGTCACCAATGGAGCGTATTGAAGCCTTGAAAATCCAGAAACAGGGAAAACAGGTCACCAATAGACCGTATTGGCGCCCTGGAAATCCAGAAACAGGGAAAATAGGTCACCAATAGAGCGTATTGGAGCCCTGGAAATCCAGAAACAGGGAAAACGTGTCACCAATGGAGCGTATTAGAGCCGTGAAAATCCAAAAACAGAGAAAATAGGTCACCAATGTTGCGTATTGATAACCGAAAACACAAGATTAGGAGAAAACAGTTTACCCGCAGGTATAACGAAAGAGGGAATTTAATATTTTTCTAGAATGGTAGATATAAAAAATACACGGTGGTGATGGGGTTGGAGGGTTTCGATTATAAGGAGCATGATGGTCTTGGGCTGGCGGAGTTAGTCAGAAGAAAAGAAGTGCAGCCTATTGAACTGGTAGAAGAAGCAATCCGGTTAACGGATTCACTGAATCCGAAGATGAATGCGGTGATCAATAAGATGTACGGGCAGGCGCGAATCGCCGCGGGGCAGCAACTGACAGGTCCTTTTGCAGGAGTACCGATTTTTCTGAAGGATATCTCGCAGGAAATAGCAGGAGAACCAATCACAGCCGGTTCTATGGCATTTTTAAAATACCGGGCAAAGGAAGATTCAGAGTATGCTAGACGCCTGCGCCAGGCTGGGTTGGTTTTCCTTGGCCAGACAAATGTGCCTGAGTTCGCCCTGGTCGCGGTGACGGAACCCGCCCACTACGGACCGACCCGAAATCCGTGGAATCTCGATCACACTCCTGGCGGGTCGAGTGGAGGTTCAGCAGCAGCTGTTGCTTCGGGCATGGTTCCGATTGCTGGTGCCAATGATGGCGGGGGATCGATTCGGATTCCTGCAGCCTACTGCGGATTATTCGGATTGAAACCGACCCGCGGCCGCACACCGGTTGGCCCGAATTATGGACGGGCATGGCAGGGCGCTTCGGCGGAACATGTCCTTTCCCGTTCGGTCAGGGACAGCGCGGCCATGCTGGACGCCCTTCACGGACATGAAAAAGCCGGTGCATTTTCTGCCCAACCATTTGAAGGTAGCTATCTATCAACGGCAAGCACACCTCTCGGGAAAAAGCTGCGGATAGCTTTTTCGGTGAAATCGCCAATCGGGACGAAGGTTGACGCTGATTGCCGGGAGGGTGTCCTGAAAACGGTCCGGCTGCTCGAGTCGATGGGGCACCAGATTGAAGAGGTGGAAGCGCCGGTTGACGGCCATAAAATCGCAACAAGCTATTTGACCATGTACTTCGGCGAGACGGCTGCGCTTTTAACCTCATTGGAAGAAGTGCTTGGGCGAAAAGCGACTGCTTCTGATGTGGAGCCAACAACCTGGCTGCTCGGCTTGCTTGGCAAAGCCACTTCTGCAGAGGAATTTGTTTTAAGTTTAAGAGAATGGGACAAGGCGGCTCTAATGATGGAAACCTTCCATGAAACCTATGATTTTTACATCACACCGACAACTGCACACCCGCCGGCAAAAATAGGAGAACTGGAACCGTCACCGTCGGAAAAATTTCTGATCAGCACTGTTGGCAAACTGGGACTTGGAAGCATTTTGAAAAAGGCGGGAATAGTCGATCAAATTGCTCAAAAGAATCTGGCACGCACCCCATTCACTCAACTCGCCAACCTTACAGGGCAGCCAGCCATGTCACTGCCATTGCACCAAACAAAAGGGGGACTGCCAGTCGGAGTGCAGGTGATGGCAGCAAGGGGAAGAGAGGATTTGCTTTTCCAGCTGGCAGGAGAACTGGAGCAATCAGAAATTTGGCAGGATGTCAGGAAGAATCCATTATGGGGAAGTTAATCAAACGTTTGATTAAATAGGATTAAACTATTGGTGATACTGAAAAAAGAGGCAGCCACGTGGCTGTCTCTTTTAACATAAAACGATAATCCTGTATGGCGTCGTTTGCGCCGGGATACTGAAGGTGGAAGGACCATAAACCACGATCAGGTTCCTGTTTGCGGGGCTCTTTGTAAACCTCTGGCCATTTTCCAATAAAATCGCTGTCCCTGGTGATAGATTCAACTTCAGCATGCCATCGCTGCTGATCAGCTGGCTGTTGAAAAAATCGACTTTCACATTCTGCCCTTGGGTTTCTTTTACCATGACAAGCGCCCGGTATTGTGGCGGATAAATCATTGGAACCGGTGCATCTGCGTCAAAATAACCCGTCACCAGGTCACCGATGCCCACCATCGCCTGATCGACAAAGTAAGTCCTCGGATCGATCACAAAGTTCACTTGCCTCCCAGTTCCATCGATGACGGACATCAATCGAAAACATCCTGAGTTTTCGCCGGACTGCGTAATCGAAAAATCCTTGATCATATTTACTGTTCCGCTGAAAGGCTGGTACTTAACCAATCATCTCACCCCACTCATCATACTCATGCCAATAGTCTATTCGTTCAGCCCATACTCGTGCTTGTTACACGGCTGTATAAAAGGGTAAACAGCCATTAAAAAGGAATGGTAACATGCCTTTCAATTATGATCTCGATTTTGACAGCATTGATTTCCGTGAGCAGCCAGAACTGTACCGTGTGGGCAGGGGAGAGCAGGGCGTCTTGCTGGTTGAACCCTATAAAAGTGAAATCCTGCCGCACTGGCGATTCAAAACTCCGGACATCGCAACGGAATCATCAGAAAAAATCTATCAGATGTTCCTTGATTACAAAGCGAATAATGATTTTGTCGGCATGGATATGGCGAGGAAATTCCTGCAGATGGGCTATACACGTGCCCGACGGTATACAAACTATAAGGGCGGCAGGAAATATGATGAGGACGGCAAGGTGAAGGAGCGGCAGAACGATTCAGTGAAGGCCGAATCCGCCGCAATTTTCATGGGAAAATGGAAACAGGCCAGAACGGATCAAGAGTATCTAGAGATGAAAAAGGAACACCAGAGAAAATATGGATGAATGGCCTTATCTGAGGAGATTATTTTATCGTGTTAGAGACCGTTATAATAAGGATATGGCTAATCAAGAACTGATTGAAGACGACTTTGCACCATCTATCTGGGGTGCTATAGCAAGAGTTATTTTGGTGCTGGCGAAGTTTTTGACATGATTTTAATCGAGAAGCAACAACTCGCGTGATTTTTAAGTGAAAAGACGTCTGATTAATGCCTGCTGGTCTTGCTTTCCGCTATTTTCAGCATATGATCTTGCCTGTAAACAAAACTTATTGGCGAAAATATAAATATATTGGCGGAGTTCACCATTTATTTGGCGAAAATCTGATTTTATTGGCGGAGTTCACAACTTTATTGGCGATAATTGAATTTTATTGGCGAACTGGAAAAAAACACGACTTTTTTCCAATCAAAAAGGACCCTGATCCTAATCGTGGATCAGGGTTCAATAGTTTATTTTACCGGAGTGACTGCCTCGGTCAGGGCATCTTCCAATTGCAAAGTATAAGCTTTGGTTTGCTGCTCATTCCATTTAAACTGGTCGCGCATGTAGTGGATGACATTTCCCTTGTTTTGACGCACGGCATGAATATCGAACAAAATCGCGCCTGTTCGCCTGTTGAAGAAGTCGATTGGCGTTGCGGCTGCTTCATACTGGATTGCATAAACCAATTTCGCAAACAATTCCAACGGCAGGCCAAATTGATCTGCTTCTTTCTTGTGTTCTGAGGCAAGCTGGAACACAGCCGGAACGTTGGAACCATACTGGTAGGCCAAACGGCGAGCTTCTTCAGTTGTGAAGCCGGCCTTCATGCCACCATCAAGCTGTTTTTCAACAAAGGTGTCAAGATTAGCGGAACCGCCTACATCTCCACCTGATATCGGGAGATTCTTCGTCTGGCATCCAGGGAAGCTGCGACCGTCTTCTTTTGCGAATTTTTCAGCAAGCAGGTCGACAATTGTTTCGGCCATTTTACGATAGCCAGTCAATTTTCCGCCTGCAATCGTAATCAGTTTTGAATTGGATTCCCAGATTTCATCTTTCCTGGAGATTTCAGAAGGCGCTTTGCCTTCCTCATGAATCAAAGGCCTGATGCCTGCCCAGCTGGATTCCACATCTTTTTCCGTTACATTCACTTCCGGGAACATGTAGTGAATCGCTTTAAGCAGATAGCTTCTGTCTTCTTCCGTCATGCCCGGGTTAATTGGATCCTCATTGTAAAAAGTATCGGTCGTGCCGACATAGGTTTTGCCTTCGCGCGGAATCGCGAAGACCATCCGGCTGTCTGGTGTGTCAAAATAAATCGCCTGCTTGAGCGGGAAACGTGATTGATCGATGACGATATGAACTCCTTTTGACAGCTTCAGAGTTTTGCCTTTTTTCGAATCATCCATTTCACGGATGCCATCGACCCAAGGGCCCGTTGCATTGACAACCTTTTTAGCATGCACTTCGTATTCCTCGCCTGTTATAAGGTCCTCAACCAATACTCCAGCAACAATTCCATTTTTATATATAAGATTTTTAACCTTGGAATAGTTCAATGCTGTCGCGCCTTTCGAAACAGCCTGCTTCAAAACCTCGATGGTCAGGCGAGCGTCATCGGTGCGATATTCAACATAATAGCCGCCGCCTTTCAAACCGTCTCTTTTCACGAGCGGTTCCCTTGAAAGTGTTTCGGCTGCACTGAACATTTTCCGGCGCTCTGATTTTTTTACACCTGCCAAAAAGTCATACACCCTTAGTCCGATCGACGTACTGAAGCTGCCGAAAGTGCCTCCTTTATGGAAGGGAAGGAGCATCCATTCTGGTGTCGTGACGTGCGGGCCATTTTCATACACAATCGCTCGTTCCTTACCGACTTCGGCGACCATTTTCACTTCGAATTGCTTTAAATAACGGAGGCCGCCGTGGACCAGCTTTGTGGAACGGCTTGAGGTGCCTGCCGCAAAATCCTGCATTTCCAGCAGAGCGATATTCATTCCTCTTGTTGTGGCATCCAGCGCGATTCCGGCACCAGTAATTCCTCCGCCAATCACAATCACGTCAAATGCCTCATTTTTAAGTTTCGTCACTATATTTTTACGGTCGAGATTTGAGAATCTCATACGATACGCCTCCTTGAATATGAAAAAAGGAGAGACCACAAACAACATTACCAAAAGCCGTAATGTTATCGTGGTCTCTCCATTTCTCCTACCCGATTTATTAACTTGTAATCATTGTATCACAGATAACTGGGATTTTCATGTGTCGGATTCTTGAAAATGGGTGATTTCCCATAATTCCCTTTTGGAAGTAGTGATCGCAGCAGCTCCTGCACCCAATGCGTTTTTTACCTCCTCAGGAGTTCTGATCAATCCGCCGGCAAAAATCGGAATATTGACGCGTTCCTTAACCTCCTGGATCATCCAGGGCATGGCTCCGGGTAAAACCTCAATATAATCCGGGCGTGTCTTTTCAATAAGTTTATAACTTTTCTCAAGGGCATGGGAATCAATCAGAAATACCCTTTGCACAGCAAGCACGCCTTTTTGCTTTGCTTTTAAAATGACACTCGACTTCGTGGAAATCAGGCCATACGGTTTGTACTCCTGGCAAAGATATTCGGTGGAATAATCATCACTTTTCAGCCCCTGGATCATATCGACGTGATAGATCATTTTTTTGCCATATTGTTTTGCCATTGCATTAATATTTTTTAATTGAGCGATATGCACTTCAAGCATGACGCCAATTTCAAAAGGGCTTTCCAGGAACTGCTCAAACTCTTTCATATTTGAAGACGCTGGCAAGATTTTTTGATTCAAAGGAATCCCTTCCTTAACATAGATTATCCATTATCTTACCATGAGACCTTCGGGAGTTTCTATGCGTCAGTGAAATTGTATACACAAAATAGCATACTCAGATTTGTGTAATAGCAACAGTACTAGTACGATAGTTACAAATACACAATGATAAGAGGAAAAAACATGCAGATTAGCACGCAAAAGAAGAGTACACAGGTTTTTGAGGAAGACGCTGTCCTGGCTGCGATTGAAAGGTCTTTGGCGATGATCCAGTTCGATCCAAATGGAAAAGTTCTCTGGGCTAATGAAAATTTTGCGAAGACGATGGGCTATCGAGTGGACGAAATGCCAGGACTTTTACATAAACAGTTTTGCACACCTGAATTTGCGGGCAGCCGGGGATATGCAGAATTGTGGAGAAACCTCCGGAGCGGCAAAAGCTTTCAGGAAAAGATCCAGCGAGTAACGAAAAGCGGGAAGCTGTTGTGGCTGGAAGCGACCTATACGCCAGTGTACGATTCTGCAGGCAAGGTTGCCGGCGTGGTTAAGGTTGCCACAGACATAACGCAGCGTGAACTGAATGCAAACAGACTTGCAGAACAGCTCCAGCAAATGTCGGAAGATCTGAGCGGCCGGGCAGAAATGGGTATTACGAGAAGTGAAAAAGCAGCTATTGCAGCCTCAAGGCTTGTGGAGGAATCAAAGGAAAACCAGGAGATTCTCGAGTCACTGAAATCCCAGGCAAAGTCGATTGGCAGCATCGTCCAGACCATCCGCGAGATTGCCGCCCAAACCAATCTCCTTGCCCTGAACGCAGCCATCGAAGCGGCAAGAGCGGGCGAACATGGAAGAGGCTTTAATGTCGTAGCAGGAGAAGTCAGGAAGCTCGCGACCCGGGTCCAGGATTCGATCCAGGAAGTCAATAACCATATTGAAGGCATAACAGGTGAAATCACCAAGATCAACGAAGCCACCAAGCACTCACAAAATGGGATTACCAATAACCAGAAGCTTAATGAACAGGCTGTTGCTGCATTTAAAGAAATTGGCAGTGCCGCCCGTGAGTTGGATCAGCAGGCCAAAACATTTAAAGATATATTGTAATGACGTTGAGCACCGCAGCCTATCCGGTTGCGGTGTTTTTTGTTGGAGAAGGAATAAGCGGAGGTACTGCCCGGCATTT
Source organism: Mesobacillus sp. MER 48 (assembly GCF_023714225.1). Lineage (NCBI taxonomy): Bacteria > Bacillati > Bacillota > Bacilli > Caryophanales > Bacillaceae > Mesobacillus > Mesobacillus sp. MER 48. The sequence continues at coordinate 299,429 of NZ_JAMAUR010000005.1, forward strand.
TAGCAAAAAAAATCAGTACTCTCAGCAACTTTTCTCCTATAATACTCGTCTCAATAGGAAAAGGGATGAGCATTATTTGTTGAAACGCTTAATTTGTGATATATTTTAAGAATTCAACCCTCTATTTTCTCCAACCAATTTCTTCACTATTCTTTTTATAATATGATTCCCATGGGAATTGATAAATACATTTGCACAAAGAAACAGGAGCTGAACTATGGAAAAGAAATTGAAAAAAGATCTCAAGATTTTCGCGTTGGGCGGTCTTGGTGAGATCGGAAAAAATACGTATGTAATCGAATACAAAAATGAAATGGTATTGGTGGATTGCGGAATCAAGTTCCCGGATAACGAATTGTTCGGAATTGATTATGTGCTCGCTGATTATACCTATTTGAAGCAAAACCAGGACAAGCTGGTGGGGATTTTCGTCACACATGGCCATGAAGACCATATTGGCGGCTTGCCATTCTTGCTGCAGGATGTAAAAGCACCGATTTATGGCGGTGATTTTGCAGTCGAGCTAATCAAGTCAAAACTTCAAGAACACAAAATCAAGGGAGTCAAGTTCCACCAGATTGACAATGATACGGTCGTCGAGTTCCAGAATATCAAGGTTCGCTTTTTCCGGACAACGCATAGTATCGCGGATTCATTCGGTGTCGTCGTGACAACTCCGGAGGGGAATATTGTCCACACGGGTGACTTCAAATTTGATTTAACTCCGGTTGGAAGGGGCACTGATTTCCAGAAGATAGCTGAAATCAGCAGTGAAGGAGTGCTGTGCCTGCTATCTGACAGTACCAACAGTGAACAGCCAGGCTTTTCTGTCTCTGAAAAACGTGTTGGCGAAGCAATCGAGGATATTTTCCAGACAGTGGACGGCCGTGTGATTTTCGCTACATTTGCATCGAATATTGACCGGGTGCAGCAAGTGGTGAAATCTTCCCTTCGATATAATCGCAAGATGGCGATTGTCGGGCGCAGTATGGAAAAAACATTCGAGATTGGCCGCAGGTTAGGCTATATCACGGCTCCGGACGAAGCATTCGTCAGTGTCAATGAAATCAACCAGATTCCAAGCCACGAGCTGACGATTATCTGTACGGGAAGCCAGGGTGAACCGATGGCGGCGCTTGCGAGAATCGCCAACGGCACGCACAGGCAAATCGCTGTCATACCTGGAGACACGATTGTCTTTTCATCATCACCGATTCCTGGCAACACGATCAGTGTAAACCGGGTAATTGATAAACTGCACCGTATCGGCGCGGATGTCATCCACCATAAAATCAGTGAGGTCCATACTTCTGGACATGGCAAGCAGGAAGAACAGAAGCTGATGATCAAGCTGCTGAATCCAAAGTTCTTCATTCCGATTCACGGTGAATACCGCATGCTGGATCAGCACGTGAGATTGGCAGAGCAGTGCGGCATCCCAAGGGAAAACAGCTTTATTTTAGATAATGGCGATGTTCTTGAGTTATCTGCTGACGGCGGACAGGTTGCAGGAAAAGTACCGGCACAGCCTGTATATGTTGATGGCAGCGGGATTGGCGATATCGGACACATCGTGTTAAAAGACAGAAGGGTGCTGTCTCAAGACGGACTGGTCATTGTCACGATGATGATCGACCGTGAGAAAAAGCAGCTTGTCAACAAACCGACCGTTGTCACAAGAGGATTCGTCTACGTCAGAGAATCAGGCGATCTAATGAAAAATGTCGAAGAACTGATTACCGATAAAATCGTAACAGAACTGGCAGGCGGCACAAGAGACTGGTCCAGCATCAAAAAGGCCGTCATCGACGTCGTAAACCCATTCCTGTACAGCAAAACAGGCAGAAGGCCAATGATCTTGCCGATAATCATGGAAGTATAATTCGAAAAACGATCCTTTATGGGTCGTTTTTTTTGTTTGTTAGGACAAAATGAGGTCAGGGATTCGTGATATTGTTTGAAGTGATCCCATGTTCGGACATAGCACGTCAATATCCACGAGAAATTGTCCGAAGTGATCCCAAGTTTGGACAAAACGCAGCCAGAAGCACGAGAAAATGTCCGAAGTGACCCCAGGTTCGGACAAAATGCGGCGACGAACTCGCAGAATTGTCCGAAGTCGCTCCAGGTTCGGACAAAACGAGTGCACTAACTCGAGAAAATGTCCGAAGTTACCCCAGGTTCAGACAAAACGCGGCGACGAACTCGAGAAATTGTCCGAAGTGACCCCATGTTCGGACAAAACGGGGCCGCGAACTCGAGGAATTGTCCGAAGTGACCCCCAGTCGGACAAAATGCGGCGACGAACTCGAGGAATTGTCCGAAGTCACCCCCAGTTCGGACAAAATGGGGTGACGAACTCGCAGAATTGTCCGAAGTCGCTCCAGGTTCGGACAAAACGAGTGCACTAACTCGAGAAAATGTCCGAAGTGACCCCAAGTTCGGACAAAATGGGGTGACGAACTCGCAGAATTGTCCGAAGTCGCTCCAGGTTCGGACAAAAACGAGTGCACTAACTCGAGGAATTGTCCGAAGTGACCCCCAGTCGGACAAAACGCGGCGACGAACTCGAGGAATTGTCCGAAGTCACCCCCAGTTCGGACAAAATGGGGTGACGAACTAGCAGAATTGTCCGAAGTCGCTCCAGGTTCGGACGAAACGAGTGCACTAACTCGAGAAATTGTCCGAAGTGACCCCAAATTCGGACAAAATGGGGTGACGAACTCGCAGAATTGTCCGAAGTCGCTCCAGGTTCGGACAAAAACGAGTGCACTAACTCGAGAAATTGTCCGAAGTGACCCCAAGTTCGGACAAAACGCAGCCACACACGCGAATAATTGTCTGAAGCCTCTCACCATGCTAATCAATAACCACAAAAAAGCCCCACCAGAAAAATCAGTGGGGCTGCCAGTTTTAGTTATTCTTCTTCCTGCTTGCCATAAAAGCGAAGCAAATCGCCGTAAATGATCTGGTCTGAGTAGCTCAATTCATCTTTGGCGGTCTCGATATATGGTTCACAGCTTGCCATGTCTGTAGGCTCTTCTGTCGCTTTATCGTAGCAAGTACCTTTTGTGTAAACGAGGTCTTCAGTGATGAAGCTTCCGTCTCTCAGGACTACGAAGTTATCCTGCTTTTTGGAGAACAAGTCTCCGCCGAACTCGATATCCTGCTTCGTATCAATACCGGCAAGGCTCAACAATGTTGGGCGAAGGTCAATCTGGCCACTAACAGTAGAGATTGTCTTGCCTTCCTGTCCCGGAATGTGGATGATCAACGGAACACGCTGCAATTGTGTTGAAACAAATGGCGTGATTTCTTTTCCAAGATATTGTGACATTGCCTTGTTGTGGTTTTCGGAAATACCATAGTGGTCACCGTAAATCACGATGATTGAATCTTCGTAAAGTCCTTCTGCCTTCAATTTCTCGATGAATTGTTTCAATGCTTCATCCGTGTAGCGGACGGTCGGGAAGTAACGGTTCAAGGTACCGCTGTTTGAATCATATTCATCGATGAACTTATCTTCTTCATCCAATTCGAATGGGAAGTGGTTTGTCAGCGTGATGAACTTTGCGAAGAACGGTTTCGGCATTTCTTTCAAGTGTTCAACCGACTGGTCAAAGAAATCCATGTCCTTCATGCCCCAGCCTACTGAATTTTCGTCATTCACTTCATAATCTGGCAATGAGTAAAAACGGTCATAGCCGAAGTTGTTGTACATGACATCGCGGTTCCAGAAGCTCTTGTTGTTCGCGTGCAGCTTCGCTGTGTAATACGAATTCTCTTTCAGCTTTTCAGCGAGTGAGTTATATTCGTTCCCGGAGTGGGTGAAAAATACTGCACCACGGCCGAGCGGATATAACGAGTTTTCCAACAAGAACTCTGAATCGGATGTTTTACCCTGAGCTGTCTGATGGTAAAAGTTATCAAAGTAATAGCTGTCCTTGATGAAATCATTCAGGAATGGCGTGATTTCCTGGCCATTCACCTTCTGGCCGATGACAAAGTTCTGGGTAGATTCCATTGAGATCACAATAATATTCTTGCCTTTAGCGGCTCCAAATAATTCCTTGGATGGTTCTGAGTATTGAGCTCTAGTATAGTTCTCGATTTCGGTGAGCTGGTTGCCATCTGCCAGAGCTCTTTGTGCTGTCGTCTTTGTTTGTAAATAGGCATCATAAATATGGTGATTGTAAGTCCCGATATTTTTCACAAGGATTTCCCTGTCAAAAGTACGAGTCAATAATTCAGGACGCTCTGATTCAGAAAGGCCAAGATTGAAAAATGCCAGGCCGATCGCACTGAAGTAAAAAGCAGCAGCGTAGATGTTTTTATATTTTTTATACGTAATCTTTGGCGTTTTTACAAAGGCCAGTGCCAGAATCAGCAGCGCATCCGCAAAATAAACGATGTCGCCCCATCCAATCAACTCTCCGACACTGCTCTTCAAATCACCCATATTGCTTGTCTGAGTCAGGAGCGGTATCGTGATGAAATCGCTGAATTCGCGATAATAAACCACATTGGCATACAAAACGAAGGAAGTGATAAAGCTTGTCGCAATGACAAAGATCTTCTGTTTCGTTCCTGCCATGAATATCCCAAGCCCCAGTACGAACATCAGGAAGCTTAATGGATTAATGAACAGAATGAATTCCTGCATTTTATTTTCAATATCTATATCAAAATTAAATTTATAAACAGCGTAGGTTTTAAGCCATAATAAAACAATGGCAATCAAGACAAAACTTATGGACAATTTGTTCTTATTTGTCCCCATGCAATCCCTCCTAGGAATCTATTGAAGCTTACATTTTACCATAAACATAAGTAGATTTGTAGCTGTACCAAAGTCGCATTCTTTTCCGATAGTTATTGTACTGCGGAGTTGGCGCTGCCGTTCCTGGCAAAATGTGTTAGTTTGATTAAGTAAACTTTTTTGCCCGCATATTATATACGTGCATAAAGGTAAAAAGGTTTCTATAGACTCACTCGCTTTCTGATTGTTAAAATGTTCTAGCAGTTGATTGGAGGCTGGTCCATTGAATGAACAACGGTATTCAAATTTAAAACAAGGCGAACGTGGTGCGATCATAAGTATCGCTGCATACATATTGCTGTCCGCTTTAAAATTATTTGTTGGCTATATCAGCGGTTCAGAGGCATTGAAGGCGGATGGATTGAATAATACGACTGATATTTTGGCCTCGGTATCTGTCCTGATCGGACTCAGGCTGTCGCAAAAGCCGGCAGATGCGGATCATCTGTACGGCCACTGGAAGTCAGAAATGGTCGCTTCGATGGTTGCGTCCTTTATCATGATCCTTGTCGGCGTCGAGGTTTTGATCAGTGCATTCACCTCGGTTTTTGAAGGAACCAGGGAAGCGCCTGATCTGATTGCCGCCTGGACAGGTTTGTTCTCTGCATTAGTGATGTATACCGTCTATCGCTATAATCGAAACCTCGCGCGCAAAATAAAAAGCCACTCGGTCATGGCCGCGGCTAAAGATAACCTGTCCGATTCGTGGGTAAGTATCGGAACAGCAGTCGGCATCATCGGGTCCCAGTTCGGCTTGCCCTGGCTTGACCCTGTCACCGCCGTCATCGTTGGCGGGTTGATCCTGAAAACAGGCTGGGACATTTTCCGCGAAGCATCACACCAGCTGACAGACGGCTTTGATGTAGACCTAATTAAAGAATATAAACAAACCATCTGCAATATTCCTGGCGTAAAAGGAATTAATGATCTAAAGGCACGAAACTACGGCAATAACATCGTCGTCGACTGTGTGATTACAGTGAATCCGTCACTTGATATCAGCACCGCACATGATATTTCCACAAGGGTCGAACAGAAGCTGATGGAAGAATTCGATATTTATGACGTCCATGTTCATGTGGAGCCGGATTGATCAAGAATAAAGTTATGAACGACTATAGACTTGTTCATGCTATACTTAGCGGGACTATTAGATTTCGAAAGGTAAAGGTAAAAATTGATGAAGTTTGTAAAATCTCAAATGAAACAATTGATTAAGGATAATCCAGAACTTCAAACGCGCTTATCCAGTTTGATAAAAGAACATGATTTAGAGAAAAGCTTTGCCCTTAAGGCTTTGTATCATTCTGAAGTAGCTGAAGGCGGAAAGTATCAGCACGCATACCAAGCACTTGACTTGCCCAAGGGGTAAGTCATTTTTATTTCGATTTCCAGAAGGCGGGTTATATGATGTGGAATGATAAAAGCTGTTTTGTGCAGCGGAAGGATTTGAAATTGATTGGAATTCACTAACTTTGAACCTAAGTTTTTTATATATAATTATGCTTCTACAGGTGAAGAAAAAGAGTTGTGCGCACTGGAAATGCGCTCTTTTTTTGGAGAGGATACTGAATCCAGCATCCTGGAGAGCACTTTGAAAATTGATCCAAGCCGAAGTCCGTTCATGAGGGGACGTATGGATGTCATCCTTGAAGGTGAGAAATTGGAGGACCTTATTGAGCAAGTGAAGAAGATAGAATTGAATGCCGCTACTTTTAAAGTGATGTATGTAAAAGTGTCTGGACCTGAAAAGGTGGATTTTGAAGAGAGGCGCCGAATCGAACGCAAAGTGGGACTGCAAATTCCCGGTGAGCCTGAGCTCGTGAATCCAGATGTGCTGTTTGGGATCATGAATGTAAACGAGCGTTGGGTTTTTGGTGAATACCACAGCAGTGAAGCGGTCTGGTTGAACCATCAGCAAAAACCGCATAGCTACTCAACTTCATTAAGCACCCGTGTCGCAAGAGCCGTCGCCAATATCGCGGTTCCTGATCCAGCTGGAGTTAATGCGATCGACCCATGCTGCGGAATTGGAACGGTAGTGGTGGAAGCATTGTCGATGGGGATCGACATTGTGGCCAGTGATATAAATCCGCTCATACTGCCTGGAACAAGGGAGAATATCGCGCATTTTGGCTATGAAACGGAAGTGACATTTCAGGACATCCGCAATGTCACTGGGAACTATGACGTAGCGATTATTGATATGCCGTACAATCTGTGCTCAGTAATCACACCTGAAGAGCAGCTCGAGATGCTCCAAAGCACATACGAATTCGCTGATAAAGTAGTCATCGTCACGATTGAACCAATCGATCCGATCATCGGAAATGCCGGCTTTGAAATTGCTGACCGCTGTGTCGTGAGAAAAGGGACCTTCGAACGCGAGATCATTGTATGTAAAAAATAATAAAAATTAAGAGGCTGACTCAAAAGGTTGAATAAATTCGACCTGAGAGTCGCCTCTTTTACTTTATATCCAGTTTATAGGATTGGATTTGATGGATTTATAAGACAAAGAGGGATATTCATTCCCTTAATTACC
>NZ_JAMAUR010000060.1:0-235 GCF_023714225.1 Mesobacillus sp. MER 48
CGACTGTACAGCCTCGACAAGCGCTGGAGGGCCAGCAGTTGAAGTCGTTCTTTGACTTCGGCGGATGGACCGAAGCGACTCGAGAGGCTAGGAGCCGGAGCTGGACAATGATCATTCGATTCTCTTGTATTCTTCTTACACATTATCTAGTTTTGAGGGAATAAAACCTCAAACCAAATAGTCTGGTGGCGATGGCGAGAAGGTCACACCCGTTCCCATACCGAACACGGAAGTT
>NZ_JAMAUR010000061.1:0-233 GCF_023714225.1 Mesobacillus sp. MER 48
TCGACAAGCGCTGGAGGGCCAGCAGTTGAAGTCGTTCTTTGACTTCGGCGGATGGACCGAAGCGACTCGAGAGGCTAGGAGCCGGATCTGGACAATGATCATTCGTTTCTCTTGAATTCTTCTTACAACATTATCTAGTTTTGAGGGCGCAAATCCTCAAACCAAATAGTCTGGTGGCGATGGCGAGAAGGTCACACCCGTTCCCATACCGAACACGGAAGTTAAGCTTCTCA
>NZ_JAMAUR010000062.1:0-227 GCF_023714225.1 Mesobacillus sp. MER 48
AAAATAAAGGTGTATTCTTGACATGTTGAGGGCCAACTACTGAAAAGCTGTCAAAATAAAGGTGTATTCTTGACAGGTTAATGGCCCACAACTGAAAACTTGTCAAAATAAAGGTGTATTCTTGACATGTTGAGGGCCAACTACTGAAAAGCTGTCAAAATAAAGGTGTATTCTTGACAGGTTAATGGCCCACAACTGAAAACTTGTCAAAATAAAGGTGTATTCTT
>NZ_JAMAUR010000063.1:0-225 GCF_023714225.1 Mesobacillus sp. MER 48
CGAAGTCGGTGGGGTAACCTTTTGGAGCCAGCCGCCTAAGGTGGGACAGATGATTGGGGTGAAGTCGTAACAAGGTAGCCGTATCGGAAGGTGCGGCTGGATCACCTCCTTTCTAAGGATATTGCCTAAGGGCAATCGGAATGCGAATCTTTCGATTCGTACTGTGGATGTAATCCACATAGTTGTACGCTTGTTTGTTTAGTTTTGAGGGAGCAATTCTCTCAA
>NZ_JAMAUR010000064.1:0-219 GCF_023714225.1 Mesobacillus sp. MER 48
TGATTTTCCAGTAAGTGGAGATTGGAGTCGCCAATGAGGGATATTGGTGACTTGATTTTCCAGTAAGTGGAGATTAGAGTCGCCAATGAGGGATATTGGTGACTTGATTTTCCAGTAAGTGGAGATTGGAGTCGCCAATGAGGGATATTGGTGACTTGATTTTCCAGTAAGTGGAGATTAGAGTCGCCAATGAGGGATATTGGTGACTTGATTTTCCAG
>NZ_JAMAUR010000065.1:0-201 GCF_023714225.1 Mesobacillus sp. MER 48
TCGATTCTCTTGATTTCTTCTTACAACATTATCTAGTTTTGAGGGTACAAAGTTTTTTGCGGTAGCAAAATAACTAAAACCTCAAACCAAATAGTCTGGTGGCGATGGCGAGAAGGTCACACCCGTTCCCATACCGAACACGGAAGTTAAGCTTCTCAGCGCCGATGGTAGTTGGGGGTTTCCCCCTGTGAGAGTAGGACG
>NZ_JAMAUR010000006.1:0-232683 GCF_023714225.1 Mesobacillus sp. MER 48
CTCTATATCTGTAGTCACTTCTAGTTGTACATGCATTCTCTCCACCTCAGGTAAAGTATGAATGCATGACACAAAACTGTACATTCTTACGTAATCATTTTTGTACATAATTAAATTAGCATTTCTAAAAACTGGAAAAGCTGTCAAGAAAACATCGTTATTTTGACAGTTCTGAAGATAGAAGGGCAAAAGCTGTCAAGAAAGCAACGTTATTTTGACAGGTCCGGAGGTAGAAGTCGAAAAGTTGTCAAGAAAGCATCGTTATTTTGACAGGTCTGTAGGTAGAAGTCGAAAAGTTGTCAAGAAAGCGTCATTATTTTGACAGGTCTGAAGATAGAAGCCGAAAAGCTGTCAAGAAAGCGTCGTTATTTTGACAGGTCTTAAGGTACAAGCCGAAAAGTTGTCAAGAAAGCGTCGTTATTTTGACAGGTCCAGGGGTAGAAGCCGAAAAGCTGTCAAGAAAGCATCATTATTTTGACAGGTCTTAAGGTACAAGCCGAAAAGCAGTCAAGAAAGCAACGTTATTTTGACAGGTCTGTGAGTAGAAGCCGAAAAGTTGTCAAGAAAGCAACGTTATTTTGACAGGTCCGGAGGTAGAAGCCGAAAAGCTGTCAAGAAACCATCATTATTTTGACAAGTCTGAAGGTATAAGCCGAAAAGCTGTCAAGAAACCATCGTATTTTTGACAGGTATGAAGAGAAACGACAATAATCTGTCAAAAACGAAGGCTGCTTTTCGCAGCTTTCAGCAGGAATCTGGTCATGTATCAGGCTAGTGCTCCCTACTCCTGCCTGATACCAATAGATTGTCCGCCCCTGAAACCTGCACAGTGTCAATCACATTGTTTCCATATCCTCCTCGATTTCAATGATTCGCCGCAGCTTCTCATTGTGGAAGGAGGCTGGTGTCATTTGAAGCAGTTTATTTCGAATGGAGCTGAGAATCGGGAAATCGATTTGTGAGGCCAACCCGTAGATTTTCATTTCATCTTTAATCAGCTTAATCCGTTCTTGTCTGTGCTGAGTGTATTTTTTAAAAGCATTTAACACCGAGTCTTCTTTACTGATCCATTTTGCCAGGTATACTGCATCTTCAATTGCCTGTGAAGCTCCCTGGCCTATGTTGGGCATTGAGGCGTGAGCTGCATCGCCGAGTAATAGAATATTTCCGGATTGCAGGGGTGTTAAGGGGTTCAGTTCATACAAATCGTCGTAAATAATCTGGTTGTTTGGGGTGTTTTCCAGTATTTCCTGGATTGGATCATGATAGTAGAAAAAGTTGAACAATAAGTCGATTGGAGTCCATTCGCGCAGGCTGCTGGCTTCTGGCGATTTTTTTAAGGCATACCAAAAGATTTGCTGGTCTCGTAAAGGAGCGATGCCGAATCTTCCTCTGGCTCCCCAGGTTTCAGTATAGGCAGTGACTTTGAATGGTGCGTATTCGATGATGCCTCGCCAGCAGGAAAAACCTGTGTAGGTAAGTGAGCTGTTTGGAAACATCTTAGAGCGGACGGAAGATGAAGCACCGTCACAGGCAATCAGATAGTCTGATTCTGCGCTGGTGCCATCTTTAAAAAATAATGTAACAGCTTCATCATCTGTAAAATCAGTTACATGCTTTTCTAAATGAAGAGAACCTGGGAGGAGTGCATCCAATAATATCTTTTGAAGGACAGATCGTTGGATGAACAAGTAATTTGGTATAGGGGTGGGAGGCTGGTAATGAAAATTTGCAATGTTGTTCCCAAAGTCGGATTTCAGCAGACAGGCATCCGATTCAAGTCCGTTATTCCGTAATTGGGATCCCAAACCCATGATGTAAAAGGCCCTTATTGCATTACCGCTTAAAATAATTCCTGTATCCGGTTCGTTGACCTTTTTTGCTTTTTCATAAACTTCTGCATGGATTCCATTTTTCTGCAGGGCAATGGCTGTGCATAATCCGCTGATTCCGCCGCCGACGATTGCAATTTTTTCATCCTCCATTTTTCTCCCTCCATTCTGTCAGACTGACTTATCATCTTAACTATACTCCGGTGCTTCTGAGGTTGGTATGGATAAACTTTGAATTTTCCATGTACAAAAAAAGGCCATCAGGGGGATGTACCTGATGGCCTTTCATATCGTTATTTGGATTGATTTTCAGCGATCTCTTTCCGTGCCTTTGCAAGGTCGTCCTGCACAGTACGGTCCGACAGTTTTACCCCGCTGTTATATGCTGCTCTTGAAATCAGATGCCCGGCAACAGGGGATGTAAGGAAGATGAAGCCAATTCCCAACAATAATCGGGAATTAAAATGATCTTCAATTAGCCAAAAATAAAGGAAGGTTCCAAGCAATACAAGCATTACCCCCATCGTGGCACTTTTTGATGCCGCGTGGTTCCTCGTATAAACATCCGGCAGCCTGATAAGCCCGAATGCCGTCACAAGGCTGAGGAATGCGCCGATCAGGATGAATAAGCCTGCAAAAAACTTAACGATCTCCATTTCTGTCATATTCCATGATTACTCCCTTCTCAAGAAACTTTGAAAAGGCGACTGTTCCGATGAATGCCAGGATCCCTATCAGCAGGATGATATCGAGAAATGCACTCGTATCGAGAAGGATTGACACTAAAGCAACCACAGAAACCAGACTGATGCCGATCGCGTCCAGGGCAACTACCCGGTCAGCCACTGTCGGCCCCTTGATAACACGGTAAATCAGGCCTATCATCGCAAGTGATATGAAGGTAACTGAAATCCACATGACGGTATCGAACATTATCGGCTCACCTCCATAATTGCCTTTTCGAACGTATTTTTGATGCTCTGAATCGCTTCGTCCGCATCACTGATGTCCATCGCATGTACATACAGAATCTTATTATCATCAGAGATATCGACGACAAGTGTTCCAGGGGTCAAGGTTATCAAGTTTGCGAGCATTGTAATCTCCCAGTCTTGCTTCAATTCTGTCGGGAATGCGAAGATTCCGGGCTTGATATTGAGCTTGGGCCTTAGAACTGCCTTTAGGACATCGATATTTGAAAGGATTAATTCCCTCGTAAAAATGTAGATCAGTTCTACTACTGCCACTACCCTCAACAAATAAAAACGGGAAGTGAAGAAGCGGCGGAAAATATAAATGATGAGCAGGCCGAAGAAATACCCGACGAAAAACGAAGCCGGGGAGTAGGATGTTTTAAGGAACATCCACACAAAGGCCAGAATGAAATTCAGCAAGATTTGAAAAGCCATCTCATCACTCCTTTAAAACAGCATTGATATAGATTTCCGGATTCGCCAGCGTTTCTGCTGCATTGGATATGACCGGATAAATTGCTTCAGTTCCGAAGCCGTACAGGACAGCGAACGCGGTCAGGACGGCCGGTGCGATGAGCAGCCATTTCACTGGAGCTTTTTCCTCATTCTTATAAGCTCGAGGTGTTCCCCAGAAGCCTCGGATAAATATTTTCATGACGGAAAACAGGACCAGTAAACTAGACATCAGGACAACGAACGCACCAAGATAGCTTTCATTCTCGAAGCCGGATCGGATCAGCATGATTTTACCTGCAAATCCGCTGAGCGGCGGTATTCCTGCGAGTGCCAGCGCAGCGATGAAGAAGGTCCATCCTAAAGCGGGATATCCATTGATCAGACCGCTAATCTTATTCAGGTCACTCGTCCCTGTAATTGCAATGATGATTCCAATCAACAAGAAGAGCGCGGCTTTGATGTTCATGTCATGGATCAGGTAAAACACGGAGCCTGTTAGAGATTCTGGGGTCAGTACAGAGACCCCGAAAAGAATAACCCCGACTGCCACGATAATGTTATAAATGATGATTTTCTTGATGTCCGAATATGCAATTGCTCCGATAGCACCGACGATGATCGTCAGGATGGAAAGAATCTGGAGCAATTGATGCGTATAGCCGGCATCATGGTAAAAGAACAGCGTGTAAGTCCTTGTGATCGAGTAGACACCGACCTTAGTCAGCAATGCTCCAAACAAGGCCATTACTGGTGCAGGGGGTGCAGAATAAGATCCTGGAAGCCAGAAATAAAGCGGGAAAATCGCTCCCTTCAGGCCAAATACAATCAGGAACAATACAGCAATGACCGTAATGATGCCCATGTCTCCAAGTTCGCTGATCCTCACCGAGATATGTGCCATATTCAATGTCCCTACTACTGAGTACAAATAAGCGACTGCGATGACGAACAGTGCTGATGAAATGACGTTAACAAGTATGTATTTTATCGATTCGCGAAGCTGGATTTTCGTCCCGCCCAATACCAGCAGCACATACGAAGACATTAGCATTACTTCGAAAAATACAAACAAGTTGAATATATCCCCTGTTGTAAAGGCACCGTTTACACCTACCAGCAGAAAGTTGACAACCGCATAATAATAAAATTTTTCGCGCGCTTCCCCAATAGATTTAAAGGAATAGAATAAAGCGGCAAGAGCGATGATGCTCGTCGTCAATACAAGCAGGGAGGAAAGCATATCCGATACGAGCGTAATCCCGTAAGGTGCTTCCCAGTTACTGAGGTCCATTGTCTGGATGCCATCTCTATATACATGGTTTGCCAGCATGGAGGCTGCAATAACAGTGATTACCGCGCTTATTGCAGATATCCAGCGCTGGGCCATGATATTTTTTGAGAAAAATATGAGTATAACCCCTGTTATCAGAGGAATTAAGATGGGTAAGATGATTAGATTATTCATGTCCTTCCTTTCCTCTCAAGCGATCCATATTATCCGTTCCAAGCTCCTGATAAGCACGATAGGCCAGCACCAGGAAAAATGCCGTCACACCAAAGCTGATGACGATCGCAGTCAAAATCAGCGCCTGTGGCAGCGGGTCAACGTAGGATTCGGCATGTTCACCCAGCAAAGGGACTGTCCCCCTCTTCAAACCTCCCATTGTTAAAATCAACAAATGGGCTCCATGGCTTAACAGGCCCGTACCAATAATAATCCTGAGCAGGCTTTTCGAAAGCATCAGGTAGGTGGCTGTCATAAATAAGATTCCAATTAGAAATGCCATTAAGATTTCCATTATTCGCTCTCTCCAATCGTTTGAATAATGGTCATTGTCACACCAATGACGACAAGGAAAACTCCGGTATCAAACAATACCGCCGTATGCAGAGATGTTTTGCCGAGGAGCGGCAAATAAACATAAGTATAGGCATGCGTCAGGAATGGCTTATTGAAAAATAAACCTCCTGCTCCAGTTCCGATTGCAAAGATCAGTCCGACCGCGATCAGTTTAATATAATCGACAGGCAAGATTGCCTTGACCGTCTTTATATCAAAAGCCAGCAGCAGGAGGACGATTGCCCCGGATGTCATTAACCCGCCAACGAATCCTCCACCCGGATGGTAATGGCCTGCAAAGAACAGGTGGATAGAAAACAGGATGATGACAAACAAGGTTAACTTCGTGACAGTCTGGAGGATTATATCATTTGTTTTCATCCAATTCTTTCCCCCTAGTCATGCGCAGCTTGATCATCGCGAAAATCCCGAGGGCAGCGATGCCAAGTACGGTAATTTCAAACATTGTGTCAAAGCCGCGGAAATCAACAAGGATGACGTTGACCATGTTTTCGCCGCCAGCTTTTTTATAGGTATTCTCAATATAATAATCCGCAATCGACCCAAACATTTTATTGCTGTGGGCAGATAGGGCAATCATCGTCACGATTGCTCCGACGCCAATTGAAATTACAGCGTTCGTAGCCCTAAAGCGGATTCGCTCTTCGTTCCTTCTGATCTGAGGCAAGTGATAAAACGCGAGCAGGAACAGCGCTACAGAAACCGTTTCGATCACTAGTTGTGTCAGTGCGAGGTCAGGCGCCCGGAAAATGACGAAGAATAGAGCGACTGTATACCCGACAGCACCGAGCAGGATAATTGAAGTCAATCTTGATTTGGCAAATAAAATCATAATCGATGATACAGCAATGATCAGCACCAGTATGACTTCAGTAATGTGGACTGGGGCAATATTGCTGAGATCCATCTTAAATGCATTTTTATAGAAAAGAGTCGAAGCCAGGATCAAAATGAAGAATGAGAAAATATACACTAGATATGACCGGATGAACCCCGTCATATAAGACTTTGTGATATTTTTAGATACCAGCTGGATGGTTTCCAGTCCTCGGTCATATAAATGATTAAGTGCCAGGCGCTCAGGGAATATGCGATAAACGCCTGTCCATTTTGGCAAGAATTTATAAAGCAGAATTCCGATCGCGATGACACCGATCGTCATGAACAATTCAGCTGTCGGTCCGTGCCAGTGTGAAATATGAACATCGAATCCCTCGCCATTTTCAAGCAATGAAGGGAGGATGGCTCCCATGGCTGGCGAAATGATGTTATGAGACAGTACATTCGGAAAAATACCGAAAATGATCACAAGTGATGCAAGAATAACCGGAGAAATCAGCATGCCGATAGGTGCTTCATGCGGTTTCTTTTCCAACTTTTCAGGCTGATACTTGCCAGTGAAGGTTTTGAATACATATATCATGCTGTAAAGGAATGTGAAAACACTTGCGGTCCAGGCAATCACCGGGAACAGGATGCCCCAAGTATCCATATTGAAAATATCCATTTCCGCCACTCGCAGCATCCCTGTAAAGAACATTTCCTTACTCAGGAATCCATTGAATGGAGGAATTCCTGCCATGGAGAAGGTTCCGATAATGGCAAGCGTGAATGTGATTGGCATGAAGTTCATCAAACCGCCAAGCTTGCGGATATCCCTTGTCCCAGTTTCATGGTCGATAATTCCTGTTACCATGAAAAGGCTCCCTTTGAACGTGGCGTGATTGATCAGATGGAAGACAGCGGCAGTGACCGCCACGATAAAATAGCCATCCTTGATCGTGCCATAATGAAGTGCAGCGGCACCAGCTCCAAGAAGCGACATAATCATACCGAGCTGGCTGACAGTTGAGAATGCGAGAATTGCTTTTAAATCAGTCTGTTTTACTGCAGAAAAAGAACCCCAGAACAATGTGAGCACACCGATTCCGGCGACGAGCCATACCCATGTGCCTGAATGGGCAAAAACAGGTGTCATGCGGGCAACAAGATAGATGCCGGCCTTGACCATCGTCGCTGAGTGCAGATACGCACTGACAGGAGTAGGAGCCTCCATGGCATCAGGCAGCCAGATGTGGAACGGGAACTGCGCTGATTTTGTAAAAGCACCGAGCAAAAATAGAATCAAGGTAACGGTGAATAAAGGATGGTTCATGACTTGATTGGACATTTGAATCGTTTCGGAAATGCTGAAGGTCCCTGTGATGATGTAGAGCATCAGGATGCCCCCGAGCATTGATAGTCCCCCGAAAACTGTGATTAGCATCGATTTCTGCGCACCGTAGCGTGAGCGTTCACGATCGTTCCAGTACCCGATCAGCAGGAATGATGAAAAACTGGTCAGCTCCCAGAATGTATAAAGGACGATCAGGTTGTCCGACAAAACGACGCCGAGCATGGCGCCCATGAATAAAAGCAAGTAGACATAGAAGGTATTCAACTTTTCCTTGTCTGGTGACAGATAATAAATCGAATACAGAACAACCAGAGCGCCGATTCCGGTGATCAACAGGGCGAATAACAGCCCAAGGCCGTCAACTTTTAACGTGAAATCAATCCCAAGGGATGAAATCCAGGGCACCGTTTCCATGGCTGTGCCGCCATGGCCAGTGGTACCAATGAACTTCAGGAAGTATGCAAACAGCACGGCCGGCAGCGGCAGCAGGAACCAGCCTGTATGGATACTCTTGAAATACTTATGTATAAATGGAATTAAGATCGCGAGTAAAAGCGGTGATAAAACTGCAAGGTGTAGTAAAGACAAATGATAATACCTCCTTATTTAATTCCAAATTCATGGCTTAACATTATATTTTTTGCCATTTAACCCAACTTCATGCCCCTAACTCACTGTTGTAAAAATTATATCGTAAAAAAGGTGGGGATGCATGTCAACGGCCTTGATAAATCAATGTTTTCTGAATCCAGCACCAGCACGCGGCCTGGTACATCCCTGAATATGCTTCCTTTCAAGACAGCTTTGGGAAGTTTAATTCACTGGCACTTCTTGTCGAATGCTGAATAAAATCCTGATTCTTTCTGCATACTAACAGTGAATAGGGGGGATAAGCCATGGCCCGAAAGCTGATTGTATGTGTTGGGATATTCCTGAGTTTGTTTACGGGGTTCATGTTACTCGAGCAAAGGGACAACAAAGAGTTGTCAAATAAAGGACCTGGAGTGCTGAATGTCCAGCAATCAGATATGGACGAGGTTGAAACAGCTGAATATATTCCATTCGGTTCAAGAGAATACGTCCGGATTGTGCCGCAATAACTCCAACCTGTTCATACGGATGAAAAGCGAAAAGGTTTCAAAAAAATAAAAGTTCCTTTTTGGGGCTTTTTTCTTTTTGTTTTTATTGCCAGCTTTCGCCATTTCTTTCATAATGATTATGAAAGGAATGAGTGAAAAAACATCATGAAAAATGCCTATTTTACAAGTTACTTTCCTTTGATGTCCATCCTGATGTTCAGCCTGGCTCTTTCTGTCCGTACGGAAATAGAGCTGCTGGCAGTCCTGAAAAATGCCGGGATTTATGATGGTATGATGGAATTCTTTTCGGATACAGGCATCAAGCTGTCATTGCTCGCCTTGCTGATGGTCGTTTTTTTTATGGTATTCGCTGCCCTGAAGCTGATTGCCGATACGATTAATGAGGTTAGCCTGTTATTGTTTTCCGTAGATTACGAGGGAGAAAGCCTGAAATTCATCCGCAAAGGAGCCGTCATTTATTTTGCAGGCGGGATTGCAGCGCTTGTCAGCTTCTTCAGTTTCATCGGGATCGGAGCCATATTCTTTTTAGCCACGATGATTTATTTCATTTATTTTGTCTACAAAATCAGTCCCAAACTCACAATGGCAGGATTGATCGGAACCGTCTTCTTTCAGACCATCCTTTGGAGCACCCTCGTGCTTGGTGTAGTGTACCTGGCGGTAAAAGTATATAACAGCCTGCTTGCAAGCTTGCCGATTTAAGTGCCGAACCATTCATTTGGTCGGTATTTTTTATATGAAAAAACCGGGCTGAGGCCCGGTTTATTTTTTCATGATATCACGCCAGATCAAAAGGTGCGGGGACTGATTGTTGATGGCCTCCATGCTTTGCGGCTGGTCTTTGCCGACCCACACGCCTGCGGTAAATGGACCATTGAATCCGACAAACCAGAAATCATGGTAATCATTTGTCGTCCCCGTCTTCCCGCCAGCTTCTGGTCCTGCACCTGCAGCTTTTCTGGCTGTTCCCGAGGAAACAGTCTTTTTCATGAGCGTCCGAACTTTTTCGATGGTGCTTGGATTCCATACCTGAACAGGTTGCTCATCCCATTTATAAAGAACTTCGCCTGCCTGATTGGTTACTTTAACGATGGCCCTTGGATTCAGAAAAATTCCTTTGTTGCTGAATACCGTATAAGCAGATGTCAGCTCAAGCGGACTTACCCCAGTCGTGAATCCTCCTACTGCCGCTGCGAGTACATGATCCTGGTTTGTTACATTTTTAAATTTGAAAGGCTGCAGGTCACTGAACGCTTCGTCAATGCCTACTTGCTGCAAAACCCTTATGGCAGGGGTGTTGTACGAATGGGTGAATGCTTTTTCAAGCGAAACCATCCCATAGGTTGAACCTCCATAGTTTTTTGGGCAATACCCCTTTATGCAAAGAGAGCCCCCATTGATTTTAGAATCGGTGTTCACATCAAATCTTTCAAAATAGGGTGCATACACAAGGAGCGGTTTGATGGCCGAACCCGGCTGGCGGAACGCCTGGAATGCCCGATTGAAATCGCCGCTTTGATATTTTTTTCCTCCCGCCAGGGCAACGATCCTGCCGTTCTCATGGTTTATAACGGCTGCGGCAGCCTGGACCGATGCATCCGGCAAATGAGCCGAGAGTGCCTGGACTGCCTGTGTCTGCCTATCAATATCAAGGCTGGTGTGGATGCTCACACCTGAGCGAAGCAAATCTTCAATCTTCAGGCTTAACTCCTCCGGATCCTGTATGTTCTCCTGTTGGGCAATCAATTCCCTCATTTCGAAAAGCGCGTATGAAGAATAATCAGGATAGAGATTTTTACGGGAATCGACCTTCAGCTTAATAGGCTCCTTTTTCAGCTCCTCTGCTTTTTCCGCCGTAATTTTTTCGAATTGCGCAAGCTGGTCGATCAGCCGTTCCTGCCGCTCTTTTGTCTGTTTGAAATGCTTTAGAGGATTATAATATGTTGGGTTATTTGGAATCGCGGCAAGAAATGCCTGCTCACTTTCTGATAGCTCCGCCGGCACTTTCTTAAAATAGAAATCAGCGGCAGCCTTGATGCCATACGCATTATTATGAAAGTAAATCGCATTCAAATATTGTTCGAGAATCTCTTTTTTTGAAAAAGTCCTCTCCAGCTGGTATGCATATAAAACCTCGCTCAGTTTCCGGTTGTACGATTCATGATGGTTCAAATACTGGTTCCTGGCCAGCTGCTGGGTAATTGTGCTTGCACCCTGCTGAATTCCATCTGCCTGCATGTTGATGGCGAGAGCGCGGCCAATTGCCGGCAGGTCAAAACCTGGATGTTTTTCAAAATTCCGGTCCTCAGAAACTATGAACACATCTTTTATAAAATCTGGTATTTCATTTCCCTTTGCATAACTCCGGTTCATCGGCCGGTAAATCTCCGTTATGACCTCGCCGTTTCCTGCAAGGATGAAACTCGTTTCGGAAAGCTTGGTCTCCGCCAGGTCAATCTCTTCATCCAATGTTTTGTTGAAGCTGACAGCCTTGCCTGCTTCTGTATAAGTTAACATGACCACCGCCATGAAAGCGGGAACCAAAAGAAATATCATTAGATAGCCTGTGAAAATGCGCACGGTGCTTCCTTTCTTCCTTCAGAATGTTTTCCTGTTACTCCTCATAATATCGGAACCTGGGATGAAATTATTTACTTCTTAAAAATGACAAGCTTAAAATGCAGAAAATTAAAAAATTTACAAAGAAACGTGCTATAATAGAAAAAATAATGCAGCGAAAAGCATATAATGGTTACATACAACTACTGGCTTTTCAGAAAGTTGGGGAAGCATGAGCGAAAAGGAAAGGACAACATTATTTATTGATTTTGAGTTCACGATGCCTGACAGGAACAGCAAAAGACGGGGATTTTACCAGGAAATCATCGAAGCTGGGGCAGTCCTGGTGGAGAACAATAAGGTGGTAGAACAATTTTCATCTTATGTAAAACCAATGCGGTTTCCGATTTTGACAGAACGCTGCCGTTCATTCCTGAATATTTCCCAGGAACAGGTGAACTCTGGAATTACCTTCAAGGATTTGGCTGAAAAGCTGAAATTGCTTGGCGGGAACAAAAATTGCCAGGTCGTGACCTGGGGGAATATGGACATGAAGGTGCTGCAGCAAAACTGTCAGCAGGCTTCGGTCGCTTTTCCGTTGCCTGGGAAGCAAATTGATCTTTCAATGGAGTATAAGCGTTTCTTTGGCGACCAGAATCAGACGGGTCTTTGGAAGGCAGTGCAGGAATATGGAAGGGAAGGGACCGGGAAACATCACCGCGCCCTGGATGATGCGCTGACGACCTACCATATTTACAAGCTCGTAGAGAAAGACAAACAATATCTTCAGAAGCCTGAACCCGCAACAATCGGGGACATGGTCGATTTTTCCAAGTTGCTCAATAAATTCGCATAAAAAAGCCAGATTGGAATAAACAATCTGGCTTTTGGCGTTATCACTGGTTTTTAAAATAATCCTTCTCAAGGGAGTCCAGGTTTCTCAGGCTTTGCTGTGCCCAGGCGGAATCATCGCCTTCGAGCTCAGAACGGAGCTTGCCTGTCGCTTCTTTTAGAGACTCTAGATAATCCGGAATTTCACCCTCGAACGGCTTGACCATTTTTTCCGGGATATTTGCTTGTTCGCGGAAGGAAAGTGCCTTCCTTTCGTGGAAAAAACCTACCGCTGCATCCTTGGGATTGTGAAGGTCGCCCTGCATTGGGTGTTTTGCAACAGCCAAAACTCGGACAAGATAATGCTGCGGGCGCCGTTCCGTGATTTCACCAATATACTTACCGGTTTTATAAATGGCGGTTACCTGATCGCCAATATTCAATTCAGCCATAAAGATGCCCCTTTCGGAATCTTGGATTTCTTTCATTATAGCAAAAATCAAAGATGCAAAACATTTTGCAATCGTATAAAGTGTCTATAGGAGGGATACATATAATGACTAAAAAAATAATGGCAGTACTCTTTGTGATGATGCTGGTTCTTGCTGGCTGCGGCACGGCGGGTGAGAAGCAAGAAGCAGACAAGCAGAAGGAAGAAACGACGAATGGCGGACAAGCAGCCGATGAAAATCTCGACTACCCTCAAGCGAATGCAGAAGTCCAGGAAAATGAGCGGCTTGTTGAAATGGTCACCTCGATGGGGAAAATCAAAATCAAGCTTTTCCCTGAGCAGGCGCCAAAAGCAGTTGAAAACTTTATCAAGCATAGTGAAGAGGGTTACTATGAAGGAGTTACATTCCACCGCGTTATAGATGGGTTCATGATTCAGGGCGGGGATCCTGAAGGAACTGGAGCTGGCGGTGAGAGCATTTATGGAGATCCATTCGAAGACGAGTTTTCAAGAGAACTTTTTAATATCCGCGGTGCATTGTCAATGGCAAATGCAGGTGCAAACACGAACGGAAGCCAATTTTTCATCGTCCAGAATAAAGAGTTGGATCCAAGCTTACCGGAACAAATGAAGGAAGCAGGCTATCCAGAAGAGGTACTTAAGATGTATGAAAATGGAGGTACCCCACATCTGGACGGCAAACATACGGTTTTCGGCCAGGTAATCGAAGGCATGGATGTCGTTGACAAGATCGCTTCTGTCCCAACAGGTGCCGGGGACAAGCCGGAAAAAGACGTTGTAATCGAAAAAATCAATGTACTGAAGTAGGCAATTGTTTGCGGTTGGACGAAACACCAAACCTTGCTATAATGTTTGGAGAGCTGATGAAAGGAAGATGAGAATGAGTAAGTGGTTTGTCATCTCATTGTTTTTATATTTTCCGGAAGATAAAACAGAATACATTCCCGCCGCAATCACTTCACTCGTTTTCCTGATCGGGGCCATCCTGACGATGCGATTCATCATCAAAGTATCGAAGAAAGAAGCCCAGAAAGCAAAGGAACACGAGCGGGCAGTCATGAAGCGAATGAATGATACAAATGAGAACAGCTGATTCAATGGCTGTTCTTTTTTGCGGGTGAAAAATTGGTAAAAATCGAGTGAAATTTCCAGTTCGCGGAATTCAGTCTGTTTTTCGCGGAATTAAGCGCCGACTTCGCGGGATTATTAACTATTTTCACGAAAAAAAGGCAATTATCTTGTTTCGAAAAGGTTTAACTCATTAAAAATTGGGGTAAAACTCATCTTTTCATTATTTTACTAAAACGTTATAATACAATTTATATTCTAAAAATCAAGAGTAGGGGTATAAATTGAAGAACTTACAGATAGAGAAGATTGTTGAACGAATTCTTGTCCAATCTGGCAGCAGTGTGAAAGTTGAACTTGAGGATTTTTTCCCAGGAGACCGGTTTGCGGGCGGGAAATATAACTTTGGCAGTCATACGATTACTTTATATATTGAAGAGATCAAGGCGCAGTGCCTGCAGCTTTTTTCCTCTTTGGACCAGTATGAAAATTATCTTGCCGTTGTTTTCGCGCATGAGATCGGACATGCTGAGGACCGTGAACTTGCAGAATTGATTCAGAAGATGGATGGAACCACTAATGATGTTTCGAAAAAGGGGATTGCCCTTCAGATTGAGATGAATGCCTGGGATTTTGCCCGGACGCTGATACCGTCAAAGCTTCATCCTTTCATGGACACCATCATCCACTATTCCCTCCAGCCATATTATGAAGCGCTTGAAGTGAGCGCATAAAAATGGAGCCAGCCTGATATAGGTGGCTCCATTGCTTATATCGTGCCTAAAAATCTAACTGAATGCCTTCTTCAATCTTTCGAGTCCTTCATATAAGGTTTCCCGCGGACAGGCGAGGTTCATCCGGACGAAGCCTTCACCGCCTTCGCCATATTTCGTTCCTGGTTCCAGGCCCAGTTTTCCTTTCTCCAAAAGCTGATTTTTGATTTCCTCGTCGCTCAAACCAAGCTCGCGGCAGTCGATCCAGAGAAGGTAAGTGGCATCGGCCTTCATTGGTTTGAGTGCTGGCAGATGTTCAGCAATAAAGTCAGTCGTGATTTTCATATTCTCATCAAGGTAGACAAGCAGCTGCTCAAGCCATTCTTCTCCGTACCGGTAGGCCGCTTCCATTCCTGCGATCCCAAAGGTGTTCAATGTGAAAAAGCCCTGCTGCTCCTGTAATTCCTTGAACTTTGCCTTCAGCTCCTTGTTCGGTATCAGGACTGCAGATGCCTGAAGCCCGGCAAGGTTGAAGGTTTTGCTTGGCGCGATGAATGTAGTCGTAATCTCCCTGAATTCTTCCTTGATCGAAGCGATGGGAATATGGACATTTGGCTTGAACACCAAATCTGAATGGATTTCATCGGAAACAATCAGAACATCATGCTTTACGCACAGGTCACCGATTTTCTCCAGTTCATCCTTCGTCCATACCCTTCCACCAGGATTATGCGGGTTGCAGAGGATAAAAAGTTTCACGCCATCCTGCAGCTTGGCTTCAAAGTCGGCAAAGTCCAATTCAAAGCGTCCGTTTTCAACCAATAAATTCGAAGTAACCAGGGTGCGGTCGTTATTTTTAACCATGTTGAAAAATGGTGTGTACACAGGGGAGTGAACGAGCACCTTATCACCTTTTTCCGTATAAGCGCGGATCGCCGTGCTGATCGAAGGGACGACGCCTTCGCTGAAAAGGATGGATGATTTCTTGAATTCACAGTCATGGCGCTTTTTCATCCAGTCCTGGATTGTCTCTGTCACAGACATCGGGACAAAAGTATATCCGAATATTCCGTGGTCAATCCGGTTTTTTAAAGCATCGGTGACCGCCTGGGGAGGGTGGAAATCCATATCTGCAACCCACATTGGCAGGACATCGTCTATGCCAAACACTTTTCCGACAGCATCCCATTTTACTGAATGCGTATTGTTCCGGTCGATTACCTTATCAAAAACTTTATTTTCCATATGTACGCACCGCCTTTTTCCTGAAAATTTATCTGACACTAAACTTATGATAAAATATTTTTAAAAAATAATCAGGTGATTGGATTGGAATCGAGAGAACTTAGCTATAAATTAATAGATGTTTTGAACAAATGGGATCCATTCAAAGTCGGAGAAGGCCAGTTTGATCCGGAAATTGCTGACATTCTCCAGGCTGTTCATGATTATAACGAAGCGAATAAAATCGCCGGAAGGATTCAGTCTGTTTTCGAGTTTTCTTTCGAACAGGTCCTGCCATATGATCAATGCCTGGCAATCGCAAACACTTTACTTGCCATCAAGAATGAAGATGTATGCTCTTTATAAGAGCCACGAACAAAACGGCAGCCATCAGCGGCTGCCGTTTGCTGTTGCTTCTTCAACTATTTCCTCTACAGCAATGAATCGATTGATAAGCTGATGCACATCCTCAGGCCGCTCCTCGGGGACAAGGTGGCCGGTCTCCTTTAAGATGAAAAGCTCGGAATGCTTCAGATCCTTGTTCAGTTTCCTGCCGATTCGCACCGGAACCACTTTATCATGCTCCCCCCATATGAGCAGGCATGGAGCTTCTATTTTTCTCAGTTCTTCGGCAGAAAGATCTCCTTCACGGTGCCTGATCATCATCGTCAACGCTTTGAATATATCATCTTCCAGAAAAGGCGTAAGATACCCATACAGCATTTCATCATTGATCATCGAATGATCATAGACGACGTTCTGCAGGTTTTGCTTCACTCCCGAGCGGGCCAGATGGAACTTTACATAAAGGTGGAAATAAGGAATGTAGCTGGACAGGACCAGTGGCAGACTCGCCTTTTTTAAATAACCTGAACTGCAGAGAAGGATCCCCTTTTTCGCATGATCTGGATGATGCAGCAGGATATTCATGGCGATTTGTCCGCCCATTGAGTGGCCAACGACATTGAACTCATGGATTCCTAAGGATTTCATCAACTCCACTACTGTCGCGGCCAGGTTCTCATAGGAATATTTAAAACTCGATAGCTTGCCGCTTTTTCCAAAAGGAGGAAGGTCGACGGATATGACGTTATAATCTTCTTTCAGCAGCGGGATCAAATGCCTGAAGCTGAAAGAGGAAGAAAGAAAACCATGGAGCAGAACCAGGCTTTCTTTAGCGTCAGGGTTATGATAGTGCTCATAATAAAGATCGATTCCTCTTACTGTCTTATTCCTGGCGAATTCCATCGGCTTTCACTCCTGACATTATGAACGAATTGAGATAGGTATGTTCTTTATTTTCCCCGCGAATCGAAAGTTCACACAAAAAATTGCCCGGAAAACAAAAAAAGATGGACACCATTACTGGTATCCATTAAAAAGGGGGGAATACTAGAAAGCCTTATGTGATTAGGATAGCCAGTTTGGCAGAATCATATACCTTATTGTCTAAAGTTTTTGGCAAGAAAAAAATAAGCAGGCATTCATCTTAGCCTGCTCACGTTTCTTTTAATAAACTGGTTGGTTTTTGTCCTAGTTCTGGCGGTGCAGCGTAATAAATGTCTCCCATGAGCACAGATGCTGGGACATCAAGGGCTGTAGAAATCTTCAAAATCGTCTGAGAGTTAGGTGTTTGCTCGCCGCTTTCGTATCTTTGGATTGTTTGGGTACCTACCCTGATTTTTAAAGCGAGCTCCTCCTGGGAAACTCCGGCTCGTTCACGGCACACTTTGATATTCTGTCCAATTGCAGTCATCGCTCTTCACCTCCAAAAATAATACATCTCTTACTATAATTTTATCACTAAATTTTTGAAAATATCGACAATAATGTGAACGTTTTCTTAACTTTAGATTATACCAATCGACTGTAAGAAAACAAAGCCGATTCCAATAGGCACGATGTAGCGAATCAAGAAGTACCATACCTTGAAAAGTACCGGATTGTTACCGGTGCCTTCCTCAAGTTCATTCCTGACCAATTTCCTCGGCAGCACATATCCGACGAAAATGGCGATGAAAAATGCTCCAAGCGGCAGGGCAATATTGCTTGTCAGGAAGTCGGCAAGGTCAAAGAACGTTTTTCCGAAAAACTTCACTTCCGATAGGACACCAAAGGACAGGGCATTTGGTATTCCAGCAACAAACACGAGCATCCCGCCAATCCAGGCAAATTTTTTCCGTTTGGCTTTATCGCCCTTGGAGAGGACGGCAACGATAATTTCAAGGATTGAAAAAGCGGATGTGAGCGTTGCGAATAACAGCAGAACCAGGAAAACCGTCAAGAACAATCCGCCAAAAGCCAATTGATCAAAAACCGCTGGCAGCACGACAAAAGCAAGGCCAGGACCTGCTTCGGGTTCAAAACCAAGCGCGAATACTGCCGGGAAAATTACCAGTCCGGCAAGCAAGGAGATCAGGATATTCAAGCCGACGACTGAAAAAGCTGATTTAGCGAGACTTTCGCCTTTGGGAAGGTAGGAAGCGTATGTCACCATGACAGATAGCCCGACACTCAATGCGAAAAAGGACTGTCCCAGGGCCATCAGGATGGTCTGCCCTGTTACAGCGGACCAATCAGGCTTCAGGAAAAATTCAACCCCGTCCATGGCTCCATCGAGTGTCAATGATCGGATCGCAAGGATGATGAACAGGATGAACAGAGATGGCATCATGTACTTGCTCGCTTTTTCAATCCCCTGTTGGACACCGCCCTGCACAACCCAGATGGTCATCACAAGGAATAATAGCTGAACAGCGACCGCTTCAACAGGATTTGAAATCGTCTGTTCGAACGCGGCTCCGTATTCTGCCTGGGTCAGCCCCGAAAGAGATCCGGTAAAGCTGCGGGCCAGATAGGACAAGATCCAGCCACCAACGACACTATAGAAAGAAAGAATCAGGAAGGAAGCAACAACACCGCCATATCCCAGCAATGGCCACAGGCTTTTCGGCGCGAGATGCTTATAGGACATGACCGCATCCTTTTGGGTATTCCGGCCAATGATGAATTCAGCCAGCAAAATCGGTGCTCCTATGAATATAGTCATCAGAAGGAAGAATACGAGGAAAACTCCGCCTCCATTGGTTCCTGCCATATAAGGAAATTTCCAAATTGCCCCGAGTCCAATGGCCGACCCCGCGGCTGCCAGAATGAACCCGAGCTTAGAAGTCCATTGTTCGTGCTTGTTCATAAGAAAACTCCTTTAATAGTCTGAATATTTATATTGTCTGACAAAATAAAAAAATACCTTTTCATGTTACTATTTTTTCAGGAAAAAGCATAGCATTTTCAGATTTTAAACATTTATTAAGCTTTTTGTTATTTTTTTGAAACAAAAACCTAAATCCGCCGTTTTATAGGTAAAGCATTCACATTGTAACTGCGTGACGCAATCGGCCGCAGCCGTCCCAGAATAACCATGTGAAGCACCTGATTAAAGATACGTAGAAGTTTGGGGGAGCCAAATGAATGATGATGAATTAGTATTCCGGTCCCGGAACGGAAATATGCAGGCGTTTGCGGAGCTGATTGATATCCACACTCCGACCGTCCGCCGCTTTGCTTTCCAGCTCGGAAACAAATATGACGATATAGATGATATCACACAGGAAGTGTTTGTCAGGGTCTATCGTTTCCTCGACCAGTTTTCGCACGCAAAATTCACCACATGGCTTTATAAAATCACCTTGAATGTAACGAGGGATTTTTCCCGGAATAAGCAAAGGCAGATCAAGAAGGTCCTGAAAATCGGCAAGGAAAGGACATATAACGGGAAGACAGCAGAGGAAAGCATCCTCCGCTTTGAAGAGGACAAGGTACTTCATGAGTGCATCCAGAAGCTCGATGAGAAGTATCGCATTCCGATCATTCTCTTTTATTTTCACGATAAAAGCTATGACGATATCGCTGAGATTACCGGCACTTCGCTCGCAAATGTAAAGACCAGGATGATGAGAGGCAAGGAACATTTAAAGAAGCTGCTTACACTGGCTGAGAAGAAGGAAGGTGAAAACCATGGATGATCAATTATTGGAAAAGCGGCTGGACAGCCTGAAAAAAGCATACGACGAGATGCCTGAAGAGGAAAACCGTTCAGCAATCCTGGCGGCCATCAAAAAAGACCAGAAGAAGCATACAAAGCAAAAGTGGTTTCACTTGCCATATGCCGCCAGCTTTATCGGCGTCGGCATGATCGCCGGAGTCCTGATGATGCAATATATCGGGGAGCAGGAACCTTCTGAAGAGAAAACAGAACAGCACCAGGCAGCCCCCGGTGAAAATAGTTCCCGTGAGCTGAAAAAATCAGAAGTGAAAATCATATTTGATGAGTTGCGGCAATACCATGCAAAAAAAGTTGCCAAGACGAAAGCGGCCCTAGGATTTGGTGCAGGGTTCGAAAAGTACCTTTATCCATCCATTGCTGAGGATATTGAATCAGTCGAAAATGAATATTTGACCTATCTCGAAGACCATGATCCCAAAGATTTGACAGATACGAAGCAGGCTTTAATAAACCAGATTGACGAGTCGTTCATTCTTCCATCGGAAATCATTGACCGCATTGAAAAGCATGACAAGGCTATGAGCGTTGAAGAGGAATTCCCCCTTCTTTCCCAGCTTGATTCATTTAACGGTGCCTATCTTTACGGAATGGTATTTTACGAGTGGGATATCAAAGAGGCCATCGAGAAGGAAGGACTGGAAGCTGTAGTAGAAAAAATGAATGCCGGCGGAAAAGGGCTTGAAAATCAGGATTTGAGAAAGATGGCGGCAGGGGCAGTGGCCAATGGCTATGCATTCCGGGAAGAAGACGGGAAACTGATGCCTTATGTTAACTTTAAGGATATTGCAGACCGCCTCCGCGGCAAGGTTGATGACGACTATGCGATGTATCTTGAATTGAAGAGCAACAGAATCCATGACAGGATGGGGAAAGTGATTTCCTATAAAAATTATGCAGATGTCTTGGTGAAGCTTGAAAAAGCAATTGGCACAATGGAGGATGGAAAAATCAAGGATATCCTTTGTGATGAGGCGCAATCGCTTTATGTCCAGTTTGCGGCAGGTTCGCCAGGAAATTCGATATATGGTGACAACAAGTTTCTCAAAGACGAGGTGAAAGAAGCCTATTTATACCTGATGGATTCCTATCCAGAGACCGACACAGCAACAGCTATGAAAGAAGTTTATGACAAGATGGAAGCAAAGCAGTTCCAGCAGCCAACAGATGAATTGGAAATAAAATTGAATCTGATTTATCCGTTGTATATGAAGATTCCGTCGAATCTGAAGGCAGAGGATATAATTAACAGCAAGATACTGCCGATTCCGGATTCCCTGCTGTCCAGCTACAAGGAATTCGCTGCCAAGAAAAATTTCAATATCCTGAAACATTATGGCCCGTTTGAAATCATGCAATTGTATTTCCATGCTGACCAAGTCGGGGATTATGAGACAAAGTACGCATTATACAGCAGGCAAAGCACCCTCCCGCCAAAAGAACAATATATAAAAGAAAGGGAGGAAGCCGAACCTGGTATGAATCTAAGTAAAATATTGAAAGGGTATCAGTTCGCTTCGCTATACCATCCAGCAGATGATCCGGAAAAAGTCATCGGCATCCAGCTTCATTACTCAGACCGTACAGATGGTCCAGTCTTCCAGATGGTTCAGGAGGATGGCTTCTGGAAAGTACAATATATGCCAATCCAGTAAGAGGGTATGGAAACACTCACATATTGAATTAACTTATTCCTTTTGATAAATGCTACAGAATATGATATAATTTTTAATTGCGTATTAATGGGATAAAATAAAACAATATTTAGGAGTGTTTCCATGTCAGAGAAAATCGAAGTAGGCAGTGTTTTAACAGGTAAAGTAACAGGAATTCAGCCATATGGCGCTTTCGTAGCATTAGATGAAAATACACAAGGTCTTGTGCACATTTCAGAAATCACACACGGGTATGTTAAGGATATTAACGAGCACCTGTCAGTTGGCGACGAAGTGAAAGTGAAAGTATTGTCAATTGATGAAGCTGCTGGAAAAATTGGCTTATCAATCCGTGCAACTGAAGAAGCTCCAGAACAGCCACAACGCGCTAAAAAGCCACGCAGCAAGCGCCCTGCTGCAGTCGTACAGCAGCAAGACGACTCAGCACAAGGCTTCAACACGTTGAAGGATAAGCTTCAAGAGTGGATCAACCAGTCAGATATGGCTAAGAAATAAGCTTCAAAGCAGAAACCGGATATTGCGTCCGGTTTTTTTTTGTTGGTTTGCTTTTTGATGAGGATATATTGTTTGACCTGGGCCAAGCTCGGACAAGGTTTAGAGTGAATTCGGGAAAGCTGTCCGAAGTTGGTGTGACTTCGGACAAGTTTCTAGAGTGAACCCGAAAAGCTGTCCGAACATGGATTGACTTCGGACAAGTTTCAGAGGAAACCCAGAAAAGCTGTCCGAAGTTGGTGTGGCTTCGGACAAGTTTCTAGAGTGAACCCGAAAAGCTGTCCGAACATGGGTTGACTTCGGACAAGTTTCAGAGGAAACCCCGAAAAGCTGTCCGAACTAAGCCTGACTTCGGACAAGTTTCCGAGGAAACCCCGAAAAGCTGTCCGAACTAGGCCTGACTTCGGACAAGTTTCAGGGGAAACCCCGAAAAGCTATCCGAACTAGGCACGATTTCGGACAGGTTTCAGAGGAAACCCCGAAAAGCTGTCCGAACATGGCACGACATCGGACAAGTTTCAGGGGAAACCCCGAAAAGCTGTCCGAACTAGGCCTGACTTCGGACAAGTTTCAAAGGGAAACCCAAAAAGCTGTCCGAACCCGGCACGTCTTCGGACAAGAATCATCAGTGAACACCCCAAGTTGGCATAACCAAAACCGATATTCCGCCTCAATTCTCTTTTAGGGGGTTAAAATGAAAGAGCTTACAGGTTACAATATGATTGTCTAACCAATTTTTTCATTGGAACGGAGGAAGATTCATGACGACAAAAACGAGTTCATTGATTGAACAGACTCAAAAGTATGGTGCGAATAACTATCATCCGCTGCCGATCGTTATTTCGAAGGCAGAAGGAGTTTGGGTAGAGGATCCTGAAGGCAACAAATATATGGACATGCTAAGCGCTTATTCAGCTGTCAACCAGGGGCACCGTCACCCGAAGATCATCCAGGCGTTAAAAGACCAGGCAGATCGCGTGACGCTTACTTCAAGGGCATTTCACAATGACCAGCTTGGACCATGGTATGAGAAGGTCTGCAAGTTAACGAACAAAGAAATGGCCCTGCCGATGAACACTGGAGCTGAGGCAGTGGAAACGGCAGTGAAGGCAGCTCGCCGCTGGGCTTATGATGTAAAAGGTGTCGTGGAAAACCAGGCAGAGATCATCGCATGCGTCGGCAACTTCCACGGCCGCACGATGACAGCTGTTTCGTTATCTTCTGAGGAAGAATATAAGCGCGGTTTCGGGCCAATGCTTCCAGGCATCAAATTGATTCCTTACGGAGACCTTGAAGCCCTGAAGGAAGCCATCACACCAAATACTGCAGCGTTCCTGATTGAGCCGATCCAGGGCGAGGCAGGCATCGTCATCCCTCCTGAAGGCATTATGAAAGCGGCTTTTGATGTGTGTAAAGAAAACAATGTCCTGTTCATTGCGGACGAAATCCAGGCTGGTCTGGCCAGATCCGGAAAAATGTTTGCATGCGAATGGGAAGGCATTGAGCCTGATATGTATATTCTCGGAAAAGCACTTGGCGGCGGGGTATTCCCGATTTCCTGTGTAGTGGCGGATCATGCTGTGTTAGGAGTTTTCAACCCTGGCTCACACGGATCGACTTTCGGAGGCAATCCAATGGCTTGTGCCGTTTCCATCGCCTCTCTTGATGTGCTGATTGATGAGAAACTTGCTGACCGTTCCCTTGAGCTCGGAGAATATTTTGTCGGCAAGCTTCGCGAAATCGATAATCCAATGATCAAGGATATCCGCGGCCGCGGCCTGTTCATTGGCGTCGAGCTGACAGAACCGGCACGCAAATACTGTGAAGAATTGAAAGAAGAAGGCCTGTTGTGCAAAGAAACGCATGATACAGTCATTCGTTTCGCACCGCCGCTTGTCATCAGCCTTGAAGAACTGGACTGGGCCATCGAGCGAATCAAGAAAGTTTTATCATAAAACGATAAAAAACCCGCCTGTTGGCGGGTTTTTGGTTTTTATCGGGTAGCGCGTGGTTCTGCTGCTCTTTCCTCTCTTTCGCTTGGTGCGAAAAGAAGTCCAATGTTAATTAAGCCAGCAAGTCCGACCAAACCATAGATGATTCTTGACAACGCTGAATCCTGGCCGCCAAAGATTGCTGCTACAAGATCAAATTGGAAGAATCCGATTAAGCCCCAGTTGATGGCCCCGATTATGGTAAGAACAAGTGCTGCACGTTGAATACCGCTCATGGATATTTCCTCCTTAAAATTAAATTTGTTCTTTTATAGAATGTTTCAGCACGGTATGAATTATTCATCCGCCCTATATTTCTTACCTACCCTTCTAAAAAAAGTTGTAACTTTTTGCAGCACATTAGAGAACATTAAGGAGTGTATTTTTTGCAATGCGTTTGGAAAAAGAACATAATAATCCCTAGAGGAAGGTGATTTAAATGGACAACTTTACTTTTTATAATCCAACAAAACTGATTTTTGGCAAAGGCCAGCTTGAGGAACTTAAAAATGAGGTTCCGCAATACGGAAAGAAGGTACTGCTGGTTTATGGCGGCGGTAGCATCAAGCGTAATGGACTTTATGACTCTGTGATGAGCACTCTTAAAGAAATTGGAGCTGAAGTATTCGAGCTTTCCGGTGTGGAACCGAATCCCCGGCTTTCGACTGTCCATAAGGGCGTGAAAATCTGCAAAGAAGAAGGTATTGAATTCCTTCTGGCAGTAGGCGGAGGCAGCGTCATCGACTGCACAAAGGCAATTGCTGCCGGAGCAAAATATGATGGGGATGCATGGGACCTGGTAACCAAGAAAGCTTTTGCTTCTGAAGCTCTACCGTTTGGAACTGTGCTCACCTTGGCAGCAACGGGCTCAGAAATGAATGCCGGTTCTGTCATCACAAATTGGGAAACGAATGAAAAGTACGGCTGGGGAAGCCCGGTAACATTCCCGAAATTCTCGATCCTTGATCCTGTGAACACTTATTCAGTGCCGAAGAACCAGACGATTTATGGTATTGTCGACATGATGTCGCATGTTTTCGAACACTATTTCCATCTGACCGAGAATACGGAATTCCAGGATCGCATGTGCGAATCCCTGCTGTTGACTGTGATGGAAACAGCCCCAAAACTGCTTGATGACCTGGAAAACTATGAGTACCGTGCAACAATCCTTTACGCTGGAACGATGGCCTTGAACGGCATCCTGAATATGGGCTACCGCGGTGATTGGGCTACCCATAATATCGAGCACGCTGTATCTGCAGTATACGATATCCCTCACGGAGGCGGCCTGGCGATCCTGTTCCCGAACTGGATGAAGCATAATCTCAAAGTAAAACCAGAGCGATTCAAGAAAATGGCTGTCAGAGTATTCGGTGTGAATCCTGATGGCAAGACAGACGAAGAAGCTGGACTTGAAGGAATCGAAAAGCTTCGTGAATTCTGGAACAGCATCGGCGCACCATCACGACTCGCTGATTATGACATTGACGACAGCAAACTAGATTTGATGGCCGATAAAGCAATGGCGAACGGTGAATTTGGCAACTTTGCAAAAATGAATAAAGACGACGTAGTGGAAATCTATCGTATGTCATTGTAAAGCTGAAATAGCGAAGGACCCGGAATGATTTCCGGGTCCTTTTTCTATTTTGAAAATAATCTGGAGGGAATTGACATAGGAACAATGGAAAATAAACATCGTTTGGGGGTGCAGGAACCTTCTCTTTTTCATTGTTTAAAACCCTTAAATTAGGAAAAAGATAAAGCGAGTCATAGAAGTTTAAAAATATTTCATAATTGGTCACGCTTTCATACTGTGGTGTTTCTTGATTATTAAGATTCATTTCGATAAAGTGATAGAGAATATAAAATAATGGAGGATCAGACATGACACATGTTCGTTTTGATTACTCAAAGGCGCTTAGCTTTTTTGGTGAACACGAAGTTACATATTTAAGGGATTTTGTAAAAGTAGCACACCATTCATTACATGAAAAAACGGGTGCAGGCAGCGACTTTTTAGGCTGGATCGATCTCCCTGTCGACTATGATAAAGAAGAATTTGCCCGCATCCAGAAGTCAGCAGAAAAGATCAAAAGTGATTCTGATGTCCTGCTAGTTGTCGGGATTGGCGGATCTTATCTTGGAGCACGTGCTGCACTTGAATTTTTACAGCACAGCTTCTATAACGCTCTTCCAAAAGAAAAGCGAAACACTCCGCAGGTTATTTTTATCGGCAACAACATCAGCTCAACGTATATGACTGATGTGATGGATCTTTTGGATGGAAAAGACTTCTCCATCAATGTGATCTCAAAATCCGGTACAACAACCGAGCCAGCGATTGCTTTCCGCATTTTCCGCAAGATGCTTGAGGAGAAGTATGGTGTGGAAGAAGCACGCAAACGCATTTACGCGACTACAGACAAAGCACGCGGTGCATTAAAGACACTCGCTGACGAGGAAGGCTATGAATCATTTGTGATTCCTGATGATGTTGGCGGCCGTTATTCTGTATTGACTGCAGTAGGCTTGCTGCCGATCGCTGTCAGCGGTTCAGATATCGAAGCCATGATGAATGGTGCGGCACAGGCAAGGGAAGACTTCGGCAAGTCAGAGCTTGAAGAAAATCCTGCATACCAGTATGCGGCAGTCCGCAACGCGCTTTACAACAAAGGCAAAACAATCGAAATGCTGATCAACTACGAGCCATCCCTTCAGTACTTCTCTGAATGGTGGAAGCAGCTGTTCGGCGAAAGTGAAGGAAAAGACCAGAAGGGAATCTACCCGTCATCAGCTAACTTCTCAACAGATCTTCACTCCCTTGGACAGTATGTGCAGGAAGGACGCCGCGATTTGTTCGAGACGATCATCAAGGTGGAAAAGCCTCGCCATGAGCTGACAATCGAAGAAGCTGCAAGCGATCTTGACGGCCTGAATTATCTTGCCGGCAAGACAGTTGATTTCGTGAATAACAAAGCGTTCCAAGGCACAATGCTTGCCCATACTGATGGAGGCGTACCGAATCTGGTTGTAGAAATTCCTCAGCTTGATGAATACACATTTGGCTACCTTGTGTACTTCTTTGAAAAAGCATGCGCGATGAGCGGCTACCTGCTTGGCGTGAACCCATTCGACCAGCCGGGCGTCGAAGCATACAAAGTGAACATGTTCGCATTGCTTGGAAAACCAGGCTTTGAAGAAAAGAAAGCTGAATTGGAAAAGCGACTTAAATAATGATGAAGAAGGAGTACCCGTAGTGGTGCTCCTTTTTGTTTTGAAATTGGAAAAATAAGGAATAATTTCCAGTTCGCCAATAAATTTTGGATTTTCGCCAATAAACATGTGCAAATCGCCAATAAAAAGAAATTTTCGCCAAAAAAATAGTGGGAATCGCCAATAAAATCATCTTTTCGCCAATAAAGGCACTAATCACAACGCTAATACCCCGAACAAACCCGGATTCTTGGCCAATCCAAACTTTCACCGCTCATTAATTCGCCTGTTTTGGTTAAAACTAAGCAAAAACATTTGGAAAGGCGGACAAACCATT
Source organism: Mesobacillus sp. MER 48 (assembly GCF_023714225.1). Lineage (NCBI taxonomy): Bacteria > Bacillati > Bacillota > Bacilli > Caryophanales > Bacillaceae > Mesobacillus > Mesobacillus sp. MER 48. The sequence continues at coordinate 27,045 of NZ_JAMAUR010000006.1, forward strand.
GATTGAGATACAATCTGAGCTTGAGGGCAAACATTTTGATCTTTATAAACTGGAACAGCTGCTTAAACCGTTGGGGTATTCCGTGGGGGGAAACTGGGATTATGACCATGGAGCCTTTGACTATAAAATTGATGACGAGGTGGGCTATCAATTTTTGCGTCTTCCCTTTAAGGCGATTGATGGACAACTCGACTCAAAAGGCTGCACTGTAGCACTTCAGCGTCCATTCCTTCTTTCGCATAAATATCAGCGTGGACTTGATGACCATGCGGAGATTGGAAATGCCAGCGCATCCTTCAACCAGTTCCAGGAACCGGTGGATAAGGATGCGAGTTTTCCAGAAAAGTACATTGAAGTGGGACGTTCACTTGTCTTCGAAGCAGAAATTGCCTTATTGCATCATTAATTGCTTGAAATGGCCAAAAGCTATTCATCATTATCGTTTGAAATGGCAAGAAGTTGATCATCAAATTTAATTTTGATATTTCTTTTGGGGTTGACGATTATGTCATCCCCTCTTTTTATGCCAATCAGGATCGTATTTCGTTCCCTCAGCAAAAAGCTGCTTGCTTCCTGGAAGTGCTTGTCCATCAGAGTGGTTTCAGGCTCAATATAAGACAAGTGTTTGCCGTTTAATTGGCCAAGCAAATCCAATAATGGATTCACAACCTCAGGAGAGGCGATGCTGTTCAAAAGGACTGCGCTGGTCAAAGCATTAGCGGGGATCAGTTCATCTGCCCCTGCCCTTCTGGCGTTATTGACCTGTTCACTCGTTTGGATTTCTGCAATGCAGCGTATATCAGGATTCAGCCCTTTGATCGCAAGCAGTGTAAGAATCGTATTCATATCAGCCTGCAGTTCATCCAGATTTTGATCAGAAGTAATGATCACTTTTCTGGCGGTTGAGATACGGGCATTCAGTAATGTTTCATCCTTGTTCGCACGGCCCCTGATAAAATGCAAATTGTCTTCCTTGATTGGATTCGAACCCAGTGTGTCGTCAATCAGGATAATGGATTCGGATTGAATGAGGGACCTGATAATTGTGCGTGACCTCTCATTCCAGCCGATGATGATGATATGATCGCCCCCTCTATAACCAACTCTCCCCTCCGCGTATGCGTTCTGTTTGGTAACCGTTGCTGCTGACAGGTGAATGAAATAGGATGATAAAAATCCTGTCCCGACCAGGAGCAGGATCATGGCCGTTATTCTTCCTGGAGTAGAAACCGGGTAATAATCACCATATCCCACTGTTGATGCGGTAATGATCGCCCACCAGACACCATCGAAAACGGTCGGAAAGCTTTTGGGCTCAATAAAATGGATGACCGATCCAAAAAGGAAAATCATCAAAGCGGCAATCATCAGGATTCTTGTCAGAATTGGCAGCCTGATGAAGCGCATATACAAAAGGTTAGACATTTTTATTCCTCCTCTTTCATTCTCGCAATATGTATGAAAGCAATAATTACTTTTCCCTTTTTTCCCTATCGAAAAACAGACTTAGGAAAATTTATGTAATTCTATTCTTGTCGAGCAAAATCTTTTTTACACAAAAAAGTCATAATAGTTCATTAGCCCGTACCAATACTTATTCCTGACATATGCTGAATAGGGAAAGGAGGGATTATCAGATGTCATTTAATTGGGGATCGAACATTTTGTTATTTCTCGCCTGTATGGTCGCTGGATGGGCATTGATTCAATATGGTCCAATGCTGTTGACTCTTACGGGAGGCATTTTCGTCATTATAGGTGTCATTGTTATCGTACTTTTCGCTTTCGTCATCATTTTTATCGGCTTGAGGGTACTGCTAAGAGGCGGTTGGCGCAGCTGACGTTTCTCTTTCAAAGAACCTGTCATAATGGCGGGTTCTTTTTCATTGTTTATGAAATTAGAAAATTGTTTAGGTGTGGATAAATATATGTAGTATTCTTAATCTAGCTCCAGCGCCTAGCCCCTCGAGTCGCTTCGGTCCGCCCAATGAAGTCAAAGAACGACTTCACCGGTCGGCCCTCCAGCGCTTGTCGGGGCTGAACGAGGCGCTTACGCTTTTTGTTCTGTTTAGTGAAAAATAGAGATAAACTTGTACATTGTTCAATATATTTTTAAAAGAGAAGATGCAATCGAATTGGAGTGAAAAAAATGCATGCATTCATTATGAATGTTTTGGACTGGCTGTCGAGCCTAGGATACTTAGGAATTGCCCTCGGGTTGATGCTTGAGATCATCCCAAGTGAAATTGTCCTTGGATATGGTGGGTATATGATTTCTGAGGGAACCATTGGGTTTACAGGGGCAGTGGTCGCGGGCACCATCGGCGGGACGATGGCACAGCTTTTTCTTTATTGGCTTGGTTATTTGGGCGGGCGCCCGATGCTTGAGAAGTACGGGAAATACTTATTGATCAACAAACACCATCTTGAAGTATCGGAAAAATGGTTCGATCAATATGGACCAGGGGTTATTTTTTCGGCAAGATTCATTCCGGTCGTGAGGCATGCGATATCGATACCTGCCGGGATTGCTGGCATGTCGGCCATCAAGTTCACGCTGTATACTGTAGCTGCGATGATTCCATGGACGATATTTTTCCTTTATCTCGGCATTGTCCTTGGCGAGAACTGGTCTGGCATCAAGGACGTGGCCAGGCCATACATAATTCCCCTCAGCATCATTGCACTGGGGGCAGGAGCCGTCTATTTATTGGCAGCACGGAAAAAAACTAAGGTTTGATCAGCTCAGGAAACTTCCTGAGCTTTTTTATATGGTTAAAACTCATAAATCATAGGAGTTTAGTAAAAGTTAAGATAAGGAAATAAGCCAACCGCACGGGCAGGGAGTAGATTCAATATGTTAAAGGAAATGCTCAGGCTGTTCAAAAAACAGCAGAAACAACCTCCTCGCTCAGCGGAGAAGCTGGTCGGAGAGCAGTCTGCATTAAAGGATCATAAGTTCTCAGGGAGACTCGAAGACAATCTGTCGGTGATCAGGAAACTGTACAGTATTCCTGACAACAAGGATGTAAAATTGCGCGAAATGTACCTTGAGGGCTTCGGAAAAAATGCTGCCCTCATCTTCATCAGCACGATCTCAGATGTTAAGAGTATAGAAGAGAACATCCTCAAGCCCCTGGCAGAAAATACATCAGCAAATAAAAAGGTGAAGGATGTAGTTTCCATCCAGATGGTCCATGAAATAAATGTGTTCAAGGATGCCGTAAAGGATTTGAATAAAGGAAACGCCCTGCTCATATTGGATGGGGAAGCATGGGGATATGTTCTTGATTGTCCAGATTTCCAGAGCAGGGCAATCGAAAAGCCGGACAGTGAAATCTTAATCAAGGGACCGAAAGAGGCTTTTAATGAAAAGGCCGTAGTCAATATCTCGCTGCTCAGGAAGAAAATCAAAAATGAGAACTTGATAGTGGAAGCCGTTGAAGTCTCGCAACGTTCACACAATGATGTGTACATCGTTTATATTCGCGGACTTGCCAATGAAAAGCTGGTTGACAACATCAAGGAACGATTGGGGAGCCTTCAGGTGAATGCCATCCAGAACTTATCGCTGCTTGAAGAATATATTGAGGAAAGGAATTATTCATTATTTCCAAGTCTTCTTTCGACAGAGAGGCCTGACAGGGCAGCCTCTTTTTTAGAGGATGGTTATATCGTTCTATTAATGGATAACTCACCAGATAGTCTTGTTCTCCCTGCAACATTTTGGGCTTTTTTTCACACTCCTGAGGATCACTATCTTAGGTTCTTTTATGGAAACTTTACGAGAGCGTTAAGAATGGCAGCTCTTTTTATCACGATTTTCACATCTGCTATTTACATATCGATTACCACTTACCATGCTGAAATGATTCCGCCAGACTTGCTCCTTGCAATTGCCGCTTCACGGGAAAAGGTTCCTTTCCCTGCGGTGATTGAAATTTTGATCATGGAATTGGCCTTTGAATTGATCAGGGAAGCTGGGTTGCGAGTGCCAAGTCCAATAGGGCCGACGATCGGAATAGTTGGAGCGCTTATTCTTGGCCAGGCAGCCGTTGAAGCGAATATCATTAGTCCGATTGTCATTATTGTCGTCGCTCTCGGTGGTCTCAGCTCGTTTGCAGTCAGTGATATAAGTTTGAACTTCGCCGTAAGACTGATGCGCTTTCTATTTATCCTGAGTGCGTCGATGATGGGCATTTATGGTATGACTGCAATGTTTGTCGGTGGGCTATTCTATATGGTTTCAATCAAGTCATTTGGTGTGCCGTATTTAGCGCCTATGTCACCAAATTACAAGTCATCGAATGATACAATTTTCCGCAGGCTGACGAAAAATGAAATCTTGAGGCCAGGCTTCTTGAAAAGTGCAGATCTACAAAAAAAGACTAATGGAGAATAGGCGATGAAACAGGATAAGGGGAAAATTGGCATAAAAGAATATTTCGCTATTATTTCGTTGACCATTGGAGCGAAGTTGAGTGACGACACCCCTGCGATTATTTATGAAAATGCCAAAAATGCCGGCTGGATGGCAACGTTGCTGATTGGCCTTCTTTCACTTCTGCCGATCCTTTTTTTAATAAAAGTGTATTCAGCTCATAAAGGTAAAAACCTGCATGAAATTTTATTGCACCTTTTCGGGAAATTTTTAGGGAATATACTATCTCTTTTGTTGATAATTGGCGGGACAGCAGCAGTGATTGCAGACTCAGGTACCTACGTCGACATAATTGGCACGATGTATTTCACGAAAACACCAGCAGTCATTCTTTATATCATTTTAATGGTTATTTGCGCTTATGGAGCAAAGAGGGGCATAGAACAGATAGGCGCTGTATCCTGGCTTTTGCTGCCATACATCAAGATTACCTTGTTCATCGCCCTGATTTTTACTTTTCGCGAAGGAACACTAGGTTATCTTTTCCCTTTGTGGGGTGAAGGGCCGCTCGAAGTTGCAAAATCTTCCGTGAAAAATGTCTCAATATTTGTTGATTTTTTCTTTCTTGCCCTTATTATGCCTGTCGTGACTTCATATAAGGAAATGAAAAAAGGCACACTCATTGGTCTGGGTTTTTTAACAGTAGAAATGAGCCTGGCGCTTGTTGCCTTTGTCGTTTTATTTGATTATACTACTGCAGAAATGCTGAACTATCCTTTCCATGAAACAATCAGATATATTCAAATAGGATTCTTGGCCAACGTAGAAACCTTATTTTTTCCCTTTTGGCTGGTCGCGACTTTTATCCGTTTTTCGTTTTATCTATACATAATCGCCATATTCCTGGGAGGCGTTCTTAAAATTAATGAGTTTGAATATCTCATTCCTTTGATCGCAACCATCATCTTGCTGATGGGATTGTTACCTGATGCCCCATCGATCACCCTCTACTCGCTGAGGGAAAAAGTACTTGTCGTCTTGAGTCCTGCTTTTATGATGATGCCGCCATTAATGTGGGTAGTGGCGAAAATTCGGGGGGATTTTAAGAATGAAAATTCACTCTATAATCATTAAAGTGGCAATCCTCTCGGCTATCACTTTGAGCCTGGCGGGATGCTGGGATCACAAGGAACTGGATGATAAGGCATATGTCATTGGTATAGGACTTGATAAGCATAAAGCAGAAGGAAAGGTTAGAGTCACATACCTGATTGCAAATCCGGAGGTGGGTTCCCAGCAGACTGCTGGCGGAGCGAATGAGCCGCCGCAGGAAATTGTGACTTTGGTTGCTGATGATTTTATTTCATCGCGCAATACAGCCAATACTGTGGTGGCGAAGGAAATATCCTATGACCTGCTTCAGGTGCTTATCGTTTCAGAAGAATTAGCCAGAGACCCGGATTTTATCAGGGTCATCTACAGTGCAACTAAGGATCGGGAAATTAAGCGAAGCGCGCAATTATTAGTCACCCGGGAGGATGCGGCAGACTTCATCAAATTTAATCAACCAAGAATTGAAACCAGGCCGCATAAATTTTTAGAACTGATGATCGAAAGAGGGCAGGAGACTGGCATGATTCCCGAAGCAGACTTGAATAGTTTTTTCCGGGTCACTGAAAGCGATGCCGATTTATTTCTGGCGATATACGCTACCACCAAAAAAGTGGAAAAAGATGAAATGGAAACGACCGATGATGACCTCATGGCGGGTGAGATTCAAGTAAAAGGCACGACAAATAATGCCCAGTTCATGGGATCTGCTGTATTCAAAGAAGGAATGATGATTGGCAAAATAACCGGGGAAGAGACAAGGATATCAAGTCTATTAGACAATACCTGGACTACCGAGGATATCCTGACCGCAGTCCAAGACCCTTTTGATGAGCGATATAAGCTGAGCTTAAGAATTTCTCAAAAAAAAAGCAATAAATTTAAGCTGATTACCGGAAATGGCCGGCCAACCATTGAAATTGAGGTTCCTTTATTTATAGAAGTATACAGCGACCCAAGCATGACCAATTACGCAAAGAACCGTGACAAGGTCAAGAAGCTTAAAAAATCTCTTACGGCTGCAATAGGAAAAAACTTCACCGATTTTATAGTCTATAGTCAGGAAGAATTAAAAGGAGATACATTCGATTTATCCATACCGATGAGGAAGGAGTTTGCCACCCTCCGGGAATTCCGTGAATTTGACTGGATGCACACCTATCCTGATGCAGCAGTTAAGGTGAATGTCTCCATTCGATTTGGTGAATTTGGACGCCAGACGAAGCTGCCTGACCTTGAAGAAGTGAGGGATTAGATGGTACTGATTATGTGGATCGCCATAGCTTTTATCATATTGTATTATTTATTATTTGGTATAACGCTTTGGCGGCAAAAAAACAAGGTTGGAGCTATTGTTATCGTCCTTTTGTCTTTGTCTTGCATAGCACTCCATTATTTTTCCTATCAATGAATGTGCCAGCCATTTCAGGCTGGTACAAATTTTTAAATTTTACGAACACTATGATAATATATAATAAAATAATCACGTAAAAATGGGGTGTAGGGATGGGCCTGGTTGGATATAACTTCGGAAAGATACTTAAGTCTTCAAGAGTTTTTAAAGGATTGACTGAGGCACAGTTGGCTGCAGGTATATGTTCTGAAGAGGATATCATTCAATTTGAAAAAGAAGAGAAATATCCAACAATTGATCAATTATATAAGATGGCTTCAAAGCTTGAAGTAGAGCTTAACCATTTTTTCGATATCGCTTCGTCTGATACATACAATTACGCTATCGCTGTCACGGAGTTAATCAAAAAGTATAAAAGAGAGCGTGATTATGCCGCTATTGATGAAATCATCCAAAAGGAGCAGGATAATCAGCTTTTTAAGCATACGTCTTTCAATCAGTTTCTGGTATGGCACCAGGGGATATGCAGCTATTACCTTGAGGGAGATAGACAGAAATCAATCGGCTTGCTTGGTCAGGCATTGGCCATGACTCATCAGGAACAGGCTAGTATGAGCGAACGTGAAATTGAGATTTTGACCAGTATGGCCATTATTGAAAAGGACAGCGGGAACCTTGACAAGGCAGTGGAACTTTTTCTGAAGTCCCTGAACCAGCTGACAGAGCTGCCCCAAGTCCAGGATTCAAGCATCTGGCTAAGGATTCTTTACGGTCTCGCCCAGGCACTGTCAAAGCTGGAGAGATATGAGGAATCACTCATTTACTGCAGCAAAGGAATCGATAATTGTATATATGAAGAAAATATGTATTTATTTGGAGAACTTTATTACCAATCTGGCATGAATTTTATTAAATTGGGTAAAGAAAACAAAGGCAAGGAATATCTTGAAAAAGCAGTCATGATTTTCAAGCTGCAGAAGAATGAGAAGTTTGCCAGTCTAGTAGAAACTGAAATGGAAAAATTATTGAAATATTGCTGATACACACTTTAACTTTTTAGCCAGAGGCAGAGGAGGATAAAATGAAGAGAATAATACTGATGACCATTTTTGCTGCATTTTTTGCTGGTGTATCTGGTTGGGATTCTGAAGATAGGAGCCTGGCCGATTTGCCATCACAACACACGCCCAGTGGTACAACCTTAGCCGACTTGCCATCACAACATTCAGGCGATGGAGTCACCCTGGCAGACCTGCCGTCACAGCATGCACAAGAAGGAACATTGGTAGCAGATCTTCCCTCGCAGCACTCGCAGAACGGGACAATCGTAGCAGACCTGCCATCACAGCACACTCAACAAGGAACATTGGCAGCAGATCTTCCCTCACAGCATTCGCAGAGCGGGACAATTATAGCCGACCTGCCGTCACAGCATAGTCAAGTTGAAGGATTAGTGTAAGAAATGATTTGAGACAGCCTGGACCGATTAGGTCAGGTTGTTTTTTCATGTTGAAGGGGAAACCTTTTTCTTCATGTTTTTATGCAAGGCTCTTTTCTCAAACTATGTTGCTATTGATTACAAAATGGGATTTAATGACCTAGTTTTCTGCATAAAATTAAAGCTTATTATGAGAAAAGAGCTTGCACACTTAAAAACGAACTGCAAAATGGCTTTATAGCACGTTAAAATCGGCTTTAAGATTTTAACAACAATCTTTACGAAAACAACCTTATGCAAAGATTTCAGCTAGAATAGAACAAGTACATAGTGAAAGGCTCTGGATTTCTCCAGAACCTTATTTGATGTGGAATAGCCTCGGTTTTCAGTCTACGATATCCATATGGCTCCCGTTCATCATATTGAAGTTTTTGCTCGGCATGGCACCGTTTGTTCCGTGGCAGTCATTGTACATTTGCTTGACCTCTTCATCGGACAAGCCGGGATGCATTTTTTCGATAAGCGGCTTCATCTGGCCAAAATTGAATACGCCTTTTCCTTCTGTTCCTTCTTCCGCCAAGGCGGCGGTACTGGCTCCAAGGATTATGGCTGCGCTTAATAAACTTAACGACAGTTTTTTCATCTTCAGGTCAGCTCCTTTCGTTTATAAGTAAATTTTAGCCGGACAGTGTGCAAAAACTTAGCAGAAGCAGTGACAAATTATTGTACTTTTTCCGGAGGATAATAAATGGCATTATTAGATACTCTATCTGGACAGCCTGTCTGGATCGCAGTTTTGATCAGTCTGACGGTCAGTATCACAATTTCAATAATGGGGGTGGTCCCGAGCGCATTTGTGACGGCTGCTAATATTCTTTATTTTGGCTTTAGTGGCGGTCTTGTTCTTTCGATCATTGGGGAAGCCGCCGGGGCGATCATCAGCTTTTTTCTTTATCGAAGAGGGGTAAAAAAACTGGCGCAGAAAATCAACGACACCACCAAACCAATAAAAGGATTGGAGCGGCTTAAAAGCACTGCTGGCGCAGAGGCATTTGTCCTGGTGATTCTATTGCGGCTTTTCCCATTCGCGCCTTCAGGACTGGTGACGCTTGCGGCTTCTTACAGCAAAATGGGCGCACCTGCATTCATGGTATCGAGTACGATTGGCAAAATCCCTGCACTCTTCATTGAGGAATATTCGGTGCACACCTTGCTGGGCTGGAAAACAGAGTACCAGCTGTCAATGACGGTCTTTGCGGTTGTGGCGGGTGTCTGCTACTATTATTGGACAAACAGGAAAAGAAATCGGAGGATGTAGAATATGAGGGATAGAAACAGGCTAATGGCCGCAGCAATTGTCTTACTGGCACTGGTTTTGACAGGCTGTGCGGACCGGGAGGAAAATCAGGCAAAGCAGGAACAACAAGAACAACAGGATCAAAAACAACAGGAACAAGAACAGCAGAAACAAGCTGAAAACCAGCCAAGGATGGAGGGGAACATAACCAGCGATATTCCAGCAGAAAAGTTCATCAGAAAAGCAGCGGAGCAAAAAGTAGACCACGTACATGGAATTGGATATCCAGGCAATGATGAGGGCCTCTATGTTGCATCGCATAATGGCCTGAAAATGTTTATAAAGGGAGATTGGCTGGAAACTGCCGGACAAAACCATGAATATATGGGTTTTCAGGCAACCCAGGATGGCTTTTTTGCAAGTGGCCATCCCGAAAAAGGGTCAAATTTAAAAGATCCTCTGGGCCTTATAAAAAGCACAGATAAGGGCAGGACACTTGAAAAAATCGCTTTTTACGGTGAAAGTGATTTCCACTTCCTTTCTGCTGGCTACCACAACAGCAGCCTGTATTTAATCAATGAAGAACCCAGTTCCAGCATGGAAAGAGGCGTCTATTTATCCAGGGACCATGGCGGAAGCTGGGAGCAAATTGACATGGCTGGGATGGAGGCAAAAACACTTGGTATGATTGCGGTTCATCCGGAAAACGGAGGAATATTCGCAATGGCAACAAGGGAAGGTGTCTTCATCACAGATGATTTTGGGAAGAACATGAAGAAAGCGGGAGATTTCGAGATGGTGACAGCAGCGGCATTCTCGAAAGAATCACTGCTTATTTCCCCGGTTCAGGATCAAAAAATCAAAATGTTCAAGCTGGATCTCCAGCAGGAAGGGGCAGCAGAAGAGCTTCCGATTCCGCACCTTAAGGAAGATAATCCGATTACATATATAGCCGCTGACCCTCGGCAGGACGGAAGAATAGCCTTCATCACCATCCTGAATGACCTTTATGAATCAGAGGATGGCGGCCAGACTTGGAAGCGGCTTTTGGTGAACGGGAAGATTGAAAAATAATCTTGCATCCATCCAATGGGCAGGTATAACAATAGCCTAAATCCGATGGGATACATCCCATGGTTGAGCAGAATTTGGTTACAAAAATCCATATCTCTGCTTGCTTTGAATACCTATTTTAATACCAAATAAGCAGGAAGCAGCATCCAAAACAAAATGGTTGCTGTTTTTCTTTATTTTATTTACAATATACGCATAGTTTTTACCGTAGGAGGTATATAAACTAGGGGGATTTTTTTCAGTATGGATTCCGCGAATTCATAAAATACTAAGCTTTAGGAAGGGGGATTACTATGTCAATTTCTGCGGATAAAGTACTGGACGCAAAAGGACTTGCGTGCCCGATGCCGATTGTCAAAACAAAGAAATCCATGAATGAGATGGAACCTGGACAGGTTATTGAAGTGCAGGCGACTGACAAAGGATCTACAACAGACCTGAAAGCATGGGCTGAAAGTACAGGCAATCAATACCTCGGTACAATCACGGATGGAGATGTGCTAAAGCATTATGTGCGTAAAGCGAGTGAAGATGAACTGAACAATGAATCGCCATACCCACATACATCCACACTTGAAGAAGTGCTGGCAAAATTGGAAGGCGAAGAGAAGATAACCATTCTCGACGTAAGGGAATCTGCTGAATATGCTTTTGGCCATATTCCTAATGCAAAATCGATTCCGCTTGGAGAACTGGAGCAGCGCTTCAATGAATTGGATCCTGAAAAGGACGTCTATATCATTTGCCGCTCCGGATCAAGAAGTGATATGGCAGCGAAGAAGCTTGCCGAAAAAGGATTCAAGAAACCAATTAATGTTGTTTCTGGGATGAAGGACTGGACTGGCCCGACGGAAACATCAGTTGAAAAATAAGGAGGAACCAAATAATGAAAGTAGCTATCATCGCCTCTAACGGCGGAATGTTCGACGCATATAAAGTATTCAATATCGCGACTGCGGCAGCAGCAACAGACGCAGAAGTAGGAATTTTCTTCACATTTGAAGGGCTTAACCTGATCCACAAGGAAGCGCATAAGCAACTTCCTATGCCAGCAGGAACAGAGCACTTCCAGGAAGGCTTTGCAAGAGAAAACGTTCCTCCAGTTGAGCAGCTTGTTGAAATGGCAGCTGAAATGGGTGTAAAGATGATTGCCTGCCAGATGACAATGGACGTAATGTCCCTTGAAAAAGACCAGTTCGTTGATGGCATTGACGTTGGTGGAGCAGCTTCATTCCTTCACTTCGCAAGCGATGCAGATATTACATTGACATTCTAGAAATCAAAGCATAACAGGAGGAATGAAATGGTACAGACAATTACAGCAAAAGAATTAGCTCGAAAAGTCATTAACCATGAAGACCTGTTTATCCTTGATACAAGAAATACTGATGACTTCGATGATTGGAAAATCGAAGGCCGGAATGTAAAAGTCCATAATACACCTTATTTTGACCTGCTAGAAGGTGTGGATCCCGTAAAGAATGTCCTGCCGAAAGACCAGGAAATTTACGTTGTATGTGCAAAAGGCGGTTCATCTGAATTTGTAGCTGAACAAATCGAAGAGGCAGGCTATACGAATGTCTACTCCATTGAAGGCGGCATGAAAGCCTGGAGTGAACATTTAGAGCCTGTTAAAATCGGTGACCTGAAAAATGGCGGATCGCTCTATCAATTCGTCAGGATCGGTAAGGGATGCCTTTCCTATCTTGTCGAATCCAATGGCGAGGCTGCGATCATCGATACAAACCGGATGATTGAGCAGTATGAGGAGTTCATGACTGGCAAGGATTTTAAACTTGTTGCCCTTCTTGATACCCATCTTCATGCTGACCATATTTCCGGCGGTAAGAAGCTTGCAGATAAAGTGGGAGCTAAATATTACCTTCCGCCTAAAGACGCAGAAGAAGTTACCTTCCATTATGAACCACTTCAGGATGGCGATGAAATCAAGGTTGGAAACTCTGTCATACAGGCTTTGTACTCTCCTGGTCATACAATTGGAAGTACTTCGTTCATCATAGATGACCAATACTTGCTGACAGGTGACATTCTGTTCATCGACTCAATCGGACGCCCTGACCTTGCCGGATTGGCAGAAGACTGGGTGGGTGATCTGAGGAACACGTTGTATAAGCGTTATAAAGAACTTGCCGATGAACTGCTTGTTCTGCCTGCCCACTATATGGGAATCAATGAGATGAATGATGACGGCAGCGTTTCCGAAAAACTTGGCGTGCTGTATGCCGAGAACCATGGTTTGCAAATCGACAGTGAAGAAACGTTCAGGAAAACAGTGACCGAGAATCTTCCGCCTCAGCCTAACTCCTACCAGGAAATCAGGCAGATGAATATGGGCAAAATCAACCCGGAGATCGAAGAACAGCGGGAAATGGAAATCGGACCGAACCGATGCGCAGTAAGATAAATAGAAAAGCGCAAGCGCCTTGGTCAGCCCCGACAATCGTTGGAGGGCCGACCATTGAAGTCGTTCTTTGACTTCAAAGGGCGGACCGAAACGATCGAGGGGCTAGGCGCTGGAGCTGGCCAATCAAAGAAGGAGTACCTTATGAAGAGGGTACTTCTTTTTAATAAAGGCTCTTTTCTCAAACTTTGTTGCTATTGACTACAAAATGGGATTGAATGACCTATTTTTCTTTATAAAATTCAAGCTTGTTATGAGAAAAGAGCTTGCACACTTAAAAACGAACTGCAAAATGGCTTTATAGCACGTTAAAATCGGCTTTAAGATTTTAACAACAATCTTTACGAAAACAGCCTTAATAAACAAGGCTTTTTCCGTAAGCATCATGCAATCAGGACGTTTACGGAAAAAGCTTTTATAAGAATTCAAAAAGAAAAGTCATCAATCATAAAGGAGGACCCTATGACCAAGTTGACGATCATCCAGCAGAATGATACACATGGGAGTTTGGATTTGCATGATGAATTATTTTGGAAAAACAACCAGCCTGAGCTAAGTAAAACTGGCGGCCTTCCGAGGATTGCAAAATATATCAAAAATCTTAAATCACAAAAAGATAATGTATTATTCCTTGATGGCGGTGATCTTTTTCATGGGACACTCCCATTAGTTGCTTCAAAAGGAGAAGCAATAATACCAGCTTTGCAAAAGATGGAACTGGATGGCTGGGTCCCGGGAAATTGGGATTTCGCCTATGGAAAACAGCAATTATCTTCATTGGCGAATGCCCTTCCTTTCCCTGCTGTCGCATGCAATGTAAGGGAACAGGATTCCAATCAATCTTTCTTAAAGCCTTATATGATAAAAGAGATGAATGGCGTAAAGCTAGGAGTCATTGGACTCACCTATCCATATGTCGACGAGACGATGCCGGAAAGCTTTTCTAAAGGCCTTTCATTCACAAAAGGGGTGGAAGAGACCCGCCATTGTGTCGAAGAGTTAAAAGGGAAAGTGGATCTGATTGTTCTGCTAAGCCATATGGGCCTCCCGCTCGATGTTGAACTGGCAACCCTAGTCGAGGGAATTGACATCATCTTATCCGGACACAGCCATGACCGGATTGAAAAACCGATTACCGTAAATGGTGCTCTTGTCGTTCAGGCAGGTTCAAGTGCTTCTTTCCTTGGAAATCTGGAGATCAATATGGAAGGCGGTAAAATGGCTGAATATCAGTATGAACTAATAGCGATCGATGAGAGTTTTCCTGTGGATGAGGAAATGGAAGAAATCATTGCCGATATCCTGGAGCCTTACAGGAAGGAACGGGATAATGTGGTAGGGAGGACAGAGTCAATCTTGCACAGGATGACCTTGAATGAAGCGCCAATGGACCAGCTGATCACTGACGCATATCTTCATGCATTTGACGACTGCGACCTGGCGTTTTCTCATGGCTGGCGTTATGGCACACCCGTTCAGCCTGGTGACATAACCGAATACGATCTGCATACCATCATCCCAACAAATCCTGAAATGTTCACGCTGGAAATGAGCGGGGAGCAGCTGATGAATGCCCTTGAGAAAAATTTGGAGATGGTTTTCTCAAGGGATCCATTCAAGCAGAAAGGCGGATATATACTAAGATCTTCTGGCCTGTTCATGGCTTTCAAGCCGTACAACCCTGAAGGAAACAGAATCCAGAAGCTGCTAGTTGGCGGTGAGGAAATTGATTTGAAAAAGACATACAAAGTTGCCGGAGGCGGGAAGCAGCTGTTCAAAGGCGTTGAAGCCGATAAAACATATCAAGGTGTCCATGCCGTTGATGTTATTAAGCAATTTTTAAATGAAAAAGGACCATTCAAAGCAAATCAAGAACCGAAGATCTTGAGCATCTAGAAAACTTTTTGACATTTCAAAGGGGAACCCACGCCAAAATGTCCAAGAAAGAGGATTTAATGGACATTTCGAAGGCGGAGCAGCGCCAAAATGTCCAAGAAAGAGGATTTAATGGACATTTCGAAGGCGGAGCAGCGCCAAAATGTCCAAGAAAGAGGATTTAATGGACATTTCGAAGGCGGAGCAGCGCCAAAATGTCCAAGAAAGAGGATTTAATGGACATTTCGAAGGTGGGGCAGCGCCAAGATGTCCAAAAAGACCTTTCAAGCCAGAGCATCGCCTACAATATAACAAGATGACGGCCACTTTTGCTGAATGTTTTCTTATTTCTGTCCATCATAGGCTTGATGATGGACACTTTTGCTGTTCGCTTCCTGAATTCTGTCCATCATAAACAAAAAAGTCACGGCCTGAGCCGTGACTTTCTATTATTTTACCCCTGTAAGTTCCTTCATCATTTTTTCATCCATCGGTCCGACAATTTTCTTTGTTATGACGCCTTTTTCATCGAGGATGTAGCTGGTTGGGATGGTGAAGGCCTGATAGGTTGTTCCTGCGTTTCCTGCCTCATCCAAAGGGATGGTAAAGGTTAAGCCATATTCATCAACGAATTTTTGCACTTCTTCGACGCCTTTGTCCATGTTGGTCAAATTGACAGCTAGGATTTCTACGCCCTGATCGTTATATTCTTCATAAAAATTTTGCATATGAGGCATTTCGGCCTTACATGGAGGGCACCAAGTTGCCCAGAAGTTCAGGATCACTCTTTTGCCGCGGTAATCGGACAGCTTGACTGTCTCTCCTCCCAGGGTTTTCAGTTCAAAATCAGGTGCCTCAGCGCCTTCCCTTAATGAAGACAGCTTAGCACCCGGGATATCTTCAGTTGTTTCTACGGCTTCCTCAGTCGGTGCTGTTGTTTTCTTTTCGCTCTCGGTCGAACCTGGTTTCCAGATATTCACGACCAATATGACGACAGCCAATGCTAAAATCGCGAATGATAAAAGATTTTTATTCAATGCTGTAATTCCTCCTTATTTAAACCCTGAAATACTAGCAAGTAAATTCCAAGTGCCAAGATCAGCAGGTTTTCCGCTGAAAGCAAATTCGAAAAAAGACTGAGAACGAGTGCTTCAAGCATCAAGAATAATATAGCATATTCCTTCGAAAGCTCCATTCTTTTAAAATAAAACGCTCCAAAGACCAACGCCAGGAGTGCCTGTACTCCAGCAGCGATAAAATCCTCTGAAAATACGAATAGTCCGGTCCAATAGAGCAAAAAGAAAAGGAAATAAGCCGGAAGATACTCGGTCACTTTGACCATGCTTTCCTTTTTCCTTGCAATCCAATATAAATAGGCCGCAATTCCTGCAAAACCAAGGATCTGGCCTTCTGTGCCACCGTTAAAATAGAGAAGGGAGAAGGGGGTGTCAAGGAACATCTTGAAATTGAAAACGACATAGCTCAGTTTGTAGATGGCTATGTATATGAAAAAGCTGTTCCAATACCAATCACCTATGCTCTTTTTTTCCCTTGCCCGGTAGATCAGGGCACCGATAAATATGGCAGCAAACGCCGCGAGCAAATCTGCTGGCACCGTGAATCTGCCAATCGTTATATAATTCAAGCAACATCACCTTTTTTGGGCTGGTCTGACGTGAATTCAATCTGGTATCTGATGTCGATGCTTCCAATGACCGATTGAATCATGCCGCAATTTTTCAGGACAAGGGCGGCAATCTTCTCAGCTTGCTTCGCCTTATCCAATGTGTCGGTCTGCACGGCAACATCGAATGTCAACCGTTCAATCCGGTTTGCCTCTTCTGGATTCCTGACTGCTGACACATTAACGTCGATTCTTTTATAGTCTATTCTCTTCTTGTCCAGAATATTTGCCAGCACCGAAGTACTGCAGCCAGTCAAGGAGGATACGAACAGTTCCATAGGTCTGTATCCCATTTCTGCGTTCGGGGATATTGGAAGGAAACCATATTCCATCTGTCCGATAAGTTTCTCATTATAATAAGTGAATTCCATCAAAATCGCTCCTTTAATTCGAAAACTACTTTTCAGTCCAGTATGTAATCGTATTGTTAAGGATTGATTAAGAAACGGAATGGAGGGGGATCCTGATCCAAAATGAGTGATTATGCCCATCTGTATCAAGGCCAATATGTCCCTGATGGGCATTCATGATACTTTTGGCGATCGCCAGGCCGAGGCCGGCCCCGTCCGCTTTGGTGCTGCGGGATTCTTCTAGCCTGT
Organism: Mesobacillus sp. MER 48; assembly: GCF_023714225.1. Taxonomy (NCBI): domain Bacteria; kingdom Bacillati; phylum Bacillota; class Bacilli; order Caryophanales; family Bacillaceae; genus Mesobacillus; species Mesobacillus sp. MER 48. The sequence continues at coordinate 44,279 of NZ_JAMAUR010000006.1, forward strand.
AAAACCGTTCGAAAATCAGCTCTTTATTTTCCGGTTCAATATAGGTACCTTCATGGGAAAAAGTCACTCTGTATTCTGCATCACTACGCTGTCCCACTATGGCAAGATGCCCGCCAGTGTCATAATCGATAATATTTTGCAGCAGATTGGACAGGACTTGTTTCAAGCCGTCTTTATGGCCAAGAACAGGAGCGTGTTCAATCTGCTGGCTCAATGTCTCGAATCTGCCGGATAGCTTCAAGTGGAACGCTGCAAGTGATTCAGCCAATGCTTGTTTCATATCGATTTCCTCGAATTGTTTTTCGGGTAAATGGGACTCCTGGCTCCATGCATCAAGCTCAGCAATCAAATCGACAATTCTTGTGATCCGCCTGGATTCTTCGAGAAGAGACCCGAAAAGTTCCTGGTCACCTTCCAATACACCGCTGTGAAGAGCTTCTAGATACCCATTGATATTCGTCAGCGGAGTCCTTAATTCATGGGCGATATCCCTTAACATTTCTTCACGCCTTGTTTGGACAACCGATAGGGTTTCGGTCATGGCATTGAAATTTGTTACGAGTTCACCAAGTTCACCGCTTGCCTGTACATCAATCTTCGAAGGAATTGTTCCTGTTTTCACCTTAATTGCGGCAGCAGCCATCGCCTTAACTGGATTCACAATTCTTTTTACCGAAAAATAATGCAAAAGCCCGGCGGCGATGAAAGCGATGATGCTTACTTTGATCAGGAATGAATTCAGGGTTTCAACGAGCTGTTGCCCGGTCACTTGTTCATGATTGACGAGGAAGCAGGCATAGTCTTTTACAGATATTCCTGCCAGCATGATGACCAGCAGAATGACAATACTGTTGACCGCTACCAACTTCGATAACAACAAGTTCGTGATGCTTTTAATTCGCCGCAAATTTATACCCCATTCCTCTTACTGTCTGAATATAATCCTTCGGCGTTTTTTCTTTGATTTTCTCACGGAGATTCTTGATATGTACATCGATTGTCCGCTCCGTCACGGCCTTTTCGTTATTTTCATAAATGGTATCGAGTATTTGCGTCCGCGAAAGAATTTGTCCAGGATGCTGCATGAACATATGGAGAAGCCTGAACTCAAAATTTGTCAAGTCGAGTGTTTCCCCATCAACCAGCGCCTGGCCTTTTGCTGGTTTGAGGGTAAGACCTGTAAAAGTCAGTTTCCCGCATCTGCTTGCCGTCCTTCGTAACACCGCTTCAATCCGGACCATCAGCTCGGCCGGACTGAATGGTTTTACCACATAGTCGTCAGCGCCAAGCTTAAAGCCTTCAATCCGGCTCTTTTCCGAAGCTTTTGCTGTCAGCATGATGACAGGCATCATGCTTTCCAAATCGTTCCGCAGCCAGCAGCATATTTCTTCTCCGCTTTTGCCGGGAAGCATCAGGTCTAGTATAAGGATGCAAGGGTCATATTTTTCAATCATCTCCTGGGCGTCAATTCCATTGTCCGCTTCGAGAACCTCATAGCCCTCATTCGTTAAATAGATTTTGACAAGCGTCCTTATTTTGGGATCGTCTTCGACTACCAATACACTTTTGCCGATCAGTTCTTTCTTCACAAAAATAAGTCACTCCTTCAGGCATTAAGGTGGATCCTTTTAAAATCAGAATCCAAATAAACTGTAAGCTGACAGCCATGCACTGATTTTCTGCATCTGGCCTGACAGGACCAGAAAGCCCATGCCTACCATAATCATACCATTTACGAGTGCGAGCTTAGACAGATATTTATTGATCTTCTTGATTGCTTTTAATGAATAGGAAATGACGAAAGAAATGACCAGGAAAGGCACGGCCATTCCAAGAGAGTAAGAAGTCAGCAGGTACATTCCCTGATATAAAGTATCGGACGAGCTGGCCAGCAGCAAGATGGATGATAGTGCCAATCCTACACAAGGTGACCATCCGCTTGCAAACGCCATTCCTAGAAAGACAGAACCGAAAGCGCCCTTTGATTTTGTTTCAGAATGGACCTTTTTCTCCATCATCAGGAATTTAATATTCAGCAAACCTGCCATCTGCAATCCGAAAATGATGATCAGTAAACCGGCAATCTGCATGACGATTGTCCTGTAATTTGCGAAAACCTGTCCCAGGAATGATGCCGAAGCCCCCATGACAATAAAAATTATACTAAAACCGATGATAAATCCGAATGAACGGGTGAAAAGTGTTGCCCGGTCGACTGCGACCTTTGACCCCTCAATTTTACCTCCTGTTAAATGAGTTATGTAAGCAGGGAGGAGAGGGAACACGCATGGTGAGAAAAATGATAAAATCCCGGCGGTAAAAGCAAAAAATAAACCGATATCTGACATATTTATATTCACTCCTTTTCTATAAACTATATTGGGTTGTCTTTGTTAAGGATTAATGAAGAAGAACTCCTTATTATACCCCTATTGGTATATAACGTAATATATTGTATAATGACTGAGTGTGACTTTCAATTTTTTTCTCTCTCAAATGTAAACCAATTCATAATCCCGCTCGCTTGTTAGTATACTGTCTGGGTAAAAAAAATAAAACCCAGGAGAGCTCCCAGGTTTTATCCTTATGTTTTTTTATCTCCACATTTAAACCCTGTGTGGTATAATGCCAATTAATGATTTAAATTTCTTCTAATCCCGAAATAAGTGAACAGTGATACGGATGATAAAATGACCATCGACGCGATTTCAAATTTTACATCACGATAGCTAATTGAATCGTCTTTTGTGAAGTACATTAAACCAAAAATAAATACAGATAATACGATAACTGTAACGGCGATATCTAATTTCTTCATTTTATTCCCTCCAATCTATTAGTAAAGGGGTGCGATCATATTGAATCTTGAACATCTTAAGACATTCATAGCGGCTGCAAAATATGAAAGCTTCTCCCAGGCGGGGAAGATGCTGAACCTTTCGCAGCCTGCAGTCAGCCATCAAATCAGCCAGCTGGAGACCTACTACAATAAGCAGTTGTTCATAAGGGCCAACCGTAAAATAAGGCTGTCAGAGGCAGGCAAAACCCTGTATGAGCATGGCCAGCAGCTGCTGGCGTTAAATGATAAACTGGAAAGCCTGCTTGCTGAAGGGAATTCAAGCGAAACAATCAAAATTGGCTGCAGCAATACAATTGGTGAATGCCTTATATCCAAAATGATCCAGGATATTATAAAATTGAACCCTGATATAGCGAGCCATCAAATCCAGGTCACAATCGGTACTTCGGTTGAAATAACCGATTTGCTTTATGCATCCGAAATTGACCTTGCTCTTGTTGAGGGACAAGCTGGACGCTATGATTTTATTTCCCATGAATTCTATGATGACCTGCTCGTTCTGGGCGTGTCCCCGCAGCTCAGAGTTAATCCGGAAAACCAGGATCCTGAAAGACTAGAAGAAATGACCTGGCTGATCCGCGAACCAGGCTGCGCTATGAGACAGGCTACGCTTGATTTATGGAGATGCCTGAACATCGAACCCAAGTCCGTCCTTGTTTATAACAGCAATACGCTCATCAAGGAAGGGGTGAAGAATGGTCTTGGCGTCGCAATCTTTTCCAAGCTGGCCATCTGTCCGGAGGTTCAATCCAGGCAGCTCATTGTCAGTCATTTTATAGACAGGGACCGTTCCCGTCCATTCTACCTGTTAAGGAAGGATAAACAGTTCAAGTCAAGTCTCCATGAAAGAGTATGGAACTTTATTAGAAATCTAGATGAAAATCCTAATGCTTCTTGTTAAAAGGGCATTAGGATTTTTCTTTTATTTTGGCTGTTTTCGTAAAGATTGTTGTTAAAATCTTAAAGCCGATTTTAACGTGCTATAAGCAATTTTGCAGTTCGTTTTTAAGTGTGCAAGCTCTTTTCTCATAATAAGCTTGAATTTTATAAAGAAAACTAGGTCATTCAATCCAACTTAGTAGTCAATAGCAACAAAGTTTGAGAAAAGAGCCTTTATTTTTTATTTTGTTCTGCTATCTCCAGTTCAAGCTCGGTTTGGATCTTAAGGGCCTTGTGTGCATCAGATGCAAGATAATCGATGATCTGCTGTCTTTGTTCATCTGTCATCTTTGCTCCATTACCAGCCATCCGGTCCACAACAGATGTCCACTGTTCGGCGCCTTTGCTTGAATTCTTCATGATTCGGCCGATATCATGGCACTGCAGGCATGTTCCGAGGAATGCTTCCTCATTAACATCTTTTGGCTCAGGGAATACAAGGGTAGAAGCTTTTTTGATTCTGTTTGCTTCCTCCTCATTGCCTTTTTGATAAGCCAGAATCTGATCTTTTGGAACATTTGTTTTAAGTGCGATGCCGTTTGGATTCAACCCAACAGGAATTGTCTGTCTGAAATCCTTCTTTTTCGTTAAGTCAATTTTTGTGAGCGTTTTGTCGCCCCAGTTAGATCCAAACATCATGCTTCCGTCCGGACTCCATGACAGCCAGTGAATATTCTGTACTCCCCAGATCTTCCTGACAATTTTGTAATTATCCTTTGGATCAAGGACTGTCAAGAAGCCAGCACCGTTTTGCGAAGTATACCAGTACCCGTCTGGACCAAGGTATGCAATGTTCGTACCGGCTCCAGTTTTTACTGTCTTGATGAACTTTAGCTTATCAGTATCAATGATTGAAATTGACCCATCATTACGATTGCCTGTAACCAAATCATGCGTATTGCCCATAAAGCTTAAGTTAACTGGTTTAGGGATATCTCCAAATTTCTTTAAAAGCTTTTCTGTTTTAGCGTCATAAACCGCAACTTCATTATCAGCAGTGTTTGCAACTGCAACATATTTTCCGTCATTTGACATATCAAGGCCGGAACCCGTCCCTTTGCCATAGTCTGTTTCTGTCCGTTCAAGGTGTCTCATTTCCCCGGTATCAATATCGATAACAGTGATAAATGGTTCTGCCTGCAAGCTGACAAAGAGTTTTTTTCCATCAGGAGTGACGTTCAAATCCCTTGGCTTTTTACCGACATTTTTAAACACCTTAACGAGTTTAGCTGTTTTTGCATCAATCATTCCGACTGCTTCTACACCATTCAATGAAGTGAAGGCGTATTTGCCGTCATGAGATAAGGTCATGTGCTGTGGCGCAGGAGGCTTTTCGAAGCCAGGGAAATCAATATTATGAGACTCTAAAGTTTCCATATTGATCGCTAAGACGCTAGTTCCATAACGCTGTGTCGCAAATGCCCAAGTCTGGTCCTTGTTCAAATGGATGTGGTGCGGTGTACCTGAGCTTTGGATATATTTTACCGGATTCCCCGTTTTGATGTCAGCAATGGCCACCCCATTACTAACTTCGTTCGCTGAGAGGATCCAGCCTTCTCCATCCCAGTCCTTATTGGAGTCTGCGTTTCCGTTCGGCTGGTCTTTCCACCAGTTAGAAGAATAGTCTTCATGGAGTGGAGGAAGTTCCTTGCTGTTTTTATCATCAAGTGATGTATCTTTAACTGCGGCCTCAGAACATGCGGTAAGTGAGACGGCCAGTAAAGCGAATGCAGATAGTTTTAAAATCTTATTCATATGAATTTTCACCTCGCTTTGAATTTTGATTAGAACCATCCAACAAGCAGGACTAGTACAAGGGCTGCTGTTGTACCCCATGTAATCCATACGCCAGGATGTGTAAGCCATTTTGTTTTATCATCCACACGTGAAATGCCCTGGGCAAGTCCGTATGGGCAGACTTTACAAAAAGAGTTTCTTGCCTTGTAAGATAATGCTGTATATAGAACAGCAGTAGAAGTGACAAGGAAGAAGTATTTATCCATTTTGAAGTTGACGAGTGACTCCCAGATTGTCATTGGGTTGTAGAAGTAACTCACAGTCGAGTAAGCCATGAAGATGCTGACAACCAAAGCGAGCAGAAATGTAACTGCTTTGCCTTTGTCACCTAACTTCGATTCGATTTTGTTCAAAAGCATGCTGAAGGTATTATGCGGGCATGCATACTGGCAAAAAGCCCTGTACACGATCATTGACAGTGCGAGGAAAGCCATCAGGAACAAGAATAAGAAAACGAAAAATAAATAGCCAGCTTCATAGGATAATTGGAAGCCGAACAAGAAAAGCTTTTCGTTGTCGATATCCATCCGGAAACCATTCCACAACGGCAATGTGAAAATAATGATAAAAAATGCCCATCTAGTTATTGTTTTACCCACGTAAATCCTCCTTTCCTTATCTGTAATCCTCTAAGTATTCATATACCTTGTCGATTTCTTTTTCTGTGTAAAGATGTCCGATTGCCGGCATCGTGTTGCGGCCTTTTTTGATGACATTTTTAATGTCCTCTTCCGACATCCTGTCTGTAACACCCTTTAAGTCAGGGGCAGCACCCGTAGCATGGCAATTCAGGCAAGTTCCAGTGAAAATAAGCTCTCCCTTGTTATCCTGTGGAGCCGCCGCAGGCTCGACTGCAAGCTTTCCAGGCATGAAGATCGCATACCCAATCGCCCAGATGGCCACAACATAAAATACAGCTACAAGGAGTTTCGGCACCTTGTTATGTTCAATTTTAATACCGGAGACAATATCCTCATGTTTGCTTTCATGTTGCTGATATTCTTTTTTCATGATTTACACCTGCCTTTTAATGCTGTTATAGGAACTCATCGCCTTAAATCGCTGGGGTTCAAGGCGATGAGCAATTAATGAATTTTTAATTATTGTCCCTTGATTTTTGCTTCTTCCCGCTCTTTCTGGTACTCTTCCAATCTTTCTTCAGTTGGCTTGAGGCTCATCAAGTAAGCAACAAGGTCATCCAGTTCCTGATTGGTCAGGTAATCGAAGGATGGCATGATAGAACCAGGGCTCGTTGATTGAGGATCAATCAAGTGCTGGCGCTGCCAGTCTTCGTTGTATTTCAAGCCAACCCACATTAAATCCGGGCCAGTACGGTTAGAACCTAAAAGATGTGGTAAATCATATTTGTAGTCGCCGCCCTGGGATACTGGTCCAAGGTTTTGGTTCGTATCGGCAGGCAACGCCCTGACAAATTGTGTATGGCATGTCTGGCAGCCGTTCTGGATATAAACATCTCGTCCTCTTGCTTCAGCAGAATCCTCTGGATAGTTGCGGAGTTCACCGCTTGCAGTCGCAGAGTTGATTTCCTGGTCGAAGAGGGGAAGGATGACCGTTCCGGCTACGCCGAACATCCATAAAATCAATGCAACGATTAATACAGCTGATGGTTTACGTTCCAACGTGTTCCCTCCTCATTAAGCAGTAGCAGCTTGCTGCTGTGCTTGCTGTTTTTTCTCAAGTTTTGCAAGTTTAATAGTCTTATACATATTCCATGCAAGGAAGAACTGGGCTACATACATCATCGTTCCGCCAATTGCGCGGCCTTGTACGTACGGTTCCATCATCAAGACAGTTTGCAGGAATGGTACACCTTCGATCCAGGCGAATCCTTGGACGACACCTGCAATCCATAATGAGAATGCGAAGACAAGGAAACCGACAGTAGAGAACCAGAAGTGTGCTTCCATTGCTCTCTTGCTGAACATTTCGCGGCCAACGATTTTAGGCAGAATGTAATAGATAGCTGCGAACGATGTGAACGAAAACGCGCCGAATGGTCCCATATGTGCATGCCCGACTGTCCAGTGCGTGAACTTAATGACTGAACTTACGGATGGAAGGGCTTGCAGTGGCCCCTGAAGACATGCGAAAAGGTAGAAAATCGTACCAGCCATTGTGAAGCGGAGCGGTACGCTCGTCCTTGTCTGTGACCATGAACCTTTCATCGTACCCCAGAAGTTAGCCAATACGGCCCAAACCGGTATCAATAGAACGATTGAAGGAATGACACCTGCTTTTGAAATCCAGCTTGGAATTGGACCATTCATCAAATGGTGAGGACCATTCCAAACATAGAATGTAGCAATTGCCCAGAATCCAATCATGGAAAGCTGGTGGCTGTATAGCGGACGTCCTGTCAGTTTAGGAAGCAGGTAATAAATCTGTCCGACACCGACTGTTGTCATCCAGAGACCGATTGCGTTATGTCCCAGGAACCAGCCCATCAAACCTTGCTGGACGCCACTTGGAATCCATTGTGCCGGGAAGTTTCCGACAATCCATGTCAATGGCAGCCACAGCAATGAGCCGAGGAAGTACCAAAGGCTGACGTAAAGCATTTTTTCTGTTCTTTGTCCAACCGTCTTGAAAAGGTTATAAGCAACTAGCCCGATTGCGACAAGGAGTTGAACGTCAACCCATAGCGGGAATTCGCCGTACTCGATGACCGATGTCTGTCCGAATAGCAATGCGAAGAAACCTTCTAAAATGACAATGTTATAAAATACTAGTGCGAAGTTTCCCAGCTTTTCGCTGTAAACCTTTGTTTTTGCAAGCTTTGGAATCATGTAGAACATTGATCCTACATATGCCATTGATAACCAGGCATAGATGACGAGCATTACATGTGCAGAGCGAACATGCCCGTATGTTGTCCAGCGATTGTTCAACAATTCTGGCCAGATTTGTTTTGTTGCAGTAAGAAGTCCCATACTCATGCCGATGATGATCCAAAAAACAGCAGCAATGAACCAATTCTTGGAAGAACTCCATTTTTCGTCTGTAAACATTTTGACACTCCCTTGTTCATAAAATAACCACAAATATTTCACATTTTCTTCACAATCTGCTATGTTACATGATACATCTCAACAAGAAATAAAGTTATTCAACTTTTTTATAGTGTTATCCAATTGTTTTATAGTTGCTAACTAACTGGTAAAATCACAGCGTTTTTTAACAATTATGGCAAAAAAAAACAGAACGAATATAATCGTTCTGTTTGGGAAGTTTTAGTTTTGTTCTTCTTTTTTATTATTCTTTTTACGAAGTGTATCAAGGATGAAGATAATCAGGATGGGCACTCCGATGTAATAGAAGAAATCGAAGAAAAAGCCAAGGGATTGATGGTCCATTTTTGTACCTCCTTCATTATTTGACCACATTGTAATCCGATAGATTTTTTTTTACAACCCCTTAAATATACTCTGGACGGTTTCTGGAATTTCTGTTAGAGTAATTCGATAGTGATGATGATTTTAAAAAAGGGGGTGTAGGAATGGCACCGGGAGCATGGATTTTACTGATCGTCATGTTCGCATTCACCGCTTCAGCAGGAATCATCTGGGCATGGAGCAAGAAAAACGGACTTTACGATGAAAGTGTTAAATATAGAATGCTTGACGAAGACTAAAAAGCCTGGATCACAATCTTTACAATCTGCTAATTGAAAGATTCTTCACACCGGGCTTTGGTTTTATTTATTTTCCGCATAAATTCCTTCTGATGAACTCACAATCCTTTCCATTATCATACCAGTAAACTAATTTATCTTTATACCAGGAAACTACTTTCTTCTATATAAATAGAAATAATCGGCACAATGAGCTTTTACTTTGTTTTTTCAATATAATCATAGAAACATTAATCAACTTTTGCTGAGTCATGCATAAGATGAATGTATCCGTGTTGAGAACGGGATAATCTGCTTGAAGCATTCTTAAAAGAAAAAAGTCATAAAAAATTCATAATTACGGTTGACAATGGGATGAATCTTTTATATTATATACCCTGTGAGGTATTTAATAACGTTATCACGTTAGAAAACATATTTTATTTTTTTGCCGTTTAAAATACCCATTACCGTAATTATAGAGAGGGAGTTAGATAATGGGAGAACAGAAAAAAACGACAATCATTTTATTCAGTGGAGATTATGACAAAGTCATGGCTGCTTATATCATTGCCAATGGTGCAGCTGCTTATGATCATGAAGTGACAATTTTCCACACTTTCTGGGGATTGAACGCACTGCGTAAAGATGAGCCGATCCAGGCTGACAAAGGTTTCATTGAAAAGATGTTTGCCAAGATGATGCCAAGAGGTGCGAACAAATTGGGATTGTCAAAAATGAACTATGCAGGCTTTGGCCCTAAGATGATTAAGGATGTCATGAAGAAGCATAATGCAATGCCGCTTCCAGACTTGATTGATATGGCTAAAGAACAGGATGTAAAACTTGTTGCCTGCCAGATGACAGTAGACTTATTTGGTCTAAAACAAGAGGAAATCATGGAAGATGTCGAATTTGCTGGTGTAGCAGCGTATCTGGCTGATGCTGAAAACGGCAACGTCAACCTGTTCATCTAATAGATATTATTAATTGGAGGTCGACAAATGGAAACTGTTAAGACAAATGCTACAGTCGATGCAAAAGGGCTTGCATGCCCAATGCCGATTGTCAGAACGAAAAAAGCAATCAACAATTTGAATCCGGGCGAGGTTTTAGAAGTGCTCGCAACGGATAAAGGTTCAAGGGCAGATATCCAGGCATGGTCTAAAAGCTCTGGCAACCAATACCTTGGAACAATTGAAGAAGGCGATGTTCTAAAGCACTACATCCGCAAAGGCGGTTCAGGTGAAGAACAGGAAGAAACAAAATTCGAGAACATTGTTTCCAACGAGGATGTTCTTAAGAAGCTGGAAGCAAACGAAGATGTTCTTGTACTGGATGTTAGGGAACCAGCTGAATATGCATTTGGACATATTCCAAATGCGGTCTCAGTTCCTTTCGGGGATCTTGAAAACCGGATGGGAGAACTTGATAAATCCAAAACAATCCTTGTAGTTTGCCGCACAGGCAACAGAAGTGATATGGCATCCCAGGCACTAGCTAGCAATGGCTTCGAGAAAGTTTGGAATGTTGTACCAGGCATGTCCGAATGGAACGGGCCAACTGAAACGAAAGTTAATTAATTTTTTTAGAAAAATTCATACCCAGGGAGGTAAAGTACACTATGAAAGCAATGACGTCTAAAGAAGTAACAAAAAAAGTATTTAATAAAGAACCTTTATTTATACTTGATGTCCGTAACGAGAGCGACTTCAATGATTGGAAAATCGAAGGAGACAACTTCGAACATTTGAACATCCCTTACTTCGACCTTTTGGATGGAGTAGAAGAAATACTTGATCAGGTGCCAACTGACAAAGAAGTGCTTGTTGTCTGTGCAAAAGAGGGATCTTCTGTAATGGTCGCTGAAATGCTTGACGAGGCTGGCCGTGAAGTTTCATATCTTCAAGGCGGAATGAAAGCTTGGAGCGAACACCTTGAGCCAGTTAAGGTTGGCGATCTTAAAGATGGCGGATCAATGTACCAGTTCGTCCGCATCGGTAAAGGCTGCCTTTCTTACGCGGTCGTTTCAAACGGGGAAGCTGCTTTGATCGACGCAACAAGAATGACAGATGTATATCTTGATTTCGCTAAAGAGCTTGGCGTTGAAATCAAGCATGTATTCGATACACACCTGCACGCAGACCACATTTCTGGCGGCAGAAAAATTGCCGAAGCAACAGGTGCAACATACTGGCTGCCTCCAAAAGATGCTGATGAAGTAACATTCAACTACCAGCCTCTAGAAGATGGCAATAACGTTAAAATCGGTGAAACAAACATCGACATCAACGCTCTTTACACACCTGGCCACACAATTGGTTCCACTTCATTCGTGGTAGATGAAAAATATCTTCTGTCAGGGGATATACTATTCATTGACTCAATTGGTCGTCCGGACTTAGCTGGTAAAGCAGAAGACTGGGTAGCAGATTTAAGAAACTCACTATACAATCGCTACAAGCAGCTTTCTGATGACCTGGTTGTTCTTCCAGCACACTTCATGATCATCGAAGAGCTGAACGAAGATGGCAGTGTATCTGAAAAATTAGGTACTCTTTTCGCGAAAAACCATGGCTTGAACATCGAAGACGAAGCGGAATTCCGCAGACTTGTAACGGAGAACCTGCCACCGCAGCCAAATGCATACCAGGAAATCCGTGAAACAAACATGGGCAAAATCAACCCAGACGATGAGAAACAAAGAGAAATGGAAATCGGACCAAACCGCTGTGCGGTAAGATAAATCTGGCAAGGGGGCTTTGCTCCCCGGCCAGTATTGAAAAATACAACTTTCTAAACAACCAAGGAGGATTTTAACATGAACGTAGCAAAAGTATTAGACGCAAAAGGACTTGCATGTCCAATGCCAATCGTAAAAACAAAGAAGGCCATCACTGACCTTCAATCCGGAGACGTACTCGAAATCCATACAACTGATAAAGGCGCTGTAAAAGATCTAGCAGCTTGGGCACAATCAACTGGAAACGAACTACTGAAGCATGAAGAAGAAAACGGTGTGTTCAAGTTCTGGATGAAGAAGGCCTAATTGAACGAAGAGGGAGCTTGTCTCCCTTTTCTTGTGGTTATAAAAAGGTTATTTTTCGCGACTAACCTATTACAGAAGCATTAAATACGAAACAATGATTCAAATTAAGGAGGAAGCCTGATGGATTTATCATTTTTTATCGTCATATTTTTAATTGGCTTTATCGGTTCTTATATTTCCGGGATGGTTGGAATTGGCGGTTCAATCATTAAATACCCAATGCTATTATACATTCCGCCATTGTTTGGTCTTGCCGCATTCAGCGCACATGAGGTTTCAGGGATTAGTGCTGTCCAGGTTTTCTTCGCGACCATCGGCGGTGTCTGGGCTTACCGTAAAGGCGGATATCTGAACAAAACATTGATCATTTACATGGGCGCATCGATCCTGGTTGGTTCCTTAATCGGAAGTTACGGTTCCCGCTTCATGTCAGAAGGCGGCATCAACCTTGTATACGGTATTCTTGCTTTGATTGCAGCAGTCATGATGTTCATCCCTAAGAAAAACGTTGATGACATCCCGTTAGATCAGGTAACATTCAACAAATGGCTTGCTGCATTTTTCGCCTTGATCGTCGGAATTGGCGCCGGTATCGTCGGCGCAGCTGGAGCATTCCTGCTAGTGCCAATCATGCTCGTCGTCTTGAAAATACCAACAAGGATGACCATCGCCACTTCACTGGCAATCACATTCATTTCATCAATCGGTTCAACAGTAGGTAAGATTGCCACTGGCCAAGTAGATTTCTGGCCGGCACTCATCATGGTTGTAGCAAGTCTGATCGCTTCACCGCTGGGAGCAACCGCTGGTAAAAAAGTAAACACAAAAGTTCTTCAATACATCCTTGCAGTACTGATCCTAGGTACAGCAATCAAAATCTGGATGGATATTCTTTAGAATTCATGTATGGAAAAGACTTCGCCCCCGGCGAAGTCTTTTTGTTGTGTGTTTGGATGGTTATTTTGACAGGTCTCAAGAGTGGAGGCTCGAAGCTGTCAAGAAACCTTCGTTATTTTGACAGGTTTTAAGAGTGGAGGCTCGAAGCTGTCAAGAAACCATCGTTATTTTGACAGGTTTTGAGAGGGGAAGCACGAAGTTGTCAAGAAACCTTCGTTATTTTGACAGGTTTTAAGAGTGGAAGCTCGAAGCTGTCAAGAAACCATCGTTATTTTGACAGGTTTTAAGAGGGGAAGCTCGAAGCTGTCAAGAAACCATCGTTATTTTGACAGGTTTTAAGAGTGGAAGCTCGAAGTTGTCAAGAAAGCGTGTTAATTTTGACAGGTTTCACGAGTGGAGGCTCGAAGTTGTCAAGAAAGCGTATTTATTTTGCCAGGTTTCAAGTGGGGAGGCTCGAAGTTGTCAAGAACCCGTGTTTATTCTGACAGGCTTCAAGAGTGGAGGCTCGAAGTTGTCAAGAAAGCATGTTTATTTTGACAGGTCTCAAGAGTGGAGGCTCGAAGCTGTCAAGAAACCATCGTTATTTTGACAGGTTTCAAGAGTGGAGGCTCGAAGCTGTCAAGAAACCATCGTTATTTTGACAGGTTTTAAGAGGGGAGGCATAAAGCTGTCAAGAACCCTGTTGTAATTTGATAGCTTTCGGAGAGAAAAGAAAAGAATCATAATAGAAAAACGATAAGAAGCTCTCTTAGCCAGATTTTTTCTTATATTGTTAATGGATTATTATGGAAGAATAATAATGACTTATATGGTGGATCTGGAAATTAAGCCTTTCGGCACATCGGAAAACCTATCAAATAAGCCGTTATCCCTATTTAGAATATACTGAATATTTTATATTATTTAGGAAATAGAAACATTCTGATAGGGAGTGAGTGAATTGTTAAAGGTCCTTTCAACTTCGGCGTTATCCCTTGCTTTGGCAGGAAGCGCAGTTTTTGCGGGAGTCAGTGCAAATGATTCCGCGGTTAAGCCGCAAAGTAAATATGAACTAAGTCTTGCTCACCATGTAGGTGCAGCTCCTGAGCTTGTTGATAGAGCTAAGGAATTAGGGATTGATATTTCCAAGGTTGATCCTGCAGAGAAAATTGCCCAGACTGGAGCAAAGTTCCAGCAGCCTGGTGACAATCATGTTGCATATAAGGAAGCAACTGGTGATATCCCGGTACTGGTTATTTTGGCTAAGTACAAAGATGGAGATGAGCCGGTTGGCGATATGAAGGGTCAAGTCCCAGCTCATTACTATGAAGATTTAATTTTTGGAAGTGAATATAATCCTTATGAGCTGCCGCAATTCCAAAAGTATGATGGCCCAGATGTTCCAAAAGACCGTACGATGCAAAATGCTTACAAGGAATCAAGTTACGGAAAAACTAACCTTATCCGCAAAGAGAACACTGAATTTGTATGGGTTGAGCTGCCAAGGGGAGCTTCTTACTATCTTGACCAGGAAGGCACATACGCTGAAGGCGGAGTGTACAAGCTTGGAAACGTAAACGGTGACGCTCATACTGGCGAATTCATTCGTGACCTGTTAAAAGCAGCAGATGATCAAGTGGATTTCTCTAAATACGCTAATGAAGATGGCGAAGTTCCAAATGTATTCGTCGTCCATGAAGGTACTGGCGCTGAATACAGCCGTGACCCGGCGCAATTCTGGTCTCATAAGTGGAGCTTGCTAAGTGCGCTTTACTATGGAAAGTATTATGAAACTGGCAAGACTGCACCTCAGTATGAAGGAATCAGCCAGGGCGCATGGATTGACAGAACAGTCAAAGAAGACATGACTTACGATGGCGTAGTCGTTAATAACTACAACATCCAGCCAGGTATCGGCGGTAACGTAGCTGGTTTCGATGCTGCGACTAACACGTATAAAGAAGAATCGAAAACAGGACCATTCCCAGTACAAACTGGTGTTTATGCTCACGAATTTGGACATGCTTTAGGATTGCCTGATTTCTACGACACACTTTACTCATCAGAAGGTGTAGGAAACTATTCCATGATGGCAGGCGGCTCATGGATGCGCTATCCGAATAAAGCTGAGTACGGCGGCAACTCACCAACACACTTCGATCCATTCTCAAAGGTTTTCCTAGGATGGGCTAATCCAATCGAAGTCAAGCCAGGTGAAGTAAGAGAAATAACATTGCCTGCAGCAAACAAAGCTACGGCAGACAATGGAATCGTGAAAATGGAAGTTCCGGGTTCAAATGGTACTGAATACTTCCTGTTTGAAAACATGCAGCAGGATGGTTTTAACAAAGGTATGATCCGTCAGGGTGAAAACGCCCATGGTCTGGTTGCATGGCATGTGGATGAAAATGTCATTAACTTATACCAGACAGCTGGTTTCCGTCCGAATAATGTTGAAAACTGGATGAACAAGCGCTTCCAGTACAACCAGTCACAAACGGCAAGCAATGGTGATGTGGTAACACACTATGGATTATCTGTCCTTCAGGCAGATGGTTTGTATGACCTTGAGAAGAACATGAATCGCGGCGATGCTGGTGACTTCTTCAAGACTGGCAGCAAGATCACTCCTGTTTCTGGAAATGTACACTCTGGTTCTTACTACTTCTGGAAAGGCTTAAGTGATACACCTGCTGATTCTGGAATCCACGTGACGAACATCAAGGAAAACAAAGATGGATCAATCACAGCTAAATTTTTCTATAATGTTAATTCAAGCGTGAAATAAGGCTGAAAAAACCTGAGCAAGGAGTTAATCCCTGCTCAGGTTTTCTTTATGACCGGTACAAAAATATTCAGATGTCCTGGAAGAACTTTTGCACTGAATGGAAGCGGCTCGCCTTCTTCTCCGTCGATGTTGACCACATGAGGTTTGTTGGAGGATACATTCAGATAGGAGGTTCGTATATATTCGACCTCCTTGCTTTCTTCCAATTCACCTCTCAAAAGTGAAGGGATGAGGGTTGCGATTTTTGGGATGGATAACTTTTTTATGATAAAAGTGTGGAATTTACCATCATTCACGTCTGCCTCAGGGGCAAGTGCCTCAAATCCGCCCACAGAATTTGTGAGGGCAGTAAGCAAAAGGAAAGTCTCGCCTTCCCATTTCCCTCCCTCGTGTTCAACATTGATTTTAATAGCTTCGCCATTCAGGAAGGATTTTGTACCTTCCATAAAATAAGCCAGTGGGCCAAGTTTGGTTTTTTGCTCGGCGCTTACGTTGTAAGATGCTTCTGCGATCGCCCCAACTGCAAGAACATTGGCAAAATAAGACTCATTGACCTTTCCGACATCAACAGGACGAAGATATTGCTCTTCTAAAATAGAGATGGCCTCATAAGGTTCCAGCGGAATATTGAGTGCCCTGGCAAAATCATTGACTGTCCCAAGCGGTATTATGCCGAGAGCGGGCCGGTGTGCCTGTTCGGCCAGTCCATTGATGGCCTCATTGATGGTTCCGTCACCGCCCATAGCGATGACCGCATCATATAAAGCAACGCATGCTTCGGTGGCAAATGCAGCGGCATCTCCCTCTTTTTCCGTTCTTCTGATCTCTATGTCCTCATAATTGTTTCGCAATGTTTCTTCAATTTTTTCTGCATAATCATTCGCTTTTTCTTTACCTGAAGAAGGATTCACTATAACCATCGCTTTCATCCGCAACAACCTCCAAACTGTTTTGACAATCTTATTATTTACCTTTAATTCCCCGGCTATAAACCGCGTACAGGTGTGGAGAAAGGTGTTAATGAGTTAACGGAAGTGTAAAACAAAGAAAAACAGCGATTCAGTGAGAAAGTCCTTGATTTCATGTCATTATTGGGAAGAAATGAATAAAATAAGTCATTTTTGCGTTCCTTTTCATGTTTACAACCGAAATCCGGAGGAGTATGATTACAACAGTTTCAGATTTCTGGAACAAAAAACTGAATGAGTTTCATATTTCTAAATCGCTGAATCCGGCAGGAGCGGGGGAACCAATATTGTGGATGCGTCCACTTGGGGTGAAGCCTTTTCAAAAGGCAGGGCTATTCTGAGTCCTAATCCGACAGCTAACTTCGCAAGCGTTACAGAAGAGGAAGATGAAGCTTGTGTGACGACTATTCAAAAGTCCACAAGGCTGAAATCTTTTAGCCTCTGGGGGCTTTTTTGTTTTGCGTGATTTTAGATATGCTTATATCTTGATCCAGTTAAACATAACTCCCTGCCAGGAAATATTAGACGCGTAATTCCTCATACTAAGGAAAGAAGGAAAACACCATGCGTAGGAGATTGTTTATTGAGCTGGACCCTCCAAAGATACTCGTCTTAGGTTTTGGGACGATTATCCTGCTGGGGGCATTGCTGCTGTCACTGCCCTCTGCTACAACTGATGGCAAGGGGCTTCCGCTGCTTGATGCATTTTTCACTGCAACATCGGCTACATGTGTGACAGGGCTGGTTGTCGTGGATACCGGTGACACCTTTACTGCCTTTGGAGAAGTGGTCATCCTGTCGATGATCCAGGTCGGCGGTTTAGGATTTATGAGCTTTGCTACATTGCTCGCATTCATCTTGGGAAAAAGAATTTCATTAAAAGAAAGATTGATTATCCAGGAGTCTTTCAACAACGAGAACGTTGAAGGAGTCGTAAGGCTTGTAAAAAGAATCCTGATTTTCACAGCAACTGCCGAGATTGTCGGCGGAATCCTGTTATCATTCAGGTTTTCGCAGGATATGGCTGCGGGAAAAGCTATTTATTTCGGCTTCTTCCACGCAGTGTCAAACTTTAATAATGCCGGATTTGACTTGATGGGAGGTTTCAGGGGCCTTACTGCCTATGCTGAAGACCCGATCGTCAATCTTACGGTGACGTCACTGATCAGCCTGGGAGGCATCGGGTTCATTGTAATGAATGAACTATTCGAGTATCGAAGCACTCGCCGCTTGTCCCTGCATTCGAAAATGGCACTATCTGTTTCAAGTATTCTGGTAGTTGGCGGGGCTCTCCTGATTTTTATCCTGGAGTATAATAACCCTGCTACCCTGAGGCCTTTATCAGCGGCTGGTAAAATTTTCGGGGCATTTTATCAGGCTGTCACTCCAAGGACTGCGGGTTCAAATACCTTAAGCATTCCTGATTTAAAACAATCAACCTTGTTTTTGATCATCTTCCTGATGTTTATCGGCGCTTCTCCCGGATCAACGGGAGGGGGGATCAAGACTACCACATTTGCCGTCTTGATCGGTGCTGTCAAATCGCAAATCCGCGGCAGGGAAGATGTGACCTTCTTTGGAAGGAGGATGGATTTCTCCATCGTTTCCAAGTCTTTGACGGTGACCATTATTGCTATTTTCTTAGTGATATCCATGACGATGGTGTTAACTATCACAGAACCGGGAAAAGATTTTCTTATGATCTTTTTTGAAGTGGTGTCAGCCTTTTCGACTGTAGGACTTTCAATGGGCTTGACCCCTGAGCTGTCCTCATTCGGGAAAATTTTAATACTTATTACGATGTTTGCGGGCCGGGTTGGTCCATTGACACTTGCTTATGCAGTGGCCAAAAAAAGAAAAGAGGATCACTATCGATATCCAGCTGGAAAAGTGATGATTGGGTAGGAGGAGTATATTATGGCAAAGCAATACGCAGTAATCGGGATGGGGCGTTTTGGGTCCAGTGTAGCGACAACACTGTATTATGAAGGAAATGAAGTGCTGGCGATTGATAAGAGCGAGCAGCATATTGAGGAATATAAAGAGTTTGTTACACATGCGGTAATCGGAGACTCAACTGATGAGCAAACCTTGAAGGCTGTGGGGATCAGGAACTTCGAGACGGTCATCGTGGCAATTGGCGATGATATCCAGGCAAGTATCCTTACCGTTCTGATTTTAAAAGAAATGGGCGTTTCCAATGTCGTGGCCAAAGCGCTCAACAAACACCATGCACAAGTATTATTCAAGGTTGGCGCTGACAAAGTCATCTTCCCTGAACGGGACATGGGGGAACGGGTTGCCCATCAACTGATGGCGTCCCCGAATGTATTGAATTTCATCGAGCTTTCAGATGATTACAGTATTGAGGAAATCAAGCTGCCAATGAGCATGGCAGGCAAAAACCTGATTGAAATCAATCTCCGTGCAAAATACAATATTACCGTAATCGGCGTCAAAACAGCAAATAAGGTCGATATTTCGCCAGATCCGGAAAAGACACTTCGAGCAGAGGATATTCTGATCGTCCTGGGAGAAAATGGCGACTTGCATAAATTCGCGAAAATTAAATAATGACAGGATGAGGCAGGCTGGGAAGAAGACAGCCTGCTTTTTTATTCGTTCACTATTTTGAAAATTTACAAAAAATAGACTTTCTGTTCTGGCATTAATAAAAATAGACGGCGGCCGATGAAATAAATATAAATTTACTTGAAAAGGGAGCAGGACATCAAGATGAAACGAATTATGTATATATTTTTTATCGCAGTTTTACTCGCAGGGGGACTTGCTGGCTGCGCCAACACAGAGTTGAAGGCGAAGGAAAGGGTTAAAATTGGCATCATGTTGTCTGACGTCGGACTTGGCGATCAATCTTTTAGTGATGCAGCGTTTGCCGGACTGACAAAAGCAAGGGATGAATTGGATATTCTTTTTGATTATCGTGAGCTGCAGGAAGCAGGCAGCTATGAAAAGGGGTTTACTGAGCTGGTGGAAGACGGAAATGATCTTGTCATCGGGCTTGGTTTCATGGTTCTTGAGGATTTGGAAAAAGTCGCAAAGAAATATCCGGAACAACAGTTTATACTGGTGGATTCGGTATCAGAAATGGAGAATATCATATCGATTACTTTTAAAGAAGAACAGGGCAGCTTCCTGGCCGGTGCGGTTGCCGGGATGACCACCAAATCAAAGGTCGTCGGATTTGTGGGCGGTGCGGATGTGCCGCTGATCCGCAAATTCAAATCGGGATTTGAGCAGGGTGTGAAAGCAGTCAAGCCGGATGCTGAGATAAAGGTCGCTTACTCTGAGGATTTTGGCAATGCTGACCTTGGAGGAAAGATTGCTGCAGGAATGATCGATGAAGGTGCTGATGTTCTTTATGCTGCCGCTGGTTTTACGGGAGTAGGTGTCTTGAAGGAAGCGCAAGCGAGGAAAAAGTTTGCGATCGGTGTAGATAGCGACCAATACTTTTTTGCCGAAAAGGCCATTATTACTTCCATGCTGAAGAATGTGGATATCGCACTATATGAAGCAGTTAAGGAGTTCCAATCCGAGAAGAAGCTTAAATCAAGGCAAATCGAACTGGGCATTAATGAAAAGGGTGTCGGGCTTGCACCAATCCGGGTCATCAAGCTGAGTCCAGAACAGGAAAAAACCTTGAAAGACTTGGAAGAGAAATTATCAACAAATGAAGTTTCAATTCAGCTAGATTAACAGCTGCAACTGGGGGAACAGACATGACAATTAAAAAGAAATTATTATTGAACTTATTGCTCGCCATTGGCTTATCGATTGTGATGATTTCTTTTATCATTTACAGAATGCTGATGGTCCAGGCATCTAATCAAGATTATGTACAGGTACTGCTGACCGTTCAGAACCTGGAGGCTGAAACATCGGCAACCAAACAATCGCTAAGCAATTTTTCCTTCAGTCCGACCGAAGGGAACAGGCAGGATGCATTAGCGAAAATGGAGAAGACCTCTAAAATTTTTGCTCAGGCAGAAGGATTGATTCAGCAGGAAAACAGCAAGAAAGTGTTGGACAAAGCTTTTGAAAAGTTCAATGCATTGAAGTCCGAAGCTGAGAAGGCACTTGATGATAAAATCAGTGCCGAAGTGAAGCGGCAATCGCTGCGCAGTGAGGGCGTCCTAAATGATCTGTACCTCTTGAATATCCAGGTAAATGATTATTACGATTATCTTCAGGAGGATTTGAAGAACCAGATTCAATTCATAATCCTCTCGGCAATCATCGGCAGCATCCTGCTTGTTGTTGTTGCCGGGGGAATCGGGATCAGGCTGACGAGTTCGATTACAAGGCCATTGAAGCAGATTGCCATCAATGCCCAGGAAATCGCCAAAGGAAACCTGATGATTGAAAAAGTCCCATACAAGCATAAGGATGAGCTGGGGACTTTGAATGAGTCCTTCGACATGATGGCATCTCAATTGACTTCCTTGCTGCAAAAGGTGAATAGGACAAGCAAAGAAGTGGAAGAGTTTGCAGCGGAAATTGAACAGGAAAATGTATCGCTGACAGAGATTTCTAATCAGGTAGCTGTATCAACGGATGAGCTTTCAGCAGGTGCCCAAACTGTTTCGGAAGATCTGCAGCAATCCGTCGAACTGATTGACGACATGGATAAGGAAATCATGCTGAATCTGGACTACAGCCAGGAGTCATCCTCATATAGCCAGGAAGCAGTGGAAGCAATCGGAGAAGGCAGAAAAGCAATAGAAGGGCAAAAAGTGTTAATTACAGAAAACAAAGCGGCATCCTATTCCATCCAGACAGCAACGGGCAAGTTTGTTGGTTATGCCGCTAAAATTGAAGACATGGCCAAATCTGTTTCGGCAATCGCAGCCCAGACCAATCTGCTTGCGTTGAATGCAGCGATCGAAGCTGCAAGGGCTGGAGAGGCGGGCAAAGGATTTGCGGTCGTTGCGTCCGAGGTCAGGAAGCTGGCTGAAGAGTCAAACCTCGCAACAACGCAAATTTTCGATATGGTCAATCTGTTGAAGACTGGACTAGATGAAATCGGAGAAGCTGTGAACAAAGGCGGCGCCATCGCTGATGAGCAAATGGATTCGATGAACCTGACAATGTCAGCTTTTGAAAATATCGAAGCCAGAGTCAGCGGCATCTCTGAAAAAATCACCCAGCTTGTAAGCGGAATGGAAGCCTCCAAGGAACTGGGAGCCAAGGTCCTGCACAATGTTGAATCCATCAGTGCCGTCGTCGAAGAAACAGCAGCTGGAAGTGAAGAAATTTCAGCCTCCACAACGGAACAATTATCGGCATTCGGCAACCTTTCGAAAAAGGTAACAGACTTGAGGAAACTGACCAATGAGTTGAATGAATCTGTTTCTATCTTTAAGTTTAATAAATGATTATAAGAGTATCATGGCCTGGAGCTGTGGTACTTTTTTTATGGAGCAAAATGGACACTTGGTCGAATTATTTGAAAAAGTGGTCGAAATAATCCAAAATGTGGTCGATATATCCGGAAATTTAGTCGAAATAATCTAAAAAGTGTTCGAAAAAATGAAAAAATCGCCAAAATAATGAGTTGAGCAGTAAATCAGTGCATATAAAATGGCGGAAATTATGATAAATGATTCCCGACGGTGATATGATCCCTTTAATTTACATGCAGTTTCCAATATATGAGTCTATAATAAAATAAAAGAAATAAGAATTATAGAAAGAGACTGCATAGGGCTAAAAACAGAAGAGAAGGTGAAGTGTTGAAACAAAAAGATTTATTCCTGGCATTTTTCCGCGTGGGAATCCTTGGCTATGGCGGCGGGCCGTCATCGATTCCGCTCGTACATAAGGAAGTGGTAGATAAGTATAAATGGATGGACTCTGATGAGTTCGGTGATATTCTGGCTTTGGGAAATGCGCTCCCCGGTCCGATCGCGACGAAAATGGCAGGGTATATCGGTTATCGAGTGGGCGGGACCCTGGGCATGGTCAATGCCCTGGCCGCAACGATGATTCCGACAATTATCCTGATGATTATCCTGCTTACGACTCTGAACTCATACAAGGATCAGCCGTGGGTAAAAGGAATGGCAGATGCTGTTGTACCGGTTGTTGCCGTCATGCTCGCTGTCCTGACATGGGACTTCATTAAGAAATCGGGTAAATCGAAGCTTGGCTGGGCCTGGACAGCTATTGCGCTGATTGCCAGCCTGGTGCTCCTCCAGATCTTGAATATACATCCGGCAATCTTGATTTTCATTTTGCTGCTTGGCGCTTTAATAAAAAAAGACTCTTCTCCAATTGAAAAGAAACAAATGGGAGGGGAGCAGAAATGATTTATTTCCAAATATTTTTGGCCTTTTTCATTCCTGGTATTTTAGGCTATGGCGGAGGGCCGGCCTCCATCCCGTTGATTGAAAATGAAGTCGTCGACCGATACTATTGGATGACGGTCAATGAATTCAGTGAAGTACTGGCGATGGGCAATGCACTCCCTGGACCAATCGCGACCAAGATGGCCGGGTATATCGGCTATTCAGAAGGCGGAATCCTCGGTGCCATTGTCGGTGTGTTTGCAGCCGTGGCACCATCGCTGGTTCTGATGATCGGTCTGCTAGGACTGTTGATGAAATTCAAGGATTCTCCTCGTGTCAAAAGGCTGACAATCGTCGTCCGGCCAGTCATTGCGGTGCTCCTGGGAGTCATGACCTATGATTTCTTTTTTTCTTCCTATGAAGGAGTAGGATTGACACAGACCATCCTGATTGGCGGCATCAGCTTCGTCCTGATGGAAAAACTGAAGGTACACCCGGCGTATGTCATAGCCGGTGCCCTCGTCTATGGTGCCCTTGTTTTAGCGTAAACAAGGGTTTTTCTTTTTGAAAATAAATTCTCTTACAGCCCCAATGATGTAAGCGATTACAACCTGAAAAAGACTAAAAAACTCTGTTGACAAATATTTCAGAGAGTTTTAATATTTCAATTATCAAAATGAATTTAATAAGTTACTTATCAAGAGAGACTGAGGGATTAGGCCCGATGACGTCCGGCAACCTCCTTTATGGAAAGGTGCCACTTCCTACAGAATGGTTTCATTCTGAAAGATAAGTCGTATAGATATTTACGATGCCTCTTTCTTTGAATGAAAGAGGCTTTTTTTATTGAGTGAAAATGGGGGTGCAAAAATGATTGAAGTGAAGAATCTGGTCAAGGTATATGACACGAAAAAGGGATCGGTGACAGGCGTTGACGATGTTTCGTTAAAAGTAGAAAAGGGCGAAATTTACGGGATTGTCGGATACAGCGGCGCAGGCAAAAGTTCTTTGCTGAGATGCCTGAACCTCCTGGAGAAGCCGACATCGGGAGAGGTTTTTATTGAGGGAGTGGAGCTAACCTCTTTAAGTAAGGGCGAGCTAAGGAAAGCCCGTTTGAAAATAGGGATGATTTTTCAGCATTTCCATCTTGTAAGTGCAAAGACAGTCAGCGAAAACATCGCTTTTGCGCTAAAAGCTGCCGGCACTCCGAAAACAGAGATAAATGAGAGAGTGCTAGAGCTTTTACATATGGTGGGCCTTTCCGACAAGAAAGACGTCTATCCTGCACAGCTGTCCGGCGGCCAAAAACAGCGTGTTGGCATAGCCAGGGCGCTGGCGAATAATCCATCCGTCCTTCTATGTGATGAAGCAACCTCCGCTCTTGACCCAAGCACGACACGCTCTATTTTATCTTTACTTAAAAAGATTAATAGAGAGTTAGGAATCACAATCGTGCTTATAACGCATGAAATGGAAGTGGTCAAGACGATTTGTGACCGAATGGCTGTGATGCAAGATGGAAAAATCATTGAAGAGGGAAATGTCTACGATGTTTTTGCCAATCCACAGGAGCCGCTGACAAAGGATTTCGTCAACTCCATCCTACAATTCGAATTGCCGGAAAGACTGATGAAGGAGCGGGAAGGCAAATTGATCAAGATTTATTTCCAGGGCGAGATTGCCGAGCAGGGGGTCATCTCGGATGTATTCCAGAAATTCAAGGTGAGGGGAAACATCCTTCACGGCAAAATCGAGTATATTCAGGAAATCCCACTAGGAATTTTCATTATGGAAGTTTCGGGCGAGACACTTGAAATCGACCGGGCCATTGAATACATCGCAGCAAGGACAAGAAATCTGGAGGTGATTGAAGATGCTGCTTGATAACCTGGTCGCACTGCTGCCGGAACTGAATAAAGCATTCTTTGAAACAATTTATATGGTCGGCATCTCCATCCTTGTCTCGATCATTGTTGGGCTGCCAACAGGGGTTCTTCTTTTTGTCACCGATAAAGGCCTGTTCCTGGAAAATCAGCTATTTAAAACCATTGCCGGTTTTATCGTCAATATGATCCGCTCGGTTCCGTTCATCATCCTGTTGATCGCACTGCTGCCGCTGGCGAATTTAATCGCCGGCACGACAATCGGGCCGACTGCGGCATCTGTTTCATTATCTGTCGCGGCGATTCCGTTCTTTGCGAGAATCGTAGAGCAAAGCTTGCGCGAAATTGATAAAGGGGTCATCGAGGCAGCGGTGGCCACCGGAGCTACTCCGTGGATGATCATCAAGGATGTGCTCATTCCAGAGGCTAAACCGGGAATCGTCCAGGGTGTCACCATCACGATCATCAGCCTTGTGGCATACTCGGCAATGGCCGGAATCGTTGGCGGCGGCGGAGTCGGTGACCTGGCAATCCGCTTCGGTTATTACCGGTATGACAATACCATCATGATTACGACGGTTATTATCCTGATATGCCTTGTCCAGCTGATTCAGTTTGGCGGCGACAGGATTGCTAAATTAGTAGACAAAAGATAAAAATTGGGGGTTATTTTAAAATGAAGAAATTATTATTCTCCTTACTGTTACTTCTATCAAGCAGCTTGTTGGCTGCATGCGGAAGTGACTCAGCCTCTGGCGGCGATGCGAAGGCTGACAAAAAGCAGGTAACATTCGGAGCGACATCCGGACCGTACAGTGATATGGTCACAAAAGGCATCAAGCCTCTGCTTGAGAAAAAAGGCTATGAAGTGAAAGTGGTCGAATTCAGCGATTACATCCAGCCTAATCTGGCCTTGTCAAAAGGAGACCTTGACGCCAACCTGTTCCAGCACAAGGTGTACATGGAGAATTTTGCAAAAGAACACGATCTTGAACTGTCTGAAGTGATTGTCGTACCAACAGCGCCAATGGGGATCTACTCCAAGAAGTTCAATTCACTGGATGAAGTCGCAGAGGGTTCAGACATCGCGATTCCAAACGATCCAACAAATGCTGCGCGTGCCTTCCTGATCCTTGAGGATGCCGGCCTGATCACACTAGATCCTAATGCTGATCCGCTGACTGTTTCTGAAAAAGATGTAAAAGATAATGTCAAGAACCTGCAGTTCAAGCCAATCGAAGCAGCTCAGCTTCCAAGGGCTGTTGAGAGCGTCGACCTGTCGGCTGTACCTGGCAACTTTGCCCTTGCAGCAAAAATGGATCTGTTAACTGCACTTCAGCTTGAAAACATGCCGGACCAATATCGCAACCGTGTCGTCATTAATACCAAGGACCAGGATGCCCAATTCGCAAAGGACATCAAAGAAGTTGTCGAGTCCGATGAATTTGAAAAAATCATTGATAATGATTTCAAAGGTTTTGGAAAGCCAGAGTGGATGAAGTAAGAGAGTGACCATTAGGAAGTCCCGGAGCGCCTGCTCCTGGGACTTTTCCTTTTTTATAGCTTTCTCCCCTATAAATTGGGTAAAATATTGAAGAGACTCTTTTTCCGAAATTCACATTGGGGGCTCCAGAAGTAGAAACATTACACAAATTTCAATCAAACAGTAACAGAGGGAGATATATGGAAAAACGAAATAATAGATCTAGACATTTAGCCGCTATTTCGCTGGCGATTATGGGAGCGGGGTTCCTTGCGATGATTCCTTTCCAGGACTCGCTGATCGGGAAACTGCTGATGGGCGGCTTTGAGGCGGGGCTGGTCGGCGGACTCGCTGACTGGTTTGCTGTGACGGCGCTGTTCAGGCATCCGCTCGGCATCCCGATTCCGCATACGGCACTTTTGCCTAAAAACCGTGATAAGGTAACGCGTGCGTTAATCAATATGCTTGAGAATGACTGGCTCACAAAAGAAAGCATCATGGAAAAGTTCAAGCAGATTCATATTTTGGATAAAATTTTTGAAACAGTTGAGAAGGAACTTCACTCTGAATCTGTTAAAAACAGCATCCAGGCATTCAGCCTGGATGTGGCTAGGAAAGTGGACGTTGAAAGATTTGCGCCAACAATCGAAGAAGAAATCAAAGGCTTCCTGCTCTCAGCGGATTCTTCCGAGTTTTTGCAAAAGGCCTCAAGCCATATCCTGGCGAAGGAATATGATTCAGCTGCATTTGACTATGTCCTGCAAGAGACAGAAAAATGGGCATCACAGGCTGAAGCGAAAATAGTCCTTGGCAAGCTTGGAAAACAGGCAATTGATACAACCGAAGCGGATGGTCTCCTGAAATTCGCAATTCAATCTTTCAGCAATATGATCACCGAAGAAAAGGTCGGCAACATCTTGCAATCATTTATTTTAAAAAGAATGAAAAACCTGCAGCAGGAGGATAACCGATACCGCCATATGATTCTTGAAAAGATCCAAAAAGAACTGGGAAGTATCAGTGAGCGCGAAGCCCTCATGTCGGAAATCCAATCCTGGAAAAATAAAATGGTCGAAGAAATGGATTTGACCGGACAAATCAAAGGAGTCCTGGCTAAGTCTAAGGATCGCTTGATGGCTTTTATCGAAAAGGACAGTTTTATGGATGACACGGTGATTCCCGTTGTGAAAAAATTCATTGATGAAATCAAAGCAGACGATGAAAAAGTTTCAGCGACCGAACCATGGCTTCATGCTAAAATAGCTGGGCTGATTGAAAGAAACCATTCGAAAATCGGGAAGCTTGTCAGAGAAAACCTGGATAAGCTTGATACAGAAACACTGATTGACATGATGGAAAACAATGTTGGAAAAGACCTGCAATGGATCAGGGTGAACGGCGCGGTATGCGGTTTCCTGATCGGACTGGGCTTAACCATCTTCAAACTCATTGTCATGTGAACGTGAGACCAATTCGTTATCGGATTGGTCTTTTTACTATATTCGGGAATAAGAAATAAATGGTAGTATAATGGCAGGGAGGGGGATGTATGGTTAAAAGCGGATTGCTTTTGAAACTGGGGTTGCTAATTGTGTTCATGACTGCTTTAACGGTGTATGGAGCTTATCACTGCAAAATTGTGGATGGACCATACGATAAGCTGACAATCAGTAACATAGATGGCATCATTCACGTGATTGAGGACAAGGGTGAAATCGAAAAGATCCTATCCAAAATCAATGAAGGCAAACGTTCATTCAACTATAATGATGGCTTTACATACGATTCTTTACCCCATGGCATCCTGAACTTTGAAAATGAAGCGGAAAAAGTCCAAATAGGATACATAGTAACAACCGGGAATACGGTAACAAAATTTTGGGAGATAGAGACGGATTTTCTATTTGAAACCCTTCCGAATGCAACATCTAAAAAGGAGTGATTGAGCTGGAAAAGGTTAATATCAGTGAAAAGTTTTCGCTTTTTAATGACTATTGGAGCCCGAAAATAGCGGGGGAAATCAATGATATGCATGTGAAATTCGCCAAGCTGAAGGGGGAATTCATCTGGCATAAGCATGAACATGAGGATGAGATGTTCCTCGTTATGAAAGGAAAGCTCTTGCTCAAGTTTCGGGATAAAGATGTGCATTTGAATGAGGGAGAATTTATCATTGTGCCAAAAGGCGTGGAGCACCTTCCAATTGCCGAGGAGGAAGCACATGTCATCTTTTTCGAGCCAAAGTCCACATTGAATACCGGTAATGAAGAGAATGACCGAACGATGTCTGATCTTCAATCGATATAAATGGCTATATGACAAAAGCCTCCTGAGATGACTCAGGAGGCTAGCGTAATTCATTTAGCTGCCGCTTTGTTCCTAAAGATTGTTTTTCGGATGAATGGGATCACCCAGCGGTCCAGCCCATATCTTCCTGCGTTATATCCGGCGAAAAGGAGGATGAAGCCAAAGAAGATATCTGTTGGGTTGTGTGATACGGTTCCGGCAAGGAAGAAACTGAAGTTCATGATCAATCCGAAGAACATTGCTGCTGTTGTCAGACAGCCAAGAATGAGTCCCAATCCAACGAGGAATTCACCGACAGGAACAATAAAGTTGAAAAGCTCAATATTTGGAAGTGCGAAATTTTCCAGAAAAGATACATACCATCCATAAACAATTCCATCAGGGCCTTTGACAGGGTTGGCAATGGCATTGGTCAAATACCCTGTTGCATCAAATCCCTCTCCGGTCAATTTTCCCCATCCGGCAGTCATCCAGTTATAGCCTAGCCAGATCCGAATGAATGTCAGCAGGCCAGCTGCCACATTGTTTTCCCTTAACCACTTTGCGAACATATGAATCGCATCCCTTCAAAAATGAATGATTATTTGATTACACTACAATATATTGGTTTTCGGCCTTTTGATGCGGGCCAGAGAACGCTGTTCACAAAATAGCAATAACATATTGTCAAGAATTTGAACGAGCGATAATCTGCAAGGAAATGAAAAAGAGCCTGCAGAAAACAGGCTCTTTAAGGTCTTTAATGTTAAACGGTTTTATGTGCGGCTTCCGGTTCTCTCTTTAAAACAGTCTTGCGGATGAAAGGAACTACCCAGCGGTCTAAACCGTATTTGCCAGCATTGTAGCCAGCGAACAGAATGATGAAGCCGAAGAAGATGTCAGTTGGGTTATGAGATACAGTGCCGGCAAGGAAGAAACTGAAGTTCATCACAAGTCCGAAGAACATCGCAGCAGTTGTCAAACAACCTAGGATCAATCCAAGACCGATAAGGAATTCACCAAGCGGCACGATGAAGTTGAATAGGTCGACGTTTGGAATCGCGAAGTTTTCAAGGAAATTCACATACCATCCATAAACCATGTGTCCATCCGGGCCTTTCACTGGATTGGCAACTGCATTTTTCAGATATCCGGTAGCATCGAATCCTTCACCAGTCAATTTACCCCATCCAGCAGTCATCCAGTTATATCCGAGCCATACCCTGATGACAGTCAACAGGCCAGCAGCAACATTGTTTTCTCTTAACCATTTCGCTAACATCTAAATCGCTTCCCTTCAAAAATTAGTAATTATTGATTACACTTACAATATATCAAAATCCGAAATAAAAATGAGTTATCTGTGAAGTTGTTCACAAAAACGCAACAACAAATTGACGGAATATTGAACATGATCCTTTTTTAAAGGAAAAGTGGCAACAGTGCCTTATCAATTCAGTCAGAAAGGAAGAAAGCATATGGATCAATCAGCAAGAGAAGCTCAGCAAAATCAGGGCACTGAGAAAATTTGGAGCAAGGATTTCCTGTTTATATTCCTGGCGAATTTCTTCATATTCCTCGGGTTTCAAATGACCTTGCCTACCATCCCGCTATTCGTGGAGCATTTGGGCGGAAATGACCAATTGATCGGTTTTGTCGTAGGAATTTTCACCTTTTCGGCATTGCTCGTGCGCCCTTTCGCCGGCCGGATGCTGGAAACGAAAGGGAGAGGCTTCATTTACCTCACAGGTCTGGCAATCTTTGTGTTCTCAGTAGGTTCATTTGGATTCGCATCTGGAATTGCCTTCTTGTTTCTAATGCGAATTATCCAGGGGGTTGGCTGGGGATTTTCGACAACAGCATCTGGCACGATCGCAACGGATTTAATCCCCCCGAGGCGCAGGGGAGAAGGAATGGGATACTTCGGGCTCTCCGGAAACGTTGCTCTCGCGATGGGACCTACGCTTGGACTTGCTTTGGCTGCTGCCATTACCTTCAAACAATTATTTCTAATCAGTGCCGCTCTGGGCATTGCTGCATTTCTCCTTGCATCACGTATCACCTATAAAAAGGTGGAACAGTCCGAAGAGAAAACAGTGAAGCGAAGGTGGGATGTATATGAAAGATCTGCCCTGCAGCCGTCCTTGCTATTATTGTTCATTACGATCACCTTTGGAGGAATCGCTTCATTCCTGCCGCTCTACTCAGCGCAGAAGGGAATCGCAGGGATCGAGTGGTACTTTTTTATTTTTGCGTTGACGCTGATGCTCTCCAGGTCATTCGCAGGCCAACTTTATGATAAAAAAGGACATGGTGCTGTCTTCCTGCCAGGAACATTTTTAATCATGATCGCTATGATCCTTTTAGCGTGGCTGCCTAACAGCCTTGTGATGTTCATTGCAGCCGGCCTGTATGGATTCGGTTTTGGCTCCGTCCAGCCCGCATTACAGGCTTGGGCTGTCCAGGATGCTCCGATGAACAGGAAAGGGATGGCGAATGCCACTTTCTTCTCCTTTTTCGATTTAGGTGTTGGAGTTGGGGCGATGGCTTTCGGCCAGATTGGCCACTGGCTTGGATATGGAAGTATCTACATTGCTTCCGCCATTTCCGTTTTTGCTTCAATTCTTCTCTATATTTTAATGATGAAAAAGACCCCAAGAACCTAGACCTGCTTCCGGCTTTGGAGCAGGTTCTTTTTATTTGAAGTAGAAATTTTAATAGAGTAAAATACTGTTGTAGGTATATTTTGGAATTAGAGCAGCACCTGGCACCGGGGTTTTTTACTTTTAAAAAATATGGTGTGGGGTATAAAAGAATAAACTCTTCATAAACCTATTAAAAATGAAGGAGGAATTCATATGTATTTCAAATCATTTTTTGATGACCAGCTAGCACATATGTCGTACTTGATCGGCTGCCAGAGGACGGGCGAGGCGCTTGTCATCGACCCGGCAAGGAATATCCAGCCTTATCTGGATATCGCAAAAAAAGAAGGATTCAATATTTCAGCCGCAACCGAAACCCATATTCATGCGGATTATCTGTCAGGAGCAAGGGAGCTTGCTCACCACCATGGCGCCAAGCTGTATGTATCAGATGAAGGGGATAAGGACTGGAAATATCAATATGTCGACCAGTATGAGCATGAATTGCTGACTGAGGGCTCGACTTTCAATATTGGGAATATTTATTTTGAAGTGATCCACACGCCAGGACATACGCCGGAAAGCATCTCATTCCTGCTGACGGATAAGGGCGGCGGTGCCAATGAACCAATGGGCATCTTTACGGGCGACTTCCTGTTTGTAGGCGATGTCGGCCGTCCTGACCTTCTCGAAAAAGCAGCTGGCATCAAGGATACATCGGAAGCAGGCGCCCGCCAGATGTACGAATCGCTCCGCAAAGTGGAAAACCTGTCTGACTTCCTGCAAATATGGCCAGCACACGGAGCAGGAAGCGCCTGTGGAAAATCCCTAGGCGCGGTGCCAATGTCGACATTAGGCTATGAAAAAAAATTCAACTGGGCTTTCCAGATCAAAGAAGAGGACCAATTTGTTCAGGAGCTGCTAGCCGGACAACCAGAGCCTCCGAAATACTTCGCTCAGATGAAAAAGCTGAACAAGGAAGGCCCTGAATTGCTCAGACGCGAGGAAACCCCTGAAGTGTCATTGTCCGACACAGGGAATGCTGCAGTCGTAGATACCCGGCAGGCAAGTGACTATGCCGCGGGGCATGCAGAAGGAACGATCAACATTCCATACAATAAATCCTTCGCAAACTGGGCAGGCTGGCTATTAAGCTATGGCCAGGACATCGTATTGATCGCAGAACCGGAAAAACTGCCTGATGTGAAAAAATCCCTGCAATCAATCGGTCTTGACCAGGTAACCGGGTATGTTGATCCGGAAGAGCTCGGAGGAAGCCACGAGGAATATAAGTCTGTAACTGCCAGCGAGGCAAAAGAGCTAATGGAAGACGAAAACTACTTTGTCATCGACGTCCGCAACCAGAGCGAATGGGACAGCGGCCATATCCCCGGTGCCCATCATATGATGCTCGGCAACCTGACCGACAAGCTTGACGAAGTGCCAAAAGACAAGAAAATCATCGCCCATTGCCAATCAGGAGCACGCTCTGCCATCGGAACAAGCCTGCTGCTGAAAAATGGCTTCAAGGATGTATTAAACCTCGAAGGCGGCTTCTCCGCATGGGAACAAGAAGGATTGCCTGTTAAAAAAGATTAAGACCAGAGCCAGCTCATTCTGTGAGCTGGCTTCTTTTTTTTACAAGAGTTAGTGCTGATGCATGTGAATGTGAAAAAGCAAAGCTCCCTTGTTTGTAAGAATATAATAGTTGTCACCAATAGAGGTTATTGGAGCCTTGATTTGTAAGAATATAGGAGAACCGGGTCACCAATAGAGCGTATTGGGGCCTTGATTTGTAAGAATATAGGATAATTGTGTCACCAATAGAGCGTATTGGGGCCTTGATTTGTAAGAATATAGGAGAACTGGGTCACCAATAGAGCGTATTGGGGCCTTGATTTGTAAGAATATAGGAGAATTGTGTCACCAATAGAGCGTATTGAGGCCTTGATTTGTAAGAATATAGGAGAACTGTGACGCCAATAGAGTGTATTGGGACTTTGATTTGTAACAATATAGGAGAATCTTGTCACCAATAGGGCGTATTGGAGCTGTGATTTGTAAGAATATAGTAGGGTCGTGGCATCAATACAGCTTATAGGAACCCTAATTTTTAAAGTGGCTAGGAAAAAGAGGTAACTGTCCCTTTTAATCATGAACAAACTATGTCCAATCCATTAAATAATCTGTAACATTACCCTAATCAGTTGATTATGTTCCTGTTGCGCTATAATTTAGAGATAACAGATTTCGTAATAGAGGGGATTGCCGTGAAAATATTAGTGATTGAGGATAATGAGAGTGTGTGCGCGATGATTGAGATGTTTTTTTCGAAAGAGGGCATTGAAGGCAGGTTTGTGAATGATGGCCTAGAGGGTTATGAGGCTTATAAAAATGAGGATTGGGATTTAATGATTGTCGACTGGATGCTGCCGGGGATGGATGGTGTCACCTTATGCAGGAAGATCAGGCAGGAGGGCAGTGATATTCCCATTATCATGCTGACGGCAAAGGACAGTGAGTCGGACCAGGTTCTTGGGCTTGAAATGGGGGCGGATGATTATGTGACGAAGCCGTTCAGTCCGCTGGCTTTGATGGCGAGGATCAAGGCTGTGGCACGCCGTTACCAAAAACAGAAGCCTGACGAGAACAGCGATGTCGGGACAAGCCGGCTGAAAATCAACAAAGAAACACGTGAGGTGAGCCTGGACGGCAAGCCAGTGACGAATTTGACACCAAAAGAGTTTGACCTGCTCCTGCTTTTCGCCCAGCATCCGCGTCAGGTGTTTACGAGGGAACAGCTTCTCGAGCGTGTCTGGGGTTATCAGTTTTACGGAGATGAGCGTACGGTCGATGTCCATATCAAGCGTTTAAGGAAGAAGCTTGGCACAGCTGAACAGCCATTCTTCCACACTGTATGGGGAGTCGGCTATAAATTCGACGAATGTGTTGATGGGCATGAAGGTTAAGTATATCTACCAGCAATTCCTCAGCCATATCAGCATTATCATTGTCGCTTTCCTCATCCTTAGTCTTGTTTTCACACAATATGTTGAAACACTGGTCTATAAAAACAAGACGGAGGAGCTGGTTTCCTATGGTGAGAATATCCTGCGGGATCTCGACCGGGGTAGGGAACAGCCGGACCAGGTGATCAACCAGTATGCCCGCGTCCTGTTTGGACGTGATATCCAATTCAGTGTGTTTGATGAAAATATCCAGCTGCTGAATCCCATCCGGTGGAGAGGGCCGGCGATTGAATTATCGGAAAAAGAGTGGAGCCAGCTTACAAACGGAAAACCGATTGTGAAAAATTATGACCTTGAAAGGTATGACCGTGCTGTGACCTTGGTTGTTTTGCCATATTTGGACCGCGGGAATTTCGTTGGCGGCATTCTCCTTACCTCTCCAATCAGCGGGACACGGGAAATGATTACCGAAATCAATAAGTATTTGTTTTATACGATGCTGATTGGCCTTGGCGTTTCGTTTTTGCTGAGCTGGGTGTTATCGCGAATTCACGTCAACAGGATCAAAAAGCTCCAGGAAGCAACATCGGCCGTCTCAGCTGGGGACTATACTGTAAAAGTACCAAGTTCGGATTTTGATGAGATTGGCGAGTTGGCAAATGATTTTAACGGCATGGTCGACAGGCTGAATGAATCAAAATCCGAAATCGAGAACCTGGAGAACCGGCGGCGCCAGTTTATGTCCGATGTGTCACATGAATTGAGGACGCCGCTCACGACCATCAGCGGGATCATCGAAGGCCTGAGGAATAATATGATTCCCGAGGCGGAAAAAGAGCGGGGAATCAACCTGGTCAGCCAGGAAACGAAGCGGCTGATCAGACTCGTCAATGAGAATCTTGATTATGATAAGATCCGTTCAAACCAGGTTCAGCTTGTAAAAGAAGATATTGAACTGATCGAAGTGCTCGAAATCATCCAGGATCAGCTCGGATTGCAGGCAGAGGAACGCAATAATAGAATCGAGATCGAGGCAGAGGAAGCGGCGATGGTCCATGCTGATTATGACCGTCTCGTCCAGATTTTGATCAATATTACGAAAAACAGCATCCAGTTCACGGATAACGGAACAGTCTGGCTCCGTGGCAGGATGAAAGGCAGCACAACGGTGATTGAGATAGAGGACACTGGCATCGGTATTGAACCGGCCGAAATTGAAAAAATCTGGCATCGTTTTTACAAAGCCGATATCTCGAGGACGAGCAATCCGTTTGGGGAATTCGGTCTCGGTTTGTCCATCGTCAAACAGCTGGTGCAGATGCATGACGGGAAGATTTCTGTGGAAAGCGAGCATGGAAAAGGGACCAGGTTTGTGATTGAGCTCCCTTTTCGCTAAGATAATAAAGAAGCTGTGGGCATTGCCCCCGGCTTTTGCTATTGGAAAGGGTGAACCGACATGGTGCGTTTCGGAGTGGTAGGAACAAATTGGATTACGGAAGCGTTTATTAAAGGAGCACGCCATCAGAAGGATTTTAAGCTGGCTGCAGTATATTCCCGTTCAGAGGACCGTGCTGCGGACTTTGCAGGGAAGTTCGGAGTGGATACCGTTTTTACAGACCTGGAAGAGATGGCGAAAAGCGATGCCATTGATGCTGTCTACCTTGCCAGCCCAAATTCTTTGCATGCCAGCCAGGCGATCATGCTAATGGAAAATGGCAAGCATGTTCTTTGTGAAAAAGCGATCGCGTCTAACAGCCGCGAACTGAACGATATGATCCGAGCGGCAAAAGAAAATCAAGTTGTTTTGATGGAGGCGCTGAAATCGACCTTGATGCCGAACTTCAAGGCAGTCCAGCAAAACCTGGGCAAAATTGGCACAATCAGAAGGTACTTCGCAAGCTATTGCCAGTATTCTTCCCGCTATGACAAATATAAAGAAGGTACCGTCCTGAACGCATTTAACCCGGAATTCTCGGCAGGTTCGCTGATGGATATCGGTATTTACTGCATTTATCCGCTCGTTGTCTTGTTTGGAGAGCCAAAGTCTATCCAGGCAAATGGCTACATACTTGAGTCAGGAGTTGATGGGGAAGGAAGCCTGATTTTGAAGTATGATGAAATGGATGCTGTCATCATGTTTTCGAAAATCACTGATTCAACACTCCCTTCTGAAATACACGGTGAGAACGGCTGCATCAGGATTGATAAAATCAGCACTCCTACAAACGTAGAAATCCTTTACCGTGATGGAAGCAGTGAAGATCTGTCAGTAAAACAGCTTGAGGATAATATGTTTTATGAAGCAGAGGAATTCATTACATTGATCCAGCAAGGAAAGCTGGAGTCGGTAAACAATTCGCTTGAAAACTCAAGGATCACCATGAAAATCCTTGATGAAGCCAGATTGCAAATGGGTGTCAGCTTCCCGAGCGACAAATAGAAAAACAGGCAGGTGCTGCTAAGTGCACCTGCCTGTTTTTCATGGTATCGGCTGTTTATGGAACGATCCTTAGTAATGTAAAAATTTTACGCAGACAGGGTCCGGGACTTGCACATCAGACTGTAATAATGTCAATCTGCCTGTTTCTGTGTTACGAGAATAAAGCGTGACATTGCTGGAATTCTGGTTGGCGGCAATCAGGAATTTCTCGCTTGGGTCAAGCATAAAATCCCTTGGCCAATTGCCTTCAGTTGAAGTGTGTTCAACAAAGGTGAGCTTGAAGCTTTCTGGATCCACCTTGAAAACGGCAATACTGTCATGGCCGCGATTGGCAGCGTAGATGTAGTTTCCGTCAGAAGAAATATGGATGGCACTTCCCTGATTGTTTTCGGTGAAGTCTGCTGGCAAGGTTGTGATTGCCTGAAGTTGTTCAAAGCTTCCATCTTCAACATTGTATTTTAAGACAAGCACCTCAGAGCTGAATTCTGTCATCAGATAGGCAATTGTGTTGTTTGGATGGAAAACAAGATGTCTTGGACCGCTTCCTGGTGCAATATTCAATACACTCTTTTCAATCAGCTGACCGTTGTCCAGGGTGTAGGTGATCAGTTGGTCGATGCCAAGGTCGATCACTGCCGCATATTTCCCGTCAGGAGTGAAGCCGGCATAATGCGTGTGCGCTTTTTCCTGCCGCTCATCCGGTCCTGAACCCTCATGGACCACGCTTGATAACACATTTTCAATACTGCCGGTTTCAGCGTTCAGCAGATAAGAATCTGCAGTCCCTTTATGGTAATTAGCGGATAAAAGCAGAGTGTTTTCCGGGTTCACGCTCACATGGCAGGGAGATGCTCCTGGAGCAAGCTGTGAATCGATGAAAGATAATTTTCCGGAGTCAAGAATGTTGAAGCCTGCAACTCCTCCGGAATCACCTTCTTTTGCGACTGCATAAAGGAAGCGGTTGTCATCGCTGATTGTCAGGTAAGTAGGGTTTTCCAGAGCTGCAGCTGGTTCCACATCAAGGATTTTTCCATTTGCCGCATCCAATGTGAAAGAATAGATCCCCTCGCTGTTGCCTTTTGTATAGGTACCGAAATAGCCTTTGAACTTTTCATGGGTTGCCATTATGAATGCCTCCAATTTAATTCGCGTTAATACTATGGTTTATAGTCTAGCAAAAAAATCATGGCAGACAAAATGTTACGTCCACCATGGTAATGGGTAAAATAAACATGAGCATTTTTGGTATTGGGATGTTAGGTTTTCTGACGAAAATCTGGACTTTGGACTTTAGAAGGGATATGCTCTTTTTTGAATAGTTTTTCGTGAATTAGGAGGGTTATCATGAGCTTGCAAAAGCAGATAATTGAAGATTTGAATGTGCAGCCGCAAATTGATCCCCAGCAAGAAATCAGGAAAAGAATCGATTTTTTGAAGGAATATTTGCTTACATCAAGGGCGAAAGGGTTCGTTCTAGGCATCAGCGGCGGCCAGGATTCCACTCTGGCGGGGAAACTTGCGCAAATGGCTGCGGAGGAATTGCGGTCAGAAGGCAAGGATGCCAAATTCGTCGCTGTCAGACTTCCTTATGCGGTGCAAAAAGATGAGGATGATGCTCAGAAAGCACTGGAATTCATCAAGCCGGATCAAACGATCACCTTCAATATCCAGCCTGCTGTCGACACCTTCAATACCCAGTTCGAGGAAGCGATTGGCGAGAAGATGACAGACTTTAACAAAGGAAATGCAAAGGCAAGGATCCGGATGATCACCCAATATGCTATCGGCGGGCAGGACGGCTTGCTGGTGATTGGGACAGACCATGCTGCTGAAGCAGTAACCGGATTTTTCACAAAATACGGGGATGGAGGAGCTGACCTGCTGCCGCTTACCGGCTTGAACAAGCGCCAGGGCAGGGAACTGCTCAAAGCATTGAATGCAGAATCGAGACTGTATCTGAAAGAGCCTACCGCTGACCTTTTAGACAACAAGCCGCTTCAATCTGATGAAACCGAACTTGGCGTCAGCTATGAAGTAATCGATGATTATCTTGAAGGAAAGCAGATCGACGAAGCAGCAGCTGCCAAAATTGAGGGCAGATATCTTGCTTCAGAGCATAAACGGCATGTTCCAGCGTCCATGTTTGATTCATGGTGGAAGGAATAAGCACAAAAAAGGCCTGGCTAAGATTTTCAACCAAAAGCCAGGCTTTCCTTTTTATTCAGTTTGCGCAATAGCTAACTGTGGCGCATCCTCTTTGTCTGTCACTTTGTCGATTTTATCGGTGAACATCTGGAAGACCCGCTTTTTTTCTTCCAACTCCTTGATATACTCTTTCAAATCATTGAATTTCTCCTCAAATGGCTGATGATACAATTCGCGAATCTTCCTGTTCAGGTCCGGATTCACTGTTGACTGGACAACCTGCTTCGTGATGTTGAATTTATATGTATACACTTTAAGCTCATTTTTAACTTCGTCATACTCCGCATCTATTTCTTTAAGAATCTCTTCAATTTCTGCTTTCCATTCATCTAGCGACTTTTTAACATGCTGTTCCATAAGGATCCTCCTGCCATTCGCCTGTAATAAAGCTTCTTCCTTTTATTCTAGCAACTGAACTTTACATAGAGATTGCTGGGATATTACATTGTGAAAACAATGCGCTAATCAAAGTTGGCGCCTGAAAGGGTTGTCTATCTTTCATGCGATCACAAAGTTATAGGAAATTAGACTCATCTTTGTAATTAATTGGCGAATTTTGTTGAAAGTATGGTTCTAAAGTTTTATATTTTAAGTAGAACTGAAAAAGGCAAACTTATCGAAAGGTGAGGACGCAAAGCCACGAGTCTAAGGCCATGCTGCTAGGATAGTCGGGTTGCCAATAAAAGATCGGATGAGTATAGAACATATCGGTGAATGGTATTGGTTGACTGTTTGCCAAAGGAAATCCGCCGTCTTTTTTGGAGGGTTTTTTTTATTCTTCCTGGTCCATTCTGCACAATCATGCAAAAAGAACTGAATTTCACGTTTGCCGAGTGTGAGAAAGGATAAATAAAACTTAAGTATCTTGACAGGACGAGTGAAAATAATCCTTTTGGCAGGTTTTGTTTTTAGGAAAAAGGATTTTTGAAAAATAGAATGGAAGGTGGAGGAAACGTTGACTGTATTGTTTGGGACGGTAGAGTACTTTGAACGGGAGATAGAGTTTCATTTAACAGATGTTGAAAAAAGGGAAAGGTTCCAGGAAGAAATTCAGCAGATACAAATGAAGCTGGAAGAAGAGCTTCGGAATGATTTCATCTGTGACGAGAGGCTAAGAAGGGAATGCCTTGAGAATCTATCAAATGCATGCAGTAAATTAACTGAAGATTATGTAGTTTGATAACTACTAAAATATGAAAGCCTGTGGTGCGGACCACAGGCTTTTTCTATTGATTAAACATTTTCGATGATCGTTGCGACACCCATTCCGCCGCCTATGCAGAGGGTGGCCAGTCCGTATTTTTGTTCTCGTTTCTTAAGTTCGTGGATGAGTGTGACTAGAATTCTTGCTCCGCTTGCTCCAATTGGGTGGCCAAGCGCAATGGCACCGCCGTTGACATTTACATTCTCCTCGCTCATGCCAAGTTCCTTCATGACGGAAAGAGCCTGTGCCGCAAATGCCTCATTCGCCTCTACTAAATCGATATCCGTTAACTCCATTTCCGCTTTCTTAAGGGCTTTCTTAACAGCGCTAACAGGCCCAATACCCATGATGGATGGATCAACGCCCGCAGAAGCATTCGCCTTGATGGTTACAAGTGGAGTAACTCCTAGTTCTTTTGCTTTTTTGCCACTCATCACCACAACTGCAGCTGCGCCATCATTGATTCCAGAAGCATTGGCTGCGGTTACGGTTCCGTCTTTCTTGAACGCAGGCCGTAACTTGCCAATCTTTTCAAGAGTGCTGCCGAATTTAGGATGCTCATCCTGATTGACAATAATAGGATCGCCTTTACGCTGTTTCACTTCTACAGGGACGATTTCATCCTTGAAGCGTCCGGAAGTGATCGCTGCTTCTGCCCGATTCTGGCTCTTGACTGCGAAAGCGTCCTGTTCATTGCGCGAGATTTCATATTTTTCGGCAAGGTTTTCGGCAGTAATACCCATATGGTAGTCATTAAATGCACATACGAGTCCATCGCCAAGCAATGTATCAACGAGTTTTTGGTCGCCCATTTTGAAGCCTTCACGCGCACCTTTGAGAACGAAAGGCGCCTGGCTCATATTCTCCATTCCGCCAGCGACAACGATATCGGCTTCACCTGCTGCAATTGCCTGATATGCCAGGTGAACGGCCTTCAAACCTGAGCCGCATAGTTTATTGATTGTCATGGATGGGCATGTCTCTGGAAGTCCTGCTCTCATGGCAGCCTGGCGTGCCGGATTTTGACCAAGCCCGGCTTGAAGGACATTTCCCATGATGACTTCATCGACGGAATCAGCACTAATATTTGCTTTTTCCAATGCAGCCTTAATAGCGGCCGCTCCAAGATCAACTGCAGATACCTTTGAAAAAGCTCCGCCAAAAGCTCCTGTAGCGGTCCTGACCGCACTTGCAATCACAATTGAATTTTCCATTTTTACTGCCCCTTCCGAATTAAAGTTAAGAAAGGGGGAATTGCTCCCCCTTTGTTGTTATTATTATACTAGTCCAGTTAACTTGTAGACTGCAATAATGAAGAATACAGCCAATGTTTTTATTACAGTAATAGCAAAAATATCTTTATAAGATTGTTTATGAGTTAATCCGGTAACAGCAAGCAAAGTAATAACTGCACCGTTGTGAGGAAGTGTATCCATTCCGCCTGATGCCATCGAGATGACACGGTGCATGACTTCCGGCGGGATATTGAATTCTGTGATTGCCTTCATGTAAGTATCAGCCATTGCACTCAAAGCAATCCCCATACCGCCTGAAGCAGATCCAGTCACACCTGCAAGAGTTGTAGTCGTTACTGCTCCATTGATGAGCGGATCTGTGAATGTTGTTGAAATTCCTTTACTCACAACAGAGAATCCTGGAAGAGAGGAAATGACTCCGCCAAAACCGTATTCAGCCCCAGTATTCATCGATGCAAGCAAGGCACCGCCTATTGCAGTGTTGACTCCAACTTTAAATCCTCCGGTAACCTTCTTCCAGTCATATAAAAGAGTAGCCAGGATGCCAAGAATCAACGCCAGTTCAACGGACCAGATTCCAACTACTCCAGCCATCTGGACCGTACCATAGGATTCAAGACCAATCTTTGAAAAATCAAACCCATTCGGATACCATTTTGGCAGATTCACTGTGAAGAATTTGTTAGCTACACCAACAAGCACTAATGGTACGAATGCAAGTACAGCTCTTATTGTGCTCGTTTTAGCAGTCATGTCAATGTTGCTGACACCTTCATCTAGTGCCTCAGCTTCTGCTGCAGCAGCGGATTCTGCATTATCAAATCCGTAGAAACCTTCGCCGCGTTTTGCAGCTCTCTTTCTAAGAGTTTCAAGATAAAGCATGCCTAATGTGAAAACAAGGATTGCACCAATGATCCCGAGGGCAGGTGCCGCGTAAATATCAGTCCCGAAGAAGCTTGTTGGAATAACGTTTTGGATCTGGGGCGTGCCTGGAAGTGCGTCCATCGTGAATGTGAACGCTCCAAGGGCAATCGTTCCCGGAATAAGCCTTTTAGGAATGTTCGCTTCTCTGAATAAGTTTTTAGCAAAAGGATAGATGGCAAATACCACAACGAACAAGCTAACCCCGCTGTATGTTAATATAGCGCCCATCAACACGATTGCTAGAATGGCACGGGTGCCGCCAACCAATTTAATGATGGACTTAGCGATGGATTCGGCAATCCCAGACATTTCGACTACCTTACCGAAAATTGCACCAAGCAGGAAAACTGGAAAATAGTTTTTGATGAATCCGACCATCTTTTCCATGAAGATGTTGCTGAAAAAGGGCAGTACGTGGCTTGGGTCCGTCAGCAGCACAGCCAAAAGGGCAGCGATTGGTGCAAAAAGGATGACTGAATACCCTTTGTAAGCTGTGAACATCAATAATCCAAGGGCTAATAGTATAATGAATAGCTCCATATGGGGAACTCCTTTCTAAAACACAAGTTTTGATGGATCAGATTGCTGCAATATTTCGTAAGCCAGGAGTTTTTTTATCCTTTAAACCCATAGGTTCATCCATGAAAATCCTGCTGTCCATTAATTTTAAGTCTTTGGCAATCAATGGCCTGAAATTCATCTGGGAAAGGATATCTCTTTCTAAATTGATGCCAGGGGCAATCTCTGTAAGCGTCAATCCCTCAGGCAAAAGTTCAAAAACGGCTCGTTCGGTAATATAGATGATTCTTTTATTATTTTCACGTGCCACATCACCACTGAAAGTGATTTGCTCTACATTTTCGATGAATTTTTTTGCTTTGCCCTCCTGGAGGATTTCAAGCTTCCCTTTGCCGGTCCCTACCTTTAAGCCACCGGCAGTGAAGGTTCCGCAAAAAGCGATTTGCCTGGCGTTTTGGGTAATATTGATGAATCCTCCGCATCCGGCAATTTTAGGGCCGAACTTTGAAACATTAATATTTCCTTTAGTATCACATTGAGCCAGGCCAAGGAATGCAGCATCAATTCCGCCGCCATCGTAATAGTCAAACATATATGGTTGATCAATGATCGCCTGTGGCCCGATTGAGCAGCCAAAATCCAGCCCGCCTGCTGCTGTGCCGCCAATTGCACCAGGCTCAAGAGTTGGAGTGAATTGGTCATTCATTCCTTCCTCCTGGAGGACATGTGCGATAATTTCAGGCACTCCGATTCCATAATTCAGTACTTTGATATCCTCGTTCAATAGCATGGCTGCACGGCGCGCGATCACCTTGCGTTCGTTAAGGGGATATTTTTTATCGGATTGCTTATGAACAACATCGCTCCGGTAAAAATCTTCATTGTGCTGTGTTCCGAATGTCTGCATATGGTTGGCCGGGTTTTCAACAACAACCACATAATCGACGAGTATTCCCGGTATAGCCACAAGCTTAGGATCTATTGAACCGTTTTTGACAATCTTTTCTACCTGGACAATCACCTTGCCTCCGCTATTGCGTGCATTCATGGCGATGGATAGGATTTCTAGTGTAAGCGGTTCCTTTTCGAAGCTGATGTTACCGTTTTCATCGGAAACCGAACCTTTCAGCAGAGCAAAATCAAGCTTCTGTGTTCTATAGGCAAGATAAGATTTGCCGTCAAAGTTTACTTTTTCAACGATTTCCTCTTTTGTAGCTTGATTCAGCTTGCCGCCGTCAATATCCGGGTCGACAAATGTTCCTAATCCTACATGTGTGACCGTGCGCGGTTTACCAGCTGCTCCATCACGAAACATCTGTGAAATGACACCCTGCGGCAGGTTATAGGCTTCAATTTTGTCATTGACCACCAATGGCTGGAATTTTGGCGCAAGTCCCATATGACCGCCGATGATTCGCTTCACAAGTCCTTCATGAGCGTAATGGTTCATGCCTCGGTCAACACCATCACCGTTTCCTGCTGCATACATAAGGGTTAGGTTTCTTGGAG
The DNA here is from genome assembly GCF_023714225.1 of Mesobacillus sp. MER 48. Classification (NCBI taxonomy): domain Bacteria; kingdom Bacillati; phylum Bacillota; class Bacilli; order Caryophanales; family Bacillaceae; genus Mesobacillus; species Mesobacillus sp. MER 48. Next base: position 88,818 of record NZ_JAMAUR010000006.1, read on the forward strand.
ACTGGCTTTCAAGGAATCTCTTTTCTACCTCGATATATATTTCTTCTGCAACGCCAACGCCAATAAAACCGCCCAGGCCCACAATCGCGTTGTCGGTGATCAAATTTGCTGCTTTCTGTGATGAAATGATTTTTACAGAAGACATAGTCAACACCTCATTGTCATTTTCTATTTCAGTCCAGGGGTCGGATTAAAGTCTTAATCCACCGGTCACTTCCAGGACATGCCCATTGACATAACTTGACTCGTCGCTTGCAAGGAATAATACTGCGTTTGCAATTTCCTGCGGCTGACCAAGGCGCCCAAGCGGGGTTTTCTCTCTGATTGGCTGGAGGACTTTATCAGGTACAGTTGCCATCATTTCTGTTTCAACATAACCCGGGGCAATAGCATTTGACCGTACTGCAGCCCCTTTGCGAGTGAACTCTTTCGCCCAGGTATAGGTCATGCCAATGACACCTGCTTTTGTTGCTGCATAGTTTGTCTGTCCAACATTTCCATATACGCCAACAACAGAAGAGATACTGACAATTGAGCCCTTTCCATTTTCCATCATGATTGGCGCCACAGCTTGAGTCAGGTTGAATACTCCTTTAAGATTTACATCTATTACTGCATCCCACATATCTTCAGTCATTTTCTGAATCAAAGCATCACGGGTAATTCCGGCGTTGTTGACAAGGACATCGATTTTTTCGAACTCAGTTTTCACGTCTTCAACAAATTTCGCAACCTGGTCGCGATTCGTCACATTTAACTGCACATGGCGTACATTTGGCAATTGATATTCTCCGACTCCCATATCGAGAGAATAGACAATCGCAGCACCCTCTTGCGCAAGCGTTTCCACTATTTGGCGGCCGATTCCACGTGCTCCTCCTGTTACAATAGCCACTTTACCTTCCATTCTATTCATAATGTAAGCCCCCTACACGATATTAAATGATTACACTAATAATGTAAGCGGTATCAATATTAAAATAAAATACATATAAATCATGATTGTTATAACTTTAAGTTATGGAATAAAAAAAGCAGGAGTACAAGGTAATTGCCTCGTACTCCTGCCATTTTGTCTGGACAATGCTAAATTCGAAAAAAAGTTATTTAATATGTTCTCGGATGTATTCGATGAATTTCTTCGCAGCAAAAGAGATGTATCTGTTTTTTTTCAGGATGATTGCAATCCGCCATTTCATTTCCGGATGATCAATCGGGATTTGCTTAATGCTATTGCTGTTGAATCTGGCCAGGATTGGACGAGGTAAAATCGAAATCCCCTGGTTAAGACAGACCAATTCAGTTAGGAAGTCCCATTGGGAGCTCTTAAAATAAACATTTGGTTCAAAGCCAGCTTCACGGCAAGCCTTGAGGACATGGTGATGGAGAAGGAAGGTTTCATTGAGGAGTGCAAACGATTCGTCCTTTAAGTCTTCGAATGTAACTTTCTCCCTTTCAGCCAGCGGATGGTCGTTATGGACGATTAAGACCACTTCGTCTTCCGTTACTGGAATGTACTCAATTCGATCAGAAAGCTCAGGCAATATAACCAGCCCAAGGTCGACGAACCCCTTTTCGACCATTTCATAGACTGTGACAGCACCATTTTCAATAATTGAAAGGTTAATTCCTGGGTAATCTTGCCGGAAATTAGCAATAAGAGGAGGGAAGTAGCTTGTCCCTATTACAGGCGGGATTCCCACGCTTACATTTCCAGTCCTTAAATTTTTTGTATCCTGAATCGCTTCTGTGATCGAGTCCATCTCCAACAGAAGTTTTTGCCCCTCTTCGAATAGTTTTTCTCCTGCATCAGTCAAAGTCATTTTATGCTCGGACCGGTCAAAGAGCTGGACACCTAGATCTTCTTCCAGTTTTTTAATCATTTTGCTTAAAGCAGGCTGAGAAAGATGGAGATTCCTCGCTGCGACTGTAAAACTATTATCTTTTGCAACTTGGACAAAATACGCTAACTGACGTGTATCCATCATTATTCCTCCGTATTAATCCCATAAGTACCGCTATTGTAACATAGGCTGAGCATAGAAGAATAATGGTTTAAAATGAGGCAAGCTGGATGATTGCCATGTATTATAAGAAAATGCGTTTGAACACATAGATTTAAGGTTATGTTTATCAGTAAGACAGCAAAAGGGGAATCGTCATGGAAAAAAAAGAATACAACAAACTCGTAAGGGACTTTTTTCCGGATTTGATGAAGGATAAAGGCAAGAAAATTGAATATGAAATCTTGGAAGGCAGTGCATATAGTGAAAAGCTAATGGAAAAATTCAATGAGGAAGTTGAAAAATTCCGGAATGCCGGAACCGATAGGCTGCTGAGTGAAATAGTGGACTTGCTTGAGGTGGTCTATGCGATTGCGGAACATCGAGGAATCACCGAATCGGAAGTGGAGTTCATGCGCCAGCTGAAGAAGAACCGAAGCGGCGGCTTCCGCAAAAAAATCCTTCTCAAATCAGTAGATGAACGTTCAAAATAAAAATAAGCCCTCTGCCATAGTTGGCGGAGGGCTTTATCTATATCATGTTAAGCAGTTTTATGCACAGTTTCCGGTGCCTGTTTGAAAACAGTTTTGCGGATGAAAGGAACCACCCAGCGGTCTAAACCGTATTTGCCAGCATTGAAACCGGCAAACAGAATGATGAAACCGAAGAAGATGTCAGTTGGGTTGTGGGATACAGTGCCGGCAAGGAAGAAACTGAAGTTCATGACAAGGCCGAAGAACATGGCAGCAGTAGTCAAGCATCCAAGAATCAAACCAAGGCCGATAAGGAATTCACCAAGCGGAACGATGAAGTTGAACAGATCCACATTAGGAATCGCAAAGCTTTCAAGGAAGTTTACATACCATCCATACACCATATGTCCGTCTGGACCTTTTACAGGATTGGCAGCAGCATTTTTTAAAAATCCAGTTGCGTCAAAACCGTCACCCGTCAACTTTCCCCACCCAGCACTCATCCAGTTGTAACCAAGCCATACACGAATCACTGTCAACAGGCCAGCAGCAATATTGTTTTCCCTTAACCATTTAGCGAACATCTAAATCGCTTCCCTTCAAAATATATAATGATTACACTAATAAAATATCAAAGAAAAATATGGAAATCTGTGAATAAAGTGTGAAGACACATATCAGCCATAATGTTTTGAACAATTTTTGACAGAGAGTTCCTTTTATGGATAGTATACCCTGATAGGTATGACGATATTTCTTTTCCTTGTCACATATGTTGGAAATATATAGAATAAACATAAGGAGATAACAAGCAGGAAAGGGGAATGGAGTAATGAGCGAGCTATTGTTTAAACACTTTGAATTAACAAGAGGGAATTTTATAAAAGATATTGAGGGATTGGATCCTGAGCAGGCGAGTTTTCAGCCCGAGGGCTTCAATAATAACATCCACTGGCAAATCGGACATGTTTTGACGGTCGCAGAACAATTCATGCTGGGTTATCCTAAAAAATCAAATCATCTTCCAGAGAATTACATAGAGCTATTTGGGAATGGTACGCGCCCATCTGATTGGTCGGGCGATGTTCCTTCTGTCGAGCTATTGACTGAACAATTAAAAACGCAGCTTGGAAGAATCAAAGAGGTCCCGGCTTCGATGCTGGACGAGAAGCTGAAAAAGCCTTTTCTCGGACTGGAGACGTTTGGGGAACTTGCCAATATGGCCTTGTTTCACGAATCCTATCATCTAGGCCAAATCCATGCGATGAAAAAATTAGCGAAGTAATGACAGATATGGCAGTGACCGTTTGGCCACTGCTTTAAATAATTGCAGGCATCGGCCTAAATTAGACCATGCGAGAAATGGAGGCTGCCAATGTACCAGGAGACTTGTCCATATTGCAATATACATGCGGATGAGGAGCAGAATGTCGTTTTTGAAAATGAAACCTGTTATTTTATCCAAAAGGAATCAGAGCAGCAAATCCTGCAGGGGAGCGGACTGATCATCCCGAAACAACATAAGCAGAATGTATTTGAACTGTCAGATCAAGAGTGGATGGATTCAAGGGAATTGCTGGCCGCAGCAAAGAATCTGCTTGACACAAAGTACTCGCCAGATGGATACAGCGTAGGCTGGAATACTGGCAGAGCAGGCGGCCAATCGATCTTCCATGCTCATTTGCATGTCATTCCGCGTTTTAAAGATGAGCCTCTCGCCGGGCGGGGGATCAGATACTGGATCAAGCAGGAGGAAAATAGGAGAAACTAGTTATATTGGTACGAAAAAATGGCTCTGCAAATGCAGGGCCATTTTTAGGTTGTGCTCTCATGCCAATCTGAGTATAATCCGCTTCCATTGCAGCCGGGACATTCGTATGGTGCCGCGTAATAAACAAATTCATTCGCGGAAAAAGCGTAGTAACCCCTGCCATGGCAGTCAGGGCATTTATTTTGATCCTTCATATTGGCAAGGTGGTTTTCGTATCTTGCATTTCTCCATTGATTAAGCGCATTGAATAAACCCAAAATCATACACCTCCAGTTCTATGCATAGTTTGGAGAAATTCACATGTTTTTATGTATAGTTTATGGAGAAATTTGGTTTTTGCCCCTGGTACGAGCACATACCATAATTGAAAGTTGACATTAATGTGAACAATCCATCATTAACAAACCTTACTGGATAATCTTGGACTATAATGAACCTGAATAAAAAATCCAGGAGGAATTCATGATGAAAAATGAATTGACACAAATGGTCAACCAGCAAATTGCAAACTGGACAGTCCTTTACATCAAACTCCATAACTACCACTGGTATGTAACGGGACCAGAATTCTTCACTCTGCATGCGAAATTCGAAGAACTGTACAATGAAGCTGCATTGCATATTGATGAATTAGCCGAAAGATTGCTGGCGATGGGGGACAAGCCGGTGGCAACGATGACTGGTGCGCTCGAGCTTGCTTCGGTAAAAGAAGCCGCAGGAAATGAGTCCGCTTCAGAAATGGTTGCAAGCATTGTTCATGACTATTCAACCATGATCGAAGAATTAAAGCGGGGAATGGAACTGGCTGGAGAAGTACACGATGAAACAACAAGCGATCTTCTTTTGTCCATTCATTCAGGGCTGGAAAAACATGTTTGGATGCTGAATTCATTTTTAGGCAGATAAGAGAGGAAATGAAAGAGACGTATGCCGATGCATACGTCTCTTTTTTATCCTAATCCTTTTAGGCTCTGTTGGTGTACTTTGTTAGTTTTTCAGTCTTTCAGCCAGCTCTGGGACCAATCTTCAATTTTCCCCATAAGAGGTTCAAGTGCCTCGCCTTTATCGGTCAGAGAGTATTCAATCCGCACAGGAGTCTCTGGGTAGACTTTTCTTTTAACAATCCCTTCATTCTCCAAATCCTTTAAGCGTTCAGAAAGAACCCTGCCGCTGATCCCGATTGCAGACTCGATGCTGCAGAATCGTTGTGGACCAGATAGGAGCTGGTAAATGATCAGCCCGGTCCATCTTAAGCTCAGGATGGTCATGGCTTTTTCAAATCTAGGACAAATAATCTTATCCATTCTAATCACTCCTTACTTAATATTATAATCATATTAAATTAAAAATAAATTACTTTTAACAAAAAGATTACTTGACGTATATAATTAACTAAAATATAATTACTTACATAAAGTAACCTACTAACGATATTGTAACTGCAGTGCTGTTTTCGTTAAAGTAAATGAAAAAGGAGAATAATACAAATGATAAAGATGAATGAAGTTGGAGCAACAATTTTAAGAATTGTTTTAGGAGCAACTTTCCTGATCCATGGCGCGGCCAAGTTCCAGGGTGGTATCGAAAACACAGTGGGTTTCTTTGAAAGTCTTGGCCTGCCAGGTTTTTCGGCATACCTTGTAGCTTTAATAGAATTAGTAGGCGGTATCGCGATGATACTGGGAGTTGGGACAAGGATTGTTTCGATTTTGTTTGCGGTTGTTTTGGCCGTAGCGGTCATTAAAGTAAAGCTCGCCGGAGGATTCCTTGGAAACGGCCAGATGGCGGGATATGAACTTGACCTTGCGTTAATGGCCATCTCAATTTATCTGGCAATCACTAATAAATCACTCTTCGCTATTGATAATGTCATTTTTCAAACTAAAAACGCCTAAAGGAGGAAATCCAATGAATTTTCATCAGCCTCCGGTTACTTTTGTGGGCCGGGTGGATTTAAAGGTGCAAGATCTTGAGCGTTCGGTTGCTTTTTATCAAGATGTGATCGGTTTTAAACTATTTGAAAAAACGCAGAAATCAGCAAAGTTTACGGTGGATGGCAATAATGTGCTGCTGTCAATTGAACAGCCAGAGGATGTAATGCCAAAGCAGAGAAGAACCACTGGACTTTATCATTTTGCCATTTTATTGCCTCATCGCGCCGATTTAGCCAACATACTGAAACATTTTGTACAGTTAAGGCTTCCGCTTCAGGGAGCATCAGACCACCTGGTGAGTGAGGCACTTTACCTTGCCGATCCAGATGGAAATGGAATTGAGATCTATATAGACCGGCCAGCTTCAGACTGGACATGGAATGAGTCTCAAGTTGTCATGACCACGGAGCCGTTGGATGCAGAAGGTCTGCTTGAGGAGGACAAAAGAGGGACATGGAATGGTCTGCCTGCAGGCACTGTAATGGGACATATCCATCTGCATGTTTCTGAATTAGACAAAACGGAAGAGTTTTACACAAAGGGACTTGGCTTTAATGTAGTTTCTCGATATGGGCCTCAGGCTCTGTTCATTTCAACAGGGAAATATCATCACCATATTGGACTGAACACCTGGAATGGAGTTGGAGCTCCGAAACCAGCGGAAAACAGTGTGGGACTCAGATCATTCAGTTTGGTACTGCCAGATGAAGAGTCGGTAAAAGAAACGATTTCCCGGCTGATCAGCGTTGGTGCTGAAGTTACAGAAGAAAATGGTGTTATTGTTACAGTTGACCCTTCGGGGAACAGGATCAAGTTAGAAACAGCATGATAGAAAAAGATAACAGGCGGTGGAGAGAATGGGTCTATTAAACAAACTATTTGGGAACAAAACGAAGGAGGAAAAAATCATGACTGCAGAAAAAATGAATATCGGGATTATTTTAGGAAGCACAAGACAGGGCCGTGTGAGCCCGCAAGTTGGCGAATGGGTTAAGGAACTGGCTGACAAGCGCGGAGACGCAAATTATGAAATCGTCGATATAGCTGACTTCGATCTGCCATTTTTGGGAACAACGGATGGAACAGAACCGGGGATTGCTGCCTGGAATGAAAAGCTTTCAAACCTCGATGGTTTCGTGTTCATTGTTCAGGAATACAATCACAGTATTACCGGAGCATTGAAAAACGCGCTTGATTTTGCACGCGAGGCATGGAATAACAAAGCAGCCGGAATCGTCAGCTATGGTTCAACAGGCGGCGCAAGAGCAGCTGAACATTTAAGAGGAATCTGCGGAGAATTAAAAATAGCCGATGTCCGAACACATCCAACATTATCTCTATTTACTGACTTTGAAAACGGAACAGAATTTAAGCCGCAAGCCCTTCATGGTGATAATGTAAATGCAATGCTGGATGAAGTAGTGGCATGGAGCGGAGCATTAAAGACTTTAAGATAGAATGAGCAAATTAATTGACCTGCTTTTTTAAACGGGGTAATATCTCGAAGTAAGCTATTTTTACTTCGAGATTTTTCATGAAAATAGCTTGGAGAATAAAAAAGGAATAGGTGGAATCACATCATGGCAAAAGTTTTATATATCACAGCACACCCACTTACTGAAGAACAGTCATTCAGTTTGTCAGCAGGAAAAGCCTTCATTGACACATACCAGGAGCAAAACCAGAACGATGAAGTCATTCATCTGGATCTATTCAAAGAAAACATCCCACACATCGATGCCGATGTATTAGGCGGCTGGGGAAAACTGCAGAAAGGCACTGAATTTTCAGCCCTAACTGCAGAAGAACAGGCAAAAATCGGCCGTCTTGCAGAGCTTGTTGACCAGTTCACAGCAGCAGACAAATTCGTTTTCGTGACACCGCTTTGGAACTTCTCATTCCCGCCAGTCATGAAAGCATACCTGGATTCCGTAGCAGTCGCAGGCAAGACATTCAAATATACACAAGAAGGCCCTGTTGGTTTAATGACCGATAAAAAAGCCCTGCACATCCAGGCTCGCGGCGGATACTACTCAGAAGGACCAGCAGCAAGCATGGAAATGGGAAATCGCTACATCGAAACAATCATGAACTTCTTCGGAGTACCTTCATTTGAATCCCTTGTTCTTGAAGGTCATAACGCAAACCCTGAAAAAGCACAGGAAATCAAAGAAAACGGAATCGACCGTGCGAAGGATCTAGCACATACATTCTAATAGAAGATTTACAGGAACAAGCAGGTCAGAGATGGCCTGCTTTTCTATTTATTAGAGGGATTCCTGAAGTTAATTGATGTGTGATTGTTTGATAGAGGTTTTGTAAGGGGCACTTTTTGGGAAAAGCGTCGTGAGTTTGTCAGATAGAGGTCTTTTAGCGGACACTTTTCGAGAAAATCACCATGAATATGTCCGATAGGGCCCTTCTAGAGAATGTCCGATAGATGTCTTGTAACGGACACTTTTCGGGGAGATTATCATGAATTTGTCCGATAGGGCTCTTGTAGCGGACACTTTTTCAGGAAATAATCATGGGTTTGTCCAAAAGAATCATTCAAAAGCCATCTGCTTATTTATGATAAAAACGGATGCCCAATATAGGACATCCGTTTTATCATATCTTTTAAACTTCCTGTGGGACCTGCAGTCCGAGTCCTTGCGCGATACGGGTTCCGTACTCAGGGTCTGCCTTATAGAAGTGGCCGATCTGGCGGAGTTTGATATCATCGCGTTCAACTGGCTTCATTGCTGCGACGATATTAGCAACCAGGCGAGCTCGTTCTTCTTCGCTCATCAGGCGGTACAGGTCACCGGCTTGTGTGTAATGGTCATGGTGATCATAGCCCGCGTTTTCGGCCACACCGCTGACAGGAAATGCTGCCTGTTTTTGCTCATTCACTTCTGTTGGTCCTCCGAAACTATTAGGCTCGTAGTTTACAGATTTGCCGCCATTTCCATCAAAGCGCATCTGGCCGTCACGCTGGTAGGAATTGACTTCTGTTCTAGCCCTGTTGATCGGCAAATGATTGTGATTTGCGCCTACACGGTATCGGTGCGCATCAGCATAAGCGAACAGGCGGCCCTGTAGCATTTTGTCTGGCGATACATCGATACCAGGTACCAGCGTTCCAGGAGAGAAGGTTGCCTGCTCAACTTCCGCAAAGTAATTTTCCGGGTTACGGTCCAAGACCATGCGGCCCACTTCAATTAATGGGTAGTCTTTTTGTGACCAAACCTTTGTAACATCGAATGGATCAAAACGGTACGTATTCGCATCCTCCAATGGCATGATCTGGACATAAAGCTTCCAGGCAGGGAAGTCTCCCGCTTCGATGGCATTAAATAAATCTTCTGTATGGAAATCCGGGTTTTCGCCGGCGATTTGTGCCGCTACATCGGCAGTCAGGTTCTTCACGCCTTGCTCTGTCTTGAAGTGGTACTTGATCCAGACGCCATCTCCTTCAGCATTAGTCCATTTGAATGTATGGCTGCCAAAACCATGCATATGGCGGAAAGTAGCCGGAATGCCCCGGTCAGACATCAGGATCGTTACCTGATGCAACGCCTCAGGTGACAGTGACCAGAAATCCCACACTGCATTTGGATCCTTCAGGTGAGTCTGAGGGTTCCTTTTTTGTGTATGGATGAAGTCAGGGAACTTGATCGCATCACGGATGAAGAATACCGGCGTATTGTTGCCGACAATATCATAGTTTCCTTCCTCTGTATAAAACTTTACGGCGAATCCGCGTGGGTCACGCACTGTATCAGCTGATCCCAGTTCACCAGCAACCGTTGAGAAACGGACGAATAAAGGTGTTTTCTTTCCTGCCTCTGAAAGAAATGCTGCCTTCGTATATTTGGTTACATCATTTGTCACTTCAAAATATCCATGTGCTCCGGCACCTTTTGCATGCACAACACGCTCAGGCACACGCTCGCGGTTAAAGTGCGCCAATTTTTCCAAAAGGTGAACGTCCTGCAGTAAAGTTGGACCTCTTTGGCCAGCTGTCATGGAGTTCTGGTTGTCCCCAACCGGTGCTCCCCAGCTTGTAGTCAGATTCTTCTTTTGATCATTACTCATTCTTCATCCCGCCTTTTTAAAATTTGTTGATGACTAAATGATAACATCTTTCAATTAAAAATCAATATTAATTTATAATTATTTTAAATAAGGAGGTAATACATTAAAATAATTACTATAAATATGGCCCTGTCACAAAATATGGTAGATAAAAAAAGACTGAAAAGCTGTCGACATTTTTGAATCTCTCCAATCCAACTGAATATGCCTCTGACAAAGTTACAAACCTGTAACACTATGTAAAAAATGAACCGGATCCTTACAGTGCTGGTTATAGAAGGAAGCGGGGAAAGATTGGAATAAAATACTAGGTTTTAAAAGAGTCAAGCATCTTCAACAGATTGAGAAGGTTTATCCTGATTGGTACTTATTGGTCAATGAATCCATATGTTACAACTGCTAGCCTTATTAGTAGAGAAAAAGAGCAACTCTACTGGAGGTTTGGAAAATGAAAAAGATGAAAAAGACTTTGGCAGCACTCACAGCTGCAGTATCTCTATCTGTATTTTCAATGGGTGCGGCTGCAGAAGCGGCAACTTACCAGGTGAAAACAGGAGATACACTTTGGGGAATTGCGAGTAAAAATGCAGTGCCTGTGAATCAATTGAAAAAGGCCAATAACCGGACTAGCAATCTACTATATCCAGGACAAAAGTTGACGATTCCTGCCTCGACGGTATCTGCGGCAGATCAGGACTTGCTTGCAAGACTGGTCCACGCTGAGGCAAAAGGCGAGCCATATGCAGGGAAAGTAGCAGTAGCGACTGTTGTCTTGAATAGAGTAGCAAGCTCTGAATTCCCTAATACAATCAAAGGAGTCATCTATCAAAAATCAAACGGCTATTATGCATTCACACCCGTGAAAAATGGCGCCATCAACAAGGCAGCGGATGCAGAGTCAAAGAAAGCCGTTAAAGAAGCCATTGCATTCAGGGGACAGGGGAATGGATCATTATTCTTCTTTAATCCGAAAACCGCAGTAAGCAAATGGGTGTTTTCAAGAGAAGCAACCGTGACAATCGGAAATCATAGATTTGCGAAGTAACTCAAAAAAGCTGTGCAGATTCTCATTCTGCACAGCTTTTTCTCAATTAGGCTGCTTTTTTAAAGCCAAAAAACAAAGTGATAAAAAACCTTGTTAAATATTCGAATAAAACATACTATTTAATTGCAATACATAACGAATGGAGGAATGTTCTTTGATAGTTAAATCGCGTGTTGAATCGTTGGAGCTACAGATTCTGAGAAAGCTGAATTCAAGAATGAAATTGTCTTCGAAGGAACATAGTAACTATCTGTACCTGGAAAAAGGTTATGAAGGCGAAGTGATTTTTGATCATCGGATGGAGGAGGTAGAAAAAGGCTTTCTAGTTTTGAACGATTTGCTGCTGGAACATGGAAATACGAAATTCCAAATCGATTCCCTATTCCTGTCCCAGATAATCCACATGTTCGAAGTGAAGAATCTTGAGGGAGATTATTATATCGAAGGTGATAGGTGGTACACCCATAATGGAGTAGAAATTAAAAATCCTCTGATACAAATGGAAAGGGCAGAGTCTCTCCTGCGAAGGATGGTGCGAGACCTTGGGTACAACATAAATATTGAATCAACACTGGTCTTTGTGAACAACAATTTTTACCTCTATCAAGCCCCGCGTAATTTACCGATTATCTTTCCGAACCAGATTCCAAGACTTCTTAAAAACCTGCAAAAACAATTTTCTCCAATAAAAAATACCCACACAAACCTAGCCGAACGTCTGCATTCCCTGCATACTCAAGATTCGCCATACTCCCGGCTGCCTCAATATAGTTTCGACAAATTGAAGAAGGGAATAACCTGTTCCCATTGTCATAGCATGAATACAATCGTGACTCGAAAAACACTAATATGCACCAGTTGCGGGAAACGGGAAACTTTACATGAAGCAGTATTGAGAAGTGTTAGAGATATTCAATTACTTTTTCCGGAAGAAGCTTTAACAGTCAATACGGTCCATGAATGGTGCAAGTCTGTCAAAACAAAGAAAGCCATTAGGAACATTCTTTCAGAAAACTATACATTGGAGGGCCATGGCCCATCTTCCCGCTATATAACTGTTGATAAATGATTCTTGAAGGAGAATGATACCCTTATACAAGCGAAACTGTCCACATAAGGGTACCACTCAAGCGGAAAAACACCCTTATGAGGGCAAAACTGTCCACATAAGGGTACCACTCCGATCGAGAGACACCCTTATGCAGGCAAAACTATCCACATAAGGGTACCATTCCGATCGAGAGACACCCTTATGCAGGCAAAACTGTCCACATAAGGGTACCATTCAAGCCAAAAGACACCCTTATACAGGGAAACTATCCACATAAGGGTATCATTCCGATCGAGAGACACCCTTATGCAGGCAAAACTGTCCACATAAGGACACCATTCAAGCCAAAAGACACCCTTATACAGGCGAAACTGTCCACATAAGAGCACCATTCAAGCGGAAAGACACCCTTATGAGGGCAAAACTGTCCACATAAGGGCACCATTCAAGCGGAAAGACGCCCTTATGCAAGTGAAACTGTCCACATAAGGGCACCATTCAAGCCCATAGACCCCCTTATGCAGGCAAAACTGTCCACATAAGGGCACCATTCAAGCGGAAAGACACCCTTATACAAGCAAAACCATCCACATAAGGGTACCATTCAAGCCGAAACACCCTTATGAAGACCAAACTATCCACATAAGGGTATCATTCAAGCTTCAGTCATTGTCTTGAAAGTATTCTAACGATTTGATCCTCAACATTCCTGCCATCCCTGTCATCCAGCAGGTTATTCAGCATTATCGTAAAAATTAGTGTCTCGCCGCCGGGCTTTTCCACATATCCTGCGAGGGTGCTTACTCCAGTCAGCGAGCCTGTTTTGGCCTGAACGGTAACGAACTTCGCCTCTTCTTTCAGTCTGTTTCGCATCGTCCCGCCAACCATCCTATCCTTTGCTCCGGCCACGGGAAGGGAATTCTTGAAAACAGGAAACCATTCCTCTCCTTGCACTTCATAAAGAATTTTTGTGATCTCATTTGCCGGAACGAGGTTCGCATGGGATAGACCAGAGCCATCACGGAGGATGATTTTACTTGTATCGACACCGATACTCTCCAACTCATCCATCATTCCCTCAAAACCCTTGTCCCAGCTGCCGTCACCGTGGACGGCTTTGCCTATTTCTTTCACTAGTACTTCTGCATGGCCATTATTGCTGAGCTTCATGAATGGAATCATCAGGTCAGCAAGGGGAATGGATTTATGAAAAATTAATACCGGCATGGCATCTGCAGCCTTGCCATTTTTTATTTTCCCAACAATCTCGATGCCCTGGTCTTCCAGGGCTTTCTTAAAAAGGGTTCCGGCATATTGCGCTGGATTCCAGACGGCGACCCATTCCCTTACCAGTTGTGAATCCGCAGGAATCGACCCTTTCACGACAATAGCATTTGTGCCATGCTCCCGTTTGATTTGGATATCTTGCTTTCCTTTAGGTTCGATTGTTTTAGTTTCATTAACGACTGTGACGAAATCTGTATCCGGCTCAAGCGAAATCTTGGCTGCTTTGCCTTTTTTGCCGGGGGAAATGGAGACTATTACTGTTCCGGCATCATAGTCCAGATTCGGTGATGCTGTCAGTGCCGATATTTGCGCTCCATAATATTGATGCTCATCATTCCAGGATAGGTCCTCTGAATACCTGACATCATCATACCAGCTGTCATCGGTGATAATATCACCATCAATCTTGGAGATTCCGTTCTTCTTCAATTTTTTTGCTATTTCAGCAAAATCAGCTGGAAGGAGTGTTGGATCTCCTTTGCCTTTTAAATAAAGATCTCCTGATAGAGTGCCGCCTGCTATTTTACCAGTCGTCAAAACTTCGGTTGTAAAACGATAATCTTCCCCTAAAACTGACAGTGATGCGGCGGCAGTGAACATCTTCAGTATAGAAGCCGGCTGCATTCGAATCTCTCCGTTATGCTCATACAGCAGCTTTCCGTGATCTGCTGACCTGATGCTGATACCCGCCAGCGCACCATCAAGAATCGGTTCGTTTTCAATGAATTCATTGATTTCCTCTGACAGATCAACACTGGTTGAAACAGCCTGTGCAGGAGGTTCATCCGTATAGAAAAGCGGAATGATGGCTAAAATGCTAATAAACATGAACAGGACGATGAATATAGTTTTTTGTTTCAATTTTTCGTTCATTCCCTTCATAACTCTTCTGTTTTCGACAGGAATTTTCCCAATAAACAACTAGTAGAGTCTATGATAATGTTTAAATTAATAGAAGGTTGAGGAGGAAAAATATGTACCGATACGTTTGGAATACTTTATTCATTGTAGCCATCGGAGCAGGATTTTACTTCTATGTCCAACTGATTTTTTCCAAGGTGACAGATCCGTTGTACGGGACATTGGCACTTCTCGTAGGCTGCCTGTTCGCAGCCGGGATTTCAAGGGAGATGCTGTTGCTTTTGCAAAATAGAAATGAAAATAGCCAGGTTTAACTTAAAAAATACTCCTTATTGATCTTCTTTAGATTTGGAAGCTCAATAGGAGTATTTTGTTTGGTTGGAATCAAGTTTATTCTATGATTCCATGTCCGACAATTTCTACAACGACTTTTGGAGTTATGACCACGTTTGGATATTCCTTTATCCAATCCACATGCTTCCAATAGTCGGGGTATTGCGCAATCAGTCTTCTGCCAATCCCTAAACTATCACTATTTGCTTCCTGAAGAGTTTTAATAGTGGCTGCTGCATCATTGGTCAGCATCTCAGATAGTTTATTGTTCAATTTTGTAATTTCCTGCTTATTGTATAAATGGTTCTTAACGTAGTCGGTGATATCAATTTTTAACTTTAAATGTATATTCGCAATAGCCCGATTGTTCTTCACTTTTACCTCTAATGTTTCCTTTGCTTTTTTTACGGTAAAAGAAACAAAATGTGGCGGCTTGAAACTTTCACCTTCAGATATTCTTTTTGTGAATTTTGGTGACTTTCCCGAATTGCCGTCAAGCAATAGGAAAATAACCGCTTCGTCCCCGGTAAGTACCTGACCAGTGAATTTCCTTTCGTTAAATAAGGCAATACCCTCAACACTGGCGGCTTTCCTGTCTTCTGATGGACGAAGGAAAGGCAAAACGAAATCTTCTCCTGGATCAAACATCTCCGCGCAGATCGATTGAATGTTTTCGGCTGGAATGAGGGAAGCGATTTCCTGGCTCTCTAATAAATCATAGAAATATGAACTGGCCTTCTCCTCTTCAATATTTATTCGCAGCAAATCCTTACCCATCCCCTCGGCTACGACTACTTTGGCGCTTAGAGCACTCTTGGGATCCCGATAGAATAAATCAAGTACAGAATAGATATCCTTTTTTGCGAGCTCATTCCCTATGATTAACACCCTTAGTTTGGATGCATCAAAGACCTTTTCCGATTTTCTGTCTATGTCCGCCCGTGCCTCTCTTGGTGTATTTCCGAGGCCAGAACTGATGGTATATCCGCTGACCCCTCCTCCCTCTTGATTCTTTTTTATGATTGGGGAAGTAAGCTCATCGAGTATTTTTCCGTCAGGAGTCAAATCGAAGCTGGCCGCCATGAATAATTTTACATCCTTCAATAAATGCTGATCCCAGCAGGCACTAAGCAACAGAAGGGTGACAATAGCAAGAATGCCTGTTTTAAGAATTCGGGTCATTGGCCTTACCTCCATGCTCGGATTTTTTGAACAGGAATGAAACGGTGAGTAAAAAGGCAGGGAAAAGGATGAAAATAAAACCGGCCTTCGGGATATTGCTGCTCATGATATCTAAATATTTGATGTCAATTTCAGGTAAAAAAGAAAAGCCATAAATGATAAGCGCCATACAATACACAAGTTTCCGTCGATCCCTTTTATAAAAAATTTTAGCGGCTGAGTCAGCGGCCAGAAACAGGTAACTGCAGAAAGAAGTGAATACAAGGAATATCCAGATTGACAGAAATAGTAAATCCGTTCGTTCAATGAGTTTGAACGTATAAGATTTTAAGATATACAAAAGCGGTTCTGGCAATATTTTTATTTCAGCCGGGCTGAAGTAAATGAAACTGATGATAACCACATAGGCATAAAGTATGGTACTGAACAGGTTAGCAAAAGATACTGCCTTGAATTTTTGAAGTGTCGTTCCTGATACCATTGGAAAAGTGAGAAGGATGATTTCAAACCCCAGCATGGAAAGGATCGCGTCTTTACTGCCAATGACAATATCTTTGATGCCAGCCTGTCCGATCGGTAACATATAATAAATGTTCGCATCCTTCAACGTGTAGGAAACAAGCAGCAAGAGCAAAAGGATAAGCGGTGTGACCAATGTGTAAAAACGGGCCAGGACTTTCAATCCGCCAACACTTAAATAGATTCCGGACAGCAAAAGCAAACCGCCGATTACCCAATTTGGAGTATAGGGAAGGATCCAGCGATCGATAATTCTGACATAGAGCACAAGAATCAGACTCCCGACACTGATGAAATATAGCATATAGAAAAGAGAAATTAGTTTACCAATCTTCCTGCCTAACACAAACGCTGAAATATCAAGGATGTTTTTAGACTTGAATTTTTTAAAAAGCATGAAATACATTAACAAGACCCCTTGAAGCAAAAGGCCGGCCAGAAGTATCGAAATCCATCCATCTGACTGCGCAGATTTATGCATTTCATATGGGAGAGACAGGGCACCTACACCCAACTGTGTCTGGATGATCAAAAAGAAAAATTGCTGATGGGTAATCGTATCTTTATCTCGGTTCATTTGTTTTCCATCCTCTAGAGTCCCGCTGTCTCTTGGTGTTTACCGCATGTGAATTGCGCGGACGCTCATCCATTTTCCAAAGAGGCATTCTCAAAAATGTGTCCTTAAGATCCTTGACCTGCAATGGAGCCAATGGCGAAAAATATGGCACTCCGAAAGATTCGAGCTTGCACAGTTTAATGAAGACGAATATCAGGCCAAAAGTCAGTCCCACGAAACCTAATATTGAAGCCGCAACCATTAGGGGAAACCTGATCAGCCGGACGGTCGTACTCATTTCATTGGAAGGGACGACAAACGCAGATATCGCAGTGACAGCGACGATGACAATCATGATATTAGAAATCAATCCTGCGCTTACAACGGCATCACCAATGACAAGACCTCCAACAATTCCGATGGTTTGTCCAATCGGTCTCGGAAGCCTGATCCCAGCTTCCCTGATCAATTCAATCGTTATCTCCATGAAGAAAGCCTCCAAAAGCGGAGGATATGGGATTCCTTCTACAGATCCCTTTAATGGGAGAATTAACTCATGAGGGATGACTTCAAGGTGAAAAGCAATAATCGCAATGTAAAAGGCCGGCAATGTGATGGCGATAAGAAAGCTGACATACCTGAGCAATCGGATGAATGACGAAGGAATCCACCGGCTGTTATAATCATCCGAAGACTGATAGAATGCAAAAAAAGTAATTGGCAATATCAAGGCTGTCGGACTGCCATCACCAATGATGGTGATCCTGCCTTCCATCAGATTCGCGATCACCCTGTCCGGCCTCTCGGTGTTGATGAGCTGTGGAAACAAAGAGAATGGATCATCCTCAATGAACTCCTCTATATAGCCTGGACTTAAAACCATGTCAGTCGAAATATAGGAAAGCCTTCTTTCAACTTCATCAACGATTTTCTGGTCAGCAATCCCTTTCATAAAAATGACAGCTACTTTGGTTTTTGTCTTATCGCCTAACTCATGGTAGTTAACCGTGAATTCTGGATTTTTAATTCTAAGCCTTAGCTGGCTGATATTTGTTTCAAGTTTTTCAACGAAGCCATCATGTGCGCCGCGAACCACTGCTTCATTTATCGGTTCCTGTATGGCACGTTGGATATCCTTAGGGAATGTGAATAACCAGGCTTCGTCCCGTTCGCATATGAACAAAACATATCCACCGCTGAGGATGCCGCTGATCATTTCCTCTTGTGTATTCACCGGTGCACCATTTAACGACTTAAGCTCAGCGGGTGTAATCTTCGAATCTTCCATCAATAAAGGAATCAATAATAGTTCCTTGAATTTGTCGGGCGACACCATGGTTTCAAGGAAACAAAAACGCAATGTGCAATTTCCTCTTTTAAATTCAGACTCTTTAAAGTCTGCAGTCTGCTGAAAGATTGCTTTAAGTTTTTCATATCCACTGCAATGAACTTCTTTTTTCTCGCTAATGGATGCAGGAAGCCGGAACTTTTTCATCATCACACCACTTTTTTGCTTAATAGAAACTTTATTAATATATTCGTTAAAAATAGTTATCCCTTTTAAAACGTTTTATATGTAAAAGTTGATTGTGAATTTGCGATTATTTACTGTGTAGGGGTATGATAAAATATAATTAAAGATGTAAAAGGGGGTTTTTAGATGGACATTTTAGAGCCCGAAGTACACCCGGCTGAATGTGGTGACAGCTGCTGCTCTTCAGAGCGCAAAAGCCATCACTCTGAAAAAACGAAAAAAAATCTCGTCACGAGATTGAATCGGATAGAAGGACAAATACGCGGCATAAAAGGACTTATTGAAAGAGATACGTATTGTGACGATGTGATCACACAAATTTCTGCGACTCAGGCGGCATTGAACAGCGTGGCTAAGCTGCTGCTTGAAGGCCATATGAAATCATGCATCGTTGAACGGATTCAGGAAGGTGATAACGAAGTGATCGATGAACTGTTGACGACGATTGAGAAACTGATGAAAAAATAAAAGGTCATTTTGTTTTCTATTTATGAACATGTTCTGTATAATGTCACTAACTTAATATATTCCTTCGGGGTCGGGTGAAATTCCCAACCGGCGGTGATGAAGCATGTGCTTCTTAGTCCGTGACCCGGTTAACATTTGTTAAACGGTGGATCTGGTGAAACTCCAGGGCCGACAGTTAAAGTCTGGATGGGAGAAGGAAAAAACGAGGATTAGAAACAAGGGAGCAGTATACCCTTTTTTTACCCTCTAGTTTGACATTGTCTTTTTTAGGACCCCGAAGCGCTTATGTTTCGGGGTCTTTTTATATTTTTTAAAAGAGGGAGGGATGAAGGTGAAGAATCAGGACTATATGGCCCTTGCCATCAACCTCGCAAAAGCAGCGGAAGGACAGACCACCCCGAACCCCCAGGTTGGCGCTGTGCTT
The DNA here is from genome assembly GCF_023714225.1 of Mesobacillus sp. MER 48. Lineage (NCBI taxonomy): Bacteria > Bacillati > Bacillota > Bacilli > Caryophanales > Bacillaceae > Mesobacillus > Mesobacillus sp. MER 48. The sequence continues at coordinate 108,339 of NZ_JAMAUR010000006.1, forward strand.
GTAAAAGAAGGGCAGGTCGTTGGCATGGGCGCCCATTTGAAGGCAGGTGAGCCGCATGCCGAGGTCCACGCGATCCGAATGGCAGGTGAGAAAGCGAATGGGGCAACTCTCTACGTGACACTTGAGCCGTGCAGCCATTTCGGGAAGACGCCGCCATGTTCGAATCTTGTCATAGAGTCGGGCATCAAAAAGGTGTTTGTGGCTTCGGTTGACCCTAACCCGCTCGTTGGCGGAGCAGGAATCAAAAAGATGCGTGAGTCGGGAATTGAGGTTGAGGTTGGATTATTGGAGGAAGAAGCTATTGCTCTTAATAAGGTGTTTTTTCATTACATAAGCACAGGGCTTCCATATGTAACCTTGAAGTCAGCCACAAGCCTTGATGGCAAAGTCGCAACAGTGACCGGGGAGAGTAAATGGATCACCGGGGAGCAAGCGCGTAAGGACGTCCATCACTTCCGCCATACACAGGATGCCATTCTGGTTGGCGTCAATACCGTCATAACAGATAATCCAAGCCTCACAACCAGACTTGAAGCTGGCGGGAAAAATCCTATCCGGGTGATTCTGGATTCCACCCTCAGGACGCCTTTAAAATCAGGGGTGATCCATGATCAAGCAGCTAAGACAATCATCGTGACAGGAGCGGGTGCCGAGCCTGAACGGGCAAAACAATTTGAAGAACAAGGCATCGAAATCATCAAGCTTGAGACTGAGAAAGTCGGAATTAAAGAAATGCTGGAAAAACTGGGGGAGCGCGGCATTACTTCACTGTATGTTGAAGGCGGTGCCGAAGTCCACGGCAGTTTTTTAAGGGAGAAGGCTTTTCAGCGGGTGGTTACCTATATTGCACCAAAGCTGATCGGCGGCAGAAATGCTCCGTCAGCATACGGAGGCGAAGGCATTGCCCGTCTGGACGAAACAGTTCCCTTGAAGGTCATTGATGTAAAGCAAATCGGCCAGGATATCCGGATCATTGCTGAGCCGGTCTAGAGGGAGGTTAATATGTTTACAGGGATTATTGAGGAAATAGGGACCGTTGCCAATATCCAGCACAGCGGTGAATCTTTTGTGCTGACAATTGATGCAAAAAAAGTCCTGACAGATGTCCATCTTGGTGACAGTATTGCTGTCAACGGAGTATGCCTCACTGTCACGTCTTTTACAGAAAACAGATTTTCGGTAGATGTGATGCCCGAGACAGTCAAAGCTTCGAGCCTGAAAACTGTCAGGCGAGGTTCAAAGGTGAACCTGGAAAGAGCGATGGCAGCCGGAGGCCGGTTCGGCGGGCATTTTGTTGCCGGCCATGTGGATGGAGTGGGGATCATCAAAGGGAAAACCCAAGTTGAAAACGCAGTTTATTATGAAATTCAGCTTGATCCCGAATTGCTGAAATACGTCATTATGAAAGGCTCCGTCGCAGTTGATGGTACAAGCCTGACTGTTTTCGGGATATCGGAAGACAGCTTGACCCTGTCGCTGATTCCGCTGACCCTTTCGGACACGGTTCTCGGCTTCAAGGATAAAGGCGATATCGTCAATATAGAATGTGACATGATCGGCAAATATGTAGGTCACTTCTTGAGTAACCAGGTTCCAGCAGCTCCAAAAAGAGGAAGTAATATTACAGCCCAATTCTTAGAGGATAACGGGTTTATGTGAGGGTGATGAAAATGTTTGATCCGATTGAAGAGGCTATATATGAACTCATGCAAGGCAATGTAGTCATCGTTTGTGATGATGAGGACAGGGAGAATGAAGGGGATTTTATCGCGCTGGCTGAGAAGGCAACGCCGGATGTCATCAACTTCATGGCGACGCATGGCCGGGGTTTGATCTGTGTTCCAATTGAAACAGAACTGGCACAAAGCCTTGATCTGATACCGATGGTTTCTCGCAACACTGATCCGCATGGTACTGCCTTTACCGTTAGTATCGACCATAAGTTCTCTACAACAGGGATTTCTGCGTTTGAGCGCTCGGCAACAGTACTCAGCATGCTTGATCCAGAGTCTAAGGCTGCCGATTTTAAACGTCCGGGCCACGTCTTTCCGCTTGTCGCCAAAAAAGGCGGCGTATTAAGACGGGCTGGCCATACGGAGGCAGCGGTTGATCTGGCAAAAATGTGCGGCGCCAAGCCGGCTGGCGTTATTTGTGAAATCATGAATGATGACGGCACCATGGCACGAGTGCCGCAGCTTCGCAAGATTGCTGACCAGTTCGACTTAAAAATGATCACCATCAAGGATCTTATCCAATACCGCAACCGTAAGGACAATCTGATTCAAAGAGAGGTTGAAATCAATCTCCCGACTGAATTCGGGATGTTCAAGGCTGTCGGTTATTCGAACGTCGTGGATGACAAGGAACATATTGCCCTTGTTAAAGGTGACATCGACCCGGATGAGCCGGTATTGGTCAGGGTCCACTCTGAGTGCCTGACCGGAGATGTATTCGGTTCGTACCGCTGTGATTGCGGGCCGCAGCTGCATGCCGCATTAACACAGATAAACGAAGAGGGGCGCGGCGTCCTTTTGTATTTGCGCCAGGAAGGCAGGGGCATTGGCCTGATGAATAAGCTGCGGGCCTATAAGCTGCAGGAAGAGGGCTACGATACTGTAGAAGCCAATGAAAAACTCGGCTTCGGTGCTGACCTTCGCGAATACGGGATCGGAGCACAGATTTTAAAAGACCTTGGCATCAAGCAAATGAAACTGCTCACGAACAATCCGCGGAAAATAAGAGGACTTAAGGGTTATGGCCTTGAAGTCGTCGACCGGGTGCCTATCCAGATGCCAGCAAGGGAAGAAAACGAAAACTACTTAAAAACAAAACATAGTAAATTAGGTCATTTACTAAAATTTTAAATCGGAAAAAAACTAAATAACATCTATAAATGGAGGAATAGTCATGAATAGAACTTTTGAAGGTAATTTAGTAGGAACGGGTCTTAAAATCGGAATCGTTGTTGGCCGATTCAACGAGTTCATTACAAGCAAGCTTTTGGGCGGTGCACAGGATGCACTGAAGAGACATGGTGTGGACGAAAGCAATGTCGATGTTGCCTGGGTTCCTGGTGCATTCGAAATTCCATTGGTAGCGCAAAAAATGGCAAAGAGCAATAAATATGATGCAGTCATCACTTTAGGAACCGTCATCCGGGGCTCCACTCCGCATTTTGACTATGTTTGCAATGAAGCTGCCAAAGGGGTATCAGCCGCGGCGATGAACTCAGGAGTCCCTGTCATCTTCGGTGTCCTGACGACCGATACAATCGAGCAGGCAATTGAACGCGCCGGAACGAAAGCAGGCAATAAAGGCTGGGACGCAGCGGCTTCGGCAATCGAAATGGCAAATTTGATGAAAAATATTGAAATGTAATCTTTTAAAGAAGCTGCAGGCTACCATGTCTGCAGCTTTTTTATGTGGCCACGACTAGCAAAGTCTTCCCAAACTTTTAAAATCCTCGCCTTAGTTTGTTAATAATTTGTTCATAATTTCTGGTTATGATGAAAACAAGTTAACAAACGAGGAGGAAATACCATGAAAGAGTTTGAGCAGCAATCCAGTTATGATGAATCGGAACCAGTCAACGAGCAGGAATCCCGGCACGATGAACCGGAACCGGTCAAGGAGCAGCAATCCAAGTATCATGAATCGGTAGCGGTCAAGGAGCAGGGATCCCGCTACCATGAATCGAAATCGGTCAACGAGCAGGAGTCCCGGTACCATGAACCCAAACCGGCCAATGATCAGCAACCCCGGTACCCTGTATCGGAACCGGTCAAAAAGTCCAATAAGTTCAAAAGCATTTTATCAACTGTCATGGCTGGAGTGGTCGGTTCGGCTATAACGCTTGCGGCTGTTAATTTTACCGAAACAGATGCTGGGCAAAAGGAGCAGGCCCAGACGGAAACAGCAGCAGAAAGCAGTTCAAATATTGTGACGACCCCTACATCTGCAAAAAGCTCAGGATCGATTGCCGATATCATTGAGGATTCCTCTAAATCGATTGTCGGTATCACCAATATTCAGCAGCAAAGCAATCCTTTTTCCCGCAGCCAGGGCAATGTTGAAACCGGTTCTGGTTCTGGGGTGATTTTCAAGAAAGAAGGGAATAATGCCTTTATCGTTACGAATAACCATGTCATTGAGGGTGCATCCAAGGTGGAGGTTTCCCTGTATAATGGCGAGAAGGTTGATGCGCAAGTGGTCGGAGCAGACGCGTTAACTGATTTGGCGGTTATTAAAATCGAGGCAGCCAAGGCGGCGGATGTCATCGAATTCGGTGATTCTTCAGCCTTAAGACCTGGCGACCAGGTACTGGCCATCGGAAACCCGCTCGGCCTGGACTTATCACGGACTGTCACTCAAGGAATCGTCAGTGCGGTTGACCGGTCCATCTCAGTGCCGACTTCTGCCGGGGAATGGGAAATGAATGTCATCCAGACCGACGCAGCAATTAACCCGGGGAACAGCGGCGGCGCATTGATCAATACAGATGGAAAAGTAATTGGAATCAATAGTTTAAAAATCTCGCAAAATGGAGTGGAAGGCCTTGGCTTTGCGATTCCGAGCCAGGAGGCACTGCCAATCGTCAACCAGCTGATTGAAACAGGAAAAGTTGAACGCCCTTATTTAGGTGTAAGTCTTGCTGATTTGGAGCAGATCCCTGAAATGTATCTCAAAAATCTGCCAGACAATGTGGACTCCGGTACGATGGTTACCAGCGTCGATCCAAATTCCGCAGCAGCCAAAGCAGGCCTTCAGGAACAAGATATCATCGTCGGCATCAATGATGCACAAGTGAAAAGTGCGAGTGACCTAAGGAGATATATGTATACCAAGCTTAAAAAGGGTGACAGTGCACAGGTGAAAATTTACCGTGACGGCAAACAGCAAACTTTGAAAGTTGTGTTGTCTGCTTCAAGTGTTGAATAATGGAGGGAAATAATGATTGCTTATATGAAAAAGAATAAATTGATGCTGACTTTTGCCGTAATTACCTTAGCACTTCTCTTGATTTTTGCAACAGCTTTTTCAAAAACAGAGACAGCAGCGAGCGTCAACGGTGAAAAAATCACAAAGGATGAATTGAACACAAAATTAACGGAGATGTATGGCGCCGATACATTGGATTCACTGATCACCAATAAAGTGATTGAAATGGAAGCTGATAAGCAAAAGGTAAAAGTAACGGGAAATGAAATAGATGAAGAACTGACAAAACTCCAAGAATCCTATGGCGGTGAAGATGCTTTTGCAGCGGCACTTGAACAGAACAAAGTGTCAATCGACAGGATCAGGGAGGACATTCACATGTATCTCCTTGCTGAAAAAATGATTAAACCTTCTATCAAAGTGACGGAAGAAGAAATGAAAACATACTTCGAGGAAAATAAAGAAAGTTTTGATCAAAAAGAACAAGTAAAAGCAAGCCATATCTTAGTCGAAGATGAGGCAACGGCAAAGAAAGTCAAGAAAGAGCTGGACAGTGGCAAAGACTTTGCTGAATTAGCCAAAGAATATTCCACGGATGCAAGCAATGCAGCTAAAGGAGGAGACCTCGGCTATTTCGGAAAGGGAGAGATGGCGAAAGAATTCGAGGAGGCAGCCTTCGGAATGAAAGTGGGGGAAGTCAGTGCCCCGATAAAAACAGACTTTGGCTACCATATCATTAAAGTTGCCGATAAAAAAGCGGCAAAGACGGCGGTATTCGAGGATCATAAGAAAGAAATCAAGGAATCTTTATTCGACCAAAAAATCCAGACTGAATATCCAAACTGGCTTGAAAAGAAAAAGGCAGATTACAAAATTAAAAGAAATCTATAGTTTTGAAGGAACCTCTGCAGCTTTGCAGGGGTTTTTGTATTTTATTCTTGCAGAAGGAGTTTCTTATACGATAAAATGTTTACTTAAGGAAACTTTTTAGGGTAAATGCATATATTGTTAGGGTAAAGGGATTCTTGCATCTTGAAAGTTTACCAAAGGAAACATTTTAGTGTAAGACTATTTTTCGAACTGTTGAATGGATTCATTCAGGTAACAGACATAGACGATGAATTCCCGTTGGGTCAGCACAAATATCGATTTTAAAAGGAGAATATCAATGACAGAGGAGATTTTATTTGCTTTCGGTTTGACATTATTTGCAGGCCTTGCCACAGGAATTGGCAGTGTCCTTGCTTTTTTTACATCACGGACGAATACAAAATTCCTTTCGCTGGCTCTTGGATTTTCAGCCGGGGTCATGATCTATGTATCGATGATTGAAATCTTTGTCAAAGCCAAGGATGCTCTCGTTTCGGCGATGGGCGTGCAATTGGGAAACTGGGCGACCGTGGGCGGTTTTTTCGCGGGAATTGTATTGATTGCCTTAATTGATAAGTTCATACCGAAGCAGGGAAATCCTCATGAACTGAAGAAAGTTGAGGATATGAACATCTCCAATAAACCTTCCAACGACGCAGCTTTATTGAAAATGGGTACATTCACTGCGCTTGCGATTGGAATTCACAATTTTCCGGAGGGAATTGCAACCTTCACCTCCGCAATCCAGGATCCTGCATTAGGTGTTGCCATTGCGATTGCCATTGCCATCCATAACATTCCGGAGGGAATCGCCGTTTCCGTGCCAGTCTATTTCGCGACCGGAGATAAAAAGAAAGCTTTCAAGCTATCATTTTTGTCCGGGTTATCAGAGCCGATCGGCGCACTGGCGGCTTACCTGTTCCTGATGCCATTCTTGAACGATATTATGTTCGGCGTCATTTTTGCCGCGGTTGCCGGAATCATGGTCTTCATTTCACTTGATGAACTGTTGCCCGCCGCGAAAAAATACGATGAATCACACCTCGCGATTTATGGGTTGGTAGCCGGTATGGCGGTCATGGCTGTGAGTTTGTTGTTGTTTATATAAATAATTGCCATAAAAGCCAGCAAATCAGCTGGTTTTTATTATAGTTTTTTACATAAAAAGAAAATTTACCAAAAATTCATTGAAATCAAACTGTGACTAATATAGTATTAAACATGAGCAAAAAGTAACAAAAAACGACAAAAATTGTCAACGATAATGGCAAACACGACTAAAGTCGCGGACGCAAAGCCACGGGTCTAAGGCAGGAATGCTATGATAGCCGGGTTGCCGAATTGAAAAGAAACTTATCAGCTTCTTTTTGGCAACGGTACCCGTATGTATTGGGCGCGTTGACAGAAAGGAGTTTTTTTAGTTTATTTCAATAAAAACAGTGTGAGAGGAGAAGTTATGAAAACTCGAATATTAAATGTAGGATTAATTTTTTTCTTAATACTATCTTCATTAAGTCCGATATTTCCAAGCACGATCGCTACAGCAGAAGCCACTGGCCAGTTAAAAATAGAAGGCAGTTTAGCTGACTGGATATTTGACCAGCAAACAAACCAAATTTATGCCGTAACTGCAGAAGGAAATCTTCAAATTTTATCCGCTGCTACTTTGCAATTGGAAAAGTCAGTTTCATTGCAAGGCAGGCCTTCTGATATTAAAAAGGTAAACAACGAATTGTATATTGCATTGCCAGATACTAAGAAAATTGTTGTCTTCGATCTAACTACAACTGAAATTACAGAAGAATATATTACTACACTTGGTGCTCCGTATAGGATCGAAATTACCGGTGATAAGCTGTTTTATGTTGAGGAAGATCAAGATTCGCGTCTTTATGAATATAATCTTACTACTTTTCTAGATAAAGAGATTACTATCCAGGGAGATACATATTCTTCTTTCCATGAGCCAGACTTAATATTGAATAACGAAAAGGATACTTTATATATTGCTGAATCAGGCATATCAGGTTCGACAATTGAGGCGATATCAACCACTGATTATTCATTAAAGTCAGAAATGACATATGATGATAGCTATGGTTTTAGTTATCCAGAAAGAAATCTAATTCTTGATGGGAATGATATATTTTTCGCAGGCAGAAAGCTGGATTCACTTAATCTAGGTAATATTCACGGTTCATACCTTGAAGATCCAGAATCTGAAACTGCGGCTAAAATCCTCGGAACAGATGAGAATTTTGTATATACGAAATCAGGTGTTTTTAAAAGGGATACGTATCAAAAAGTTCATTCATTTTCCTTTAAGGTGGAAGAACTTTTAGTCGGGAATGGCGAGCTTTATTTGTACAATGTCACTGACGGCACAATCCAGAAATCAACTGCTTCTTTTACGGCTCCTGCAGCTCAATTCAATGAACCTGTAAACAATAAACTATCATTGCCACCCCTTCAAGATTGGGTAATGGATGAGGCGAACAAGAAGATATACGCAATTTCAAAGCATGATAATTTGCTGCTTTATATCAACTCTGAAACATTGGAAGTAGAACACGCCAGGTTCATTGGTTCAATGCCAACTGATATTGACCGTGTTGGAAATCAGTTGTACATTGCAAATTATGGTGGTACGAATATCTCTGTTACTGGCTTGAATCATGGGGATAGTATCAGTACAGTGACTACTACCCAGTCACCATACAATATTGCAACAGACGGAACAGATTTATATTATGTACCTGAAGATCAACATGTGAAAATCTATCATGTTGATTTAACAACACAGACAGAAAGTCAAGTAGGTTCAGACACATACTTTGAAGCTGATATTGAATTCGATTCTGTTAATAATCGTCTTTATTTAGGTGAATCAGGCAGTTCTGGATCAAATTTATACATCCTGAATCCCCAAGATGGTTCCGTGGTTGCGGAAGATGGCTTAGGATTTTCATATCCATCAAGGAAAGTCATTGTGGATAACAACGACATTTTTTATGCTGAGCACCAGTTAGGCAATCCTGGTATTGCCGAAAGGAAATGGAATTATCAGTTTGAGATATTGAATGTAAATGATTCCTATGTTTTTACTGAAGAGGGAATCTATAACCGGGCTGATCACCGCAAGGTCTATGGTTATCCTGAAGCTGCGGAAGTACAATTTATTGAAATGGATCAGGCAGGCCAAATATTCATCTATCTCTCTAACAAACAAGCATTATATCGATTCGAATCTCTCACCGCTTTAAAAGAGCAGCTAGTAAAAAATCTTCAGGTTGGATTCAATCCGGAAGATGCATTTCAGTTGAGTTGGGATACGGCAACAGGAGATGGATATTACCTTTACTCAAAAAAATCAACAGAAACATCATTTGATAAGCTGGACGACTCTTTAATAATAAATAACTCATATGTACTTACTGACATGCAATTGAAAAGTATGTACGGAGAAACCGTTACCTTTGGAGTTAAATCATTATTTGGAGGAGCCCATTCTCCTCAAATGAATACTGTTCCATTTACATTTGAAATACCAGTACCTGAAAATTTCACTGCAGATATGACAGAAGGAACACTTAACTTCAATTGGGATTCCGTAAGGTTAATGGATGGGTACAATCTTTACTACTACACAGAATCAGATCCAACCGTGAAGAAACTAAATGAGTCACTCGTTTCAACTAATTCATACAAACTAACAAGTGAGTTATTTAACCAGTGGAGCGGGGAAACAGTTTATTTTGCTGTCGCTTCATCAGTTAATGGGAAGGAATCAGACAAATCGAATGTTTTCGAATACAAATTTCCTATTTTGCCACCGGCGAATTTTACTGGAGAATTCTTTGAATTAGGGTTTTTGAGACTTGAGTGGGATGCAGTATCGAATATTGATGGATATAGCATCTATTATCATATGGACTCAAATCCTGCGCCGCAGAAATTGAATGAAGAACTTATTAAAGGAACCTCAGTTCTTATTCCGATAGAAAACTTCAAAAGCTGGGCAGGGAAGAAAATCTACTTTACTGCTACAGCAACCAAGAATAACGTTGAGTCTAAAAAATCGAATGTATATAGCTATGTTTTTAGTGGAGAAGAGCCTCCAGTTAAAGAAGATCCGATAGAAGTTCCTAAAGATCAAAATGGAGAAGAAAGTGGTACAACCGAAGAAATCGACACAGATCCCTCTGATTCGCAAGAAGACAAGGAAGATTCAGAAGGAAATACAGTGATAGAACATACTCGGACAATTATTATTCCTTCTCTTATTATTAAAGGTGATAATGTAACAGTTTCTGACAATATGGTTAAAAGATTGCCTAACGGTGGTATTCTGAAAATCAATTTAAAAGATGACACCACTTCTATTAAAAATGTTGTTTTTTCTGCAGAACAATTAGAAATCATCAAGAAGACAAATGCGACAGTTTCAATTGAAAAAGGATCAACGACTGTAAATATTCCTGCAGAGATTTTTGAAGGAATCAGTGAAGAAGTTTCGGTCAAAATTCATAAATTGAATACTTTGCCAAATGGAGAAAGTATCCCTGAGGCACTCAGCGAAATTTATGATTTTACGATTAATTACGGTACTGATGTATTAAGCCATTTTTCAAAACCAGTAACGCTTTCTTTCAAAATTGACCCTGAAAAGGTTAAGGATCCAAACCAGGTAAAAGTGTATTATTGGAATCCAGAAAAAGAAGAGTGGGAGGAAATTGGCGGCACATATTATAATGGCGTGATATATGCCGATACAAACCATTTCAGTATTTATACTGTATTTGAAACCTCTGCAACTCAATCTGAACCTGATGAAGGTATTGCACTTCCCAATACAGCAACAAATGTCTACAATAATATTTTATATGGCATGATTTTAATAGTATTGGGTTCTGCCGGTGCTTTTATCTACAGAAAACGACGTACAATATAATTCATGGCGAAGCCTCAACCTGAGGCTTCTTTTTTTGGTGTTAAATGTCGAAAAGTGGTCACTTATTTAGTACTTTAGATATTGGGAAAATTTAAAAATAGAACTTTGTACATGAGACTTTTATGTAAACGTGTATTTTTACCTGATTCGAAAGGCTCAAAAATGAATAGTTTAGCATATTGTCGTTATCAGAATATTTTAAATATAATAGATTCTGTAAAACCCGCAACACCATAAAATGCAGAGGAGTGGTTAGATGAAAAGAAGGAAAGCACTTGGCGCGGCACTACTAAGCATGACAATGGGCTTATCTTTATTCACGGCCGGGGCATTTGGCCAGGCACCAGAGGCACAGGATTCATACCGGGTATTAGTTCAGGGTCCTGCAGCTGAAAAGGCGAAGGCAAAAGATCAATACGGTACCAGATGGGATTTTGGGGCGAATGGTTTTACAACAACGGTTAATGCCAAGCAATACCAGGCACTTTTGAAAAATAAGAATCTAAAAGTAGAGACAGTTCAACAAATGCAGCTGGAAGCGAAACCTGGCGCTGTGGCTCAAGCTACACCTTCCGATCGGACTCCATGGGGAATGGAAGCAATCTATAATGATAGTAATCTTCAGGCTACATCTGGCGGCAGCGGCATCAAGGTAGCGGTTCTGGATACCGGTGTCAATGTTGCTCATACAGACTTAGCCGGCAGTGACGAACAATGTAAGGATTTTACAAACCGCAGAACAGCGTTGGTTAATGGATCTTGTACAGATAAGAACGGCCACGGAACTCATGTTGCAGGTACTGTCCTTGCGCATGGAGGATCTGGCCAGGGGATTTACGGGGTTGCACCTGAAGCAGACCTTTGGGCTTATAAGGTTCTGAATGACCAGGGCTCAGGCTATTCCGATGATATCGCAGGTGCGATTCAGCATGCTGCAGATCAAGCAGTCAGTACAAATTCAAAAGTTGTCATTTCGATGTCACTTGGATCCAGCAGCAAGAGCACACTAATTGCAGACGCTGTTGACTATGCATATGGAAAAGGTGTCCTGGTTGTTGCAGCAGCTGGAAACAGCGGCCCTAATGCAGATACAATCGGCTATCCGGGTGCCCTTGTTAACGCAGTTGCAGTCGCCGCACTTGAAAATGTCCAGGAAAACGGTACATACCGTGTCGCTGACTTCTCATCCCGCGGAAACCCTGCTACAGATGGTGACTTTGTCATCCAGGAGCGCGATGTAGAAGTTTCTGCTCCAGGAAGAGCAATTGAATCCACATGGTTTGATGGAACGTATAACACAATCAGCGGAACATCAATGGCGACTCCGCACGTTTCCGGATTGGCTGCGAAAATCTGGGCTGCTAACCCAAGCATGACTCACAAACAGCTTCGCGCTGAACTGCAGAACCGTGCCAAAGCGAATGATATCCTTGGTGGATCAGGTGCAGCATCAGGTGATGACTATGCATCAGGATTTGGATTCCCGCGTGTGAAGTAAATATATTGTGAAAAAACCGCTTAATCAGTGAGTTGAATGAGCGGTTTTTTTGTGTAAATTGGAAGAAAATGCCCGGAATTTCCAGTTCGCCAATAAAATTAGATTTTCGCCAATAAATTAGTGGATTTCGCCAATAAAAAAATATTTTCGCCAATAAAATTTGAAAATCGCCAATAAAGTTGTGAAAACCGCCAATAAAATGATTCAAGCATGAAAAAGCGCCTGACATTGTATTGAAAATCAGTCTAAATCATGCCTCTTCATACGAAAAAAAACGATATCGCAGGGACATTTTTTATTTATATAGCTAGTTTCTGATTAATATAGCGACTTTTTTATTTATATAGCGACTTTTTCATTTATATAGCGAAAAATTCATTTTTATAGCGAATTGGAAATTATCCGCGACTTTTTCCAGCCAGCTGTATTACTTTATGACACGTTTTTAAAACTTCCTCTTACTATAAAAGTTCTCTGTAAAATAAGGTTCATGCTTCGGGCCAAATGCGACGCCGACACCAAGCAGTTTGAAGTCTGGTTTCAGGATATTCTCCCGGTGCCCGAGTGAGTTCATCAAGCCTTCATGGGCAAAGATGCTGCTGAATTGGCCGTATGCGAGATTTTCCCCGGCGACGGAAAAGGCAATATCGTCTTCAGCCATTCTGTCAAAAGGCGACTGGCCTTCGGGATTCGTGTGGCTAAAATATGAGTTTTCCGCCATATCGGCACTGTGCTTGCGGGCCGTCACCCTGACCGGATCGTCCCATGTCAGGATGCCTAAACCATGAACGACCCTAGATGCATTCGTCAAATCGAACAACTGGTATTCAAAACCTTCCTTCAACGCATCACTCGCTTCCGTATAAAACCCTGCCTTACTTTGTTCCAGCTTTTCGCTGATAATCTGGATGGCTGTTACGGTATTATTCCTGTGTTTATCATAAAAAACAGTCACATAGCTGTCATCGATATTGTACACGTCATAGTCCTGATCCTTCTGGAACTGGTAATAGACAAGCCCTTTCCTGATTTCACCCAGTGGTTCCCCAAGTGTCTGGCGGACGGTTTCTTTTGGAACTCCATATTTGATGTCATTATTGGCCGCAATCAGGTCCTGGTTTGTAAACAGAGCATTCACTGTTCCGTCATTGCTGTAGGAAACCATGGTGAAGTTTTGAAAATTTTCATGATAGGCATGCCACTCTGTTCCGTACTCATTCACGGAAACCCGTTTCGGAGCGCCGAGCTGTTTTTCAACTTCTCCCTTTACATCACCAACTCCAATATTGTGGATTGTGAATGTTACCTCAGAAGGTGTTGCCAGCTCTGGCTTAGATACTTCAGGCAAAATCTTCTCATCCTGTGTCAGTTCTTCTTTTTTCTCATTAACCTGCCAGATCAGCTGATTAATTCCACTATTGAGTTTCTCCAGCGCAGAAGCAAACTCCGGGTTTTCCTTTAGATTCTCTATTTCGTTTTTTATAGTCTCTTTATTTTCAGTAAGATATGGCCAAGAAAAATAAGCCAAAGCCCCGATAATCAGAAGCGAAAATAATCGTCTCAAAGCCAATCGTCACCATCCTATATTCCTTATCCCCAATATACCCATTAATCCATAATTAAAAAGCATAACGGCAAAGGGAAATGGGAAACTTAATTAATTCTAACTGATCAGAATGACCTATTTGTGAATAATTTCACAAAATGTTCATAACTCTGATGATCAAATCTGTAACTCAGACTGTATTATTACTATATCGATAGTGTTTACATTGCCACAGGAGGTTTTACTCATGAAAAAACTATTACAAATCATCATCGGGTTAGGATTCATTCTAACACCTTTATATACAAATGCCCACGTAAAATGGTTCACTGAGGTAGCACCAAAGAAAGAAACCATTGAAAATATTTTATCACCATTATTCATGGGACTAGCCTTATTGGCAGCAGTCGTTCTTGCTTCATTAACACTATTTATCCCCAAAATGACCCAATGGCCGCTAATCAAAAAGTGGGATGATTTCCTTTCTGGTTTCAGGAAGTATTCACGATATATTTTAAAATACGGAACGGCAGCAGCATTGATCATCCAGGTCACTAATGGCACCCTTTTCGCACCTGAATTCCATATTGACAGCACATTGATGACGATTTTAGTATGGGCGGCAATAGGCCTTCTTCTTGTGCCCCATCATATTGCAACAAAGTTCGGAGCATCACTTTTACTCATTTTATTCGTCATGGTCACTGTTAATCATGGCATTTTCTATATGCTTGACTACGGCTTTTATTTAGCGATCATTGGCGTGTTGCTTGTTGGCAAAACAAAGCTGGAAAAGGTAGGTTTCCCATTTTTGTATTTAGGCACAGGCCTCTCTCTTTGCTGGGTAGCTGTTGAAAAATGGGTGTACCCAACGATGTCGCTGGATATCGTCGCGAACCACCATGTGCCTACTTTTGGATTCGAACCAGCGGCCTTCATTGTCATGGCCGCCTTTGTCGAATTCGTCGTCGGTTATTTGCTGGTCGTCGGAATCCTGAACCGAGTTCTCGGATTTGTTGTCACTACCATCTTTATCCTGACAACTATGCTATTCGGATTCACAGAAGTCATCGGCCACTTCATGATCCATATCGTCCTGATCATTTTCATCATCGAAGGCGTTTCCTTCTACAATCCGCCAATCAAGCTGCACAAGACAAAAGTGGATCAATTTGTGTTTATATTCTTGAACTTCATTTTTGTTTTATCGGCATTTGTGCTGATTTATTATCGATTTGCTTAAGGACATGAAACAGCCGCAGAAATTGAGGCTGTTTTTCTTTTTGGGAATTATCAGACCATTTGTTGACGCTTGCTTCTGTTCTTTGTTACGATTTCCCTAGTTGCAAATGGGATGGGAGAGATGACGATGAGATCTTATGCTTTTGAACCTGGTGCACAATTTGCTGCACAGCTTGACAGCGGTGATTTACTAGCTCGTTTTCGAGATGAGTTTTACCTGAAGCCAGGTTCGATTTACCTTGACGGGAATTCGCTTGGGCTTTTATCAAAGCGGGCTGAACAAACTTTGCTGGAATCATTGGCTGACTGGCGCGAGCTTGGGATTGATGGCTGGATGGATGGTAAGCATCCGTGGTTCTATTTATCTGAAAAACTAGGAGAATTGACGGCTCCGCTTGTCGGTGCTTCAGCAGAAGAGGTAATTGTAAGCGGATCCACAACGATCAATTTGCATCAGCTGGTTGCTACTTTTTATAAACCTGAGGGTAAAAGAACGAAGATCCTCGCTGACGAATTGAATTTCCCTTCTGATATCTATGCGCTGCAAAGCCAGCTCAGGATCCATGGCTTTGATCCGGATACACATTTAATCAGAGTGAAAAGCAGGGATGGAAGATTCCTCGATGAGGACGATATCATTGAGGCGATGACGGAGGATATTGCGCTTGTTGTTCTGCCGACGGTTTTATACCGAAGTGGTCAAATCCTGGATATGGAAAGATTGACGAGAGCTGCACATGAACGAGGTATCCTGATCGGTTTCGATGGCTGCCATTCCATCGGTGCCATTCCGCATTCATTCTCGGATTGGGGAGTTGACTTTGCCTACTGGTGCAATTATAAGCATCTGAATGGAGGTCCCGGGGCAGTTGCCGGTCTTTTTGTGAATTCGAAGCATTTTGGAACAAAGCCGGGACTTGCTGGCTGGTTCGGTTCGAGGAAGGACAAACAATTTGATATGGAACATGTCCTGACTCCTGCTGAGAATGCGGGCGCCTACCAGATTGGGACGCCACATGTATTGAGCCTGGCACCTTTACTTGGTTCACTTGAAATGTTCGCCGAGGCTGGCATCGAGAATGTTCGTGAAAAATCATTAAAGATCAATCAATATCTTATGGATTTG
Organism: Mesobacillus sp. MER 48; assembly: GCF_023714225.1. Classification (NCBI taxonomy): domain Bacteria; kingdom Bacillati; phylum Bacillota; class Bacilli; order Caryophanales; family Bacillaceae; genus Mesobacillus; species Mesobacillus sp. MER 48. Next base: position 124,510 of record NZ_JAMAUR010000006.1, read on the forward strand.
ATTCAGCATGAGCTGGGCGACGAAGGTTTTAATATTGGCAGTCCAGCAGAGGATTTCAAAAGAGGTGGCCACGTCAGCCTGGAGCACAAAGAAGCTGCCAGGATTTGCAAAGCTTTGAAGGAAAAAGGAATCATACCCGATTTCCGCGCTCCGAACATTGTCCGCCTCGCACCTGTGGCATTATATACTTCTTATAGTGACGTCTGGAATGCCGTCCAAATCTTAAAAGAAATTATGGATCATAAATTGTACGAGAAATTCAGCAATGAGCGCGGAGTCGTAGCCTAAGGGGGAAGCCGGGAAATGAAGGAAGAACAGAAAACTCCACACGAAATCCATACTGATTTTTCAAAAGAGTTGTCCTATGGGAGCTACCTGCAATTGGATAAAATCTTATCCAGTCAGCAGCGTTTGTCGGATCACCACGATGAAATGCTCTTCATCGTTATCCATCAGGCAAGTGAGCTGTGGATGAAGCTGATTTTACATGAAGTGAACGCGGCGATTGACTGCATCCGAAAAAATGATCTGGAGCCGTCTTTCAAGATGCTGTCTAGGGTGTCGCGGATTCAGGAACAGCTGATTCAATCATGGAGTGTGCTGTCGACGCTGACTCCGGCAGAATATATGGAGTTTCGTGACAAGCTTGGGCATTCATCCGGATTCCAATCCTATCAAAACCGGCTGATTGAATTCGCTCTTGGGCAGAAGCAGGCACATGTTTTATCCGTCTATAAGCATGATGCGGAACTGCACAAAACCATGGAGGATGCACTGCACGAACGCTCGATTTATGATGCCGCCATCCAGGCATTGTCAATGCGCGGACTTCAGATCGATGACGCCGCGCTGAACCGTGACTGGTCGCAGCCGTACGAACCAAATGCAAGCGTCGAGGAAGCGTGGCTGACGGTTTACCGCAATGTCGACCAGTACTGGGATCTTTATGAGCTTGCAGAAAAGCTTGTCGATATCGGCAGCAAGCAGCAGCTCTGGCGTTTCAACCATATTAGCACAGTCGAACGGATTATCGGCCACAAAGCTGGAACTGGTGGATCCGCCGGTGTATCCTATTTGAAAAAGGTCGTCGACCATCGGTTTTTCCCTGAGCTGTGGAGCTTGAGGACAAAACTATAGCAAGAAAAGGAGGAAGACACCCTTTCGCTTGGTAAATTGAGAACGGAAGAGGATCTGGAGTGTGAGGGGAAATCTATATTTGAAAGAAGGAAAATGTATGGGAGACTGGATTGATATTTCACAGGTTTTAAACGATAAAATTCCTGTCTGGCCTGGCGACACGCCATTTGAATATAAAGTGAGCTGGGGAATGGAAGAGAGTGGTTCGGTGAATGTTGGACAGGTGACGATGAGCACCCATACCGGCACACATATCGATGCCCCTTTTCATTTCGAAAGCGATGGAAAAAAGGTAATTGATTTAGACTTCAATCTCTATATTGGACCTGCGCTTGTAATCCATGTGGCTAAGCCAGCCAGTATCGGGCTTAAAGAGCTTGAAGAGGTGGATTTAAAGGGAGTCCAGCGCCTGCTGATCCGTACCGATGCATGGCAGGATAAAACGGCATTCCCGGAATCGATTCCGTATATTGAGCCGGAATTGGCTGCTTACCTGGCTGAGCATGGAGTAAAATTACTTGGGCTCGATCTGCCATCCGTCGACCCACTGGACAGCAAGGAACTCAGTGCGCATCATGAATTGAACAATCATGGAATCCATATCCTTGAAGGCCTGGTGCTGGACCGGATTGAACCTGGGGAATATGAGCTCGCCGCCCTGCCGCTGCCGTTGGATCAGGCAGACGGCAGCCCGGTCAGAGCTGTAATCCGGAAAATGAAATAAAAATAAAGAGACTGCCAATTTGGCGGTCTCTTTGTTTGTTTATGTCGAGAAATTTACTATGATTATCATTGACCGCAGTGGTCAATGAGGAATACAATGATATTGACCACTGCGGTCAATTAACATTAAGGAGGGCAAGATGACTTCGAAATTTTTAAGTTTGAACCCCGAAAAACAGGAACGAATCCTGAACGCTGCTCTCAAGGAATTTGCCCAAAAGGGATACGAGAACGCTTCTACGAATGAGATCGTTAAATCAGCAGGTATTTCAAAAGGACTCTTGTTTCACTATTTTAAAAATAAAAAAGAGCTTTACTTGTTCCTTTACGACCACTTTGCAGATGTTTTGTCGGAGGAATTCTTTCAGGAACTGAACTTTGCCCAACGAGATATCTTTGAGCGGCTGAAGGACCTGATGATCCTTAAAAACAGGCTGATAGCCAGGCATCCGGAGATATTCGACTTTATGATGTCTGCCTCATTGGAATCCTCGGTAGATGTAAAAGAGAGCCTGAATAACACCACCACAGAACTGATGCACGACAGCTATAGCAAACTATTCGAAAATATCGACCTTTCCCAGTTCCGTGAAGGGACGGACATCCACAGAACAATCAACATCATCATGTGGACACTCCAGGGCTTCAGTAACCAGGAACTCGAAAAAGCCAAAAGGCTGAACAAAGGAATTGATGATTTCGATGAAGCATTCCAAGAAGCAGAAGTGTATATCGATATGATGAAGAAGGCCTTTTATAGAAGCGAGTAGCGAAATATCGAATGCCGAGTAGAACAGTGCATCTGGGATTATAGGCGGATCAAGCGTAATGATAATTAGCTTAACCGTAAATAAAAACAGCTTAACCGTAAATATAAACAGCTCAACCGTAAAAAAAGGATGTGAAACAGGAGAAAAACGCAACCGATCAAGAAATTCGAAAAAACAGCCCAGCAAGGGCACTAGTGGAACAGAGAAATAGAGGGAGGGTCTGGCATGAACGTGATTGAGATTAAGAATCTGACGAAAATGTACGGCAAAGCCAGGGGGATTGAGGATGTAAGCTTTAATGTGGAAGAAGGCGAGATTTTCGGTTTCATCGGTCCGAATGGTGCGGGAAAATCGACGACAATCCGGACATTGCTGTCACTGATCTATCCGACAAGCGGCAGCGCAACGATTTTTGGCAAGGACATCATTACGGCCGCGCCTGAAATTAAGAAGGATATTGGCTACCTTCCTTCTGAAGTATTTTACTATGACAATATGAAGGTCATGGATCTGCTCAAGTACTCTGCAAGTTTTTACAAAAAGGATTGTACAGGGCGGATCAAGGAGCTTGCCGACATCATGGAGCTGGACCTGACCAAGAAAATCGATGATCTTTCGCTTGGGAACAAAAAGAAGGTCGGCATCGTGCAGGGGCTGCTTCATGAACCGAAGCTGATCATCCTGGATGAACCGACAAGCGGCCTCGATCCGCTCATGCAGCAGAAGTTTTTCGACCTTCTTGAAAAAGAAAATAAGAAAGGCGCGACGATCCTGTTTTCTTCCCATATTCTCAGCGAGGTGCAGAGGCTGTGTGACAGGGTGGCCATCATCAAGGACGGCCGGATTGTCACGGTCGAGAAAATCAGCACGCTAAAAGAGAATACGTACAAGAAATTCAAAATAGAATCAAACGCCGCGATTAATAAAGAGCTTTTCAATATCGAAGGTGTGAACCAGCTGCAGCAGGACGGCCCTATCATCAGCTTTTTATTCAGGGGAAATGTCAATTCCATTATGAAAAAAATTGCTGAAATTGAGATTGCGAATCTCTGGGTGGAGGAGCCTGACCTTGAAGAGATCTTCATGCACTATTATGAAAAGGAGGAATAGAACATGAATATGTTCCTTCATGAACTGAAGGCCTGCCGGAAATCGACTGTCATCTGGACCTTGTCCCTGGTGGCGCTGGTGGTATTGTTTTTATCGATGTTCCCTTCCTTTTCAAAGGATGCAGAAGAGTTCAAAAAACTGCTTGAGGGATTTCCAGTAGAGTTGAGGAAAGCAATTGGATTGTCAGTGGACAGCATTGCAACATTGATCGGGTTCTTCTCGTATGCGTTCCTTTACCTGAAGCTTGCGGGCGCCATTCAGGCTATGAATCTGGGAACCTCGATTTTATCGAAGGAAACACGCGAAAAGACGGCGGACTTTCTGTTGACAAAGCCGGTGACCAGGGGGCAGGTCGTCACATCTAAACTGCTGGCTGCATTCGTTTCCCTTGTCATTACCAATATCATGTTTATCACAGCGATATTTGTGATGGCATCCATTGTCTCGGAGGACGCTTTTAACAAGGAGGCTTTATTCCTGATTGCCATTTCCCTATTCTTTCTCCAGCTGATGTTCATGGCGCTGGGAATCGTTGTTGCCGCGATGTTTCCGAGGATTAAATCGGTGATCTCAGTTTCACTCGGAACGGTTTTCGGCTTTTTCATGCTAGGGATGATCAGTTCGACAACAGAGGATGAGGCATTGCGTTATTTGACGCCGTTCAATTATTTTGACGCAGCTTATACCACGCAGCATGAGGGCTATGAAACTTCTTTTCTGATAACCGCTGCCATTTTTATCATTGCCGCAATCGTTGCCAGCTATTATTTATACTCGAAAAAGGACGTCCATTCCGTTTAGGGAGGAGGGAAAATCGTGAATCTTTTTAAAAGAGAATTGAAAGCAAGCCGGAAAGCGTTAATCATCTGGTGTATCGGAGTTGTCTTTATGGTCGCCTCGGGCATGGCAAAATACTCAAGCCTCGAGGGGACAGGGCAGTCGATGAATACGCTGATGGCCGATATGCCAAAATCGCTGCAGGCAATAATGGGTACTGGTTCGCTTGATTTGTCGACACCGATCGGGTATTTTGGAGTCCTGTTTCTTTACCTGGCCGTAATGGCATCCATCCATGCAGCGATGCTCGGCTCGAATATCATCGCCAAGGAAGAGAGAGACAAAACCGTAGAGTTCCTGCTCGTCAAGCCGATCTCAAGGACATGGATGATATCAGCAAAGCTATCCGCTGCGCTGGTCAATATTTTGATTTTCAATCTTGTCACCCTTGCTTCCTCTATCAGCATGGTCGGGAAATATGCGGAAGGAGAGGACGTCACTGGGGAGATTGCGATGCTGATGATCGGGATGTTCATTCTTCAGTTGATTTTCCTCGTCATCGGGACTGCTATCGCCGCTGTTTTAAAGAATGCCAAAAAAGCCACATCGCTGGCAACGGGAATCTTGCTTTTCCTGTTCATCCTGTCGATTGTAATTGACTTGAATGAGAAGCTGGATGGACTGAAATTCGTGACTCCATTCAAATATTATGATGCGAAGCTTGTGCTGGAGGATGGCGGGTTTGAACCGATCTACTTGGGATTGTCAGCGCTGATATTGTTAGTGCTCACATTGGTGACTTACTTGTTTTACCGAAAAAGAGATATGAATGTGTAGATCCCGGGAAACCGGGATTTTTTTAAAAGGTGATGTGGTCGATATATTTGGGAATGTGGTCGAAATAATTCAAAAAGTGGTCGATAAAATTGAAAATCCGCTGATATATTTCGAAATGTGGTCGAAATAATCAAAAATTCGCCAAAAAAAATGAAATCAGGTCAGTCAACAGTGCATGATTGTTCAAAACGCCAGCTTAATTCCGTTTTTCTTACGCAAAACAGATGTACATTTGACGGAAATCCGTTAATCCCGCCTCCATAATCACCTTTTCATGGACTTAAGTTCACATTTTAGTAAAAAAACTTCCATCAACGAGTCTATTTCTGGTGCTATACTTTTGTTATGTTAAAAAGTTCACATAGTGCAGGATAACATTAGAAGAATCAAAACTATTTCTGGTGCTATACTTTTGTTATGTTAAAAGGTTCACATACTTACAGGGTAAAACTATAAGATAATCAAAACAAAAAGAACAGGTGAGCGATATGGACCAAAGGAAGGTTATCATCATAGGCGGAGGGATCACTGGGCTGGCGACTGCGTATTATCTCCAAAAGGAGGCAAAGGTAAAGCAGCTGCCGATCGAAGTGAAATTGATTGAGGCGAGCGGACGTCTTGGCGGTGTCATCCGTACCGAGAAGCGTGACGGCTTCATCATTGAAAGAGGGCCGGATTCCATCATAGCGCGAAAAAAGAGTGCCATGAGACTGATAGAGGAAGTAGGTCTCCAGGACAAAATCATCTCGAACACGGCGGGGAGGTCCTATATTTACGCAAGGGGCAGGCTTCATACCATGCCCGAGGGATCTTTCATGGGGATTCCTACAAAAGTCACCCCGTTTGCGTTGTCAGGGTTATTTTCATCACTGGGCAAATTGCGTGCAGCAGGGGACTTTATTTTGCCAAAAGATGCACCAAAGGCGGATCAGTCATTAGGTGCTTTTTTCCGCCGCCGGCTTGGTGATGAGGTTGTTGATAACCTGATTGATCCTTTATTATCGGGGATTTACGCAGGCGATATAGATGAACTCAGCCTGATGGCTTTGTTCCCAAATTTTTATGAAATCGAACAGAAGCATCGAAGCCTGGTGATCGGCTTGAATAAATCGATGCCTAAGCCTCCGAAAACAGCCAAGAAGCCTGGTTCTAAAAAAGGGATGTTCATTTCATTGTCAACAGGTTTGGAGGAATTGGTCCATCAGGTTGAAAAGCGTCTAGACGAAGGATCAGTCTTGAAGGAAAGAGCTGTTAAAAAGGTTGAGAAGACAGGCGAGGTCTATAAAGTCCATCTCGAATCTGGAGAATTGGAAACAGCAGACAGTGTAGTGATTGCGACAGATCATTTCCACGCCCAGCACATGCTGTCAGAATATCCATTCATGGAACCGTTCAAACACATGCCTGCCAATTCTGTGGCAAATGTAGCGATGGCATTCCCGAAATCGGCGATCGAAAAAGATATCGACGGAACAGGATTCCTGGTCTCGAGAAACAGTGATTTCCGGATCACAGCATGTACATGGACACATAAAAAATGGCCCGGCACATCGCCTGACGATATGGCGCTCCTCCGCTGCTATGTCGGGAAGCCGGATGACCAGGAAGCTGTTAATCTATCAGATGACGAAATCATCGAATTGGTTTTAAGAGATTTGAATAAAACGATGAACATTACCGCAAAGCCGGAATTCACTGTTGTGACCAGATGGAGTAAAGCAATGCCGCAATATACTGTGGGTCATCTCGAGAGAATCGCAAAGGTAAAATCGGAGCTTGAAAAAGAGCTTCCAGGCATCTGCCTTGCAGGTGGTTCTTTTGAGGGTGTCGGGATTCCGGGATGTATTGACCAGGCAGAAGCTGCTGTGGCAAAAGTGTTAGTATATCTCAAATGAATGGAATTCAAGCCGCTCCTTATAAGGGATAGCGGCTTCTTTATTTTTAACGGTCTGTTAAAGCTAATGCTATTTTTACACCTGTTGATTGTAGCGGAAAGCGAAGCGCCTGGAACGAAAATCAACAGCCTTGTTTAACAGAGCCTTGCTCTAAAAAAGAAGATTAAATACTCCTTTTGAAAAATCATAACTTTCTGTAAAATAGAGTTATAAGGATAATAAAATAGAGTTATAAGGATAATAGGTTTGGAGAGATCTCTATGCGTAACAATTTTCCGATATTTGGTCAGGATGATACAACTATCTATAATCCGGATGAACTACTAAGTTTATTCCTGGATTGTACGGCTGACGGGTTTGCAATTGTAGATATGGAGAACCGTTTTTTGAGGATCAATCATATGTACACAGAGATTTTCGGTTATACAGAAGAAGATTTGATAGGCAGGACCTTTCATGAGTTTTCGAATCCGGAGGTTGTACAAGAGATCATTTCCGAAGTCAAAAACGGAAAGGCATTTACCAATATGATAACGAAGCGATTCCATAAAGATGGATCATTACTCGATATTGCCGTCTCTTACTCCCCCTTCCGTAATAAGCAGGGCGAGATTATTGCCATCATCGCGATTTACCGAGATATTACTAAATTGGTAAGTATGGAGAATGAATTACACCGAACACGGGAACTGTACGAGCTGATCACCGAGAATACGACTGACATGATTCTGGTGATTAATAAAGATAAATTGATTCTGTATGCTTCACCCTCCCATGAAAAAGTGATCAGCTTGAAACCAGAGCAAATTGTAGGCAAAAGTCTGGGTGAATTTTTGACACCAGAGGAAGATGCTGTTCTGGATCTTAAGCTTAAGGAGATACTCGAAACTGGAGAACCGCAGATTTTACGGAAGAAGTTCATCACTTGTGACCTGGAATCCGTTTATACAGAATATAGCTTCTCGCCAATCTATAATGAAAAAAAGGAGATAGACTCCTTTGTCAGTGTCGGCCGGAATATAACAGACCGGGTCAAGCATGATGCCTCCATCCGAAATTTGGACAGGCTGTCTGTCACCGGTCAACTGGCAGCGGGTGTGGCTCATGAAATCCGCAATCCGCTGACAGCGTTGAAGGGGTTTTCAAAATTGCTGCAGACATGTCTTGATAAGGAGAAGCAGGAAGGTTACCTGGCAATTATCATGAACGAGCTGGACAGGATTGATTTGATTGTAAATGAGTTTATGTCACTAGCTAAACCGCAGGCAATCCAATATGTTAAAGAAGATTTGAAATCGATTTTGGACAGCACGATCAATATCATCCATCCGCAGGGGATGATGCACAATGTCCAAATCATCCCTACTTATCCAGATGAAAGAATCATGCTTTCCTGCAATCCACATCAGCTGAAACAAGTATTTTTGAACTTTATGAAAAATGCGATTGAATCCATGCCAAATGGCGGGAATGTCGTGATCGACCTGCAAAAGAAGGTGAAGGGAAAAGTGCTTATCAGCATTTCGGATGAGGGAACAGGAATCGAGCCTGACCGCCTTCGTTATCTTGGAACTCCGTTTTATACGACGAAGGACAAAGGCATCGGACTTGGACTGACGGTGAGCAATAAAATCATTCAGGAGCATGATGGAACCATGAAAATTGTAAGTGAAATAGGCCAGGGGACGAATGTCATTGTTGAACTTGAATGTTTAGAAGACGACATCACTTAGTCTTTTTTAAAAGAAGCGGCTTCCTAATGGGAGCCGCTTTTCTTACGAGATAAGACAGTATTAAATCACTTTGAGCTTTTCTTATTTCTCTTCATTGAACCAGAGTGGGTCGTTGTTATCGACTTCGCCATTATAGTTGATGACAATCTCTTCGCCGGCTTTGATGTCACGATACGCATAGAAATCAAAAGTATGATTGTCAAAATTGATTTCATAGATTGCGTTAGGCTCATAGGAGTGGTTGAAAAGCATGCCGTAGCCCAACAGAATGGCTGAATGATTGATCCCGTATTCAAAGGCATAATCGGCTAATGCTGTTTTCTCGATGTGTACATGCTGGTCGTTCGGATAGGAGAGAACAGGGGCTTCGTGTATCAGTTCACCCTTTGCTATATTTCTCTTGGCGAATACGCCTCTATTGAACTCACCATCGCTTATTTCAGAATTCTTTATTTCAATCATTTTTTTCACCTGTGTTTTATGACTTTTAAATCTGTTCTTTAAAGCATGACGGTTATTTGCCATAATTGCAAACTAATTTTTCCCTGTCCCGCGCAAACAGGTGATAAAACCCATTCCGTCCATTCTGAATAGTAAAGCTATTTTTTAATGATTTTTGAAGGATTATTGATCTTGTATCCTACCGAAACATCAAGAAGCATCGACTCGTCTTCCACGTCCTTTCCTTTGGGAAGGCTCTTCTTGACGATCTTGCCGTTGAATTCAAGCTCCTGTCCGGGCTCCAGTTCGAGTTTTTTCAGTGTTTTGCTGTGTGAGCCCCATGCAAGGCCAACCTCGATTAGTTCTTCCTGGTCGATTCGGACGTCTTCGAACACAATGACTTCATCATTGTCCTCATTGAAGTGATTCCAGCTCAACGCGAACTGCTTCACTTTCGCGGTAAAATGGACTTTATCTTCTGGGAGCACCAATTTAGGGGCCTTTTCTTTTTTTGTTTTAGCAGGCTTATCTGCCGAAGCTTTCGCTGTTTTTTCCGTTTTAGCCTCCGCTGGTGGAGCTGTTGTTTCTGCTGCTGCCAGTTCAGGATTTTCCATACTCTCAGATTTCGTTTTAGGCTCGTCCCCGGTCTGTTCAATAATTTCCTTGCCGAAATTGGAGGATTGCATTTCCTTCAAATATGCAGGATGGATGCATGTCAGCCTGCCATCCGGAAATTCAACGACAAGCGTATTGTATTCAGTTGTTTCACCGAAAACTTCATAACCTTTTATCGTAACAAGACAATGCTGGAATCTGTCTTTGTACCAAAATTCTTTCTTTGTGCTCAATCCCCATTCCTTGACCTTCTCAAGATAATGAGCTTCATTTTCAAACGTCTCATACATTCCTTTAGGCGGGATATACTGCGTTAAATGCGATTGTTTAGAACCTGTAACTGAATTTGCCATTCGCCCACTTCCTTTCAAGTCTATTTTACCTTCCCCGCAAGAAGAAAAAAAGTTTCCCCCCTTGTCGTTCTGTCTATTTGTCTTTTGAAAATCTGAATAAGGGGAATAGTAAAGGATGCAGAACATGGAAGGAAACAGGAGGAACAAGGACATGAAGTTTAATTTGCAGTTATCCATAGCGTTTTTCGGTTCATTATTCCTATTTATTTTGCTCTCTTTTCTTGTTAGAGCTGATTATCTAATGGCCTTTGATCGCCATGTCATCTCATTCATCCAGGGACTGGAATCCCCCTGGCTAACTAGCATCATGAAGTTTTTTACTTATATCGGAACCATCCGGTTTATTGCTGTTCTGACAATCCTCCTTTTTATTTTGATGTTCTATGTATTAAGATTCAGGCTTGAAGTACTCGTTTTCCTGGCAGTGGTCTTTTGCACACCAATCCTGAACAGATTGCTGAAATTATTTTTCCAACGGGCACGCCCGGATTTTCACAGGTTGATTGAGATTGGCGGGTACAGTTTTCCGAGCGGGCATGCTATGAATGCATTCTCTTTTTATAGTATCATGGCCTTCCTGCTGTGGCGCCATGTCCAAGGCCGTATTGGCAGAATGGCTGTGATTCTTGCAAGCAGCTTCATGATTCTCTCGATTGGAGTGAGCAGGGTTTATCTTGGCGTCCACTATCCTAGTGACATTGTCGGGGGGTTCCTTGCCAGCAGCCTCTGGGTTGCTGCAGTGATTTGGCTTTTTCAGCGATATAAGGATCGGCAATTTTACGTACAGCGCAGGAAAGAGCCGTCAGCTTGAGCCCGCTGTTAAGAACAGGCCGTTAAAAAGTCCCAGTCTAACCAGATTATTATTTTCCTAACGATATATGGCAGGTCCAATCGTTTTAACTATTGTGCTAAGGGGAATAAGGAATGAAGGAGACTACATATCATATTTTTCTCACATCTATCCTGTATAAATAGGTGGAAGGGACTTATTTTTCTGAGTTATGTGATTAAATGAACAAACTTAGCGAGCGGGGTGACAATTACCATATGTATAAAAAGCAAGAACGAGTGCTGATGTGGGTAGCGTTTATTGTAGCGGCGATTATGGGACTGTCCTTTATCGGCCGTATAATTGCCGGATAGAAAAGGGGGATTGAAGGATGGGAAATGAAGAATCTGTTTTTTTCAGCCGAGTGTTGACTGAGCTTACTTTATCTTTCCACATTATTTATGCCACCATTGGCGTCGGGATTCCGTTGATGATCATGATTGCTCAGTGGCTGGGAATCAAGAAGCAGGATGAACATTATATTTTGCTGGCCAGGAGGTGGACGCGCGGCTTTGTGATTACGGTTGCGGTTGGCGTTGTGACCGGGACGGCGATTGGATTGCAGCTATCGTTGCTATGGCCGAACTTTATGGAACTTGCGGGTAATGTCATTGCCCTGCCGCTTTTTATGGAAACATTTGCGTTTTTCTTTGAAGCGATTTTCCTGGGCATTTATCTATATACATGGGACAGGTTTGAGAATCAGAAGAAACACTTGCTGCTTCTTATTCCAGTTGCGATTGGAGCATCTTTTTCGGCTGTATTCATCACCATCGTGAATGCCTTTATGAATGCCCCGCAAGGCTTTGATCTTGTTGATGGTCAGCTGGTCAATATCAATCCGATCCTGGCGATGTTCAATCCAGCCATGCCGACAAAGGTGGCCCATGTGCTTGCCACTGCGTATATGACTTCGGCATTTCTCCTTGCTTCCATCGGGGCTTACAGGCTGCTTAAGGGATCGAATCATATCTATCATAAAAAAGCAGTATTTTTGACAATGAAAATCGGTTTGATTTTTTCGATTGCCGCAGCGGTGATTGGTGACTTTTCCGGGAAATATTTAGCCGAGTACCAGCCAGAAAAGCTGGCAGCCGCGGAATGGCATTTTGAGACCCATGAAGGTGCACCGTTAATGCTCTATGGCGTTCTCGATGATGGCGAGATTAAATACGCTCTTAAGATTCCATATGCGCTTAGTATTTTGGCACACAGTAATCCGAATGCGGAAGTGATTGGTCTAAATGAGTTTCCTGAGGACGAAACCCCGCCGCTTTACATCCACTATCTATTCGATGGGATGGTTACGATCGGCATATGGATGACGGTGCTCTCACTTATGTATGTTGTCGGTGTCTGGATGAAATGGAGTTTTATCCGGACCAGGTGGTATCGATGGCTCATTGTCCTTGGAGGCCCGTTATCGATGCTTGCGATCGAGCTTGGCTGGTGGTTCGCCGAGGTTGGGAGGCAGCCGTGGATCCTGAGGGGAATCATGAAGGTTGACGAAGCAGCGACGACAAGCGGACAGGTCGATATGATGCTGCTGATGTTCGCCGGTTTATACTTGGTGCTTGCCGTAGGAAGCATCGTGGTTTTAACAAGGATGTTCCGGAAGAATCCTGTTGAACAAGAACTGGCAGACAGGGAAGCTGAAAAGGAAGGTGAGTTGCGATGACACTTGAGATAATTGGGATTACTGTTCTATGGCTGTTTCTTTTTGGCTATGTCATCGTCGCTTCCATCGATTTCGGGGCAGGATTCTTCAATGCATACAGCCTTTTCCGGGGAAAGCAGCATATCCTGACCCGGATCATCCAGCGGTATTTGTCGCCGGTATGGGAAGTGACAAATGTATTCCTGGTGTTTTTCTTTGTCGGAATGGTCGGATTCTTTCCTAAAACGGCGTATTACTACGGAACCATCCTGCTTGTTCCTGCCAGTATCGCAATCGTCCTGCTGGCGATTCGGGGATCCTATTATGCTTTTACGACTTATGGCGGTTTGAAGCACAAAAGATATTCGTATTTATACGGATTATCAGGTTTGTTCATCCCGGCCTCACTGTCGATTGTGCTGACGATTTCAGAGGGCGGCTTTGTCACAGAAACGGCTTCGGGTATTAATCTGGATTACTGGGCGCTGTTTACCAGTCCGCTGACATGGAGCATCGTTGTCCTCAGTCTGGCAGCGGTACTCTATATTTCAGCTGTATTTTTAACATGGTACGCCCATAAAGCTCAGGATGAACCGGCCACAGAGCTGCTTCGGAAATATGCTTTAATTTGGTCGGTGCCGGCCATTGTGAGCGCAACAGGAATCATCGTCGAACTTAAGGACCACAATCCGGAGCATTACACCCGGCTCGTTGATTTATGGTGGCTGTTTGCAATTTCCTTCATCTTGTTTGCGGGAACTGTTTACTTGCTTGGAAAACGCAAATCATATGGAGTCGCATTCGGGTTGTTAACAGGTCAATTCCTGATTGCATTTTTTGCTTATGGCATTTCGCATTATCCCTATCTGCTTTATCCTTTTCTCAAGCTTTATGACAGCTTCACAAATGAAGCGATGGCAATCGCTCTCATTATTGCCTTTATAGCGGGGCTTGGTTTGCTGCTCCCTTCACTGTATTTATTGCTGAGGCTGTTTCTGTTCAATAAAGATTATGTTCAGGGTAAACGGGATGACCATGCATAGGAGGGTGGAAAATGGCTGAATTCACAATGTTCTACGCTCCCTTCATTATCATCATTGCCTCAATTGCCGCTGCATTCTGGCTGGCAGGTAAGGATGAAAAAGTGGAGTGATTGAAAAAAGAGCTGTCGTCCATCAAAGGAGGCAGCTCAGTTTTATTTATTATGATAATTTCCGCCACAGTGTTGCGCTCGCCACGACCGAGTCATTTTCAATGATGGCATAGGCAGCATTTGTAATCGCTTCAGGCAGGTTTTCACCCGTCCCTCTGAATTGATTGAAAGCAGCCTCTGAAACCCCATTTGATGAAAAGGCATAGCCCAGCTTCTCCAGTCTTTCGACAATCAGCATTGCATGCAGAAGATTCTGCTCTGGCTGGAATTCAGAGTCATTGATGAAAACACCTTTTTCATAATCAAACCAGCGGTCCCATCTGTTCAGCTTCCAGCCTAAAATCCTTCGCGCAATTGCATCCGTTTTTGTCATGTTTCTTCCTCTCTTTCTGAATATTGTTATATAACAGATTATTTTAATTGAATTATATTACATAACAGGGATTTTAGGCAATAACAAAGATACGAAATAGGAAGTTTTATTTGAGGATTTTGAGCATCTTAAAAAGTGGGGGTGACAAAACATGAGTGGAAAAGAAATCAGCCAGCAGAATGTAAGACTGGGCGGAAAAATTGCCAAAGAGAAAGGCCGTACGAATGGCGAGCTTGGCAATGACAATGACATCAATTCAGGAAAGAACCGCAAAAAGTAAAATGGAGGAGGATCATCATGACAAATCGAAACGATAACCGCGAACGCAAAAATAAATACCCAAACAATAAAGAAAGAAATATCTCCAAAGACATCAATGTGCGAAGCGAGATGACCAAAAAAGATTTGAAGGAACAATAAAAGGAAGGGGGTTTCCCCTTCCTGCATTACTTTAGAGTAGGGCTTCCGCAAGCATTGTGTATGTCTTAACTTTATCCTGGAAGCTGTGCAGATTATTGATGATCATAAACTCCTCAGTCCCATAATCATCACTCAGCCTCAAGAGCTCACTCTTCACTTTTTCCGGCGTTCCGATGATCATTCTTTTTCGGTTTTCCACGATCCTGTTCCGATCCTCCGCCGTTAGCGTTGTATTCTTTGCTTCTTCCAATGATGGAATCCTTGTATCCATCCCCTTTTCTACCCGCAAAAGCCATAAGTCCTGACTCAAAGCCAGTTCATCAGCCTTTTCCTGGGTTTCAGCACATACAACAAAAATACACACATTTGCTTTGGGTTTTTTCAGGAATGGAGAAGGCTGGAACTCCCGGAAATATTGTTCCAATGCTCTTTTTCCGTTGGCGGGTGTTATGAAATGGCCGTATGTAAATGCTGTTCCCTGTTCTGCTGCAAGTCTGGCTCCGCGATGAGTGATTCCCAATAACCATAATTCAGGGAAAGCTGTTTTGTCAGGATAGGCTTTAACGCTATGAAAGGGATGGTCACCTGGCAATTCATTCTGTAAGAATCCTTTTAGGTCACTAATTTGTCTGGGAAACTCATTTAAACTTTTCCGAAGTCCATCTGTCAACGCAAGCCTCGTGGTGGCTGACCCGCCAGGAGAACGGCCTAATCCAGCATCTATCCTGTTTGGGAACAGAGCCTCTAAAACCTTGAAGTTCTCTGCCACTTTAAAAGGGCTGTATTGAGGGAGCAGGACTCCGCCTGAACCAATTCTGATTCTTTTGGTCATCGATGCTATGTGGGATATCAATATTTCAGGAGAGGAACCGGCAATGCCGTTGGTGTTATGATGCTCAGCAACCCAGAACCTGGTGTACCCAAGATCTTCTGTGATTTGGGCCAGCTCAACTGTTTTGCGAAAAGCCTGTCCGGCCGAATCCCCCACGCTGATGACGGATTGATCAAGTACACTTAACTTCACTAATTAACCCTCCAGTTGCAAGCTGCTTCATTTTACCCATTATTCCCTCAAGCAATCCGCCCAAACTAGCATCCACACGTAAAGGTCCTTTAACCTGGAAAAACACATAGTCATCCAAAACTTTAAGGCAGGGGGGGAATGTTTATGATTTTCCAGTTGGGCTATAAGTAAAGTAACCTGTTACAGAAAGGAGTGACAACATGATGAAGCGAAACTTGATGCTTTCGTTTACGTTAGGGGCAGGCATCTTGCTGGCAGGCTGCGGAGCCACAGAAGAGCCGCCGCCAGAAGACGATCCGGTAATGGGACAGGATGAACAAGCACCACCAGCACCTGATGGAATGACAGAGGATCCTGGTGAACCAACCGATGGTACAACCGAGGATGATGAGAATTTAACGGACGATGAAAAAGACAAGGTTGAAAAGTCTGTTGAAGATAATGAGAATGAACAACCTTAGGACACCAGAGGTTCTAAGGTTTTTTATTGATTATATTATAGAGGGAATTGGTACAGAAAAAATGCTGTCTCTATGGAAGAGGCAGCATTTTTCCTTTATTGCTTTTCATCACCATCAGATTCTTCTTGATTCAATTTGAAATCTTCATCCTTAACATCATTTTCAGTATCCTCAACTGGCGGTTCATTTTCCTGGTCCGTCTCAGAGGAACATCCACCGATAAAAATTGTCAGCGCCAAAGGAATTCCATAAAAGAGTTTCTTTTTCACAATAAAAACCCTCCTCCTCCGAAATATTCTCGGCAGAAAAACATACCCAGTCAGTAAGCTGGACTGGAACATCTCACTCAACAGAGTCACCTATGTGGAAATCACTTTAGGCATAGAAAAAAACATAATAATGTTTTGGGACAAGAAATAGATACATATATTTTAAGATGTATGTATAGTGTGATGAGGAGGGTGTTCATGGCTAATCCGATTGTTCTTAGATCACTGGACGAAATTAGATTTTGGTCCAGAATCATGAAGGAGCACGCGCTGTTTTTAAGTCTGGGGTTTACGTATGAGCAAAAACAATTAATTGCTGAAGCACAACAGTTTATTGTGATATTTGAGCGGATTGAGGAAAAACTGGCACGATTTAGCGCTAACACGGATATTCGTCAAATCCAAGCTTTTAACAATGAGGTTTATCAAGCTGCCGCCTCAATTTGGAGTTACAAAAGAAAAGTATTAGGACTCACTCTGCGCTGTGAAATAAGACATAATAATTTCCCTTTGCTAATTGATCACGTAAGCAGAGAAGCAGCGTATTTTGCTAATCGTTTGAAGGAGTTAAATGAAGGGAAATTAGTTCCAGAGCCAGAGGCCATAATCGCTGAAAATGTTTTCTTCCTAAGAATTATGGCAGACCATGCAAAATTTATCGGGCATCTCTTAGATCCTTCAGAAAGGAAGCTGGTTGAGCAGGCTAGGGAATTCAGTCATGACTTTGACCAATTGGTGTTCCAGGCTGTGGATTTGGATTCGATGAGACCTCAATCGGAAACAGTGCCAATGCTTGATCAATTCCTGGATCAAAACAGGGTTTCGGTTGCTTCATTAAGAGATTTTAAGAAAACAGCTAGAGAATTAATTGAAGCCTGCAGAATCAAAAGCAATATTCATCCGCTGTTAGCTGACCATACATTCAGGGAAGCGGAACGGTTTTTGGAAATCATTGATCATTTTGAAGCTAGCCTAAACGCACAGACCATAAAAGGGTAACGTATATTTGAGTTATCAAGAGTGAGGGTGAGGGTATGGCGAAGATAGGGAAAGATGATTTTGTAAAAGGTTTTGTACCGCATCATAATCATGGTTCAGTCGATTACACTTCTATGGGTGCAGGACATGTTCATCAATGCCTGGATGTAACTTCACCGCCCATCATGACAGAGGATCACAACCATGTCCACTACACTGAAGGATATGTGGTCTTTGAAAACGGGCATACCCACCATTATCAGGCTTATTCCGGACCAGCAATTCCAGTCGGAAATGGAATGCACGTCCATTATTACGATTTCTACACTACTGAAAACGATGGACACCGCCACCGGGTAAAAGGTATTGATCAGCCAGCACCCGGTGATAAATAAAAAAGAGCGACCTTCAAAAGAACCGCCGGCCTTGAGAGGTTGGCGATTTTTTGTTTGTTGTCAGGTTATTTTCCAGATGACTTACTTACAATGGAAAATATCCTTGTGCAGAAGATCCGATGCTCTATAATGAGCCGAACCGAAAAAAAAGCTGCCGGCAAGGACCCACAGCTTAAAATGATATTTAAAATAATCCAGCATCTTTTGCCGCTTCGATGCTGTCACATGCAAATTCGAACGGATCTCCGACATTTTCCCAATGCATATATATTAAACGCGGTTCTTCAAATAGCCAGTGATTGTGTACGGCTGTTACCTTGATTCCTCTTTTCCGTAATTCTGTAAGGAAAGGATTAATTTCTTCCTGCAGGATGACAGTTTCACCTAGATTCAGAGTTTTGCCGCCTTTGTTGTTTTCAAATGATAGTGCAAATGGAAGAGCAAGCGGGGACCGGGTGCGACGCCCCAGGATCGTAGCTTTTATGTTTCTTAAGCGCTGTACAACACAGGCTGGGGTAGTTGTAATAACATCTCCTCCGATAATATCTGCAAGCTCCTCGCATTTTCTTGCGCTAATGCCTCTGACTGTTCCACGTTCATGCATATGGGAACTTGATTCAAATTCATCTTCCAGCAAATCCTTTTGTTTATGATGATGATTTTTCGAAAACCGGAAGAAGGTTTGATTTCCCATGCTGTCAAATTCTCTTCTTTCCAATCTGTCCAGCTCCTTTCATTTTATCAAAAGCAGTATATTCGAAGGAAATGGACATGACTGGATGGATTAATTAGGACAAACTCACTTTTCGCCTTTCTAAAAATATAGAGAAAGCATACCCTCGAAAAAGAAACACAAACTAATGGGAGAATGGTGAAGGATAGAGCATCTTTGATTTATATAAATTGAAAACAAAGGGGGTGAAAAAATGACGAAAAATAAACCAAAACATAATAAGGCAATGCCAAAAGCAGATGTAGAATTTGCTGAGGAAAGAGGAAATGGATTAGAAAAGGTAGCATTAAAGGCTCAGAAAAAACATAATAAATAATTTGCCTGTATTGCAGAAACAAAAGAAAAAAGAACTGCAGAGGATCTCTACAGTTCTTTTTGGTATGTTCCTGAAGTTAATTCTGTTTTAGGTAAAAGGAAGCCAACCGCTGCTCCAGTGATGGCTGGAATGATCCACCCAAGACCTATATCGTATAACGGAAGGTAATCCATGTATAACGTCTTGATCGAATTGAAAACTGGAACATTCAGATAGGGAACATTTGCTGCTAATGTACTATATCCATCAAAAAAGCTTACAAGAAATGTCATCGCCATCGAAGCAGAGTATACGCTCTGTTTATTACCGAATAGCGGTGATAATAGGGTTAACAGGATCAGGATGATGGCTAAAGGATACAGGAACATTAAAACCGGTACAGCGAATTGAATGATATTGTTTAAGCCGAAGTTTGCAATGGCAAAGGAAACGAAGCTTAGAATAAATACATAACTTCTGTATGAAACCTTCGGAAACACGTCATGGAAGAACTCGCTGCAGGCTGTGATCAGGCCTATGCTTGTTTTTAAACAAGCAAGCACAATGATGGTAGCAAGAAGGACGGCACCGAATGAGCCAAAATAGTGCTGTGCGACTGCTGCAAAAATCTGGCCGCCATTTTCGAATGTCCCGATGGCTGTCACGCTTGATGCTCCCATAAATGTTATAAGCCCGTAGATGAGCATCATCAGTGACATTGCGAAAATCCCTGATTTCATGGTTGCTTTGGCGATTTCTTTTTTGCCAGTAATACCTTGTCTTTTAATCGCGTGGATGACAACAATCCCAAATGCCAGGGATGCCAGGGCATCCATTGTATTATATCCTTCTTTAAAACCTGTCATGAAGGCAAGCTTCTCAAAAGCACCTGCAGGTTCACCATAACTCCCCATTGGATTGAATATCGAAAATCCAATTAAAAGAAATAAAAAAACGAGAAACGCCGGAGTCAAATATTTGCCGATGTAATCCATGACCTTTGCTGGATGGAGGGAGAAAAAATAAACAATGGCAAAAAAGATGAAGCTGAAAATCCCCAGCCATAAACCAGCCTGCCCTGGAGCAATATAAGGCTCAAAACCAACAACGAATGGAACAGTGGCTGTTCGTGGAATCGCAAAAAATGGTCCAATGGTTAAGTATAGAACTGTGGCAAAGGCAATGCCGAAAACAGGGTGCACTCTGCTGGCCAAATCACGCAATCCGGTGCTGCCGGAAAGCCCGATCGCCAATATACCTAAAAAGGGAAGGCCAATGGCTGTGACCAGGAAACCGATTAACGCAGGCCAGAAGTTTGTGCCTGCAAGCTGGCCTAATTGAATCGGGAAAATTAAATTCCCAGCGCCAAAGTACATGCCGAATAGCATGGTTCCAATGAGTGCATAGGTTGAAAATGAGATTTTTTGATGCAATTAAATTGCCTCCTCTTCTTGATGTAGTGAATCATGGTTTCTTCAGTTGGCAGGGAGGTATTTCTATTGAAGAAGGGAAGGAAATAGATAGAGAGAAATGAATTGTTCAATCTATCACAATAGAGTGTTCCGTTGTACCCAAAAGAAGAATAATACACATTACTATATATACTTACAGTTCACAAGTCAATGGAATTTTTAGTATTTTTAGAATTAAAGGAAAGCAATTCGCGGCAAGAACTTCTTCAGGAGTTTTGCTAACGGCGGTTCAGATTGCATCCGATAGAGAGAGTTTTGATTTCACGAGAGAATCTGATGACGATCGAACAAGCAAAAGCAATATTGAAAAATCCAGAGCTGGGACGACATTTGACAAGAGAAGAAATGGAGGCGATTGATTTCTTAATCAGCGTCGCCAAAGCAAGAGAACAGTGCTTCTGTTCCTTTTGATAGGTATCGATCAGGCTGGTAACTTAAAACAACCATAAGACCCTTGCGCATGGGCAAAGGTCTTCTTTCAATAGTGGGCAAGTATAAGGAAACAGGTTATTGTTTGTTTTCCGCTGCTTTCCTCAGCTCGAACTCAGCTTTGATATCTGTCAATAGTTCCTGGTTTGTAAATAATTGTAAAGCTGTCAGAGCAAGAGCTTTTGCTCCCTTTAGCAAGGCTTCGTCTCCCTCTGGTGAAGCTGCAGCTTCCCTGAAGGGAACAGTGTGGGCCACGAGATTATCAGGGCCTATCTTGATATAAGGGTGAATGGTTGGAACGACCTGGCTGATATTACCTGCATCGGTAGAGCCAATTCCCTCCCTTTCATTGGCTGCAACGTTCTCCCCAAGGTCTTGAATCACATTTTTAAAGACTTCATTATACCGATCATTCAATAGCAAATTATCGACTTTATTTTGGAAGGCGATAACATTCAGCTTTGCACCAGTTGCAAGGGCCGCACCTTCTGCAACAGCCTTTACGCGCTGGGTGACATCATTCAATCGGCTTCGGGTGGCTGCGCGGAGGAAGAATCTGGCTTTGGCATATTCAGGAATGATGTTCGGTGCATCCCCTCCATGGGTGATGATGCCGTGAATCCGAACATCATCCGTCAGCTGCTGTCTCAATGCATTGATTCCGTTGAACAGCTGGATCACAGCATCCAGAGCGTTTATACCTTCATGAGGAGAAGCCGCTGCATGGGCGGGCTTTCCGATAAATTCAAAGTCGAGAGGATCCACAGCAAGCGAGGTTGATGTCAATCTGGTCTGTCCTGAAGGGTGCAGCATCAAAGCCGCATCGATTCCCTCAACAAGGCCATGCTTTACAAAGCTTCCTTTCGCGCTCCCATTTGGTCCGCCTTCTTCGGCAGGCGTTCCAAAAACGACTGCTTCACCGCCAGTTTCATCCAATACTTTGCTTAGCGCGATCGCTGCGGCGACACTGGTTGTGCCTATGATATTATGTCCGCAGGCATGGCCAATCCCAGGCAGGGCATCATACTCTGCCAAAAAGGCGATGGATGGTCCCGGTTTTTCAGACCTTTTGCGAGCAACAAAGGAGGTTTCGTGTCCTGCTACCGCCTTTTCAACTTCAAAACCTTCATCTTCTAAAATATTGATAAGCCGTGCGGAAGCGAAAAACTCCTCATTGCCGATTTCCGGGCGTGCGTGAATTTCATGGCTGGTCGTTAAGTAAAGATATTGGTTCAGTTCCACGTTTTCTGTAATGATATCTTTAAGTGACTTTACTGATGTTGACATCCTGATTCCTCCTTTAAACTTTCATAAAAATAGTGAGTAACAGGGGCATCCCCTTTTGAAAGCTATTAACTTCAGTCCCAAGCCTGCTGGTCTTTCCCGAAAAGCGATGGCTTCCGCAATCATGATCGCAGAATATTCAAAGCTGCGCCCGAAAAGCGAAGGCTTCTGGAATTACGGTCGCAGAACAGTCAAAGCTGCGCCTGAAAAGCGAAGGCATCTGCAATTACGGTCGCAGAACAGTCAAAGCTGCGCCCGAAAATCGATGGCTTCCGCAAACTTGGTCGCAGAACGACCAAAGCTGCGCCCGAAAAGTGATGGCTTCAGCAATCATGGTCACAGAACCAGTCAAAGCTGCGTCCGAAAAGTGACGGCTTCCGTAATCTTGGTCGCAGAACGACCAGAGCTGCGCCCGAAAAGTGATGGCTTCCGCAATTAGGGTCGCAGAACAGTCGAAGGTGTGCCCGAAAATCGGTGACTTCAAGAATGACGGACGCATTAAATGAGATTTCTTCTTACCATCCAATCTCACTGAGCGGCACAAAGGTAGGGAGGGTGTTTCCTTTGTATTCTTTTTCGATGAATTCCTTTGTGTCATCCTGCTGGTAAAGTTCAGCTAATTTTTTCAAAGCTTCATTGTCCTTATCTTCTTCGCGGACAGCAATGATATTGATATATGGAGTGGCAGTGGCACTTTCAAGGAAGATGGCATCCTTCTTTGGTGTTAGTCCTGCATCAACCGCGATTCCGTTGTTGATGATCGATGCGGCTACATCCGGCAATACCCTTGGTGTCTGGCCGGCAACCAGCGGCACAAGTTCAAGATTCTTTGGATTTTCAACGATTTTATCGAGGGCGCCAATTCCGTCGAAGCCTTCCTCAAGCTTGATGAGCCCAGCTTCCTGGAGTAAAAGAAGTCCTCTTCCCATATTTGTCGCTTCATTTGCAAGAGCAATCTTCCCGCCTTCAGGAATGTCTTTCACTTCTTTATATTTTTCAGAGTAAATACCCATTGGAGCAATCATTGTGGTTGCGATTGGAACAAGGTCAAGATTATGTTCTTTGATGAAAGCGTCAAAATAAGAAACGGTTTGGAATGAGTTTGCATCCAATTCGCCTTCTGCAAGCGCAAGGTTCGGCTGGACATAGTCCGAGAAAGTGACGATTTCGACGTCAATTCCTTCTTTTTCTGCCTTTTTGGCGACAAAATCCCATACACGGTGATCTGTTCCGCTGACGCCAAGCTTTACTTTGACAGTCTCTCCGCCTTTCGCTGATGATGAGGAGCTCGAGCATGCTGTGCTGATTAATGCCAGACTAAGTACGATCAATGCTAGTAAAAGTTTTTTCATTTTTGATTCCTCCTGTTATCTTCTTCTGATTTTTTTAGCTGAAATATTTCCAAGGGATTGGAGCCCCTGTACCATGACTATCAAAATACCAACGGTGATGAACATTGTCTGGGTATCAAACCGCTGGTATCCGTATGTAATCGCGAGGTCGCCCAAGCCGCCTCCTCCGATTGCTCCGGCCATTGCCGATGCACCGATCAATCCGACCGTTGCAATCGTGAAAGCAAGAATGAGTGAACTCATAGCTTCTGGAAGAATGAATTTGAATACAATCTGCCATGGAGTGGCACCCATTGATTCAGCGGCTTCGATAACTCCTGGATCCACTTCCAACAAAGAATTCTCTACCAATCTTGCAATATACGGTCCTGCATAAAAGACAAGCGGGACGACGGCAGCGGCCGTACCAATTGATGTGCCGACAATCAGCCGGGTCAGCGGAATGATTGCGACCAGCAGGATGATGAATGGCACTGATCGGAATACGTTGATGACACTGTTAAGTACATTGAAGACAGGTGCATTTTCTAGCAAATGGCCTTTTCTCGTCACGACAAGCGCAATTCCAAGGGGAACTCCAAGGACTGCCGAAAACAGCAGGGAGAACGCGACCATTTGCAGTGTTTCAATTAATGCCTGGATGATTTGTTCTGAATTAACTAGCATGTGCGGTCACTTCCTTTATGTTGACTTTTTGCTGATTGATAAAATTAAGAGCCCTTAAAATTTCTTTATCACTTCCCTGGAACTCGACAATCAGGTTGCCGAATGGAATTCCCTGAAGCTCGGTGATATTTCCAAACAGAACATTGACATGGATATCAAAATTCTTTGACAGCTGTGACAGCAGCGGCTCGCCTGCTGACTCACCGACGAAGTTGATCCTAAATACCTTTTGAAGCCCCGAATGTCCTTTGATGATTCTGCGGACGGAATCTGGAATATTGTCATTCATGATGGTGCTGACAAAATTTCTGGCTGTTACTGTTTTGGGAGCTGAAAAAACTTCAAATACTGAGCCTTCCTCAATGATTTTACCTTCCTCGATGACCGCCACCCGGTCACAGATTTCCCTGATGACAGACATTTCGTGGGTAATGATTAATATCGTGATGTTGTACTCCTTGTTGATTTTTTTCAAAAGCTGAAGAATCGAACTTGTAGTCTGCGGATCCAGGGCCGAAGTTGCTTCATCACAAAGCAGGATCTTTGGCTGGGTTGCCAGCGCACGGGCAATGCCGATTCGCTGTTTTTGTCCGCCTGAAAGCTGGTCCGGATAATTGTCCGCCTTATCAGCGAGACCTACAAAGTCGAGGAGCTGATAAACCCGCTCTTTGATTTTCGCCTTCGGAACCTTACCGAGGACAAGCGGCATTGCGACATTTTCAAATACGGTCTTGGAGTTCAAAAGATTGAAATGCTGGAACACCATCCCGATATTCCTTTTAACCTCACGGACTTCTTTAAGTGAAAGGGAAGTCATGTCGCAGCCATCGACAATCACCCGGCCGGATGTCGGGCGTTCCAACAGATTCACACAGCGGATCAGTGAACTTTTTCCTGCTCCGCTAAAACCAATGACCCCAAATATCTCTCCTTCTTTGATTTCCAGATCAATTCCATTAAGTGCCGGTACCTTTTTCCCGCGGCTTTCATAAACTTTCTCCACTTGTTCAAATGTAATCAACAGTCTTCCTCCTTTGTAGATTGAAAAGCGCAAGCGCCTTGTTCAGCCCCGACAAGCGCTGGAGGGCCGACCGGTGAAGTCGTTCTTTGACTTCATTGGGCGGACCGAAGCGACTCGAGGGGCTAGGCGCTGTAGCTAGACACTAATTTAATACAAAAGTTTATAGTTTCTTAAAAAAGAAAAAAACCTCTTCCAGGAAACAGGAAGAGGCATGCCGCAACGAATGCAGGACAAGATCTCTTCTTATCTCCCAAGCTATTGCTTGCTGGATTTGGCACAGTCCTCAATGTGAGTCCGCTGCCGAGGCTTCATAGGGCCAGTCCCTCCGCCTCTCTTGATAAGAAAGTCTCGATATTAATTTGTAGATGGGGATTATTGGAAAATAAAAAGTCCCCTTCAGAAAGAAGAGGACATGAATTAAAAAGTCGGCCTCTTCTTATCTGTCAAGCTCACGCTTGCTGGATTTGGCACAGTCCTCCATAGGAGTCCGCTGCCGAGGTGTCATAGGGCCAGTCCCTCAACCTCTCTTGATAAGAAGTAACGAATATTGAGTTGTAAATCTTGTTTATTACTTTACTGCGTCACAGATAATGTGTCAATCATTTTGTGGGAATTTTTTTAGAAACACGAAAAATAGGAATTTAGTATTAAATGGCAGAGAGCCGATAAAAATACAAAAACCCCTGCATCGGCAAGGGGTTCAAGTGGAATTTTATCTGGTAATAACGATAGGTCCATTTTTAGTGAGGATGATTGTATGCTCACATTGTGCAACAAAGCTGTTTTCCGTGACATAAGTCCACTCATCATGTTCGTATTGGAAAACTTCTTCCTCACCAGTGGAGATGAATGGCTCAAAAGCGATGACCATTCCTTCTTTCAATAGCTCGTCATCCCATGGCTCATTATAGTTGTAGATGTGATCGGGAGCTTCATGGATGGTCCGCCCGATTCCATGTCCTGTAAGGTTTTTAATTACATTAAGTCCGTTTTTCCGCGCAGTCGCCATAACCGCCTTGCCCAGTCCGCTTTTCTTCGATCCGGGTTTCGCCTTTTTCAAGCCTGCTTCAAAAGCCTCAACAGCTGTTTCGCATATCTTCGTTAAAATCGGATCACCTTGGCCAACGACAAAGGAGATTCCTGTATCGGCAAAATAACCATTTTTTGATCCGGAAACATCGATATTAACGATATCACCTTCTTTAATGACGCGGCTCCCTGGAATCCCGTGTGCTACTTCTTCATTCACACTGATGCAGGTGTATCCTGGGAAATTGTATTCGCCTTTCGGAGCAGAAATCGCTCCATTTTCTTCAAACATGGCGCCTGCTAGCTCGTCGAGTTCCTTTGTGGTAATTCCGGGCACTGTCTTTTGCACCAATTCCTCCCGAATCATGCCGACAATCCTGCCAATTTCTTTTAATCCGTTAAAATCTTCTTCTGTTTTTGCAATCATGATTTAATTCCCTTCCATGTATGAACTATTTTATTAGCGTATCCCTTTTTTTCGTGAAAATCCATTCATCTGGCTCAGTGCCTTCAGATAAAAAATAAATAGGATTGGAATTACGTATTGAATGTAGTAATCTTGATAAAACAAACTTAGCGCCGTCTGATTTATGCAGAACAAGATATATTCACCACTTCATTATCCATATAATACATTAAAATGAGTTACATTTGATTACAGAGCAAGTCTTAGGAGGAAAAAAGATGCTTGATTTTTTCATGGGATTCCATCCGGTTGTCCAGGCGCTGATTGGGACTTTGTTTACCTGGGGAATGACTGCTTTGGGCGCTGCTTTAGTATTTACAACGAAAAATCCAAACCAAAAGTTTTTGGATAGTATGATGGGTCTCGCGGCAGGAGTTATGATTGCTGCAAGTTTCTGGTCACTACTTGCTCCTGCGATTGAAATGGGTGAGGGAGGAAGCCTGCCGAGCTGGATGCCTGCTGCGACTGGTTTTCTTTTAGGCGGGTTGTTCTTAATGGTCGTAGATAAATTGATGCCCCATTTACATCCTAATTTATCAATGGAAAAAGCTGAGGGAATCCATCCCGAAAAGAAAAGACGAAGTACTTTGATGGTCTTGGCCATTACCTTGCACAACATCCCCGAAGGTCTCGCGGTCGGAGTGGCTTTCGGAGCTGCAGCTGCAGGCTTTCCTTCGGCTTCGCTTATGGGCGCGATTGCGCTTGCAATAGGAATCGGTATCCAGAACTTCCCGGAAGGTGTCGCAGTATCGATGCCACTTCGGCAAGTAGGAATGTCAAGAAAGAAAAGCTTCATGTACGGCCAGTTTTCAGGCATGGTCGAACCAGTTGCCGCAATGATTGGAGCAGCCGCTGTCATGTTCATCCAGCCACTTCTGCCGTATGCGCTAAGCTTTGCAGCCGGAGCGATGATTTTCGTGGTAGCCGAAGAAGTAATCCCTGGATCCCAGGAAAACGGCAACAGCGATTTGGCATCATTAAGCCTCATGTTTGGATTCGCCATCATGATGATCCTCGACGTGGCATTAGGATAAAAACTGGATAAAAAGCTGAGAAAACTGTGCACCGGACTGAACCATTAGTCTGGTGCACAGTTTTTTTATATTAAGGACAACTTAAAATCTTCTCCTCCCGAAAAAATGAAAACGATAACAATGTGATGGTATCAATATTTTGGCCGATTTTTCCAAAACTAAAAAATTGGTACCATAAGCAAAATTCGATGGCTTATAAATGTAAGCCCTTTTTTTTATGATGAAGATACAAGAAAGACAAAGCAGCCAAGGTGGTGAAGAAATGGAAGTCAAGATAGAACAGCCAGTCGAACAACAAGTTACTGACACCATTATCGAAAAGGCAACAAAAAAAGAAAAATACCAAAAAATCAAAAAGACAATCATTTCACAAAAGTATTTGCAGACGATGGCGCTTCTGGGTGTAGTATGGATGTTCATCTTTAACTATATCCCAATGTATGGGCTGATCATCGCGTTCAAGGAATATAGCATCATCAAGACGATTTCGGAGGCACCATGGGTTGGATTGATGCAGTTTAAGGAATTCCTGCAGGATGAGAATTTCTGGATTGTCCTCAAAAATACCCTGGGAATCAGCTTGATTAAATTGATTATCGGTTTCCCGCTCCCAATCATTTTTGCTCTTTTGCTTAATGAACTAACATCTATGAAGCTAAAGAAAGCGGTTCAGACAATTTCTTACTTGCCGCATTTTATTTCATGGGTTGTACTTGGAGGCATCTTGACTACATGGCTGGCGGATATCGGTGTCATCAATGATATTTTGCTAGGTTTAGGGTTGATCAGTGAACGGACGAATTTCCTGGCTGAGCCGGATAACTTCTGGGCGATTGTCATTCTCTCGGATATTTGGAAAGAACTTGGATGGTCAGCAATCATCTATCTGGCAGCTATTGCTGGTGTATCTCCGGAACTATACGAATCATCCACAATTGATGGAGCAAACCGGTTCCAAAAAATGTGGCATGTCACATTGCCGTCAATTCGCCCAACCATCACAATCTTGTTCATTCTTGCTGTAAGCGGTGTCCTGAATTCAAACTTCGATCAGATCTTGATTTTGCGAAACTCATTGAATGAGAGCGCCAGTAACGTTATTGATATTTACGTCTATCAGATGGGTCTGCAAAATGCCCGCTACTCATACGCAACAGCAGTTGGTTTATTGAAAGCGATCATCGCCTTCATCCTGCTCCTGTCTGCGAACAAGATTACGAAGAAACTGAATGGAACATCTTTATTCTAAGGGGGTGAGGTTGTGTTTAAGCTTTTTAAACGGAACCGGCGAACAACAAGCGAATATATCTTCGACAACGTTAACATTCTCATTATGCTCTTTATCTGCGGCATCACGGTCTACCCAATCTGGTATGTTCTCGTCAACTCACTGAATGATGGTGTCGATGCCATGCGAGGCGGTATCTACTGGTGGCCGCGTGAGTTCACTTTTGCAAACTATAAGGCTGTTTTTGAAACACCTGGCATTGTTACATCATTTGGTGTGACCATTGCCAAAACGGTTATCGGCACAATCACCCATGTATTTTTTACAGCGATGGTTGCTTATGCCATTTCGAGACGAGACCTTTACGGCAGGAACTTCTACATGCTGGTCGGTGTCATCACGATGTTTTTCAGCGGCGGATTGATTCCCTACTTCCTGTTGATCAGGGACCTTGGGTTGTTTGATAACTTCCTAGTGTATATCATTCCGACAATGTTCAACTTCTTCCATCTGATCATCTTTGTTTCCTTCTTCAGGGAATTGCCAACTTCTCTTGAGGAAGCAGCAAAAATAGATGGGGCAAATGACTTTATGATTTTTATCAAAGTAATCATCCCGCTGTCAATGCCTGTTATCGCTACCATCGCACTGTTCCAGGGTGTCTACCAGTGGAATGACTATTTTGCCGGAGTCATCTTTGTGAATAACCCTGACCTGCAGCCAATCCAGACTTATTTATACAAGGTTGTTGCTGAGTCAAGTTCAAATCAGATGATGACGAATGCAGCGGGCTCGATTGCAACGAAGACAGTAACCTCTCAGTCAATCAAACTGGCAACAATGGTTGTAACGACGCTTCCGATCATGCTGGTCTATCCATTCCTGCAGAAATACTTTGTAAAAGGAATGCTGATTGGATCAGTAAAAGGTTGATTCTATTAACAATGATTTAAATTTTTCTTCTTAGAAGAAATTTAAATAATACCCGGCTTCATTATTAATTGAGTACTGCTTTTTCATGAAAGATACCCCTTATGATCTTGGGAAAGGCTGGTTTTTTGAAAAAAGCCTTTCCCGCTTTTTCAAAGCAGTGTACATTGAATAATGTGGCCCAAAAAAAACAAACAAGAGAGAGGGTCAAAAAATGAGGAGAAAATTTCTTTCCAAAGGCTTTTCACTAATGCTTGTTCTATCTTTGGTTTTGGCATTGTTTTCAGGTTGTTCCAACAAGGCAAATGAAAACGCTTCCGATGAAAAGGACACAGACAAACCAAAAGCAACAGTCAATGCACCTGGATGGCAGTCCAACAAGGAACCGATTACTTTTGATTGGTATGTGAACTTTTCCTGGTTCGCACATAAATGGGGCGACGATGTTGTTTCAAAGTATGTAACAGATAAAACTGGTGTTTCTGTCAACTTCATTTCACCAGCAGGCAACGAAGCTGAGAAAATGAACACGATGATTGCATCAGGCAAGCTTCCTGATTTCATCACGATCGGCTGGTGGGAAGATGCTGTCAAGAAGATGATCGAAGGCGAGCTTGTCCTTCCATTGAATGAACTTGCTGACCAGTATGATCCGTATTTCTTTAAGGTAGCAGATGGAGCAAAGATTGAATGGTATAAGCAGGAAGATGGCAATACTTACGGTTATCCAAATGCTTCTTCATCACCAAAAGATTTTGACAAATATAAAGACCTTAAGCCATCAAACCAGACATTTCTTGTAAGAAAAGATATGTATGAAGCAATCGGCAGCCCTGATATGAGCACGCCTGAAGGATTCTTGAAGGCGCTTGAAGCTGCCAAAGAAAAATTCCCTGAAGTGAACGGCGCACCGCTGATTCCTTTCGGCTTAAATGAATTTACGGATGTAGGAAACACTTCCCTTGAAGGCTATTTGCAAAACTTCCTTAACATCCCGATGGAAAAAGACGGAAAGGTTTATGACCGCAGCCAGGATCCAGAGTATCTTGCATGGTTAAAAACTTTTAGAGAAGCAAATGACAAAGGGCTTCTTGCTAAGGACATCTTCATTGATAAGCGTCCGCAAATGGAAGAAAAGATCTCACAAGGCAGATACTTCGCAATGCTTTATCAGCGAAGTGACCTTGCAGCACAACAACACGCATTGTATGCTAAAGATCCTAACTCCGTATATATTGCAGTAGACGGACCTGCTAACTCAAATGGAGACGCACCTGCTTTGGCTGGTGACAGCATCTCAGGATGGACAGTGACTCTGATTTCCAAAGATGTAAAAGATAAAGAAAGAGCAATTCAATTCCTGACTTACCTGATCAGCGAAGAAGGACAAATGGACCTTTATATGGGTAAAGAGGGCGAAACATATGATATGGCAAACGGTAAGCCTGAATTCAAACCGGAAGTATTGGATCTGCTGAATAAGGACCGCGCAGCTTTTGACCAGCAGTATGGTGCTTCATTCAAGTACTGGATGCTTATGGATACAAACATGAGCCTCGCATGGGCACCGCCAGCTTCTGAACCATTCAAGCAAATGGAAGACTGGACAAAAGGAAAAACAGTCAGCTATGCAGAGTTTGATGGCATCAGCCCAACTGGAACTTCCACAGAAGGTGTCGCAGCAAGCAAGATCGCACAAGAATGGGGTAAAACACTTCCTAAGCTTCTGCTTGCTAAATCCGATAAAGAGTTCGATAAACTCTACAACGACTTCCTGAAGAAACGTGATTCTTTCGGCTATGAAAAAGTGGAAAAGTATCAGCAGGAAGTATATGAAAACAATAAGAAAAAACTTGATGCAGCAAATTAAGTAACATTCGGAAAGACTGTTCCTTTTAGAATTAATTTTCTTGAAGGGACAGTCTATTCCTGCTTTTACGTTGGGCGTGCGTGAATCCTGTTAGACTTCAAAATATTGAAACACTTTTTCACGCTACTTTTAATACTTAAGATGTATCATTTGAATGTGGATAAATGTTGGGTGTGATTAAAGTGGACTTTCATAAAAAAATTAAAGAGGCAGCGACCTGGTTTGACCGCCTTTCCCTGCAACAAAAGCTAATTGCCTTATATATCATCATTATCATTATTCCGATTATCATTTTTATCTCCATCTATTCCAGTAACGTATATGACAGGGCGATAACCGAAATCAGCATCAAGAGTGAAAATGCTTTGGAAATTGAAAAAATCCACATTAAAAACAATATAGAATCCATGAGAAGGACGGCCCAGATGGTCGTTTCAGATATGGAATTCATTGATTTCGTTAAAAGCCGAAATGAAGCGAACGTCGACCAGTTAATAGATTTCAGGATGAACGAGCTTTCGAATGTCACCAGGCTGCAGGCAAATAACCCTGCCATAGAAAATATCCGCCTTTATACGACCAATCCATATGTAACCGAGATGTGGCCGATTCTCTTCAAGGAAGAACGGATCATGCAAAAGCCATGGAGAGATGAAGTCATCAACAGGAATGGCATGGAGGTATGGTGGTTTGACCAGCAGACAGAGGATGTTCTGGAACGGCTGCCATCACAAAACACGGCGAAAATTTCTTTGTTGCGGGAACTGGATTATCCAAAGGACGAACATTTAGGGATCATCGAAATCAATATGTTCCTGAAAAACTTTTTTCCTAAGATGTTCGGATCTGTTCAGGATCCTGATTCAGTGTATGTCGTGATCGACAAAGACAACAACATGATCAGGAACTTCCATCATACCTTTTTTGAAGATGAGGGAATTGACACAGAAGAGCTCAAACTGAAATTCAATAAATCAAAACACGAAGGCACTGGCAGTTTTCAGTTTGAAAACAATGAAACTCCATATCTAGTCATTACAGCCTACATCGAAGATTTGGATGCCTATCTGCTGAATGTCATTTCACTTGAGAGCCTTTATGCTGAAACTGCCAAGACAAGGAATGTTATTTTTAGCGGAATTATCTTTTTAGTTATTATTCTTTCTTTTGTCACCTATGTATTGGTCTTATTGCTCTTGAAAAAAATGTACAAACTGAAGGATTCAATGGAGCGAGTCGGGCACGGGGATTTTTCCGTGGATGTAGAGGTTGACGGTCAGGATGAGATTTCAGAACTGGCATTTCATTTTAAAAGCCTGCTTGGTAAAATGAACGGACTGATTGCTGAAGCTGTCAATAAGCAGGCAGCCGCAAAGGAAACCGAATTAAAGGCACTGAAGACCCAGATTGATTCCCACTTTCTGTATAACACATTGGAAAACATCAAAATGATGGCAGAAATAGAAGGGGAGTACGCTATTTCTGATGCAGTAACCTCGCTTGGGGAAATGATGCGTTATAATCTTAAATGGAAAAATGACTTTGTGATCCTGGAAGAAGAACTCAATTATATAAAAAACTATGTAGATATCATGAATCTGCGTCTGGATGGGCAGCTGACTTTAACGATTGATGTCCCAAACGAATTGCGGGACCAGGAAGTCCTGAAAATGTCACTGCAGCCGATTATCGAAAATGCGATTAAACATGGAATTATTCCGAACAACCAGAAAGACAGAGGCATCCTGCAGGTGAGCGCGAGGTATTCTGATGACTATGTCACTATTGAGATCGAGGATAATGGCGTTGGGATGACGCAAGAGCAGTGCGAGGCCCTCAACAGATCCCTCCAAACTGGTGAGGAACATCAAAATCATGGTTCCAAAGGCGGCAATGGCATTGGGATCCACAATGTGAATGAGAGGATCAAGCTTTACTATGGAACAGAGTATGGAGTGTTTGTTACAAGTGTCAAAGGCGAATTCACGATGGTGACATTAAAAATGCCTTGCAAAATTATGAAAGGGGGCAGCCAAAGTGTATAAAGTCCTTATAGCTGATGATGAGAAAAATATCCGATTGGGCATACAGGCAATGATTAAGAGAGAGCATCCAGAGTTTACTACTTTTATTGCCAGTGATGGACAGGAAGCCCTTGAACTAATAGCTGAAAATGAACCAGATATCGTGATCACTGATATTAAAATGCCGAGGATGGATGGTATCCAGCTGATCAAGGAAATCCAGCAAAGAGAAATCAAAACAGCCATTGTGATCCTAAGTGGCTATGATGATTTCACTTATGCCAAGGAAGCGATCAAGTATAAGGTGAGAGATTATCTTCTGAAGCCGGTCAATCGTTCAGAGCTTTTCAAAACTCTTAAATTGATCACTGAAGAACTGGAAAAAAGCCAGAAAATGACCTATCAGCACATGGATGAATATCGTGCCAGTCAGCTGAATTATATTTTGCTCAGTCCTAATCTGCAAATGGATGTTGTAGAGGATCTTTATAAGAAAATGAAAATCGAAGCCTATCCGGATGGCTTTTATGTAGGGATCATCGATGCGGAGGCTGAGATTGAAAAGAATCATTTGCTTGAAAAGATCAATCAGCTGCTTTGTTCACCCAATGATTGCATTCCATTTCTCGATAATGATGGCAGGGTGACCATTATTTCAGCAGATCTCGAGCTATTTTCCCTGTTGAAAGAGCAGCTTGGCAGGGACAGGCATTTGGTCTTCACCATTGGCATCAGTGAGAAGGAACAGGACATACGGGAATTGAAAAAAACGTATGAACAGGCAGCCACTGCCTTGAAGTACCATTTCCTCTATCCGCGCAGACAGGTTATTTATTATGAAAGTGTCAAAGAAAAGCCGGATGGTTCTTCAGTTCCGGTGGAATTGATCAATAAAATCTCCAATATGCTAGGAACAGAAAGGGAAAATGAAATAAAAACCAACCTGAGACAGGTGATGGACTTCGATGTCATCTCGCACAGCAGCATCAGCTATCTGGAAGACTTGAATCAGGCAATCAATGAGACCATTTTCAAAGGGTTTTTTAAGCGGCTGGGGGATGAATCCCTTGTGACGTTTGAGCTATTGAACAAAATTGATGACATTTATAACTTTGATAATTTCCATGAATACTTCCATGCCCTCGAAGGCTTGCTGATGAGGATCCACGAATACAATAAACAAATGAGATCAGTGTATTCAGAGCAAAAGTATATGGACCGGGCAATCGCCTATATCAGGGAAAATTACCACAAGGACTTGAATCTCGCCGTAGTCGCAAATTATATATCTTTGAATTACTCCTATTTCAGCCACATGTTCAAGGAGTATATTGGTCAAAACTTCGTTGATTATTTAAAAATGGTCAGGGTAGAAAATGCAAAAAAGCTGCTGAAAGAAACGGACTTTAAAATTCTTGAAATCAGCGAGATGGTTGGCTACAAAAATCCCAAACAGTTTGCACGAGTGTTCCGCGAAGCAGAAGGAATCTCGCCAAAAGAATATCGGGAAATGAATGGATGAAGAGAGCTGAATAGGCTCTCTTTTTCTTTTTTGCCCAAGTTTGGACAAAAGCTTGCCCGTGTGACTTTGTTTTGTCTGAAGTGCCTCCAAGTTCGGACAAAGTGTGGCCTGTGGGGCTTCGTATTGTCCGAAGTGCCTCCAAGTTCGGACAAAGTGTGGCCTGTGCGGCTTCGTATTGTCCGAAGTGCCTCCAAGTTCGGACAAAGTGTGGCCTGTGCGGCTTCGTATTGTCTGAAGTGACGCCAAGTTCGGACAAAAGCTCGGCGGTAGGGCTTGGTTTTGTCCGAAGTGACGCCAAGTTCGGACAAAGTGTGGCCTGTGTGGCTTCGTATTGTCCGAAATGCCTCCAAGTTCGGACAAAGTGTGGCCTGTGTGGCTTCGTATTGTCCGAAGTGCCTCCAAGTTCGGACAAAGTGTGGCCTGTGCGGCTTCGTATTGTCTGAAGTGCCTCCAAGTTCGGACAAAGTGTGGCCTGTGTGGCTTCGTATTGTCCGAAGTGCCCCCAAGTTCGGACAAAGTGTGACCTGTGCGGCTTTATATTGACCGAAGTAACCCAGGGTTCGGACAAAAAGATTGGCGGCACGTCTTCGTTTTGTCCGAACTAGCTCCAGGTTCGGACAAAATCTCTCCGGTGCGCCTTCACTTTGTCTGAAGCAGCGCTATGTTCTTATACCTGCATCTAAATCAACGCTCTTATCCCAATAAAATTTGCACTTTTTGGAAGTGTTTTCACCTGGAATTCCGTTCTTCTAAAATATTGACACCCTAAACAAAATTCTCTATCTCAAGATGCTTTGCTGGCAAAGGTAGAATAGGAATTGAGAGATATTTTGTTCGAAGCAATCAGTTTTTCTGAAAGGGGAAGTTTAGGTGGAGCAAAAAGATCAGGGGAAGGCAAACAAAGAAATGATGGCGCTTTCAAAAACTGAAACAGTGTGGAGCCTGGTGTGGGAGGAGAACTTTGATCTTCCTGATATAGATGAAAGTAAGTGGAATTTCGTTGAGGCGGGAACGGGGTTTGGCAATGAAGAATCCCAGTTCTATACAAGACGGAAAGAAAATGCACGGATTGAAAATGGCCACCTGATTATCGAAGCCAGGAATGAGAAGTATAACGTGATGGATTATACATCTGCAAAATTGACGACCAGAGGTAAGGCAGCCTGGACATACGGTCGTTTTTCGATCCGGGCGAAGCTGCCTGAAGGCCAGGGAATCTGGCCGGCAATCTGGATGATGCCAGAAGATATGGAATTATACACAGGATGGCCGGCCTGCGGGGAAATTGACATCATGGAGTTGATTGGCCACCAGCCTGGCACGGTTTATGGAACGCTGCATTACGGAATGCCTCACACATATACAGGAGAAAACTATACGCTTCCTGATGGCAAGAAGTTCTCGGAAGATTTCCATGTCTTTACCCTAGATTGGGAGCCAGGTGAATTCAGATGGTATGTGGACGATGTTCTGTATGCAAGGCAGACTGACTGGTTCAGCAAGACTCCAGATTCAGAGGAACCGCAAGCTGGATTTGCACCGTTTGACCGCGATTTCTACCTGCAGCTGAACCTTGCTGTTGGAGGAAAATGGCCTGGTTATCCTGATGAAACAACTCATTTTCCTCAGCAGATGGCAATTGATTACATCAAAGTATACAAAAAATAAACTCAGTAGAGGTGAACAGAAGATGAACAAGTTTTCAAAGGATTTTATTTTTGGTACAGCAACATCATCCTATCAAATTGAAGGGGCCTATCAGGAAGATGGAAGAACCCTGTCTATATGGGATACGTTTTCCCGGACTCCCGGTAAGGTCTTCAATATGGATAACGGGGATATCGCCTGTGACCACTACCACTTATATGAAAAGGATATTGAGATTTTAAAAACGCTTGGTGTGGATTCTTATCGCTTCTCGATTGCCTGGCCAAGGATTTTCCCGGAGCAGGGCAAGTATAACGAAGCGGGAATGAACTTTTATAAAAAGCTTATAACACTCTTGAATCAAAATGGCATTAAGCCTGCAGTCACTCTTTACCACTGGGATTTGCCAATATGGGCCCATGAAAAGGGCGGCTGGACAAACAGGGAATCCGTCAATTGGTTCTTGGAGTATGCTGAAAAATGCTTTGAGGAACTTGATGCACATGTGGAAATGTGGATTACCCATAATGAACCATGGTGCGCAGGTTTCCTCGGCTACCATCAGGGCGTCCATGCACCGGGACATACCAATATGGAAGAGGCGGTAAAGGCTGTCCATCATATGCTTCTGTCCCATGGTGAAGCTGTTTCCTTGCTGAAAGGGAAATTTGCTTCGGAAACTCCGATCGGGATTACGCTGAACCTGTCACCGATGTACCCGGCAAGCAATTCTGCCAATGACCAGCTGGCTGCCAATAATGCGGATGGCTACACGAATAGGTGGTTCCTGGATCCTGTGCTAAAAGGATCTTACCCTGCGGATATGATGAATCTTTTTTCAAAATATGTCCATTCCTTCGACTTCATCCAGGAAGGCGACTTGGAGAAAATTTCCGTGGAATGTGATTTCTTTGGAATCAACTACTATAATCGCAGTCTTGTTGAATTCAATGCAGCATCGGACTTCCTGTTCAAGAGTGCCTATTCAGATTATCCAAAGACCGGAATGGGATGGGATATATCGCCGGCTGAATTTAAAGAACTGATTCATCGCCTGCGCAAGGAATATACGAATCTGCCAATCTATATAACCGAAAATGGCTCGGCGTTCGATGATTTTGTTTCAGATGACCATCGTGTCCATGATACCGAGAGACAGGACTATGTGGAAAAACATATTCGTGCCGTTGCCAAGCTCAATGAGGAGGGCATGAACGTCGCCGGGTATTATCTATGGTCTTTGCTCGATAATTTTGAATGGGCATTTGGCTACGACAAACGCTTTGGAATCACGTATGTTGATTTCGAAACACAGGAGAGAATCCTTAAGGATAGCGGTTACCGCTATGCCGAAATTATCAGGAACCGCTCAATCTAAATCCAACATCTCTGGAGTGAGAAATAATGGGGAAATATCGATTTGATGAAAAACAATATTTTGTAATTGAAAACTTCGATCAGGCAAAGACCTTTTCGAGCTTCCTGCCGGGATTGGCCGGGTTGTACGGTATACCGATGTGGGCTTTTTACGTAAACCGCGGCCAGGCGATGGTCAGCTTTGGTGTCCAGGATAAAAACCATGCGATCACAGAGTTTTTCCCGGCAAACCAGGCCTACCAGCGAGTATCAATGAATGGTTTCCGCACTTTTATCAAATTGGATGGAAAAATCGTTTTTGAACCATTCTCGTCATATGGACGCAAAAAAGATCGTACGAGAAACATGTATATAAAAGAAAACGAACTGAAAATTGAAGAAATCAACCACCAATATGGAGTGAAATCACTAATCACATATTTCACATTGCCGAATGAGAACTTCGGCTCATTGGTAAGGAAGGTTGAAATAGAAAATCTATCTGAACGATCATTCGAACTGGAAGTGCTTGATGGTCTTCCAGCTATCATCCCATACGGAATCGATGATGCAGCATACAAAGCGGTTGGAAATACGCTTAAAAGCTGGATGGATGTTTTCAATCTTGAAAATGGAATTCCGTATTACAGAGTCCGTTCTTCTACGAATGACTCTGCGGAAGTTGAAGAAATTTCGAAAGGTCATTTTTACTTGAGCTTCGATGACCATGGGCAATTGATCACTCCAGTCGTTGATGCGGAGCTTGTCTTTGGGTCGAACAGTTCATTCTCTTTCCCGGATGAGTTTGAAAGCAAATCACTTCATGAGTTATCGAAAGCTCAGCCGGTTACCTCCAACAAAGTGCCTTGTGGATTCTCCGGTCTTAGAAGGGTGCTTGGAAAAGGAGAACAAGTCACATTCCACACACTTGTCGGTCATGTGAAGGACATTGAAATCATTAACGAAAAAGCAGCTGACATAAGAACTGCCGGATATATGGATAGAAAATACGAAGAAGCGCAGAACCTTGTTACGGAGATTACGAAGGATGTCGAGACAAAGACAGCGTCCCCGCTATTTGATGCCTATGTAAACCAAAGCTATCTTGATAATGTACTGCGCGGCGGCTTTCCAATTGAACTGGAGACTGATGATTCAGCCTTTACTTATTATGTGTTTTCCCGCAAGCACGGCGACTTGGAACGGGATTACAACTTTTTCTCGCTTGCGCCTGAGTACTTCTCGCAGGGGAACGGCAACTTCCGTGATGTGAACCAGAACCGCAGGAATGATGTGTTTTTCCATCCTGAGACGGGAGACTACAATATCAAGCTGTTCATGAGCCTGATTCAGGCGGATGGCTATAATCCGCTCGTCGTAAAAGGAGCAAGCTTTGAACTAAAAGATCAATCAGATTGGGGCTGGCTGGATGAACTGGTTCCTCTGCAGAAGGATGCTGAATTCATTAAAAAGAAGCTGATCGGAACCTATACACCAGGATATTTACTCCAAACGATTTCAGACAGCGACATTCAGCTAAACTCATCACTTCCAAATTTCCTGGAAAAAGTCCTTTCAAAGAGCAGCCAGAACATTGAAGCAGAGTTTGGAGAAGGGTACTGGATGGATCACTGGACATACAATCTCGATCTGGTTGAAAACTATTTGAAGGTTTATCCGGAAAATAAAGCTCAGCTATTGTTCGATGATTATGGCTACAAATACTTCCACAGTCCAGTGTTTGTGAATCCGCGTTCTGAAAAATATGTCCTCGCTAATGGCAAAGTCCGTCAATACGAAGCCATCACAGAATTTGGGCATCAGCAAGGGTCAAATTGGGTGATGAGACCTGATGGTGAATTCTTTACTTCCAATCTTTACAGCAAACTGTTCTCATTGGCATTGCTGAAATTTTCTACATTGGATCCTTTTGGGATGGGGGTGGAAATGGAAGCGAATAAGCCAGGCTGGAATGATTCCATGAATGGCCTGCCAGGAATATTCGGTTCAGCCATGAGTGAGACATTAGAGCTGAAACGCCTGCTTGAATTTCTCATATCTTCTGGAGAGGCTGCAGAACTGGAGATTGCCCTGCCTGCAGAAATAGCCGTTCTGGCTGATTCAGTTGTAGAGTTCCTGAACCAATTTGAAAATGGCGAACTGGATAATTACAGCTACTGGAATCAAACAGCGGCTGCCCGTGAAAAATACCGCGAGTTAGTGAAAAACGGCTTTGAAGGTACGGAAAAGAATATCGAGTTGCAAAAGCTTACTGCTTATGTAAAGAAAATGCTTCATAAAACAAAAGCGGGAATTGACAAGGCAACGGAGCTTGGCAATGGGTTGCTTCCAACTTATTTCTCCTTCGAAGCAGTGAACTGGGAAAAGATCGTCGATGAGAACGGAAATGAAAAACTGAATAAAAAGGGCTTGCCGTTGGTCAAGGTCAATAGCTTTGAAGTGTCTGTTCTTCCGCATTTCCTTGAAGGTCCTGCAAGGGCTTTGAAGACTGCCGACCTGCAAACAGCTAGGTCGACATATCAGCATGTAAGGAACTCGGAAATTTACGACAGTAAGCTGAAAATGTACAAAACTTCTGGATCTCTTGAAGACCAAACATTTGATATCGGCCGTGCGAGGGCATTCACTCCAGGCTGGCTTGAGCGGGAATCCATCTTCATGCATATGGAATTCAAATATCTGCTCAGTGTCCTGAAGTCCAGATTGTATGAAGAGTTCTATGAAGATATCATCTATGCAATGCCGCCGTTCATGGATGCAGAAGTGTACGGAAGGAGCGTCCTTGAAAATTCATCATTTATTGCGAGCAGTGTTAATCCTGATTCCAGTCTCCATGGACAAGGCTTTGTCGCAAGGCTAAGTGGAACGACGGCAGAATTTTTAAGCATCTGGCAGTTGATGATGATGGGGAAAAACCTTTTTGACGTAAACGAAAAAGGGCTGACGCTGCAGCTTGAGCCGATTCTTCCTTCATGGCTTTTCGATTCAGAGGGCAAGGTGCAATTTACATTGCTGGGCAAAATTCAGGTAACCTATCACAATCCATCAAGGAGAAATACTTTCGGTGATGAAGGTGCCAAGACTGTTAAGTATGTACTCCAAATGAATGGCGAAGAGGTTGAGGTTAATGGCGATAAGCTGCAGGATGCCTATGCACAAGCTGTTAGGGACGGAAAAGTATCAAGGATGGATGTTTACCTAGATTAATAGGACTGAGGTGCTGACAGATGGAAATGAAAATGATCCAAACTTCAAAAAACACAGGCGACCGCTTTGCTGACAAGGGCAAAATTTCTTTTACAGATGAGCCTGGCCGCGATTTTGTGATGAAGCTTGACCCAGAAAAGAAATACCAAAGCTTCATGGGATTCGGCGGAGCTTTTACAGAGGCAGCTGCTTACACACTTTCGCAAATTCCCGGGGAAGAACGCGCAAAAATAATCGACAGCTAT
The DNA here is from genome assembly GCF_023714225.1 of Mesobacillus sp. MER 48. Classification (NCBI taxonomy): domain Bacteria; kingdom Bacillati; phylum Bacillota; class Bacilli; order Caryophanales; family Bacillaceae; genus Mesobacillus; species Mesobacillus sp. MER 48. Next base: position 166,291 of record NZ_JAMAUR010000006.1, read on the forward strand.
TTTAACCAGGAGACAGGTCTTGGTTACAGCCTGGGCAGGACCCATATCCATAGCTGTGATTTTGCCCTCGAAAATTACACCTATGTTGAAGAGAATGACACGGAGCTTAAAACCTTTTCAATCGAGCGTGAAAACAAATATGTATTGCCGCTCATAAAGGATGCTGTGAAGGCCAGAGGGGAAGGATTGACGATCCTTTCTTCTCCATGGAGCCCTCCAGCCTGGATGAAGACCAATAATGAAATGAATAACGGCGGGAAGCTAAAGGCTGAGTTCAATGATACATGGGCTTTGTATTACACCAAATATATCAAGGCAATGGAAACAGAGGGTGTGCCGATCTGGGGGATCACCGTCCAAAATGAGCCTGAAGCCACGCAGGTTTGGGATTCTTGCAGATATACAGCAGAAGAAGAGCGTGATTTTGTCAAAAATCATTTAGGTCCTGTCATGGAAAAGGAAGGCCATGAGGACAAGAAAATCATCATCTGGGACCACAACCGGGATATCGCCTATGAACGGGCAAAAACGATTCTATCAGATTCTGAGGCTGCAAAATATATTTGGGGTACAGGTCTCCACTGGTATGTATCAGAAGAATTCGAGAATTTGAGCAAGATTCACGAAGACTTCCCTGACAAGCACCTGATTTTTACCGAAGGATGCATTGAAGGCGGAGTCCAGCTGGGCGCATGGCATACTGGAGAACGTTACGCCAGGAACATCATGGGCGACATCAACAACTGGCTTGAAGGCTGGATTGACTGGAATATCGTCCTTAACGAACAGGGCGGGCCGAACCATGTAGGCAACTACTGCGATGCTCCTGTGATCGTCGACACGAAAACTGGTGAGGTTCACTATAACAGCTCCTTTTATTATATTGGACACTTCAGCAAATACATTAAGCCGAACGCAGTTAGAATCGGGCATGAATTAAATCATGAATCTTTAAAAGCAGTTTCATTTAAAAATGAAGATGGCTCGATTGTTGCGGTTGTCATGAATGATGCAGACACAACAGAGTCATTCTCACTATCGGTCGGAGGCAAGATTGCCAAAGCCGAGCTGCCTGGTCATTCAATTACAACATTCATAATAGAAAGTTAAGCTCTGCCGCCTCCTTGTCATGACAAAATGTGATTTACGCTAATGATCAACATGAAAAGGAGGTGGATTTATTTTAGAAGTCTTTAATGCTTGTAAAATAATGAAGGAGGAATTGGTATGAAGAAGACCTTGGCTCTTTTGTTGAGTGCCATGATGATTTTGCCAGCAGCCAGTTTCGGGGCGCCAAAAGATAAACCAGGAAATGAAGAGTTGAAAAACAAACAGAACAAATCTGAGTGGTCACTTGTCTGGTCAGATGAGTTCAGCGGTCCGGAAATCGACCGCAGCAAATGGACTTATGATATCGGGAACTGGATCGTAGATGAGGATGGCAACGGGGTTACTTCAGGTTGGGGCAACAACGAGAAAGAGTATTATACGGATTCTGATGAAAACGCTTTTATTGATGATGGCAAGCTTGTCATAAAAGCGAAAAAAGAACAGGTTACAGACCAGTTTGGAACATACGATTATACTTCTGCCAAACTCAAAACAAAAGGTCTCTTCAGCAAGACATACGGCAGATACGAAATCAAGGCGAAGCTGCCAACAGGCAAAGGACTTTGGCCTGCGATCTGGATGCTTCCTGAAGAAGATAAATATGGTTCCTGGGCAGCCTCCGGTGAAATCGATATCATGGAGGCGTGGGGAAGCCGGCCGAATACAGTGGCAGGAACAATCCATTATGGCGAAGGCTGGCCAAATAACAAGTATACAGGTAAGGAATTCGAACTTCCTGAAAACAGAGGCATTGACAAGTGGCATACATATGCTCTCGAATGGGAGCCTGGAGAGCTACGCTGGTATGTTGATGGTCAACTCTATCAAACTCAAAATAAATGGTATTCAAAAGGAAAGGATAACGCAGCAAACTATTCCTATCCTGCACCTTTTGATCAGGAATTCTATTTGGTTATGAACCTTGCAGTTGGAGGCTGGTTTGACGGTGAAGTTGACGAGACGACGAAATTCCCAAGCCAGATGGAAGTCGACTATGTAAGGGTGTACGACTTGAAGAAACGGGATTACCGCGAACCTGTGGAACCGGTGTCCGGACCTGTGGAATTGCCAGCAGATGCTAAGCAGCCTTTAGAGGATGGCAATTTGGTTTATGACCAAAACTATCAAAAGCCAGTAACAGTAGTGGATCAGCCTGGGGTGGAACTGGATCCGCTATATTGGAACTTTGTGAAGTTACCAGAGTTCGGAGGAGACGGCAGATTAGAACTAGAGGAAATCGATAGCAAGAATTTTGCTAAAATGAATATCACGAATCCAGGTTCACAGCTTTATTCCCTGCAAATGATCCAGAACATCTCGCTTGGCAATGGCGGGAAGTATAAGGTCAGCTTTGATGCCAAATCGACTGCGGGAAGAAAGGTCATGGTAAAAGTAGGGGCTGGCGAGAAACGAGGCTGGGTGAAGTATTCGAATGAGGAATCCTTCCAGCTTTCTGCCGAGCTGCAACGCTATGAATTTACATTTGATATGCTGAATGAGACTGATATTGCATCAAGGCTTGAGTTCAATCTTGGCGGCAATGGGACGAATCCGGTTTGGATCGGCAATGTAAAAGTTGAAGATATTACAGGCACACCAGTAGATCAAAATGGTGTAAAACAGCCGTTGCCAAATGGCAACCATGTTTATAATGGAACATTCGACCAGGGTGGCATGGACCGGATGATATTCTGGAATTTCTCAGTTGAAGAAGCAGCTGCAAAGGCCTCTGTTTCTGAAAACACACGAGAACTTCATGTGGCAATTGAAGAGGGGGACAGCCATCCTGAAGCAGTCCAGCTTGACCAAAAAGGGATTAACCTGGTTGCGGGAAATGATTATAAGCTTTCCTTTAAAGCAAAAGCAGCAGAACAAAGACCGATTCAAGTCAGCCTTTTGAATGTTGGCGGCACGGTTAACTACTCTGGAATTGGCACAATTGAGCTCACTTCCAATATGGAAGAGAAAACATTTGAATTTACAATGCCAGAAAATATTTCTGATTCAGAAGCTCAGCTTGTCTTTAGTTTTGGCGGCGGAGATGTCGATGTTTATATGGATGATGTTGTCCTGATAAAAACATCCAACATTCCGGACTATGGAGACATTGACTTATATCCTTTGAAAAATGGGGATTTCACAGACGGATTATCAGCTTGGGAAAATTATGCTCATTATGATGCCAGCGCCCAGATCACTCCAGAAAATGGAGAGGCCAAAGTGGCTATTGGCAATGAAGGAAATGAAACTTGGAGCGTCCAGCTGATACAGCCGAACTTGAACCTTACTAAAGAAGTGGTCTATGAATTATCCTTCGATGCCCGTTCTACAAAGGATAGACAGGCTGAGGTAACGATTGAGAACGCTGAATATACTCGGTTCTTGAGTAAATCGATCACACTTAGTGGTCAAATGCAGCAATTCACCTATGAATTCAAAATGCCCGCCGATGACATTGCGTCCTTCAAAATGCTGCTTGGTAAAAACGCTCTTTCACCAGTCGGCGCACATGATGTATTTATCGATAACGTGGTGTTGAAGGTTAAAGACGCTCCGTCCGAGCAAGATCCCGGCTCCACTCCGGGAATTGATAACGGAACATTCAGCGCTGGAACGGAAAGCTGGTCCTCATGGTGGGGCGACCAGTGGAGCGGGTATGCTGCTGGAGAGATGACGGCTGACAATGGAGAACTAAAGGTTGCGATTTCACAGATTGGCGGTGCATCGTATTCTCCTCAGGTATTTCAAAAGGATTTGCTTTTTGAAAATGGCAGCAGCTATACAGTAGCTTTTGATGCAAGAGCAGATGTGCCAAGGAAAATGAATGTCAATATTGGCAGGGAATTGAGCACGGACCCTTGGTTCATAGCTTATATGCCAACACACACAGTGGATTTAACGACAGATATGACCCATCACAGCATCACTTTTGTCATGACTGAAGAAACCTATGCAGATGGCAAAATCGTTTTCGAGCTGGGCAATATTTTCGAAGGCAATGCGGCAGCAAATGTCTATCTGGACAATGTGAGCATCATAAAAAAATAGGTGAATTAGCGGATGTATTGACTTGGTCGAAATAATTGGGAATGTGGTCGAATAATTTAAAAATTCGCCGAAAAAACTCAAAATGTGGTCGAATAAATTAGAAATTCGCCAATAAAATTTAAAATGTGGTCGAATAATTTTAAAACTCGTCAATATAATTCAATAATAGTCGAAATCAAGAGGCAGAACAGCAAGGCTTTTCTGCCTCTTTTCCTTCAAATTCAGGAAAAGGAATATTGAAGAAGCGTGGCCAGAGTAATTTTATCAGAGGAAACTTTTAAAGGTGGAAATGCAAGATGACTTTACAGAAAAACAGTCTGCCTAAACAGATTGGCTTATTAGATCGCCTTTATCATTGATGAATGGTTCAGGGGAATCATCATGTACATAAGGTGGAAAAGCAGAGTATGGGAAAAGAAGGTACTGATTGATGCAAACGAACAGCCAGCATGACAGTAGAGGAGGAGGAAGATGAATTACAGACAGCTTGGAAGTACAGGGATAAAAGTGTCGGAAGTTGGTTTCGGTGGCTGGCAGCTCGGCAATGCAAGGGACTGGGAAGGCATGGATGACAATCAGGCAATCATGCTGGTGCATGAAGCACTTGACCGGGGCTGCAATTTCTTTGATACTGCTCCTAATTATGGAGGTGGCAAAAGTGAGTCATTGCTTGGAGAGGCTCTTTCCGGAAGAAGGAGCGAGGCAGTGATTAACAGCAAATTTGGCCATCATCCAGATAACACCCTTGATTTTGATTCGCAGAAGATCCGCAGTTCGGTTGAAGGTAGTTTGCAGCGGCTTAAAACGGATTACCTGGATTCGATTTTATTGCATAATCCCCCGCTTGAAATCCTGACCGGAAAAAGCGATCACTTTTACATATTGGAATCCCTCAAGCAGCAAGGGAAGATTCGGGCATACGGAGCTTCAGTCGATTCCGGGTATGAAATGGAGGAGCTCATGAAGTCTACTGGCAGTCAGATCATCGAAGTGATGTTCAATATTTTTCATCAGGAGCCTAGAAGCGCCTTCACTATGGCTGCAGAGAAGAATGTGGGACTGATTGTTAAAGTTCCGCTTGATTCTGGGTGGCTATCAGGCAAGTATGATGAAAATAGTGTTTTTACAGATATCAGGAGCCGTTGGGATCAGAATCAACTCAGGAAAAGAGCCGAGCTGCTGCCTGTCCTCAAGGAAATGCTCGAACCAGGGGAATCGCTGGTCCAGTTGGCCTTAAGGTTTATACTTGATTATCAGGAGGTGTCTACCGTAATACCTGGAAACAAGAAACTTGAACAGCTGATTGAGAATTTATCTGCGTCAGATAAAAGGATTTCAACGGAAAAAGTAGAAAACCTAGAAGTATTATGGGAAAAGACGCTGCAAGCCAATCCATTGGGATGGTAGAAATGATTAGGAATATTTGGAGGTTAAAATTATGGCATATCAACCAGACAGCAGTCGCTATGAAACGATGACTTATAACAGATGCGGTAAATCAGGGCTTAAATTGCCAGCCATTTCACTAGGGCTATGGCATAATTTCGGCGGCCAGGATACTTTTGAAAATGGGCGTTCGTTAATCAGGCGGGCTTTTGATCTGGGTATTACCCATTTCGATCTTGCGAATAACTATGGACCGCCCCCGGGATCAGCAGAAGAAAACTTCGGCAGCATCCTCCGCAAGGATTTTTCAGGATACCGTGATGAAATGGTGGTTTCGACCAAAGCTGGCTACGGCATGTGGCAGGGGCCCTATGGTGATTGGGGTTCAAGAAAATACCTGGTAACCAGCCTCGACCAGAGTCTAAAAAGGATGGAACTCGATTATGTCGATATCTTTTATCATCACAGGCCGGATCCGGAAACTCCTCTAGAGGAAACGATGATGGCACTTGATCATGTCGTCAGGCAGGGGAAGGCTCTTTATGTTGGCTTGTCCAATTATGGAGTAGAGGAAACAAAACAGGCTGTCGCGATTCTAAAAGAACTGGGAACACCGTTGTTGATCCATCAGCCTGCTTATTCAATGTTCAACCGATGGGTAGAAGATGGACTGACAGATTTGCTGAAGGAAGAAGGAGTCGGATCGATTGCGTTTGTTCCACTTGCCCAAGGGTTGCTGACCAATAGATACTTAAACGGAATCCCCGAAGATTCCAGAGCCCTGAAGCCAAACAGTTTCCTCAATGAAGGTGATGTATCTGAAGAAGTTCTTGCCAGGGTTAGAAAACTAAATGAAATTGCACAGGAACGGGGCCAGTCACTTGCCCAGATGGCACTGGCCTGGGTTCTTAGGGAACAGAAAATCACCTCAGCCCTTATAGGCGCAAGCAAAGTAAGCCAGATTGAAGAAAATGTCGCCGCCCTGAACCGTCTGGATTTCAGTGAGGCAGAATTGAACATGATTGATGATATTCTTAAATAGTTACCTGAACAAGCTGTAAAGCCAATTGGTTTTGCAGCTTTATTTTTTGCCGGAATAAATTTCTTGGTATCAGGGTAAAGGTAGATTAGCTTTCTTTTACCAAAAGACATAGGTTTTGGTAGTATTTAATTAGCAATATCCGGCTCTGCCTGTAACGAAAAATAAGAACTGATGAAAGTGTTAACACTAATAGTAAAAATTAGACAAGAAAACTTAGGGGTGAAAAAGTGATCAGCTTTGAAAATGTCGCAAAGAAATATGACGATGGAACCTATGCGGTGAAGAATTTTAATTTACATATTAACGAAGGGGAATTGCTTGTCCTGATCGGTCCGAGCGGCTCCGGTAAGACGACGACTTTAAAAATGATCAATCGGCTGATTCCGCTTACGGCCGGCTACATAAGGATCAAGGATAAGATGATCAGTGACTATGATATTCACGAGCTTCGCTGGGATATTGGGTATGTGCTTCAGCAGATTGCCTTGTTTCCGCATATGACGATCGAAGAAAATATAGCGGTCGTCCCAGAGATGAAGAAATGGGATCAGAATAAAATCAGTCACCGGATCGATGAATTGTTGGATATGGTTGGACTTGACCCGAAAACCTATCGTAAAAGGCTGCCCCATGAACTATCCGGAGGGCAGCAGCAAAGGATTGGCGTAGCCCGGGCGCTTGCTGCCAATCCGCCGATCATTTTAATGGACGAGCCATTCAGCGCATTGGACCCATTGAGCAGGGAAAAACTTCAGGATGACCTGATTCAATTGCAAAACAACATAAAGAAAACGATCGTATTCGTGACCCATGATATGAGCGAGGCATTGAAGCTTGGTGACCGGATTTGCCTGATGAGGAATGGGGAAGTTGTCCAGACAGGATCCCCGGAAGAACTGCTGCAACAGCCTGCGAATGACTTTGTCCGTGAGTTTGTCGGGATTGACCAATCTAAGGGGAAAATGGTGGATATCATTGAAGCTGTTCATCCTGCGAATCCTATGGAGATGGAGCACCTTCCTGTCATTTCCCGCAAGGTGTCGATCAATGGAATCCTCGTGTTATTGAGTGAGCATGAACAGCTAGCGGTTGTTGATGGTGATGAAAAAATCGGTACCATTGACCGACAGGGGATGATCCAGATTTTATCTGGCCGAATGGAGGCGATGAAATGAACGGCTGGACTTCCACTTTTGCAGAAAGAAAAGATGAACTTTTAAGTGCCCTGCTCGAACATATCCAGATTTCTTTCATTGCGCTATTCTTCGCAGTGTTAATCGCCATTCCGCTCGGTATTTTCCTGACAAGAAGGAAGCGGATATCAGAAGGAATCATAGGAGTAACTGCGGTGCTGCAAACAATTCCTTCACTTGCATTGCTCGGACTGTTGATTCCTCTGTTCGGAATTGGCAAAGTCCCGGCAATCATTGCCCTAGTGGCGTATGCACTTCTTCCGATTTTAAGGAATACATATACAGGAATCAATGAGGTAGATCCCGCGTTAATTGAAGCTGCCCGGGCCATGGGAATGAACAGCAAGCGGCGTTTGATGAAAGTGGAACTTCCATTGGCGATGCCGGTCATTATGGCTGGAATCCGGACAGCGATGGTCTTGATCGTTGGAACAGCAACGATTGCAGCCCTGATTGGAGCCGGTGGGCTAGGTGACCTGATCCTCCTCGGAATCGATCGTAATAACACGGCATTAATCGTTCTTGGGGCCATACCCGCTGCCCTTCTTGCGATCCTGTTCGACCTCGTGCTTAGAAGGTTTGAAACGGTTTCTTTTAAAAAATCACTTGTAACAATTGGGGCCATTTCATTAGCCGTAATCCTCATGATGGCCATTCCATTCCTCGGCGGGAAAAATGAAGACGAACTTGTCATCGCCGGAAAGCTGGGATCGGAACCGGAAATTCTGATCAATATGTACAAGCTCCTGATCGAAGAAGAAACGGACCATTCGGTACAGCTGAAGCCGGGACTGGGAAAAACATCTTTTGTTTTCACCGCATTGAAAAATGGAGATATTGATATTTATCCGGAATTTACCGGCACGGCCATCTCGGAATTTTTAAAAGAAACAGCCGAGAGTACAAGCCGCCAAGAAGTATATCAGCAGGCAAAAGAAGGGATGAAAAAAGAGTTCGACATGGATATGCTTCGGCCGATGGATTACAACAACACCTATGCTTTAGCCGTTCCGGAACAATTGGCAAAGGAAAAGGACTTGAAAACCATATCTGACTTGAAATCGATTGAAACATCATTAAAAGCTGGCTTCACGCTTGAGTTTTCAGATCGGGAAGATGGCTACAAAGGAATCCAGAAGCTTTATAATCTGAATCTGCCAAGCTTGACCACTATGGAGCCAAAACTTAGGTACGGAGCGATAAAAAGCGGGGAAATCAACCTGGTGGATGCCTACTCCACCGACAGTGAGCTCCAGCGCTACAAGCTGGTCGTACTTGAAGATGATAAAAACTTATTCCCTCCATATCAGGGAGCCCCTCTCATGAGAGCTGAAACAGCAGAAAAATATCCCGAAATCGTCGAGGCACTTAACAAGCTCGAGGGTAAAATCACCGATGATGAAATGCGGAAAATGAATTATCAGGTGAATGTAGAAGGGAAGTCGGCTGAAGAGACAGCACGGAAGTATTTAAGAGAAGCCGGATTATTAGAATAAATACATCATGAACATCAGTTAAGACAAGAGGCAGGAAAACCAATTGGTTTTCCTGCCTCTTGTCAGTGGTGAAATTAATACAGACTAATTACTAATACTCGATAGAAAGCGAGTTTTTGCCTGTGCAAAAATGGCATTGATTTCGCCATAAATTGATTCTCTTTCATTTTTATTCGTCACATCAATAACCTTATATTTTAATTCTTTTACTAAATTATGTTCTTCTGATGTCAAAATATCCTTAAACATATGAAATCCTCCTGTTGAAATATTGATGTGTTAGGAAATTTAAAAATCCCATGAAGGAAAAAACCTGGCAGGCTTTCATGATAGATGATTGTTTACCCTCTTTTGAAAACAAATAAACTGATTCTTAACTACTCTAAGAGGTTCGCCCGCCCCAGCATATTAAAGGGAGTGAATCGAGCTATAGTTTTTTCATGAAATGACAAATTACTGTTAAAAACCCTCGTCACAACAGCGGGGGTTTTTATTTGAGTAAATTTGAACCGCTCCTAAAAAAAGTTAAATTTCTAGTACTCCCAGGGGTTTGATATGTGATTTGACTCACTACATTGATAATCATTCGCAATTAAGATGAAGGTAAGAAATCAAAGGAGGGGATTTGGTTGAAAGTTACAGACAGAAGTGGCCAGGAAGAAGTTCAGGGTGAAATCGTGGAGGTTACAAATCACGAGAAAACAAAGGTAGGGACCTGGATATCGGTTGGCGTAGTGGGAGCAGTGATTCTTGCTACCTACTTTATTCTATTCGGACTTTATATGGCAAGAGTCTAGAAGGGGGAGAGAAAAAATGCATTTAGATGAAAAAATCTGGCTGTTTTTAAGTTTTGGAATGATCATGGGATTCATGATTTTTACTGGGTACCAGGCAGTGGCATTAGGAATGGGGCCGCCAAGCCATAAAGAAACGATTGATCCGCAAAAGGTCGATGAAACAGCTCCATTTGATGAGCCGGGAATAAAACAAATTGGTGAAAACGAGTACGAAGTTGTCATGACGCTTCAGGTATTTAGTTTTACACCAATGGAAATCGAAGTTCCTGCCGGTTCTACAGTCCTTTTCACTTTAACGTCAAAAGATGTTGTCCATGGTTTCCAGGTGGCAAATACGAATTTGAACGCAATGGTTATGCCGGGTCATATCCAAAAAATATCTCAGAAGTTTGATGAACCAGGTGAATATTTGGTGCTATGCAATGAATATTGCGGTGCCGGGCACCAGGCCATGAGCACGAAAATCATCGTTAAATAAAAGGGGGGAAAAAATATGCAGTCTGCAGTAAACTCAACTTCATTTAAACAAAAAACTAATCAAGTATTAGGAATTAGCCAGGAAGATGCAAGAATCTCGAAATCATACTTATCTATTGCGTTCATCGCATTGCTGCTTGGCGGTTTCCTGGGCTTGCTTCAAGGCCTGAATCGAGCGGGTGTCCTGCAATTGCCGCCATGGCTTAACTATTATCAGGTGCTTACGGCCCATGGAATCTTGTTAGTCGTTGTATTATCGGCATTCTTCACGATTGGGTATTTTTATGCCGGACTCTCTCACACGCTGGGAGGATTGCTGCCTAAAGTAAGGAAAATGGCATGGATCGGTTTTTGGATGAAGATATTCGGATTTGTTTTGGTCGTCATTCCAATTTTAAAGAATGAAGCGTCGGTCATGTACACCTTCTATCCGCCAATGGCCGCATCACCAATGTTTTACTTTGGCTTGGTATTCATTGTATTGGGCATCTGGATGCTAGCTTTGGGAGCGTTTACACAGGTTGCGAACTGGAGAAGGAATCACAAGGGACAACACCTCCCGATCCTCGCCTTCTTTGCAACAGGTGTCTTCGTCCTGTTAGTCGGCGCAACAGCTTTTGTTGCAGTGGAAGTCCTTTTCATGATCATTCCATGGACACTTGGCTGGACAGACGGCATAAACGTATTGCTGGCGCGTACACTTTTCTGGGCATTTGGCCATACTGCCGTTAACATTTGGTATCTGACAGCTGTCTCTGCATGGTATGTCATCGTACCAAAAATAATCGGCGGACACCGTTGGAATGATCTCTTAACACGTATGGTTGTCATTCCGTTAGTAATTATGAACATTACCGGCGGATTCCACCATCAGATCATTGACCCCGGTATTTCGGAGTCGATTAAATATATGCACGTGTTCATGAGCCTTGCAATCGGATTTCCATCTTTAATGACCGCATACGCGATGTTCAGGGTTTTTGAACGTACTGCAAGAGCGAAAGGCGGAAAGGGTTTAGTTGGCTGGTATAAAAAGATGCCATGGGGCGATGTACGATTCCTGTCGCCGTTTATCGCCATGGTAGCATTCATTCCCGCTGGAGCTGGCGGAATTGCACAAAGCACGAACCAATTGGACCAGGTTATACACAATACAATGTGGGTGGTAGGCCATTTCCACTTAACACTTGGAATGTCTGTCATCATGACCTTCTTCGGCATCAGTTACTGGCTCGTTCCATATCTGTCAAAACGGGTGCTGACACCTGCCATTAATAGATTGGGAGTGATTCAAACCGTCATATGGACTATAGGTATGGTGATCATGTCGATTTCCATGCATGCTGCAGGGCTATTTGGCTCTCCAAGGAGAACATCCTTCACAACCTATGGAGACTTTGCGGAAAAACTTGGATGGAATCCTCTAATGGCAGCGGTGGGGATTGGAGCAAGCTTATTGCTGATTGCCGTCATCCTTCAAGTTTATGCGGTATTCAACCTCATGTTCTTCGCACCAAAGGGAGTAACAGAATTCCCAATTGCCGAAGAGGAAGCAGGAGCGTCGAAAACGCCATACTGGACAGAGCGCTGGGGAATCTGGGTTGTGCTCATGCTATTGGTTGTTTCGATGGCTTATGTATTGCCAATCGCAGACATGATCATGAATGCACCTCCAGGATCGCCGCCATTTAAGACTTGGTAAAAAGAAAAGCGAAAGCGCCTTGGTCAGTCCCGACAAGCGTTGGAGGGCCTGCCAGTGAAGTCGCTCTTTGACTTCATTGGCAGGACTGAAAAAGCGGAGGCGACTGCCCAACTCCGACAAGCGCTGGAGGGCCTGACAGTGAAGTTGCTCTTTGACTTCATTGGCAGGACTGAAGCGTCTCGAGGAGTTAGGAGCCGGAGCTAGAAAAACGACTCGAGGGGCTAGGCGCTGTAGCTGGACACTAATCTAATTGCAAAAAACTTTTTACTTTCTTGTTATGTAAACAAAGAGATAGCTCCTGAAATCAGGACTATCTCTTTCAAGTCAGAATGTAATGTGAAAACAGGACCTATATAAGAATCACCACTGAAAAATGGGATGTGATCAATTTGATCAAAAATCGGCAAACGGCCGTATCTTGTATAGTTATATTGGTGTTTGGACTTCTTTTATTTTATACAGGAACAGACGGATTCACAGCTTATACAGCAGAGACAGCAAGAGTGACAAAACTGGTTGAAGAACAGCCCCAGTTTCCACAAGTAACCTTTGAGGATAGTGAGGATCGGACCTATTCTATTTCCGAATTTGAAGGAAAATATGTATTTATCACTTTTATCTATACAGGCTGCACTACGATATGCATTAAGCTAGAAGAAAATATGTCGCAGGTGTACGAACTGCTTCCCAGTGAATATATAGGCAAGGATATCATCTTTTTAAGCATCAGCTTTGACCCGGGCAATGATGATCCGGCTACGTTGAACAAGTATAAGGATTTATTCGGAAGTGATGGAGAGACATGGAGAATGGCCAGAATCCCTGACCAGGAACAGTTGGATACCTTGCTGAAGAAGTTTGGCGTCATTGTGATTCCGGATGGAAATGGGAACTTCGCTCATAATTCTGCGTTTTATTTATTGGACCGTCAAGGCGCACTAGTGGATGTAATGGATTTTACACTGGTAAATGAGGCAGCAGATAGGCTGAAAGAGACTTTAGAAGCAGACAGGGGGAAATGACGATGAATCAGTTTTTGTTCGGGCTTGCCCTTTTAATCGGTTTAATGCTTCCTCCTGTTGCAAACTTAATGGAATCCGTCATGATCATCCACATGCATATGCAGATGCCGATGCTGGTGATTGCCGGTTTTTTCATGGGACAGTTTTTCCAGCAGCGCTTTCCTCATTTCTTTTCCAAATATAATCAAGAGGGCATCCCAGGAATCCTTCTTTTTATCATCATCATGGGTTATTGGATGCTGCCGCGCACAATGGATGAAGCCTTGACTGCAAATAGTGTGGAATTTTTCAAATTCTTCAGTTTGCCTTTCCTCGCGGGAGTGCCTCTAAGAGACTCCTGGAAAAAACTCAAAAAGAATCGAAAAAATTTTACGATTGGATTTTTCACAGTGGTTTTTCTGGGAATGGGCTGGTTATATATTCAAGCAAACGACCAGCTATGCAATAATTACTTAGTAGTTGACCAGATGATCCTCGGGTGGGGATTTATCACAATGGCGATCTGTATGGTGATTTACCTGGCGTATACGGTATTAGTGGACCCTTCATTATATGAATAAGGAATTGATCCACTGTGCAGATTTCACAGCACGATGCTATAAAGTATAATAAGTTAAAGGTAGTTTGTTAGAAATACTTGATATACAAACAGCCAAAAAGGCGAATCAGTGTAGAGGAGGACTAAAATGAAAATAGCAATCTCATTCAGTGGCGGGAAGGACTCCACGCTGGCATTATACAAAATACAAAACAACCCTGTTTTTGAGGTTGATTCATTGCTCGTGACCCTGACAGAAGGATTCGGCCGGGTATCGATTCATGGGGTTCGCTATGAGCTGTTGAAGCTTCAATCTGAGTCATTGGGAATTCCATTAAGAGAGGTCTGGCTTCCGCAGGATTGTCCGGATGAAAAGTATCAAGAAATAATGGGTAAAGCGATAGCAGGGATGAGAAAAGACGGCGTTACCCATATTGCCTTTGGCGATATACATCTTCAGGATGTACGAGAGTATCGGGAGGAATTATTCTCTGAATCGGGAATAACCCCTGTTTTTCCGCTCTGGGGTATACCGGTAGAGGAAGTAAGCCATGATTTTGTTGATCTTGGTTTCAAAACGGTTTTAACATGTGTTGATTTAGAAAGGCTGGAGCCGTCCTGCGCAGGCAAAGTATATGATCGAAAATTCATCATGGAATACCCGAAAGAACATGATATTTGCGGAGAGAATGGAGAATTCCATTCATTTGTATTTGATGGTCCAAACTTTGAATTTCCTATCAACTATGGATTAGGCGAGAAAAAAGTGACAAAGGATTATTTTACTAAAAAAGATCGATTCTTGTTCATAGATTTAATCCCATATTAAAGCTTATAAACTTTTAAGTTCAAATAAATGGTCAATAAACTGCCAGCTAGAAAAATAATGACTCCGGAAATAGAGTTTGGAGAAAGATATTGTAAAAAATCCATAAAAAGCACCCCTTTATTTAGATGTAAATATCGTATTACGATATTTTGTATTTTAATTATATCGTGTTAAGATATATTTATCAATAAGAAAGTAAGGTGGAATTTTTGCTTAGTAAAGACGTATATGAGTACCTTGCTGAGTTTCGGTACCAATTGAGGAAGTTCCAGAAGTTCAGTGAAACAGCAGCTGAAAATATGGGCATAACCGCCCAGCAGCACCAACTGATGCTAGCCATAAAAGGATATCCGGAAAGGGAGTATGCTACACCGAGCGAGCTGGCAGAACGATTGCAAATCACCCATCATTCATGCGTCGGCCTGATCGATCGCTGCGAAAAGTCAGGACTGGTCTCTCGCAGGAAAAACCCGGAAGACGGCAGGAGTGTCTTTGTAGATGTAACCGCTAAAGGGATGGAGATCCTTGAGGGTCTGTCTGAAATCCATCTGGAAGAGATCAAACGAATCGGATTGTTTAAGGAGAAGCTTTGATGCATAACTGAATGACGGGAGAAATAAGAGGTAACTTATGAAAAAGAGAATTGTCTATCTTGGAATTATAATTACGATCGTATTCCTTTTTTTGCTTGGGACATATAAATTAATGAATTCCAGGACTTTTCAACTGTTTGGCGGTCTAACATCCCAGGTGGAAACCAAAGAAAAAGTAGTCGCATTAACCTTTGATGATGGTCCAACACAACAAGTGCCAGAAATTTTGCAAATACTAAAGAAGTACGATGCTAAAGCAACATTCTTCCTGATTGGAAACGAAATCGAAAAAAATCCAGATGCAGCAGAAATGATAGCCAGGGCAGGTCATCAAATTGGGAATCACACATACTCCCATAACAGGATGGTGTTGAAATCCCCGACTTTTATCAAAAAGGAAATTACCCGAACAAATGAATTAATTGAAGCAGCAGGGTATAAAGGGGAGATTGACTTTCGGCCTCCTAACGGGAAAAAACTAATAGGACTGCCCTATTACTTGCATCAGCAAAATATTGACACCATCACCTGGAATCTTGAACCAGATTCCTTCTATCATACATCTGCTGATAAAATAGAATACGTGATAGATAATGTAAAGCCTGGTTCCATTATTTTATTGCATCCGATGTACGATCAATCTGGAGATGAGCTTAAGACCATCGAAGGAATTTTGAAGGATTTAACAGTAGAAGGGTATAAATTCGTCACGGTAAATGAGCTTCAGGAAGTTAATTGATCTATAAATGTATATGAGGCATTGTGAATCATGCAATCCATTGGTATTATGGTTCTGATAGCAAGTTAGGGAGATGTTTTGATGTTGACCATTAAGGAAATTGCAGAGATGGCAAATGTATCAAGAGCAACAGTCTCGAGAGTTTTAAATGAATCGGGTTATGTAAGTGCAGCAGCTAAAAAGCGAGTGCTGGAGGTAATTGAAAAAACAGGGTATGTGCCCAGCCAACATGCAAAATCACTTCGAACCAAACAAACAAAAGTAATTGGTGTTATCCTTCCGAAAATCAGTACCGAAACATCAAGTCGTGTAGTAGACGGTATGAATGATGTATTTAGCGAGCACGGTTATCAAATCCTGCTGACTACAACTAACCTTAATCCTGAAAAGGAAATCGAATATATCCGATTGTTAAAAAGCAGACAGGTTGATGGGATTGTATTAATTGCTACCAATATAAATAAGGAACTAATGGCAGAGATCGAGCAGCTACAAATACCCTTTGTGGCTATTGGACAAGATATTCCAGGTGTATGCAGTGTTACCTATGATGATTATGAAGCCTCGAAAACAATGGCGAAAGCGATTATCGAAAAAGGCTATAAAAACATCGCTTTCATTGGTGTAGATGAATCAGACCGTGCAGTGGGAATAAGGCGCAAAAAAGGATTCCTGGATTCAATGAAAGAACATAACCTTACAGTCAGAGAGGGATGGGTCAAAGAGACAAATTTCGATATATTATCTGGTTACGAAGCGATGAAAGAAATAATGGAGCAATCTGAAAAAGATGACTACCCAGATGCTGTATTCGCAGTAACGGACAGAATTGCTATTGGAGCCATGCAGTATTTGAAAGAAGCTGGTTATAAGATTCCCAATCAAATAGCTGTTTCAGGTATGGGTGCTGCTGATATTTCTCAATATGTCCAGCCGGCATTAACCACAATTGAATATGAAAATCAGAGGGCGGGCGAAGAAGCGGCTTTCATGCTCCTGGATCAAATTGTAAAGAATGAAAAGAATGATAAGAAGATGATTTTAGGTTATAGACTAATAGTTAGAGATAGTATATAATCGTTGTGTAATCGATTTCATATTACAGCCTAAGGATAAACATTGATGTAATAAATCAATGAATGTTTTTAGGATTTATTTTTACAGAAATATGAAATCGATTCCATTTATTTTAATTTTTAATTTATTTTATGGAAGTACATTTTTTTTAGGTTTATATGAAATCGATTTCATGTTCGCAGGTGATTGGTTTCATTAAGAAATTTTTTAAAAAAGGAGTGTTTACTAATGGCTGACAATCGTCAAATTGCAAAAGAAATTATTGATGCAGCAGGCGGACAAGAAAATATCTTATCAGCTGCCCATTGTGCTACCAGGCTAAGGATCATGGTAAAGGACAAAGAAAAAATAGACCAAAAGAGAGTAGAAGAAATTGAGAAGGTAAAAGGTGCCTTTTTTAACTCTGGTCAGTATCAGGTAATCCTTGGAACGGGTACGGTCAATAAAATTTATGAAGAAGTAATAGGTCTGGGGATTGGCAGTTCCACAAAATCTGAGCAAGCCAAAGAGGCAGCTCAGAGCGGGACAGTTTTCCAGAGAGCGATTCGGTCTTTCGGGGATGTTTTTGTGCCCATCATTCCTGCTCTTGTCGCAACTGGATTATTCATGGGTCTGCGCGGTCTTGTTATGCAGGAACAAATCCTGGCTTTATTTGGTTTGACACCAGATGATATATCACAAAACTTTCTATTATTTACTCAAGTTTTGACTGATACTGCTTTTATCTTTTTGCCTGCACTTGTTGCCTGGTCTACTTTCAGGGTATTCGGCGGATCACCGATTATTGGTTTGGTCCTGGGGCTCATGCTTGTTAGTCCGTCCTTGCCAAATGCTTGGAACGTAGCAGGCGGGAGCGCAGACCCAATCATGTTTCTTGGGTTTATTCCAGTGGTAGGTTATCAAGGATCTGTATTGCCAGCTTTTATTACCGGTATTGTTGGTGCCAAGCTCGAGCAGATGATTCGCAAACGTGTTCCTGATGCCTTTGATTTGATTGTTACGCCATTTTTAACTTTATTAATTATGATTAGCCTGGCATTATTTGTGATAGGCCCTGTCTTCCATACAGTTGAAAACTGGATTTTGGATGCAACAGTTACCGTTTTGGAGTGGCCATTTGGCATCAGCGGATTCCTGATTGGGTTCTTGAACCAAATCATCGTTGTAACAGGTGTTCATCATGTTTTCAATATGCTGGAAATATCTCTGCTTGAAAAATTGGGCAATAATCCATACAACGCAATTGTTACCGCTGCCGTTGCTGCCCAGGGTGGCGCTACATTGGCAGTAGGTTTAAAGACTAAATCCAAAAAGTTGAGAGCGTTGGCTCTGCCATCCTCCTTATCCGCTTTTCTGGGTATAACTGAACCTGCCATTTTCGGTGTGAATCTCCGGTATGGAAAACCGTTCCTGATGGGCCTTATTGGCGGTGGTGTTGGCGGCTTTTTCGCTTCCATCTTTGGCTTAAAAGCAACGGGGATGGCGATTACAGTTATTCCAGGTACCTTGCTCTATTTGAATGGACAAATTTTACTGTATTTATTTGTTAATATCATCGCAATTGCCATAGCTTTTGTTTTAACTTGGATGTTTGGTTTTTCCGATAAGCAGTTAAAGGAGAACCAGTAACTAGTTACTAAAGGGTAAAAGGCCAACTCAATAATAGTTCCAGGTGAGAGGAAGCGATTCCTCTCATCGCTATTTCAGCAGGAGGGAACAACATGGCAAGACATACTGAATTAAAATATCGAACGATTTTTGAAGCTAAAGAAAATGAATTAGAAGGGCTTAAAGCAATATCAGCTAATTCCAGATGGAAGCCTGCTTATCATATTCATCCACAATATGGCCTGATTAATGATCCGAACGGACTTGCCTATTTCAACGGCGAATACCATGTCTTTTTTCAATGGTTTCCGTTTGATGCGATTCATGGGATGAAGCACTGGGGGCATGTGAAATCAACGGATTTGGTTAACTGGGAGCGTCTGCCAGTTGCCATTGTCCCTGTAAAGGATTATGAATCGCACGGAGCCTATTCCGGTGCTTCTCTAGAAGTAGATGGAAAGCTCTACATGTACTATACGGGGAATATTAAATATAGCGCAGTGGAAAGATCGGCTAATCAGTGTCTGGCCATCATGGATAAGGCTGGTACGATTACGAAATACGCAAACAACCCAATTATTGAAGGTGTGCCGGAAGGATATACCGGTCATGTCCGCGATCCCAAAGTTTTTGAAAGGAATGGCCGCTACTACATGCTCCTTGGTGCACAAAGAACGGATTTAACAGGAGCCATTATTGTCTATGATTCTGCCAATGCGATTGACTGGTCCTTTAGAGGCGAATTAAAGATTGATCTGGAATTTCCTGATTCCGTCTATATGCTCGAATGTCCGGACTTTTTTGAATTGAATGGACAGGATGTGATGATTTTTTCACCCCAGGGCTTGAAAGAGGAAGGTCATGATTATCACAATCTCTATAATGTCATCTATCTGCTGGGCAAACTGGATATCGAAAACCTTACTTATCAAGTAGAGTGCTACCAGGAGCTGGAAAAAGGATTTGATTTTTATGCACCTCAGACCTTTGTGGGTAAAAACAAGGAGCGGCTGCTGTTTTCATGGGCTGGAATGGGGGAAGTGGAATATCCTTCTGACAGGGAGTCGTGGGCGCATTGCCTATCCGTTCCGCGAGAACTGGGAATTGTTAATGGAAAGTTGGTTCAAAAGCCTGCACAGGATTTAAAGCTGCTTAGACAAACATCAAACTCCGGTGAAATGACGATCTCGGAAACTGGCGGGGAAATCGGAAACCCATCAGACCAGTATGAAATAGATCTTAATTTTAATAGCATCCAAAGCAACAAATTCGGGCTTGAATTGTTTGTTTCTGAAACGGAAGGGCTTGTACTGGAGTTTGACCGTGAGCAGCAGATAGTGAGCTTGAATCGTGAGAATTTCGAAGCTGCGTTTGGCGGAGAATACGGTTATGTAAGAAGCGCTGAACTTGCATTAGGGGACAATGTGAAGGTCCAGGTTTTTGTTGACCACAGCATCGCAGAGATTTTTATCAATGATGGGGAAGTGGTATTTACTGCACGTGTATTCCCCAAAGCAGAGTCAAAGGGAATCAGGATGTTCAGCGATGGTAACATAAGCTGCAGTTATAGCAAATATGAGCTGGCGCAAGGAATTTCGATTTAAGCGTAGGGTGATGACGAAACTGTATTCATTCCGAGAAGTCGATTTTATCAGACAGCAGAAGGGTTTCTTAATAATTATGGTGATTTAAAATCAATCATCAGTTTGTTGAAGCAGAAAAGAAGATACTTGAAAGTGTAATTAAGAGTATAAATCGCTTTGACTCTGAAAAGAAAATGTGACTCTATAATTCTGGCTTTATCGGAATGAATATGATATGGTCGTGGCATATGGCAGATCCTTCAAAAATTATGGGGTCTGCCATATATTTATATATTTTTTTAGGAGGAATGGGATATGAAAGTGGAAATGAAGTTTTGCAAGGTGTTTAGTTGCAGCAAGGAGGCGAACTACTATGAGCCTTAGCCAGATAGCACACATTGATTCTATAAGGGAAACGTTTCTAAAGCAGCTCGTCTTTATTGAAGAGAACTATAATGAATTAAATAACATGTACCTGTATTCAACCCCAATACAGGAAAGAGTCAAGAATTTTCTAAGTCTCTATATTAGTGAACTGGAAAGCTTTATAAAAGATGAAGACTGGAATGATCCTTTGTCAAAAGTGTTTATTGGCACAAAAGTAACTGTCCTGTTTCGAGATGAAAAGGAAACGGAAGACTACTTTATAAGCCTGCCCGATCATTCAGACCCGGATGCTAACTGTATTTCATTTTTATCACCGGTCGGAAGGCAGCTTTTGTTAAAAAATGTGGGAGATGAGATTTCTTTGGTTGTTCCCAATGGTACAGTTTCTTTATCAGTCAAAAGAATATCCTTTTCTGGAAATTGAACATAGACTGGACCTGACTACAAGGGGGGAGTGGCAAAAAGCTTTTTTTCTCGCTTAGTGTTGTCTTTAATCCTCTTAATAAGTCAGTTTCTTCCCAGATAAATGCAGGTACCTGCTTCGTTTAGTACGGCAGAAAGCAGGATGATGCATACTTCCAGCCACTGAAGCGATGTGACCATTTCTGATAAAATCAGCCTGGCTGAAAGGTGAAAATACAGAAATACCCTTGTTTTTTTCATAGTTGGACCTCCTGGATGACAAAACTAGTAAGTTATAAAAATAAATTCAAGACGTGTGTATGCACGTCTTTTATATTATTGAAACCAATTATTCTCTGACAGAAAAATAGGCAATGTTACCTGCTAAAATTCCCGCTGTCAGTTTTCCGGCAATCATCGGGACAATAGAGCTTTTATCAACGGGTCCTATAAATCCGAGGTGACTGCCAAGAACAAAAGAGCCACTGACTGCAAAAGCGGTGTTAACGACTTTTACTCTGATGTTTTAATCATGGAACCTGGGATGATGTTTGCGCATAAGGTAATTGAAAACATGGAGGGATTCATAACCATAGACAGCTATATGTTTAAGGGCACTGAAATCAAAATTTCTCTCCCGTGTATTCAAAATTAATATTTGTATAAAAGACAGGTCTTCTCCCCATCTACAAGGGAATTAACCTGTTTTTTTATTTATATAATGTTCTTACATCTTTGAATGCAGAAGTAACTGTGAGAAAAATAATTCCATTAAGTAAGGTTCATTCCATTGTCCATTTTATTGTGATGATTATATGTCCTAGCGTTAAATAAATTTATGGTATTTTTCCAATAATGTTTATTTTCTGACAACCAGGGTAATCGGCAAGCGAGGGGTCTTCCAAAAATGCCTGAAAAAGGATAATTTTTCATGGTTTTGAGAAGTATAAGAATAGTAGAAAGGAAGGGATGAGAAAATTGAGTGAAAAGCTACCGCCATTCTTAAGGAAACTGAGCTATTTCGGGAGATCAGAAGACATTTCCGATCATGCCACAATTGCACCTGATGATCGATCAACTGAAAAAGTTTACCGCCGGCGCTGGCAGCACGATAAGGTTGTCAGGACAACTCATGGCGTGAACTGTACGGGTTCCTGCAGTTGGAAGGTTCATGTAAAGGACGGAATCATCACCTGGGAGACGCAGCAGACAGACTATCCGACAACAGGACCCGATATGCCTGAATACGAACCGAGGGGCTGTCCACGAGGAGCAACATTTTCGTGGTATACATATAGCCCTGTAAGAATTAGATACCCCTATGTGAGAAGCGCGTTAATTGAATTGTGGAGAGAAGCATTCAACGAACATAAGGACCCGGTTCAGGCTTGGAAGAGTATTGTGAATGACCCAGCCAAATCCGAACGATACAAGTCTGCTAGGGGGAAGGGGGGCTTTGTCCGTTCTAGCTGGGATGAACTGAATACGCTTATCTCTGCCTCATTGATTCATACAATCCAGGAGTACGGACCAGACAGGATTTTTGGATTCTCCCCTATCCCCGCAATGTCGATGGTCAGTTATGCCGGGGGTTCAAGGTTCTTGAATTTAATCGGTGCACCTTTATTAAGCTTTTACGATTGGTATGCAGATTTGCCGCCAGCGTCACCGCAAATCTGGGGAGAGCAGACAGATGTCCCTGAAAGCTCTGATTGGTACAATTCCTCCTATTTAATTGTCTGGGGTTCGAACCTTCCGCAGACAAGGACACCTGACTCCCATTTCTATGTGGAGGCAAGATACAGAGGAGCAAAAGTAGTCGCAGTAAGTCCTGACTATGCTGAATTCGTCAAGTTTGCTGACAAATGGCTGCCTGTTCAGGCTGGTATGGATGGGGCTATTGCGATGGCAATGACTCATGTGATTCTAAAGGAATTCTATGTGGATCAACAGGTTGATTATTTTAATGACTATGTAAAAAAATATACGGATTTGCCATATCTGCTCCTTCTGAAAAAGAATGGTGATTTTTATCAAGGGGATAAGTTCCTAAGGGCTTCCGATATAGGCCGACAGACAGAAAACGGAGAATGGAAAACCGTTGTCCTTGATCAGACGTCAAATGACTTTGCTGTTCCTAATGGAAGCATCGGACATCGATGGGAAAATAACCAGAGCTGGAATCTCCACTTGAAAGACAGTGATAACCAGCTCGATGGTATTGATCCAGTCTTGACCCTGCAAGGAATAGAAGATGAGATTGTCATGGCCGGCTTCCCATTTTTCGGGCCGGATAAAAAAGAAATTTTGAAAAGAGGAGTTCCAGTAAAGAAAATCATTAAAGGTGGGGAAGAGGTGTATGTGACGACCGTCTTCGATATGCTTCTTGCCAATTGTGGCGTGAATCGCGGATTGCCAGGTGATTATCCTGCTGATTATGACGATTTAAAGCCATATACTCCTGCCTGGCAAGAATCAATTTCAGGAGTCAGCAGACGAGATTGTGCGCAGATAGCCAGGGAGTTTGCCCAAAACGCCATCGATTCAAAAGGAAGATCAATGATTATTATGGGCTCAGGAATCAATCACTGGTATCATTCCGATATGATTTATCGGGCAATCTTGAATCTTGTACTGTTGACAGGATGCCAGGGAGTGAACGGCGGCGGCTGGGCACATTATGTCGGGCAGGAAAAGGTACGCCCTCTTGAAGGATGGCAGACAGTGGCGATGGCAAGAGATTGGGGCGGACCGCCAAGATTGCAAAACGGGACGTCTTTCTTCTACTTTGCATCGGAGCAGTGGAGGTACGACAACCAAACATCGGATGAACTCATTTCACCATTGATTGACAAGCCTACTTACCAACATCCCGGCGACTATAATGTGCTGTCAGCAAGATTGGGTTGGCTGCCTTCTTACCCACAATTCAATGAGAATCCAATCAAGATGGCAGAAAGGACAGGTCAAACCGACAAAGATGCCATCATTCAAGAAGTGGTTAAGCAGCTGAAGGACGGCAAACTGAAATTCGCCATAGAAAATCCGGAAGATCCAAGGAATTTTCCAAAAGTCCTGTTTGTATGGCGCGCAAACCTGATTGGCAGTTCAGCTAAGGGACATGAATACTTCCTTAAGCATTTACTTGGCACCCACCATGGCAATTTAAGTGAACAGAATGAAGAAAATCTGACAAAAGAAATCAGCTGGGTCCAGGATGTGCCAGAAGGCAAGCTCGATTTGATGCTTGACTATGATTTCAGGATGTGTGGGACCGGTCTGTACTCTGATATTATTCTTCCATCGGCGACCTGGTATGAGAAGTACGATGTCTCAAGCACGGATATGCACCCATTCATCCATCCATTCAATCCGGCAATCACACCGCCATGGGAAGCGAAATCAGATTGGGACGCATTCAAGAATCTTGCCAAGACGTTCTCTGAAATGGCTGGAAGATATTTTAATGAACCGGTGACTGACCTGGTTGCAACCCCTCTCTTGCATGATTCCAGAGATGAAATTTCCCAGCCATATGGGAAAATCCCGGACTGGAAAAATGGAGATGTCGAGCCGCAACCGGGCGTGAATATGCCGCGTCTCCATTTGGTCGAGCGTGATTTGACAAAGGTATATGACAAGTTCATCGCACTCGGTTCGAATGTAAAGGAATCCATTGGTTCAAAGGGGATTGGCTGGGAAGCGGCCAAGGAATATGAAAAGCTGAAGGCGATAAATGGTACTGCGTCACAAACAAAGGAATACAAGGATTTGCCAAGCCTTTTTACCGATAGGAATGCTGCCGAGACAATTCTTACCCTATCAAGTACCACTAATGGTTCGCTTGCAATGAAAGCATGGGATGCGTTAGAAAAGAAAACGGGTCTTGAGTTAAAAGACCTGGCAGAAGAGCGGGCTGAAGAGCATATGTCATTTGCGGAAATTACTGCTCAGCCAAGGAAGGTGATTTCCTCACCAGTTTTCAGCGGGTCCGAAACAGGCAATCGTCGTTATAACCCTTTTACCACAAATGTTGAACGGCTTGTGCCATGGCGAACACTGACTGGACGACAGCATTTTTATATGGATCATGACCTGATGATTGAATTTGGGGAGGAGCTTCCTAACTTCAAGGCTCCGCTTCATAAGCTTGCTTTTTACAAAGGAGATCATGAACCTGATGCAAAAGGGAATGAAATTACACTCAGCTACCTGACGCCTCACTTTAAATGGTCCTATCACAGTACGTATGGAGATACCCTGCCGATGTTGACGTTGTTCCGTGGAGGGCCACATGTATGGCTGAATAATGAGGATGCTGCTTCTGTCGGGATAGAAGATAATGATTGGATCGAAATGTATAACCGTAACGGGGTGGTGGTAGCGAGAGCGGTAGTCAGTCACAGAATGCCTAAAGGAATTGTCTTCATGTATCACGTACAGGAGCGGTATATCAACGTGCCAGGCTCTCCGATCACAAAACAGCGTGGCGGGACGTTCAACAGTCCAACCCGTATCCACATCAAACCGACGCAGATGATTGGTGGCTATGCGCAATTGAGCTACGGATTCAACTACTATGGACCGACCGGAAACCAGAGAGATGAGAAGGTAGTGATCCGGAAAATGAACAGGGATGAGGTGGATTGGCTTGAAGATTAAGGCACAGTTCGGAATGGTCATGAATCTAGATAAGTGCATCGGCTGCCATACATGCAGTGTGACCTGCAAGAATACCTGGACAAACCGGCCTGGTGTAGAATATCAATGGTGGAACAATGTCGAAACAAAACCGGGAATTGGCTACCCGAAGGAATGGGAGAATCAGGAACTGCGAAAGGGCGGCTGGGCACTTAAAAACGGGAAACTGGAGCTTAAGGCTGGAGGCCGTGTCAATAAACTGCTGAATATCTTCTATAATCCAAACCTGGCAGATATGGATGATTATTATGAACCATGGACATATGATTATGAGAATCTGATCCAAAGTCCGGAGAAAAAGCATCAACCGGTGGCGAGGCCTAAATCACAGGTTACCGGAGAATACATGGATATCAAATGGGGACCAAACTGGGAGGATGATCTTGCGGGGGTGCATGTAACAGGGAAGAAGGATCCGAACATGGCTGGGCTTGATGAGCAAATCAAATTTGAATTTGAACAGGCATTCATGATGTACCTGCCAAGAATTTGTGAGCATTGTATGAATCCTTCCTGTGTTTCATCCTGCCCTTCTGGTGCGATGTACAAAAGAGAAGAAGATGGAATCGTCCTTGTGGACCAGGAGGCCTGCCGCAGCTGGAGATTTTGCATGACAGGCTGTCCTTATAAAAAGGTTTATTTTAATTGGAAAACACATAAGGCTGAAAAATGTACTTTCTGCTACCCGCGTATTGAAGCGGGATTGCCAACAGTTTGTTCTGAAACATGTGTGGGCAGGCTGAGATATATCGGAATTGTCCTCTATGATGCGGATAAAATCAAAGAGGCAGCATCAGTCAAGGACGACAAGGAACTATATGAGGCACAACTGGGGATGTTCCTTGATCCGCATGACCCGGAAGTGATCAGGGAAGCGAAAAAAGAAGGCATCCCTGATGACTGGATTGAAGCAGCACAGAGATCACCGGTTTATAAAATGGCTGTTGAACAAAGGATTGCACTTCCGCTTCACCCGGAATACCGGACACTTCCAATGGTCTGGTATGTACCGCCTTTAAGCCCTTTCGTCAATGCTTTCGGCGGTCAAATTGATGATCTTGATCCGAATATCATTTTTCCGACGATCAACCAGTTCCGTATCCCTATTGAATATCTGGCAAATCTTTTTACGGCTGGGGATACTGATGTGGTTAAAGCGGTCCTTCGGAAGCTGGTTGCAATGCGCATGTATATGCGCCAGGTAAACTTAGGTAAAGAACCCAATCTTGAGGTTCTAGAAGCGGCAGGTATGACCGAACAAGTGGCAAGGGATATGTATGAGCTCTCGGCGATTGCCAAGTATTCAGAACGCTATGTCATTCCGCCTTCCCATAAGGAGCGATCAGGGGACATGCATTTTATGCAAGGAAACGCAGGCTTCGAAGACCTGGCTCAGGACTGTGAATCATGCAGTGTCGGTTCTGAACGTGATCCCCTCTATTATTATGGTGAAGATTACTGGAGGGATTTAGATGAACAAAAGCCAAGTGGTTTATAAGCTGTCTTCCATTCTGCTGCACTATCCGGATAAGGAATGGAAGGAGTATCTTTCACTGCTCTATGAAGAGGCGAGTTTGATTGATGATGCACAAGTACGTGGCATGATTGAAAATTTCCTGGACTACCTAGACAGGACCAGTATGGAAAAATTGTGCCAGAACTATGTGCTTACATTTGATTTTAATGACAGGAGTACGCTCTATCTTACCTATTCTGTCTTCAAGGATAACCGGGAAAGAGGCCCTGCACTAGTGAAGCTGAGGAATGAGTTCCTTCAGGCAGGAGCGGATCTGGAGAGTGATGAATTGCCTGATTACCTTCCATTGATCCTGGAGTTCGCTTCCATCACGGAAACAGAGAAATCAGCAAAGATTCTTAAACTGCATTTCCGGGCAATCGAGCGGCTCTGTCTGGAACTGGAATCGATGAACAGTCCATACCATCATTTGCTTGGGGCATGTGTGTTATGCATCAAGCGGCTAAGGTCAAATGAGCAGGTCAGTAAATCAGGTGAAAGGAGAATCATATGAGCAGCCTCGATCTCTTTTTATGGGTGGTCTTCCCTTATATTTGCCTGACGGTCTTTGTGCTGGGGCATATATACCGCTACAATACTGATCAGTTTGGCTGGTCAGCAAAATCCAGCCAGTTTCTTGAAAAAAAGAAACTTAAGTGGGGAAGCATCCTGTTCCATTGGGGGATTATCTTTGTATTCTTCGGTCATGTGGCAGGGGTGCTTATCCCCAAAATCATTTATGATAGCATCGGGGTAACAGATCATATGTATCACTTCGGCGCAGTTTGGTTCGGCGGAGCGGCAGGAGTCATCTGCGTCCTCGGAGGAGCGTTGCTTTTTATGAGAAGGGCATCTGTAAAACGGATCAGAGTGAACAGTAAATTCAAGGACTGGTTATCTCTTGTGTTACTGGGAATCGTGGTGATTGTTGGTTTTACCAATACCGTTGGGTACACAGCCTCAGGCGGCGATTTCGACTATCGTACAACAATCGGTCCCTGGTTCAGGGGAATCCTTACCTTCAATCCGGCCCCTGGTTATATGATTGGTGCACCGATTGGTTTCCAGGCGCATATCCTGTTGGCTTTTGCCTTATTTGCAGTATGGCCATTCACAAGGCTTGTGCATGTGTGGAGCCTGCCACTGGAATATCTGAAGAGGAAATACCTGGTCTACCGTAGGATGACACCTGCAAAGAATGTCACAAAGAGAAATTAATCATTAAAGAAAGAAAGGCTGAATTTCAGCCTTTCTTTACGATTTTGTAAAGGAGGATACGTATATGTCAGGTCCCGCGTTAAAGAATCATTTTTCCCATCAATCAATCCATGATGGTTATTATACAGAAGGACGTGATTTGACGGAATTGCTGGTTAAGCTATTCAGGGAAGAGCGTGAAGAGGATTGTGCAGTAGCTGCAGACGCGCTTGTGGAGCACTGGGAAACAAGGACAATTGCCCATGCGGATTCTGAGGAAGAAGGCTTTTATATGGAGATCATGGAAAAAAAGCCTGAATTGAAGGAAGAAGTAATCAAGCTCATTAGAGACCATGATTTAATTCGAATGATAGTGGCCGACGTCAAAGGCAGACTGCCGAACGAAGGAGTAACAGAAGAAGTCATCGATCGCTTCAAAACCATTCTTCATTTGGTGGATATTCATAATCATGAAGAAGAACGGATCCTATTCAGGCAGGACCATCATCATCTTGACCAAATCCGCGAACAAGATGAAAAACCAGCCTCCGGACAATAGCCTAAGGTTGCTGTGTGCAGTTAGGATACGCAATTGGTGAAAACAGGAAGCAGAGAATCGGCTAAAAAGATTCTCTGCTATTTCTAATGAATTGAAAGATCACTGAACATCGCGACTAGCATTTTGGGCTCACCAGCATCATCCTTTATCGTACTAATTGTCAGCCATTCAGGAAAAACTTCTCCATTTTTCTTTTTATTCCAGATTTCTCCTTGCCAATAACCATCAGCTTTAATCTTTTCCCACATCTCTCTATAAAAATCCTTGTCGTGTTTACCTGATTGCAGAAGGGCAGGTGTTTTTCCAATCGCTTCTTCTTCCATATAACCAGTCACTTTTGTAAAAGCAGGATTGACCTTCTTGATGATTCCATTCATGTCTGTAATCATCATCCCAGATTCTGTACTTTCAAGAACGGTGGAAGCGAGCTTGAGTTGGTCTTGATAATAAAGCCATACAACGAGTATCAGGCTGGCAAGTGCAAATTCAGACAGCGCCATGAATCCAATTGCGTAATGCCCTGTCCAATTGAACAAGGTGGTGAGGATCAATGGAGGGAAAAACCCTCCGAGTCCACCCATCGCAGCAACGATTCCATTCACAATCCCAGCCTGTTTTGAGAAATACATTGGAACTAGCTTAAAGATTGTCCCATTCCCAATCCCCGCACAAAACGCTACTCCCAAAACGCCGATTGTGTAAATCGGCAAGGATGGGGTGAAGGAAAGGAGAAATCCGCTAAACGTCAGCCCAGTAAAGACAAACATCAGGATGATGAACGAATTGAATTTGTCGCCAAGCCATCCGCCAACTGGGCGAAGGAATGTGGCAATGGTAATGAAACCTGCTGTTCTAAGACCAGCATCCACTTTACTGAGATCAAAATGATTCACCAGGAAGTTTGGCAAATAGATGGTGAACGCCACAAACGACCCGAAGGTAATAAAGTAGAATAAGCTAAGCAGCCAAAGTTTAGGATTATGATAGACACCTTTAATCTGATCACCCAGGGACACCTTAATCCTCTTCTCTTGTTTGTCCCCGAGCAGAAAATTTAGGACTGCAATGATGATCAATAAGATCAGGTACATATTAACTGTTGCACGCCAACCAAATTCATTTGCAATCACTGGAGCTAAAAATGCAGTGAAGGCCGTACCGATATTTCCGGCACCGTAAATCCCATTTACAAAACCGTGTTTTTCCTTTGGATAATATTTAGGTAACGAGGTAACGCCGACAGAAAAAACAGCTCCCCCAATACCAAGCAACAGACCGCCTGTGATCAAAATTATGATTGAGTCAGCAGAACTTATGATGAAGACGGGGAGCAAGAGGATGATAAAACTAATGGTGAAAATCAAACGGGCCCCATACCTGTTTGTCCAATAGCCTATAGGAATTCTTAAAATTGAACCGAGAATAACTGGTACTGCGGTTACTAGAGTCATTTCACTTGCAGTCAAATCAATGTCTGCCGAGATATAGGGCATAAGGGAGGAAAGGATGACCCACACCATGAAACCAATCACCAGACTTGAGGTCTGAAGAACGAGTTGAAAGCTTCCTTTTTGCATTGTAGAACTCCTTTCATTGATTAGCAAAGATAACGGCGTCAATACTTAAAATACCCATATTGATGCCAGTAAACCGAATATTTTTACAGAAAAATGTCAACAACCTCTATAGTCATCTAAAAACTTGGATGAAACGGTTCCAGGGTGTTGCGACTAGGTATTTAGATAACTATCTTTATTGGTACGGGTGGTTAGAAATAGACAAGCATTTGTCCTTTGAAAAACAGGCAGAACAAATGCTTATTTCATCGTGCTAAAAATCGAATAAAACCACAGTGGAAATTTTAAGGGCAGTTTAAAAGGTCCATAAATTTATGGTCCTGATCCTCACCGAACTATCTCAGTATTTTTTAATCTCTAGAATTCTCCATTTTTCTTCCTTATCTAAATCGAATCCAATAGGCGAGGATTTATTTTCCTTCAATCCCGTTGCCTTGGTCATTACATATTGATAAGCAGTATGTTCGTTTTGAACTGAAGTAAAAATGAGAATGATTTTCCCCTTTTCCGTTCTAAATTCACTAAGGTTTCCAACTACGTTAGGTTTCCATTCAAATCCTAGCCCGTCAAAATTGAAAAAACAAGGGCAATTACCTTCAAGGTCAAGATATGAGTAACTTACAGTACCATCAAAGGCTATATAGTTATTTGCTTGAAAAAATGTTTTCGCTGCCTTATAGGAGTTAACTGTGCTAATCGCATCATTTAAATCTTGGTATTGAATGAACGTTTTGAATTCTTTAACTTCCTCTTTTAATTGAGAAATTTGCTCACCTAATTGTTTATTTTCGTTTTGCAACTGTTCCGTCCCGGTAGAACTCTTTTGATTTTGTTTCTCTAAGCGAGACACTTTTTCTATTAGTATATTTTTATCATTTTGAAGGTTATTTACCAATCGAGAAATGTCAAAGTAGTCTAAAACGAATATCGTACCAAGAACTAATAGGATGATAAAAGTGTAAGTTTTAAAACCTCTCTTCATTTTAATACCTCCATTTCAAGTAATCATCCATACGAAAATTAAACACAAAAGTTACAGAATAGTAAAAATTAGTTTCTTTTAAAAAAATCTAAAACAACAAACTTTACGAAACGAGCGTTACGAAACCAGGCTTTTTTAAAACTAGCCTTCAAAAAAGGGGATTTTTTTTACGTATAGAATTGATTAATAGATAAAGTTCAAAAGAAATGAGGCTAATTCAATGCTGAAAAATGAAATGACTGAGCTTTTGAATATTGAATACCCGATCATACAGGCACCAATGGCCGGAGGCATTACGACTTCACAACTGGTTTCAGCAGTCTCCAATTCAGGAGGCCTTGGAATGGTAGGGGCAGGCTATATGTCTCCTGATGCAATGCAGGAACAAATCAAGGAAATCAAACAGCTTACTACCGGAAATTTTGGTGTTAATCTTTTCGTGCCGAATGAATTTCATGTTACGCCGGATGAAATTGAATCTGCTGAAAATGCCCTGAAGCCTATACGCGAAAAATTGAAACTTGAGGACCAAAGACAGCTTGATCTTCCAGATTACAAGATGAATATCGAAATATTTGAAGAACTGATTCAGATTGTTATTAATGAAAACATCCGGGTTTGTTCCTTTACCTTTGGACTGCCTCCTAAGGAAATCGTAAGAGAACTTAAAACTCACAATATTATTTTATTGGGAACAGCCACGACAGTCAGGGAAGCAATTGAAGCTGAAAATAGCGGAATGGATGCCGTGATTGTGCAAGGCAGTGAAGCAGGAGGCCATCGGGGGAATTTTATCAGCGGAGATAAGGAAAGTCTCATAGGTCTAATATCGTTAATTCCTCAGGTTGCCGACCATGTGAAAATTCCTGTTATTGCTGCTGGCGGCATCATGGATGGAAGAGGGCTAATGGCATCCCTTTGCTTAGGTGCAAAGGCTGTTCAAATGGGCACAGCTTTTTTAACATGTACGGAAAGCGGAGCCCATCAACTTTATAAAAATGCTATATTGGATGCCTCCGAAGATCAGATGGTGTTAACAAATGCCTTCTCCGGCAAATGGGCTAGAGGCATGAAAAATAGGTTTATAGAAGAAATGCAGGAGAAAGAGGTTCCATTCCCTCAATTCCCAGTCCAAAATGCACTTACACAATCAATCAGAAAAGCTTCAGCAGCACAAAACAATCCGGAATTTATGTCACTATGGTCCGGCCAGAGTCCAAGACTTGCTAAAACGCAATCGGCAGAAGACTTAATCAGAAGGATTGTAAATGATGCAAATAACATTCACCTATAAGTTTCATCATGAGTAAGGGAATGGATATTTAGACTCAGGCTGCAGGCAGACTCGATTAAAACAGAGTCGGACTGCAGTCTTTTTTGAATCCTATGTATGAAAATTCAACAATGTTTAAATATAAATGAATAGTACTTACCTTATAGGAATCTGAAGTGAAAAAGGGACATGTTTTATGTGTTAAAATAGGTTTTATCTAAAACATTAATAATTTTCCGTACGGACTGGCAAGATCATTCGTTAATTAGATAGTAGGTGAACACATGAATCAGCCGCTGACCGATTTTCAAATTTCTTTGAAGAAGATTCAATTTTTATCCCCAAAAGTGAACCAGGGTTTGAAATTCATTTTTGTGATTGACGGCGAATTAATGGTTGAGATTGATAGCCGGTATTATGTTTTAAAGGAACAGGATTTGCTTGTCATTAATCGAAATCAGCTTTTTCAGGTGAAAGGAAATGAAGCTAATAGGGTGTTAGTGCTGGATATATCGGACTCATTTATGGATCGATACTATCCAGAATACCGGAACAGCCGGTTTGAGGTCTTTTCTCAAGAAATAGAAATGGGAAGAGAAATCATGCTTGATAAAATGAGGAAATTACTTGTTGAATTAATGATTACCTACAGCAGAAAAGATGAAAGCTATCAAATTGAGATGCAAGGATACATATGTGACATTTTGCTGATTCTGATTCGCAGGTTTAAGCAAAGAGGAACAGCCATTGAAAAAATCGATGCTAATGATATCCGGCTGACAAAAATGGTGGATTATTTGGAGAAAAATTATCATCAGGTAATTACATTAGAAGATATGGCACAAAAGTTCTATCTTTCAACAGGGTATTTATCCCGTTATTTTAAGCAGAAGATAGGCATGGGCTTCAATCGCTTTTTAATGGAAATCCGATTGAAACACAGTGTGAAAGATTTAGTGTATACAGATGATACGATTTCCCAAATCGCAATGAAAAATGGTTTTGCGAATACAAAGTCATTTTCCAAGCTTTTTAAAGAAAAGCATGAAGTGACTCCCCATATTTACCGGGAGATTCATTCAGAAGCCCAAATCGA
Source organism: Mesobacillus sp. MER 48 (assembly GCF_023714225.1). NCBI lineage: Bacteria > Bacillati > Bacillota > Bacilli > Caryophanales > Bacillaceae > Mesobacillus > Mesobacillus sp. MER 48. The sequence goes on from NZ_JAMAUR010000006.1 coordinate 200,221, forward strand.
TTCATTTCAAAGCCTGTCGATTGAAGATACTGACACCCTGGTCAATACTCCTGAAATTCTGGCCAAATTGGGAAGCGTACTGACCAAACATGACCAATCATATACCAACACCGAGACCAGGTTTGAAGAATTGCAGCTTGATGTAACAGATACAATCAATCAAAACCTGTCCCTCCCTGATCATGTACTGATTGTCCGGGAATTAAAGGAACTGCAAAAGGAAGATGTCAGATCGCAAATACTAATGGCAAAAGATGATATGCGTCTTAACTATATCGGAATCAGCCATTTGCTGAGCGGGGAAACGATTACGGCAGAGGTTGAAACAGATGAAGAAATTGCCACAAGTTCCCCTTATTTTAAATCAGATGTTGCCTTGAATTTCATGAAGAAAAATGGACTATCGCTTTTTGTAAGAATTGAATACCAGGAAATTACCAAGAATGAAGAATTCTATTTCCAAAAGCTTTATGGTTTTATGAAGCATTGTTTACAAGTATATGGAGCCTCCTATCTGAAAACATGGCATTTCTTATTTTATGAGTCCTATTTTACTGGTGCTGAAGCTTTGGAATTGAAACGTGTCTATTTAAAAATGTACGATTTGCTGAAAGAACTGGTACCGGACATTCATGTGGGTGTTTTTTTGCCTTTCTCTTTTAAAGAAGAGAAAACGAAGGAACCCCATAAATGGATACTGACGGAAGGGAATCATATCGATTTCATTGCGTATCATTCAAATCAGAATGACATGATCGATTTCAAGGAATTGAGTGATAACCGTTTTAATTTGACAAAGGATTATGTAAAGGAAAACACGGCGAAAATTAAATCTTATCTGAAAAAACATCATCTTGAGAAACCGATGCACCTTATTTCATGGAACACACTTTCTGGAAACACCCGTTTTACGAATGGAACTTTTTTTCGTGCAGCCTTAGTGTTGAAAAGTGTATTGGATATAGCCAATGATGTTGAGTCCATCGGCTTTTGGATTAATACTGCATTGCATGAAGGCAGTGATAATGGACAGAGAATCCGTATTGAGGGATTGGAATTTTTCCACTATTTCAGCGGGAAAAGACCTGCATTTTTTGCCATGATGTTTGCTAATAAGCTCGATGGGACCATCATAGCCCGGGGGTCTGATTATTTGATGACCAAAACAGACCGGGGCTATCAGTTGGTGTTGATGAATTGTAAAACGATAAATCCATATTACTCCATCGAGGAAGCATTTTTGCAAAAGCTGAATAAAGAGATCCAGGTCAAGATTGCTGGGCTTGAAGCAGGGGAATATCAAATTCGGAAATATATTTTTGATAAAGATCACGGAGCTTTATATACGAAATGGTGGAATCTTAACAGCAGACATGGAATTGATCTGGAGATTATCGATTACATCAATAGGACAAGCCATCCAGATATTGAGCTTTATGATGAAACCATCACAGGAGAATGGTCATTTTATTCCTATTTAACAGTTAATGCTATTCATTTTTTTGAAATAAGAAAAGCGATGTAAAACAGAAAGTCATTGCCGTATCGGCAATGGCTTTTTGTTTTACATCTTAAGAATCCAGGATTTCGCATAGGGAAGTCAAATTTTGACCTCCCTTTTTTTACCCTTATTAGTGGTGGTGAAATATTTTACATTTTACGAAAAGGAATACAGCAAATAATGACTCTCTAATCTGCAGGATTTGGACTACAATTTTCTTGTAGGAACAAAGAGAAGATGTTCATTCCAGGAGGAAGGTGAACGTTAGGCAGAACAAAAACTGACTTAATTAATTTCAATTTGGGACAATACTATTATTGCCATTTATGTGAATTAGGAGGTTATATTCATGGAGACAAGTTATAAAGGTACAAATAAAATGATCACAGGCATCGTGTTTGGTGTTATTACCTTCTGGCTGTTTGCCCAGGCGATTGTCAATGTCGTTCCAGCAGTCCAGCAGGATTTGGGCATATCAATTGGAACGGTAAACATCGCCATTAGTTTAACGGCTTTGTTTTCCGGAATGTTCATTGTTGCTGCCGGAGGCCTTGCCGATAAAATTGGCAGGAAAAAGATTGCGTACATTGGATTTATATTAAGTATTATCGGTTCACTTTTCCTTGTTTTAGCCCAGGGTTCAGCAATGCTAATTATTGGACGTATTATTCAAGGGATTTCAGCTGCATTTATTATGCCATCAACCATTGCATTAATGAAAGCCTATTTTGAAGGAAAAGAGCGGCAGCGTGCATTAAGTTTTTGGTCCATTGGATCATGGGGCGGTTCTGGGATTGCTTCATTTGCAGGCGGCGCCATCGCTACCTCAATGGGCTGGAGATGGATCTTCATTTTTTCTATCATCTTTGCTTTGATTGGAATGTTCCTGCTGAAGGATACTCCAGAAAGTAAACAAGAATCTGTGGGCGGTTTTAAATTCGATTACACAGGTTTATCGATTTTTATCATCACAATGATTGCTCTGAATGTCTTTATCAACTACGGAGCTGATTTAGGGTGGGCCAGCCCGCTTACATTAGGGCTTCTGGCTGTTACAATCATAGGTTTCATTGTGTTCATCAAAGTGGAAAGAAGTAAAGAGGTCGTACTGATTGATTTCGACGTCTTTAAAAATAAACCATATACAGGCGCGACGATTTCGAATTTCTTGCTTAATGCTATCGCAGGTACACTAGTTGTCGCCAATACGTATGTACAAGTAGGGCGGGGATTTAATTCCTTCCAGTCCGGTATGCTATCACTCGGTTATCTAGTCGCAGTGCTTGCCATGATTCGTGTAGGTGAAAAAATCCTGCAGAAGGTTGGAGCTAAATTACCGATGATTTGGGGAGCCTTCATTACAACAGTCGGCGTGGCGATGATGGGACTGACATTCTTGCCAGACCTTGCTTATACCATTACCGTTTTCATTGGATTTGCCCTATTTGGTCTTGGACTTGGAATTTATGCAACTCCATCAACAGATACTTCAGTTTCCAATGCTCCCGCAGACAAGGTCGGTGAAGCAGCAGGGGTTTACAAAATGGCTAGCTCACTTGGAAGTGCCTTCGGCGTTGCTATATCTGCAGCCGTCTACGGTGCAATCGCAGGAAACGGAAATTTAGAAACAGCAGCTTCAATTGGGATTATCGTAAACGTCATTTTCGGGATACTTTCGATTTTATCAATCATCTTCCTCGTACCGGGAGATGCCGGCAAGACTGCTCCTGCCAAAGGATCTCGGACCAGCCGAAAGCCAGTGGTAGAATAATGCTTGGTAAACGAAGCTTTTTGTTGAGTTTTAAAAAGTTAAAGAAGGGATGATAGGATCATGAGACAAAAATTAATGGAAATGCTTGAATCGCGTAAGGATGAAATCATTGAAATACGCAGGCATCTTCACGAATATCCTGAACTTTCTTTTCAAGAAGAAAAAACAGCTCAATATATTTTAGATTTTTATAAAGGAAAAGATGTCGAGGTACAATCGAATGTCGGAAACGGACACGGGATCATCGTCACGATAAAAGGCGGGAAATCAGGTAAAAACATTGGTTTGCGAGCTGATTTTGATGCCCTCCCAATCGTCGAGGAAACAGATGTACCATTTAAATCGAAAAATGAGGGTGTCATGCATGCATGCGGCCATGATGGACATACAGCTTATTTGATGGTTTTGGCGGATTGTCTTATTCAATTAAAAGAGGAAATACCAGGCACAATCAAAATCATCCATCAGCATGCGGAAGAAGTACCGCCAGGCGGAGCTAAAAGCATTGTTGATTCCGGTGTACTTGATGATTTGGATAATATCTTCGGCATCCATCTGCTGCCGATGGGTCCAGCTGGGGTTGTCGGATATCACTCTGGATATTCTTTTAACGGCAGGGCTTACATGAAATTAAAGATCAATGGAAGAGGCGGACATGGTTCTTCGCCGCATTTGGCGAACGATGCTATCGTCGCTGGGGCCCATTTTGTAACAGCCGTTCAGACAATCATCAGCCGCAGGTTAAGTCCCTTTGATATCGGGGTGATCACGATTGGATCCTTTGATGGAAAAGGAACCTTCAATGTCATTAAAGACAGCATTGAACTTGAAGGTGATATCAGGTATATGACTGTTGAAACGAAAGCTACTATTGAAAAAGAAGTAAAACGTCTTGTGAAAGGAATCGAAGAAGAATTTGGTGTAAGCTGTGAACTGACTTATTTAAATGATTATCCGCCATTATATAATGATCCAGCCGTAACAGCACAGGTTGCAGAGATTCTTAAGAGTGCAAACGATAAAGATATAAAAGAAGTGAAGGAATTCCCAGCAATGGCTCCATCCGAAGACTTTGCATACTATGCTGAAAAATTCCCTTCCTGCTTCTTTTACATCGCCTGCACACCTAAAGGAGTAGAGGATCCGTACTTCAACCATAATCCGAAGTTCGATATCGATGAAGATGCCCTGCTTGTCGCAGCTAAAGCGGTAGGACATGTTGTTTGCGGTTATTATGAATTAGATTAGGAGATATAGTAAGGTCTATCTTAAAAATTGAACCAGAGATTGGAGTGGGTGCTCATGACGTGGGAATTCCTTAACATCATTGGCACCCTAGCCTTTGCTATAAGTGGCGCAATGGTCGCAAGGGAAGAAGAATATGATTTAATAGGAATTTATGTATTAGGATTCACTACTGCCTTTGGTGGCGGCATTATTCGTAATCTGTTAATTGGACTGCCTATTGAACATATTTGGAAGCAGGATTATTTATTCGAATTTGCCTTTTTGGCTATGACCATCGTTTTTATCCTCCATAATAAATGGATCAATCGTTTTAAAAAATGGGTAATATTTTTCGATGCGATTGGTTTAGCGTCATTTGCCATACAAGGAGCAAAATATGCAGTCTCCATTGACGCACCTCTAATAGCGGTCATTATTGCAGCTGTAATGACAGGAACCGGAGGCGGGATGATACGGGATGTTTTTGCACGGCGGACGCCAATGATTTTCCACTCAGAAATTTATGCTTTATGGGCAGCAATCGCGGGAATCACCATTGGATTAGGTTTGATACGGGGACCGTATGCCACGACTCTGCTCTTAATTGCCATCGTTCTGTTTCGAATCATATCAGTTTACTTTAGATGGAATCTGCCACAGAGCATCCAAAATAGTAAAAGGAGTTTGGATAAATCATAAGTTTGGATTCAAAAATATTGCTTTTATATACAGACACTCAGAAAGCTCATGTATACATGGGCTTTTTTTGTGTCTAAGAGGATGTTCTTCCACGTGCAGTAACTACTATTCATGTATGATTTGCCAACTGACGATACAAAATAAACTATCATCAACTAGGTGGGAATATCACATGGTATTTTTTCGGAAGTATAACGCATCAGAGGGTTCTGAATCCAGATATGGAACAAATCAGGGACGGATAAGTGCAAAATTAGAGGAGAATACTGCTGAAATTCAAGCCATTTTTTGTGATACACCTGATCTAGTCGTGAGGGAGTTAGTCATAAGGCAAACCAGTAATAAGGCTGCGCTTGTGTATTTAAGTGGAATCACCGATAGTAAGGTTGTTTTTGATCATATATTGGACCCGCTTTTATTCCAGGGAGAGAAAGAAAAGAAGGAGGGAGATATAAAGGTCTCTCTTGGTCATATCAAAGAGGCTGCCACATGGAAGCAAGTGGAAAGTGCAATATTAAGTGGCGAGTGCGTCTTATTTTTGGATAACCATAAAGAGGCGTACATATATGACACGCCGGCATTTCCAAAGAGATCTCTGGAGGACTCCCCTATTGAAACTTATTTATCTGGGGCACATGTGGGGTTTACGGAAACTGGCGGCGATAATATTGCATTAATCCGTCAGCAAATTCCTAATCGAGAACTGAAAATAAAGGAAATGACAGTTGGAGAAAGAGGGAAGACGAAGCTCTCCATATTATATCTGGCGGATGTAGCGGATCAGGAAATATTGAAAGAGCTTGTGGACCGGATACAGAGGGTGAATGTCGACAGCGTCATCAATGCGGGGGTACTTTCGCAATACATAGAAGACCATTCATACTCTCCCTTTCCTCAATTTTTATTAACAGAACGACCTGACTTCGCAGCAACAGAAATTTTACAGGGCAGATTCGTAACCGTGGTCGACCGCTCTCCAAGTGTGATCGTCGGACCTGCGTCTTTTAATAATTTTTTCACAACAGTAGATGACTATAGTAACCGGTGGATGGTAGCATCTTTTGTTCGACTGCTTAGATATATTGGCTTTTTCATTGCGATCTTCCTTCCTGCAATTTATATTGCTACTATTTCATTTCATTTTGAAGTCATTCCACTGAAGCTGTTATTTTCTATCGGAGAATCGAGAGAACGGATTCCTTTTCCGCCTTTTATTGAGGCTTTTATTATGGAGCTGACTCTTGAAATGCTCAGGGAAGCGGGAATTCGGCTTCCTGCCAAAATTGGGCAAACAGTAGGCATTGTTGGGGGTATTGTCATTGGCCAGGCAGCCGTAGAAGCTGGAATTGTCAGCAATATTATGGTGATAGTTGTTGCTTTGACAGCAATCGCTTCTTTCATCATACCTAATTATGAAATGGGTTCAGCTATTCGGATTGTCCGGTTCCCGATGATGATTCTTGCTTCATTGTTTGGTTTCGTCGGAATCATAGTAGGACTGATGATCTTACTTTCCCATTTTATCGGTCTCGAATCACTGGGAATGCCTTATGGCAGTCCGGTTGCTCCTTTACGTTTTCCTGACTGGAAGGATCTATTTATTCGCTTCCCTCAGTGGTCGCTCGAAAAGCGCCCTTTCAGTACAAGAGCCGTACAAATGAAAAGAGCCGATAGCCGCCTTCCTAAAGGTGAAGAAAATGAATAACATGAAAAATAAAATTACTTTAATGCAATATATCTTTTTAATACATGGTGTTCAAATGGGTGTTGGCGTACTGACGTTGCCCCGTGAACTAGCGGAGAAAGCAGGAACAGATGGCTGGATTGCGATTTTCATTTCCTGGTCAATATCAACTCTTGCCAGTTTATTGATCATTCAGATCATGAAGAAACACCCAAATGGGACTCTTCTTGATTTATTAACCAATTATTTTGGCAAATGGGTCGGGAAAGCAGGAACAATCCTGTTTGGATTGTATTTTGCTTTATTAGCTCATGTGATATTTATTAGGGAAGCGCTTTTTATCCAGGCATGGATCCTGCCTCATACTGAGGTGTATGTAACGATTTTGTTGTTATCAATCCCCAGCTATCTCATTGCCAGAAAAAACATCAACATTTTAGGAAGGTATTCAGAACTCGTCTTTTTCATGACCTTGTGGACGGTGGCCATTTATTTAATTCCTTTGAAGAATGCCGAGTGGCTTAATCTGCTTCCCGTTATAAAGGAGGGATGGTCCCCAATCTTTAAAGCTGCAAAAACGGCCATCTTTTCATTCGTAGGTTTTGAAATTGCCTTTTTTCTTTACCCCTTTTTGCACAAGAAAGAGAAGGCATCCATGGGGATTGTGATTGCCAATAGCTTATCGCTTCTCGCATTCTTGACTATCACAATAGGTGCCTTTGCTTTTTTCAGTCCGGATGAAATTACGGCTTATAATGAACCGACTATTGCCAAATTGAAAGTCCTTGAATTCAAGTTTATTGAAAGATTGGAAATTGTCTTTTTTTCCTTTTATTTGTTTGTAATGTCTACGACCGTTCTGCCACTCATGTATTTAACGGTTTTTTGCACAACTCGGCTGACAGGAAATGAAAATAACAATAGGCCCTTATTCTTGCTTTTACTGATTGAAGGGATTTATGTCATTGCGTTTCCTCCAACTCTCGATCAGAATACTTTTCTCCAGCAAATAACGGAACAGTTTAGTTTGGTTCTAGCATTTGCTTTTCCTCTTTTTTTGTGGGGGATTTTAAGGATACGAGGGCTTTTTCAAAGGAGGGCATCTAAATGAAACGCCTTTTTCTCGCATTGCCATTAATGATTATTGTTGCCACGCTTACAAGTTGTGGAGGCAATGTTCCATTGGAAGATTTAACGATTTCATTGATTCTTGGTATTGATCTGGATGACGATAACAACCTGATTATTTCTGAATCAAGTCCAGTATTCAATAAAGAGAGCAAAAAAAATACAGAAACCTATCAGGTAAAGGCTAAATCAATCAGGGAATCCCGGAAATATTTTGATGTGAAAGCCACAGGTGAAGTCACTGCGGCGAAAATTCAAATTTTACTGATTGGAAAACGCGTACTTAAACATGAAGGCTGGTTTTCTCTTCTGGATACAGTATATCGGAATCCCACCTTTTCCCTGAATACAAGGGTAATCGTGGTGGATGGCCCTGTCTCGGATGTTATTTATTTTGAACCCGATAATAAACCGCAATTACCTTTATATTTGAAAGAAGTGATTGATAAAAACAGTGATCGTACGCAGACTGTAATGACCACACTCCAGGTGCTGCATCGGCAAATGTACGAAAAGGGAATGACGCCGTCTATATCGGAAATAAAAAAAGAAAAAGACCTTGAACTTGTCGGGGTATCATTGTTGGATAAGAAGGGAAAGATTGTAGACACGCTCAGTATTCAAGAATCTGCTCTCCTCATAGTCCTCCAGGATCAAAAGAAGAAGGAATTGACCTATTCCCTGGAACTCCCCGCGCTGGAGGATGAAATGGAGGTTTTTAATACTAAAGAAGTAAGCATAGATGTAAGGCGAGTTCAATCTAACGTAAAGACCAAATATGCCCAGGGGAAATTCCATTTTCATTATAAGATTAATTTGGGTGTTAATATTGTAGAGCGCTTATTTCCTAAAGACAGTGTAAAAGATGAAGAGTTAGAGAAAATGATTGAGAAAGAATTGAAATCAAAGTTCGAAGAAGTCATTAAAAAAGTCCAGGACCACAAAATTGACCCCATCGGGCTTGGAATCTATGCAAGAGCCTATGAATATGAACATTACAAAAAAGTGCAGGATGATTGGGGCAAAGCTCTTTCGGAAGCAAATATTGATATGGACTTAAATATAGAAATAAAATCGATGGGGGCGACAAAGTAATAAAAAAATGTTAGAGAGCTTTTTAAGCCTGCTGATTGTTCTATTTTTTTCTGCAAATTGAAAGCGTCAAAAACAGTTTACCAAGGGAGGGGAGACCCAGAAAAAAGTCGTTCATACAACTTTTTGAGTCACCCATATTTGAATAGGTGAAGGGATATTGTTGCTTCACCTGTTATTTCTTGCTAGAAAACATCTTTATGATTTCATGAAGTTTTTCAGGCTTCAAAACTGGGGATATTGATTCCTCAGTTTGAAGGGTAAGCGCAGCACCAGCAAGGCCTAATTGACACGAGCCGATTAACGATTCTTTCATCATCATCCCATAGATGGCACATGAAGCAAATGCGTCATCTGCTCCAGTGACATCAATAATGTCAGTTGTAAATGGCGGCAAATGCCCGGATTCATCAGATGACGAGTAAAAAACACCTTCATTCCCAAGTGTTACAATGATTTGTTTAACCCCACGCTGCCTAATTTTTTCACAGGCTAACTGGCAGTCCGTGATAGATTCTATTCTCATATCTGACAGGACTTCGGCTTCTTCCCGGGTCGGGAGCAGTAATTCTACTCCGTCAAGGCGAACAGGCAATCTTTGTGCTTTCGTTGAAGATACTGGATCAATATATAAAGGAATGCTTTCATCTCTGCAGCGTTTAATTAAATATCGTATACTGTCCTCAGGAATATTCGTATCCAGAAAAACAGCCTGTGAAGCAGCGATATGGGACCATTTTTCTTCAAACATGGAGGTTGTGATTTTTTCATATATAGTCATGTCAGCCATCGCAACAATACTTTCACCATCAACATCTAACAATGCTGTGTAATTGCCTGTGCGTTCCATTGGCAATACCCATACCTGACTAATATCGACACCAACACTTTTCGTCTCCTTCAATAACCAGTTTCCTTCTTTGTCCTCTCCGACACATGCAATTAGAGATGTGCTGACGCCGAGCCTGCTTAAATTTTCGGCAAAATTGCGAGCCACCCCGCCACATGTTTCGGTAATTCTTACTGGATTTGAAGAATATAAGCGTACCTTCTGATTCGTCCGTGCTTTACGGTCTGTGTTTGCCCCGCCAATACACACGATTGACGATTCTTCTCCAAGTATATAACCGCGCCCTTTGATCTCTCCGCGTCTTGTCAGGTTGGCAATATAGTTAGCAACAGCAGGTCGGGATAACCCTACCTTGCTTGATAATTCCTGTTGTGAAATGAAAGGATTCATTCTTATATGGTGTAAAATTTGCTTCTCTTTATCCATGAGACAACCTCACTTCCCGAAAAACCATAGTTTTTCAACTCAACGTGAATAGATTTTCAAATTTAATTTCATCTCGTTAAGCTTTTGCAGAATCAACTGATTGTTTTTTTGATAGTTGTTTTAATCAATCCATTATAACCAAAAAAACAACGGCAAAAAAGCCCCTGTAAAATGGGACGATTAAAATGCATTTTCCAGTAATTGATGTTCAATCTAGAGACTACTATTCTTTTAAACTCATTGACAAATAAAAAAGAAAGCGTATACTAAACTTATGTTTATTTAGTAAACAAATGTTTTTAACTTGGGAAGGGGGGATAAAATGACGAAGGAAATGGCCGAAGCATTCAAGGAAACAAATCCTATCATTTGCATTGGCGGAGCCAATCTTGATCGGAAATTTTATGCGAAATTTGACATAACCGGCGAAACTTCCAATCCTGTAAAATCTTCTACATCGGTTGGCGGAGTAGCCAGAAATATTGCCGAAAACCTGGGCAGATTAGGGGAAGAAGTCATCCTTTTAACAGCAAGAGGAAACGATGCAGAATGGATTGGAATCTATGATTCATCATCCCCGTTCATGAATCTGGAGTATGTCACGCCATTTGAAGATTGTTCAACGGGAACTTATACGGCCGTTTTGGACCGAAATGGCCATTTATCAGTCGCGTTAGCCGATATGGATATTTACGAAAAAATCACTCCTGAACTGTTAATCAGTAATATCCACATTCTCAAAAGAGCTAAATGTATCGTTGCTGATTTGAATTGTCCAAGTGAAACGATTGATTATCTATGTTCTTTTACTTCTCAGCATCAAATTCCATTTGTGATCATCCCTGTTTCATCCCCAAAAATGAATAGGCTTACAAAATCGCTGCATGGTGTCAGCTGGCTGATCGTAAACAAGGATGAAACCGAAACATTCATGAACATGAAAATCCTGGATGTTCAAGACTGGGAAAATGCTGTGAAGAAATGGTTAGGATTAGGTGTGAAAAATGTGATTGTCACTAATGGCTCAAAAGGTGTAATGGCGGGAGTCGAAAATGGAGAGCTATCTTACTTTCCGGCAATTGAAACACCAAAGGTTGTAGATGTAACAGGTGCAGGAGATTCCTTTTGCTCAGGAGTCATTTATTCCTGGTTACAAAACAAAGAAATGGACTACATTATCAAGTCAGGTTTGCTCAATGCCCATAAAACGATTATGTCAAAATATACCGTTAGACAAGAGCTAACGCAAAAACAATTTATCTTAGATATGGAGGAATTAAAAAATGAAACAATATATTGAATTATCAGCAGAGGTACAACAAGCAAAAAAGGAAGGTAAAGCTATCGTTGCTTTGGAGTCCACGATTATTTCCCATGGTATGCCTTATCCGCAAAACGTTAAAATGGCCCGTGAGGTTGAACAAATTGTTCGGGATAACGGTGCTGTCCCAGCAACAATTGCCATCATTGATGGGAAAATCAAAATTGGTTTAACAGATGATGAATTAGAGTTGTTTGGAAAAAGTTCTGGTGTTGCAAAGGTATCAAGGCGTGATCTTGCGCAAATCGTTGCCACAAAACAACTAGGCGCGACCACTGTTGCATCCACCATGATTTGTGCTGACTTAGCGGATATCAAAATCTTCGTGACAGGCGGTATTGGCGGGGTTCATAAAGGAGCAGAAAGAACCATGGATATCTCGGCTGACCTCGAAGAGCTTGCTCAAACGGATGTAGCAGTCATCTGTGCAGGTGCTAAATCAATTCTTGACCTGGCGCTTACTATGGAATACCTCGAAACAAAAGGAGTACCGGTAATTGGTTATGAAACAGAGTACCTTCCAGCATTCTATACGAGAAGCAGCGAACATAAATTAAACTTCTCCACAGATTCTGTCGACGTTATTGCCGAGACATTAAAAACAAAATGGGAACTAAACCTTAAAGGCGGAGCAGTGATTGCAAACCCGATCCCGGAAGAATTTGCTATGGATGAAGACTATATCAATTCCATTATTGATCAAGCAGTGAAAGAAGCAGAAGAACAACATATCATCGGGAAAGACAGCACGCCATTCCTGCTCGGAAAAATCAAAGAATTAACAAACGGTAAAAGCCTTGATGCGAATATCGAATTAGTAAAACACAATGCTAAAGTAGGAACGCAAATTGCTGTCAGCTTTAACAGCCAAACGAAGTAAAATGAATTCTTAATAAACCAAACACAACTTCAATAGAGCGAAATCTATCAATCTTGGTTTCTGCTTTATTGAAGTTGTTTATAATATGCTTTTTAGTTATTGATGGTCAGCAAAATACCGATCAGATAAATGCAGTGGTCGGCATACTAAGGCAAAAAATCTAAACAAGCGTATTAATATAGGAAAATACTTTTAATTCGAGACTCTTTAATTGAAAGTAATTAATAATAGGATTATTATTAAATTGTTCATTAAAGCAAATAATACAAATTGTATATGAAGTTGTTTTTAAAATCGAAAGGAGAATTTATAATGGGTAAATTAGATGGGAAAGTAGCAATCATTACAGGGGCAGCACAAGGTATGGGTGCTATGCATGCTCGTAAATTTGTGGCAGAAGGCGCAAAAGTAGCGATTACGGATCTTAATTTTGAAGGTGCACAAAAACTGGCCGATGAATTAGGAGACCATGCAATTGCGCTTAAATTAGATGTATCCAGTGAAGAGAACTGGGTAGAAGTTGTAGCAAAAACCGAAGAGGCATTTGGACCAATCAACGTCCTGGTAAACAATGCAGGAATTGGTATCTTCAAAACATTAGAAGAACTAACTGTAAAAGACTTCGAATTAACATTTAAAGTAGACGAGCTGGGTGTATTCTTAGGGATGCAAAAAGTACTTCCTTCAATGAAAAAAGCTGGCGTTGGTTCTATTGTTAACATTTCATCCGTAGATGGTTTGGTAAGTGCTCCAACCGCTATTGCTTATAGTGCTTCAAAGCATGCTGTAACCGGTATGACTAAAGGTGCTGCAACCGAACTAGGGCAATATAACATCCGTGTGAATTCTGTCCATCCAGGAATTATCAAAACACCTATGGCTGACCAGCCAGATGTTGAAGAATATCTAAAACAACTTGAAAAAGATATTCCCCTAAGAAGAAGGGCAGAAGTTGAAGAAGTGTCTAATTTAGTTGTATACCTTGCTTCTGATGATTCTAGTTACTCCACTGGAGCACAATTCGTTGTTGATGGCGGAATGATTTCAGATTTGTAATTGTACCAAACTTATTGGCATATAATCCAATTTAGTTCAATTAAATAAATTAAGTCTGTGCACGTGCACTATTTTAAGAGCATGTGGTAAAAAAAGGTCAGTTAAGTTAAAACTTAACTGGCTTTTTTTATGAAGGGATATAATTCATATATGCTACACGTAGGTTTCCAGATGAATAAAGAGAGCTTAGGTACTCAGTTAAGATCAGAACGACTTAAAAGGAATATGTCTCAAAATCAATATGACAACCAGGACTCTAGGCCATATAGAAAATGACAAAGAAAACACAGAGGACAACTAGATTTCTAAGAGATAAATCCTGAAAAAAGAAAATACCTCTCCCCTATTGTTAGTTATAAGTTTGACTTGTTTAAAGTAAATCGTTTTTATTCCGATATACACTGTAGCCAAAAACAAGGAGATGGATACATTGAGTTTAGAATCACTTACAGCAAAGATAAACAAAAACGTAGAAGAAATGGAACTTGCTATCGCAAGGGTTTATATTGAAGAAAACATTGAAATCTTAAATGAACATAGAAATATGTTAAATAAAAATGCAAGGGAGTTATTGGACTTCCTCTTGCAAATGCAGGTTCATGATGGGCAGCCATTGACAAGAAAGGATATGGCTATCATAAATACAATTAATACATACGCCAATAAGTTCGACTTAAGAGGAATAAAAATGATTGTAAAGGACCATCCCAACTTACTGATTAGAAAAGATACACCAGCATATCTAAACGCAGATGCAAAAATTATCCTAGAAGGCATGAAAGCAATCTAAAAAAATCAATATACCTTACAAAGCCCTTCGTCTGAGAAGGGTTTTTTCATTTCTGTCAGAACGGGCTAATGGTGTTTAAACAATTTTTAATGGGAATTCAAAACTGGCTTCATATTTTATGAGGGTTTTTCTGGTTAAGCCACTGGAGATTATTTACTTGTAATTAAGTATTTTAGAGGGGCACAAAGTTAATGAACTAGCAAAGCAGGATAGTAATAACGATATTCGGCTTAGCAAGCCAGATTAAGGGGAGAGGGTGTTCAAACAATTATTTCTAAGTATTTACATATATGAGATTTAAAGGTTAAATTAAATAGAATTAGATTTTTAGGAGTTTATTATGACAATTATTCTTGGAATATTGATTGTGTTTGGTTTAATAATTTTAGCAGTTAGCATTTGGAAGAAAAGTAGGTTTTTATCAATTTGTTTAACAGTTCCAGTTTTTTTTGTTTTATTCATTATTGGATACGTTGTCTTTAACTCTTGGTATCATACAACTTCTGAATCCCTGGAGATTACTGTGGAAAGAGATAAGCAACGATATTCTCTTTCAGGTGTTTGGGTGAAACCAATGGACAGCTACAGATTCGTCACCGATTATATTGTATTTTACGTTCCGGATAATATAAAGTTGTCCAATGTGAAACGTAACAGATACAAAGACTATAACGAGATGGATTATAAAGGATTAGAGGCAGCAGTTCACAAAAGCTTAAACGAAATAGATCCACCTAAATTGCAACCTCAATTTTTTGATATTGAGACAACTAAGGAGTTTCGCATATCTTTTGATTTCCCAGAAAACATAAACCCCAGCGATATTAAAGTCTATTATGTCCATATTAGAGAAGAACCAATGGATTCGTTGGAGTTTTGGTTTAAGGAAATTGATTTAAAATAGGGTGACTTTCTATTCAACACCGATTCTGGAAGTGCTGCCATTATGGGATCTCATATTTCTAGCTATTGAGAGGCTCTTAGTACTAGGAAGATATATTAATTAAAGAGGGGTATAATGAAAACTTATATATATTTGCTGAGGCACGGTGATTCCCCAAAAGTTGGAGATGAAAGAACAAGAGAACTAACTGAAAAAGGAGTCTCAGACTCTAAACGAATTGCTCAACTTTTAAAAAGTGAGTGCATTGATGCTGTTATCTCGAGTCCTTACAAACGTTCCATCCAAACGGTTCAACAGTTAGCAATAGAATTAGGACAGGAAATTTTAGTAATTGAAGAACTTAAAGAAAGAGTCTTTTCTGCTGAAAATTCTCGAATACCTGACAAGGCATTATACCCTTTATTAGAAAGGTCATTTGCTGATTCAAAATATGCTATAAAGGGAGGAGAATCTAATGCTGATTGTCAGAAACGAGCAATAAAGGCTTTAAAAGAAATATTGAATACCTATAGAGGACAAAAAGTACTTTTAGGTACACACGGGGCTATTATGACATTAATGTTGAGGTATTATGACAATAAGTACGATTTGAACTTCTTATTAAATACATCAAAACCAGATATATACAAGATGGAATTCATCGGACAGGAATTAGTAGATATTCAAAGGTTATGGACTAGTTAAAAGTTGTTAGCTAACAATAGGAAGATGATATTTTTGCCAGCGTTGTGTTAAATAAAGAGATGCTGCTGCATCTCTTTTTCTTGCTCCACTAACGATGCAGAAGAGTTAAATACGAACTTATAAAAAGATGTAACGATAAAGAATGCTTTTACTCTAATAAATTAACATTTTCAAAGTCAAAATTTCGAGGGAATTAAGTGAAACAAACCATTAAAGTCATCTCATTTACTTTTGGAACAATTTTAGGAATTGTAGGCGGAACCATTTACGTTCTATTTTTAATATTTTCACCTGATGAATTCAATCAAAAGAAATGGGTTAATAAGCATTCGGAAAGAATCGATATGATAGATAGTATGCTTTCGGAAGTGGAGTTAAAAGGGAAGACTAAAACTGAAATTATAAAACTTCTGGGCGTGGAAGAAGAAAAGGCATATTTTAAGGAACCAAACAATCTGGTTTATTATCTAGGTGACGAGCGGGGTTTTGTGAGGATAGATCGTGAATGGCTGGTCCTTTGGTTTGATGATAAAGACAGAGTAACAGATTATGAAATTAAAACAGATTAATAAGTAATAGTGGTATTAGGCTAATCATGTTTGAATTGTTTAAACATCGGGTGCGTTCATCCAAAATTTTTTAAATTCCTTATTATGCTAAAGATCCAATAATGTAAAATAAGAATCGGCTAAACAGAAATGAAAGTTAGACTTATTAGGAGGGACAGTTAATGAGTAACTTTAATGAAGGATACTATTGTAATTGTTGCGGAAAGGTTCACGAAGAGCTCCTAATGAGTTATGTAAGTCCCTTTCCTGATTATGTCTACGATATACCATCAAATGAGCAAGAAGATAGGATAGAAATGTATGATGATTTGTGTATCATAGACGATGAATATTACTTTATTCGTGGATGTATAGAACTTCCTGTAATGGACGGTAATGGCTCTTTTATTTGGGATGTCTGGGTTTCATTAAGCGAAGAAAATTATAATAAAACCATTGAGTACTGGGATGCTAAGGGAAGAGAAGAAGAGCTTGAGCCAATGTTTGGTTGGTTATCAACTTCCCTTCCTTGTTACCCTGAAACAATTAATTTAAAAACGAGGGTTGATACCAGACCAGCAGGTATAGCTCCTTATATAGAATTAGAGCCGACTGAACATCCATTAGCTTTAGAACAAAGGAATGGCATATCAAAGGTTAGAATTAAACAAATAGCCGAAGAATTGTGCCAACAAGATGATCAAAGTTAATGTTTTATTGCTTTACTTTACTTATGGCCTGTTATGAAATTAAAGGTGCTTTGATTCCAAGTAGGATTAAAGCACCTTTTTGTTGAATAAGTTATGTTGTTAAAAGGCAGGAAAATGTTAAAGAATGTGAGAAGAAAAATGAAATTACTTATTTTAGGTGGAAAAGGATTCTTAGGCTCAAGTTTAATGGTTACAGCACATAAGAAAAACATAACTGTTTACGGAACTTCACGCTCTGTATCTAATGAAGTAAATATCTTAAAAACAGACATCTTTGATAAATCTTCTATATTATCTGTTTTAACTAAAACCGCTCCTGATATAATTGTTTGGACCCTTATGAGTAGTCAAAACGAAATTGAATTAATCAATAGCGGACTTCAAAATTTACTATCAATAATAAGAAAAGAAACAAAGCTAATATTTATTTCAACAGATGCAGTTTTTACGGAAGGTATAGGAAATTATAAAGAAACAGATAGAATTGGAATACTTCCTAACGAATCTCCACTTTCAGCTTATGTTAATGCAAAATATACAGGAGAAAGCCTCATAAAGTCTCACCATAAAGATCATATGATAATTCGTACTGGCCCTATTTATGGGGGTTCTTCAAATATTGAAAAAAGAACCGCCCGTATAATTCAGAAAATAGCGAATAAGGAAAGTGTTAATGCAGCGACTAATTTGTATCGTTCCTTTGTACACGTTGATGATCTATCTACTGCAATACTTGAGTTAATATTTATAAAATTTATAGGTACTATACATTTAGGACCTTCGAAGAAAGTAAGTTACCATACCTTCTATAATCGACGCTTGAAACAACTGGGATTCAACTACTCCGTAAATCCTTTTAAAATTGATAAAGAAGACAGTTCATATATATCTTTGGACACTTCACTCAATACCCAAAAGGCAAATTCATTACTAAAAACTGAATTTCGAGAAATTTAAAAGTCAAGTTCGCTCTATTAAAAAATAATGCGAAATGCGTGTATGTATCCCTTATTTGATTTGTTTAATTTTATTGATGGTTCTGGTGAAATACCTAACTCTAACTACGAAAAAATTGAGTTAATCGAGGGTACATTCAACGAGATAGAGGAATTGGAAGAAAGAGAGGAATTCTTACATGATTTGTTAATGTCAACATATTGGGATTGGAAAGAGAAGATAGATAAAGGGTGACTCTTGAACTAATGGTTGCGTTGTTCCAGTATAATTAACCCCTTTTTTTTGTCGAATTTCTTATTTAATAAACGGTGCAGTAGAGGGAAAAGGCTAGGAAGAAATTTCATAAAAGTTAAATACAATATAATGTGTAGTATTTTTCGAACTTATAAAAAGAAAACAACAAAAAAGCAGTAACAAAAATGAGGAGGTATTGTAGTGAACCAACACCAAATCATCATTACTCAGTATAATCCAAAGTACGCTGAACAAACAGTGAAAATGTGGCGCGATAGTAAGGAGCAGGCAATTGGTCAGAAAGAAATTCATAGCTTTGAAAATCACGTTTATTTTTTAAATACTATATTACCTAAACAGTTTCAAATAAATTTAGCGTTAATTGACGATAAAGTAGTAGGAATGATTGCTTTTAATGAAACCGAAATAAGCCAACTCTATATTCATACAGATTATCAAGGAATGGGTATAGGTCAATCATTACTAGATAAAGTAAAAGTAATATCAAGAGGGAGATTAACATTATATACATTTGAAGTGAATGAAAATGCACAACGATTTTATGAAAAGAATGGATTCAAAATCATTGGTAGAGGACACGAAAATGAAGAAAATTTACCTGATATTCAATATGAATGGTTTTCAAAATAAACAAAAGTTAACGGAGGCTACAGGTATCAGGCATAAAAAGCTATAGTAAAAGCAATGACTTGGTAAATGTCGGTTCTTTTTTGTGTTGGTCGAAACAATAGCCAGGGATTGTAAATAAATACTGAAATATAAGGGTGCAACAGCAGAATAAAGCTGTCACGTCTTCCACTATTGGAAGTTTAGCAGATCAAGGAAAAGATTCAATGTAATAAAAATCCAATTTGATTTAGCATATGAACCATGCAATTCCAAAGTTACAGGTGCTTTCCCTATCGGCTTACTACTGAAGTTATAATTACCAGTTTCTGTTGAAAAAGTCCTATTAATCTACAATAAAACATAAAATATAATAAAAATTATTAGGATGTGATGTACATATGAAAAAATTTGTATTACCTCTTCTAATCTTATTCATGAGTGGCCTTTATATCTTTTTTATCCCCGAAGATCCTGCATCTGTTAAAATCACTTTTAAGCTCATTCCTATGGTTTTAATCATTATTTATGCATACCTACATTGCAATACTAATCCTAAACCTGCTCAATGGATTATAATAACTGGATTGTTTATATGTATGTTGGGAGATGGCTTAATTGCAGGTTCTTTTATCTTTGGATTAGCAGCATTTTTAACAGGGCATCTATTTTACTTATTCGGATTCATTAGAACATGGAAGTTTTCTAAAACACGTTTCGCAATGATCATTCTTATATTTGTTTACTCTTTCTTAATTAGTAACGAACTTGTAAAAGCTTTGATGGACAATGGAAACAGTAATCTCATTATTCCTGTTATTGCATATGTTTTTGTGATTTCACTTATGGCATGGTCAGCCATTATGACAGGTAATAAATGGGCAATTGCAGGAAGTTTTTTATTTGTCCTATCCGATTCTATATTATCTTGGAATCTGTTTGTATCTGATGTTCCACAATCAAGTTTACTCATCATGTCTACATATTACACAGCTCAGTTTTTAATTGCCCATAGCCTCGGTAGCTTATTAACCAAATCTAGAAAAGAAGGATTGTAAAGTATTCTTTCAAAAAGTTTAGTAATAGGAATTTCTCCCCCAACGGAACGGGTTAGTACTTATAATAGGAGGGCTAGTTTAAGAACATCTTATGTTTTCAGTCTACCCTGGGATAAAAAGTAACGCTTCCTCGTCTTCTGTCCAAAAAAAACAATTGACGGACTCGTAATCGAGATATCAGGAAAGCCTGGGAGAGACCTTACTATGTTGGGGTTGTTAAATTCCCCCAGATTCACGAGTTTGAGTGCATTAGTTGTACAGGCTTCCACACAAGCGGGTAAATGGCCTGTATCCTGTCGTGGATAGCACATCTGACATTTGGATACCTTATGGGACTCAGGGTCGAACTTTGGTGCATGGTATGGGCAGGCTGCGACACAGAGTTGACATCCGTCACATAGATTTTGGTTTATTTCCACAATCCCGTCTCTTCGCTTAGTAAATGCTCTATGTGGACAGACTCTGAAGCATTCTGGGTTATCGCAATGGTTGCAGGAAACGGAAAGGAACAATTCAGGACTCACTTTCTTTACTGTCCTCCAGTTGATACCGGAGGGAGTCTGATTTTCATTTTTGCATGCAATTTCACATGCACTGCAGCCTATGCAATCATCAGCATTAAAGCAAAATCCCATTTGTTTAAACATTGCATTCCCTCCATTTCCTCAAATGCACAATACTATCATAAAAATAAGTGCTGCTATCGGGTTTTTCATTTTCTTTATTTCTGATCAACTGGTTAATAGGATTGTTTCCAGCCTGATGGGTTAGCACAATGTTGTCAGGTAGATGCGTGGAGATTCTGGCGGTTCCAATGATGCTGCCCGATTCGTTGTATAGCTCGACTTTGTCCTGGTCTGCGATGCAGTTCTTCCTTGCTGCTGCAGGGGATATTTCAATTATGGATTCATCTTTTTTTGAATTAAGCCATGATACCCACTCATATTGAGAATGGATTTTGAGTAGTGATTGAGGAGTTAACAGTGTATAGCTGTCTAGCTCAGATGAGTTAATGGCCAAACTGTTATTCTCATTTGGTGAAAAAAAACTGAATACTTGTCTTTCATAGGGGAAGGTGAATTTCTCTTTTTTATGGTGAGCTTTTGTCATTAAATCCTCGAAACGATTAATTCCATAAAGATGCATGATTTCAGGTGTTATTTCGTCCCGAATCCACTCTATTGGTTCCTTCTCATATGGAAAGTTAGAGAAACCCGGTGAAAGTTGATTCAGCTTCCTTGTCAGCTCTCTTGCTATCTGAAGGTCGCTTTTAGCTTCGTAGAATGCAGGAATTGCTTTTTGATTCAAGGAAATCCAATAATGCCAGTATCCGATGTTTAAGTCTTCCTCCTCAAAATGGGTAGCTGCGGGAAGAACCAAATCTGATTCCATAGCTGTTTTCGTCAGATACATATCTACAGTAACGATAAGTTCAAGTTGATCAAACAGCTCTTTCCATTTCGCCAGATTTTGGTCTTGAGTAAAGATATTCCGTGAAGCAATCCAAAGTAATTTTAATGGCGGATTATCGAAAGAAAGAGCATTGTTAGCATAGTCACTGATATCAACAGACCTTGAATCTGGAACAAGCTCATTTAGCGGCCCTTCACGATTAAGCAGCCTGTTAGGAAACAGTTCTACATCATTATGCATAAAATATAAGCCTGCATTGGGAATGGTTAAATTTCCGGACAGAGCCACAAGACTGTTAATTGCCTCGATGCTGTCCTTTCCATTGCTGTTTCTTTGGATTCCCAACCCAGCCCAGGTAGCGGTGGGCTTAATAGAGGAATACAGACTGGCCAGTTCTGTAATAGCTTCTTGAGAGACTCCTGTTATTTCGTAAATCTCCTGCATTCTAATCTTGTGAGTTATGAAATTAATATAATCCTTCCAGCCTTCTCCTCTTTCATTAAGAAAATCATTTGAAGCATAGCCATTCTCGTATAAGATTTTTGCGACTCCGAGTGCGAGCCACATATCAGTACCAGGTTTAATTTGAATATATAAGTCTGCTTTTTTCGCTGTCTGAGAAAGGACAGGATCAATGACAACCAGGATTGCGCCTTTTCTGCGTGCTTCGTAAATGAACTTCATTTGATGCACATTGGTCACGGCAGGGTTTGCTCCCCAAAGGACAATCATTTTAGAGCAAGCCATATCCTCTGGAACTGCACTGAACTTCTTGCCAAAGGACCGCTCCAGAGCATTCAAGCCAGTCAAGGCACACGGGTTGCCAACTGGTTTAGTATGAGGACCAATGCTGTTGAAAAGCCCTTCAGTCGCATAGTGAAGGAGACCAAGGTTACCAGAATATTTATTGTATCCAGAAGCAAGGTTGGATCCGTATCGAACTTGGAGTTCGATCATTTTCTTCGCAATTATAGTATAGGCATCATCCCAGGATATCCTCTTCCAGTTGCCAGAGCCTCGAGGGGTCTGCAACATGGGATATTTCAGCCGGTGAGGATTATAGACAAACTGGGTATAGGCGTAGCCTTTAGCACAGAGACTTCCTTTAGTAAAACCATGAGAAGGATCACCTGTTACCTTAACTAGTCTATTGTTTTTTACATAAGAGAGAATTCCACACGTACCATAGCAGTTTCTCGGACAGGTATTTCGGTATATTCCATCCGCCATGACTACACTCCCTTTGTTAAATCTTTCTCATCTTCTTGATTTTAAAAGCAGCAGAAACATTCAGCCTGTTATTGATATCATCTAGTTTGTATCCCAGGATTTCTTCAATCTTTTTAAGTCTATATCGAAGGGTATTTTTGTGTAAAAACAATGCTTGAGATGTAGAAACCATGTCAAATTGATTGGTCACATACGCTTCCAATGTTTCCGTGAAATCAGTATGATGAATGCTATCGTAATTAATCATTTTTCCAAGAATCGTTTCATAATACTCCTTCAAATCCTGGGTATCATGCTTATATAAAATGCGTTCTAGTCCGAGTTCTTCGAAGTAGGGGACTTGGATATCCAGTAATTCTCCAATCTCAAGAGCAACCTTTGCTTCTTGAAAACTCCGAAATAAATCCCGAGGATCGCTGTAGGTTTTTCCTATCCCACATGAAAAGAAGCGTTCAGTTTCTTGTCTATCCATTTCCTTTAATATAATTTCTGCAATTGTCCTTATTGAGTCCTTTAAACTCATCTGATCTTCTTTTTTGGCAGTCAATATTAAGGAAACTTGATTACCTCGCTTCATGGTTATAGGTTCCCATTGTCTCTCCACAACGGTTCGTTCAACTATATATAGCAATTTATTTATTAGTTTTTTATCTGTCGCATAATGGTTAAAATCCCTCAATGCAAAGACAAGCACTGCTTGTTGAAGGCTAAAGTCCCAATTCCATATTTGAGCGTGTTCAAGAATCTCGTCCTTTTGCTTGAGGTTCCCATATAGAAGGTCAAAAAGGAACGGTTCCTTGAACTTAAGCTTCTCTTGCCGTATTTCAAGCTTCATTTGTAGTTTGGATGCTATTAGGAGGGATGCAAGCGACATCAACGTTTGAGTTTGTACCTCCATGATAGGAATCTCTGAATCTACGAGGTAAAGGTACCCAAGGATATTATTATCATAGGCAACAACGGTTCCCCAACCCCAATAGACATAAGAATCGGTTATCAGCTCGTAAAGAGAAAAAGACGGGTCTTTATGCTGCTCCAATTGTTGGATGGCCATAATGCTTCCGATAGTATGATAAGGGTCTTTTAATGCACTCGAAATAAGTTGATTATGGCTATTCGTTAAAATAACTGCTTTGCCAGACAGGTCAGAAACCTTTTGGATTAAAAAGGTTATATTTTCGTGACTTGCCCTGGTTAATTCTGTTGCAATTTCAGGTATACATGCGGATCGTTCCATGTGGTTAATCCTTTCAAATATATACTTTGTAATTCAATTTCATGGTAGTGCAGACCCGGAGCTTTAACAACTAGTTTCACAGAAACGTAAAAGTTAACTGCAACGTTGCAGTCACAATTTGGACACCATCATATTGTGCAAAGACACAAAAAAGGACTTAAAGATTCGTACTCTCCGTACATTGGAGTGGGCTCCGATCAATCCTATAATGTACTTGTAAGTGAAAAGTTTCACAATATGACGGATAGAGGTGAAACAAGTGATTAGAACACTAGAGCAAGATTTAGAAAAGATACAAAATCAATCACTTAATAGGTATGCAAGGATTTATAAAGATATCGAAAAGGAAACACTCAAACATATTGAGCAATTTGGTCTTACTTTTGAGGGAAGACCCGACCAAACTGAGAGAGAAAAGCAGCTCAAGGACCTAAAAGGCTGTGATGCAGCCTTCCGTAACAATGGCAAAAGTGTCGTCTCAAATGGCAAGATTTCTACCGCATGTGAGGCATGCCAGACCGGGGTCGGAAGCTATACAAATTTCGTTTCGTTGAAATGCCATCGTGACTGCTATTTCTGCTTCAATAAGAACCAAGACAATTACCAGTTTTATCACGAAAACCAACGAAATGCCGTGGAGGAACTAGACCAACTGTTCGATAGCGGAAGCACCGTTACCCACCTGGCGTTGACAGGAGGTGAGCCACTCCTTCATCCAGGAGAGACGATTGATTTCTTCAGGAAGGCAAACAAGTTTAACCCTGCCATTCATACAAGGTTATACACAGCAGGTGACCTTCTAACAAAGGATATCCTTATAGAATTACGGTTAGCTGGGTTAAATGAAATTCGCTTCAGTATAAAATTGGAAGATTCGAAACAAAAGCAAAAGCACATTCTACAGAAAATAAAGCTTGCTAAGGACTTTATTCCAGATGTAATGGTTGAGATGCCGGTCATACCAGGCACTGAAAAAGAAATGAAGGAGCTGTTATCAGCTCTCGAAGAGGTTGGAATCTTTGGTATTAACCTGCTTGAATTTTGTTTTCCACTTGGGAATGCTGATGCTTTTCAAGAGAGGGGATTCAAACTGAAAAATCCACCTTATGATATTTACTATAACTTTTGGTATGCAGGAGGTCTGGCGGTAGCGGAAAGCGAGAAGCTTTGCCTTGAACTTGTCAGATTTGCTATCGAGAAAAAGTTTAATATGGGTGTCCATTACTGTTCACTGGAGAATAAGTTCACGGGGCAAATTTATCAGCAAAATTATAACCAAGTACTTGATGAAACTTATACATTTTCTCCAGTGGACTACTATTTTAAAACCGCAAAGGTGTTTGGTAAGGACCGGAAAACAGTACGCAAAGTGCTCGAAAAGAAAAAAATCCCCTATATCGAGAATTGCGACTATGATTTTCTGCAGTTTCCAGTTGAAAGCATTCCGTTTTTACGGAATAAGGAAATTCCTATTATCATGTCATCTAATGTCGTTGAAATAGATGAAGATGGACGTTCGATTAGGGAAGTACATCTTGAGTTCATACACCCAACTGAGTTGGAGAAATTTAGAAGAAAGGGTGATTGATATGCAAGCAACCAGGAAGGCGTTAAAGGTGGAAGAAATTGTTGACCTTTTTTATGCACGGCAAATCGCATACGACATGCTTAGAAGGTTTTTCATGGAGGAGCCATCAAAGGAATATCTATCGTTATTCATACAAGAGAATGTGTTGGATGCGTTTCCTTTCCAGGAGGAATCAGAACTTATTGCGTCAGGTGTGAAATCTATAAGGAATTTCCTGGAGAAATCCAAACCAATTATATCTTCAAGAGATTACGATGATTTGCATTGGGATTATACAAGACTATTGATTGGACCATTCGAAGTACCAGCTCCACCATGGGAGTCAGTTTACCTCCGTACTGATCGTTTGCTTTTCCAAAAAACAACGATGGATGTCAGGAAGCTGTATCAAAAATATGGATTTCAAGCGGCTGATTATAACATGGAAGCCGATGACCATATAGGTCTCGAACTGGACTTCATGTTTCGACTGAATTCCTTATGTATAGAGTCGTGCGCCACAATAGTGGACACATCCGTTCCTGAAGTGATCTATCTATTAAAAGAACAAAACAACTTTATGCGAAATCATCTTGGGAAATTTGCTCCAGCTTTCGCCAAGAATGTTATACAGCATGCAGAAACTGAGTTCTATGCAGGAATGGGAATGATTCTTGAAGGTTTTATTGATATGGATTCTAGCGTTCTATCAGAATTGCTGAACATAGAATTAATAAAGGAGTAAAAGGAGGTTACACCATGTTGGATTTAGTAGAAAAAATAAAAGACTTAAAGATGTCCAGGAGATCTTTTATTGGCTGGTCATCTGCTACAGCAGCAGCGGCAGCTATCCCGGTTACAAGAGGGCTGGTTGCGAAAGCAGAGAAAAATGCCTCAGGCAAATCGGATGAAGAGGTATGGAAAACGGCAGCATGCTGGCATAACTGTGGCAGCCGTTGCTTAAACAAAGTCCTGATCAAAGACGGGGTGGTCATTCGTCAAAAGACGGACGATACACACGAGGACAGTCCGGATTTCCCACAACAGCGCGGCTGCTTAAGGGGACGGTCCCAGCGGAAACAGGTATTCAGTGCTGACCGCCTGAAATACCCGATGAAAAGGAAGAACTGGGAGCCGGGAGGAGGTAAAAAAGATCTCCGTGGTCGTGATCAGTGGGTACGTATCTCTTGGGACGAGGCATTTGGCATTGTGGCTTCCGAGATTAAAAGGATTACTGGGAAATATGGGAATGAATCTGTGTTAGTAACCGGTGGAGATGCCAATATCACCAACGTGATGAAAGCTGCCGGAGGATATACAGCTTGCTACGGAAGTTCTTCATGGGGAGCCTGGCGATGGATTTGGGAACAGATGGGTGTAGGAGAAGGTTTAATTGTCAATGGCATTAATGACCGCTTGGATTTGAGAAACTCCCAGTTGATAGTTCTTTGGGGTGCCAATCCTGCATGGAGTACCATGGGAAGTGTCACCTACAACTACCTTCAAGCAAAAAAAGCTGGTGCACGATTCATCTCTATTGATCCAATGTATTCGGAATCGGCAAGGGTTTTTGAAGCTGATTGGGTGCCGATCCGACCTGGAACGGACGATGCGCTCGCATTTGGAATCATGCATACGCTTCTTGATGAAGATTCCCCGACCAATCCTTTGGTAAAGTGGGACTTCCTTGATAAATATACAATTGGCTTCGACGCTGACCATATGCCTAAAGGTGCTGATCCAAAAGAGAATTTGAAAGACTATATACTCGGAACTTATGACGGACAGCCGAAAACACCTGAATGGGCTTCGGAACTTTGTGGAATAAAACCATCCGATATCCGGAAATTAGCTCGTCAAATTGGAGGAACGGAACGTGTAGCCTTGTTGACAGGATGGTCACCGGCACGTATTTCAAATGGCGAAGGCTGGGTACAGGCATTTTCAGCACTTGGGATGATGACTGGCCATATGGGAAGCCCAGGAAATATGACTGGTGTCAGTTGTTGGGAGTATGCAGGCAACATGGGTCCTATGCTCCTGACAGCAGGAGGTAAAGGAACGCCAACCATAGAAAACAAAATTGATAATAACATTAATGAAAATGAAATCTGGGATGCGGTACTGAACGGCAAATTCCTGCAGCGCTATGAAGGAGAGCGCAAGGCAAACATTCAATTTATCTACCATAATTACAACAATACGCTCCAAACCCGAAGTAATATCGCGAAAGGAATCGAAGCACATCGCAAGGTGGAATTTATCGCCGCTAACTCCTATGTGCTGACAACAAACGCGAAATATGCTGATGTCGTCCTTCCTGTTGCCACTCAATGGGAAACCGAAGGAGCAGTAACTGGAGGTAACAGAGAAATTCTGATTACCTGGTCAAAGATCATAGACCCGTTATACGGATCTAAGACCGACCAACAAATTGCGGAGGGGATCCTAGAGAAACTCGGGATAAGCCCTAAAGAAGTATTCCCGATTTCTGAAAAACAGCAATACTTCAACCAATTAGCTGGCAGCATGGTTGTCAAAGATAATGGAGTCGACTATGAGCCGCTTTGTACCATTACGGCGGCTGATATCAAGGAAATGGGTGTAGAAGGCAAACCGCAAAAAGGACGTATCCCATTAAAGCAATTTATTGAGCAGGGGATTTATCAAGTGCCTCGTAAGCCAGGAGACAATTTTGGATTCATCGCTTACAAAGAGTTCATTGATGACCCAAAAGCTCATCCAGTATCGAGTGAGAGTGGTAAATTCGAAATTTACTGTAAGGCAATCAACGAACTTTCCAAAAAAGCATATTCCGAAATCAAGCCAATCCCGGTGTATGAACCAAAAGTGCACGGCTATGAATCTACTTTTGAAAACTGGGAATCCAAGAAGAAAGGAAAATATCCATACCAAATTATCAATCCTCATTATCTCAGACGTTCACACAGTACCTTTGACAATGTCCCGCAGCTTCGTGAAGCCTGGTCAAATCCTGTGTATATCAGCAGTCATGATGCGAAAGAAATAGGGATTAAGGATGGCGATACAGTACTAATGTCAAATGAATTTGGCAAGTCACTTCGTCCGGCAAAAATAACAGAAGGGATTATGCCAGGAACCATTGGGCTTCCACATGGAGCATGGATTGATATTGATGAAGAGACGGGCATTGATCGTGCTGGTGCGGACAATTTATTCGTGCCTCACATTCCAAAGGGACTTGGTTCATCCGGTTTTAACCTGGCCCGCTGTAACATGGAGAAGTGGGAAGGTAAGCCAATTGAAGAAGATGTCAAATGGCCGCAAAGAATCATCAAATTTTAGTAGAAAGAGGGTGTAATTCATGGTGCAAATGGGATTTTATATCAATGTTGCTGAATGTGTAGGCTGTAAGACTTGTACAGTCGCATGTAAAGACAAAAATGATCTGGAAGTCGGAAGGAACTTCAGAAGGGTTTATGATTTCGAAGAAGGATCCTATCCAAAGCCATCAATGTGGCATCTGTCTATTTCATGTAACCACTGCGACAATCCGGCGTGTGTGCAAGGCTGTCCAACAGGGGCATTGTACAAGCGAGATGAAGATGGAGTGGTCCTAATTGATCAGGATCACTGTGCAGGGTGCAGATATTGCGAGTGGAACTGTCCATATGGTGCTCCACAATTCAACGAAGAACTTGGCAGGATGAGCAAATGTGATACCTGTATCGATTTGCGAGAAAAAGGGGAAGACCCTGTTTGTGTATCCTCATGTATCATGCGAGCGATCGAATTCGGCCCAATTGATGAATTACGTAAGAAATACGGAGCAAACGCAGATATTAAAGGTTTACCTAAGTCATCCATTACAAAACCAAACTTAGTTCTTGGAGGAAGCAAATAAAAGGAGGGATTAACATGCATGAGTGGCCGTTATTAATATTTACAGTTGCTATTCCAGCGGCTGCCGGAGGGATTTTCTTCCTTTGGTTAGTCTCTAGGAAACTCGAAAAAAGTGGCAAGGATTTAATTAGTATTATGAAGATTCCAGTGGTGGGACTTGCCTCCATCTCTCTTATTGGGCTTGCCGGTTCTTTTTTCCACCTTGGCAGCCCGATGAATGCTATTCATACCATCAGAGGTGTGGGACGGTCATGGATGAGCAATGAGATTATTTTAACCGGTGCTTTCATTGCTCTTCTATGTATCATTGCCGGGATGGTTACTATTTATAAAAAGATCAATCCAATGCTGATGCTAATCACGGGGATTGTTGGGCTAGTTGCAATTTATGCAATGGGCAGCGCATATGCAGTTACCAGGGTTAACGGCTGGGACCACCTGAATACGTATCTCGTTTTTTATGGAACTGTATTTGCGTTGGGTCCAGTTTTAGGAGCAGCGTTATTACTGCCAAAACTATCTGGTGATCAAATCAGACAAGTGATTCAGTGGGCGTTTATTTCCGGTATCTTTGGGATAGGAATTCAGTTAATTGGAACAGCCATGTTCTCAGCTTATAGTCCAGAAGTGCAATTGATTTCAGGTATGACAGCTGCAGATAAACTCGCACCTTATTCAGGAATGATTGGAACTCGATGGTTTATAGAAATTCTTGCTCTTGGAGTGCTGGGATATATGTCACTTAGTGGGAAGCAAAAAGTCAATTATGCTTTTGTGATGGCCGCTTTGCTTGTTTTCGCAGTCGCAGAAGGTATGAGCAGATATGTATTCTATGTTTTGGGATCCTGAATTTAATCAATAATGATGATGAATGGCAGAGGTGAATGGTATGGGAGTCGTTGGAAATTGGCTGGAAAGTCTCGATTTTGAGTATAAAATTTCCGATGGATGTGTCCGTGGTAAGAGCAAAAAAGCTACTTGCACAACATGTGTTGATAGTTGTCCGGAAACAGGAGCGATTGTTATCTCGGATAGAATTCCATACATTCAACCTGACCTCTGTAAGGAATGCGGAGATTGTATAGCTGCCTGTCCGGTGCATGCAATTGAAGGAGTCTTTCCAAAACGGCATGTCAAAGCAGGCAAACTACTTGCGTATAATGGTTCCAAACCTTCTGTCTCTGAATTATTGATCCATTCATCAAAAGGGATTCAGTCAATCCTGCCTCAAGAGCCCCTTGATGAAGTGTGGTTAGAAAGAATACAAGCAGCCAATAATCTGCTTTTGGATATGGAAAAAAATAAAATAGAACTTCTTCCTATAAAAAGCATTAATTTAGAGGAGGAGACGGTATCTCGTCGTGAGTTGTTTACGATGTGGGGGAAAGGAAGCAAGAAGCTTGCAAAGGACGTAACTCCTGCCAGCTGGCGTTTTAATCACAAAAAGTTAGAGCTTGCTCCTTATTATCCAGACTTCCAGTTTAACCAAGTAGAAATTAATAGTGATACATGCACACTCTGCAGAACCTGCGAGAGGCTATGTCCGAAACAATGCTTCGAATTAAATGAGGCTGGATTTAGAATTTCTTCACAGGCCTGTTCATCGTGTATGCTTTGTGTCGATAGCTGTCCGGAGCAGGCAATATCAGTCAAAGAAAGGGTATCTAAAGCTACGACCATGAACATAGAGATTTATCAACATACCTGCTCTGTCTGTAAAAAGCCTTTCAAAACTCTTCATAGAGATGAGGAGAAATGCTCTGTCTGCTCACGCATAAAAGAAGGGTATCTCAGCAGCAGGACTTGTTAAAAATTCATTGGAAACAAAAAGAAAAAACCCTTGCATTTGCAAGGGTTTTTAAGGATGGAGAATAGGGGGATCGAACCCCTGACCTCAACGCTGCCAGAGGAAATCCATTAGTAAAACTGAGTTAGATAAGTTAAATTAAAATCAATTAAGTCTTGATTTATAAGGATTTGTGGATTGTGGTAAACAATCTAAGTCAATCTAGTTCAATTAAATAAAATAAGTCTGTGCACTGTTTTGTGCACTATTAAAAAAGCGTGTGGTCAAAAAATGGTCAGTTAAGTTAAAACTTAACTGGCTTTTTTAAATGGTAAATTTACATTTTGGTTGAAACTAATTCTTTATTCTATGAAGGGATTAATCTCTCGTTGTGGAATTTTCTTATTAAACTGAGGGAGTTTATGTAGATATCCCTCATAAACAAAGGAGAATTGAAAATGAGAAAACTCGTTTTATTTCTGCACGCATCGCTTGACGGTTTTGTAGAAGGGCCGAACGGTGAAATGGACATTGGCTGGGTTTCCTACGATGCTGATTTGGAGAAACACGCGAAAGAAATTCTGAGTACTGCCGACACCGTCATTTGGGGCCGTGCGACTTATCAGATGATGCACAGTTACTGGCCATCTGTGCCTTTGAACCCATCAGCTTCGCAGCATGAAAGGAATCACGCAGAGTGGATTGAAAAGACATCCAAAATCGTTTTTTCCTCGACGCTGGAGAAAGTCGAATGGAACAATTCCAGACTGGTGAAAGAGAATGTCGAGGAAGAGATCAAGAACCTCAAACAGCAGCCAGGCAAGGATATGGTCATCCTCGGCAGTCCTAGGTTCGCACACTACCTTATGCACCTTGATTTAATAGATGAGTTTAAAATTACGGTTTCTCCCGTCCTGATTGGCAGCGGGTTGCCGTTATTCCAAGGTCTAAAGGAGAAGATCAATCTTAAACTTATCGAAAACAAGACATTTGATTCTGGAGCCATTGGTCTCATTTACCAGAAGATAAAATGACCCTTTCATCCAAATTAGATTACTCTAACGGGAACGATCGTATTATAGAGTTAACCAGTATTTACTGGTTGGCTCTTTTTTTTATAGGACCTATTATTTCAGTAGCCAGGGTAGAACGTACGGGTGCGTGGGAGTTGGATCTCGTCAGCTAAACTGTTCGCCCC
>NZ_JAMAUR010000007.1:0-169526 GCF_023714225.1 Mesobacillus sp. MER 48
GGGGCGAACAGTTTAGCTGACGAGATCCAACTCCCACGCACCCGTACGTTCTACCCTGGCTACTGAAATAATAGGTCCTATAAAAAAAAGAGCCAACCAGTAAATACTGGTTAACTCTATAATACGAAGCACCCTCTAAATTAATAATGAAATGAATACGTATTGTATATTGTCTTCTTACTCACGAGCAGCTTAATTGAAACCAGAGATAAAGATTGTAAATCCAATGTATTAGTGATAGCCTGTACAGACATAGTGTCTTTTCCTATGTAAAGGAGTAAATACACTATGCTTAGTAAGGATGAACACTTACTATTTATAAGAGAACTTGGACGTTTACAGAACGAGTTAAAATACTGTAGCGATGACCAAGTAGGGAATGCTATTCAACAGGACATTCTACTACTCCTAAACGCATTATCTTTGACTGCTAGAAATTAGCAGTTTTTTTAATTCCGTCCATATGTATAAATACACTATCTTACTAAACATTCCTGCTTTGTATGTTCAATATGACTCTTTAGCTTCTGTTTCTAAAATTTTGGAGTGACATTAGGATTAGAGATGATGTGGCAAATAAGAGGATAATCCCTACCCATAGTCACATTCCACCATAAATACCTCGTATACTCCTTCAACAAATAAAAAAATGGCTCCCAGTCATACTGGCAGCCATTTCTATTTAAAAGGGGGATTTTACAAAGGTTAAGCAGCGTTGCGTTCGACGGCTTCTCCGCGTTTGAATACAGTTTTGCGGATGAATGGAACAACCCAGCGGTCCAATCCGTATTTACCGGCGTTGAAGCCAGCAGCCAGGATGATGAACCCGAAGAAGATGTCAGTTGGGTTGTGAGATACGGTTCCGGCTAGGAAGAAGCTGAAGTTCATCACGAGTCCGAAGAACATCGCAGCAGTTGTCAGTGTTCCAAGCAGCAATCCAAGTCCAACAAGGAATTCCCCTAGCGGCACGATTGTGTTGAAAATATCCACATTCGGGATCGCGAAGTTTTCAAGGAAGTTCACGTACCAGCCATACACCATATTTCCATCTGGACCTTTAACCGGGTTTGCGACAGCTCCTTTTAAAAAGCCTGTAGCGTCGAATCCAGGGCCTGTTAATTTACCCCAGCCTGCAGTCATCCAGTTATATCCAAGCCATACCCTAATGACAGTCAATATACCAGCAGCAACATTGTTTTCTCTTAACCATTTAGCAAACATGTTCCTCACTCCAATAAGTTAATTATTATTATTACACTTATAAGATATCAAATTTATCTTGAAAATAGGGTGTTTTGTGAATGAATTCACAATTCCGTTGAAATCTTTTGAACGAATGGTGACAATGGCGTTTTTAGAGGGCAATTTTTAAAAAGGCTGCCTTCTCTTGACTATTGCTGATCATCTTTCTTCCGCAATTCAACCAACTTCCGTACTACAGGAAGAAGCAAAACTTCCTTTCTGCCCCCTGCATATCGCTCCAAAATTTAGACATCATAAAGATGACTAAACCAAACTAGGAGTGATCTGGATGAAAAAATCAATCATCATTGCAGGATGTGCAGTTTTTACAATGGGCCTGGCCGGATGCGGAGCGAATAATAATGCAGCCGATAACAATCGTGACCAGCAGGTAGAAATCAACCAGGTTAGACGTGGTCCTGTAGCTACCGAGGATAACAGACTTCAGCTTGCTGACCGTACGGAACGCCAAATTGAGCAGATGCCCGAGGTTGATGATGCACGGGTCATCATCTCCGATAACAATGCGTATGTTGGAGTAAGACTGGCGGACAATAACCTCGACAACGATGGAAATGCTCAGGTCAATGATGCACTGGATGGCAATGGCAGGACTTTTGCCAAAAATGGCCGCGTTGACCAGGATGACAGCTCAGCCGGGAATGATGGCATTATTGACGGGCAGGGCGATGCTGGAAAAGACCGCAGGAATGATGGCAATAATGGTGCCAATATATTGGGCAATGGAAATGACAATGACATGAATGGAACAGTCCGCAATAATGGCGAGACAGTAACTTTATTGGAAAAGCAGATTGAGCAAAGAGTCCGCCAGACTAACAAAGGGATCGACAGAGTTTATGTTTCTGTTGACCGCACCGCTTATAACAGAATGGGAACCTTCGCCGATGATATCCGCACCGACAGAAACAGGGACGGCCTGTTCGAAGATTTCCGCAATTCGATGGACGATCTCTTCAGAAGATAAAGTCAAAAGCATAGGATTTGCTTCCTATGCTTTTTTGCTGCCCATTAAAAACAGGAATTTCTCCCTTTCCTCGCGAAATATAGCTTAGATCTATACTAAGGGAGATTAACATGGTCGTTGACACTGAGATAAAAGAGGAGATCTTTGAAGCGGTCACACGCTTGTTTGGAATCGAAATTCAAAGCTGGAATCCAATCCATTTAGGATATAAAAACTTAAAATGGCAGGTCAAAACAACTGCCGGCGATTTATTTGTAAAGCAATATAACAAGCAGCGATATCCGGAGGAAAGGGTTCCCGGCCTGGAAAAAGCACTGCAGATTCAAAACATGTTGTACGGGGAGGGCCTGCCGTGTCCTAAGCTTTTTCCCTATAAAGGGAATTTTGTCTTGAATACGGAGAATGGCGAACGCTTCGTTCTCATGGGTTTTAATAAGGGATTCACCCTCCCACCGGGGAGCGCTAACTCTTCTCAAATGTACAGTCTGGGAAAGGTCATTGGCAGGATGCACGTGCTGCTTGAGAAAAATATAGCCAGGGAGCCGCTTCATTGGGATCTTTTATCAAAACCTGAAATGCTGGAAAACTGGAATGAGAGATATGAAGAAGCCATTGCTCTTGATTGCAGCAAAACCCTTCAAAATCTGGAGATACAAAGAAGGATTCTCGCGGAAAACGATACATCCTTATTTACTCAATGTGATAAAGGCTGGGCACATTGGGACTTGTTTGCGGATAATATTTTATTCAGCGAGAATGGTGTTTCTTCAATTCTTGATTTTGACCGGATGAATGTTGTCTATACCGATTTTGATATTTCACGGCCGATCTTGTCATGCTGCGTTGATGAAAATCGAATGAACGTGGATGGCGTTTTGGCATTTGTCAGCGGTTATCGGGAATACAAGGCATTACCTCTTGAACAACTGATCACTTCGATAAAACTAAACTGGTGGAAAGAAGCTGAATGGGTCCGGGTTGAGAAGCCTGGAGACTCCACGCCCCTTAAACGGTTCCGTGAAGAGAATGTGTGGATAGCGGAAAATTGGGATTGCCTGGAGGACTTGTTTTCAGGAATATAAAAATGCTGCCGGGATTTCCCGGCAGCACGATTTATGAATATGGGGGGAGTTAACTCAGGTTATGCTACGTTTCTGACACCATCTTCACCGCGTTTGAATACTGTTTTGCGGATGAATGGAACAACCCAGCGGTCTAATCCGTATTTACCAGCGTTGAAACCAGCAGCCAGGATGATGAATCCGAAGAAGATGTCAGTTGGGTTGTGAGATACAGTTCCGGCTAAGAAGAAACTGAAGTTCATCACTAGGCCGAAGAACATTGCGGCAGTTGTCAGTGTTCCAAGCAGCAATCCAAGGCCAACAAGGAATTCCCCTAGCGGCACGATTGTATTGAAAATATCAACATTCGGGATTGCGAAGTTTTCAAGGAAGTTAACGTACCAGCCATATACCATATGTCCATCTGGACCTTTAACCGGGTTTGCGACTGCTCCTTTTAAAAATCCAGTAGCGTCAAATCCAGGGCCAGTCAACTTGCCCCAGCCAGCAGTCATCCAGTTGTATCCAAGCCATACCCTAATCACAGTCAAGATACCAGCGGCAATATTGTTCTCTCTTAACCATTTTGCAATCATGTTCCTCACTCCAATAATTTAATTATTATTATTACACTCTTAAGATATCAAATATATCTCGAAAATAGGGTTATTTGTGAAACTGTTCACATTTCTGTTGAAATGTTTTGAACGAATTTTGACAGCCTTTCATTTTAGGGATCCTTTTGCTTCTAAAAGCACCTTTATGATTGCGATTCCAGCCGCATAAGGGTCCCCTTCTTCTCTAAATACATCCCCTTTCTTGCCTCATAAGGGTCCCTCTCCTCACTAAACGCACTCTTTCTTTCCCTTTCCAGCAATATAAAGAGGATTTAAACCGGCAGTTCTAGAATGTAAAAAATACGAGTCATGATTAGTACGTGGAGGGAGGATTTTTAACGTGTACGAACTGAAAACAAAAGAAAATGATCATAGTGTCATCAGCTTTATCGAGAGTGTAGAAAGCCCAAAGAAGCGTGACGATGCGTACAAATTATTGGATATTTTTACAGATACGACAGGATATCAAGCTAAAATGTGGGGGCCAAGCATCATTGGTTTCGGATCCTACCACTATAAATATGAATCCGGCCATGAAGGCGATGCCCCGCTTGTCGGCTTTTCACCGCGCAAAGCCAAGATCAGCTTGTATTTTGCCACTGGCGACACCGAAAGAGAGGCTTTGTTGAAGGATTTCGGCAAACACACCTCAGGAAAAGCATGTGTGTACATCAACAAAGTGGACGATATTGATACTGAAGTATTGAAAGCACTGATTCATCAGTCTGTTGTCTTTTTAAAAGAAAGATACCCTGCCAGATAAGGAGGAATACGAATGGAACCTGTAACAATCCCAGATCTTACTGCCAGGCCATATGGCTTCACCGTTGAAAGGATCATGAGTTCCCCGCCTGAGGTTCTTTTTGAAGCGTGGACCGAAAAGTTCGACGAATGGTTTGCGGCCCCCGGCACGCTAATTATGAAGGCCGAGGTCAATTCAGTTTTTTTCTTTGAAACAGTGTTTAAATTGGACGAAAAAAGTGAGATACAGCGGCATCCTCATTACGGAAGATTTCTGCAAATCGTACCGAATCGCCTGATTGAATTCACCTGGCTGACAGGTGCAGGTGGAACAGAGGGTGCAGAAACAGTGGTCACAATTGAATTAACATCTCATCAAAATGGGGCACTTTTAACCCTGTCACACAAAGGTTTCCCTAATGAAGAATCAAAAAGCCGCCATGATTCGGCTTGGGAAATGATCCTTGAACATCTTGATGAGAAAATGAGATAAATGGTTCCCAATCTCCCCTCCTGCAACAAAAATGTAAATAACTGGTCTTTTTAAAGACATATAAAACGGGAATTAAAAGGGCAAGAGTAGTTATTTTCAGATGGAGGGACCGATGATGAAAAAATCGACCAAAAATTTTGTACTGGCTTCCTTGCTATCAGCGGGCGGCGCTGTACTTCTGACAGCTGCCTACCGCAAGAGCCAGCGGGATGCGATACGTTTCCTTGAGGATACCGACATGAGGAACAGCGCGAAAATGGACCAGATGGAAAGTGTCGATGCGGGCATCGATCCCGCGGAAAAAGGGCTTACCCAGCTAGACTCTGCGATGCGCGCTGAGTGGATCGCAAATGGATTCCCGCAGACTCATATGGAAATGGAAGAATTGGAGAAGGAAACAGATGTTGAAAACAACACGAACTATGCACCGATGTAATAGGTATAAAAAGAACCTCACCATTGTCTGGTGAGGTTCCTTTTATGCATCATGCACAAGCCTGTTTTCTTTTTTACCATGTAAAAAGTAATAGAAGACAAAACCTATGAGAATCAGCGGCACCATGGCAAGATACAAGCCGTTATAACCATAATTCGGCACCATGAAGCCGAGCAAGAATGGCCCAACACCTATGCCCATATCCATAGCGATGAAAAACGTTGAGGTTGCGAGTCCCATGCGGTGCGGCGGTGTCATCTTGATGGCAATCGTCTGGGCGATGGATTGAAAATTTCCATATCCTAAACCGATCAGCGCTGCAGCTGCCAGGAAAATCAGACTGGAACTGACCTGGCTCAAGGCATACATTCCGACCGCAAATAAAAGCAATGCAGGGTATGCCACGCTGTTTGCGCCTCTGGCATCCATCAGTTTGCCAGTGAATGGCCGTGACAATAAAACGGCGATCGCATAAACGAAGAAGTACATGCTGCCCACCTCAGCAAGACCTGCCTCTTTCGCATATGACGCGATAAAAGAGAGCGTTCCTGAATATGAAAGCGCGATGATGAACATGACAATCGATACCGGAAGGGCATTTGGTTCAAAATAATTAGCCAGGCTGAACTTTCTGCTTTTCGTTCCATCGGCCTGGTAGTCCACGACCGGTTCTTTGATTGTGAGTGCAATCGGCAAACACGCAGCACCGACGACCAGGGAGAATATGAACATGCTTATATAACCAAACTCATTGATCATCGCCAGGCCAATCAGCGGGCCAATGGCTGTAGATAAAATCACACTCAAGCTAAAATAGCTGATCCCTTCCCCTTTCCTGCTGGCAGGAACAACCTGCGCCACAATCGTTCCGGTTGCTGTCGAAGCAAACCCGATCCCAATCCCATGCATGAAACGGATGACAAGCAGAAAATAGATGTTAGAAGGAATGAGATAAAGAGCAGATATAAGAACAAAAAACAGAATTCCTCCAAGCAACATCTTTTTGCTGCCAATCCTTGCAATTTCTTTACCGCCATACAATCTGGCAAAAAGAACCCCAATGATGAAAATACTCGAGGCCAGCCCCGCCATACTGCTGGTAGCGTCGTATGTATCGGCAGCGTATGAGGCCATTGTCACAATCAAAAGATACATCGACAACATAATGACGAAGTTCACGACCGAGATTGAAATAAAATCCTTCGTCCAAAGTTTTTCTTTTGGCATCAAGCTTCCTCCTCGCTTTACTTGTTGAATGCAATAGTCTATTTTGCTTGATAAAATTATTTCGGAAAACGAATTAAATTATAACGCTTTAACATGGATGTGTCCAGAGCCTTAAGTATCTGCCTGCATGCAACCATACTTTTAAAAATGCTATAAACCTTGTAGAGGTGGAGTTACCATGATCAAAAACATCACGGACAGCGCCACTAACCTCCCTTCCGAGCTGATGGCGAGATATGACATAACCGTTGTTTAGGATTATCTGAAAAAAGCAGAGCTGACTCCACAGGAATTTTTTCATAAAATGTTTGCTTCTAACGAGCTGCCAAAGACGTCAAAGATTACTCGGTACATATGCCGGGAAAATGGGATGATAATATCTTTTTAGACGGGATAAAATAAGAATACTTCAGCCACGCCTCCCCTCACACCACAGTTTTGTTCCAATCATAAGCGGGTAGTTTTATTTATTATGAAAGGGGAGTACATATGTGGAATGCAGCATTTTGGGGAGCAGTGTCAGGATCTGCAGTATTGCTAGGTTCCCTGGCGGCAATGATTTTTTCCATTCCTAAAAAGGTCATTGGTTGGATCATGGCCTTTGGCACAGGTGTCCTGATTGGCGCCGCTTCCTATGAACTGTTAGGAGATGCGGTTCACGAAGGCGGAATTTTCGCAAGCAGCATTGGGTTTGTCGCAGGTGCTTCTATCTTTACTCTGCTAGATCTACTAGTATCCAGAAAAGGAGCATCCGACCGGAAACGTTCTGGCAAGCAGGCAGCTGAAAATGCAGGAATTGCGATCTTTATAGGGACAGTCATGGATGCCATACCAGAGTCGATCATGATTGGCGCAAGCCTTCTTGAACAAAATACCGTTAGCTTCCTTCTCGTCATCGCCATTTTCATCAGCAACATTCCTGAAGGACTTTCCAGTACAGCAGGATTGAGGAAAAGTGGATATTCACGCCTGAAAATCTCAGTGATGTGGGTTTCCGTCCTGGTGATTGCCACGCTTTCTTCCTGGTCTGGCTACTTTTTTCTCAAAGATGCCTCGGAGGCTTTCATGTCTGGAATCTCAGGATTCGCAGGCGGCGGCATTATTGCCATGATCGCATCCACGATGATGCCAGAAGCTTACGAAGAAAGCGGACCCGTCACCGGCCTGATCACCGCGCTTGGTCTGCTGGCTTCATTGGTTCTGCATCATCTGTCATAAACTATGCCGGGCGACAAGCCCGGTCGTTTTCTTGGAGCTTTTCCTCTTTCTCGGGCACATATTCTTCGTTTATGTTACCGAACTCTTCTACTTTTCTCTTTTACGGGCACATATTCCCCTTTTATGTGACCCAACTCCTTCACTTTCCTCTTTTACGGTCACATAATCCCTTTTTATGTGACCCAACTCCTTCACTTTCCTATTTTACGGGCACATAATCCCCTTTTATCTGACCCAACTC
Organism: Mesobacillus sp. MER 48; assembly: GCF_023714225.1. Lineage (NCBI taxonomy): Bacteria > Bacillati > Bacillota > Bacilli > Caryophanales > Bacillaceae > Mesobacillus > Mesobacillus sp. MER 48. The sequence continues at coordinate 8,265 of NZ_JAMAUR010000007.1, forward strand.
CTTCACTTTCCTCTTTTACGGGCACATAATCCCTTTTTATGTGACCCAACTCTTCCACTTTGCTCTTTTACGGTCACATAATCCCTTTTTATGTGACCCAACTCCTTCACTTTCCTCTTTTACGGGCACATAATCCCCTTTTATCTGACCCAACTCCTTCACTTTACTCTTTTACGGGCACATAATCCCCTTTTATCTGACCCAACTCCTTCACTTTACTCTTTTACGGGCACATAATCCCCTTTTATGTGACCGAAATCCTTCACTTTGCTCTTTTTCGGGCAGATAGGACTCTTCAGCATTACCGTTCCCTTATGTATCTTCCAAATCAAAAACCTATGAAGCTTCATCATCGAGAGCTATGTCAAGAAGCCGGGAAAGTTCAAATAAAGGCTGCCAGCATCATACCGGCAGCCTTCACTCTTTTATTCAGTCATAATGTTTTCCATTTCATTGAATTCTTCTTTTACCGCTTTGCCTGGTCCTGTTGTGATTTTACTTACAACGATCACGGCAATCAGGCTCAGGAAGAATCCTGGGATCATTTCATACATGAACTCTGATAGTCCATCGATGCTGATCCAGATGATGACGGTTAGCGCACCGACAATGATTCCGGAGAGTGCCCCCCATCGGTTCATGTTCTTCCAGTATAGGCTCAGGAGCATGACCGGTCCGAATGCAGCACCGAAACCAGCCCATGCGTTACCGACCAATGAAAGAATTGTATCGTTTGGAGTGTATGAGAGCGCGATTCCGACTAATGCTACAAGCAGCACGGCTGCACGTCCAACAAATACTAATTCCTTGTCCGATGCTTCGCGGCGGAAGAACGCTTTGTAAAAGTCCTCCGTCAGCGCACTTGATGTAACAAGCAGCTGAGAAGAAATCGTACTCATGATCGCAGCTAAAATCGCAGCGAGCAAGAATCCCGTGATATATGGGTTGAACAGGATGTTTGCAAACATGATGAATACTGTTTCAGGGTTATCAAGTGCAACATCATTTACCTGAACATAAGCTATTCCAACTAGTCCAACTGCCAAAGCACCGATAATCGATACGATCATCCAAGTCATCGCGATTCTTCGTGCAGGCTTAAGCTCTTCTACAGAATTGATTGCCATAAAGCGTACAATGATGTGAGGCTGGCCAAAGTAACCAAGACCCCATGCCAATAGTGAAATGATTCCAAGGAAAGTCGTCCCCTTGAAGAGATCCATCATTGTAGGATCAATTGCACTTACTGTTTCCATGACATTTGTTGGTCCTCCAAGTTCTGTGAAAGCAACCACAGGCACCAGGACAAGCGCAAGGAACATGATGACACCTTGTACGAAGTCAGTCAAACTAACAGCAAGAAAGCCGCCGAATAGCGTATAAATGATGACGACACCAGCTGTCACGAACAATCCCGTACGATAATCAAGCCCGAATGCCGATTCGAACAAAGTACCGCCCGAAACAAAACCCGCTGAGGTGTACAGCGTGAAGAAAATGATAATAACAACTGCAGAGACAGAACGCAGAATTTTAGTTTTATCTGAAAAGCGGTTTTCAAGGAAATCGGGGATTGTAATTGAATCATTTGCCAACTCCGTATAAGTTCGAAGTCTTGGAGCTAAAATGAGGTAGTTCAAATAGGCACCAATCGATAGCCCAATTGCGATCCAGGCGCTGGAAATACCCGAGGCGTACATTGCTCCAGGCAAGCCCATCATCATCCAGCCGCTCATATCAGACGCACCTGCTGAAAGAGCAGTTACCGACGGCCCAAGACCTCGCCCTCCAAGCATATAGTCTGACAGATCAGACGTTTTGCGGTATGCATACAATCCAATGAGGATCATTGCAATAAAGTAAATCCCTAAAGATATAAATACTTCAAAAGTCATGAAATCTCTCCTTTTCGTTTTCCCTAAACGAAATAATTAACATAGTGGTAATATACTCAGGCATACAAAAAAATTCAGCCGAACCACACTGAAAAAATCTTTATGTTAATTATGCCGTCCAAGTTTTTTTTGCCCTCAGGGGGCTTACGGTTATCTAACCTAACAAACATCCTGAATTGTTTCAAGGATGTTACACCTTATTTTGAACAGGCAAAAACCGCGCCCTGACTAGTCCGTTGGGAATGGAAGCGCTTCCAAAATTAATAGAAGTAAATATATTTAAAAAATTCAGAAATGCTTATTCAGCGACTGTGCAAGTAATATTTATCCAAATTAAAACTCCATGAAAGCAAGGAGTTTTGATTATAATCCACAATTGAACAGTCATTTGCAATCACGGCACTTTCACATCAAGACAGACAAAATAAGGCTGCTCAATGTGATGAATGACTAACCAGGTAAAGCACCATGAACAAACTGCCCATTCCAAGAACAATCAGACTTGCATAAAACAATTTTCGCGCTAAACCTCCGATGAAATAGATGTTCAGCAGAACATAATAAATAAAGGCACTGCCGGCGATGAAAAGCAAATATTCTTTAAGGTACCCGACTGGCATTGGGTTAGTGATACTTGTCAGTACTAGCCCTCCAAATATGAATAGACCGATTATATTCATTACCTTTTTCAAATCTGAGTCCCGGTCCTTCTCATTTTTCGCATTTAGCTGAGTTTTCATCTTCCACCCCATTAATCAGACTTACTAAGTTCTACGATTTCAAACATCAAAGGTTCCAGTAAAAAAGAAAAACTACCCTCTTCCCAAGACAGGCACCCTTACCAATACATTTCCCCAGCATATCCTATATGGAAAGCAAATTATAAAGGAGGGAGTTTGATGAAACTATATTTAGATCCTGGCCACGGCGGCTCGGATCCTGGCGCGCAGGGAAATGGTCTCCGTGAAAAGGATTTGACCCTCGATATTGCGCTTAAACTCCGTTCAATACTGGAAAATAACTATAAAAACGTTGAAATCAGGATGAGCAGGACAGGCGATGTCACGAAAAGTCTGGTTCAGCGTACTGATGAAGCCAATTCATGGGATGCTGATTTTTATCTGTCGATCCACATAAACTCTGACAATGGTTCAGCCAGCGGGTACGAGGATTATATCTATAGCAGCCTTTCAAATAATTCATCAGCCGCGAATTACCGCGATACCATCCACACTGAAGTCATGAAACTGAACCAGCTCAATGACCGCGGCAAGAAGAATGCCGATTTTCATGTTCTACGAGAATCAAAGATGGATGCCATGCTCTCAGAAAACGGCTTTATCGATAATGCCCAGGATGCCGCCCTCATGAAGCAGGAATCCTGGCGACGCGATGTTGCCCGGGGACATGCCAATGGCATTGCGAAAGCATCCAATCTGACACCGAAGGATAATGTCGATCGGGAAGAATCAGCGACCGATAGCGTACAATCTCTACACAAAGTGATTGCCGGTTCTTTTAAGGATAGATCGAATGCTGATCAGCTAGCCGCAGACCTGAAAGCAAAAAGGTTTGAAAGCTTCGTAACAACTGCTGAGATTTCAGGCGAGACCTGGTACCGTGTACAAGCTGGGGCCTTTTCGAATCGTGAAAATGCAGAAACTCTGATCAAGCAGATTGAAAGCCAGGGAATCGATGCATTTATCACGACAGACTAATATGTATGAACAGCCGGATCCTTCCCGGATTCGGCTGTTTTCATGCAGTTACTGCTCGTAGCTTTCTTCCAGCTCGGTGATGTGCTTACCGACATATTCAACTGCCTCATGGATTGGTTCCGGCCTGGACATGTCGACTCCTGCCTTTTTGATTAAGTCCAATGGCTTCATCGTACCTCCAGCCTTCAACACTTCGAGCCATTTTTCCACTGCCGGCTTGCCTTCTTCAAGTATTTGCCGGGAAACCAGCGTGGAGACGGTTAATCCGGCAGAATACGTATATGGATATAAGCCCATATAGTAGTGTGGCTGATGCATCCAGGTCAGGCCGGCTCCTTCATCCATTTCAACAGAATTTCCCCAGAAATTTTTCAAAACCTCCAATTTCAACTTGGATAATAAATCTGCTGTCAACGGTTCTCCCTTTTCAGCCAGATTGTATACCCTGCGTTGGAGCTCTCCCTCAAGCAGGTGGGTAACAAAATTATGATAATATGTCCCCAATAACTGCAGGATGACCCAGCGCCTTTTACGAGTGTCGTTTGTGTTTTTCAATAAATGATTTCCAAGAAGCATCTCGTTCATCGTTGACGGCGCTTCGATAAAGTACCTCGATGGGCGGGTGTTCGTCATCCTCTGATTTTTACCTGCCAGGTAAAAATGGCCGGCATGGCCCAATTCATGGGCGAGTGTGAATGCACCGCGCATCGTATCTGGCCATGTCATCAAAACGTATGGATGTGCGCCATATGGACTCGAGCAAAAAGCCCCCGTACTTTTCCCTACATTGTCCGCATAATCAACCCATCTCTCGGATAAAGCTGTCTTGATCATCTCGCTGTACTCTGGTCCCATTATTTCTAACGCTTCTTTCACTGTTTCAGCCGCTTCCTCGTAGCTAGTCTCTATTTTATAATCCGGGTCCAAAGGGGCTTTAAGATCGGCGTTTGTCATCTTATCCAGGCCTAAGACACGCTTTTTTAAATTTGCATAGCGCCTCATATGCGGAGCCAATTCTTTCTGGATGACATCCAGCTGGTTATCGTACATCTCCTGGGTGACCTGCTGATCATGCAGAAGCATTGCCGTGGCAGACTCATAGTTCCTTAGCCTGGCCATTGTCACTTCTTGATTCACCTGGGTTGCGTAGGTTGCAGCAAATGTATGTTTATACCGGTTCAAGGTCTTGTTAAAAGATTCATATGAATTCCGCCTTACCATACTGGAAGGCGATGAGGCATATTTTCCTGCATACAAAGCAAAAGATAAAGGAATTTCATTTTCCTCATCATCAATAAAAGGATCGAATTGCATATCAGACAATTTGCCGCGATTATAAATATTGTAAGGCGAACTGAACAATGAACCGAGAGCTGCCAGCGTTCCCTCCGTTTCCTCACCAAGTGCATGCGGCTTCCGATCCTGCAGGTCGCTTAAGTACTTTTTGAAAGGCTCTAATCCTGGCTCCTCATTTAAAAAACTCTCTAGTTTCCCATTCGGAAGCTTGATGATTTCCGTCTCTGCAAAAGCCAGCTCCGCATTGACAATCGACTGGGCATCACTTGCCAAAGCCGCATCCTTCTGCCTTTCAGAATCGGAATGGTCAACCGATTGCCGCAAATCTGCATACATCGAGACAAGGTTAAGACGCTCCAACAGCTTCTCTCTTGCCTCAAGGCATTCGAGCAGTTCAGCTGCACTATTCCCAAGCTTCCCCTTATATTGAGTAACTTTCGGCAAATCTTCCTTGACAGCCTTCAGTTCCCTCTCCCAGTCCTCTCTCGTTTCAAAAAGAGCAGTCAAATCCCAAGTCTGTTCTTGATCCACATCCTGTCTTTTCATTCGTTCATTTTGTTTCGCCATCTTGCTCCCCTCCTCATGATTTTTCGTCTATTACAGCTATACCACAACAAAAAATCAATACACTTGGAATCTTTGGACGTCTCAGAGCAGTAAAAAGCCTGGCACTCAAACAAATGCCAGGCTTTGTCTCCACTGTCAGATGTCCATAGTCCATCTCTCTTCTTGCGTCTTTTTAAGCTGCTTTTCTGTCTCCTCCGGATAGACTGTCCGGAATTTATGATGGTCGGCAGGAATGATCTCAACCATTTTTGTGATCATGTCCTCAGGATCAAACTGATCCTTCAGTCCTTCCTCCTGCTTTTCCATATCCTCTTTCCTGGTAAAATTCTTCTCCTCATCGTACCACTTCCACTTTTCCTCAGCTGCACGCTTATTGAAGCCCGTTTCAAACGCTCCAGGGTTGATCGTCGCTACTTTCACATTGAATTCCGCAAGCTCTGACTTCATTGTTTGCGCGATTCCTTCAATTGCATGCTTGGTAGCCGTATAAGGTCCAACATAAGGCGTAGCCGATATGCCAGCCATCGAGCTCATGAAAATGATTTTCCCGCTGCCTTTCTCCACCAGCTTTCGCGCTGCGATTTGCACCGTTTCAAGCGTGGCAAACACGTTCACTTCAAAAAGCGCGCGGATCCGGTCCATCAGCACCTCGGCCAGCGGTCCGCCCTCATTGATCGCCGCATTCGCGACAAACACATCAAAATCATATTCACGGATCTGTTCACGATCCCGCGCATTGGTTATATCAAGCTTGAACACTTCCATATCAAGTCCAAGATCCTCAGCCTCTCGCATCAAATCCGTCTTCTGCGAAGTCAGCTCCGTCGTCGCAATCACACGGTGACCCTTTTTCGCCAGGCCCAGAGACGCTCCTCGGCCAAGACCGCTCCCGGCACCCGTGATAAAAATCGTTTTTGCCATGTCTGATTCCTCCAATCCTATAACTCTAATAGTTTCATCTTCCCACGAGAGTGTCAGCCGAAACATGGAAGTCATCCATGTAAAAAAGCCCAGAGTATTAACTCTGAGCTTGATGCGGCTTGCAATCAATATAGTGACTTGAGTTTGGATACCGTTCACCCTTCGAAAATCCAATAGAACGGTAGAATAGATCACCTTGTTCCGTGTCAGTGTGAAGCACCAGAACCTTATAATGCTTACTCGCTTCATCCATGATTCCTTTTACCAGAAGGCTTCCGATCCCGTGTCTCCTAAACGCCTTCCTGACATAAAACCTTCTCAGCCTGCCAATCTTATGCCCATTCGAAAACGGATCCTGGTTTAAGCCGCCAATTGCAATTAGAGTTCCTTCCTCACTGAAAACGCCAAACAGGCCTTCACCCGCAAGGCTGAACGTATTGCTGCCATTTTTATAGTCATTGATCAATCTTTCAACGAAACGAAATCCCTCCTGCTTGCTTTCAGCGAACAGATCATCCAGCTTCATATCCAGCAGGTTATTTATTTGTTTGACCTCATATTTCCCGATCATGTTCCCCTCCAGTTCTATCAATCATTTATTTGTTCCGCTTCACAACGCAGGCTATAAAAATACTGAATAATCTCCAATTCGTTTTTGATCGATTCCCTCAGCTTTATTAAAGTTCGCTTCCCTGCCCTCCGGTCGATCAACGCAAGAATTTTCACGACCATATCTTCGGATTTCAAAGCCTGATCTATTGGCAGATTCAAAAATTCTTCTACACTATCGTAAAAATCGTACTGTGCATAGATTCCTTCTTTTTTTACCAATTCGTGTGCTGTAACACCTATCTCACGATTAATTCCGGGATCATCATAGCCCATTTCATTCAGTCTGTGTAATTCACGATCCTTTCTATGAAGTCTTATATCAGAAGTAATCGTACACATATTAAGAACTTCCTTTTTATCCACTGTGACAAATGCCCTTCCCATCTGATCGTGTGCCCTTCGATAGTTAGTGACTGTAAAATTCACTCTCCCTTTAAGAGAATCGCATATTAAACTATCCAATCTTTTCTTCAACTTACTCCATAGTTGGCTGCGCAATTATGCAAGCTCCTCCTCCATAACCTCTTGTATTAACTCTTCCAAACTCCCAATACATTTCTGCACTTCAGGCAAATGATAGAACGTACTGGTTGTTTCGAAATGATCCACTTCGCCATTTGGTGAATATAGATAGATTCGTTTCCCAAGTCCAAGTGCTATCCCCATTTCGATATGGCTGCCTTTTCCTGCTGGCAAAAGAACGATCACGACATCGGCCTCCATGACTGCGGCCTTTTCTTTTTGGCCTATTTCTTTTAAGTCTTTAAATGTAGAGGCTCTTTCATTCCTCGTCCAATCATATGTCTGAATATAACCTCTATCGATCAGCTGCTTGCTGATATACCGAACTGCCTCTATGTTCTTAAAGCTCGATGCAGCGTAAAACTTTTTCACTTTCCTTTTCCCCCTCTAAAAAAAGACCGCCGTCCAAAGGCAGCCTACGCTATAAAACTCACTTCCAAACTTCCTCCAGCGTATCCCTGAAAAGCTGGTCCAGCTTTGGGGTGAAATCAGGCAAATCAATTTCAAGTGTTGATGCATATTCTCTTAATCGTGTAATCTCTTCGTTCAGGAATTCGTTGATGACATCAATTTTCGGTTCAAAATCCAGTTCATCCCCGCTTATTTTCCTTTTCAGCAAGGTATCAATCTCGCCCTTCAATTCCCCTTCAGGCAAAAGGTCCTCGAGTAGTTTCGGAAATTCTAATGGCGGGAACTCGTTGTACTTTTCAATCCATCGGGCAGCCAGGACCGGCCTTAGGACATAAAAATACTTTTTGATTTTCACTTGATCTCCCTGCAAGTACTCCCTGAAATTATTGCTCGCCATATTCAAATAATGGTGCAGGCAGGAATTCGGCGCGAAAACCTCTTTGCTTAGCTCCTTCATCTTGTCGACAGTTGAAAAATCCTCATAGTACACGATCCCTGATCGCAGCCATTCCATTAACGGCGGATTTGATTTTCTGAATAACTTCAGGGCCTTGGTCAGTTCCCACCCGGTGATATCCAGCAAATCATTGATCGGCAATTCGATCACATCTCTTTTCTTGCCGATCCCCATCTGGTCAATCGTCAGATAGTCTTCTTTTTTATGAACATAGATGAAACGGACATCATAATCACTATCCTTTGAAGGAAATTCCCAGGCCCTGCTGCCGGATTCAACCGCATACAGGATTTTTACATCAAAGTCTTCTTCTATTTTTGCAAGCGATCTTAAAATGGTCTCTTTCAAAACGATTCTCTCCATTCACTTTGCTGTTTTCACGGCCCATCTGATGGCCAAAAATAGATACAGGATTGCGGCATATATAATGACGCTGATCATATAAAAAACTGGACTATCATATTCCCTGTTGATTCCGTGCATCCTGTCATACTCTTCAGCTGATATAAAATATGACCTGATGCTCATCACCGTAAACAATAACAGCAGCAAAGCAAGAATGGCCTTTTTATGTAAAATCAACCTCTTCAAACTCACCCGGAAAGCCTTTGAAAACGCCACATTACCATCCAAACGATATCGATCGTTAAAAGGAGTCAGGAAATAGACCATCAGCCCGCCCCAGACAACTGCAAAGACCACTATTGCTGTGAGTTGCATTCAGATCCCCCGCTCGGTTGCTTTCCTGCCAGGTGTTTTTTATACGCAACCGGACTTTGCAAATGCTCCGGAATGATTTCTGACACCTGCTTCTGCTCCGAAACCTCCTTTATATCCGGCGACATGATCACCAGCCTTTTACGAATATCATTCAGCAAGTAAACCGCTCTGAATAAACTGCCTGCAATCACCCCAAATGCAATTACACCGCCAAAAATCGGCCCGATCACTAGTAAAAAATATCCCAGAACCAGGCTTAGTAAGATCGCTAATAACAAATACATGCCCGCTCTCTCCTAATTCAATAAAATGAAATTCCCTCGAAACTCTCTCTCATTGACCGCAATCCTCGTCGTCAAATCTTTAGTGCGCAGCACATACTCTTTTACACCGATGAATTCGGAATCAGCTATCAAATAGAATTGTGTCCCTTTCTTCAATCCCCTGAAATTCTTTTTAAGCATATATCTCTTCATTCTCGTTGCTCCTGTAGTTTCTCTTCGTTTATTTCAACAAAAAGAAGCGTGAATCCTGCTGATTGACGCTTCTGCTGGTAATATTCAATTACTCTAAAAGAAAAAATGCTGCCAGGATTGGCAGCATACATTCTATTCAATTAACGTGAAGCTTTCGGCGGCTGGCACACTTCGCACTTGCGCTGATGATTATCCTTGAACTTCTTGAATGATTTTTCGAAATTGTTGCCGCATTCGCATTTAAACAGTAGTTTTTGCGAAAAGCCATGGTACTCCGTCGTCAAAAGCTTACTCGCCGAATTTTTCTCTACAAACTCTTTAATCTTATCGATCGTCCATCGCTTGTTCATCTTTATACCTCCATATTTGAATCGCCAGGCGGAGGCTTATCAGGCATCCGTGCAATTTTGGGTGAAATTCATATAATCCTGAGTTCCTCATTATACCATGTGCAGACATACAATTATATAAACTGTTTATTCCTTATTATCCTTTTCAAGCAGCTCTATAATCCGATCCAGTTTTTGTTCCATGCTCTTCTGCTTGTCAGGTCCCATGACCAGTGACCGAACTGCATAGAAAACCGCAGCGAACATTCCGATTAGAAAAATGAAAAATAATAGTTGAAATAACAGATCCCCAATATTCATATTATCCACCCTTTTTTACCCAATTTTATCATAATTTAGTGATAAATAGACCTAATCCATTTACATTCCACCCCTGCTGGATTTACTATTAAACTAAATTCTGGACAGGGGTGGTAATTTTGGGAAAGTTTAGAGTGGGAATAATCGGAACGGGTTTTGGCGCAAAAGTCCATGCACCAATGATGGACTACCACGTAGGGTTCGAGGTTGTAGCTGTATCGAGTGTATCGAGGGGCAATATTGAGGAAGCAAGGAACGCAAGCGGGATTGAAAATATCTATACTGACTGGCGGCAAATGCTTGAAGAGGAAGCTCTCGATTTAGTAGTGGTCGCATCTGCAGTTAATTTACATAAGGAAATGGTTAAAGCTGCCTTTGAGAAGGGCGTCCATGTAGTATGTGAAAAACCAATGGCTCTGAATGTTGCCGAAACAGAAGAAATGATTACGGAGAGAGACAAGGCGGGAAAACTTGGGCTGATCAACCATGAATTCCGCTTCCTTCCGGCCCGTACAAGGGTAAAGGAAATCCTTGAGAGTGGGAAACTCGGGGAAGTTTTACATGTCCGTTACTTGTGCTCATTTGCGAGCTATACTGGCCTGGTATCAAAACCCCGCGGCTGGCTGGGACAGGAAGAAAAAGGCGGCGGCATGCTTGGCGCGATTGGCTCCCATATGACAGACTCCCTTCAATGGTGGCTTGATAGCAAATTTAAAGAGGTGTTTGCGCAGCTCCCAATCCATGTTCCCAATCAGACGGATGATAACGGGAATACAGAACACCGTACAGCGGATGATGCTTTCCAGATCATCGGCTCACTGGAAAACGGCGCGACTGTAACACTGGAACTCATTTCTGCTGCGCGCAAAACCGAGAACACATGGCGTCTTGAAATATTCGGTACGGAAGGCACCCTTGTAATGCTGGATGACAATAAGGTCCTGCTTTCCGCCGGAGATTCACCACTCGAAGAAGTTGAACTGGTGCCGGATATAGAAGCTCCTTCTGGTATGCCAGAGGTTGCAGCCCGATACTATAACGGCTTCCAGAGGGCTTTGGATGCGCTCCATGAAACGCTGGTTTCCGGAGAAAAGCACCCCTATCTCGCAGATTTTGAGCAGGCACATTCGACACAAAAAGTATTGGACGCAGTCAGGACCTCTGCTCGCGAAGGCAGAAAAGCAGCAGTGAAATAAACGATCCCAGTTTGGAATTACAGCCACAATTATGTGAGGTAAAGTCTAAAGATTGCTCAGGCTCACATCCAAATTATTAATCAAACGTTTGATTAATAATGCCTAACGCTGTGGCCGATGGGAAAAATGGGTTTAATCAACCCTGTGGTTTTGCAAAATAACCAGGCATGAGTCCCATATCCAATTGGACTCATGCCTTTTTTATCCCGAGAAAGAAACCTAATCAAATATTAGGCTGTCGTTCTACATCTCACGAAGCATAGTATTCAATGTGCTTAATTCCTCTTCAATCGCGGCAAGACGATTTTCCAGCGGATGGAGATTGCCTTTTACGGATTCCAATTTCTCGAGATTATGCTGGAGCTGCAGGTACTCATCCTTTAGTTCGACGATTTTGTATTCAATTTCTCTTTTATCCATTTCCATTCCCCCTGCTTTGACGTTTTCTTCCTATAGGATAGCATTCTCCAAGCTTTTGGGCACACAAAAAGGCGTACAGCATTGTACGCCCTTCCATCTGATTATTTATTCACTTTTGATAAAAGCGTGATGCTGTAGATAGCTGCGAGACCTACAAGAATGTAGACTACCTTTGCGATTGGGCTGTCCATGCCGCCGAAGATTCCTCCGACTAGGTCCCATTCAAATAATCCAACTAAAAGCCAATTTAGACCGCCGACAATAAGCAATACTAATGATAACAGATTTAAAGTTTTCAAGATAACACCGCCTAATGTATAATTTTTGTATAACCTTTCGAAATTAATTATACAAAACCTATACAAATAATGCAAACATTTTAGATAATATTTTCAGAAAGTTGATTTAACAACATTTTGTCTGTGTAATTTTTGTATAACTTATCTATAATGAGGAGTGGAGGTGAATAGTTTGTATAGCATTAAACAGGTTTCTGAACGATTGGATATTCCTGCGGTCACAATCAGGGCTTGGGAAAACCGCTACAATGTCGTTACGCCTAAAAGGACGGAGGGCGGCCACCGATTATATAGCGAAAAAGATGTTGAAACACTCAAATGGATCAAGAAACAGGTGCATGAAAAAGACATGAAAATCAGTGATGCAGTCCGGCTTTTACAGGAATCTGCGCCAGCACCTGCCACACCTCCATCTGAAAATAGTAAATTCAGCGAGTTGAAAGATGAGCTCTACAATGCCCTGGTCAATCTAGATTCCCAGAAAGCGAATCAGCTTACGGATCTCGCTTTTTCTTTATATGACTTTGAAGAGGTCTTCCATTTTATCCTGGTTCAGGTTTTGTATAAGGTCGGGGATGAGTGGGAGAAGGACGTTATCAGTGTCGCCCAGGAGCATTTTGCTTCGCAGTTCATCCTTAACCGCTGCAGCCAATTTTTGCGGGTCCTCCCTGTTCACCCCGCACTCCCAAAAGTACTGGCCTTTTGTCCAGAGGGGGAACACCACCAAATCGGGCTGATGGTCTTCAGTTTATTCTTGAAAAAGAAAGGCCATGACGTCATCTATTTAGGCCCTAACACCCCTCTTGAGGGATTGGCGGATTTGATAAAAATGAAGGACATCAGCATTGTGGCCATCTCGATGACCAACCCTTCTCCGATTGGCAAGCTGGAGGATTGGATTCGTTCTAGTCTGAAAATGGATCCATCCCTGAAATTCATCGTTGGAGGAAGCTGCGTCAAAGACTGTCCGAAGCTTGAATCCAAATCGGTCACCTACTCGCTCGGTTCCGACTGGGATGAATGGTATGCCTCATATATGCGATGATGTTTAACAAAAATGCCTTAGACAAGCTGACACTATAGAAAAGCGAAATGATAAGCTTGAACTGTAGTATTATGAGGGAGGATTATTTGTGAAAAAACTTTTACATCCAATTACCGATTGGGTCTCAACAAAGCGCGGCATGTGGATCACACTTATCGCCTGGCTTGTCCTGATGGTCGGCTTAAGTGCTGGTCCGATGCTTAGCGAGTACAAAACGACCAACTTTCAATCGCTTCCTGATGAAGCAAAATCGATGATTGCCGAGAAAAAGACGGAAAAACTTTTCCCGAACGAACAGGGAACGCCGGGAATCCTGGTTTTTCATAATAAAAATGGTGACATCAATCTGGATGAAGTCAAAGAAATATTGAACGGAATCATCGCTGAAGATATTGACGGAATTGACAATATTGTCAATATCAGTGCGCTCCCGCCCCAGGCATTGGGCGGCTTTATCTCTGAGGATGGGTCGACGATGATCGTCCCGATGGAGCTGGAAAAGGGACTCGGAAACAGCGAGTATTCCGAGATCAACGACAAGACACTCGAAACCGGCAATAAGATTGCTAAAAATCTTGAAAGCACAGAGTTTTATATTACAGGACCAGCCGGGATTGCCGGAGATACCGTCAAGCTGTTTGAACAAGCTGACTTTGTCCTGCTGATCGCAACAGTCCTTATCATTTTGATTTTGCTGATTGTCATTTACCGCTCACCCCTGCTCGCGATCATCCCGCTGCTTGCGACGGTCATCGTCTATCAGGTCGTGAACCAAACTGTAGCGCTCATGGGTGCAGGTGGCCTGGAGGTCAGCAGCCAGACTTCTTCGATCATGAGTATCCTGCTTTTTGCAGCGGTCATTGACTATTCCTTGTTTGTTTTCTCCCGCTATCGCGAGGAGCTGAACAAATATGAAAGCAAATATGAAGCAATGAAATATGCGATGCGTGCAACTGGCGAGCCTGTGTTCTTTGCAGGTGGCACTGTTCTCGCTGCCATGCTTATCCTGTTCTTTGCCGATTTCCGTGATTACCTGAATTTCGCACCCGTTTTCGGGACGGCCATGTTCTTCATCATAATTGCATCGGTCACGCTGCTGCCGGCGCTGTTCACGTTATTCGGACGCAAAGCATTCTGGCCGAAGGTTCCAAAATACGGTCAGGAAACCGAAGTAAAGCATGGAATCTGGGGGCCGGTCGCCAGATTCGTTGTCAACAAGCCTGTCATCTCGGGCGGACTCGTCGCTGTTTTCCTGGTTATCACCGCATTCAATGTCCTCAACCTCGACTTTGAATTCGATACGGTAAAAAAATTCCCTGAAGACCTGCCGTCACGAGTCGGGTATGAAATCGTCGAGGCCCGGTACGATAAAGGGGAACTGGCACCAACAACCATGCTTGTTGAAAGTGATGACGCTTTTACAGAGGAAGATACAAATGCCATCATCGAACAATGGCAAAAATATGATGAAATTGCGTCCGTCCGGGTTTCTGCACAATCCGAAGATCAGAAGGCCCTGAAGCTCAGCGTTGCTTTATCGATGAATCCATATTCCATAGAAGCTATTGATTTCATCGGGAAACTGCGCGAAGAAACGCCTGGGTTATTGAAGGATCTTTCGATTGACGGCGAAGCTTATTATAGCGGAGTCACAGCAAAGCTTCTGGACGAACGCGAAATCAATAACAGAGATATCGTAAAAATCGTACTCCTTGAAACCATTTTGATTTTGGCTCTATTATTCGCTCTTACTCGATCACTGAAGATGTCCATCTACATGATGGGGACTATTCTGCTGTCCTATTTATCAGCACTGGGGCTGGGAATCTTCCTCGTCGACGTCCTATTCGGCTTCGACGCATTAAGCTCCCGCGTCCCTGTCTACGCCTTCATCTTCCTGGTGGCACTGGGAATCGACTATAATATCATCCTTGCCTCCCGATTCATGGAAGAGCGAAAAACACACAGAGTGAAGGATGCCCTGGAAATCGCGATCCGCAATACCGGCGGCGTGATCTCATCAGCCGGTGTCATCCTGGCCGCAACCTTCGCAGCCCTTACGACAATGCCAATCGCCGACTTGTTCGTATTCGGCTTCATCGTCGCCGTCGGCATCCTGCTCGACACCTTCCTGGTACGCGGCATGCTGCTGCCGGCTCTGATCCTATTCTTTGAAAAGGATCAGAAAACAGCTGTAGTGCAGGAAAAATAGAAAAGGCAGTCCCGTTTTGATATGGGACTGCCTTTTTTCATGACCAGAGGTGTGTTCGTTTCTCGATACCGATGACGGACATTTTTTCTCGATTCACTCATGTTTCTGTCCATCATCACCTTGATGACGGACACTTTTTCTCGATTTCATCTTGTTTCTGTCCATCATCGCCTTGATGACGGACACTTTTTCTCGATTCCCTCGTGTTTCTGTCCGTCATAGCCTTGATGACGGACATTTTCCCACGATTCCCTAGTGTTTCTGTCCGTCATATCCTTGATGACGGACATTTTTCCACGATTTCCTCGTGTTTCTGTCCGTCATAGCCTTGATGACGGACACTTTTTCAGAATTTCCTCGTATTTCTGTCCGTCATAGCCTTAAAGCAAAAGCACATCAACCCAATTCATGTTCCGCAAAACGTCCGATATGGCTTAGCTGTTGGCGGTGCGGGCTGGCAGAATTCGGCCTGCTCAGGTGAATGTTCGTATGGGTTTGCCAGGATTTCAAGCAATTTCAGCATGACGCTCATGTCACCTTTTACCGCGGCATTCAGTGCTTCCTCTACCCTGTGGTTGCGCGGAATGACTGCTGGATTGTTATTGCGCATCAGTTCATGGACATCTTCCTTTGATTCTTCCTGGCGCCCAAGCCTTTCTTGCCATTTTTCATGCCACTGATTAAATTCGTCACCCTTAAATAACTCGGATCCTTCAAGCTTTCCGAAGGTCAGGGCTTTGAACGTATTCGTAAAGTCGGCTTCTGACTTATTCATGAGATTAAGGAGTTCGGAAATTAGTTCTTTGTCTTCTTTTTCCTCAGTAAAAAGCCCAAGCTTCAGCCTCATACCCAACAGGAACTCTGTTTCAAAACTCCCCGGATATTCAGAGAGGGCTTCCTCGGCCAGTTTTACCGCTTCATCTTCATCCTCATGTAACAATGGCAATAAAGCCTCGGCAAATCGAGAAAGATTCCAGCCGCCAATATACGGCTGATTTCCATAGGCATACCGTCCCTCCCGATCAATCGAGCTGAATACAGTTGCCGGGTCGTAGGTATCCATAAAAGCACAAGGACCGTAATCAATCGTCTCACCGCTAATTGTCATGTTATCCGTGTTCATGACACCGTGGATAAAGCCGACATGCTGCCACTTCGCGATCAGGGCTGCCTGTTTCTTGATCACTTTTTTCAAGAATAAGAGGTATCGGTTACCCTCCCCTTCGAGTTCAGGATAATGGCGTTTGATTGCATAATCAGCCAGCTCCCGGAGGTCTTCCTTCTTCCCCCAGTTGGCAGCAAATTGGAATGTTCCTACTCTCAGATGGCTCGCTGCCACGCGTGTCAAAACTGCTCCGGTCTGCATCGTTTCCCGGATGATTTCCTCTCCCGTCACAGCCACAGCGAGGCTTCTTGTTGTTGGGATCCCTAAGCCCGTCATCGCTTCACTAATGATAAACTCGCGCAGCATCGGCCCAAGTCCTGCACGGCCATCGCCGCCTCGTGAATACGGAGTCCGGCCTGAACCCTTCAGCTGGATGTCAAACCTGTCGCCGTCAGGGGTGATTTGCTCACCAAGCAGGACAGCCCGGCCATCCCCCAGCATCGTAAAATGTCCAAACTGGTGTCCCGCATATGCCTGGGAAAGGGGAGTTCCTCCTTGTGGAATCTCGTTCCCGCCAAAGATTGCAGCCCCTTCGTCACCTTGAAGTGCCTCGCTGTTCAAACCCAGTTCTTCCGCAAGTGACTCATTAAAAATCACTACCTCAGGTGCTTTCACTGGAGTCGGTGTTTGCAGACTATAAAATATGTTCGGCAGCCGCGAATAGCTATTATCCATTTTCCAGCCAGCATGGTTGTCAGTCATTGGATTACCTCCCTTTGTTCGTACTGTTTAGCTTTAATATACCCTCGCCTGAAAAAGGAAAGCGGTGTTTCGGCAGAAAGGAATATATAACCAGTAGAATCCATATATACATTTTACCATCATCTAGGGAGTGATAATGATATAGCAGCTTATCAAACTGCAGGGAAAGTCAGCTTCGCCTTTCCGTTGCCGCAGCGGTTATTGCCAGCCTGCATGGGGAGCCTGGGTGTTTATTAGGCCTGATTTAGAAGATATTCCCGGTGATTAAAATGGACCTCAATGAAAAAAGCCTAATTCCCCAAGGAATTAGACTTTTGCCATTGCTTATTGATTCCCGTTCTTTACCCAGCCGGCAACGGTCACAGTGCGTTTTGCCTGATGTTTTACCGCTGCTTCTACATCCTCGACCATATTGCCGTCCTGGTCGACTGTTACGCTAGTGCCGTATGGGTTGCCGCCAGCTCCGAAAGTGACTGGATCGGTATAGCCAGGAGCTGCGACGATGGCGCCCCAATGGTACATAGTTGTGTATAGTGACAGAATGGTTGCTTCTTGTCCGCCATGCGGATTCTGAGCAGAGGACATCGCACTGACGACTTTGTTCACCAGCTTGCCCTGTGCCCACAGACCGCCTGTCGTATCAAGGAATTGTTTCATTTGCGATGGCATGTTCCCGAAACGTGTAGGGACACTGAAAATGATGGCATCTGCCCATTCAAGATCATTCGGAGTCACTTCAGGGATATCCTTTGTTGCCTCAACTGTCGCTTTCCATGCTTTATTGCCTTCGATAGCTGATTCAGGAGCCAATTCTTTCACCTTAAAAACTTTGACTTCCGCTCCTGCTTCCTTCGCGCCTTCTGCAGCCCATTTGGATAGCTGCACATTCGTTCCACCCATGCTGTAAAAAATAACTGCCAATTTAACCATTTTATCTGCCTCCTTTAGTAGTATGATTCCACACTTGTCCAAACTGCAAACTCGGCTTACAGGTATTCTTTTTCGATTTTACGCGTGCTTCGTACAGTATCAATCGGACGCACGAAATCCTCGATCTGCTCCCGCTTTGATTCAAGGAACGGCGGAAGGGATAGCTTTTCACCAAGGGTTTCATATGGCTCATCACCCATGAAGCCCGGTCCGTCAGTTGCCCATTCGAACAGGATTCCCGGTGCCACACGGGCGTACAATGATTCAAAGAAGAACCGATCAACATAACCGGATGTACCGAATCCTGCAGCTTTCATATGATCGATCCACTCATAAAGAACCGATGTGTCAGCAACACGGAATGCCGCATGGTGCACAGTTCCGAATCCCTGGCGGCCAGCAGGCAGCACTTTATTGTCTTCAACAATGACCTGCGCGCCGTTCCCGCCTTCACCCATTTCAAACAGATGCAGGGAACCCTCTTTTCCCACTTCACGCATATGCATCACTTTTTCAAGTACCTCTTTAAAATAATCGAAACGTGAAATGCGGACATGAAGCGGTCCAAGACCAGTAATCGCGTACTCCAGCGGTACAGGTCCATTTTGCCATGGCGTACCCGAAGCTATACCTTCATTATGCTCATCGGATACCAGCATATACTGCTGATCGTCAAAATCGATGAATGAAATCGTCTTCTTGCCGAACAACTCCTTGATGCCAGTGTGTTTGACTTCATATTTATCAAAGCGTTTGACCCAGTATTCCAGCGCGGCATCTGTCGGCACACGGAAACCGGTTTTGTAAATCTCATCAGTTCCGTGAGATCCTTTAGGAATCCCAGGGAAATCAAAGAATGTCATATCCGTGCCAGCAGACCCTTTATCATCCGCAAAAAATAAATGATACGTACGGATATCATCCTGATTGACCGTTTTTTTCACAAGACGCATTCCGAGTACATAGGTGAAAAACTCGTAGTTTTTTTCAGCACTGCTCGTAATCGCTGTTACATGGTGTATTCCTCTTAATTCGTTCATGGTCTCTCTCCTTTATCTTGAAATCGAGATATATTTTCAAAAAAATATCTATCCTTACTATAACCTGTTTTCATCTCGAAAAAACAAATTATCTTGAATTCGAGATAATCTTATCACGCAACAGCACAAAGTGCAAGAAAGAAGTCTCCAACAAAAAAGCCTTTGGGGGTATCCCAAAGACTCAACCCTTTAATACCCCGCTGTATTCAGGCTTCCTCTCAAGCTCTTTTTTTGCATAAGAACAAACAGGATCAATCTTCAAGCCCTCATTCTTCGCTTTTTCAGCAACATGGCGGACCAGCTCCTCCGCTATGCCTTTACCTCGGTAATCTGGATCCACACCAGTGTGATTGACCACGAGAAAATCATCGCCATCCCTCGTAAACGTCACTTCCCCAACCTCGAGCCCATCTGCATCCTTCGCAACAAAACGGCCATCTTCTTCAGAAAATTCAAATGCCATCTTTACACCTCCGCAGTTTCATTCAAGATACCTAATTATACCCTTATAACCCTCAATCATGCATATATCAAGCCCCAAATCGGTAATCTAAGAAAAAACAGAACGGATGATACAAGTGGAAAAAGTGAGGATAAGTGAGTTTGACAAGATCGTCGAGCTGGGGAAACAAGGTCAAAAGGCCTTGAATCAATACTGGCTCGATTACTCCCTTTATGCTTCAGTTGAATATTGGCTGATGGTCCTATTCCTTATAGGCCCGCTCATCTTATTGTTTTTTAAAATCGACCGGACAAAGATCTTCAGAATCGCTTTCTATGGTTACAGTGTCCATGTTTTCTTCGGATATGAAGATCTTTATGGAAGAAATATGGGGTTCTGGAATTATCCCTTTCCAGTTCTCCCGGTTTTACCAGGAATCTCGCTCGACTCAAGTCTGATCCCTGTAACTTTTATGCTCGTGTATCAATGGTCTATTAACCACAAAAAGAACTATTATCTTTATGCAATCCTGACTGCAGTCATCCTCTCATTTGCATTCAAACCAATGTTGGTCGGTTTGGGGCTGTTTAAAATGTATGGAAACCTCCACTATGTCCACTTATTTTTGAGTTATTTATCTGTGCTCATTTTAGCGAAATTATTGACAAATTTTTTTGTATGGATGAAGTCACGGCCAAAAAGAGGTCACGACCTGAGCACCTCAAAAACCGAAAGAAGGCCCGATTCTACATAAGGATTCGGGCCTTCACCGAAAGACACTTCCCGGCACATCAAACTGATTCCATAAAAACAATATAAACACCGCAGAGGCTATCCAGGCAAACAATGGATTGTGAAAATGAAGCTTTAAAATAAGGAACATGACCGAATTGAATAACGCAGACCACCACAAGTTCCAGCCATTGAAGTATTTTATCAGCTGAAAATTAATGTCTACCAGCTCATTCACAAAATAGACAACCACCCATGCAAGATAATAAAGGATTTTTTTTATGATCCCATGCCTCGGAAAATGCGCCAAATAAGCCAGGCATGTGGCCGGATACTTGATCGCCATGATGGAAAAAGAAATATGGGTATTCGTGATTCCAGCACCTTCATCCCCGGGTGAAGGATTATACTTCCACATTGGATAATGATCGGATAATAAGTACATGTAGAGAAAGTCGCCCAGAATAAAAAAGAGAACGGTTGGATAGTACTTTCTCCAGTTCTTCCAGTCTCCCCATTTCACTAATATGCCTGCCCAAACCAGCCCATAAATTGTATTTACCATAAATTCTCCCCTTTTTTACAAATAAAGGAAATCGAACTTAGTATAACCAAGAAGCCCTATTGACAATCATCGAATAATTAACGTAAAAGAAGACAAGATACAAAATAGCTGTGAGCTGGTGAAAGAAGTTCCCTACTTTCTGCCATCGAACGGCTGCCCAATAACACCCAAAAGCGCCATAAACCCATGGCGGCATTGGAAGGCAAATAACAGTGGATCTCACTGTTATTTTTTTGCCCATTAAAAAAGAAGAACAGGGACGCCCCCATTCTTCTTTCACTTCCTTATTTCAGTTCTTCCAGTTCAGTTAATGTTCCCTGGATGTCTTCATCTGTCAATGGTGCGAAACCAGTTTCCGATGCGACTTCCTGTGCATTTTTCATAGTGTAGATTGCGTAGTCAAGTACTTGGGCCTTCTCTTTAGCCATGTTTACATTCAAGTATGTGAACACTGGGCGTGTGAATGGTCCGTATTCGCCATCTTCCTTGATCGTTGAAAGAGATGGTTCAACAGGTCCGTTGCCGAAATCGACGTTCACTGCTGCCAATTTATCTTTGTTGTTCGCATAATATCCGTAGCCGAAGAATCCAATGCCGTTCTTATCCTTGGAAACAAGATCAACCAGTGTTGAATAATCCTGTTGCAGGTTGATGCCTTCAACCAGGTCTTTTTCTTCTAAAATATTTTCAAACATGAATTCGTATGTGCCATGGTTTTCATTCGGGCCATATGTGTTGATGGCTTCATCCGGGAAATCAGGGCGTACATCAGACCATTTCTTCTTGCCGCCTTCAGCAAGGAAGATGTCGATGACTTCTTCTTTCGTCAATTCCTTCGCCCATTCATTGTCCTTATTGATGACAATCGTCAAACCATCCAAAGCGACCTTCATTTCTTTTACATCGATGCCAAGCTCTTCAGCTTTTGCCTTTTCTTCGTCTTTGATCTGGCGAGATGCATCGTTATAGTCTGTTCCATTTTCAACAAGGAATTTCTTGAAACCAGCCGAAGTCCCTGAGCGGCTTACTTCCACAGAAACATCTTCCTGCTTGCCCATGTAGTTTTCAGCCATTTTAGCCATGAATGGATAAACCGTACCAGAACCATCAATCACTACGCTGCCTTCAAGTTGAGTTTCATTTCCATTAGATCCATTCTTTGCTTCAGCGTTGCTTTCACCATCCGAACAAGCTGTTCCGAAAGCCATTACTCCAGCAAGCATTGTAAACATCGCTAACTTTTTAAAACCCTTCATTCCATAATTCCCCCTAATATGATGTCCGTTGCTACAAGTACAAGATTACTAGAGAGTTATTAATGGGGTTTTAAGGAGTTGTAAATATATTGAAAAGGATTGTTAAGAATTGTGAACCTCTTTGATCATCCATACCTGTTCTTCCCACTGTTTGAATCCAATAGCGGTTAATAACTCTAATAACTCAGCATCTTCTTCTGGCGTATTGACCGTCGTCTTTTTGAATGACCGGTCCAGCGGCGAGAAAGAGTGCTTCAGCAGCGTTTTCATCACATCAGCCCGGTCTTCACGGGCTTCTGCCACTTCCAGCTGCAGCAGCCCGATGTTTGCCACTTCTCCCTCTTTATAAAACTTTTTAAAAAGAGAGTAACCGGCAATCTCGTTCTGTTCATCACGCAGGATCATCGCATTGCCACCTTGAACATTGTCCTTGTGATTTTGCCAGGAGGTTTTATGACGGTAAAAATTCACCTGACTTAATTCTTGCGGTGCCACGTGCTCGACTTGATAGTTGGTTGCACTATCAAAAGTACCTTCTGGAAATGGCTCATTGTACTGGAGGAATTTCAGTTTTTTCACCAGCGTAAAACCAAGAGATTGATATAGTTGAATGGCACCTTCATTTCTTGAGATCGCCTCGAGAGTTGCGTACTTCACCTGATTCTCACGATAAATATCCAATGCCGCATTCATCAACTGCTTTCCGATCCCTTTTCCCCGCAGCTCCTTCGCGATCCCGGTCCCTCCATTCCAGGCAATCACTTCACCATTAATCTTCTTGATGCCGCTCAGCACAATCCCGGCAGGCCTGCCTTCATAGTAAGCAATCACCGAGTGCTCCGGAGAAATACCATCTAGCCCAAAACGGTTCGCGAATGTCTCTATCGTTTTCGACTGGTCGTAAAAATAACCCTCAAACCCTCGATTATAGGCTTCCACCCCGTCTTTTAACGGACAATCACTCAGTCTTTTGATCTCAACTTTCATGAAGAATCTCCTCTTTTCTTTATAAAATAAACCGACTGTTTAGTTTATTTTATGCTTTGTTTTCATAAAATTGCAAAAACTTTTTTTCGACAGTATCCAAACTTTTATGCTTTACAAAAAGGGATGTCTACATCCAGGGAGGAACATGGCTCTATTCAGCCGAAGGAAAACTCTTGTGGAAGCATATCGATGAATCACCAGAAGATCACGCAAAATCGATGAAGTTTTGGAGCAAATAAAAAAACGCTGATCAGCCTGCTGCGATCAGCGTTTCTTCTCGTCTTTTTTATCAGATGCTTCTTCAAATAGTTGAGAAAGATAACCTTTAAGCTCAAAACCTTCTTCATTCATAAACTCAGTGATTTGTTTCATTGTAATCTACCTCCGTTTTAATTTGTTGTTAGAAATAGTATTCCCACTCTAGCAAACTTTTAATCAGCCAAAGATTGGCAGTCTATTATTTTAGACGGATAATAGTTAGAAAAGTTGCATAAAATTTAGAAAAAAGAGGGCTGAATCAAATGCCCTCTCACTTATTTAACTTCCACATGCTGTAATTGAGCTGAAGAGCGTACGACACCCAGGCAATATAAGGCAGCATCAACCTGCCTGCTATTTTATCCTTTTGATAGTATTGATAAGTTGTCAACGTAATCATACCGAGCAGCAATCCGATCTCCGCAAAAGCCGTCCCGCGCAGATTCCACTTAAAAAACAAGAAAGACCAGAGAAAGTTCAATCCGAGCTGGATATCATAAAGGGTTTCCGCCGCAGCCGTCGGTTCCTTTTTCATCGAAACCCGGTAATTAGCAAGTCCCATCGTAGCATACAGACCGGTCCACATAACCGGAAACACCCACGAAGGAGGCGCATAATTAGGCTGCCTCAGCTTCCTGTATTTCTCTTTCGCATTCCGCGTCGCAAGCATCCCTGTTACCATGCCGCCAACCACCGGAATCAATATCTCCTTCACCAATTTTCCCTTGTCGACTCTTCCATTCACCGATAACACACTCATCTTTGTTTCTCACCTTCCTTTTTCTTACTTTTACCTAATGCTAGAGAAAAAAACATTTGAATGTGCAAAAATAAATGGTGGTCTGATGACTATTTTGACAGCTTTTCTCCTTGAGGCCTTATACATGTCAAGATTCCAGGATTTTCTTGACAGCTTTACTGCTTGAGACCTTAAACCTGTCTTAATTACGGGCTTTTCTTGACAGCTTTTCTCCTTGAGACCTTGTACCTGTCTTAATTACAGGCTTTTCTTGACAGCTTTTCTCCTTGAGGCCTTATACATGTCAAGATTCCGGGCTTTTCTTGACAGCTTTTCCCCTTGAGACCTTGTCCCTGTCTTAATTACAGGCTTATCTTGACAGCTTTTCTCCTTGAGACCTTGGACCTGTCAAAATTACGGGCTTTTCTTGACAGCTTTTCTCCTTGAGGCCTTATACATGTCAAGATTCCGGGCTTTTCTTGACAGCTTTTCTCCTTAAGGCCTTATACATGTCAAGATTCCGGGCTTTTCTTGACAGCTTTTCCCCTTGTGACCTTATACCTGTCAAAATTACGGGCTTTTCTTGACAGCTTTTCCTCCGCGGTCCTCAAACTTGTCCAAAGGCAATAATTATATTAAAAAAAAGCGCCAGCCAAATGGCTGACGCTTTCTCCAATCTTCCTATTTCACAAACACATAAGGGTTGCCGCTGAGGGATTTTCTAATCTCTGGAGTAAGAGTGACGCTGACTTCCTGCGGGTTTGCAGAACTAGTAACCTGTTTTTTTTCTCCGTTCCCATCGTAGAACATTGGCTCTGTAGGCATTTCTTGTCCCCCTATAATCGTTTTGTTGACATGAGTACGATTAAACCATGACAGCTGCCTCATGTTTGATGCCGCTTGCTGCTTTTTGACAAGCTCCCGGTACTAAGCCCGCAGTTTGCCGTCACTGTTGTTCATGAAAACAGCGGCTTGCTTTTCAATAGTCTTTGATAACATTGCTGGGACAGCCGCCTGAAACACAACCCGAATAGAGCTTTGTGCCTATATATATTTTATAACATATATACTCGACTAATATATAGAAAATTCTAACTATTAAGACTGCATTATTGTTCCTTCCCTCTATACCACCTAAAAAGGGAAGCATGAACACCATGCTTCCTCTCAATTACTCCCCGGCACTAAGCCACATTTCCATCGCCAGCTCGAGTTCGTTATTAAGCTGCTGCTTCCTGCTGTACAACTGATCCAACTCGACATAATCCTGTTGAACACCCATCACCAGATCAAGCTCCGAAATTTCTTTTTCCAGGCTTTCGATTTTCTTTAAGAGCTTTGCATCCGGTCCCGCTTTCGCAGGATGCGGCTCTTTCTTCTTTAAAACAGGAACCTGCTCGGCTACGGCCTGCTCCCTTTTATAATCATCGTAATTCCCCTCATAGCTCTTCAAGCCAAAGTCCTCGACCGCAATCACGCGCTCTCCGATTTTATTGATAAAATAGCGGTCGTGTGAAATGAAGAAAATCGTGCCTTTGAAATCCTCAAGAGCGGCCTCAAGGGTTTCAATCGAATCAATATCCAGATGGTTCGTCGGCTCATCGAGGATCAGCAAATTGATATCCTGGAACATCAGCATTGCCAGCTTCAGCCTGATCCGCTCGCCCCCTGAAAGGATTTTCACTTTTTTGAAGACACTCTTTTTATAAAACATGAACTTCGCCAGGTACTCGCGCGCTTTTCCCTCGACAATCGAGATATCCTCCCGGAAGCATTCAAGCACGGTCAGCTCTTCGTTTGCAAACACAATCTTCTGAGGCAGATAGGCAGCCATTACATTCGCTCCCAATTCAACCATACCTGCATCAGGCCGTTCCTTGCCGAGAAGCATCTTAAGGAACGTCGTCTTTCCGCTCCCATTCGGGCCAACGAGACCCACTCGTTCACCATAATGGACCATCAAATCAGCACCATTAAAAATCACCTTATCCTCATACCGCTTAGAAACACCAACCGCCTTGATCGTTTCATTCCCGGACCTCATCGTTTCGTTAAAATGAAGCCTCATGTTGCGTCGCTCAAAAACCGGCTTATCAATGCGCTCCAGCTTATCAAGATTCTTCTGGATGCTTGCCGCGCGCCTGAAAAATTTGTTATTGTCCGCCCTCAGCGCCCAGTCACGCAGGCTCGTCACCTGCTTCTCCATTTTATTGACCTTCTTTTGCTGCTCGCGGAACTGCTCATATTGCACCCGCATATTTTCTTCCTTTTGGCTGATAAAACTTGAATAGTTTCCCCTGTAGCAGATGGTCTCCATGTCTTCGATCTCGACGATTTTGTTCACAACGTTATCG
Source organism: Mesobacillus sp. MER 48 (assembly GCF_023714225.1). Lineage (NCBI taxonomy): Bacteria > Bacillati > Bacillota > Bacilli > Caryophanales > Bacillaceae > Mesobacillus > Mesobacillus sp. MER 48. The sequence continues at coordinate 34,852 of NZ_JAMAUR010000007.1, forward strand.
AGGAAATACCGGTCATGCGAAACAATCAGCACGATGGCTTTATAATTTTTCAAAAAGCCCTCCAGCCATTCGATCGATTCCATATCAAGATGGTTGGTCGGCTCATCGAGAAGCAGGATATCCGGCTGGTGAACCAGGATTTTCCCGAGACCAACAGTCGTTTTCTCGCCGCCGCTCAGCAAATCAAAATCCCTCTGCAAAAAATTCTCAGAAAACTTAAGCCCGGTGCAAACCCTGCTTAACTTCTCCTCCTGTTCATACCCGCCCCTTGCTTCAAATATATTCACCAGATCACTATATTTATTTAACGTTTTTTCAAGAGCCTCATCCTGTAAAAGCTGCATCTGCGCTTCCAGCTCACGCATCTGTTTTTCAACCCCATGGACCTCTTCAAAAGCCAGATTCAAAACATCAATCACTTTTAGACCGGCTGGGTATGACGGCATTTGTTCCAAATAAGCGAATGACGCACCCCGCGGCCTGTGGATCAAACCTTCATCATAACCTGGACTCGAGGTCTGCGGGTAGCCAGGATAATAATGCATCGGCTCAATTCCGCAAATCACCTTGAGGATCGTGCTTTTCCCGCTTCCGTTCGCCCCGACAATCCCCACCTTATCTCCTTCAAAAGCTTCCAATGTAAAACTGTTCACGACCAGCGTCGCTTCCATATATTTTTTTATTCCATGCACCTTCAGTTCTAACATACAAATTCCTTCTTTCATCCATAATGAAGCTACGCTTTTTATGGACAGCACAAAGAAGAACTTATCTACTATTCAATTTTTGACTCACACAGCTTTCCCGCTGCCAAAATAAAAAAGACTGCAGAAATCCCTACAGTCTTGAATCAACATCTTCAGCAGGCCAAAATAAGCCATGCGAAAATACACCTATCCCGATTCAGTAAAGTAAGTTTCCTTCTAATTGCCGTCATTCCATAAAGAGCATAACGAAATAAACCTATGCAAATAGGCTTTTCACACTCAATACAAAATTCTTATTAATAAAATTAATAATCAGCAATTAGATGTTGGTTCCATAAACTTACTTTCCCTCCTAAACCATTTGCTTTATTATCTCAGCTTTGCATAATTTTGTAAATGCAGTATTTTTCACACTTCTTCTTTCTTCCGGACAGGCATAGGATGGTAGAAAACTTGTCCTTCAGAAAGGATTCCGTGTTATGTTACCGTTTCGAACCAGGCTTACTGCTTCTTTTTATGCTTTACTATCAGTCAGTTTTTGGGGAGTTTCCTTTGTTTCTGCGAAAGCCGTTCTCGGAAAGCTTGACCCCTATTCCCTATTGGTGCTTCGCTTTGGCATCGGTGCTTTGTTTCTGCTGATAATTTTGCTGATCAATCGTTCCCGGCTCCGTATTTCGGTTGGTTACATCCCTCATCTGGTTGTCCTCGGGATTCTGGGTGTGTTCATTCATCAGGTCCTGCAGGCAACGTCATTGTTGACGATCAATGCCTCATCTGCCGGATGGCTGATTTCATTTTCCCCTATTTTCACCGTTCTTCTTTCGGTGCTGTTTTTGCATGAAAAGATGGATGTGAAAAAAGCGCTGGGAATGCTGGTCGCGATCACAGGCGTTTTTATCGTCACGACCACCCGAAGCGGTCATTCGTTCGAATTCGCCCTTAACATCGGCTTCATCCTGATGATCCTTAGTACGCTGAACTGGGCAGTATATTCGATCCTTTTAAAAAAGCTGCAAATCCCCTATCCCGCTCTCGTTGTTACCTTCTACATGAGCTTGATCGGCTTCATTCTCACTCTCCCTTTTATGGTCCGGAACAAAGGCTGGGAGTCGATTCCTCTGCTGACACAGACAGAGTGGGCCCACCTTTTGTTCCTCGGGATATTCGTTTCTGGAATTGGGTATTGGTATTGGGGAAAGGCGCTTGAGGTATTGGATGCATCAAGGGTATCTATTTTCATTTACCTTGAACCGCTGGTCACCCTGATTGCGGCCATTATTCTTTTACATGAAAAATTTATCCTCATAAGTGCGGCCGGCGGAATCATAATTATGATAGGAGTGGCCATTGTCAATGGCGGTCTTGCACGTTTAGTAGCGAGTGTCATTTTTAAAAAATGAAGAAGGTGGGAGTGCCCATGAATTTGAATCATAAGGCAAGGAATGTGTTAGATTCTTTAAAGAATCCTTCCAGGCAAGAGATGAAGGAAGCGCTGGCTAAAATCAATATGACGATTGAAGAGTTGGAGACATTCCTTGAATCGCCATCCGGAAAGCCTTATTACCGCAAGCTTCTGTACAAAAGTGAGGATGTCGAGCTGCTTGTGATGAACTGGTCGGATTTAGAATGTGCTCCCCATGACCACGGCGATTCCCATGGTTGGATCCACGTCCTGAACGGGACTTCCATCAACTACGTCTACGAAGTCAAGAACAGCAAGCTTCCGAAGGAGTTGTTCAAGGAGTACCATCATCGAGATCAGCTTTTTTTCGCGCCTAAAAATGGTGTCCATAAAATGCAGGGTGATGGTACAGAGGGACTCGTTACCCTCCATCTCTATTCCCCGCCAATCACCGGAATGAAAGTCTACGACCTCGAAAAATGCGCAGCCTGTGTTGTTTCAGATGATTGCGGAGCATGGTGGCCAGATGAACAGCACCAAAAACTGAAAGAAATCAAGCTAAAAAAAGAAGCATAGGGACGCTGAACTGCACCACGTCCCCATGCTTTCCTTATTCCCTATTCTTCAAGGTCAGGCCTTTCAGGAAATTACGGGCGAACTTATCACCGCATTCACGGTAATTCTTATGCCCTTCCTTCCGCAAAATCGCTCCAAGCTCGCCTTTGGAAACCCGGACACCGGCAAGATCGAAAAGCTCAAGGATGTCCTCGCTCGTCAGCGACAGGGCAATTTTCACCATCTTTAACAGCTGGTTATTCACACTTTCCCCAGTCAAAGGCGGAGCACCCGTTTCCCCAGGCCGTTTCCCTCTTTTAAACGTAACCAGGCCATTCAAGAACTGCTCCATCATCGCATTGTTGACCCTTATGTAATCCTCGGGCAGTTCATCGTACTCATCTTCATCCACTTTCTTCAGCATCAGCTGCACATCTTCTTTCCTCATGGCCACGCCGCCAAGCCTGAACATCTCCGCCATATCGGTATCCTTGATATCCAGGGCGTAACGTAAACGGATCAATATATCATTGTTTAGCATTGGAAGTCCTCCTATAGCTTGCCTCATCACTAGTATTGTTCAATTGTAGCATATTTACTTCATGTGCTGGAAAGTAGGATAAAAACGGTTTTGCAGCCAAAGAAGCATAGGAACGGACTTTTCCCCTCTCAAAAAGAAGCATAAGGTACGTATTTATTCATGCTTTAAAACGGATAACACAGCTTCCCTGATTTCTTTATAACCTGTGCAGCGGCAGATGTTTGATTCGAGCCAGTCTTTTACTTCAGCTTCGTCTGTTCCTGGTTTTTTATTGACGAGTCCATGGCAGTTCATCAGAAAGCCGGATGTGCAGTAGCCGCATTGAAAGGCAAATTTTTCAATAAAAGCTCTCTGAATCGGCGTGTCTTCAAGACCTTCAATGGTGGTGATTTCTTTCCCCTCTGCTTCGACGGCAAGCATCAGACAGGATTTCATCGGAACGCCATCTACCAAAACTGTACAGGCTCCGCAATCGCCATTCAAGCATCCTGGCTTAGCGCCTGTTAGCCCAAGTCTTACCCTGATGACATACAAAAGCGTATCAGCCGGTCTAATAGTCACGTTTTTTTCATCGGTGTTCACTATGAGCGAAACGCTAGTAATAGTTTCATTGGTCATCCAATCACCCTCCAACTGCCTGAATCGCATCAATAATCGTATTTTTCAACACAAATAAGCGGTACTCTGCTGAACCCTCCACATCATTCAGGACAGGTCCAGGGACGAATGGCATTGCTTTCTCTGCTCTCTCCTCAACTGAGAGGGCCAAGTCATTCAGCACAAGCTCCATTTCTTTAGAACGGAACGGGAATGGACAGACTCCGCTGAAAGCCATCCTGATTTCATCTTCTATTTTAATGGCAGCTACTGTCACAAGCGGATAGCCAATGTTCCATTGTTTCCGTCTTTTAATGCTTACATATGGTTTGGTTAAATACTTCTTTTCAATCAGGATCGAAAAAATAAATTCTTCTTCGTTTAATTGGATTTCACCATTAAAAATATTATTGATCGGCTTATAGACGATTCCTTCCGCTCCGGCAATTACACAAATGCACTCTGAAACTAGCAGGGGCAAAATCGCTTCCCGGTAAAAAATCTGACCGCATATATTTCCCGCAAGAGTGATTTTATTGCGTGCGGTCCTGTCCGCAATCCCGCTGACTGTTTTGCCGAGCAGCGGAAATTGATTGGACTCTTCAATGGAGGTCAAGGTCGCTCCTCCTCCAATGACTAAATAATTTTCATGCTGGAATATAGCAGAATAATCCAGAATCCCTTTTAAGTCAATCGCCGCATCAGTATAGACAAGATTTAATCTTCCTAACGTAATCAACTCGGTTCCGCCTGAAAAGTACATTGGATTTTTCTTATCCCTTGTCAAATCCTGAAATATCCTGACTGCCTCTTGAAACGTTTGTGGTTTAACATATTCAAAATTAAATGGGATCATTGCTTTACACCTTCACGCATGCGCCATAATTGTTCCGGAATAAGCGGAAGATGCTGCAGCTGAACACCAAGCCCCACAGATAAACAATTCGCCAGCGCCGCAGGCATTCCCAGCAATCCATGCTCACCGGCTCCTCTTGCCCCGTATGGTGCCGCAAGATGAGGCGTTTCGATGAAGTCGATGACATAATCAGGCTCCTCACCATAACGCAGTGGCCGATAGGTCCGAAGCTGCGGATTCAGCACTCTGCCATACTCATCAAATACAAATGTTTCCCTTCCCGCGAATGCAATTCCCATGCTCATTGCCCCCATTACCTGGCCTAAAGCAGCTTTTTCATTCATTACTTTACCTATGTCAATCACAGAATAGGCTTTCAGGATCCGATAAGTATAGTCACGGGTATCCATCTCCACTTCGATTCCCTGGGCTGCTACTGTCCATTCGGGTCCCGGGTTTCCTTTCCCCGTTTCCCGATCCAAATAGGTGATCCGGGTTAATGTATAGGTACCAGTGGCGATGATCTGTCCTCCAAGTGTGTTTCCGGCCGGATACTTATATCCATAAGCTAAATCCTTTATTTCCAGGCTGATAGTCGGATTATCGATAAAATACACCTTCTCATTGGCGACCTCCAGATCCACAGCAGGAACTCTTAAAACACAGGCCGCACGCTCCTTGAGCTGCCGGATTGCATCCTCCGCCGCCTCGAGAACTGCCCTCCCTGCCATGAAGACCCCCCGGCTACCGACCGTCTTCCAATGTTCAGGTGTGGTTTGAGTATCAACGAGCATTTTCACATGGATCCTGTTTATATCCATCTTCATCCGTTCAGCCAGTATCTGCGCAAGCACAGTTTTCGTCCCCGTTCCAATTTCCACCACACCGGACATCAGGTTAATGCTTCCGTCAGAGTTAAAAGTAAGGAGCACACCGGAGGATGCATCGGTATCAAAGGTCGATGTTTTCCAGATGCAGCATGCTCCCTTCACTCTGATTCTTCGGCTATCTATTTGAATCCGCTGCCCCTCTTGCCAATTCATCAATTCCCGCAATCGATGGATGCATTCAGGCAGGTTGCCGACCGTGCTTGAAGTAAGCTGAACCTGTGTTGGCGTGGTATCTCCAGGAAGGATCGAATTTATATAGCGCAGCTCAAGCGGATCCATCGATAATTTTTCAGCCAGTACATCCATTGTCCGTTCAAAGGCAAACAGTACTTCAGAATGGCTATAGCCCCGATAGGCCCCGGCATAAGGGTGGTTAGTATAAATACAGTAAGAGTTGCACCATATATTTTCGATCTCATATGGACCCGTACAATCCACCGCTCCTGCTCGGCTTATGTCCACTGCTTTGTCGGAATAGGCACCGCCATCGAACAAGAATTGGATTTGCGCAGCCTTCAGCTTCCCATCACTTGTCGCACCTAATTTTACAGTTGCGTCAAGCCCGATATGTACGGGTGAAGTAATCATATCCTCTTCTCTTGTGTTGACAAGTTTGACAGGGCGACCGCTGACTGCTTTTGAAGCTAAGTAAGCAAGCACCTCTAATTGGACCGAGGCTTTCCCGCCATAGGCACCGCCGACGAATGGCGTATTGACGATGACTTTACCAGGCTCAATTCCAAAATACCAATCCATTAGTTTTTTTATGGCATAAGGAGCCTGGGGTGAAGCCATAAAAACGACTGTTCCGTCCGGACGGATTTCGGCTATTGTACTCCGGGTTTCCATCGCCGCGTGGTCGGAAGGGCGGAAGGATATCGTAAACTCGGCAACCACATCGCTTTCTCGAAAACCCTTTTCTATGTTTCCTTTTCGTATTTTGTTCAAATTTGCAATATTAGTATTGGGAATAGGGGATACACCCGGCTGCTTTTCATAGCTTGCGATATTTTCATGGACAAGGGGGGCATCCTTTTTGATCGCTTCTGTAGGGGAATTGACAACTGGAAGAGGCTCATAGGAAACTTTGATTGCATCCACAGCCATTTTTGCAATAACAGGCGTCTCGGCGACCACCATTGCAACAGGCTCGCCGTGATATCTCACCTTCTCGTAGGCGATTGGAGGTCTGTCCTTAATTTCCTCCCCTACTAGAGGATATGGTTCACCACCCAATATCGCTTTTACTCCGGGGATTTTCCAGGCTTCCGTAAAATCGAGCGAAATTATCCTGGCATGGGCATAGGGACTAATAAGCATTTTTGCGTGCAATGTTCGCGGAGATCCAAAGTCACCGGTATATTTTGCCGCTCCCGTAACTTTTTCAAATGCATCCTTGCGAATGACACTCTTCCCAATATACTCCACCTAAACTCCCCCCTTGGTTCATTCCAAGGCTTGCAAAATAACGCAATCCTCTTCAGTATCCACATCAAAAAAAAGCAGCGGATCATGGAAATCAATGATTTTGCCTTTATTGAAAAGCTCCCCGCGGAGAATTTTCCTTGCTCCCTGATCCCCCTTCAATTTCTGGAGATACGGAAAGCATTCCGAAGAAAATAACACCGGCGGCATAGGAATCTGCCTCTTCCCCGCCGCTATATAAAAACAGCCAGGCTCCTTTTTATAAGAGTCTATTAAAATATTTATTACCTCTCTATTAATAAAAGGCTGGTCTGCCAGAAGAATCATGACAGCATCCGCTTTTGCCTCAATGGCTTTCTTCAGTCCGCACTGAATCGACAATCCCTGGCCATCGTTCGCACGGAGGCAATCCATACGGCTCCATTTTATAGGTAGTGTTTTGCACTTAAGCCAGTCAAGCGAATCCTCTGTTCTTGTCACCACAATAGTATGGTCGAGATGGGACTCCAAAGCTTCATTCAGGGCGACGGATCCTAAAGGAAGCTGATGATAAGGCAAATACCGTTTATCCCTGCCCATTCGTTTGCTTTCGCCGGCTGCCAGGTAGATTCCGATAATGTTCATGAATCAGCATTCCCCGTTTGCCTCATTTTTTCGATTATCTCAGCCACTATGCTGACGGCTATTTCCTCAGGACCATCTGCCCCGATCGTAAGTCCAACTTGCGAGGAAATATGATTAGGGATACGCTCACTTCCTAATAGTCGCTGAGTACGTTTCCGGGAACCTAACACTCCTAAATAAAACAACGGTTTATTCAGCAATCGCGAAAGGATATATTGATCTTTTTGGAATTGATGGGTCATCACCACCACAAAATCCTTTTCAGTAACATTGAGGTTTTTCATCACTTCTTCCGGATGCCCTACAATAAGTTCCTTTGCCTCCGGAAAATTGCCGTGGTGGCAAAAGGCAGGGCGCCAATCAATCACATAAACTTCAAAACCACTCCATGACGCCAATGAAACTAGAGGCCTCGCATCCTTTCCTGCCCCAAAGACATACAACAGCGGCTTCGGGGCGATTTCATGAATGAAAAATAAATCGGAGTCATGCTTGCTCCTAATTAAGCCTTTTTTCAGATCGTAAGGATGGACTCCTTCATCAATGGCTTCAAAAAACTCGCCGATACCGAAGCTTGATCCGTCTTCAACCAAAAAGGAGTCTTCCAGTTGATCGAGGCTTTTTGTGAAGCGGATGATTCTGGCTACTTTCTGTTTTTCCTCCAGTTTATTTTTCAACAACAGAAGGTTTTGCCGCAATTCTCCTGCCACAGGCTCCAATAAAACCGTGATCACCCCATTGCAGCCTGCTCCCTGCCCCCATGACAAATCGTCTTCAGCGCTCAAATCATATTCAACTGTACATGATTGCTGTTCACACCAGACTTGTTTCGCTCTTTCATTAAGATCCTCTTCCAGGCAGCCTGCTGACAATGTTCCTACTGTCCGATCGTGATTCAGTATCAGCATCATGGATCCTTCCTTCTTATAGGCGGACCCTTTTACAAGAATAATAGTCGCGAGCACCATAGGCTGTTGATCGGAACAACCGATTGTTTCCAAAATCCGATATAGATCCTCCACGAGTTCCCCCCACTTTATATACACATCTCTATATGAATATTCTGCATCACAAAATTTTATATTAATTCTTTTAAGAAATTCCTGGTTGCGACATAGAATGATCCCTTAAATCCCTCGTGGGAAACCTGCGGTAATGCCTGCAATTCGGAATTAAGCACATTATACAGGGTTGCTTGTTCTGTTTTGTCCCACTTATCCGCCTCAATTTGAAGGGAATTCCCAAGATTCTTGAAATGCTTGCTGAAATTCTTTATTTGCCTTCCCATATCCGCTTGCTCTTCAGGCATTAAAAGGAGCTCTTTCTCCCAATTTTTAAAAGTACCGGTGACTGTAGATAGATAGGTATGTGCTTTCTCTAGCTTTTTCATTTCTGATTGGCATCTGGAAATGTTGAATTTATGCTTTTTTCCAAAAGGAATGAACTTCAGGCTTTTGGAGGCGCTCTTCAACAAGGTCTTGGCGGTGCTTAGCTCTTGCTGGAATTGGTTTATGCTGTTCTCGACTTCAGTCGATTTCCCCTGTCCCCATTCAAATTCAATCCAGTGCGAAACTTCCGCAAATATGTCTGATATCTGCCGTGTCAGTCTTCCAACGGACGCAGCTGCCTGTTTTGTGTAATCCGGAGGATAGAAAAACATGTGAATCAATAAAGCAATCACTGCCCCAACAATGGTATCTACAATCCGGTCCATCGCATAATCCTTTGAATTCCGTTCAAAAACGAAAATAAATAAAATCGTGAGGGCTACCTGATGCAATACCGTTTCATCACGCCTCAGCCATTTTGCGATGAATGTCCCACCTAACATCAATAGCCCCAGCATCCAGCCATTCATGCTTAAACGGCTGACAAGGTATACGGTTGTTATGACACCAATCACTGTCCCGATAACACGGTGAATCGAAAAAAAGATCGATTGATAGACGGTCGTCTGTAAGCATAAAACAACGGAAAGCGGCGCCAGGTAAGGGTGATCTGAGCCAACCAGCTTGGCTACCTCCCAGGAAATTGCCGAGGCAATAGCCATTTTCCAAATCAAAACGGTTTTATTTTCTAATTCTTTTAGTTGCATGCCATCATTCTCTCATTCGTTTTTCCGTTATTTTTCTATTTTCCATAGGTTCTTATACAGAGGAGGAAAGTCACTTTCTTATCAATTTGAAATTTCATTTAACAAGTGGAAAACTTTTCGAAAATCAGCTCGTCATTTTTCGTCACCCAGATGCCAGCATCATGAGTCATGGGCACAAAAAAGCCATGATCAGAATCATGGCTTTTTCCGTAAAATATATTTCTGGTAATTTTCCAAGGTCATTGCGTTTTCGGCCAAAACTCGGAATAATAGCCAGTTCGAAGCTAAAGGCTTTATCATATGCACTAGATACCAGGACCAATAGCCACCTCTAAAGCTCATCAAACCCATTCTCATCCGATGTTTTCGTGTACTGTCTTGATTTTTGCTCAAAGAAATCGGTCTTGCCAAGGTCTACCTCCTGATAAGCGATGATCCATCTTAGCGGATTGGTGCGATGACCTTCGAATGGCGCTGCAAATCCCAGCTGTTCTGCCCGTTTGTTGGCCATGAATTTTATATAGGCCTCCACGTCTGACATCAGCAGGCCATCGATATTGTTGCCGATAATATATTCAGCCCATTCAATCTCCAGCCGGGCAGCTTCCCGGAAGGCTGCAGTCCCAAACTCCCTCAATGATTGTGAGTCATACTTAGGGTTTTCACGGAGAATCTCTTTGAAAATCTTCTCAAATAATCCTACATGGAGCTGTTCATCACGGTTGATGTAGTTGATCATCGTGCTGGTGCCGACCATTTTCTGATTCCGCGCCAGATTATAAAAGAAGGCGAATCCCGAGTAGAAGAACAGGCCTTCAAGGATGACGTCATAAACGATGGAATGCAGCAGATTCTCGACATCAGGATTTTCAGCAAAATCCTTATACCCATCTGTTATAAACTCATTCCGCTTGCGCAGGATTGGTTCTGTCCTCCAATAGTCGAAGACTTCCTCTTGTTTCGATTTGGATACGATGCTTGACAGCACATAGCTGTAGGAATGATTATGGATCACTTCCTGCTGCGCCAGGATGATCATCAGCGCATTTAGACTAGAGTCGGTCAGGTAATCAGCCACCTTGCCGGCATAGTCTGTCTGAATGCTGTCAAGGAGGGCCAGAAGCCCAATTATTTTTAAAAAGGCGTCCCTTTCCTTTTCAGACAGCTGGGAAAATTGCTTGATATCCTTTGACATATTGATCTCAAAAGGGGTCCAGAAATTCCCCAGCATTCGCTTGTATTTTGGATATGCCCATGGAAAGCGGACATCATCCCAATTCAGGATATTTGAACTTTGCCCATTTATAATCCCTGTCGAAGCATTCGGTGCCCCAACATCTACAAGTGATCTTTTCTTTAATTGGGTCATGATTTTCCCTCCTCCCTTAGCTATGGCAGCTTTCACATTCATCAAAATCACTGCTCGACGTGGAGCGGACATAATATGTCGTCTTCAGCCCTGATTTCCAGGCATCCATATGCAGGTCCAGCAGCGCTTTTGCCTTGATGGTATTTTTCACATAAAAATTAAATGAAATGGATTGGTCGATATGGCGCTGGCGCCGCGCATTCTGTTTGATGCTCCAATGCTGGTCAACATTGTAGGCCGTCTTGTAAAACCACATTGTTTCTGCTGATAGATCAGGTGCAGTCACTGGAATCTTGTAATCTTTCTTTTCCTCAGAATATTCGAGCCTGAAAATTGGATCAATACTTGCTGTCGAACCCGCCAGAATCGATGTTGAAGAGTTAGGTGCCACCGCCATCAGGTAACCGTTCCGGATGCCATTCTGCTTTACCTCTTCGGCTAAAGCATCCCATCTTTCACCATTGTACTGTCTCTTCTCGAAAAACTGTCCTGTCGACCAATCGGAACCTTCAAAATAAGGATATGCCCCTTTTTCTTTTGCCAGCTCAAGGCTTGCGCTGATGGTTAAGCAGGCAATCTCTTCATAGAGGGCATCACAATATTCTGCCGCCTCTTCGCTTTCCCATTTGATTCCTTTCAGAGCCAGAAGATGGTGCCAGCCGAATGTTCCAAGACCGATTCCCCGATAATTCTTGTTGGTTATTTGTGCCTGCAGCACAGGGATTTCATTGATATCGATGACATTATCCAGCATCCTGACTTGAATATTGATCACTCGTTCAAGTACATCATCCATTACACTTTTGGCAAGGGAAATCGAGGACAGGTTGCAGACGACAAAATCACCAGGCTTTTTATAAATTAAAATTCTTCCGTCCTCGATTGTTTCTTCTTCAAGGAGAGTTGGGCTCATGTTCTGGGTGATTTCCGTGCATAGGTTGCTGCAGTAAACCATCCCTTTATGGTGGTTGGCATTCAGCCTGTTGACCTGGTCCCTGTAAAACATGTAAGGCGTGCCGGTTTCTAGCTGAGAGACCATGATCGATTTAAAGATTTCAATTGCCGGCACCACTTCACGTGACAACCCTGGATGAATGACGCATGCCCAATACTTTTCCCGGAATGAACCTGCACCCTTTTCCTCATCAAAATGATCTTCAAGCGAAAATCCCATTACCCGCCTTACTTCATGTGGATCAAACAGATACCAGTCGCCCCGCTTTTCTACCTGTTCCATAAATAAATCAGGAATGCAAATGCCTGTGAATATGTCATGGGTCCGCTGGCGCTCGTCTCCATTGTTCAGCTTTGCATCAAGGAACGGGAAGATATCTTTATGCCAGACATCAAGGTAAACAGCAATCGCACCCTGGCGCTGCCCTAATTGATCAACCGAAACCGCGGTGTTATTCAACTGTTTCATCCACGGGATCACTCCGGAACTGATCCCTTTGAAACCTTTGATATCACTGCCGCGGCTTCTGATTTTTCCCAAGTACACGCCTATGCCGCCGCCATTCTTGCTCAAGGTTGAGATATCCGTGTTGGAATCATAGATGCTTCTTAAATCATCCGCTACCGTATCAATAAAGCAGCTCGACAGCTGGCCATAGCTTTTGCCAGCATTCGCAAGTGTCGGTGTTGCTACGGTCATATAGAGATTGGACAGCGCCCAGTATGCCTCCTCTACCAATCCAAGCCGCTTTTCCATCGGTTCTTCTGCCAGCAAGGTCATCGCGATGATCATGAATCTCTCCTGCGGCAGCTCCGCAAAATCGCCTTTTTGAGTGCGTGCAAGATACCTTTCCGCCATCGTGGCAAGCCCTATGTAGGTAAATAATTTGTCTCTCTCGGGATCGATCACTTTTTCAAGATATTCGATTTCTTCCTGGGAATAAGCCTTTACTATTCGGCTATCATAAATCCCGATTCCTATCAGTCTATTGATTAAATCATAGAAGGATCCATAACCAACTCCTTCCCGAAAGCCTGCACTAAGCTTGTACAATTTCTTCAAGTAAAAGCGTGCTGCCACATAGGTCCAGTCAGGTTCAATACGGCCGATTCGTTCGACTGCTGTCAAAATTAACATGTTCTCGAGTTGATCGTCTGTCATATTCTTGGCTTCAAGGACCTGGTCGACCTTTTCTTTGAATGGTGAAAAATTTAATTGAGGGAACGATTGTTCAATTTCTGCAATCCGTTTGGCTGCATGATCATCCTTTACTTGAATTTTCATCGATGACTCCTCCTGCTTGTTTACTTTTTTTCTTTTCCAGCCTATGCTGCCTTCTCATGTCCGCCGTGTTGAACAGCTCCCATTCCTCAATACTTTCCGGAATGACCCCGGCGACCGGAACGGGCACACCTTTTTCATCCTTTGCCACCATGGTTAAAATCGAGGTGGTCGTCAAAGTCTTTTTACGCGTATTCAAGTTCTCGCTTTCCACTTTCACGAACACTTCCATCGACGTCCTCCCTGTTGAAATCACCACAGCTTCAAGCGTTAAGATATCGCCCACTACTGCCGATGACAGGAAATTCACTGAGTCAATCGAAGCCGTAACAACTGCCATCCTGCTGTGCTTCATCGCTGCAATCGCTGCGATTTCATCAATATAGGACAACACGGTGCCGCCAAAAATCGTTCCAAGATGATTCGTGTCCGGAGGCAAAACCAGCCGGTTCTGCAAAGTCCTGGACACATTTGTAGATAATCCTTCCATTCCTGACCTCCTGTTTGAAAAATGCTCCCTGAAAATGAGAAAAACCCATCTCGAAAGATGGGTTTAAGTAACGTTGATCAATTAACACCTCATATGTATCTGCAAAATTACATGAGCCTATCAATTTATCCCCGTAATACCTTCCCAATTCCCGAAGAAGATAACACGCATAAATATGGCAGGTCTCCTGACTTGTGCTTCACCCTACTTTAAGGCCTTCCCATCCATTTTTAAGACAGTGGTTCATCCTTATTTCGTCAGCACTTACAGTTGCGGGAACAGTTCTGGACTTTCACCAGATTCCCTATTAAGTCTTGTTCAGACACCATACTTACCGGCAATTTCAATATTTAGTTATATTAATCTCTTTCCAACACAATATATCGTGTTATGAATTGATAGTAAATCATCTCTGAGGGTTTTTCAACTATTTTCATAACAGCACGCCAATTATGAGTGTGGTCGATATATTGCGAAATGTGGTCGATAAATCTTTAAATGTGGTCGATAAAATCAAAAATCCGCTGATATATTTGGAAATGTGGCCGATATAATTAAATTTTCGCCAATAAATTGAAACGCTGATGCTTGGAACATAACCCCGCAAGCGGAGAATCCCATGGGGGCCGGCCACGCTCAACCTGAATTCGCTTATTATCAATAAATTTAATCAAACGTTTGATTAAACATTACGGGCACAAAAAAAATCCACAAGAAGAAGTCTTTTGTGGATTTAAGTTTTGGCCATGCCTCGAGCGCACTTATTCAATCATCTCGGATATTGTTCACCTACCAAAGATTCTATTTCGCATTCTCATCAGGCTGATGAATTCCGAAGACATTTCCTTCAGTATCGTTATAATATCCTTGCCACGCCATTCCAGGGAGGGCATATTTCGGTATTGACACATTGCCGCCGTTTTCGAGAATTTTCGCTTCAGTTTCATCATAGTTTTCTACTCCCATTGTGCATGCAAATCCATTTAATGCTTGGTTAGCTTCTGGAGGAGCACTCTGCCGCTGCATTAATGCACCATTGATTCCAGGCTCTTTTTCATCGCCAGTCACAGCACCGAAGTATGGCATTCCTGCATATTCACTCCAATCTTGAAATGACCATCCGAATACCTCTCCATAAAACTTCTTAGCCCGATCCATATCACTCACATGAATTTCAAAATGAACTAATCTACCCATGATAACCTCCTGAATAAAAATTAGATGCTATTTATGTATATCGTGAGGACAAACTTATCTCCCTTTATTATAGGATATCCAAACAAATATATTCAATATTTTAAAAAATCTAACTCTTTATTCATCACCATGTATTGGCAAAACGGTAGAATCCTTAATTTCCCTCAAAGCAAGGCTTGTTTGTATCCTGGTGACCCCCAGCTCATTCAGATTTCTAATAAATATCTCCAGGCCTTTGCGATCCTTGCAGGCAACCTTTAGCAGATAATCATACTCGCCTGATAAGCAATGACACTCGAGGACTTCCTTCATTGCTTCCAATGAACCTTCCAGTGATGCGAGCATTTCAGCCTGGTGCATATTGGTGCTTATAAATACAAAGCATAGCAAATCAAAACCAAGCTTCTCATGATTTAAAATCGCGACCTGCTTTTTGATATATCCTTCAGACTCCAATCTCTTGATTCTTGCATGAACCGCCGGTGCCGATAAATTCACACGCTTTGACAGTTCAAGATTGCTTAGCTGTGCATCCTTTTGCAGTAAATCCAAAATTCTAATATCCACATTGTCCAAAACTTTGCTGACAATCGACTCCATGACTCATCACCCTTTTCAATTATTCAAAAAACAGATCTAACCACTATTCGAAAATGAATTTTTTAAACTAAAAATCTATATTACTTTCATTTATTTCAAATAATATAAATTATACAAAATATCATTATGTTTTTTAACTAGAATGTTAAAATAATTCATATGAACAATGTCATTGTGCACAATGGCTCTTTTAGAAGGGGAGCTAAATGACGTGAAATATTATATCTTATTGCTACTGACCAGCTTTCTTTGGGGCGGTAATTTTATCGTGGGAAAAACGCTGGTTGAGCATGCTTCCCCTGCCACCCTGACCATCCTAAGATGGGCTATTGCAATCATCTTCCTGATTCCTCTTATCTGGCGGATAGAAAAAAAGCTGATTCCTCCAAAGGAATCGATCCTCCCGTTATTTTTGATGGGTGTCACTGGCGTGGCCTTGTTTCAGGCATTGCAATTTATGGCCCTGGAAAAGACGTCGGCTACCAACGTCGGTTTAATCTCGACGTTAAACATGTTTTCAATTGCTGCATTCTCTTTCTTTTTTCTAAAGGAAAAAATAAACTCTCTTCAGGTCCTTTCAATGGTCGTCTCATTATTTGGCGTTTTGCTTGTTCTTTCAAAAGGAAATTTCGAGTCATTGTTTGCCTTGAAGGTCAACACTGGGGATCTCTATATGCTGGCAGCAGTGGGCATGTGGGGAATGTATTCGGTCTTTAGCAAATGGGCGATGGCATCCGTTACACCGATGATGTCCATCCTTTATTCTGGCATTTTCGGTTTGCTGGTCCTTCTGCCTTTTACGATTTCAGATTTCACAGTCACAAACGTAAATGCATCATTCATCCAATCTATTTTATATACAGGCCTGATCTCCACAGTCCTTTGCATGGTCCTATGGAATATCGGGGTAAATAAACTCGGCCCAAGTACCGCCGGGCTGTTTCTGAATTTCAACCCAGTATTCACAGCTGTTTTAGCCTTTGCTTTTTTGGGTGAGAAAATGACATGGACCCAAGGCGCCGGCAGTATCATCGTCATCGCAGGCTGCTTCTTATTTACCTTTTTGAAAAACAAGCCTGCTCCTTTAAAAGAAAAGCAGCTGGCAATTTCTAGACCTATTTTAGCTGGAGAGCCAATCAAGCAAAGAAATTAACAAAGAACAGCCTTATCCATAACCGGATAAGGCTTTTTTATGTTTCTGGATTCCATAATGAGTTGGTCGATATATTGCGAAATGTGGTCGATATAATCTTAAATGTGGTCGATAAAATCAAAAATCCGCTGATATATTTTAAAATGTGGTCGATATATTGGAATTTTCGCCAATAACCGGCGCCCCGACATGCTTTTTGCCTCTATTCGAGGCTAATCTCGATCTCGTTGTCATGTAATCGCACACTTTTTATGTTTTCTCCATGTAAATTCATCCGTTTGAGCGCCATAAATCAAAATAGACTCCCCATGCCCAAACACTCCTATAGGTGTTTTCCCTCAGACTTACACTGCTCCTTGTCAAAATTTGTTCAAGACTTTTTGACAGAATTGTGATGGTGTCTCCAGATGTGAGGTTCGTCACAACTGATGTGTGATATAAATGGTTTATTAATCTTGTAAACACTCATATCACATATGGAGGAATTAAAATGGCTCGCATAAATACATGGAACCCTGAAGACGATCGTTTCTGGCAATCTGAAGGAAAAAAACATGCCCAACGTAACTTATGGATTTCGGTACCTTCCTTGATGCTCGCATTCATTGTCTGGCAAATCTGGTCTGTGGTTGCAATTCGCCTTAATGATATTGGTTTTAATTTTACTGATCAACAGCTTTTCGCATTGGCAGCCATGCCTGGTCTTGTTGGTGCCACGCTGCGCTTTGTGTACACATTTGGAGTAGGAATGATGGGCGGACGCAACTGGACAGTCCTGACAACTGCAGTGCTCGCAATTCCGGCTGTCGGCATCGGCTTCGCGGTGCAGAATCCTGACACACCTTACTCAGTGATGCTTTTACTCGCTGCACTGTGCGGCCTGGGTGGCGGTAACTTTTCAAGTTCTTCATCCAACATCAGTTTCTTTTTCCCGAAAAAAGCACGTGGAACTGCGCTCGGCATCAATGGCGGTTTAGGCAACATGGGTGTATCTGTCGTTCAATTCGTAACACCATTAATCATTACAACTGGAACATTCGCTTTCATCGCTGGTGATGGACAGAAATTGTCTAACGGTCAGGAAGTATGGCTTCAAAACGCAGCATTCATCTGGCTGATCCCAATCGCCATCGTCACAATCGCTGCATGGTTCGGCATGGATAACCTGCCTGGCACAAAGCAATCATTCGCTGATCAATTCGTCATTGTAAAAAGAAAGCACACTTGGATCATGACATGGCTTTACGTTGCAACATTCGGATCTTTCATCGGTTACTCAGCGGCATTCCCGCTTTTATTGAAAACACAGTTCCCTGAATATATCTCACTTGCCTTCCTTGGCGCCTTCCTTGCTGCAGGTGCACGCCCTATCGGCGGATGGATGGCTGATAAGATGGGCGGAGCCAAGCTGACATCCATCGTCCTTGTTGTGATGATGGCTGGTGCTGGAAGCGTCATTTACTTCCTTGGCACGAAGCAATTCGGCGGCTTCCTGGCTTCATTCATGGTTCTGTTCATCGCTTCTGGCATCGGTTCTGGTTCAACATTCCAGATGATTCCTGGAATCTTTATTCCGAAAGAAGCGGCTCCAGTACTCGGCTTTACGGCAGCATTCGCAGCGTACGGATCCTTCCTGATTCCAAAGCTGTTCGGCTGGTCCGTAAAAATTTCCGGAGGATATGTACCAGCATTCTCCATCTTCATCGGCTTCTATGTGATTTCAATCGTCCTCAACTGGTACTACTACCAGAGGAAAGAATCTGTGGCCGTATTTGAAGCACAAAAGACAACAGCGTAAATTTGAAAGCCTCTCCCATAATGCGGGGAGGCTTTTTACCATATTTTATGTTTTAAAACTAAGAAACTTGGGTATATAGAACTATACAGATAGAGAGGATGATTATTTTTCCAAAGGGGGAGATTAAGCTGCTAACACTTTTTCTATTCCAAAGGGAACTGATCCAACTGAAAATTGAATATCAGTCAAGTGCCGACACATTCATCAAACAGCAAATTCTTAAAGACATTGCTCTCCTGACAGAAGCAATAAATGAAATGAAAGAGATGTTGGAAGCAAAACGCTCCATGCATTATGCCGATGATATATAGCAAAAAGAAACCGTATTTTGCACGGTTTCTTTTCTTTATTATTCTTCTGCTGATTTTTCAATTGGCGCAGGTTTGCCAAAAAAGTACCCCTGGAACAGCTGATATCCTTTTTCCTTTAGCCACTCAAAATCTTCCGCAGATTCAATTCCTTCCGCAAGCGGAACAGATCCCAGTTTCTTCGCTTCAGTTAAGAATGCAGAAGCAGTCCGCTGCTTTTGAAGATTTGCAGCCACTCCCTGTACATACTTCATATCTAGTTTCATATAATGCGGCTGCAGGTCGGAAAGCAGCTCCAATGTGCTGTACCCTTCACCCACATCATCAAGCGCGTAACGGAAACCTTTTTCTTTGTAAAAAGTGAGGATTCTTTTCAGATGATCCGTATCCTCGACATTTTCTGTTTCAACGACTTCAAAGACAAGCCGTCCCGGATCGACTCCCAGTCGGTCAGCCAGCATCGTCGTCGACTTCAGGCAGAATTCAGGAGAATAAATCGATGTCGGAATAAAATTGATGAACGCCTTCTTATCCGTAAATGAGGCTGCCCTGACGGCGGCCATCCGGCAAATCCGATCAAGAGCATACAACCGGTCACGCTTTTTGGCAGCTCTGAAAATTGCACCAGGATAAATCACCGAACCATCCTCTCGGTAAAATCTGGCCAGCATTTCATGGGCGTAAACCTTGCCTCCAGCATCAACTATCGGTTGGGCATGGCAAGTAACCAGCTCTTTTCGGATAACCTCGTCGATCCATTCACTTTCGAGGATTTCTTCTGCTTCCGAGAGAAGCCTCCATTTTTCTTCATCCAGCCGAAAAAACACCTTGCCCGGCTCCATATGATCATGGCAAAAATCAAGGAAATCGCTCATCCCTGCTTCGCTAACAACCAGTGAACCACCTTCCGACCGCACCAGTTCACCGTTACGCTCCATGTGACGAACCACTTCAGGAAAAATGGTAACATTCTGCTCCCCTTCTACCCTTATCTCAAACTGTAAATTTCCAACCACACACGCATTGCAACTCATAGTATATAGCGTCCTCTCAAGTTAGGTAATTCTTACTATATCACTGTGTTAATAATAGGTAAATTTAATAGTTACATTAAACCAGATTTCTGCTGAGGCATGGTCCTGTTCCACTAACTACAGTTGCGCAAACAAAAAAGCGCCTCATCCGTTTTATCGGAAAAGGCACGCTTTCGTTTTATATCTATCGTTACAGTTTATTCTCATCAACCAGTTTCATCAAAACAGATGCCGCTCGCTCCGCTGACAAAAGAGCTCCTTCAAGATGCCCGCCATGACCAGGCGCTGTCTCAGTACCTGCAAAAATAACCCTCTTGCCCCACGAACTCATTCCTGCCGGGAGGCCATAGTCCGGAAAGCTGGTCAACGGAGGAAGATCTTGTTCCACTGCTGTTTGAGGATCACCTGCCCAATCTTTATACAGGAAAGCCATCGGTTTTTCAGCCGAAGGGCCAAAAAGCCGTGTCAATTGGTCAATGACAAGATAATGTAAGTGTTCTTCACCAAGTTCTTGCCGGATTTTTGCCGGAATGCCGAAAAAGCCAAAAAGTGCGCCGTACCCTGTTTCTGGCGATGCATCATGGATCTCCTGCAAAGGACCAGACCAGCTGGTGACCTGGCCGGAAAGACCGTCTTCCCTCCAGAATGGACGGTCATAAATCGCAACCGCTTTGGCCTGGCCCGCCATCCATGTTGGCTTGTCTTTCATGCTCGCTAAAATTCCATCTGGAAGAGAAGGTGAAAAGTCGATCCTTTCAGCGATGATCCGAGGCGGCAATGCCAGGATTACCGCTCCAGCATGAATGCTCTTCTTTTTCCCTGTAAGTTCTTCCGCTTCGATTGTCACTTGATCATCGAGTTGGATAGCCGTAACCCGTGTATTCAGCTCGATCGTGCCCGAAGGAAGCGTGGATGCGATGGCATCAATAAGGGATTGGATACCGCCAGCCAGACGCACAGACCTCTCAACAGCACCTTCTGGCAAAACATGCCGCTGGATGGGGCCAGTTTTCGATTGCTCATAAAGCATTGCGCCCGAGGTATGCTGTTCAATAGTGGACAACCCAAGTTCTTTGACCAAATTAGTGATGACAGGTTCATGATCCGGCCAGAACCAGGTAGGACCCAGATCAAACTTGCCAAGCTCCGGCATGTCCTGGGCCTCCATGCTCAAAACCCTGCCTCCAATTCGATCACGCGCCACCAACACCCGGCAGCTGATTCCATTTGCCTGAAGCAAAGCAGCAGCACGAAGCCCTGCCAGACCCGCTCCGACAATGACGACCGGTTCATTCATAGTTGTTCCCTCCAGTAATTAACACTTGTTCAGATTCGGGTACAGATTCGGAAATTTCTCCCGCTCTTAACGTTGATTTTGTCCGAAGTTGACCCAGGTTCGGACGTTTCTCCGGCTCTTCCCGTTGACTTTGTCCGAAGTTGACCCGGGTTGGACATTTCTCCGGCTTTTCTTGATGACTTTGTCCGAAGTCAGACCAGGTTCGGACATTCCACGAGCTCTTTACGATGATTTTGTCCGAAGTCAGACCAGGTTCGGACATTTCTCCGGCTCTTTCCGTTGATTTTGTCTGAAGTTGACCCCGGTTCAGACATTTCTCCGGCTTTCCACACTGATTTTGTCCGAAGTTGACCCAAGTTCAGACATTTCTCCGGCTTTCCATACTGATTTTGTCCGAAGTTGACCCAGGTTCGGACATTTCTCAGGCTCTTACCGATGACTTTGTCCGAAGTCAGACCAGGTTCGGACATTTCACGAACTCTCTACGATGATTTTGTCCGAAGTCAGACCAGGTTCGGACATTTCTCCGGCTCTTACCGATGACTTTGTCCGAAGTCAGACCAGGTTCGGACATTTCTGTAGCTCTTACCGATGACTTTGTCCGAAGTCAGACCAGGTTCGGACATTTCACGAGCTCTTCCCGATGACTTTGTCCGAAGTTAGATCAGGTTCGGACATTTCACGAGCTCTTCACGATGACTTTGTCCGAAGTCAGACCAGGTTCGAACATTTCTCCTGCTCTTACTGATGATCTTGTCCGAAGGTGAACCTGGTTCGGACATTTCTCCCGCTCTTACCGTGAATCTGTCCGAAGTCAGACCAGGTTCGGACATTTCACGAGCTCTTCACGATGATTTTGTCCGAAATAGCCCCAAGTTCGGGCATTTAGCCTTGTCCGAAAAAAAGCATAATCTCCCCCACAACACTTCAACTTCAAAACCTTCCGACTTACAACTCAATCCGTTTAATCACTTTAGCCGGGTTGCCGCCAACGACGACATTATCCGGGACGTCCTTCGTCACGACCGCTCCTGATGCAATCACCACATTGTCTCCTACGGTAACTCCTGGATTGATGATGGCACCCCCGCCAATCCATACATTGTTTCCAATCGTGATTGGCTTCGCATATTCCCTGCCAGAGTTACGTTCCTTCGGATGGAGCGGATGTGTGGCCGTATAGATTTGCACGCCAGGGGCGAGCATACAATTATCGCCAAAGCGGACTTCACTCACATCGAGGATGGTACAGTCAAAATTGGCATAAAAATTTTCTCCTACATGTGTGTTATAGCCATAATCAAATCGGATATTCGGCTCCATAAAAACAGCGTCTCCCGTAGAACCTAGCAATTCCTTTAGTAACTGTGTTCGTTTTTCGCCTTCCGTTTCCAGTGTTTGATTATAGATCCTGACTTTGCGTCTGGCTTCCTCACGATCTTTTACCAATACCGGGTCAGCAGGGTTGTACATTTCCCCGGCCACCATCTTCTCTTTTTCCGTTTTCATTTTATATGACCTTCTTTCGCTTTTATCAAATTGCCTATTTCCCGCAGCATTTCTTATACTTTTTCCCGCTTCCGCAAGGGCAGGGATCGTTGCGTCCAACTTTTTGTCTGGTGCTAAAATCGATGACATTTGAAGGACTGTGAGGCTGTCGAAAAGGATGCGCAGGCTTGGATTTCAAATGGTTCTCTCTTTCTTTTCTCAGTTCCGTCGGTTTGTAACCTTTCAGAGCCCACTTGCGCGTATTGTTGTAGACCTCCATGACATGTGCGGTCAGCTGCTGCACAAATTCGAAGGTAGGAAACTCTAAAGCACTTTGTAAATACTCAATCAATTTTGATGGAGGATCATTTGAATTGATCATATAAATTAATGCTTCCGCAATTTCATCTTTATCCTCTGCTGTCATGTCATATGATTCAGATAAAAAACGGAGGAATTTCACCATTTCGGGAGATTTATCAATGAATCCGGGTTGACCGGCAATAAAAAACTGCTTCTTGGTGAACGGATAATAATCAACATCCGGCCTTGAACGATGTTCCTCAATAATTTCTTCAACATTATTTATACTCTCATCTACGAGATATCCGTCCAAGCGATGGTAGTAAACACCCATTAGCTGATAATAGTCACTAGCCAGCCTGACTACCTGCGAGTATTTTCTAATATCCACTTCATTCTTCGTTAAATCTTCAAGCTTATCAATCATTTTTGAAGATTCGATGACACCATAATAATAGGTCATCCCGTGAATCAGCCGGATCCATTCTGAATTTCGCTGGATGCATTCCTGCAGCTTAGCCTGGTCAATTTGTTTAAATTGATCTAAAAGCTCAACCGGCATCGCGTATTGCTTTTGACCATTCAGCATGACCGGAAAAACGATTCCCAGGTTCGTGAGCGAGTTTATGTTGTAATCGAGAGACACATCTTCAATTGGCAATAAGCCGGATTTCTTAATTAGTTTTTTTATCAGGTTGTACATTTCTTGATCAAATATTGATAACACCCTTTCAAGGTGTGCAGGAATGACCTGTGCAAGTTCAGCTGCAAGCTCTGCCTTTTTCAGGGTGCTCATTCCGCCAAGTTCAAGTTGTTTACGGATTGCGTCTAATTCAACTTTTGTCAGCACTGATAAAACATCAATCAGACGGACAGGTGCCTCAGCCTTCTTCCAGAACTTTTTTTCCATTTTCCCAAACTGACGATAAGATACCCCCAGATCTTCCAGGGCATTCATAAGATTTTTGTTTTTTTCATCTATTTTAGACATCTTTGACTCCTTTTTATCGCATTTTCATGCTATGTAACTATGATTACGTGTCTTCTGCTTACACAGAAAAAGCGCACCTCAATTGATGTGCACTTTTATCTTATCTTAATATAAGCTCCAACTGGAAGCAAAGGGACTTCCCCTTGCCACCAGTGGATGTGGTCGATATCTTGCGAAAAGTGGTCGATAAAATCGAAAATCCGCTGATATATCTGAGAGTATGGTCGATATGTTTTAACTTTCGCCAATAAGTGAAAAGCGTACCAGACATCCAGCCAATTTATGATGCTTTTTTGATGTTGATGACTTTTCCTTCCTGGCGCCATTTCTTGAATTCTACTGCAGCCGTGAATAGAACGTCTGTCGATGAGTTAAGCGCTGTTTCAAAAGAGTCCTGCAGAACGCCAATGATAAAGCCTACTGCAACCACTTGCATCGCGACATCATTCGGGATGCCGAATAAGCTGGATGCAAGAGGGATCAGCAATAACGAACCGCCTGCAACACCCGAAGCACCGGCAGCACTGATGGCGGCCATCACACTCAGAAGGATGGCAGTCGGAATATCCACCTGAATGCCAAGTGTATGGACTGCAGCAAGTGTCATGACGGAGATCGTCACGGCAGCTCCAGCCATATTAATCGTTGCGCCTAATGGAATTGAAACAGAATAGGAGTCCTTATCAAGCCCTAATTCTTCGCAGATTTTAATATTCACAGGGATATTTGAAGCGGAACTTCGTGTAAAGAAGGCTGTAATCCCGCTTTCCTTCAAGCATTTAAAAACAAGCGGATATGGATTTTGCCTGATTAAAGTGAACACGATGATTGGATTGACGATAAGTGCAACTGCAAGCATGCATCCAATCAGGACAGCAAGCAATTTTCCATAGCCAAGCAAAGAACTGAGACCGTTTGTCGTGATCGATTCAAATACCAGGCCCATGATGCCAAGCGGAGCGAATTTTATCACCCATGCGACGATTTTGGACATCGCATCGGCAAAATTCCCAATTATCGTTTTTGTGGAATCTGCTGAACTCTTCAGGGCAAGACCGATCAGGACAGCCCAGGCTAAAATACCGATATAATTAGCATTTATAATAGCGTTAACCGGATTATCTACAATGTTGAGCAATAAGGTTTTAAGTACCTCGACGACACTTCCTGGAGGCGTCACACCCTCAGCGCCAGCCGTAAGCTTTAAGCTGACCGGGAACATAAAGCTGGCAATAACGGCAATAAGTCCTGCCGCAAACGTTCCAAAAAGATACAGGAAAAGGATTGTTTTCATGTTTGTTTTCTGCCCGCGCCTATGCTGGGCAATCGCAGACATAACCAGGAATAATACCAAAACAGGAGCAACTGCTTTCAGGGCCCCTACAAATAATGACCCAAAGATAGCAACCGGCTTTGCAATTTCAGGGATTGTCAGTGCCAGGATCACACCAATTAATAGACCCGCAATAATTTGTTTCACCAGGCTTACTCGGTTCAACTTCTTCAGTAAATCGTTCATCGTCATCTCCCCCACAAGTAGATTCTCTTTTCGTTTGTACAAGGCCAGCGCACACTGTCCTCTTTAAAAATACAACTGTCCGCGTACTAAGTATTATAGAGGCTGAAATATTATATTACAATACAAAGATTTTAACACATAAAAATCTCAACTTTCTAAATACTCAATAATCATACCTTAACTATTAGCAGGTTGTTAATAGATAATTGTTCCCAGAAAATCAGGTTTTTTAACCACTGCGCTCATGCCATATTGAATCTTCCACTGGTGCCCCGGTTCAAGCGCAGAAAAATAGCAGATCATTTTACTGACCTGCTATCTTACAAACTATTAATTTATTGCTAATTCTGAAGTTTCATCAACATTTGCATGCAGGTCAAAACGATCTGCATTCATTACCTTGACCCACGCAGAAATAAAGTCGCGAACAAACTTCACTTTGTTATCGTCCTGGGCATACACTTCCGCAATCGCACGCAGCTGTGAGTTGGAACCAAAGACGAGGTCTACTCTGGTAGCTGTACGTACAACATCACCCGTTTTACGGTCACGGCCCTCATATACTCCGCCCTCTGCAGGCTTCCATTCCACTCCCATATCGAGCAGGTTCACAAAGAAATCATTGGTGAGCGTGCCGACACGGTCAGTGAATACACCGTGTTTTGTCCCGCCATGGTTTGTGCCGAGGACGCGCATGCCGCCAATCAGGGCCGTCATTTCAGGTGCACTGAGGTTTAATAGCTGCGCCTTATCCAGCAAGAGCTCTTCCGGACTTACGCCATACTGCTTTTTCTGATAGTTGCGGAAGCCATCGGCAAAGGGCTCAAGCACTGCAAAGCCTTCAGCATCAGTTTGCTCTTCTGTTGCATCCCCGCGCCCCGGAGCAAACGGAACAGTTACATCAAAGCCTGCGTCATGTGCAGCTTTCTCGATCGCTGCACTGCCGCCAAGTACGATCAAATCGGCAAGGCTGACTTCCTGGTCCAGCTGGCTTTGAATGTCTTCAAGTGTATTGAGCACCTTTGAAAGCTGCTCCGGCTGATTCACTTCCCAGTCCTTTTGCGGAGCCAGTCGTACGCGGGCACCGTTCGCTCCTCCGCGGAAGTCAGATCCGCGGAAAGTACTTGCCGATGCCCAGGCCGTTGTCACTAACTCACTGATGGAAAGTCCCGAGTCAAGAATCAATTCCTTTATCTTTTTTACTTCCCCATCCGTTAATTCATAATCTACAGCGGGAACAGGGTCTTGCCAGACGAAATCTTCTTTTGGAACTTCCGGACCGATATACCTTGATTTAGGGCCCATGTCTCGATGCAATAACTTGAACCAAGCTTTGGCAAAAGCATCCGCAAACTCATCTGGATTCTGATGGAATCGGCGGGCCACTTTTTCATATGCCGGATCATGGCGCAAGGCAATATCGGTTGTAAGCATCATGGTTGGAACTTTTACAGAATGATCTTCTGCATCCGGAGCAAGATCTTTCTCGGCAGGATCCACAGCCAGCCACTGATAGGCACCAGCCGGACTCTTTGTCAGCCACCATTCATAGCCAAACAGTAAATCAAAGTAGCCATTATCCCACTGTGTCGGATTTGCCGTCCAGGCTCCTTCGAGGCCGCTGGTGATGGTATCACGTCCTCTGCCGCTGCCATATGCGTTATTCCAGCCCAAACCCATCTCTTCAATCGGAGCTGCTTCCGGTTCCGGACCTACTTTGGCCGCGTCCCCTGCACCATGGGCTTTACCAAAAGTATGGCCGCCAGCGATCAGCGCTACTGTTTCTTCATCGTTCATTCCCATCCTTGCAAAAGTTTCGCGAATATCCCGGGCTGCTGCGAGTGGGTCCGGCTTGCCATTCGGTCCTTCAGGATTCACATAGATAAGACCCATTTGTACCGCAGCAAGCGGGTTCTCCAGCTCGCGGTCGCCTGTATACCGTTTATCCCCGAGCCACTCTGATTCAACACCCCAATAAGTGTCTTCTTCCGGATGCCAGATATCGGGGCGTCCTGCGCCAAAGCCGATTGTCTTGCCGCCCATCGACTCAATCGCCACATTGCCTGCCAGTAAAATCAAGTCAGCCCAGGAAATCTTGTTGCCATACTTCTGCTTGACTGGCCATAACAGTCGGCGGGCCTTATCCAGGTTGCCGTTATCAGGCCAGCTGTTCAGCGGCGCAAAACGCTGAGAACCCGTTCCGCCGCCGCCCCGGCCATCGCCAATACGATAGGTTCCTGCTGAGTGCCAGGCCATCCTGATGAACAATGGCCCATAATGACCGTAGTCAGCCGGCCACCAGTCCTGGCTTGTTGTCATGAGTTCTTGAAGATCCTGCTTAAGTGCATCATAGTCCAGCTTTTTAAATTCTTCATTATAATTAAAATCTTCTCCCATAGGGTTGGATTTTCGGTCATGCTGATGAAGGATGTTCAATTGCAGCTGATTTGGCCACCAGTCTCTATTTGCCGTACCACTCGTTTTTTGACTAGTAGCACCCCCGTGCATCACCGGGCATTTTCCAACCTTTGCAGTATCCTTGTCCATTTTCGTTCCCCTTTCGCAAAAATAAAAATAATTAAGCTTTCAACATTAATAACTATGAAAGAGACAAGGGATTTAGTATCTATAATTGGAATCTTTTATGAATAGGGGCATCTGAGGGGGATAGGGGAGTGGATTTAGGTGGAAGACTACTAACCAAAATACACTTCGACGCTATCTTCTTTTTGTGCTGTTGCCAAACAACTTTGGATAAATTTCAGGATTTGTTTTTGATCCCAGGATGTACAATCACTTTCCGACGGGGTATCACCAGTTTTAAAAAACTTCTTGTAGTCATTCATTGCCATTTCTATTTGTTGTAACGAAAAAGTCGAGAACTTTCCTGACCCACTTACTCCAGCATAAAATTGAAGTGAATCAAGCAAATTGTAAAGCAGCAGTGCATTACGATTCCCCATGCTAAAACGCGCA
The DNA here is from genome assembly GCF_023714225.1 of Mesobacillus sp. MER 48. NCBI lineage: Bacteria > Bacillati > Bacillota > Bacilli > Caryophanales > Bacillaceae > Mesobacillus > Mesobacillus sp. MER 48. The sequence continues at coordinate 63,303 of NZ_JAMAUR010000007.1, forward strand.
TAAGCAATTTCTTCCCTTGCTTTATTCAATCCGTATATATCATGGCCCATTGATTGATAATCCTCCCTCAAAAGTAAAATATGAATTGATTACGGAACCTTAGTGAAACTGATAAACAGTTACATGGCTAATCACTCCTTTCACGTTTGAAGGATTTTATTTTAAAAATAATATGAGAGAGTTAGAGATATTCGAATGGCGATCTGAGGGTTCATTTAAAAGGTATTCATGAAAGGTTAGAAATCAAGGATTTTAAATAGGGAGAAAATAATGAGCGGCGTACGAGGGAAATCTGAAAGAAAGCTGTCTGTCTAAGAAAAAATATACCACACCTCGTATTATATCTATCCGGTTTTTTTCAAACTTAATCAACAATTATGTGAACGCCTTCTTTGGATACAGAGGTGGCTACGCTATTGATCTGATAATTAAAAATCCCTCAAACTAACAGTCTGAGGGATTTCAATGTACCATTCAAAAGTATTAATAGATTCCGACTGCGTCGAATCCAGCGTTAGCGGCTGCTTCTTCCTCGCTGCCTTCCCCATAAAGATCGATTGCTGACTGGACAACTGCCTGTCGTGCATCGCTAAAATCGGAATTCGAAGTTAGGTAAACCGTTAAAGCACGATAATAAATCTTCCCTAATTTCTCTCTTCCAAGATCCTGGGCGATCAGGTATGCCGCATGGTTCGTAATTGAAGAGTTAACATGGACCCCACCGCCATCTACTGTGGTTGGCATATGATAAAACTCGTCCATGTGGTCAGGATAGACTCCGCCATTTGTGCTGTATGCCCTTCTTTGCTCGTTGCTGACAACAACACCGTTTGGATTGCTTAAGCTGCGCAATACTGTTGCTCCGCTAGCCTTAGCCTCCGGTGCCATAATATCCTCGCCCATTTCCCAATCGCTGTCGTCAATGAGTGCACCAAAGACATCAGCGAAGGATTCATTCAGAGCTCCGGATTGATTTCGATACACCAAATTTGCAGAATGAGTGATGACGCCATGAGTCATCTCATGTGCAGCAACATCAAGGCCAGCTGATAGCGAAATCATGAATTTCCCATCGCCATCACCATAGGTCATCCAGCGCCCATTCCAGGAAGCATTGTTATAATTGTTGCCATAGTGGACTCTCGAAACAATCGCCATTCCTTCTCCATCAAGAGAATTACGGCCGTGTTCATTTAAATAATACTCATATACCTTTTCAGAATTATAGTGTGCATCGACAGCCGCGCGGTCATAGTCACTGATAAAGGCTGCCGAATTCCCAACATAGACAGTATCGTTACTGAAGCTATTATCATTTTTGGCATCATAGGTTATTATGCCTCCAAGGTTCTCATGAGAGTAATCTGCCAGCGCAAATTTAGTTCCGGCATTCGCCTCTTTCACCTGGGTAATGTGCAGCTCCCTGTGATCGCCATGCACGCCTTTCCCTGCACCTTTTTGCGTCTGCTCATCAGCATGCATCAAGCCATTGTACTGATCGATTACCTCTCCCGTTTTCGCATCCACAAAAACAAACCAGTTGCCAGGCGCATCTCCCATGAAGTTGACATTCACCTTGTAAGCTGTGTAATTTTTTCCCTCAAAAGGAAGGACAACGAGCTCAGAAGCAGGCTCGTATGTCAGCTCTTCCGGTGCATTGACAGAAGCCAGTGCCGCTTTCAAAGCTTCATCGCTGCTTACTGAGGCATTTGTGTCGACTGAACCCTCAGCAATTGTCTGATTGGTTCTTCCGTTGACGGATACGATTTCATTATTCTTATTAAAGTGAACAACAACTTCGGCTCCTTCAACTTTTACACCATTTATAGATTGGTTGAAACGAACGTGAGTCATACCAAGTTCATCTTTTTGAGTGCTCTTTACCTTGAGGTTTTTGTCAGGATGAGGAATTCCTGTTTTGTCTTGGTTCTGTTTCAGATAACTTAACGCTTCAGAAGCTGTGCTGGAAGAAAACTTTTCCGCATATCGCTCCTTCACAAATAAAGGAACGCTTGCTTTCTCATTCCACGCCTTGGAAGCTTGTCCACTGCTGGAATCGGATGGCTGTGCGAATACACTGCTCATCGGGATCGAACTTACCAACATTGCCGACGACAGAACTACGGGTAAAATCAATTTCTTCTTCAAAAATACCATTCCTCCCATCAATTTCCATTGGATGGGTCTATTATATATTTCTATGCACGAAATATCATGAATAATTGGAATTATTTGAATAAATTAAAATCATAAACAAAACTACCTAAATCTGGAATACGGAAGCATGCTGCGTGCTTCTATTTTCCTTAATAGACTCAGGCATTTTGGATTATAAACTTTATAACTGGATGGTGTGAAGTTCATTCCCCTCGCTTTTCATATACCTCATCTCGCCGATGAAATCCATCTGCAATAATCGTGTCATCTATATTATTTTTATCTACAGCAATGGGTGCAAGAAGGAGCGATGGTATTTCCATTTTTCCGTTGTTCATCTTTCTATTCGCAGTAATGATCTCACCTTCCGCCATTTTGATCGCTGCTCTTGCTGCTTCGTAGGCCAATGTTTTAATAGGTTTATAAATAGTCATTGTTTGAGTCCCTTGCACAATATGCTGGGCCGCTGCTAAGTCCGCATCCTGTCCGGCAACCGGAATTTTCCCCTCAAGCCCTTGCGCTTCAAGTGCTTTTATGACTCCGCCTGCCGTCGCATCGTTTGCAGCAATAACAGCATCTATCTCGTTATTATTTATTTCCAGGGCGGCTTTCATATTGGCATAAGCGTTTTCTGGAGTCCAATTCTCAGTCCATTGATCATATACAATCTGTATGTCCCCCTTATCTATGAAGGGCTGGAGGACATTAAAAACTCCCTTTTTCAATAAATGGGCATTATTGTCTGTATTTGCCCCGCCAATATATACATACTTCCCTTTTGGAACTAATTTTGTTATTGCCTTAGCTTGAAGTTCCCCGACTAACTCATTGTCAAAAGAGATGTATAAATCTACAGAAGAATTTTTGACTAATCGGTCATAGGAAATCACTTTAATGCCTGCAGAATGGGCTTTATTCACGATGGTTGCTACCGCCTCGGCGTTATGCGGAACGATTACAAGCAAGTCCACTCCCTCGCTGATTAACGTTTCTGCCTGCACAATTTGCAAGGTATCGTCACCCTTTGCTTCACGTATCACGACTTCCGCCCCTAATGATTCGACCGCTTCTTTAAAAAAGTCACGATCTCTTGGCCAACGCTCCTCTTCTAACGTGTCCATCGAAAAACCAATTTTAAGCTTTGTATCAAAATCAGCAACACTTTCATTCTCTGATCCCTGGTCCTCTTTATGTTTTGGAGATCCACCTTCTTCGCATGCCGCCAATAACATTAGAAGGAAGATAAGATTCAATATACCAACTTTCCTAAACTTTGTTATCACTATTTCCCCTCCCTTCCCTGTGGAACTTCAGTTTAAGCTTTGCATTATTCTAATAGATTGCATTTTTTATAGGAAAGAGACTAATCTTTTATTCCAAGCAATGTTTTCCGATATTCTCTCGGCGTAACATTGCACATCTTTTTAAAAACTTTACTGAAGTAATTGGGTTCATGATAGCCAACTTCAATGGTAATTTCTTTAATGCTCTTGTCCGGTTCTGCTAACATTTTCTTTGCTTTTTCAATACGGCACTCGGTTAAAAAATCAATGTAATTAATCCCTAGCTTTTCCTTGAACATCTTACTGATATAAATTGGGCTTAAACCTACTTTATTACTAAGTGTTTCTAAAGAAATATTCTGCTGCGAATTCTCCATGATATATTGTTTAATCCGATAAATTGTATCCGCTTCCAAACTAATGTAATGTTGATCATAAAAATCTTTCATCTCCGCGAGAAGATTGGCGGTTTCAAACCGCAATTGACGGTAATTTGACGCTTGATACTGGTAAATTGGTGTTGCTGCCTCAATCCCCAGATCGTTTATGATCGACCAGATTGACCATAATGATTCTAATACGAATTGTTGTGCTTGCTGGATTTCTATGCCTTCCATCTCGTAAGCTTGAATAAGATGGCTAAGATTCGATTTTATATGTTCCCACTGCCCTAGCCGTACCTGGTCGGTTAGATCCTTTTTTAAGTATTTTGCCTGCTGCCAGCTGCCTGTTTCATTCAAGACAGGAATATCTTGATAAAACCGGTATTTTACCGGAAGTGTCTTATTGCTCGAAGCAATGATTGCCTCTTGATAAGATTGGCGGATTTTCTCCAATGAATTGCAATCATCCCCAATCCCTATGAACCAGCCTGATTTCTGCTCCTTATTTACTTCAAATAAAATATCTCTTGCCAGGGAAGTCGCTTGTGCCCGATAAGACTGGCCGTTTCTGAAGATAATGATCGGCAGCTGTCCATCGTAAAGGGCACCCATCCATCCGCTTCTTGTTTTCCTGACTTTTTCTTTAATCCTGGAGTAAAGATGTTCCATTCCCTCTGGTACAATCACATTCATGACGAATACCTGACTTGTTGATTGAATATCGAGCATCTCAATGAGCATGTTTAAATGAACTTCATGCACATGGTCGAATAGCAGCTGTGTTACAACATCCGTTTCAACGAGAGCTAATGTTTTCTGTATCATTTCCCGTTGTAAGCTGCTTTCTGCCTGCAGTTCCCTCTCACTTTCTATTTCGTGCAATACCTTCCCTACCGTTGCCCTAATTTCACTCACCTTACTGGGTTTTAAGATATAGTCTTTTGCTCCAAGCTTTAAGGCTGACTGCACATAATTAAATGTGTCATATGCTGTTACCATTATGAATTTAATATGAGGAAAATCAGTGAGTATCTGCTCTACTGCTTCCAGGCCGTTCATTCCAGGCATTTGAATATCCATTAATATTAAATCTGGTTTAAAGCTTGCTGCTAATTCTACTGCTCTGTTCCCATTACTGGCTTGTTCAACAATCAGGTCCGGGAATGCCCGATTTAAAATCGCTTCCATTCCTTCCCGTTCTATTTGTTCGTCATCCACAATTAAAATTCTAATCATGCTTCTCGCCTCTTTGTTCCGGGATTTTTAATAGAACGGCAGTGCCGCTGCCTAATTTGCTTTCAAGTTGAATGACGTCGTCGCTCTCATAAAATAGACGCAGACGCTTAACAACGTTGCTGAAACCTATTCCTGTTGAATGTCCAGCTGTTTGCACTTGACGTTCCATTAAAATTTGAGAAATGATCTCATCAGACATGCCAATTCCGTCATCTTCAATTCGAACTTCGACATAACCATCCTTCTGTTTCACATGAATGGTGATGACACCCCCATTAATATTGGGCTCTATTGCATGAATGACTGCATTTTCAACAATCGGCTGCAGGGTAAGTGCGGGAATAGCAACATCCAGGCATGAGTCATCAATGTCTAATCGCAATTGCAGCCTATCCGTAAAGCGCGCCTTTTGAATCTGCATATATTGATTGACAACAACCAATTCATCTCTTAATGTGACGGACCGGTCAATTTGTTTTAAATTGTAACGCAGAAGGTCTGCCACGCTGACGAGCAAATCACTGATTTCTTCAGACCCTTCCAAGTAAGCTTTTTTCGAAAGCGTATTAAGGGTATTAAACAGGAAATGCGGATTCATCTGGCTTTGCAGACTGCGGAAATGGCTTTCCTGAAGCAAAATCTTGTTTTGCTGCAGTTCGTGTTCCAGCTTTGCTTTTTCCTTTATTTGCTGTATTAAATTATTGATATTCGTACGCATATGATCAAATGTTTTAGCAAGAAAGGCAATTTCATCATTCGATTTGACTGTTATTTCATTATCGAATTTTCCTTTCGCCAGTTCACTTGCAGCCTTCGTTAGCTGCTGGACTGGCCTTGTGATGCTTAAGGAGAACCAATAAGTAGCCAATAATAGCAGCAAGGATGTTAATAAAACCATCCATATCGCAAGTTTCACCAACTCAATGGATTGTTCCATAATGCCGCGATAAAACGGCTCATGTGTTTTAAGTTCCATATCGATTAAGGTAAGCGTCATATCGGAAATATAATTGCTGATACGTGTAATTTCGGCAAGGTCTTTTACCGCTGCCTCGGAATCTCGTTCAAGTCCCATTAATCTGTCAGTTGTTTCAATTAAGCTGCCCATTAAATTTATGTAATTTGTTAATGTAAAATCATTTACTTCATTTCTCACCTGAAATACTTCGTATCTAGAAGATTCCAGCTCCTTTTTGCTGCTCTCTAATTTTTGTAAGTTTCCTGGTGTCGATTGGTTCATGTAATTATTCAAGTCCGTAATCACTTGATTGCTGGACCTTGAAACATCACTTAATATTAAGTATCGGTTTAAAATATCATTGTATTTTACTTGTGTTTTATAGTTATAAAATGTCAGAGCAATCCAAATGATGGACATAATGATAATGACTATAGTTGTAAATGATAATATTTTCTTTCTGATGCTATTCATTTCTGCTGTCCTTCAATATGCGTGTGTTTGTGAAGTAACCATTAATATCAAGCGGAACCGTTTCTCCATTCAGCCATTTAACAATTTGCTGTACACTGACTTCACCCATTGTTTCCGGATCTTGCTCAACGACTCCGTCAATCTTCCCCTCTTCAAAGAGCGGTAACGATTCTGGTCCATCATCAAACGTATAGATAAAATATGGTTCAACCCGGGAACGTTTCCCTATTTCCTGTACCATCGGACCAATCATCTTTGCGTTTACAGCGATAAACCCATCCACATCCGGCACCTGATTTAACTGGTCTCTCATCGTCGTAATGACCTGATCTTTTGACTCTCCTGTTTCGGCATATTGTATCTTAATTTTTGGATACACTTTCAACGTGGCATAGATGCCCTTTAATCTTTCGTTCTGGTAAAACTCTTTCTGCTTGTCAGACAGCAGTACAACTTTCCCTTCAGTTCCCATATCACTCAACAACTGCCTTGCTATTAAACCTCCGGCACGGAATTGATCGGAACCAACGTAGGTTCTTCTTAGACTTTCCTTCATTGGCACATCATTCGCTACTGTGATAATCGGAATTCCATTAAAAGCGGCCTTTACTTTTGTAAGTTCTTTAAATTCGTCTGTATCAAGTCCTTGTATGATGATTCCATCCACTTTGGAATGGATAGCCAGTTCTAATTTTTTTAAAAACTGTTCTGAATTATTGCTATAGCTTCCCCAAATTTCAAGGCTGACCCCTTCTTTCACTGCCTGCCTCGATGCCCCCATGCCAACCTTATTCCAAAACGTCGTGTCCATGTCTCTCGTGATGAGAACTAAGCGATAGCGAGAGTCTGTTTGATTTTTTGCTTTAGGCAAAGCTATGTCATTGCTAAAGACAATATTGGCTGATACAAAAATGAGATAACAAAGGGAGACAAATACAAGACCCAATATGGCATACATATACTTTTTCATATTGCTCTCTCCCCTTTTTCTTTCTTTAGCCGTTTGGTGTCATTTAACTTGATTCTATCAGCCTCGTTAGTAAACTGCATTAAAAAAATAGGCAGTCATTCAGGCAGCAATCGCACGGGACAGCCCTGCCAGCACAGGAGCTATACAAGATTCCTGAATTCTTATATGGCAAAAAAGGCTTCCCCAATGATCTTGGTGAAAGCCCGCAAGAAGAGGCAATTAGTTTCCTTTTCTTCTTGTCATAACGTCGAAGATTACTGCTAAGGCTAAAACGCCGCCCTTAATGATATATTGATAGGAAATCCCTACACCCAGCAAATTCATCCCGCTCGTTAAGGATGCCATTACGATCGCCCCGATAATCGCTCCTGTTACTTTACCTACTCCGCCAGCTGCAGATACGCCACCAACGTAGGCAGCTGCGATGGCATCAAGTTCGAATAGGGTTCCAGCGGTCGTCGTTGCTGACTGAAGGCGAGAGGTAAATAGAATGCCTGATAAAGCAGATAGCAAACCCATTGAGCCGAATACGATGTATGTTATCTTGTTTACGTTAATTCCGCTTAAATGTGCAGCTTCTGGATTACTGCCGACAGCATAAATATGTCTTCCCATTACTGTCTTCGTTGTCAAGAAATGATAGACGAGCACGACTAATAAAATAATCATCACTGTCCAGGAGAAACCATTATAGCCAGCTAGGATCCAAGTGATTGCAGCGATGATAGCCGAAACGAACACAAGCTGCAAAATGAAGATCTGTTTTGAGACCACTTCGAAATTATACTTAATTTTGTTTCGGCGGTTGGATACTGCACTAAAATTGTAAAATACTATGCCAAGTACACCGATTAATAAAGAGAGTAAATGCAACCCGCTAATTTGCATAATAGATGGGATGTACCCATTTCCAATCGCATTAAAAGCGTCGTTTTGAACGATAATGGTTCCGGACTTTTCTGTTACTTGCAGAATCGCACCGCGGTAAATCAGCCAGCCTGCAAGTGTTGCTACAAAGGCAGGAATTCCTACTTTTGCAACAAGGAAGCCTGTAAACAAACCGGCAATCGTTCCAAGTACCAAAATGACAGGAATCACAATATAAACAGGTAAACCATGCTGCATTAAAAGGATGGCCGCAATCGCTCCAAGGAACCCTGCTAAGAATCCGATCGATAAGTCAATATGCCTGATGACAATGACCAGCATGACACCGACTGCCAGAACTGCAATATAACCTGCAGAGTCTAGTAAGTTACTAATATTACGGGAAGAGATAAATAAGCCATCCGTTAAAATAGTAAAGATGAGAAAGATGACAAATAAAGCAATATACATCCCGTAGTCACGAATATTTTTACTGATTAACGTTTTCACGTCATTTATTAAAGTCATTGGTTTAGCCTCCTATTGTGTTGCCAGTTGCATTATTTTTTCCTGGTCGGCGTTTTCTATTGGCAATTCGCCTTTGATTTCTCCTTCGGCCATGACATAAACTCTGTCACTCATTCCCAATACTTCACCAAGCTCAGAAGAAATCATGATAATACTCATTCCCTCTTCAATCAGCTTGTTCATCACCGTGTAAATTTCGAATTTTGCGCCCACGTCAATACCTCGGGTAGGCTCATCTAATATTAGGAGTTTAGGGCCAACAAACAGCCACTTGCCTAACGAAACTTTTTGCTGGTTACCGCCACTTAGTTTGCCAACAAGCTGTTCTAAAGAAGCAGCTTTTATGTGCAATGAAGATTTATAGCTATCTGCTACTTTAATCTCTTCATTGTCATTAATAACTCCGTTGGCAGAAATTCCTTGTAAATTCGCGGCAGAAATATTGCTTTTAATATCTTGCAGTAAAAACAACCCATCCCCTTTGCGATCCTCCGTAACATACGCAATTCCAGCCTTTATTGCATCACTAGTATGTTTCAATGCTTTTGGCATTCCATCCAATAGCAAGTCACCTTGAAGCTTATAGGCTTTCGCGTTACCAAAGATACTAAGGGCAAGTTCCGTCCGGCCAGAGCCCATTAAGCCTGCCAAACCAATGATTTCACCTTTTTTAACGTTCAGGTTTGCATTTTTCACAACATGTCTGCCAAGCTTTTGGTCATATGCAGACCAATTCTTTAACTCAAGCACCTTTTCTCCATAAGATTTCTTCGGGCGTTTCGGATAAATATCTTGAATTTCGCGTCCAACCATATTTTTTATAATCGTATTTTCGGTTATCTCCCCCTTGGACGCATCCAGGGTCGTGATCGTTTGTCCATCACGAATAACAGTTGCACTATCTGCTATTGAAATAACTTCCTTCAATTTATGGGAAATCATAATGCAGGTAATTCCTTGTTTTCTGAGATCGTCCAGTAATTTTAATAAATTTTCACTGTCGTCCTCATTTAACGCTGCAGTCGGTTCATCGAGAATGAGAAGCTTTACGTCTTTACTTAACGCTTTGGCAATTTCAATTAACTGACGTTTCCCTACTCCTAAATCTTTTACAAGAGTCTCCGGGTTAATGTCGAGGTTAACTTTTTCAAGCAGTTTTTTCGCTTCAACAATCGTCTCATTCCAGTCAATAAAAGCCCCTTGCTTGATTTCATTGCCAGCAAATATATTTTCATAAACTGTGAGATCAGGAAACAAAGCCAGCTCCTGGTAAATGATTACGATACCTGTATTAACACTATCGTTAATCTTATTGAATTGCTGTACCTTACCTTCGTAAACAATATCCCCATCATAAGTCCCGTAAGGATAAACCCCGCTCAGCACTTTCATCAGAGTGGATTTCCCAGCCCCATTTTCGCCAACTAAGCAGTGTATTTCACCCTTCTTCACTTTGAAATTGACATTGTCGAGCGCCTTGACTCCTGTAAATTCCTTTGAAATCTGCTTCATCTCCAGAATATATTCGCTCATCCTCATTCCCTCCAACCAAAACTGCTATAATAACTGCGTGATCGTAAGCAAAATGAATACGATCACGCAGTTTTATTTTTTTAAAGTCCTTTAAACTCACTAGCTTCATAGTATTCTGAATCAATTAGTTCTTTCTTAACGTTCTCTTCGTCTACCACGATAACGTCTGTTTGTTTCGCTTTCACATCAACTTTTCCATTGTTGTAAGAGCCAGTTGTTTCTGGTTTTTTGTCATCCAGGATGTCGATCGCCATATCAATTGCGTCTGCAACCAGTGTTCTTACATCTTTAAATACCGTCATAGATTGCTTGCCATCAATGATGTATTGAATAGAAGCTTTCTCAGCATCTTGGCCTGTTACGACGAAACTAGAAATATCAGAGTCTGTTCCGAAAACATCAGCAATAGAACGAGCCGTTCCATCGTTTGGAGCTAAAACAGCTACATCACCTTTTAAATCTGCACCCGCTGCTGTTAAGTGTGTTTGTGCTTTATTTTTCGCTTCGTTTGGATCCCAGTTTGTTGTTACCTGACCGAGGATTTTTCCTAGCTCATCACGAGTAAGCTCTTGCTTATCTTTCAATGCCACTGCTTCTGTAGAGTTAGCAATTACAAACGTGCCGTCCGCAATCTTCGGCTGAAGAACTTTCCATGCACCTTCAAAGAATAAAAATGCGTTGTTATCAGATGAAGCACCAGCATAAAGGTATAACGGGACATTTGTGCCTTTTACATGGTCGATTAAGTATTGGCCTTGAGCAGCACCTACTGCCAAACTATCAAACGTTACATAATAATCAACTGCATCTGTCTCTGTAATTAAGCGGTCATAAGAAATAACGGTTACGCCTTCCTTTTTCGCCGCTTCTACCGCAGAGCCAGCTGCTGCGCCGTCGTGAGGAGCAATAATCAATACTTCGATTCCTTTGTTAAGCAAAGTTTCCACATTTTCTTTTTCCTTCGCAGAAGAACCCTGGCTGAATAAAATTTCTGTCGTGTAATCAGAATCAGCTAAGGCATCTTTAAAGCGCTGCTCATCTTGCACCCATCTTGGCTCATCCTTCGTTGGAAGAACGATTCCCACGCTCACTTTACTGCTTCCGCCAGTTTTCCCGCTGCATGCACCCAGCATTCCAGTCAACACTGTCATAACGATCAAAACAGAAAATAATTTCCAAGCTTTTTTCACTAATATTTCCCCCTTTAAAGATGAAATTAATTTGCTACAACTCCATCTTATAGCGGACCATTCGCTTTGAAAGCGTTAACATATAGTAATCTTTTATTATCTTCTGTACTTTTTTATCCTTTCTAAAAAGTGCACGGCCGTTTTATGCAGTTTCTTAAGCGGCTGCAAAGTTACTTGCCCCCAGTCTTAAGCCATGGGCGAAGTAAAAAGGAGCAAGGGAACGTACCCCCTGCTCCCTCAATGTAAAACCAACCTGAACATCTGCCCAAAATGTTTCATATTATATATTCTGACAAATGAACAGTTAGGAGTAATGGTATGCCAAATGAAATGGATAAACAGACAATTGAAGTGGTGAATGTAACCAGTCCAGCCTTAAATTCAAGGCGCGGAAAATACTTTATCGGCAAAACCGGATTGCTGAATTTCGGGGGCGGATATTACGCGTGGGGCGGAATCGTCAATCCAGCTGATTCTGGGGTCAATGTATACATCGATATTTTTACGATCACAAACCTTTCAAACCAAAACTTCATCAGTGAAATCTGGTTAAACGCTGTTCCACCGAGAAATGCAGCGGTCTCGTCCCATGTAACTCCAACCAATCAGGCGATTTCACCTTCTCCACATCCAAAGGCAATCTTGAAATATGCTGGATATTCTGCTGAGCCCATGGCCAAAGGTGTGAATATTTTTGATAGAATCGTTGCTCAAAATTCCACCCTTGTCAGCGATTCACACAATGGTTCCATCATTATTGGTCCCGGAGACTCATTCTCCATACTTCTAAGGCCGCCGGGTTATCAATACATCTCAGGGACAATCGTTTTGACCTGGTGGGAGGAAGCGGCCAATGCATGAGCAGGAGATAGCTGGCATGAACTTCAAGTCAATGGACAGCGAGAAACACCTCAATGAGGTCACCGTACTGCCCGAAAATGTATATCACTCCTATCTCGGTGAATACTTTCTTGGTCAAACAGATCTCATATCCTTCGGTGGTGGTTACAACGGATGGGGCGGACTGGTCAACCCGGCGGACTCCAATGTGAATCTATTCTTAAACGCCTATACCATCAGCAACTATTCAAATGAGGCATTAACCACTGAAGCCTGGATAGGCAGCATCCTTCCCGGAAACGGAAAAACATCGCCGCATTTCGCTTCAGGGAACCAGGCCTTAAAGCCCCCGCCAATGCCGAAGACTGATATCAAAAACGCCAGCTTCATTTCAGGAAAGCCAAGTCGGGGTACTAACGCCTTTGTACGAAGGGTTGAGCCAACTACAACCCTCACAAAGCATGACTTTCAAGGTATGTTCATCATCCCGCCTGGAAGTTCTATTTCCTTATTCTTTCGATCCCCAGGAAAAAGTCAGGTACATGCAAGAGTCGCGTTTGGCTGGTGGGAGGAAAAAGTATAACCCCTTTTGATTTCTTTTAGCGGGCATGGCATTAAAATAACAGACTTTTATCGATAAGACTTTTTCACTTTGAACAAAATGAATTTGGAGAAAACACTTAATTTATACGTGGTGAGCTAGCGGCTTTTTTTAAAATTACTGAGGTAATTAGAAAGTGGCAAATTAAGCGGGATATGATTTTAAAGCAAAAACAAATTACATTCTCTTGATGAAGACGGCCTTTCTTACAATAAAAAGCCGTCCTCACTTTGCTATCTCTGATTCCATGGCGGTGCCGGCCACACGACCGGGGTTTCGGCAACTGAGAGCGGCCATATAATTTTATATTCCTGATTGATAATTTGAGCCAGTAAAGCATCCGCCAATATATTTTGCCCGTTTGAATCAAATCGGACACCTCGCCATGGCATTATTAAATTTTTTCCTGGCATGTTGGTTTGACGCAGAGATTGAACTATTTTATCTTTATTTATACTTCCAGCTCTATTAATGGCATCAGCCAGGACGAGTAATCCTGTAAAACTGCGTGCATTGGTCTCATTCATATCTTCTTTATATTTTGAGCGATAAAGTTCATTGACTTCCGTTACAATAGGTTTGACTCTGCCCAAACCGAGTGCCCAGGCAACACGACTAATAATATAATTGCCATCCTCCCCTACCGTTTCAAGGAATTCAGGTATGGTGTAACCTGCATTTTGGACCACCAGCCCTTCTGGAAACCAATTTAACCTTTTAAGACCTTGAACGACATTTATAGCATCAGAAAGGAACTGGTGACCAAAGACGGCTTGAGCTTTGCTTTTTCGAATCCGGGTGAGTTCATTCACTAGCGATGTAACAGGCGGGGTATATATTTCAAAAGCTGTAAGTTCTCCAGGGAACTTCCGGATAAGACTTTTTTCAATCGCAGCTGCTTCTAATCCAAAAATAGAGTCCTCGGTCAAAATAGCAAATTTGTTGATCTCTCTGCCTCTTGATCTTAGAAAATGAAATAGTTCAAAGAAAAGATTTGTATATAGATGATCATTAGGTGCTGTTCTGAAAAAAAACTGAAAATCCCTCTCTGTAAGCGACGGGGCAGATGCATCTGGTGTTAAGAAAGGCACTTTTCTTGCTTCAGCTATAGCAGAAGCTTGCAAAGTCACACTACTTTGATATGAACCAATTATGGCCGCAACCTTCTCTTTTACAATTAATCGTTTGGCTTCTTCCCGCCCAATTTCCGGTATACCCTCTGAATCTCCATAAATCACTTTAAATTTTCGATTTTCTAATATAGGAAGGCCTATAGTACGAGCTAAAGGCAAATCCAAATCATATCGATTATTTACAATTTCAACAGCCAAATCGATGGCCTGGCGAATATCCTTCCCAACTGCTGACAGTGAGCCTGTAAAAGGATAGATGGCTCCAATCCTTATTTCTTTTCCCTCTTTCATCACTTCTTCCCCCCAGACCTTTAAAAGAAAAAGTCAGCTGCTTATTTCTACTTAATATATAAAAGATGGCTTATACAAAATCCTCATTTTTTCAAAGAAGTCATAAATACTTCGATTTCAATTTATTTATTAGCTTATGGCCCGGACTACAACCGTCCTGCTTTGGGTATCCGAGCTGTACCATCACGACCCTGAAGTTTACTTAAAATATCGCACTATAAAGTTTGGGAACGGGAAACCTAATATAGATTACTAAAATAACAAACAAAAAAAATTGGCAGGCATGAGTCCGGTTTACCCTAGACTCCACACCAGCCAATTAACTGTTTATTATTGAATCTGACTCTTTGAAAGTCATCGAGTCATTTTGATTTTCAACTCACTCCTACTGCTCTCCCACTCCACCCAAATCCTTGGACGCAAACTGATCAAGCAATTCACGCACTTCATCCGTTGATTTAGTGTTCATTAATTGATTTCTTAACCCACTCGCCCCGGGGAACCCTTTGACATAGATTTTGAAAAAGCGATGCAAAGCCGTGAACGGCCGCAGTTCTAAATGCGAGTACTTATCATGAAGATCCATATGCAGGTTTAAAAGATCAAGCAATTCCTGACTGCTATGCTCCTTCTTCTCCTTTTCAAAAGCAAATGGATTATGGAAAATACCACGGCCGATCATCACACCATCGACACCATATTGTTCCACGAGCTTGAGGCCGGTCTGTCGGTCAGGAATATCCCCATTGATCGTCAAAAGTGTATCCGGAGCGACCTCGTCACGAAGCTTCTTGATCTCCGGAATCAGTTCCCAGTGAGCATCCACTTTGCTCATTTCATCCCTTGTGCGCAGATGAATGGAAAGGTTGACAATATCCTGTTCCAATATGTGTTTCAGCCAGGGCTTCCACTCGTCTAAGTCCGAGAAGCCAAGCCTTGTTTTGACACTTACCGGCAATCCTCCCGCTTTTGCTGCCTGAATCAGATCTGCTGCAACGTCCGGACGACGGATCAAGCCGCTTCCCTTTCCATTCTGCACCACATTGGGCACGGGACAGCCCATATTGATATCCAGGCCCTTGAATCCCATTTCTGCCATCCCGATGCTCATTTGCCGGAAATATTCAGGCTTGTCCCCCCATATATGCGCGACAATCGGCTGTTCATCCTCTGTAAAAGTCAAACGCCCCTGCACACTTTTGATGCCATCCGGGTGACAATAACTATCACTGTTTGTAAACTCGGTAAAGAATACATCAGGTCTTGCTGCTTCACTCACTACATGACGGAAAACAACATCCGTCACTTCTTCCATTGGTGCCAGTATAAAAAACGGCCGTGGTAAATCACGCCAGAAATTTTCTTTCATAATCGTTCAGTCCCTCTCATCATGGGATACCAGAGCTTACCCATGATCCCAAAATTAAAAAGCAGAATGCTCCTGCTCCTTTTACACTTATACCATGCTTGAGCACTTTTTATCAAACTGATTGAAATGGTAATTTTAACTTTCCGCCACTTAGCATCCCACTGGGCTATTTAAAATAAAGTATTTGCCTGGCGGCCTATATTGCACATCCGGATTCGAAGGGGTTTCACATCGTTATCCTTTTACATAAAATGTGAAGAAAATCTTTTACAGGAGGGAAATCAATGCCCACCATCAGTCTCTGCATGATTGTTAAAAATGAAGAAGAAGTATTGGAGAACTGTCTCAGGAGTGTACAGGATATCTGTGATGAAATCGTCATTGTGGATACCGGGTCGACTGATCGGACAAAGGAAATAGCCAGGCAGTACAGTGATAAAGTACTCGATTTCGAGTGGATTGACGACTTTTCCGCAGCCCGCAATTTTGCCTTCAGCAACGCAACGATGGACTATATCCTTTGGCTCGATGCCGACGATATTCTGCTGCATGCTGACCAGCAAAAGTTCAAAAAGCTGAAAACCTCCCTGAAAAAGGATGTTGATGGTGTCTCCATGATCTATGTCATCCTCAGAGATGAATTTGGGAACCCGACTTTCCATTACAGAAGGAACCGCCTGGTGAAGAGGAGCAAGAACTTCAAGTGGATCGGACCCGTTCATGAATATCTTGATGTGAGCGGCAATATTCTATCTTCTGATATATCAGTTGAGCATAAAAAGAATGAAAAACGATCGTCCGGCCATTCATCTGACAGGAATTTAAGAATTTATGAGAAGCGGATTAAAAGAGGAGAGGACTTCACTCCAAGGGACTTATATTATTATGCCAATGAGCTGCGGGATCACAGGCAATATGAAAAAGCGATCATTTATTATCATGAGTTCCTTGGAGGCAAAAAAGGCTGGGTGGAGGACAACATAAGAGCGTGTTTGAATCTGGCTGATTGCCATGTCCATCTAGGAGAAAAGGATGAAGAAATGGAAGCTTTGCTGAAGTCATTGACATTCGATGCACCCCGGCCTGAACCGTGCTGCCGCATCGGCGATCTTTTCAAGGCCAAAAAGGATTATCAAACAGCAATCTACTGGTATACTACCGCCATAAAGATGAATAAGGATACAGCCGGCTTCCAGAACCAGGCTTATTCCACCTGGTATCCGAATCTTCAGCTATGTGTGTGCCATTGGGAACTAGGCAATGTAGAAAAATCGATTGAACACAATCAAAACGCCAAGAAATACCGGCCGGATGACAAGCAGGTCTTGTTCAATGAGAAATTTTTTAATGATTTCATGAAAAATAGCGGCAAAAAATAAGAGGGAATCATGAAGATTTCCTCTTTCCTCTTGCCATTTAATTGCCGGCTATTTAACTCCAATTCCAAGATAATGAATGCCCTGCTGCATAATGGCCTGTTTATCCAGCACATTCCTTCCGTCCAGAACCAGGCTGCAGTTTTTGAATGCTGAAAAGTCCATGTTCTTATATTCATCATGGTATGCCTGCAGGATGATCAGTTCAATTTCTTCCGCCTGCTGTTTTGAAAATGGAACAACACCATATTTTGAAATCTCCCCTGCCTCGAATAAAGGATCATCGACATATACTGCAGCTCCCTTTTCCTTCAATTCATCAATCAGCAGCAATGTGGATGATTTTGTTGGCTCCTTCACATTTCCCCGGAATGACAGGCCTAAGATCAAGACCCTTTTGTTCTTTAACGAATCCAGATGTTCTTCTGCCAGCCGTAAAGCGTATTTGGCCATGTCATCGTTAATCCTTCTTGATAAAGTGGTCAAGCCCTCCTCAAGGCCATTATTGATAAAGAAGTATGGATACACAGGAATGCAGTGCCCGCCAACGCCAATACCCGGCAGGTGAATATTCGAATAGGGCTCGCTGTTTGCTGCCTTTATGACCTCCATGATGTCAATGTCCAGCTTGTTTGCATACATCGCAAGTTCATTGGCAAGAGCGATGTTCACATCACGATAAACACATTCGGCAACCTTGGTAAATTCAGCTGCCTCCAGGCTGCTGACCGGTAAAATATCGCAGTTTAACCCTTTTTGATAAAAATCAGCTGCTAACTCCAGGCTTTTGGCGTTCAATCCGCTCACTACCTTTGGATAGGCAGACAAGTCCTTGATGATCCGGTTGGAGTACACACGTTCAGGACTGTAGGATAAGAAAAAATCGACCCCCATCTTCAATCCTGAAATCTTTTCGATCGTCCAGCCGAACCTGTTTCTCGTATCACCGGCAGGCAAAGTCGTTTCAAAGCTTACAAGCGTTCCTTTTTTAATCCCTCTGGCTATATCCTCTACGGCAGAATCGATATATTGATAGTTTATCGTACCGTTTCCCTTTGTGAGTACCGGTACAATGACCACTACCACCTCAGATTTACTTACCGCTTTTGATGTATCAACAGTTGCTTCCAATGTTTTGGACTCATATGCTTTTGAAACCAGCTCATCAAGTCCCGGTTCGTTATCCACATGGGAAATCCCCTGATTCACTTTGTCCACCACTGCTTTATTGATATCTGCTCCGTACACATGAAAATGTCCGCAATTCGCAAAAATTGCGGCTAAGGGCAAGCCAATCTTTCCTAAACCAACAACTGTAACATTTTTCATCTTAACAATCCTTTCTGGCCTTTTTAGCTGAAATCCCCCGAAATCATGGAAATCTTCTGGCAATTACTCTCCGTTATTTTATGTAGTCGCAGTTTGTTTGTGTAAATAAAATGACCATTCCGCCGTTCAATTGTGACAATTGACCAGGCATCGGGAAAAAGAGTGAATAAGCTAAAATAAACAAGTCCTTACACCGAAATGGAGGTGTTTTTCATGGAAGAAAAAGAGAAACTTAAGATTCTTGTTTTGATCAAGTCTTTCAACAAATCGGCACCAAAGCATCAACCAAAGTTCGATACAATCAAAGCAATCGAAAAATTCGCCGACGTACGGTACTGGCATAAAGACGGCAACATCAATGATATTTTAGTTGCATTGAATTTCACCCCGGATTTCATTCTGCACTATGATCATGCCTGGAACAGCCCCCTGACCCCAAGGATAAAGGGATTAGGCAAAATCAACATCCCAAAAGGGTGCTTCGTGATTGATATCCACTATAGTCCCTCTGAACGAGTAAAATTTTTTAATCGAAATAAAATTGATTTGATTTTTTCTGTAACAAAGTCACCATTCTTGAAAAAATTCCCTCAATATAAGGACCAGTTCCGCTGGCTCCCCTTTGCCATCAATCCTGAAGTTTTTAAAGATTGGCAGATTGAGAAGAATATTAATTTCCTGCTGATGGGGCAGGTTTTTGACAGGGAACGAAAAAGCAGGAATGTGACTGGTACTCCAAAGGGCAAGTACCCATTTAGAGAGGAAGTTTTAGTGCGGATGAGGAAAGAAGAAGGCTTTCTATTTCACCATCACCCGGGACACTACGCAAAGAATACTTCAAAAAACTATCTTAATGAAAAATATGCGAAAGAACTAAACCGGGCAAAAATGTTCTTTACCTGCGGGTCCAAGTTTCAATATCCTGTACTGAAATACTTTGAAGCTCCCGCGTGCCGAACGCTGCTCCTGGCAAAACCTGTTCCGGACCTTACCGAATTGGGATTCGTAGATGGTGAAAACTTTATTGCCTGTAATGAATCCAATTTCTATGAAAAAGCGATGTATTATCTGGAAAACGAGGCAGAAAGAAAAAAAATAACAGATACAGGCTACGAGTTTATCCATACCCACCATACAAACGATGTAAGGGCACAGCAATTTATTGAATATGTGGAAGAATATCTAGCCAGTTATCATGGATCATCAAGATCGGAATAAACCAGCATAGCCATTGATTTTCCAGAGGATTTTTTTCATTTGTAGGCACCCCCCCATACACTTCCATTTTCAGAACATATACCATAAAGAGACTGATTATGAATCGGTGATCCCCCTCTTTAAAAATGATAGATATGGGTGTGTGTTATATGAGTAATAAAAGCAATTTAAACAATGTAAAGCTAGGTGAGAACGTCAAGATTTATGATTTCGTAAATGCCTATGGCTGCGAAATAGGAGACGGAACAAAGGTTGGCACATTCGTTGAGATCCAAAAAGGAGTTAAAATCGGAAAAAATTGCAAAATCTCAAGCCACTCTTTTTTATGTGAAGGAGTGCATATAGCAGATGGAGTTTTTATCGGCCACGGGGTGATGTTCACGAACGATATGTTCCCCCGCTCCACCAATCCGGATGGCTCCTTGCAAAATGATGGAGAATGGACTCTCCTGGAAACGATTGTAGAAGAACGGGCTTCCATCGGATCCGGCAGTACCATCCTTCCCGGACTCACGATCGGTAAAGGCGCAATAGTCGGTGCTGGCAGTGTTGTCACCAGGAATGTGCCGGAATTCTCGATCGTTGCCGGAAACCCGGCTAAAGTCATTCGATACATCCAGGAATAATGTATCCTATCCCGCTGCAGGAAAATTTTTCAAGGAGGGATCAATGTATGTTAAAAGCAGGAGTCATAGGCTGCGGCTATTGGGGACCAAATATTATCCGCAATCTGGATGCCCTGCCTGGAGTTGAGTTAATCTATGTTGCAGATTTGAATACTGAGCAGCTGGCAAAACAAAAAGCCTTATACCCTTACATTAAAACCACCACAAACTACCTTGACATCATCATGGACCCCGCAATAGATCTCGTACTGATTGTGACCCCAGTGAATACCCATTATCGATTTGCAAAAGAAGCCCTCACTAACGGCAAGCATGTCTTTGTTGAAAAACCTCTCACCGACTCTGTTCAAACTTCAGAAGAACTTTGTAAACTTGCAGACTCCAGGAACCTAACACTTATGGTCGGGCATACCTTTGTATACACTGGCGCCGTCAAAAAAATGAAGGAAATTATTGATTCAGGTGAAATAGGGACCATTCGGTATATTACATCCCAGCGTCTGAATTTAGGTTTATACCAAAAGGATATCAATGTCTTATGGGATTTGGCTCCTCATGACTTATCGATTGCGGACTATCTGATCGGCAGCCAGATCACCAAGGTCAAAGCATATGGGCATCGAGATATCAATCCACAGCTCGAAGATACCGCTTTTCTTAACTTAACCTATTCAACCGGAGAGAAAGTCTATATTATGAACAGCTGGCTATACCCGGAAAAGGTCCGGAAAATGACGGTGGTCGGAACAAAAGGCATGATGATTTACGACGACATGGAGCCCGAGAAGAAAATAAAGGTATTTCATAAGCATGCAGACTTCTCAAAAAATGAAGATGGCACTATTTCCTACCAGTATGAGAATGAAAAAGAGTATTTTCCCGAGCTTATTTTAAAAGAAGCATTGAGTGTTGAGCTTTCTCATTTCACAGATTGCGTCCTGAACAACAAAGAGCCTTTGAGCAGCGGAAATAAAGGTTTGAATGTTGTAAAAGTACTCGAGGAAAGTGATCTTTTATTAAGGAGAAACCAAGAATGATCCCATTTTTAGATTTGAAGGCCCAGTATAAAAGCATCGAAGGTGAAGTGAAGAAAGCCGTCGAAAAAATTTTCGAGGATTGTGCATTTGTAGGCGGCAAAGAGGTCGAAACTTTCGAAAAAAACTTCGCTGATTATTGCCACGCGCCTTATTGTATTGGTGTCGGCAATGGAACGGACGCTTTGTGGCTTACCTTAAAGGCAATGGGCATCGGACATGGGGACGAGGTAATTGTCCCTGCCAATACTTTCATTGCCTCTGCAGAAGCGATTACAGCCGTAGGTGCACGGCCGGTATTCGTCGATCATGACAAAGAGACGTATACGATCAATCCAGAAGAGATTCCCTCCAGGATTACCGAAAAAACGAAAGCAATTATTGCAGTCCATTTATATGGACAGCCTGCAGATATGGACCCAATCCTCGAAATCGCAGCCCAGCATGGACTTAAAGTGATTGAAGATGCAGCCCAGGCTCATGGCGCTGAATATAAGGGAAGACGGGTTGGGTCGATCGGTGATGCCGCATGCTTCAGCTTTTACCCTGGCAAGAATTTAGGGGCATATGGTGATGGCGGTGCCGTGGTGACGAATGACCAGGAACTTGCTGGCAGCGTGCGCCTCTTGAGCCAGCATGGCAGCAAAGTGAAATACATTCATGAAATTGCCGGTTATAACAGCAGATTAGATGGAATCCAGGCTGCCATCCTGAATGTAAAAATGAACTATATCGAACAGTGGACTGAAGCCAGAAGGAAAAATGCTTCTCTATACAAGGAGATGCTGAAAGATACAAATATCATTCTTCCAATTGAAAAAGAAGATGTCAGGCATGTGTACCACCTGTTTGTAATACGCATCAAGGATCGTGAAGATGCCCAAAAGAAGCTGCTCGACAAAGGCATCCAAACAGGTATCCATTATCCGGCGCCAATCCATCTCACCGAAGCCTATGGAGACCCTGGAATTCCTGAAGGGACATTTCCGCTCAGCGAAGAATATGCCGGCAGCCTTTTATCCCTGCCGATGTACGCTGAGTTAACCAAGGATCAAATCCGGGAAATATGTGAGGCTTTAAAGGAGATCATCAGTTGATCACAAACCACTTTCTTTTTCCTAAGCTTCTTTCCAGCCATCATGCAGTCACCGATTCTTGTCATCACAATCATATGCAAGACCATTCATAAGTATAATGTACAAACCAACTAATTATTGGAGGAAGGCTAGTGAAAAAAGTACGCAAAGCCATCATTCCTGCTGCAGGCTTAGGTACCCGGTTCCTGCCGGCTACCAAAGCCATGCCAAAGGAAATGCTTCCGATCGTCGATAAACCGACCATTGAATACATTGTAGAAGAAGCAGTAGCATCGGGAATTGAGGATATTATCATTGTGACCGGGAAAGGCAAAAGAGCCATTGAAGACCATTTTGATATTGCACATGAACTTGAACGAAATCTTCTCGAAAAGGGAAAGCTCGATTTACTCGAGCGGGTTCAGCACCCCTCTAAACTGGCTGATATCCATTACATCCGCCAGAAAGAACCAAAGGGTTTAGGACATGCCGTATGGTGCGCGAGGAATTTTATCGGAGATGAACCGTTTGCCGTTCTGCTCGGAGATGATATCGTGCAAAGCGAAACCCCCTGCTTAAAGCAGCTGATCACCCAATATGAAGAGACACACTCAAGTATCATCGGTGTTCAGCGAGTCCCGGCTGAGGAGACACATCGGTATGGCATCATTGATCCTTCCGCACAGGATGGACGGAGATATCATGTTCAAAACTTTGTCGAGAAGCCTCCTGCGGGAACCGCCCCCTCTAACCTAGCGATCATCGGCCGTTATATCTTGAACCCTGAAATATTCAAGTTTCTTGATTTGCAGAAAGTGGGTGCAGGAGGCGAAGTACAATTGACTGATTCCATTCAGCAATTGAATCAAATCCAAAGAGTGTTCGCATACGAATTCGAAGGGAATCGCTATGACGTTGGCGAAAAATTAGGCTTTGTCCAGACAACGATTGATTTTGCCCTTCAAAGAGATGAACTGAAGGAAGATGTAATAGCTTATCTTGAAAAGGTTTTAAAAGAAGTTAAAACCGAAAAAAATTAAGCAAAAAAGACGAGATTTCGATACCTCGTCTTTTTTATCTTTCATGGATTCATTTTTTCTTTCCATCTAAAAACTCCTGAATATATTGAACCATTTGCCTGGCTCTGGCTTCATTCGTATGGTTTTCATGGATAAACCTATATCCATTATCAGCTATGAGCTGCCGTTCTTTTTCATGGTCCCGATAATATTGCGCTTTTTCCTGGAAGTTTGAAAGATCGCATGCCACGAAATGATGGCCATCTTTAAAACCTAGATCCAGTATATCCTGTACCGGCTCGGCAAGCAGCAGGGTCCTGCATGCCAGGGCTTCAAAATATTTCAGAACAGGGTATTTATACTGCCCCCCGCAAGTGAAGAAAATTTTAGACCGGTTTAATTCACGGGCATACTTTTCATTCAGGATCGCAGCTTCAGGGGCATCATGCCCTGGATGAGCGTGATGGACAAAACCATCAATCCCCTTCATCATCTTTAAAACTTCCTCCCTGAAAGGGTATCTCCCTTTTGGGGTATTTGTGTTGTTCTGTCCGTCGGGGTCATACACCTGGCCCATCAGTAAGTAATCGATGTCTTTTTCAAGCTGCCAATCTTTAAAAATAGTTGGATTAATAGAAAACGGCCACCACCTGAACTTCTCCTGATATTCGGGGAATGTTTTCAAAAAGGGTGACTTTGTGAGGGAAAAAATCATATCCATATTGGTATCTTCAAAATATTGTCTTCTTACATAGGGAAAGTAATGGATGTCGATTACAATTGACCCTTTAGGGATGTCGATTTGCCCCAGGCCGCTGATGATCGGTGAAAAGGCATATCCCCACGCCACATCATACTGAAGAATGAAATCCGGTTTAAAATCGATTCTTCGCAAGATATCTTTTATGTTTCCGTCTTTATGCCAGTACCTGACCTCAGCATGGCTCTCCAGGGCAGCAATCGTTTCATACTTTGGCTTATGCTTCGGAAACTTAATCCAGAACGGCTTGACCAGCAGTAAAATTTTCAATTTCTCCTTCAATGGATTCCACTCCTTCGTGTTCTGTAAAACCCGGGTATCTGAATAGAAGAACCCCCTGGATCTGGGGGTCTATTTATACTTATTGACATGTTTATCAATGACATTAAGCCCTCTTAAAGTGCCGATTGCTTTGAGGTTCTGAACAGGAGAATGATAATCTGGACTCCGTTCCAATGCTTTAAGGAAATGTGGGTACGCCTCGTTATATTTCTTTAAAAGCATCAAGGCTTCACCCAAATAATTTTCCTCCAGATGGGTCCTGTTCTCGAGCTTGGTGAAGTGCTTAACCGCACGCGGATAGTCTTTTTCAATCAATCCCTTCATTCCTTCAAAAAAAATACGGTCACGGTCACTCTTGATTAATGGGATGGCCTCATTAAAGAGGATAAATGCTTCATTCATCATCCATCTCCGGGATAATGCGAGCCCGGCAATTAATTTAGCAGCAAAAAGATTGTGACCTGTACCATCAGGACCCCCATTTGCTTCGTGAATATTCTTCAGGTCATCATCGGAAAGATTCAATTTCACATGCCGAGCCAGTACAGCCGGGTTTTTCTGGTTCGTCACATTTGTCTGATGCCTTCTGTAAAGATACAAAGGCTCCGGGATATGATAGGACAGGCAGTCACTCTGTAAAGCCTTCAAAATAAAATCCGTATCGGACCCAACTTTAATAGTAGGATCATATTTTACTTCGCTTTTGAGCACATCTCTTTTAAAAATCATCGTTGGGTTATTGAATGGAGTTCCTACATTCAGGAAAAAAGAATACAGGTCTTCAGACAGCACATTTCCCGATTGCCAATAGCCCATCGGTGAGCCCCCAGCAGTAATCAGGAGCATATCAGAATGCACAACTCCAATCCCGCTGTGCTGAAGGATCTTGAGCATCCGCTCAAAACGGTTTATAAGGGAGATATCGTCGGCCCCATGGAAGGTAATATAGTCTCCTTTGGCCTCTGATAATCCCTTGTTAAAAGCCTCCGCCACTCCCTTGTTCTCTTGTTTACAATATTTCATTCTTTCATCAGTAAAGGTCAGCACTACCTCTTCACTGTTATCTGTTGAACCATCATTTACGATGATAAGCTCCAGATTTTTATGTGTCTGATTCAAGATGCTGCTGATGGTTTCCTTAAGGAAATCCCCCCCCGTTGTACACTGGCAAAATGACGCTAATCATAAAAACACCCCTGTTATGTGATTGAGAAAAGAGATAATCGTCATCCTCATTCGGTCCTGATCACCCTCCGGCCTGATAGATACCAATCGAGCAAATGTCCAAAATCTATTGCCACCTTATCCCTCTTAGCAATCTCCACACAGATGATGTTGGCAGCTACCCCTGCTGAAACGAAGGCAATATCATACTCATATCGATCGGCTTCTTCTAACACTTTTTCAATCGAATCAAATCCCGGAACCTTTATAGTGCCTGCAATGGATTTATATCCCTTTTTAATGAAAAATTCTTCTCCATCAGCCGAACGATTTCCAATCAGCAGGACTCGATAATTCTCTAACACATGATGATAAAAAGCAGTTTCCTGGTTGAGCTGATAATTGATCAGCGAAGTGGCCAATTTCATAGACTGCAATGGCAGCCTATATTCCTTAGCGACTTGATTAAACATCCTCTGATAGACTGGATATCTCGCTTCTGGTATGCCAACAATATCAGCCTCTAGCAAATTCTTAGCCAATAAATCTCTTTTTTCATGGTTCGGGACCTTAAATCCGCCCATACCCTTAAGCCTTCTGTTTTGATTAATTTCTTTTGACGCAACCAGGATATCGTGTGATAAAGCCAATATTTCGCCATCACCAATCCTTATTACACTGAACCCCTTCTTTTCCCGCAAAGCCTCTAACAGCTGCACTTCTACTTCGCTTGCTGTTTGCAGGCAGATTATATCCTTCGAAAGGTCCTTCATGCCTTCCTCGATGATATCTTCAAGATTATAAGGAAGATATTGATTTTTTAATAGTTTGCTTTTAACAATTGCCTCTCCGCCTCTGTAAATAGCCTCCGAGGCCATTGACTCCTTATCCCAGGGACCCGGATAGCCAAGCCTGAACAACTTTTCCCATTGTTCCGGCGAAAATGAATAGGTCAATTGAAAAACTCCTTTTTACCTTCAAATTTCTTTCAGTCATTTTAGGTATATTCAAATATACGAAAGAAGTGTTTGTTTACTTTTCCAACAGGGTTTCAGGTTGGTTTTTCGGCTGAATTTTCACGATTCACTTGATAGAAAAATTCAGGAAGTGACGTGGCATCACCCAAAAGCTTAACTGTTTCAATTGAACTGGCTTTTTCCTTCGCATTTTCATCAAGATGTGATTTCAGCCAATAAAAATCAGCATGATCAGGGAATTGTTTGATATACTCCTTTAATCTCTTCTTTGCCTGCTGTTTTCTTTGCAGTCTCAAAAGACTCAGAATGACCCAGCGGCCTATTGCGGCTTTTTCCTTTTCAATTTCTTCCCGATCATACAGAAATTGAAATTCAGCCAGGGCATTTTCATATTCTTCAACTAAAAATGACCTGTACCCAGGAAAATTAAACAGCTGAAGCTTGTTAAACGGCAATAATGGGGTGAAGCAATGCTCCGTTTTTCCCTCATCCCCGTGTTTGCGACAAGCAACAACTTCCCACCTGGCTATTGCCGGCGCTTTTTCAACAGCGTACACCACAGGAACTTTCACAATATCCGCGCTGGTCACCCGTAAAAAGTTTTTCAGTTTCGCTAAATCTTCCTTTGCCAGAAAATGCTCTGCTTTTACAGCTATTTCCCACTCGGAAAGCCGATTCTGTCCCTTTACTTTATGCGAAGCCACTTTTTTATAAAAAAACAGCAGTTCCTCGATTATTGTATACCATTTATATTTTTCAACTGTTATGAGACCATTGGCCGTTAATCTTTTTTGTATTTCTTCACTTGATAATACACAGGCCATTTTCTCTGCCATATCAACAGGATCTTTCATTTGGCATATAACAGCATTCTCCTGATCGACTGCATACTCAAGTACCCCAATATTATTAGTCGTAACAACAGGGCATCCGCAGGCCATAGCCTCTAAAGCCGGAAGGGAAAAGCTTTCGTAGGTTGACCCACAAATATACAAAGAAGCCCCTCTGTATAAGCTGCTGATTTTTTGCTGAGTGGGACCGACAAAAACCTTGGCCACCCTCTTTTTCATTGCTTCAGAAGGCTGTTCAGGAGTTATCCAATATAAATCTATATCAAATTCACTTTTCACTTTTTCATAAGCTGATATGATATCAGCGATTCCCTTGAATTTGGCTGACTCTGCGCCTACCATTAGCAGATAAGGCCTTTCTCCCCTTTCTTTTCCTCCATTCATCGTAAAAATATCTTCATCTACCGCATTGGGAATAACCTTTGCCTCCCTGCCATAAATACTGACAATCTGCTTTGATGCCTGATTGGAAACAGTGAAAATAAAAGGAGGAATTTCCAGTTGTCTCTGAATGAAATTCTTCAAAGTACCGTTCATTGAGTCATAATCAAACAAATGAAAATCACCCTGTTCAAAATAAACAACAGGTGCAATCCCCGTTTCAATGCACGCCTGAATATGATCCCAATAAGTCGCGACAATCACATCGCAATTTGGAATCCCTTTTGCCAGGTCAAGGTCAAAGGGAACCTGGATATATTCTGTTTCAATCGGAAACCAGGACGGCTTCTGAAAATGAGATACCAGCGATACCCTCGCACCTGCTTTTTTCAGCCTGTTTGCATGCTCAAATATGACTTTGACTCCGCCAGAAATACCGACATGGGTCATAGCGTAAACAATATGCAGTTGATCATCTTCTTTTCTTCTTATACGCGTCAGCAGTTGTTTTTCAGCATCCGGAAGACGTGCCAGACGTCTATTGAATTCGTTTGTTCTTAGCGTTTGAATCATATCTTCACCTTCTAACAATGTTTCATATTGATACATTATGTATCAATATATTTAAGAACCAATCAATTGTTGAATTTGTAAAAGAATGAAAAAGGCTGTTCCTAAGAGATTCACTCTTAGGACAGCCTCATCTCGTTATGGTGTTAAGGGACAATCAGGTTTGGATTTATATCTGACAGAGCTGCTATGTGGCAAGTTGAGAGTACCCTGACATCATTTCCACTTCGGATCTTCACTAATCCTTCTTGAATTTCTAGAATGGTGAAATTCTGTAAGTTACCAAAGTCGCCAGAACCCTCGGTTAAGAAGTCTGCAGTCGCTGGCCTATCCTTGATCAATTGCAGAATTTCCCGTGTTGCTTGTTCACAGCACTCACAGAAGCCACCTTCTTCATCTTCAGATGATGGTAGTGGTGTTGTTAATAATGCAGAAGTAGCGCTTCCTCCTAGCCCGACAATCTTACAAATCGGTATTGCTGCATCCCCATTATTGATAATCACATAATCACCAACAACCCTATTTATGGTTGCATTAGTGAACCCACCCTGGGCGCTTTGTATCGTCGTTGCAATACTAATGTTCGTGGCGCCTTCTAATGATTCCAGGTATTCTTTCATTCGCTCAACACAGCAATCACATTCAGTTGCAGGCATTGGCCCCGTTGGTCCGGTTACTCCGGTCGGTCCTGTTGGTCCTGTCGGTCCGGTCGGCCCTGTTGGTCCTGTTGGTCCTGTTGGTCCTGTTGGTCCAGTCGGTCCCGTTGGTCCAGTCGGTCCAGTTGGCCCTGTTGGTCCTGTTGGTCCGGTCGGTCCAGTTGGCCCCGTTGGTCCTGTTGGTCCGGTCGGCCCTGTTGGTCCCGTCGGCCCTGTTGGCCCTGTTGGTCCTGTTGGTCCTGTTGGTCCTGTCGGTCCTGTCGGTCCTGTCGGTCCCGTCGGTCCTGTTGGCCCTGTTGGTCCTGTTGGTCCTGTTGGTCCTGTCGGCCCGGTTGGCCCTGTTGGTCCTGTTGGTCCGGTCGGTCCAGTTGGTCCCGTTGGTCCTGTTGGTCCGGTCGGCCCTGTTGGTCCTGTTGGTCCTGTTGGTCCTGTCGGTCCCGTCGGCCCGGTTGGTCCCGTCGGTCCTGTTGGTCCAGTCGGTCCAGTCGGTCCAGTCGGTCCCGTTGGCCCCGTTGGTCCCGTTGGTCCTGTTGGTCCTGTTGGTCCTGTTGGTCCTGTTGGTCCCGTTGGCCCCGTTGGTCCCGTCGGTCCGGTTGGCCCTGTTGGTCCCGTCGGTCCTGTTGGTCCAGTAGGTCCGGTTGGCCCTGTTGGTCCCGTCGGTCCTGTTGGTCCAGTAGGTCCGGTCGGTCCTGTTGGTCCTGTTGGTCCCGTTGGCCCGGTTGGCCCAGTCGGTCCCGTTGGCCCCGTTGGTCCCGTTGGCCCCGTTGGTCCCGTTGGTCCTGTTGGTCCTGTTGGTCCCGTCGGTCCGGTTGCTCCGGTTGCACCTGTTTCTCCAGTCGGTCCTGTTGGTCCTGTTGGTCCCGTTGGCCCGGTTGGCCCCGTCGCACCTCCGCCAATTGGGACTTGTTGTTTCTGAAGCAGTTTGATTGTAAACCTGACGATCATCTTTTCAACGATGTTCCTAAAGGTTCCTTCGAATATTGCTCCCTCTTGTAACGGTACCCTGTCTGTAGCTTCATCCCATTCTATAATACGGCTGGACACCAAGTCACAGTATGGAAGTTCATTATAGTGCTGAGTACTATCTTGGTGAAATTGTGAAAGGTCGCTCGTTAGCAGTTCATCTTTTTCAGGAAACCCTTCCGGTAATGGTTTCTTAATCAAAAAATCAAATTCACTGCGCTGGTTGAATTGGACGTTTACTGGACGAGTAATGAACTCCCTAATTGGAGTTGAACACTCAAAAGGAACTTTCACGGTAAGTGATCGGATATTTGAATCAATAGACTTCCGCTTCCATCCCGTTGGTGCTGCAGCGTATCTAATATTTTTTTCCACATATCCTTTTATGAATAGCTGATTCGTTGGCACCAGAAGACGACATTGAACAAGGACTACTCGTTTTTTGATATCCTTGATTTCCAAGACATCCTCCGGAAAGGTAATATCAGCTGTAACCGAGGTACTAACTTCAATCTCAGCTAAGACTACAGGTACCTTGCTTATCCTGGCATCAAAATTTACGTCTGGTTCTACGTTTCTGTTTGAGCAGCTGTTGATATTTGCTGAAAAATCCTTCTTGTGATTCTCTTTATCTCCCAATAATCTCACTCCTTTATTTTTTATTGAGAACACAATATATTATGGGAATTTATTCATAGGGGATTGGACTATTTATGCAAAAACAGGAAGCGTTGGGGAAATTCCACTTATGCCTTAGTTGGAATCTTTAAGGGAGGAAAAGTTTTATAAACAATCTTCAAATAAATTTATTTAGAAATATCGTTATTTCACATAACATGAAAAAACGTAAAAAATAACCCGTTCCTTTTTTCCTTGGGATATAAATGATATCTTTATTCACATTACAGTTTTATAAATTTTTTAAAAAGTAAAAAAGGCAACTCCCACACTGGGTCAGTTGCCTTTTTTGTATAATGTTTTGCTACATATTTCACCTGTGCTGATATAATATGACAATACATGGAATGCAAATGAAGTTTACATGCTCTAGAATGGCCATTCTTGTTTGTATGGTGTCGGCTGCTATTGACGAAGATCAATCCACCAACGATCTTTCGCATTCATATTTTCAGTACTGCCAACTCCACTATAATGGAAAGCATCAAGGAAGATTGAATCCAGTTTATCCTCATCAACAAAATACCCTAAATTTATCTTCTTCGTTTGGCCTGGTTGGATAATGCCAATATTGTAAAAGCTTTTTCCTCTTCCGTGAGGTTCCAAATAATCAACTTCGCCCGTCATAATACTTTCTTCGTTAATTCCAGTTTTTCCATCATAGTTCCATGCATTGTTTTCAGATCGAAGTATTCGTAAAGACGGGTGCATGTAGATTTCTTCGGTTGCCTGTTTACCGGTATTTTTCACTGTTGTGGTCAAGTAAACAAATTTAGGGTTAACTAATTTTGACTCTATTATTTCGTCAATTGAATCTTTACCATCTCCAACTTTATAAACATCCCGCTTGTAAGGCAAGAATGTCTTAGTTTCATCAATAGCCTTATTCTTACTCAGAACTTGTAGTCCTACCTCATTAAAGTTACCTTGTTTTAAATCCTTAATTGAATCAAAGACTTCAACTTTTTCTATAACATATTCAATCCTGTCTTTCTTGCTTGTGGAACCAGTAACTATCTGTTCTATTGTTACCGGAACCTTTTGTCCTACACGAAACAGTTGCTTGCTGTCCTTTTTCAAAGGAATTACCCTAGGTTCGGTTGAATCCTCCAATTTGTTTAAATGCGAACTATCATAATCTGCTATATATGATGCCAATTCTTTTGAAGTTGTCTCAAGAGAAATATTCTCAATGACCTTCACCATCTGTTCTTCGCTTACATCTTTTCCTATATAACTTTCTAACATGATTCCCTCTTTCTTAAATAAGAGAAATACCTGCCTGTTAAAGGCTAAATTGTCGTTTCCAGTGTCCTTATTAACAATCAAAATTTTCCTGCCATTGATCTCTTTTTCTTCGTAGTTGTTTGAGTACAAAGTTTGAAAATCTGACTTTTCTCCCAACCTCCAAAGGATGAATGAAAACCCACCTTTGGCATAGTTATCTTTAAAAGAGTATTTCATTGCAGTCTCATCGATTGCCTCCATATTTTCCGGCAAATAATTGAGTTTTAATTTGTACCAATTGTTATTCTTTGAGGCATTATTTGTTACTGATACATTTACTTCATAATTTTGTTTTTGCACAATCATATCATAGACTTTAACTGCCCCAAATGCGGTAGTTGGAATGCCAATCAATAAGCAGGCTACAGTGATTAAAATACGATTCCTTTTGCGCCTGGCCAGCGGCTGTTCACCTTTCATCTTGATTCCCTGCATAAACAACCTTTTCCTGCGCAGGTATGTATGTGAAAATTCATGATGTTCTTCCAGTTGTTTTTCAAAATCGTCCATAGCAATTTTTTCAGCTACTTCATCCATTCTTTTTAAGTTTTTTGAATTCATCACTCTGTCTACCTCCTAAAATAGTCAGTATACTTTTTCGAGCCCGTTCAAATTGCTTGCGGACATTCGCTTCAGTGATTCCTATTAACTCGGAAATTTCATGATAACTCAGGTCATAGAAGACTTTGTATTTAAAAACAAGTTTGTAAGGATTCTTTAAAGTTGTTAACAACGTATCAATTTGGGCTTCAGAGATTACACCCTGTTCCCAATCTTTAATATTCTCATTTGCTGCTTCTGTCGTCTCTTTTTGATATTCATCCAAGATTATTCCAAGCCGTTTGTTTTTCCTATAGCTATCAATTGCCTTGTTTTTTGCAATTCTCAATATGTAACGTTTAAGCTCTAGCTTGTTCAAACAGTGGACTTTATCTATATGCTGATAGAGAGTAATAAACGTTTCTTGAACGGTGTCTTCCGCCTGCTGAATATTATTCAAAACCGAATATGCCAAATAATAAATTTTCTGTTCATAGAGGTCGTATAACTCTTCCATCTTTTCATAATCCTTATTGGGATCATTCATGTTACTGCTCCCTCCTTTCACTCTTTATAACGAATGCACCTAAGCTTTTGTGACACTCTAAAATAAGAAAAGAAAAAAACATTGGTTCTTCCCTCCAACCCAGGGGCAGAAGTATCAGATCAAATAGCGGAATTTCTTGCTGCTGAAAGAGCCTTATCCCACCAAAGGATAAGGCTCTTCTATTATTCCAGACTATTTTCGCCACCGCTTACAATGAAGGTAGATGGTATATGTGCACGTATATACGATGACAAATCACTTTAGGCTCCCTTTGGATATAGGTCGGGGATGGCTTTTGTTTTATTTTATATTCGCTTCATAATGCTCTTCATTAAGTCTAACTGCTTCAAGCCCTTTTACGTTTTCAATCAATTTCATGGCCAGGCTTTCAATTCCAAAAAGTTCTGTAAAAGTATGACTTCCAATGATAAGATTGATCCCTTTAAACTGAGCATATTGAATCGTATACAAGTTACACTCACCTGTAATGTAGACATCGCACTTATTTTCAACTGCTTCTTTAAGACAAGCTGTTGGCGCTCCGTTACCACAGACTAAGCCTACTCGCTTTACCTTATTGTCATTAAAGCGCCAGTATTTAACTGGCTCTTCAAGCAGATTCTCTATATTTTCCACTAAATCATTTAATTCGATTTCTTCTGCGTACTCTGCGACTCTGCCAAAGAATAACCCTTCCCATTCGTGGGTTCTTTTAACAATTTCTAAATTCAATTTTTCTAATAAACTATCATTTGTTCCAAATTTACAGTCATCAAGCGGCAAGTGATTATAGTAGTGACTGATACCATATTCCGCTAGTTTTTCGATGCATGCCACTTTTAATCCATATATTTCATCCCAGGCATCGTGGTGTGTCACCATCATATCAACACCATGAAGTCTTGCTTCCTCTATGGTTTCAAGGGTGAGGTTCACACAGTAGCCTACCTTTTCAACTTTTTTATCTGCATGGTATGTAAGCCCGGATTCCATTGAATAAATTTCATTATTTGTTATATTGAACAGGGCATTAATTCTTTCAGCAACATTTGCAGCATCCATTTACTTTTCCTCCTCAATTCCATCATATTTTTTCTTCATTTTTTATTAATACCTTGGTTGTAATCTAAGATGGATAAGTTGAAGCAACTGATGAATAAGAAATACCAACTAACAAACCTGGCGTATTTCCAATACATACAGCCAACTACGCTGAATTTAACAGCAATAGTCATAAGGATGCAGCGGAGGAGAAGCCCGGTAAATCCATTTTGGATTATGGGCAGGATCCTTCCAATGCCATGCACCTAACGCAGCTGCACATGCATCGATGGAATGGCTTTCTCTTTCGATTTCAATAGGTAATTGAGCAAGTCCCTGCTCCATAAGCCAATTTCGGATATAACTTCTAGCTGATTGTTCTTGTTTGTAAGCCAACACAAATTCAATATTTTGTTTGGACAGTCTTGATCCAATTACGGCCCCTGGATGGACTTCTACTAAAGAAATGGGATTCGCAGTATTTAAATTCTCTATTTCTCTACTAAGCTTTATTCCTCTTAAAGTTAAATACACCATTCTATTAAAGGTTGGCGGCATGATGGACCCTGATCTCATCCCTAAATTCACAATAAACTTTCTTAGTTCCCGGTCACTTTTTCTATCTCCGCCACCGTCTTCATAGGATAATGGTGCATCAATTCCGATTGTTACCTCATCTAATTGACTTTGCTCAAAAATCTCGTTCAATATGTCCTGATCACTCATATTATTTGCCCACTTAACCAATTGCAGGTGGTTTCCCTTTTGGTTAAAAATAGTGAGGACTGTATCCTTATGATTTCTTGGACCTGATAAGTCAATTCCGATTACTCTCATACAAAACCCTCACTTTCGTCATTACAACTGCTAGCATAATCTTAAAAGTTCTTCAAAGCTTTTAACTTTCATATCATATTCACTTACTTGGCCAAATCCGTATTCAGCATATATAAAGGGAATGTTAGCAAATCTGGCTGCATCTAAATCACCTTGAGTGTCGCCCACATAAACTGGATTTGATAAGTTGTTTCTCTCAATAATTAATTTAATATTTTCACCTTTTGACAAACCAGTTCTGCCTGGGTTTTCAAAGTCCAAAAAATACTGATCAAGCCTATGATACTTATAAAACGCTTCTATGTAACCATCCTGGCAGTTACTGACGATGAATAGTTTGTATTTTCGAGAAAGCTCTTTTAAGACATTCTCTACATTGTCAAAAAGAACCCCTCCGCTTTTTTCTATGACAGAATGTTCTACTTCGCAACAATCTTTTATTATTTCTTGACGCTCATTATCATTAAGGGTAGGGAAGAACTTCCTGGTTATTTCATTCATCTGTAAACCCATCGTACCTTCAAAGTCTTTCCGGGTTAATTCACTATTTAAGTGATTACTTTTTCTTATAACGCTGTTCCAGGCACTAAGGACCGTATCTATTGGATCCCAAATAGTTCCATCCAGATCAAAAATAATGCTATCCAATTCAGATCACTCCCATTTATGTTAACCCTCTCCTTCAAGGGCTTCCAAAGACTCATACCAATATATCACACCAAAAGATGGAAATAAAACATACTGCTAAAAGAGCCTTATCCTCCAAGGGATAAGACTCTCTAATTTCGAAACAGCTTCACAGTAAGTTGATTGTATATGCCAATACAAAAGGTGCTTGGTGAGTTTACACCTTCATCAAAATAGCACCCTTGCCTTCAGCTAATGGTTTGTATATCCTAACTCCCATAGCGGACTCTTACCGCCAAGTTAATGAACCTGCCTGGCATACAAAAAACGACGGGAGCATTTCCCGTCGTGAGTAACAAGAGATTAAAAGTAAAAGATAAATAGATTCAAAACTTTCTAGCTAGGAGCTCAAATCGCCTTGAATTAAGATATTCAGCACAGGCGCTTTTAAGTAATGGGTTTAGCTAAGATTTTATTTTTACTCAAAGTCCTTGGGAGCCAAGTAGTTCTTAGGCAGTTCCATGCTATGCTGCTCCATGACCTTACGAAGCATGTCCGGGTAGTCGGTGATGATCCCGTCAACGCCGTCATTGATAAGCTTATTCATCGTCGGCTCGTCGTCTACTGTCCACGGTATAACCTTCATACCGTAATTATGCGCTTCCTGCACCATACTCTTAGTTACATAGGGTTCATAGTTCTCATCTGTGACTTTGCCATTCTGCGGAAAACCGTGTACAGGGGAGATGGCATCTGCACCGAATGAGTGGGCAGCGGCAACAAGGTCGCCACTAAAGTCGTCAATATCAATTCCACCCAACCAAGGAGAGGCACCAGGCTGTCCAGGCTGGAGGAACTGCGGACCGTTAGTCAAAGCGACGATAGGCAGGCGAGGCTCAACCTCACGCATTCGCATAAGTGCGCCCCAGTCAAAGCTTTGAATTGACACCCGGTTAATCATCCCTGCCTCGCGAACCTCCCGGGCAACAATCTGTACGAATTCTTCACGTGGAGCAGTCTCCTCAGGTGCCCCGGCCTCCACTTTCGTCTCGATGTTCATCCACACTTTGTTTGCGTGGTAGAACTTGACAAGATCAAACACCTCGCTAAGCAGGGGCATCTTTGCTCCAGGACTCAGCTCCTGCCCCGGGAATTGCTGCAGTTTAAGAGAGCCACAGTCCAATGTACGCACCTGGTCAAGGGTAAGGTCCTTTATGTATTTTCCTACGTAAGGATATTCAGGATCTCCTTCGAAGGCCGGTCCTGTGTCCTGGCACTTGGCACCTGATATCTTACGGTCGTGCGTGACAACAGCTTGATGATCCTCGGTGATCTGCACGTCGAGCTCAAGGGTACTCACACCGACTTCAAGTGCTTTGGAAAACGAGGCAATCGTTGACTCAACAGTTAGTCCAATTCCTCCGCGGTGGGCCTGCAGGTCGAACTCCTTTGGACCAAAGCTCTTTGAGTTATGTGACCAAGTCGGGTTCTCAGCCGCCGAAACAGACTGTGTTGATACCTGGCTGGCAGCTGTACTCACCATCAGAGCAGCCAATGTTGCTAATATGAACTTTTTTTTCTTCATTCTCTCAACTCCCTTAATCTTGTAAAATAAATAACTATTATAAGTTTAGATAGGAGTTGTAAAATTTCATCTAGTATTATGATAATAAACCGTAAATAAAAACCAGTAAAATCCTCATAGGTATTTGGTCAATCAAAGAGGAACATAAAATCTCCCAGCACTGATTACTTCGACTTCTTGCACTATCGAGAATCCTATAAAGCTATCTGTCATTTTACTCAGCAAAAAAGTAAAGATATAAAAGTACGGTTTTTTTTTAAGATTTTCACTGGATTTCTTTAATAAATCAAAATTTGGTAAAGAGATTGTTAATATAGCTTTTTCAAAATTTAAATAGTCTATTATTAGAAAGAATCACACATACTTCTTGCAGGAAAAGGAAAGGGGAATTTTTATGTTAAATGGACAAACAACAAAGAAGAAACTAGGAATAAACCTAAAAGGCCTGGTAACCGCTTCTGCACTTGCGATTTCCCTTGCTGCAGTCAGCCCCACAACTTCAGCGTTCGCAAAAACGGAAGAAAAGCCAAAATTTACATTTGGTATTGTACCGGATATTCAGTACTGTGACTGTACCGATAACGGAACCCGCTTTTACCGCAATTCGATCGACAAGTTAATGGAGGCTTCACAAACATTTAATGAGCAAGATGTAGATTTCACTGTACAAACAGGTGATTTGATTGACCGCAATATATCCAGCTTTTCAACCATTCTTCCATACTTCAACACAATTGAGGGTCCGAAATATCATCTTCTTGGCAATCATGACTTTCCTGTAACAACAGATCAAGTCGTTGATATCCTCGGCATGCCGAATCAATATTATGATTTCAAATACAAGAACTGGCGATTTATCGCACTAGACACCAATGACCTTAGCCTTTACGCAAATTCAGCAGGATCTGAGAAATATCAGCAGGCTGAAAAAATGTATACCGAATTAAAAGAAAAGAATGCCATCAACGCTCAAACCTGGAACGGCGGGGTAAGCGAAGAACAGCTAAAATGGCTTCACGATGTGCTTGAAAAGGCTGCGAAATCACATGAAAAAGTCGTTGTCTTCTCCCATATGCCTGTTTACCCTGAAAATGAGCATAATGTGTGGAATTCCGAAGCAGTAATGGCAGAACTCGAGGCAGCCGGCAATGTTGTTGCATTCTTTAATGGACATAACCATGCGGGAAATTATGAATATAAAAATGGAATTCATTATTTAAACCTTAAGGGAATGGTAGAAACCGCTGATACAAATGCATATTCCATATTAAAGGTTTATAAAGACCGTCTGGAAGTAGATGGTTTTGGACGTGAAACTGATCGCACTCTAACAATCCGATAAGACAGTAAACCTTTTTATGATTCAACCTTCCCGATTCTTTTTACTTGAGTGGGCATTAACAGTTCTTTCCTTTCCATAAAACACTGCGCTAAAGAAATAGAGATGGTCTTACGTCTCATTCGGGAAGCGAAATATCATTCCAATTAGTAAAGTATCGCTTCTTAAAGAGCCCTATCCGCCAAATGGATAGGGCTCTCTTATTTATGCTAATACAATTTCTACCACAGCTTCACAGTGCACTAAGAGTATATGACAACACAGGATGCTGGTAAGTTACTATCTCGTTTTGTCAAAATCCCCCCTCAACTCCAGGTCATCTCCACTCCCACCTGTCGTCTTTTTGCACCTCCTACATTGCCTTCTAAGCTCTTATTTACCTGTTCTCATATGGCAAGGTATAATAATGCTTATAGGATAATAGATATTTGCATTTCCAACTTTATTACACCCTATTAACAAGGCAGTTATAGCAGCCTGGTTTAGCATTAAGAATGTGAATATATTCTACTTCTTTATTATCAAAAATCCCATCTATATTTTCTCTCAAATTTACCCCTTCTATAACCCTTGCTTCTACAATCATTGAGTCAGTATTGTAGCCGCGTACTGAAAGATACCTATGGTGTAACATATCCGGAATTTCATTTACATCCAGCTTAGCGGTAGTTGCACCTTTTCGTATAAATATAGGCCCACTTGCTTTATAAGGCGAATTAACAGAATGATATTGGTAATTCAGTAAGATTACCTCTTCTCCTACCTCTGCATCCTTCAAACTTACCCTGCAGGGATATCCGGGCTTTTTATTTGCGATCATTTTGACTGCCCCGATACTTTTTAATGCTTCTTCATTCAACAAAAATAGGTTATTAAATTCCTTCTCTTGTAACGCAACGATTTGAAAGTTATTTCTCATATTATCCCTCCCTAGTTTTAAGAAGCATCTCTTGAAATAATTATCTTATAGACTCTTCAATCTATATTCTTTTGGGGTTAAACCAGTTCTTTCTTTAAAAATTTTGTAAAAGTTAGACATGCTTTTAACCCCTGTTTTAAGTGCAACTTCAGTAATTTCTATGTCTGTATGTGTCAAGAGCCTGGTTGCTTCTTCCATTCTTATCTCAATAATATATTCAGATATGGTCATACCATAATAATGTTTAAATAATCTAGCTAGATGATTATTGCTTACACCAAGCTTCTCGGCTATTTTTTTACGATTAAGAGGCTCGTTATAACTGCTAATAATTATTTCTTTTGCCCTTTCTATTAATTCTTTATTAGGTTCATACGTTGTTCCATTAAGATCAGGCCTGCACATTTTGCATGGCCTAAATCCATCTTTCAGTGCATCCTCTATATAATCAAAGAAAATAATGTTCTTTTTCAAAGGTGTCTTGGCCCTACAGGATGGTCTGCAAAAGATTCCAGTTGTTATGACTGCATAATAAAACAATCCATCATATGAATGATTACAGGTACTAACTGCTTTCCATTTTTCTTCGCTTGTAATAGACCTTCACCTCTCTATCTCACATCTATTGTAATTATATATCTACATGTTCAAAAATTTCTTCCTGTTTTTCACCAACATATTCTCACTCGAGTATGCTGTTCTTAATTCGAATTTTATTGAAATGCCAACGCAAATATCCTAGTTTCTGCCTAATAGTAAGATTCTACAAAACAAAATCCCCCAAACCAACAGTCTGAGGGAACATAAAACATACTTTAATTTTTTAATTTAAAGGCTTAAAACCTTTGATACCAAACTATTTTAACTCTATTTGCGCAACACACTCTACAATCATTGATTGAATGGCAACACTTTAAGTTTTTAAAACCCCTTTATAGGAATATGTGATGTCTACATTTCATGGGCTAGCATTTCTTTATCAAAAGATTTACTCTTCCCTTTATCACTCTTAATATTTCCACTTACAATCCCAATTAAAATGAGTAATACTCCCACCCACTGAGTCCAGCTTATATGCTCCAGCAAAACGAATGAAGACAATGTAACGGCTACCGGAAGCTCAGAAGCTACTAATATGGTGCCAAGTCCTGGTCCAATATGCGGCATTCCAATTGAAAATAAAAGTGGCGGAAGAGCTACTCCAAACAAACCAAGCAGCAGCCCATATGGTGCCAAGTTCGATAACACAGAAACGTCGAATAGAAATGTTGGCGGATACAATGCAAAGACAACTATTAATGCACCAGTTGAAAGAAGAGCACTTTTTTGCACTGGCGGAATATCCTTCTCGACTGAACCACTCAAAAAAACCGAAGCAGTAAATGAAACAGCAGCAAGCAATCCCCAAATTCCCCCTTGCCATGAGGGAACACTTCCCTCTTGTAAAACAATATTTGCTGCTAAAACTGAACCAATTAAGAGAATGGTTATAGAAACAAGCTTTTCTTTGGAAGGCCTTTTCTTATTAAATATCCAATCAAAAACTGTACCAATCCAGACAAACTGAAATAAAAAAACGATGGCTAATGCAGCATCAAGTCTTTGAAGAGACTGGTAATAAAATAAAGATGTTAAGCCAAATGGAATTCCGGATAATAGCAATTTAGATGTTTGAGTAAAAGTAAATTTTATCTTTTTAGTAAATAGGAAAATGATCCAAATCAATACTGCTCCAAAAAAATATTGTCCACCTGTAACCTCAGGTGCTGAAAGGTTAGCTGAGTATGCAAATTTGACAAATGTTGATAATACTCCATAACAACTTCCTCCTATAAAAACAATTAATGCATAATGCCAATGTTTCAAAATCTTCCCCTCCTTTTTTACAAATAAAAAGCCACACAACTGCCAAAAAGGCAATTGTGTGGCGAAAATAGAGTTTCTCTAGAAAAATCCACAAACTAAAAAAAGTTTTATTATTCAATTCAGTAAAAGTATATAATCAGCCAAGTAAAATTGTCAACAAGTATAATGATGGTAGGATTCTCAGTAACATTTCATAAAAAAACACACACTCGGCAGCCCAGTTCAGAATACTTTCTAGTCAGCGAAGCACCTAGCCCGCTGCCTGCACCTGTAATAACGACAATAATAACTTCCAATAAAGACGGCGATATTCATATCCATTAAAGCCTCGTTAATCCTTTACAGGACATGTAAAGGCAACTCCAGTAAGGGTTAGTTGCCTTCTTGTAAAATGAGTTGCGCCACACACTCCACATGCGTTGAGTGTATGTGGCAACAGTTGAGGTGCCTGGTGAGTTTTTTAATATTTTACGAATATGATCTCCGAATACATCACTGCTAGGTTGTCACCATTCAAGTCGATCAAGTATCAACAAAAACCGAAGTCTTCTATTCTCCGCAACTGTACTTGCACGGAATCTCGATGAATACCTCATTATTGAACTGTAGTACTCGGTGAATTTGGGGGTGCATCCCAGATGCTAGCAGCGTAGTAAGATTATGGCGTAAAAAGTATCCAATTCCCTTCAGTGACAACTTCGACCTCTCCGTCAATCACTTTGATGGCGGTTTGATCATCAATTGCATATGCCGGCCCCTGCATCCCAGCGGCCCATCTCTCTGCAGCAGCCATCGTGTTATACGGCAGCATCTCGTGATCCAGATGCGGGAACATTGCAAAATCGACCATACTCAGCGTTTCATCGCCACCGCTCGGCGAAGTCCAGCTAACGAAGAAGTCCCCAATTCTAGGTGCCATCACCATGCTACCGGCGCTCATCCCCACATAGACTGCGTTGAGTGACGGCAAGAGGTCCGCCAATCCGGACTGCTTCATCCAGTAACCCAGGTAGAGGGCGTCGCCTCCCGCGACCAGCAGGACGTCCGTCTCCTGTAACAACGGCACCCAGCGGTCTTCACTAATACTTGGTAGTGCTGTGAGTTCCAGAATGCCGACAGATTTCCAGCCCAGGTCGACCATAGGATTATCTTCTTTCCCGCTGATGAACTCCCAAGCTTTGACGCCGGGGCCAACCCAGGGGTGTCCGTACATCGCGGTGGGGATGCACAGGGCGTTAGAGTCGGCGATCGGCTTGTCCAGCATGTCAACCAACGCTTCATGTATACTTTTGTTATTAATGCCTGCAGATGTAAGCAAAAATTTCACAATTCAACTCCTCCTCTTTGGGTGTGTCTGACCTTTATTTGTTCTGACTTCTAAAATGTGGCTGCAGACTCTATTAAAACAGTTTTGCCTGGTCAAGAGCCAATCTGAGATTAGGTGACATAGGGACATTTCATCAATAATTTTAAGAATATTCTGTACTTATTTCAAATAATTAGATTATAATTTTCTTATCAACCATTAAGGAGGAATTTCAATGAGAAACATCATGAACAAAACCGTACAAACATATAAGGGGGAAACACTTCTTTAATTGTTACGGTGTACTCCCTTATATGTGTTTATTTAAATAACACATAAAGGGGTAACTCATGGATTCTTCAGTCAAAAAATTTTTCTCTTATTATAAACCTTATCAAAAATTGTTTTTGTCCGTATTGGCATGTGCCTTTATCGTCTCCGCCTTGTCTTTGTTGTTTCCACTTCTCGTAAGGTATATTACAAAGGACGTCCTTGAAGGGAACCTATCAATCGCATTAAATAAAGTGTTTTGGATTGGCGGGCTGATGCTTGTTCTAACCGCAATCCAAAATCTTGCGAATTACTTTGTTGACTTTAAAGGACATGAATTAGGCGCTCGCATGGAAAGCGACCTGCGCAGCGAACTGTTTGAGCACATGCAAAAACTCTCTTTCAGTTTTTACGATAAAGAAAAAATCGGCAAGCTCATGTCGAGGATTACGAACGACCTGTTGATGCTTTCAGAGCTATACCATCATGCACCTGAAGATTATCTAAAATACCTGGTTCGTTTAGTCGGGGCGTTTGTCATCTTGTTCTTCATTAATGCCCCCTTGACGATTATTGTATTTTGCTTTTTGCCGTTCTTGGGTTTTTTTATTTTTCAGCTCAACAAGATTGAAAACAGGATATTAAGAAGAAACAAAGAAAGGATTGCCGACGTAAACGCTCAGGTGGAGGATAGTCTGGCTGGCATCCGCGTTGTAAAATCGTTCACCAATGAAAAGGTGGAAATTAAGAAGTTTACTCGTGAAAATAACCTCTTCCTTGAAAGCAGGATAGCCTTCTATAAAGCAGAAGCGATTTTTTACAATGGGGTACAAACATTTATCCAGCTGATTACGATTGCAGTTATTATTTTCGGCAGTGCCAGTATTGTAAAAAACACACTTGATTTAGCAGATTTACTTACTTTTTTGTTGTATATAAATTTTATGCTGGAACCGATTCAAAAAATGGTTCATATGAGCACACAACTCCAGGAAGGCATCACCGGCTTTCAGCGCTTTATGGAAATTATGAATCTAAAGCCCGCAATCGAAAGCAAACCGAATGCCGTGAGCCTCCAGAAAGTCCTTGGTGAAATTGAATTCAGGCATGTTCAATTCCGTTATGAAGACCATTTGGATCATGTTTTGGAAAATATGTCGCTTAAAATAAAACCGGGAGAATATGTTGCCTTGGTCGGCCCTTCGGGTGCAGGAAAAACGACTTTCTGCTCTCTTATCCCCCGCTTTTATGATGTCACTGACGGCAAGGTAATGCTGGACGGAATTGATATCCGTGAAATCGATCTTTATTCATTA
Organism: Mesobacillus sp. MER 48; assembly: GCF_023714225.1. NCBI lineage: Bacteria > Bacillati > Bacillota > Bacilli > Caryophanales > Bacillaceae > Mesobacillus > Mesobacillus sp. MER 48. The sequence goes on from NZ_JAMAUR010000007.1 coordinate 107,556, forward strand.
AGAAAAAACATCGGTATCGTTCAACAGGATATGTACCTGTTTGCAGGAACGGTAATGGAAAATATCCGATACGGGAATCCCAATGCAAGTGATGAGGAAATTATCTTTGCGGCCCAGTCCGCTAATGCACATGACTTTATCATGAAGCTGCCGAACGGTTACCAATCTGAAATTGGTCAGCGGGGGGTCAGGCTTTCGGGCGGACAAAAGCAGCGGCTTAGCATTGCCCGCGTGTTCCTTAAGAATCCCCCAATCCTTATCTTGGATGAAGCAACGAGTGCACTAGATAACGAAAGCGAAAGCATCATTAAGGACTCACTGGAATTGCTCGCAAAAGGGCGAACAACCCTCGTTATTGCTCATCGCCTTTCAACAATTCGGAACGCACAGCGGATTATCGTTTTGACTGAGGAGGGTATTGTCGAAGAAGGAACACATGATGTGCTGCTTGAAAAGCATGGAGCATATTCAAACCTCTACTCCAAACAGTTTGAATCGATATGGTAATTTTCTTGTTAACTCGGCTCTATAAAAAACGGCCGAGTTTTTTCCAGCTTATAAAGCCTAAGATCTAAAAACGAAAATTTCTTAGTCGGAATTCCATTCAACAAACAAAAAGACAACGCCCAGAGGGTTAGTTGCCTTCTTTCAAAATTATTTTCGCAACAGCTTCACAGTGCGTCGTCTGTGGAAACATATCAACTGGCTGGACTTCAACCGTCATGTACCCGCCATCTTCGAGGATTCGCAAGTCTCTCGCGAGGGTGGCTGGGTTACATGACACATAAACTACTTTCTTCGGTTTCATGTCGATGATAGTTTGCAGAAGTGCTTCGTCACAGCCTTTGCGGGGTGGGTCAACCACTAACACGTCGGCACTGTTGCCTTCTTTATACCAGGCCGGGATGACTGTTTCGGCTTCTCCGACTGCGAATTCTGCGTTGTTAATACTGTTCAACTCGGCGTTTCGTTTTGCGTCTTCGATGGCTTCGGGAACGATTTCCACGCCGAATACTTTTTTTGCTTTTTGCGCTAAAAATAACGAAATTGTGCCAATGCCGCAGTAGGCGTCGATGACAGATTCTTCCCCTGTCAACTCGGCGTATTCGAGCGCTTTGTCGTAAAGCACCTTTGTCTGCTCAGGGTTCACCTGATAGAATGATCGCGCTGAGATCGCGAATTTTATGTCACCGATATAGTCGTAGATAACTTCACTGCCCCATAATAAGTTCGTTTGATCTCCCATAATTACATTCGTTTTCTTCGAGTTGATGTTATGGACGATTGATTTTACCTTAGGCAGCTTTGCGATAATCTTTTCAATTAGCTGGTTTTTATGCGGGATTTCATTGGTCCTCGTCACAATAACGACCATCAGCTCCCCAGTTTGGCGTCCATAACGCGCCATGATGTGGCGAAGCACCCCTTTATGATTTTCTTCATTATATGGCTGGATTCCCAAATCGCTGGCGATTTCTTTTACTGCCTGGACAGCTTCGTTAATTTCATGGAGATGCAGCAGGCTTTCATTCGTATCGACAATTTCATGGCTGCGCGGCTTGAAGAAGCCTGCGATCAGCTTGCCATCTTTCTCGCCAACCGGAACCTGTGCTTTATTCCGATAATGCCACGGGTTGTCCATTCCAAGAATCGGATGCACTACAACATTCTCAAGCTTGCCGATCCGCGTCAGTACCTGTTTCACCTGGTTTTCCTTATACTTCAGCTGGCCTTCATAGCTGATATGCTGCAGCTGGCAGCCTCCATATTTATGGGCATCCTCTGCCGGACACTCAACACGGAAGGTGCTTATTTCAAGAATCTCCATCAGGCGTCCAAAACCGTAGCCCTTGTTCACCTTGGTCACTTTAATTGTTGCCTTTTCGCCAGGGAGTCCGCCCTGGACGAAAATAGGGTAGCCATCAATTTTGGCCACACCCGCACCGTCATGCGTTAAATCCTCAAATTCTACATCTATATAATCATTCTTTTTAACAGGGATTGTTTTGCTCATCATTTCAAGTCCTTTGCTGTGAATTAGCTAAGTCAGATTTTATCATATTGAAGGAGTGATTGCGAAACGCCGGCCCACAACTTTCATACTTTGCATTCAGACCAAGACCCATTCGTCACTCATTGATATCAAATTTAACACCTAAGTAAAAAAGCACAACGAATGGGAATAGATTCGCTGTGCTTTTCTTCAGGGTTTACACCTAATCTCTATTGGAAAGTTTTTAAATCAATATCGACCATGCCAATGGCCGCCAAACCACGGCTGATCCCCATGCCATGGTCCTCCAGGGTAACCGGGACCTCCTCCATGCCAAGGTCCTCCATGCCAATGGTGGTGGTGTCCAAATCCGCCGTGCCACGGCATTCCATGGTATGGACCCCATCCTCCATATTGGCCATATCCCGGATAGCCGAATCCGCCACCATAGCCTGGTCCTCCTTGGTAACCGTATCCTCCAGGCTGCATTAACCCAGTTAACGATCCCAGTCCACCACCAGCTCCGAAGGTTCTCACCTCTGGTACAAAATGGGCATTCATTGTATCTGTATACATGCAAGCACTCCTCTCAGTGGGTCTTAAATATGTTCCCTTTACACCTTATGTAGATTTAGGCAAATCACATAGTGCAATCGCCTAAATTTGTTGGAATTGGGCACTATGTTGTAATTATGAATTTGCTTTCTTCCTGCTCCTTACTGAACACGCATTACCTTTTAGGCACTTCCCTATATAGCCGATTTCCTTCATATGAATATAATTGAGTATCCGCACGATGGACTGGAGGAAATGCAAAATGGATTACTTTTATAAAAAGAAGAGCGATTTGAGCAAAGAGGAGTTGATTGCCCAAATTGAAAAGCAGATTTCTATCTCCCTCTGCATTCAGGCAGCAGCCCAAATTACAGAAGCGGTTTTATTATCCAGGTTATATGCTCTGAAAGACGACAAAGATGGAGAAAGCGAAATTATTGCAGGTGTATGGATCCAATCAATCGGCCAGACAATCGAAGCTTTAGCTGTCAGCAAAGAACTGACTACCTTCAATCAGGATGAACTGAGAGAATTGCAGAAAATCATCATCTCTTCGGACTTTATACAATCCATCGGTGCAGCAATAGAAGGAGCGGGCGGAATCAAAGTCCTGACAAAAACAACGGAATCTTTCATCCCATAAAAAAAGAAAGCAAACTTTTTGATCAGCTTTCGATTTCACATCTTATTTATGTTCTATTTTCTTTGCAGTGGCTTGCTCTGGATAACTTTTCCTGATACTGCCTTCAATCCAGAACTCAATATGGTCGCCTTTTTGTAACCTATCCGCTGCCTCATATTCCAGCCAGATTAACTCCAATCCTCCTTGGTCGATTAATGAGTCACCGGGAACATCTTTGATTTCATTATATCTTTCCTGATTTATGTTTTTTACGACTAGAATTGCCTCATCGCTTACCTCTAAAATATAACCCTCGCCAGATATCAGCTCATTCGAGCAGGCTGCAAGGCTTAAAGCCAGCAGAAACAGCATTAGAATCCCCTTTTTTATTGTTCTCATTTCGATTCTCCCTTTTTATCTGAAGGCCGCAGTTTGGGCATTTCTAAACGGTTCGATTAGGTACAAGCCCCGTCTTTATCTCTTTTTACGAATAGAATATGGAAAAAGCAAAGGATGAATACTATGGATAATTTAAAGCTTAAAATAAAAGAACTAGAGTTAAAAATAGAGGAACTGGAAGCCTTGATCGATCATATTCAAGACTCCTCACAACCACAATTGGATCATGATGATGTTCGGGCCCTGGTAAACCAGATCCTGGCTGATAAAGAAGTCGTAGCCGCTGCAGACCTTGAAAAAAGACTGAGCCAAAACCAGATCCAATTGATCAAATGGATTGTTGGAACTGGAATTAGCATCATCTCCATCACATTCGCCATGATTCAATTTTTAATGTAACTTGGAGATTCATCACTCAACAGAAAATTCCTTTGTCACCCTGAACTTTTTTCCTTCCTTCGGCGTCATCCAGACAGAAAGGATATAGTCACCTTTATCCAGGGATAGCTCATGAAGGTCGATTTCATAGCTCAACGTCTCCCCCTGCTTTACTTTTTCTTCTCCTAAAGCCTGTAAGAAGTTGGCGACACTTGAGAATAGGAAGATTTCCTTTCCATCCTTTGTCTCAACCGAATAATCGTAACGTTGGGAACTCGTAAATTCCAGGGTCACTTCCTGTTCCGTCTGATTTTTCACTTCATATTGAAAAACCAGCGGACTATCCTCTTTTATACTTGCAGCCATTTCTCCTGCCACGATTCCGGCACCTCCTTTTTCTTCATTATTGTTATTCGATACCTGGTTTCCTGTACCACAGCCGGTCACCAGCAAACCCATCAGCAATATTATCCATAACTTTCTCATTGTCCGATCCTCCTGTTGATGAAACTCTTTATTTATTTGTCAGGAGAACGGTTAAAAAGGTTACACTTTTTGATTAACTTAATGAATCCTTTTTAAACAAGGCTCTTTTCTCAAACTTTGTTGTTTTTGGCAACAAAATTGGATTGAATGATATATATTTCTGCACAAAATTAAAGCCAATTAAGAGAAAAGAGCCTGCACACTTAATTCCGAACTATAAAATGACTTATTATCACGTTAAAATCGGCTTGAAGATTTTAACAACAATCATTACGAAAACAGACTTAAACAAAAAGAGAAGTGCATTTGCACCTCTCCCTCGTTTAACCTCTCTTATATTTTTTGTCAAAATACTTCTGGAGCCCGCTGCTGGTCATGGAGAATGCAAAAATGGTAATCCCAATGGCGACGGTTCCGGTAATCGGCAGCCATGGATGTGACCAGATATGGTTGGTAATGTTCACGAAGTAGGTTGGCCAGACATTGGACGTGTTCACCGCCTGATAGGCACCATCGAGCTGGGAAACGAATTTGACACTAAGAAAAATTCCGACGATGCCCAGCTGGCCGATGAGAAACAATGTTCTTCCAAGGTCAGAGAAAAACTGGACGATAAAAAAAGGTCTTAACGGCGGCCAGTAGTATTTTTTCAGCATCGTCAACGGTGAAGAGCCCGAGACGATCCCCGCTTCGACATAAGGTTTCTTCGAGATATCCACCATGCCCTGATAAAAAATATCAGCAACCCGCCCTACTTCAATTACCGCGAGAACGAGCAAGATCCAAAGATACCGATTACCTGAAAACACAATAAACGGTGTGCCGAGAATCAGGATCACAAAGAAAATCGGCGGCATGAAGGAGAATAACCGATTCCAAAGAATCAGGACCCTCCGAAAAAACCGCGAATAAAAACTCGCCATCGCCAGCGGAACCGCGATGATATAACGAATCAAGACAATCGCCAGGATCGTTAACAGTGTTTCTTTCGTACCCAGCAGCACCCTGCTCAATAAATCCACCCCATTCGCATCCGAGCCGATCGGATGATCCGCAGTTGGCGCGAACGGAGGAAGCTCAAATCCTCCGCCTGCCTTCTGCCTCATCACCGTTTCCTTTAACGAGGTATCCACGAACGGAAGATATGGTGCGATAAATGAAATGACCACTAGAAAAGACAAAATGAGTAAGCCAAGAAGTAGTGATCTATTCATGGTCCACCTCTTGCGAAACCGGAGTGACCAGACTTTTAAAGAGCTGGGTGAACAGATTCGAGACCAAAATGATGGAGGCAAAAAAGACTGTGTAACCTGCTGCCGAGATCCCGTCCACCATGATTTCCATCCCGACCTTGAAGCCTGTGCCCCTCAGGACAGCATTAAACAGGCCATCCGCCGCCCCTTGAAAATTCATCAATTTTTCTACAATAAATAGATTCGATAATACATAGAGTGTAATCGTATTCGCATGCGCCAGAATCCTTGGAAACGAGTTTTTCAGAATATGTATGAACAATATTTTCACGCCGGATGTCCCTTTGGATCTCGCAGTCCGGATATAATCATTCCCTGACTGCTCCTGTAGGCTCACATTCGTGATATTCGCAAGGTAGAATACAGGATAAATGAGCAAAAATAGAATGCCAAAAATATAGGTTTCCAGCTTTTCACTTCCATATAACGTTACATGGAAAAACAGACCTTTTTCATATAAAAGCATCAATCCAATCTGGATGATGATGATGAAAAAGAGATCCGGCATGGAGATGAACAGCCAAGTCGTCCCATTCCCAAGGAAGTTCAGCTTCTTTTTTTGCATCCGGAAATCAAAAATCCCTTTTAGGATGCCAAAAATATAAGCAAAAATCAAAGTCGGAACAATCAAAAGCAGGCTTTTCCAGGCCTTGCCCGCAATCCGGTGGCCATACGATTCGCCAGGGACAAACTCTCCAAGGTCAGGGTTTTCTTTTATATACGTAAAGAAACCTTTGATATTAGCAATGTGCTTGTCCAATTCATACTGATAGCTTGCGGATTCAAACTGTCCGCCCTGACCAGTCTGGTATTCCGTCGTAACCGGCATAAACAAAATCCCGATGAACAAAAATACACAGACAATCCACAATACAAACTGCTCGATTGCCTTTTTAAAATAAACCATGAAGCCTCCTGATGGACATAATTTTAATATATTCCAACTATCTTTCTCTCAATCTCCCAAATCCTCATAATGATCGCCTTCTTCCGGCAGCTCCACATCGGGAACCCCAATATCCACCTGCTTGATTTCATCCTTATTGACAAAATAAGAGTAAATCCAGCCTGGCTCATTGGCGAACCTGACTTGCATCTGATATGGACTATAGCTCCTGCTGGTCGGATAACTGATCTCGAACTTTTCCCCCGGATACCTTTTGTTTAGATATTCAGACAGCTGCTCCGTCTTGATCTCACGATGATAGTCAATCCATAATGGACGGACTCCAAAAAAGGCCAGCTCTAGCACTATTACAATCAAGACAATCTTGATTACAGTTTTTCTCCTGTTCCGCGGCAAAAAATAACCTACACCTAAAATCAGCAAAAGCAGACCCAATGCCAACAAAATCTCAATAACCGTAATCGGATGCATTCTCACACCAGCCCTATATTAGTCATCAGTTATATTTTACCATTTTTAATTTTTCTGAAAAGTGTTATTTTCGTTTGACCTTGTTAGAGTAATAGGATTCTTGCTGTTGGAGAGTAGGTATGACTGGAAATCAACTGTATTTTATTTGCATTATTTTGACCTGTTTTTCTTCACCTAAATGAACACATATCGTTTCTTTATGTGCCCCGTTTCTCCTTTCCACACCTAACCGGGCACATATCCGGCATTTATGTGCTCCGTTTTCCCCTTTCCGCTCCTGACCGGGCACATATCCAGCATTTATGTGCCCCGTTTTCCCTTTTCCGCTCCTGACCGGGCACATATCCAGCATTTATGTGCCCCGTTTTCCCCTTTCCTCCCCTGACCGAGCACATATCCGGCATTTATATGACCCGTTTCTCCCTTTCCTCCCCTGACCGGGCACATATCTTCTTTTTATGTGACCCGTTTCCTATTCTCCTCAATTAACGGGGAACATTTCACTTCTTTATGTTACCGAACTGACAACAAAACCCCTGGATAAAGTGGAAAACATGAAAAAAGACGAAGCCCCCTGGCTTCGTCTCATCTTAATGTACCTTCTTTTTTGACATATACAAAAATGCCTTGATCATAAAATAACTGACCTCTTCTGGAAGCAGTTCCTTGATTGGCTTTAATCTGTCGCGGCCGGCTTCTGCCACGGCTTGCTCCAGGTCAGCTATAAACTCAGCAGGAATCAGCACGTCATAGTCGACTTCCATTCCCTGCTGGATGCATTGAATCAAGTGATTTTCGACCGTGCTTTCCACCAATTCACGCTTAGCGGCAATTTCAGCCACTGACAGTCTCTCCTGATGCAGCTTGTAGGTTTCAAGATGGGAATCGCCAACAGCTTTTTTCGCCGGTTTCTTCACCGGCTCAGCTACTGCATTCATCACGGGCTGACGCTCTGGGTGCTCCTCGCAGAACTCGATGATCCGCTGAATGAATGGTGCGCCATACTTCTGCAGCTTATGCTCTCCAACTCCAGCCACACCAAGGAATTCTCCATCCGTCAGCGGCAGCTTCAGGCACATATCCTTCAGTGAGGAATCTGAGAAAATCACAAATGGCGGCACTTTTTCAGCAGAAGCAATCTCTCGCCGCAATTCCCGCAGTTCTTCAAATAACGGATCATCATTTGAAACCTGCTTGACCCGGACCGCTTCCTTCCTGAACACCTTGGTCTTGCCGAGCAAAACATCCTTCCCCTTTTCCGGGACATAAATCGTCGGATAAGTTCCGTGCTCTACACCAATCAGTTCCTGCGAAATCAGGAACTCGATCAGGTCATTCACTTGCTTCGTGCTCTTATTCTTCATCAATCCGTACGTCGGCAGTTTATCTAGCCGGAATTCGAGCACCTTCTTATTTCGCGAACCGGTCAAAACATTCGCCGTCATTGCCTTGCCGTATTTCTGGCCCATCCGGATGATGCACGACAGCACCATTTGCGCATCCTTCGTGACATCCTCCGTTTCACGGGAGTCGGTACAATTGCCGCAGCGACCGCACGGCTCCGCATCACTCTCGCCAAAGTAGTGGAGGATATAGGATTGCAGACATTCCTCGGTATGGCAGTAGCCGACCATTTGCTGCAGTTTTTCCAGTTCAGGCGCAATCCGCTCACGATCCGCAGACTGGTCAATCAAAAAGCGCTGCACCTGGACATCCTGGGACGAATACAGCACGACACATTCACTGTCCAGGCCATCACGACCGGCACGTCCAGCCTCCTGATAGTAGCTCTCCATATTTTTCGGAAGCTGAAAATGGAGGACATAGCGGATATTGCTTTTGTCGATGCCCATCCCGAATGCCGACGTCGCGACCATCACAGTGGCTTCATCCTGTAAAAAACGCTCCTGTTCTCGGTTCCGGTCTTCATCATTCATTCCTGCGTGATAGCGGGCGGCATTGAAGCCTTCCTTCTGCAGCCACTCATAAAGCTGGTCGACATTCTTCCGTGTCGCTGCATAGATGATGCCTGCTTCCTTCTCATTCTTTTTGATAAAATCTCTTAAATAGGCCTGTCGGTCCTGGCCCTTTACGACAGAAAAACTCAGGTTGCTGCGCTCGAACCCTGTAATCACTGTATTCTCAGGGTTTATTTTCAGCGAGGCGCAAATGTCTTCCCTTACCTTTGGTGTCGCGGTTGCCGTCAAGGCGAGCACAATCGGTTTTCTAGGCAGGCGGTCAGCCAGGCCAGAAATCTGCAGATAGCTCGGTCGGAAATCGTGTCCCCACTGGGAAATACAGTGCGCTTCGTCGACAGCGATCAGCGGGATTTCCATGTCCTGCAAGTCATCGATGAACTCCCAGGATCCAAGCCGCTCTGGCGCGATATATAACAGCTTGTACTTTCCGTTCCTGGCGTCATCCATCCGGCTGGCGGCTTCGCCGGCAGTCAGCGAACTGTTGATATACGTCGCCGGAATTCCGTGCTGGATGAGTGTGTCCACCTGGTCCTTCATCAAAGAAATCAACGGAGAGATGACAATGGTCGTCCCTGGCAGCACGAGTGCCGGGATTTGATAGACGATCGACTTGCCTCCACCGGTCGGCATGACGCAGACCGTATTCTTCCCTTCCAGCACCGAGGTGATTGCCTGGTCCTGTCCTCGGCGGAATGAGGAATAGCCAAAATGGTTTTGCAATAATTCATGGGCTTTTTGCAGCATTTTGCGGACTCCTTTCAGTGAGAAAAAGTGGGGGAGTGATGAGGAAATACTCTTTCATTGTAACAGATATACAGCAAAAATGCCCTGCCCCAAAAAGGAGCAAAGCACTTTTTATTTTACGATTTTCCATCCAGTAACCTTGGTAAACAAATCCTGATGGTTGTGCCTTCGCCAAGCTTGCTCTTGATATTAATACGGCCCTGGTGGAGGTCGATGATTCTCTTGCAGGTGATCAGCCCTAGCCCAGTCCCTTTTTCTTTTGTTGAATAAAACGGTTCGAATAACCGGTTGAACCTTGAATCTTCAATTCCGCAGCCCTTATCGATGATTGTTACCGAAACAGAATCCGTGCCCATTTCTTCGAGCCTTACTTCGATAAAATGTCCGTTGTCCTCTGTCGCCTCGATCGAGTTTTGCAGCAAATTAATCAGCACCTGTTTCATTTGCTTGCGGTCGCAATTCAAGAAAACTTCGGAATCGGAATTCAGCTCTATTTCAATACTTTTAAGGTTGGCCTGAGGTGCCATAAAGTGAATGCATTCCTGTAATAGCTTATTAAAATTTGTTTGCTGAAAATTGACATGTTCACTTGGTTTCGCAATGAACATGAACTCATTGACGATTTCATTGATCCTGTCCATCTCATCCAGCATGATGTCCAGGTACGGCAATAAAGTTTGGTCCGACACACTTTCTTTGATGATTTTCGCAAAACCTTTCAGTGATGTGAGAGGATTCCGGATTTCATGAGCGATGCCTGCCGCCAATTCACCAACTACGGAAAGCTTCTCCATCTGCTGGACCTGCTTTTCTCTCGTTTTTTCCTTGGTAATGTCGATCGACGTCCCGATTACCTCCACCGTCACTCCGTTTTGCAGGACAGGATTCAAGACAGCCAAGTAGTGGATTCCTCCTATGCTCCCTTCATAGTTGACATGCTCCCCGTTCCAAGCTTTTTCATAAAAAGCTGCCTTACGGAGAGCATGTTCAGCCGGAAGGAACTCAAATAAAGTTTTTCCCTCGATTAATTCTGGGCAAAGACCCATTTTTCCGAGAAGTTTGCCTTCAATAAACGTATGGATGAAGGTATTGTCTTTCTTTTCGAACTTGAAAATAAAGCCCGTTTCTCTTGGAATGAACTGTTCGTAATCCACCTTGCACTTCTGGTCATTCACACGGCAACACCCTTAGCAGAAGATTCGTTCTCTAATAATTCTTTATTCCTAGGGGAAATCCTTCATATTCGCAGGATATATTTAAAAAGCTGCCTCCCCCTCAGGAAGCAGCCCTCACCATTACATTTTCTCTCCAGTCATCTCCATGACCTTTTCTCTCACTTCTTCTATATTGCGCATCTTGTTGTCCCAGCATTTCTGGCTGAGGTCCACTGGGTATTCTTCAGGATTAAGCATGCGTGTGTATTCTTCCCAAAGAACGCCGAGGCAGTATGTTGAATGCTTGCGGACTTCATCCAGGCTTGGCTGTTCATACACAAGCTTGCCCTCCTTAAAAATATCATGATGCAAATCTCTTGCATCAAAATTGGTGACAAACTTACTGATGAACGTGTGGACCGGGTGGAACATCTTCAAGCGCTTTTCCTGCTGCGGATTTTCGCCTTCAAGTGTGATGTAGTCCCCCTCAGAACGATTATTGGCTTTGTTGATGATTCTGTACACATTTTTGATTCCAGGCGTTGTCACTTTTTCAGGATTCGAGGAAATCTTGATGGTGTCCTCCATTCTTCCATCAGACTGCTCGACTGAAACGATTTTATAAACAGCGCCGAGCGCAGCTTGTTCATATGCGGTAATGAGCTTTGTGCCCACTCCCCAAATATCAATTTTTGCGCCCTGGGCTTTCAGGTTCATGATTGTGTATTCATCCAAATCGCTGGAGGCCACGATTTTTGCATCCTTAAATCCTGCTTCATCCAGCAATTTGCGTGCTTCCTTGGAAAGATACGCAAGGTCACCGCTGTCGAGGCGGATCCCGATAAAGTTGATTTTGTCGCCAAATTCCCTGGCAACCTTAATTGCGTTTGGCACACCGGACCTTAGAGTATCATACGTATCAACAAGGAATACGCAGTCCTTATGCGTTTCGGCGTATTTTTTAAAAGCGGTATAGTCATCCTTGTAAGCCTGAACCATGGAATGCGCATGAGTCCCAGCGGTTGGAATTCCAAACAGCTTGCCGGCACGTACGTTACTGGTCGAATCAAAACCTCCGATATAGGCAGCGCGAGTGCCCCAGAGCGCCGCATCCAGTTCATGCGCCCGGCGCGTACCGAACTCCATCGCCACTTCATCCTTCACCACCTGCTTGATACGGGAAGCCTTTGTCGCGATCAATGTCTGGTAGTTGACAATGTTCAGCAGCGCAGTTTCAATCAGCTGCGCTTCAGCAAGCGGAGCATCCACCCGAATCAGCGGCTCATTGGCAAAAACAATCTCCCCCTCCTGCATAGAACGGATCGAGCCAGTGAATTTCATATCTTGTAAAAAAGCAAGGAAATCTTCTCCGAACTTTCCTTCCTCTCTTAAATACTGAATATCATCCTCTGTGAAGCCAAAGTTCTCGATGTACTGGATGATTTTTTCTAGGCCTGCAAAAACGGCATATCCATTGCCGAAAGGAAGCTTGCGGAAAAACAAATCAAACACCGCGCGGCGATTATGGACGCCGTCACGCCAGTAAGTTTCCATCATATTTAACTGATATAAGTCCGTATGGAGCATTAAACTATCATCTATGAATTTCGTACTCATCAAAAAACCTCCAAATTAACTGCATCTAATTCATCATGGATATTGCACGGATGCTTTTAAAAACACGGAAAACCGACTTACCTTTTTACCGTTTTCCCTGCCAAAACCACGTATTCAATATCCTACCTGACCTCTGCCCCAATCGTGTTCTCAAAATGACGAAGTGACCATTCATGCCCGACCTGGTCAAAAGAAGCCACCGCATTCTTATACACAATAACCTTAAATCCCTTATTGTAAGCATCGACCGCTGTATGCAGCACGCAAATATCCGTACATACCCCGACAAGATGGACTTCCGTGATGCCCCGCTCGCGCAGCTTTATTTCCAGGTCCGTACCGGCAAACGCAGAATATCTTGTCTTGTCGATATAATACACATGGTCCAGATGTTTGTTCTCGTCATAAACTTCTTGAAGGCTGCCGAACAAATCTCTGCCCTTTGTGCCGCGGATATTATGTGGCGGGTACAATTTTGTTTCCGGATGGAACTCGTCCCCCTCATCATGGACATCAATCGCGAAAACAACATAATCGCCATTTTTGATGAATTCCTGCGTCACGCCAACCAGATTCTCTTCAATTGCCTGGCCAGGCACACCGCAAGTCAGCCGCCCATCATCCGCCACGAAGTCATACGTATAGTCGATATTGATCAACGCTTTCTTCCCCATTATGTATCCACATCCTTTTATCTTATTATCTTTTATTTTCATCCAAATATGATTTTCAGGCAAATTTTTCATTTCGAATGGCGGGCTTTTGGTACATCTATATTAGCTTGCCTGATTTAGTTATCAGAGGTTGTCAGTAAAAATGGTTGATCACAGCTAAATATTGATCAGCATACATCGATTTATTTTGATATAGGAATAAAACCAAAATCTAAGGAATATATCCTGCTTTCTCAGGAATAAATCGATAGGTTTAAGGAATATATTTTCATTTTTAAGGAATATAATCATTTTCCAAGGAATATCCTCCTATACCCTACTCCAAACCACAAAAAAACCACTCCAACCAGGAGTGGTTTCCAATCATTCTGCTTTAAAGTTCAATTCCAGGTTCTCCGGACGGTCTTCTGGACGGATTTCGTCGAGCGGCACGTAGACTTCGATGTGCCTGAACAGGTTTTCGAATTCGGCTGGAAGGTTTCCGCCGTATTCTCCGTCGAGATTCAGCTGGACTGTTTCCTTCGAATGCACCTTGATCCGGTTGGCTTGTGTGTATATTACACCCGGGTCATTGATGTGCTCGCCACGGACTGCAAGTGAAGCAATCCTGATAAAATCAGCCAGGTTAGTCTTTTTCAAAATCAACAGCGAGAACATCCCGTCATTGATTGATGAGTTCGGTGCCAGACGCTCAAATCCGCCGACAGAGTTCGTCAGCCCGACGAGGAACATCATGACCTCGCCTTCATACAGCTTGCCATCATACTCAATTGTCACTTCAGATGCTCTGATCGATGGCAGCATCTCGATTCCTTTTAAATAGTATGCGAGCTGGCCGAGCATCGTCTTGAGCTTGCTTGGAACTTCGTATGTCAGCTCAGTCAGCCTGCCGCCGCCTGCGATATTTATGAAATATTTATCGTTGATCCGGCCAACGTCGACCGGGATCGTTTCGCCTTTTACAATGATGTCGACCGCTGCCTCGATATCCCGCGGAATATGCAGTGCGCGGGCAAAGTCGTTCGTTGTGCCAACTGGAATGACGCCAATTTTCGGGCGGTATTCCTGCTCGGCGATTCCATTGACCACTTCATTGATCGTTCCATCGCCACCAGCCGCAATCACGAGGTCATATTTCCGCTCGACTGCAATCCTGGCAGCCTGCGTCGCATCACCCTCGCATGTCGTTGCATGGCATGATGTTTCATAGCCGGCATTCTCCAGCTTCACCAGAACTTCCGCAAGATGCTTTTTAAAAACTTCACGGCCCGAAGTCGGATTATAAATGATTCTTGCTCTTTTCATACCCATCATCCTACTTAATATGGTTTTTGATTCCATCATTTTACATCATAGCTCATATTTCTCATCCAGGCAATCTCCCGGATACTACCGGATATATCATAAACTACTTTACACCTATTTGCCAAAAAGAAACTCAGTATTTAATCAAAGTGTTAACTATCGTATTTTTCAGAAAAACTCTTTCAATCATACCATTTATTTTTTACAATACAGAAAGGATGGTTACATAATTTTACAATACACCAGAACCTCTAATCTTGACTAAAAGGGTGACTTTTTATGATCTGGCTGATTCTCCTGGCTGCTTATTTAATTGGCTCGATTCCGACCGCATTATTGGTCGGCAAATACTTTTTCCATGTGGATATCAGGGATCACGGCAGCAAAAATCCCGGCGCCACCAATACGCTGCGGGTAATGGGCAAAAGAGCTGCTATCATTGTCCTGCTGATTGATGTGGCAAAAGGAATGCTGGCGGCCTCACTTCCGCTGACTTTCAATGTACCGATTGAACCTTTGTATGCGGGATTGATTGCGGTCGTTGGCCACTGTTTCCCCATCTTCGCCGGATTCCGCGGCGGCAAGGCAATCGCCACGACAGCTGGTGCCCTGCTGATTGTTAATATCGGGATGTTCCTGGCCGTCTATGTGACATTTTTTGCCGTTATTTTCCTTACCAAATATGTATTTATGGGCTCTATTTCAGTTGGAATCGCGATGCTGATTTATTCGTTCTTCTCTCCCGATATCAATGAGCCGCTTCTTTTCACTGCTTTTATTATTTTATTAATTTTCCTGCACCGTTCAAACTTGCAGAACTTCTTTAACGGCATAGAACCAAAGATCAATGATAAAAAAGTGAAGGGAGACCGCATTCCCCCTAAGAACTTTTGACGAAAGGCCATGGTTGTCCAACCATGGTCTCTTATTTTTTAAATATATTAATAAAGTAAATTACTATTTATGGAATAACTTTTTTAGCGAAAAAATAGATTGTTAATCATTTACGTAAAATGATAGAATATTAATTGTATTAGCAATATTTTTTTAATATTTTCTCAAAATAACAAAGGGGGAAAAGATGATGTCCAACGATATGTATCAAATCATTTCTATCGGGATTTACATGGCCGCGATGCTTTATATCGGCTGGTATTCCTACAAAAAGACAAGCAATCTGACTGATTACATGCTTGGCGGCAGATCGCTCGGTCCGGCAGTCACAGCGCTAAGCGCCGGTGCGGCAGATATGAGCGGCTGGCTTTTGATGGGCCTTCCTGGGGGAATTTATGTAAGCGGTTTAGCAAGTGCATGGATTGCCATCGGATTGACCGTAGGCGCGTATCTCAACTGGCTTTATGTAGCACCTCGACTCCGCTCATACACACATGTTGCGAATGACTCCATCACGATTCCAAGCTTCCTTGAAAACCGTTTTAAAGATGATACAAAGCTTTTAAGAATCGTATCCGGTATTGTTATTCTTCTATTCTTTACTTTCTACGTTTCCTCCGGAATGGTCGCCGGGGCTGTTTTCTTCGAGAGTTCGTTCGGACTTAATTATCATACCGGCTTATTGCTTGTTTCTGCGGTAGTTGTGGCGTACACACTATTCGGCGGATTCCTGGCTGTAAGTTACACAGATTTCATCCAGGGTATGATGATGCTTCTCGCCCTGCTGCTAGTGCCGATTATCGGTTTCACGAAAACAGGGGGACCTGCAGAAACGTTCGATACAATCCGATCGATCGACCCTGCATTGCTTGATTTATTTAAAGGTACAACTCTGCTGGGCATCATTTCAACGGCAGCATGGGGGCTTGGCTATTTTGGTCAGCCACATATCATCACCCGTTTCATGGCAATCACATCAATAAAAGAAACAACAAGTGCAAGAAGGATCGGAATGGGCTGGATGATCTTCTCCTTAATCGGAGCAATACTGACAGCTTTAATCGGTCTTGCATATTTCACCCAGAATCCTGATGTCAAGCTTGATAACCCTGAGGCAGTCTTCATCGTGCTAGGGCAAATCTTCTTCCATCCATTGTTTGCCGGACTTATGCTTGCAGCCGTCCTTGCCGCAATCATGAGCACGATTTCGTCCCAGCTGATCGTTACTTCCAGCGCACTGACGGAGGATTTATACAAGATTTTATTCAAAAAAGAAAAATCTGATAAACAATACGTATTTTTCGGACGTATCGCGGTACTGGTTGTAGCGATTATCGCTGCTGCCCTTGCCTGGGTTCAGAACGATACAATCCTTGGACTTGTTGCATACGCATGGGCAGGCTTCGGTGCAGCGTTCGGACCGATCATCTTGCTAAGCCTCTACTGGAAAAAGATGACCAACTGGGGCGCGATCTTCGGTATGGTTGCCGGTGCAGCAACAGTAGTTATCTGGAGTAATCTCGGCCTGAGCGATGTCATGTACGAAATCGTACCGGGCTTTATCATCAACCTGGTTATTTCCGTAGTCATCAGCCTTGTTACTTATAGACCAAACCCTGAAATCGAAAAAGAATTCGATATGAGTGTTAAAAATTTAAAATCGTAAAATCTGGTACCACAGAGATCTTTCTCTGTGGTTTTTTTACATTCCGATAAAATCTTACAGGAAATTACATATTCTTAATAGAATTCATATAGTGACCACTTAAGCGTGAGGGGAAAATGATGAAGAGAAAGCTGCTATTCTATGGAACATCAACCATATTGCTTTTGACCGTATTGATCGCCATGGACCGCTACAAATTATATAAAGAGGAAAAGCCGCCTGTACCAATCGTAACGGTGAATGGACAGGAGATTCCACAAATTCTCGGCCAATATGATTGGCATGGCACCAAGACGGAGAAAATGGATCCGCTCAAAGCCATGGCTGGCATGAATCCATCAAAGGTCAAGGAAAGAGAAACACTCGAAGTCTCATTTCCTCCAGAAATAGAGCCTGATTCTATTTTAATCAGCCAGATAAATACATTACCAGGCATGGAAAAGAAGATTGTTAAAGGGACCAGCATTCCAATTCCAAAAAACCCGTACATGGAAAGAACCTATTTTAAGATAAAAGCAATATGGAGAAAGGAATTTAGTACTTACTATGTGAAGCTAGATATCGAAGAACTTCCACCCCTATATGATTTTTTATCAAAGGATCCTGAAAAACTTGCTGTCCTTGCAATTGTTCCACGTGGAGAGTCAGAAAAGTTCGACATTCCTGAAGAGGTAAAGGAAAAGCTTGATTCCTTTCAGATATCAGATAATATGGAGGAATTGAAGAAGACACATTATCCAGAGCTTCGAATATATACAGCACCAATATACTTGATCTTTAATACAGAATTTCTTCAGCAGACAGTCGAGGATAAGGAATCTTTGATCAGAATATTGACGCATGGTGACCGGCAATAATCTAAATCAGGCCCTGATTGAAGGGCCTTTTGTTTTCTTATTCAAAATCCAGATATTCTTTGTTAATAACCAGCCTCTCGCCTTCCTCGTATACTGCTTCAAGCAATTCCATCAGAGTTTGATAGGTATTAATAGGCTTAAAGGTCCTTAATTCTAATTGAAGTATCTGACCTTCTTCGTTATATGCGAAAAATGTGCCTGTGAGCATCGAATCCGCAAATACAAATAAGCCATCCAGGTGTTTTGTATTGCGTGAGTAAGGCGAAATTTTCCGAAATGAGATTGGCTGATGAATCTGTTCCTCAATGGTCATACCTCTATAACCATTCTGTTTACCAGCGACCCTTAAAATATCAAACAAGTAGCATCCATTCGACGTTAACAGGAATTCTTTAAAGTCATTCGGCATATTGCCTATTTCGTCTTCGAGTGAATGTAATTCTTCAAGATTCAAAGGCTTTTGGATATTTGTTTGCCACCGGTCTTCATACAGATTTCCATACAGAATCCATAGTTTTTTCCGGTCATCATTATAAAGCTTGTCTATTTTTTGCAGAAATACCTTATACATGAGCACAACTCCTGAATTTTAATCAACGTTATTGAACCGGCCCAATGACTTTTCCAGACTGCTTTTCTTAAAATATTCCATAGACCACTTCATTCGGAACCTCTTCAACCAAAATCTTCTGTTTCAGATTACCACTCTCTCCACTCTTCTGTAATATCATCGTCAAGCACCAGACCGGCTTCCCACGCTTTATCATCAATGAACTCGAATAATTCTTCACGTTCCAGTGTTTCTATGCAATGATCGTATTCGTCGTTGAGCCTGTTAAATTCGATTACGACTTCTTTTACCTTCTTCTGGATGGCCTTTGATCCAGCTCAACATTAGTAATCTTTTCTTTTTTTATGCAAGGCAGCTCAAGGTCAATATCTCTTAATAAAATAACGGCCAGCCCCTGTTGCGTTCTTATACTAATATTAGCATCAGTGTATTTATAGGACTATTTTTCGGTGTACATTTCTCTTTTTCCCGGGAAATATCGACAAAAAAGCTGGCGATTGGTTCGCCAGCTTTCGCTATTATCTCTTATTCAATTCTTCTACTAGCAATTTGTTTACTAACGGCGGATTCGCCTGGCCTTTGGTTGCTTTCATGATCTGGCCGACAAGGAAGCCCTTTGCCTTGTCCTTCCCGCCTTTGAAGTCCTCGACCGATTGCGGGTTGGCATCGATGATTTCGGTGATGATTTTTAGCAGCGCACCTTCATCAGAGATTTGCACAAGACCCTTTTCTTTGACGATTTGCTCCGGGTCGCCGCCTTTTTCAACCAATTCCTTGAATACCTGCTTGGCGATCTTGGAAGAGATTGTGCCGTTCTCAATCAGCTTGACCAACCCGGCCAGTCCTTCAGGAGTCAATGCTGTTTCATGCAACTCTTTCGATTCAGCCTTCAGGTAGGCAGAGAATTCACCCATAAGCCAGTTTGACGCCTGTTTAGGGTCTGCTCCTGCCTTCACAGCCGATTCAAAGAAATCAGCCATTTCCTTAGAAACAGTTAACACTTCAGCATCATAAGCTGGCAGTCCCATCTCTTCAACATATCGCTTCTTGCGCTCGTCCGGTAGCTCTGGAATCTCCGCACGGACTCTTGCTTTCCACTCTTCATCAATGTAAAGGTCAGGCAGGTCCGGTTCAGGGAAATAACGATAGTCATCCGATCCTTCTTTTACACGCATTAAGATGGTGGTGTTTGTTGACTCATCAAATCGCCTTGTTTCCTGCTGGATTTCACGTCCAGCAAGGATTTCCTCTTCCTGACGCTTTTCTTCGTACTCGAGGCCTCTGCGGACGAAGTTGAAGGAGTTCAGGTTCTTCAGCTCTGTTTTCGTGCCGAATTCCTCCTGGCCAACCGGCCTGATGGAAATATTCGCATCACAGCGGAGTGAGCCTTCTTCCATCTTACAATCCGATACGTCTGTATACTGGATGATGGACTTCAGCTTTTCAAGATAAGCATATGCCTCATCCGGAGTGCGTATATCGGGCTCCGATACGATCTCCACGAGCGGCGTTCCCTGGCGGTTGTAGTCCACTAGTGAATAGCCATTGCCGTGTGTCAATTTGCCGGCATCCTCTTCCATATGGATGCGGGTGATGCCGATTTTCTTTTTATAGCCATTTACCTCAATCTCAATCCAGCCATTCTCACCGATTGGCTTATCGAACTGGGAAATCTGGTAGGCCTTCGGGTTATCCGGGTAAAAATAGTTCTTGCGGTCGAATTTCGTGTGCTCTGCAATTTCACAATTCAGAGCCATAGCGGCTTTCATAGCGTAATCGACTGCTTTCTTATTCACGACCGGCAGTACTCCAGGATAGCCAAGGTCGATCACGGTTGTATTTGTATTCGGCTCGGCACCAAAATGGTTCGGACTCGCCGAAAAGATTTTCGAATCTGTTTTTAATTCAACATGGACCTCAAGCCCAATTACCGTTTCAAACTTCATCATTTTCACCCCTTTACAATTCAGGTTGTTGTTTATGGAATTCTGTTGCCTGCTCGAACGCATGGGCAACCTTATATACTGTGCTTTCATCAAAATGGCGTCCGATGATTTGCAAACCTAGCGGGAGCCCTTTATCAAGTCCGCATGGAACCGAAATGGCCGGCACACCTGCCAGGTTGACCGGGATCGTTAAAATATCATTTACGTACATTGTCATCGGGTCTCTTGTATTCTCGCCAAGTTTGAAGGCTGGAGTTGGTGTTGTCGGTCCAACAATGACATCATATTGTTCGAATACTTTTTCAAAGTCCTGCTTGATCAGTGTACGGACCTTTTGGGCCTTTTTATAGTAAGCATCATAATAACCAGAGCTTAGCGCAAAAGTACCAAGCATAATCCGGCGTTTTACTTCCTCACCGAAGCCTTCTGCACGAGTCTTTTTATACATTTCAATCAGATTCTCAGCATTTGGTGTACGATAGCCATAGCGGACACCATCAAAGCGCGCCAGGTTAGCGGACGCTTCGGATGAAGATAAAAGATAATAAGCAGCCAGAGCATACTTGGAGTGCGGCAGGGATACCTCTTCCCATGTAGCTCCAAGGCGCTCAAGTACTTCAAGTGCGTCCATGACAGATTTGCGCACCTCTTCATTTACGCCCTCGCCGAGATATTCCTTTGGAACGGCGATCCTTAACCCTTTTATATCGCCAGTCAGGGAACCGATATAATCCGGGATATCCACTTTTGCAGAAGTTGAATCCATCTGGTCGTGGCCCGCGATCGCTTTTAACAGAAAGGCATTGTCTTCAACATTTCGTGTGATTGGGCCAATTTGGTCCAAAGATGACGCGAAGGCAATCAATCCGAAACGGGAAACAAGTCCGTATGTTGGCTTCATGCCGACCACACCACAGAATGATGCCGGCTGCCGGATTGATCCGCCTGTATCAGAACCCAAAGAGAACAGCACTTCACCTGCTGCAACCGAAGCAGCGGAAGCGCCCGAAGATCCACCTGGAACACGCTCAAGATCCCAAGGGTTGAGCGTTTTTTGGAAGCCAGAGTTTTCATTCGATGATCCCATCGCGAACTCGTCCATGTTCAGCTTGCCGATAGTCACCGATTCAGCCTGCTTCAGCTTCTGGATGACAGTTGCATCGTAAATAGGATTGAAGTTTTCGAGAATCTTGCTCGCTGCCGTCGTGCGCAATCCGTTCGTGACGATATTATCCTTAATGCCGATTGGCAAGCCGTATAATTTATTGGCTGGAGCGTTTTTCACGGCTTTCTCATCCAATGCCTTCGCTGTTGCCCTTGCATTGTCTTCATCCAATGTCAAAAACGACTGCACCTTGCCTTCAACCTCGCCAATCCGCTTGAACGATTCATCGACCAGGTCGGAAACACTCAGGTCTCCCTTATGTAAAAGCTCATGAAGTTCCGAAATCTTATGTTCAAATAAACTCATCGCCGATCCTCCTACTCCATAATTCCAGGTACTTTGATCTGCCCACCCTGGTGCTCAGGCGCATTCTTTAAAACTTCTTCGCGCGGAAGGCCCTTTTCGGCACGGTCCTCGCGCATAACATTCTTTATTTCAAGCACATGAGCAGTCGGCTCAACATTATCCGTATTCAGTTCATTCAACTGTTCTGCATATGTAATGATTTTATCCAGCTGGTCTGTCAGCATTTGCGCCTCTTCCTCAGTAATCGCCAGTCTCGCCAGGTGTGCGACATGCTTCACCTGATCTTCTGAAATCCTTGACATAATAGCACCTCCATTTTTAAATCGTCAGACAATAATAATGATCATAGCAAAGTTTTCCGCGTTAAAGCAATACAAGCCTTGCTTTTTGTACTATTTTAACAGAAGTGAAGACAGATCGCAGATATATAATGTCATTTTGCAAATGTGTTCTTCTTTTCATAGTTTGCGGCTGATTTACAGAGGGAAGGAAAAGCCTAAGGAGGGTAAAAAAAACTTGGCTATTTTGACTTTTTTTCTGGTAATCCTGTTAGCAGGAGTCCATCTATCTGTAAAATACTACTCCAAATTGATGGAGCAGCCGCGAAAACCAATTCTAAGCTTTGCCGGCGGTGCATCCGTTGCCTATGTCATCATTCATCTTTTACCTGAATTCCAAAAGATCCAGAAGGAGTTCAATATCCTTATCCCCATCCCAAAAAAATTTGAAGATTATAGTTTGTACTTAGTTGCGACTGTTGGCTTTATTGCCTTTTATTCTATAAATCATTTTGTGAAATCATCAAAACCGGATACAACCGTCTTTACTTTTCATATAGGAGCCTTCGTTCTCTATAACTCATTTATAGGCTATTACCTGATTAAAGGGTTGAAGCAGGAGCCTAAATCCTTAATCATTTTCACGGTCGCTTTCATTCTACACCTGATGGTTAATGATGTGGGGCTTCGGCTGGACCATCAAAAGCGATATGACCCATGGGGTTCGCTGCTACTGGCTCTTTCTGTTTTTGCGGGTTGGCTGCTCGGCTTCTTCGTCACACTCCCTACCACCTTGTTTGCTCTTTGGTTCAGTTGGCTCGCAGGAGGCATCTTATTAAACACCGTTAAGGAAGAACTGCCAAAAGAACGCAAAAGCAAGCTGCTTCCGTTTATTTTAGGAGTTGGCATTTCTACATTATTGTTCATTTTTATTTAAAACTTTTTGATTATTGCTGCCGCATCATCCAGCGTCCACACAACAAACGGGATGGAATCCATCTCCACCCCGTTTATCTTTTATAATTCCATAAAGCCAGAAGCCCTCTAAAATACATTATAATTCCATAAAGCCAGAAGCCCTCTAAAATACATTATTTTCTATCCTCGGCAATTCCAAGTGCCATTTTTAAATAGTCCACAAACAATATCGATTGCTCCTTGATTTTCAGGTCTGCCCTCGATAACATGGCATCGTCTACAGCTAAGCCGTCGATAAACGTAATGATTGAACGCGCAATAATTTCATGACCAAACCTCGAGCTGAATTCACCGCTTTTTTGGCCATGTTCAATGATATGCGCAAATATCTTCAAACCATTTTCATATCGAGCGGCCCCGTATTCTCTCCTGTGTTCATCATTTCTTCCAATAATAAAATACTCAAGTTTTGCCGGCGCTAAAGGATCCATTTCATCATCAGGTTCCCCATCGTTCCCAAACATGGTTTTCATCAGCATATTCCAATAAGAGGTAGCATGTTGTTTTACCATATCCAGCGTTACCTCTAATTCTATATCTAAAGCTTCTTCAAGGATTGTTTCAAACACATCTTCTTTACTAGAAAAATATTGATACAGACCGCCTCTGCTGACACTCGCAGCATCCATGATGTGCTTCATCGTGGCCCGCTCGTAACCATGCTCAATGAACACCTCCTTGGCCGCCTGCAGTATCTCAGCTCGACGCTGTTTCATGTGCTCCTGACTTACTTTCGGAGACATTCGTTCTCCCCCGTTCTATGCTGCTTTTAAAGATTAACCCAACGATTGAGACTGCAATCAGCAAAAGGCCGGTAATCACAAATGTCGGGACAACTCCGAGCACCGTTGCAAGCAAGCCTCCAGCCAATGGGCCAATGATCGTTGCCGTTGTGGTCACGCTATTCATAACGCCGAATACCCTGCCTGTCATGTGGACAGGAGTTTCAGTCTGGACAGCAGCCTGAAACGGAATAAAGACGAAACCGGCTGAAAACCCCGCTAACAACCCCAGCCCTGATCCCCATAAAGCTGGCAGTGCTAAATCAAATCGTGTCAATACAGCCATCATACTAAAACTGACGCCAATTCCGCAAACCCCAATAAACAACAGGATTAGCGCATTATAGTCCGTTTTTTTAGCCAAAAGCAGTCCGGTTAAAAACATCCCGACCCCAGATGCTGTAACAATATAACCAAACAAATCGGGAGAGGCATTCGGTAATTCCCTCAATAAAACGATGATTTGAGAGTCAGACAGTTGCAAAATCAAGAGGCTGACCCCTAAAACAATCATACCAACGATTAAGTAACGACTTCCTTTGATGAACCTGATTCCTTCCATGAAATCCTCTTTAAATGTAGAAGCTTCCTTAGTTTCCGATTCAGTCGGCTTTGCGATTGACTTTGGCAAAGCAAACAGCAGCAGCGCCGAAATGATAAAGGTACCTGAATCGATAAAAAACACTAGCTGTGTTCCAAAAGCCGAGACCAGCAGGCCGCTTAACAATGGGCCCAACACCTTCGTCCCGGAATCAATCATGGAGGTGATGGACATTGCGCTTTTCATATTTTCCTGGTCGACCAGTTCTTTAAGCTTGCCATTCTTTGCCGGTACAAATACCGCCGAGAGCA
Organism: Mesobacillus sp. MER 48; assembly: GCF_023714225.1. Taxonomy (NCBI): domain Bacteria; kingdom Bacillati; phylum Bacillota; class Bacilli; order Caryophanales; family Bacillaceae; genus Mesobacillus; species Mesobacillus sp. MER 48. The sequence goes on from NZ_JAMAUR010000007.1 coordinate 132,388, forward strand.
TGCCGACGATGAACAAGCATGTATAAACAGTCCATAAAGACTCAGCAAAGGCAAGCGCAAGAATAAGTCCGGCCCTAATCAAATCCGAAAATATCATTAATGACTTTCTGTTAAACCTATCAGCAATCGTTCCAGTAAATGGCCCAAGAAGCGCCATCGGGACTGCCAAACACAGAATGATAAGAGAAACCTCCATCGGCGATGCTTCCCACTTCAATCCAACCATCGTGATGATCGCCACAACACTTAACCAGTCACCAATGCTAGAAATTAACTGTGTCACCATTAATGTGATAAAGCCTTTATTTTTTAAAAGACCGTCCATTGTCATCCCTCCTAATTAAAACGACATCGGTGTCGTTTTACTTGTTTTTATTATAACGACAACATTGTCGTTTTTCAATGTTATTTTTGTGAATTTTTTGAAAAGTATGATGGTCATAAAAAAATGAGCTAACCCTGCAGGGCTGCTCATTTCCTAAATAACTTACCAAATCCAGATAAGAAACCCTTTTTCTTGGCCGGTGCCGCTTGGATAACAGGTTTCTTTTTACCGAGATAAATTTCCTCCTTATCGATTGCATGGTCATGCGCTAAAACAAGTCCCAACTCGGAATCATAATCTTTATTGGTCACGATTGTAAACTCGATACCCCGTTTTTCTGCTGCTTTAATGTATTCTGATAAATATCGATATGATATATTGCCATTTAAAAAAAGATGGGCATTGCGATTTTCATCCATCAGCTGCTCAACTTCCGGTTCAACGCCTTTCCTCATGACCTCTCCCTGTGTAAGCGCGATAACAACCCTTTCACGCAAAGTCGTCAGGAACCTTCTTCTTTCATCAGGCTTCGTCTGCTTCGCACCATGGATCCCCTGCTGCAAATAATCGTCCAACTTGCTGTTGCTCAATCGGTTCACCCCTAACTTATTGTAACTTCCGTTTAACTTTTCATGGTATCCTTTATATTACTCCTTCGTCCTCACTTGGGCTAACCTTCTACCTTCCCAAGCATCGATGATGGACAGTTCTTTCACTTTTCCCTCAATTTTTGTCCATCATAGGCTCGATGACGGACACTTTTTTCGTATTTCCTTCGATTTTTGTCCGCATAGCCTTGTTGACGGACACTTTTTTCGCTTTTCCTTCGATTTTTGTCCATCATAGCCTCGGTGACGGACACTTTTTTCGATTTTCCTTCGATTTTTGTCCGTCATAACCTTGATGACGGACACTTTTTTCGTGTTTCCTTGGATTTTTGTCCATCATAGCTTTGATGACGGACAGTTTTTTCACTTTTCCTTCGATTTTTGTCCATCATTGCCTTGTTGACGGACAGTTCTTTCGTTTTCAGTACTATTTTTGTCCGTCATAGCCTTGGTGACGGACACATATTTCTTTTTCCACAGATTTTTTGTCTATCACGGCCTCAATGACACCCAAAAACCATGCTGATCCTTCATTTTCTGTCTATGATGGCAAAAAACAGCGGCATCTTTCCACTAATACTATGTATGTTCCCGCCCATTTGTCTGTGCTAGTTTAAGGTTAACCTATTTTGAGCAAAAAAAACCTTCTCTTCGCAGCGAAGAGAAGGACACAAATAGGAGAATGCAAGGTAAAAAAAATCAAAAACTAATATGGTAAATCCACGCCTGAGTTGGAGGGCCCAGGCATGGAGAAAACCCGTTAAGCTCAGCCGATGGACCTGGCTGACAGACTAGTTTAAGAAGCGGTGAACTGTGCTTCTTCCGTAGATCCTTTCAGGGCAGTAGTTGAGGAAGTTCCTCCGGAAATGACCATTGATACATCATCGAAATAGCCTGTTCCGACTTCACGCTGGTGTCTTGTTGCTGTGTAGCCGTGCTGCTCGCTTGCGAACTCAGCTTGCTGAAGCTCGGAGTATGCAGCCATGCCGCGCTCTTTGTAGCCGCGAGCCAGTTCGAACATGCTGTGGTTCAGTGCATGGAAGCCTGCAAGTGTAACGAATTGGAACTTGTAGCCCATTTTGCCAAGCTCGACCTGGAACTTTGCGATGGTTTCGTCATCCAGCTTCTTTTTCCAGTTGAATGATGGTGAGCAGTTGTATGCAAGCAGCTTGCCAGGGAACTTTTCATGGATAGCTTCTGCAAAGCGGCGAGCTTCTTCTAGATCAGGCTCGGACGTTTCACACCAGACAAGGTCAGCATATGGAGCATAAGCAAGGCCGCGGGCGATTGCCTGGTCAAGGCCAGCCTTCACGCGGAAGAAACCTTCAGGCGTCCGGTCACCTGTGATGAACGGTGCATCATATGGATCGACATCGCTTGTGATCAAATCTGCTGCATTCGCATCAGTACGGGCAACTATCAGGGTTGGCGTACCCATGACATCTGCCGCAAGTCGGGCGGCAATCAGGTTACGTACAGCTGTCTGTGTCGGAAGAAGTACTTTTCCGCCAAGGTGTCCGCATTTCTTTTCAGAAGAAAGCTGGTCCTCAAAGTGTACGCCTGCTGCTCCGGCTTCAATCATGCCCTTCATTAGTTCGAACACGTTCAGCTGGCCGCCGAAGCCTGCTTCTGCATCTGCCACGATCGGTGCGAACCAGTCGATTGAATCGTCTCCCTCACCATGAGTGATCTGGTCAGCACGCTGCAAAGCTTGGTTGATGCGCTTAACTACCGCCGGAACACTATTCGCAGGGTACAAGCTCTGGTCAGGATACATATTCCCGGAAAGGTTCGCGTCCGCTGCAACCTGCCATCCACTCAGGTAGATTGCCTTCAAGCCTGCTTTTACCTGCTGGACTGCCTGATTCCCAGTTAACGCGCCAAGTGCATTGACGAAGTCTTCTTCATTTACAAGCTTCCAAAGCTTCTCAGCGCCGCGGCGTGCCAGTGTATATTCAATATCAATCGAACCGCGAAGCTTAATTACATCCTCCGCAGAATACGTTCTCTCTACTCCAGCCCATCTGTTATCCATTTCCCAGCTTTCCTGTAATTGCTTTACACGATCTTGAGTCATTTTTTGTTCCTCCTTATGGTTGTTTTATATGAAATCTATCAATCTATTAAGCTAAAGCCTGATAGCCAGGCAATGTTAAAAACTCAACAAAATCATCATTTAATATCAGCTGATCAAACAGCTCTGCTGCCTGCTCGAATTTTCCGTTTGCAAATACCGCTTCGCCGACTTCCAGCTTAATTTTTTCAAGTTCTTCTCCCTTTAGTTCATGGTACATTTCAACTGTCACTTTGCGCCCATCATCGAGAACTCCTTTTGGATGACGGATCCATTGCCACAGCGGGGCCCTGGAGATTTCTGCTGTAGCAGCGTCCTCCATGAGGTTATGGATTGGAGCTGCGCCTCTGCCATTCAGCCAGGAGGCTACATATTGGATGCCGACATTGATATTCATGCGCACGCCCGCTTCTGTTATAGTGCCTTCTGGTACAGCAAGCAGGTCAGCTCCTTTTACCTCAATATCCATTTGCTTTCCAGAATAAATCTGGTTCGGCTGCGGCATCTCTTTATTGAAAGCCTCCATGGCTACAGGTACCAGCCCTGGATGTGCGACCCATGTGCCATCATGACCGTCGCGGGCTTCGCGTTCTTTGTCGGCCTGTACCTTTGCGAATGCTTCAGCATTTGCTTCCTCATCGTTTTTAATCGGGATTTGCGCCGCCATGCCGCCCATTGCCGGTGCCTTGCGGCGGTGGCAAGTCTGGATGGTCAGCAAGGAATACGACCTCATGAATGGTACCGTCATCGTGACCTGTGAGCGGTCACGTAAAATCACATCATCTTGTGAACGCAGTTTTTTCAGATAGCTGAAAATATAATCCCATCGTCCGCAGTTCAAGCCAGCGGAGTGCTCTTTCAGTTCATATAAAATCTCATTCATTTCGAATGAAGCCAAAATCGTTTCGATCAAAACAGTTGCTTTAATCGTTCCCTGTGGAATGCCGAGGTGATTCTGTGCATAAACGAACACATCATTCCATAGGCGCGCTTCAAGGTGGCTCTCCATCTTAGGAAGGTAAAAGTATGGGCCTGTGCCCTGCTTCACCAGCATTTTCGCATTATGGAAAAAGTACATCGCGAAATCGAATAATCCGCCGGAAATCGGGTTGCCATCGAGCAATACATGTTTTTCCTCCAGGTGCCAACCTCTTGGGCGAACCATTAAAACAGCTGTTTTTTCGTTCAGTTGATACTTTTTTCCGTTGGGATTTTCAAAAGAGATTGTCCGGTTGACTGCATCTCTCAGATTGATCTGGCCTTCCACAATCGCTTCCCATGTCGGCGAAGTTGAATCTTCACAGTCTGCCATGAAAATTTTTGCTCCGGAATTAAGTGCATTGATGACCATCTTTCTGTCAGTTGGGCCTGTGATTTCTACCCGCCGGTCCTGCAGGTCTTTCGGCAGCGGCGCGATTGTCCACCCGCTTTCCCGAATATGCTTTGTTTCTGGCAGGAAATCCGGAAGCTTGCCGGAATTGATTTCTTCCTGGCGCTTTTGCCGTGCCGCCAGAAGGTCCACCCGACGTTCACCGAAGTGCCGTTCAAGCCGCTCTGCAAAATCAAGAGCCTCTGGTGTCAAAATTTCTTCGTATCCGCTTTTCATGGTGCCAACAATTTCAATCCCTGTAGTTTGTGTCGGCATTTACTGTCTTCACCCCTTTTTGTTATAGTACAGTATCAATAACTCTAATATGTATTATATAACAGACTTTTAAGATTGCAACTATTTTGCGGGATTTTTCTGAAAAATTTTTAAAATAGGTCTATAGTCCTTATCCATAAATAGGTAAACAGTGCAATTTTGCTTATGAAGCGTGCAATTATGTAGTCTTATCGTGCAATTCGTCCTCTTTTCGGTGCAATTAATAGCGGGGATAGTGCAATTCCTGGTCTTTACCGTGCAATTAATGTTTCCAACACAAAAAATCCCCCTCTCTCAACGAGAAGGGGATTCCAAATCTGTATTAGTACATCTCAGAAGTAGTCTTTGCTTGCATGTGAAGCGTTAGATAGTCAGGTCCGCCAGCTTTTGAATCTGTTCCTGACATGTTGAAGCCGCCGAATGGCTGGTAGCCGACGATTGCGCCTGTGCAGCCGCGGTTGAAGTAAAGGTTTCCGACATGGAAATCTTCGCGTGCCTTCTGGATGTTTTCACGGTTGCGCGTGATAACAGCTCCAGTCAGGCCGTATTCAGTGTTGTTTGCGATTTCAAGCGCATGGTCGAAGTCCTTCGCTTTTGCGAATGCGACAACTGGTCCGAAGATTTCTTCCTGCATGATGCGAGCCTTTGGATCGACATCAGCGAAGATGGTCGGCTTGATGAAGTAGCCTTTAGAGCTGTCTCCTTCGCCGCCAGTCATCAAACGGCCTTCTTCCTTGCCGATTTCGATGTAGCTCATGATCTTGTCGAAAGCACCCTGGTCATTAACAGGACCCATGAATGTGCTCTGATCTGTAGGATCATCAAGCTTAAGCTCATTTGTAAGTTCAACGACACGGTTAAGAACTTGATCATAAACATCTTCAACGATTACTGCACGTGAACATGCAGAGCATTTTTGTCCAGAGAAACCGAAAGCTGAAGCAGTGATCGCTTGGGCTGCTAACTCAAGATCAGCATCTTTGTCGACAACCATAGTATCTTTTCCGCCCATTTCAGCGATTACACGCTTTAGCCAGATTTGGCCTTCGCTCAATTTTGAAGCGCGCTCGTAAATGCGCAGACCCACGTCACGTGAACCTGTGAAGCTTACGAAGCGAGTGTCCTTGTGGTCAACAAGGTAGTCGCCCACTTCTGCGCCGCTTCCTGGCACGAAGTTAAGAACACCTGCAGGAAGACCTGCTTCTTCCATAACTTCGACGAACTTAGCTGCAACTACTGGAGTAGTTGAAGCTGGCTTCAATAGAACTGTGTTCCCTGTTACGATTGCTGCTACCGTTGTACCAGCCATGATTGCTAACGGGAAGTTCCATGGAGAGATGATGATACCAACTCCAAGAGGAATATAGTCATAACGGTTATATTCATTTGGACGGCTTTCTACTGGTACACCGTCTTTGATTCGCAGCATTTGGCGAGCATAGAACTCAAGGAAGTCGATTGCTTCTGCTGTATCAGCATCTGCTTCGTTCCAAGGCTTGCCTGCTTCTTTGGTTAAGAGTGCTGAGAACTCATGCTTGCGGCGGCGAATGATCGCTGCAGCTTTGAATAATACATCTGCACGTGTTTCAGGCTTTACTTTCTTCCAAGTTTTGAACGCTTCAACAGCAGCCTGCATCGCTTTTTCAGCTAAATCGCGGTTTGCCTTTGAAACGCGACCAATAACTTCTTCTTTATTGGATGGGTTATAAGATACAATCTTGTCTTCAGTTGAGATCCTCTCTCCGCCAATTACCAAATCGTAATCCTGGCCAAGATAGCCCTCTACAGTTTTCAGTCCTGTTAAGTATCCTTCACGGTTTTCATCAACTTTAAAATTCGTGAAAGGCTCGTGTTTGTATGCCTGAACCATTCTATCCCCTCCTATGTATTAAAACGTTTTCATTCCTTTCCCATTCTATCATGAGAATCTCATAGTGTTCAATGCCAACGTACTAGCAAGTATTGGATTGCGAATTTTCTTGATATTTATTATGGCAATATTGTAATTTGGGTAGATTTACGGACTTGGTCGATATATTTTGGAAAGTGGTCGATATAATCGTAAATGTGGTCGATATATCTCATTTTCCGCTGATATATTCAAAAATGCGGTCGATATAATCTGATTTCCGCCAATAAAAGGATTAACTACACTAACTCACAGCAGGGAATCCCCAAAATCTAGCGAATAATTATCTATCTTTCAAAAAAGGGGTCTATTTTACATGAAAAAACGTCATGAAGTGTTGTTCAATCAACTCGAATCCTATCGCAGCGAGATTTTAAGCGTGGTGGATGCCGTTTCTATAGAAGATGCGGAGAAAATTCCCGCTGGATTCAAAAATAATATCCGCTGGAACCTCGGACATATCTACCTTGACCAATATTTATGGATTCAGGCAGTGACAAAGGAGACAGCTGATGTTCCGGAAAACTTCAATAAGTGGTTCGGCTATGGCACCTCACCAGCCAATTTTACCGAAGAGACACCTTCCGTCACTGAGCTGAAAAAATTGCTCAGAATACAGCCTGCAATAATTAAAGAAACATATGGCGAGCGTCTTGAAGAGGAATTCCCGCAAACCGAGATGGGCATGCACACCATCGAACAGGTACTCATCCGGACGATTTTCCATGAAGGAATGCATCTTCAAACGATACTTGATCTAAAGAAATACATGTAAAAAGCAAAGAGCTGCCTCTTTGCTTTTTCCTCACCACTCTCCAGCTACCTCTGCTTCAATTTTCTTAATCAATTTATCTACATAGATTGAGGGATAATCAAGGGCTTTTATCTCAGCAAAGTAAGGAAACATGTCTTTTATATCATTCGCATAATAGCTTCCATCCCTTGGAATTGAGTGGCTGATGACTTGCAGGGAATCTTCTGTCTGATCCACCTTGAGAACCATCGGAACAGACATACCTGTGCCCTGCTCTATTTTGGAATCTTCCTTATAGTACTCCTCGATTAACGCCCAGATGTATAATTCACCTTTCTTCTCGTTAGATCCCAGTATCTCATGTGCACTAAAAATCTCACCCCCGAAGTTTGGCGACATCACTTCTTCCCGGATGTACTTTTCAATCTCCTGTTGACTTTCCGCAGTGACAGAGATTGAACCGGACGACCTCGCATAGCCCGCCAATACTAAAATAAGGAGCAGTCCTCCCACAACCCATAGCCTCACCATGTATTTCCTCCCCAAAGTGTTTCTCATTAAGACGATAATCAGAGACTGATAGATACAACTTTTTTTTCGGTAATTTTTGAAACACCTAGGTTTCACGAAACTGCAAGGCACTTTAATAACTCCACACAGCTGATGAAGAATGCAAAAAAGCAAAGAGCCAGTATGCTCTTTGCTTCGCTTTTACTCATAAATATGGACAAATGGTTCATCCTGATCCGGCTTCTTGACAATCAGCGCTTCCTGGCCGAGGACGGAGGAGACGCTGACCTGCACGGAGATATAGTTAGGGAAATGCTCCATGACGAGACCGGTTACGTACTGGGTGAACCCGATTGCTTCTGCTTTTCCGTAAAATTGGATAGGGATCTCAATGTTCAGTTCCTGCAGCTGGCCATCGACATAAAAGCCTTTGCCGATGACGCCGTTGAAGTTAGGGAAATATTCTTCGACATCCTGTTTGAAGTTCTCGAAGAATGTCAGGTCATCCCTGTGTTCCTTCTCGGCTTTGCCGGATGGGAATAGAATATACTCTTCTTTGACATCTTTCCAGCTGCCGATATCGTTGCTGCCCTGGGAAACTTCGGTATATGCGAAGAAATTCCCTGGTACAACCGAAGAACGGCTTTCCTGCTCAAACAATCCGACGGTGATCGGCACATTCTTCAACTCGTCAATGTTCCGGAGCCTGCTTACGACTTGCTTGGCGATTTTCTTCCCTTCTGCCTCCAGGACGGAACGGGGAATATTTTTCTCGAACACAGCCCCAAATGCTTCTTCACGATAATAGTGGACGGAATTCAACGCCAGGCCAATGGCAATGCCGCCAAGCTGGTACGTATCCTTTTTCCCGGATTGGACCAGATAATCATGCTCGATAATATGAGCCAGATAAATAGGATTCTTTTCGTTCCGTTTGTGGACATCTCCCTTGCCTGTGTCGATTGGGTTCAGTCCAAGATTCTTTACTGTGACCTTCTTATTGCTTTTTTCTTTTTTAGCCTTTGCCTGCAGCTCTTCTTCCTTTGCCTTTACCTGCGCCGGAGTCATTTCACGTTCCAGCCAGGCTGACACAGTGCCTCCATCAAGGTACTGGCCTTCCTTGAACACATACTTGTCGGTTGGAAAAGAATTTTGCGCAATCCGCATCAGTCCAGTTTCGAACTCTGTGATGTCGTAGCGCGTATTCAAATTATTGACGACCATGCCTCGGGCTTCCCCTGGCTCGAATGGCATGATGGTACGGTAATATTTTTCCGAGATTTTATATTTCGGGATAATCGCTTTTTCTTTTGTATCATCATCCTTTTTCTGGACGACCTCTTCCTGTTTTTGAAAATTTGGGGCGCAGGCCGTCAGCAAAAGGACAAGAGAGAGAGCGACCATTGAGAGTTTTCTCATGGCGTGTACACCTCTTATTTATTTAATTCTTCAAGCATTTTCTCCTCATTCCACACTTCAATCCCAAGGCTTTCTGCTTTTGTCAGTTTTGAACCGGCATCTTCTCCGGCAATGACCAGGTCGGTTTTCTTGCTGACGCTGCCGGCTACATTGCCGCCAAGCGCTTCGATCTTTTCTTTCGCTTCGTTTCGGCCCATTTGCTCTAGTTTTCCAGTCAATACAATCGTTTTACCGGCAAAAAATGAATCCGATTCTTCCGCGGTCACTTTTTTAGGTCCTTTGTATTCCATATTGACGCCAACAGCCTTCAGTTCGGAGATCAGTTCCTTCACTTCATCATTGTCAAAATACGTGACGATGGAGTCGGCCATTTTGTCGCCGATTTCGTTGATGGCAGTCAGTTCTTCCTTCGATGCTTCCATAAGATGATCCATCGTTCCAAATTCCTGGGCTAACGTCTTCGCAGCTTTTGCGCCAACGAGGCGGATCCCGAGTCCGAACAATAGCTTCTCCAATGAATTATCCTTTGTGGCTTCAATAGCGGACAGCAGATTATTGACGGATTTCTCGCCCATCCGTTCAAGAGCCAGCAGCTGCTCGCGTGTCAGCTTGTAAATGTCGGCAACATCCTTGATCAGCTCCTGGGCAAACAACTGGCTGACCACTCTTTCACCAAGCCCGTCGATGTTCATCGCATCACGGGAAACGAAATGGATCAAGCCTTCCCTGATTTGGGCAGGACATTTCGGATTGATGCAGCGAAGCGCGACCTCACCCTCTATCCTGACAAGCTCGCTTTCACATTCAGGGCAATGAGTTGGCATATGGAACTCGACTTCCTCACCAGTCCGCTGCTCAACAAGAACATTCACGACTTCAGGAATGATGTCGCCCGCTTTTTTGACAACGACCTTATCACCAATTTTGATATCTTTCTCACGAATCAAGTCTTCATTGTGCAAGGAAGCACGGCCAACGGTTGTACCTGCTACCTGTACAGGCTCAAGGATGGCTGTCGGTGTAACAACTCCCGTCCGGCCAACACTCAGCTCGATATCCTTCAGAGTCGTCACAACTTCTTCGGCAGGGAACTTATAAGCGATTGCCCAGCGAGGGCTTTTCGCCGTCGTGCCCAGCTCTGCCTGCTGGTCAAGTGAATCGACCTTGATGACGATGCCATCAATATCATACGGAAGGTCCGGGCGTTTTTCTACCCAACCGTTCACATACTCGATAACACCTTCGATACTGTCAACCTTGCGGCGTTCTTTATTTGTTTTAAACCCAAGCTGTTGCAGATAGTCCAGTCCCTCACTATGCGCCCGGATTCCTGTATCACCGACATTCGCAATTCCATAGAGGAAAACATCAAGATTCCTTGAAGCGGCAATCTTCGGATCAAGCTGACGCAAAGAACCTGCCGCCGCATTGCGGGGATTGGCAAATGGCTCTTCTTCCTTTTCTTCTCGCTTCCTGTTCAAAGCTTCAAATGATTTCTTCGGCATGAACGCTTCGCCTCGGACTTCCAGCGAAACCGGCTCCTTCAGGCGGATTGGCAGGGAACGGATTGTCCTCAGATTAGACGTAATATCCTCCCCTGTCGTTCCATCTCCGCGAGTCGCACCGCGCACGAGCATGCCATCCTCATAAATCAGGGCGACGGCTAGTCCATCGATCTTCAGCTCGCAAACATAGGAAACATTGTCGCCCACACCCTGGCGCACCCGACGGTCAAAATCGCGAAGATCCTGGTCGTCAAATGCATTCCCGAGGCTTAGCATCGGAATCGTATGCTGCACCTTATTGAACATCGTTAATATTTCGCCGCCGACACGCTGTGTAGGGGAATCAGGAGTCTGCAATTCAGGGAATTGCTCCTCGATTTCAATCAGTTCCCGAAGCAGCCTGTCGTATTCCGCATCCGGAACCGATGGTTGGTCAAGAACATGATATTCATAAGAATATTGATTCAGCAGGTTTTGCAAATCCTTGGCTTTTTTCTCAGCACTTTGAAAATCCATAAATCCAACCCTTTCATAACTGAAAAGCGGAAGCGCCTTGGTCAGCCCCGACAAGCGGTGGAGGGCCTGACAGTGAAGTCGTTCTTTGACTTCATTGGCAGGACCGAAGCGTCTCGAGGGGCTAGGCGCTGGAGCTAGACAGAAATTTAATTGTAAGAATGGTATAGATTAAGCCTTAGTAATCGGCGCGAACTTGGCCAGCAATCGCTTGATTCCTGTTGGGCTTGGGAAGGCTATATCCAGCTCGGTTCCTTCACCGGAGCCTTTCACGCTGACTACCGTTCCTGTTCCCCACTTGCCATGCTGCGCTTTGTCTCCAACCTTCCAGTCAATGCCTTCACCGCCGCTTGCAGCTGCGACTGGACGGGTAACAGCGCCGCGGGCTGGCATGGACGGTCTTGCAGAAGCGCCTGGTCTGCCGCCGCTGGCTGATGCTGGTCTGCCGCCGCTTGTTGGAGCAGGCCTTCTGACTTTCGGCACGGCATCTTCAATTAAATCACCAGGAATTTCTTTGATAAAACGTGATTCCGGGTTCATATTCGTGCGGCCGAAAAGCGTACGCATCTGTGCATTCGTGATGAATAACTCTTCTTCAGCACGGGTGATTCCCACGTAGGCAAGACGGCGCTCTTCCTCCATCTCATCCTCTTCCATCAAGGAGCGGCTATGCGGGAAGACTCCTTCTTCCATACCGATCAGGAAGACAACCGGGAACTCAAGTCCCTTGGCTGAGTGCAGGGTCATCAGTGTGACAAAATCGGTTTTTTGTTCGCCATCATCGTCAAGACGGTCGATATCGGCAACAAGTGCCAAATCCGTCAGGAATGCAACGAGGCTCTTATCTTCACTGCTTTCTTCAAAGCTTTTTGTTACGGTTAAAAATTCATCTATGTTTTCAAGTCTGCTCTGTGATTCCAGCGATTTTTCCGCCTTAAGCATATCGCGGTAGCCTGTCTTATCCAGGACTTCCTCCACCAGCTCAGTGACCGACAGGTATTCCTGCTGGTGTGTGTAATTGCTGACCAGGTTGCGGAACTCGGCCGCAGCTTTTTCTGCCTTCGGGCTGAGTCCGATCATTTCAATCGTCTCGAGCGCCTGGAACATCGATAGATCATGCATCGTCGCGAAGTTGGCGATTTTATCTATCGATGTTGAACCGATCGCGCGCTTCGGAACATTGATGATCCTCTGCAAGCTGATATCATCATCCGGATTCGAAATCAGGCGCAGATAGGCCAGGATGTCCTTGATTTCTTTTCTGTCATAGAACTTGATGCCGCCGACAATCGAGTAATCAATGTTCGATTTCAGGAATGATTCCTCGATCACACGCGACTGGGCGTTCGTCCGATACAGGATTGCGATATCGGACAGCTTGCGGCCCTGGCGCATAAGCTCCTGGATTTTGCCGATCACGAACTGAGCTTCGCCCTGCTCACTATCGGCACGATAATACATTATTTTGTTGCCGTCGGCATTTTCCGTCCAGAGATTTTTCGGCTTCCGGTTCATATTGTTCTGGATGACCATATTCGCTGCCAGCAAAATCTTCTTTGTTGAGCGGTAATTCTGCTCCAGCAAAATCACACTCGCTCTTGGGTAGTCCTTTTCAAAAGAAAGGATATTCGCTATGTCAGCACCGCGCCAGCGATAGATCGACTGGTCGGAGTCCCCGACGACACAAAGGTTCTGGAAGCGCTGCGCAAGCAGTTTTACCAGCATGTATTGTGCCCTGTTCGTATCCTGGTACTCATCGACGTGGATGTACTGGAACTTGCGCTGATAGTACTCAAGCACTTCAGGCACGCGGATGAACAGCGTGATTGTCGACATGATCAGGTCATCGAAATCAAGCGCGTTATTTTTGCGAAGCCTGCGCTGATACTCTTCGTACACATCGCTGACCTTCTGTGAGAAATAATCGCCGGCTGTTTTCGCATACTCTTCCGGCGTGATCAATTCGTTCTTCGCCGAGCTGATCGTTCCTAGAATCGCACGAGGGTCGAACTTTTTCGGATCCATATTTTTGTCCTTCAAGATCGACTTAATGACCGATTGCTGGTCTGTTGAGTCAAGAATCGTGAAGTTGCGGTTATAACCGAGACGGTCAATGTCTCTGCGCAAAATCCGCACACACATCGAGTGGAACGTTGAAATCCAGATATCATCTGCCGCTCCGCCCATCATTTTCTGAATCCTCTCGCGCATCTCGCGTGCCGCTTTATTCGTAAATGTGATCGCCAGGATGTTATAAGGATTTACCCCTTTTTCCACCATTAAATACGCAATCCTGTGTGTCAAAACTCTTGTTTTACCAGAGCCTGCCCCTGCCATCAGAAGCAGTGGTCCGTCGACTGTCTTGACAGCCTTCTGCTGCTCCGGATTCAGGCCGTTCAATAATTTATCCGTCAAAAATTGCACACTCTTCACCACCATACAAACATTTGTTCTTATTTTATCTTATAATATATTTCTATACAACTGGGTTATTGCTTTACTGAAGCAACTGTCTTCAATGCCTCGTCCAGGTTGCTGTAGATTACATTCCCAACAACGATGACATCGGCATGTGCAGCCATTTCCGCTGACTGCTGCGCCGTTTCAATCCCACCACCGTAAAAGAGGACGGTTTGATCGAGAACGTCTTTTGCAGCTTTTACATATTCAGGATTGCCGTACGTGCCGCTGTATTCCAAATAGAAAATTGGCAGGTTGAACATTTTTTCCGCCATCATCGCGTAGGCTTGTACATCTTCGGCTGAAAGCTCGGTCTTCGCCTCGGTCAATCTGGCTGCCTTGCAATCCGGATTGAGGATGCAATAGCCTTCCATTTTTAGCTCGTCCCAATCCATCAGATCGCCATATTCCTTGACTGCTTTATGATGCAGCCCGGTAATCCACTCCGGATTGCCGCTGTTCAGCACCGTCGGGATAAAATAAAAATCAAAACCCGGCGTAATCGAGTCGATTGTCGAAACCTCGAGAATGCACGGAACCGTATAGCGGCGGACGCGGGCCATTAAATCGAGGACGCCTTCTAGCGTGACTCCATCCGTTCCCCCAACCAGGATTGCGTCGGTTCCAGACTCGCAAATTCTTTCTAATTCTTCATCAGTGATCTCTTTATTTGGATCGAGTTTGAACACATGTCTCCACTCGCGAACATCGTACATCCCAGAATTGCCCCCATTCTATCTATCCATTCCACCATTATAGCATTTGTTGCCGGTATATAAAAAAGGAAACATAAGGTTGTTTGAGAGAAATCCGCAAGCGCTGACGCCAGGCTTTTTTCAAAGCGAAAAATAGATGAATGCTCCTAAATATGCGCAAAAAAGCGTCCCGCCTTCCGGAACGCTTTCAGCAATTTTTTACAAATCACGGTGTTCGTATTGCTCTTTGAACAATTTTGAAAAAACATAGAAACTGATTCCGCTCACAACCAATGCGAGATAAATAGGATCAAGCCCGAAGAAGCTGATGAACTCCTTTTCGCCAAGATAGACTGCGAGACTCCCAAGGAACAAGGACGCCAGGCTGCCTGCCGGGGTCGCTTTTTCCCAGACGTGCCCGAGCACATAAGGAATGAACGCGCCTCCCGCTCTCAATGTAAAAGAGAACATTAATAGCGTGATAATATCCGAAACATTCCAGATTGCTGTCAGCAAGGCGAAGCCGGAAACCACATACATCGTGTAGCGGACCATTTTTAACAGCTTACCATCCGCTGCATCCTTGTTGATATATTGATGGTAAATATCATTTGTGAAAATGGATCCAGCCGCCAATAGATTACTAGATGCGCTCGACATCGTCGCCGAAATCAGTGCGGCGAACAGGATACCGGTCACGACATCCGGCAGCACCTCCATCGCCAACACTGGCAATGCGTACTGCGCACCTCTTTCCATCAGCATCGCCCCGTCAATCTGGCCGTTCTCGACCATTCCGTACATGAATAGACCGATCATCGCAGGGATGAATGCGAACAGCACGTAGACGAAAGAAGTAATATAGGAAGCTTGCTTCGCTGCCTTGCCGTCCTTGGCGGAATAATAGCGCTGGACCGCCTCCTGGCCAACCGTGAAGGAAGCGATATACATAACGACCAGTGCAAGAATCGTCCCCCAGCCAGCACCATCCACGAGACTCCACTTCGCATCCGGTATATTGGCCGTCACTTGCTCGAAACCACCGCCTGCCTGAAGCGTGAATGGAATGATCAGCCCCATCCCGACGATGATGAAGATCCACTGGACCACATCGGTGTAAACAACACTGTACATGCCGCCCATCACACTATATAACGTAACAACAACGGTGACGATGATGACAGAAACAGTGTAGCTCCAGCCGGTCATGACTGACAGGATCGTCGCCGATGCGATGAACTGAACCGCCGTCAGACCGACCATCGGCAGCAGCATGATAATGGATGTTACCAGTGAATTCGCTTTCCCGTACCGCCTGCGAAAGTATTCAGGTACCGTTTTTACAGCAGCTTCCCGCAGCATAGGCGCGAGGAACGCCAGCACGACGAAGGCAATCGCCATTGTGATGACATACCAGACTGCCGACAGCCCCCAATCTCCATACGCTTTTTCAACCACCCCGAGTGACGACCCGCCGCCAACCTCAGTCGCTGCAAGGCTTCCCGCCAGCAGCCACGGACCCATCTTACGGCCCGCAACCAAAAAGTCCTCATTATCATTGATTTTTTTCGAAGATATGTACCCAATCATGATCATAATACCTAAATAAATAATCACAATCGCAATGACCGTCAAGCTTGCCCCCATCAACTCACTCCAAAGTTTATATTTTACCTACCCCCTACCCTTTTAAAATAGCGGGTAACCTGGTTTTTTGGCGATTATAGATATTTATTGGGAATTTCACCCTGTTTTTTGGCGATTTTTCATTTTTTTGGCGAAAATACCTGCTTTTTTGGCGATAATCAGATTTTATTGGCGAACTGGAAAATAACCTGGTTTTTTCCCATTTTATTTAGCGACAATTTCTTTTATATAGCGAAAAATCCATTTTTATAGCGACTTTCTGATTTTTATAGCGAAAAGTTCATTTATATAGCGACTTTTTCATTTTTATAGCGAATTGGGAATTATCCGTAGTTTTTACCAATTTACCGGCCAGCCCAAAAAAAAGAACAGAACCAGATCTGGTTCCGTCCCATGTCATAAACTAATTCGCTTTTTCAGCATTTTCCTGTTCTTTCAATCTTTCGAGCGCCATTTCGTAGGCGTCGTTTCCATAGTTCAGGCAGCGCTTGACACGGGAAATCGTTGCCGTGCTTGCGCCTGTTTCTGTTTCGATTTTATGGTAGGTCTTGCCTTCGCGAAGCATGCGGGCTACTTCAAGACGCTGTGCGAGTGACTGGATTTCATTCACCGTTGCCAGGTCATCGAAGAATCGGTACGCTTCATCAAGGTCCTTCAGCGATAAAATCGCCTTGAACAATTGGTCTAGTTCCTTGCCTCTTAATTTATCAATTTGCATATATTCTACCCCTTAATTCACTCAGAATTTTATTGTTGAGAGTCGAATGAGACATCGCTGATTGATGGGACAATGTTGATCCATGTTTTCCCGGGAACGAAACCAGCTTTTGCTCCATCCTTATAAGGGACGATCCTGCCAGCCTCATTTTTCCATTGTATCTCATTCACTTTGCCTTTTTGGAACAAATATCCCTTGCCGCCGGAATTCATGTCGATTACCCTGCGCCCGGCATCATCAACGATCTTGTGGTTCATTTGCACGACAAGGATGTTGTCGAGCAGAACAGATTCCTTCGATTCAAGATCCACTGTTTCTTCGCTTCCATTGAAACGGTGGTATTTCTGCTTGTCAGCATCATACTCGTAAATTACATCGAACGACGGCGAACCATAGGATACCATGAAATCTTCCGCCGAAGTTCCCTCCAGCTGATCGGCTTCCTCACCGCTCAAGAATACAGCAGGTTCAGGAGCTTTGTCCATTCCGTAGCCTTTCATTTCCGCACCCTTCACGATATTCTTATAAGTGATATACGAATTATGAGGTGCCTTACGGAAATCAGCACGCTTGAACAATGTTCCGTCATATTGCATTCCGTTGATGTTATCAATTTCGCCGTGTTCAAGCATTTCCTTTGCTTCAGGACTATATCCATGGGCGACGAAGAAGCTGTTAAACCCGGATGCCAGCCCGATGAAGTATTCACGCGCACTGCGGACCGGTCCAATCTTTTCAGGCTTCTCGCTCTGGAAAATCGCCACGAATCTTGTTACGTCGCCTTCAGCCAGAACTTCGTGAACAACGTCTGCTTTATTAAGCCCAGATTGCGGTCTTGCTTTCGGGTGGTTATTGACAACCACTGCTACTGCCCTATCTGAGGATTCTTCTTTGGTGCCCACTCCAGTAAGCGGAAATTTGAACTGAAACTCTTCTGCTTCCTTGCCAACAGTTTCCACTTCTTTTTCTTTATGTTCTTTAACTGTTTCTTTTTTCTCTGTCTCTTTACTGCTGCACCCGCCTGCAAGCACGATTGCTGCAACCAGCACAGCGATCCATGTTTTTCTCATTTTCGCCACCCCTTGAACCCAGTTCATTCATGGCTGTCTATCTCTAGATGCACTTTTATATTTTAACGCATTATCGTTGGAAAGAGTACCGTTTTTTTCATCACGTCATAGATGCCCTGCTGGGTGATGCGGATGTATGGCAAGTGCGTTGATGAGAAGAATAGCAGGGAATAGATCGGATCAGCAAATTTGTAGCCCTTATCCTTCAGATATTCCAGCAAATGCTTTTCCTCCGCCATCAGCTCCGTCACAGGATGGCTCGACATGATCCCCTGAAGTCTCAGCGGGATTTCCCTGACAGGAACCCCATTTTCACAGGCAACAATTCCGCCTCCAAGCTCTTTCATCCTGTTAAAAGCAGCCATCATATCCTGTTTATCTTTACCGATTAAAATGATGTCACCGGTATTTGAGAACGAGCTCGCAAGCCCCTGCAAACCGGTGGCGAAGCCCTTTAGGACTGTATTGATGCGCCAGTTCCCATGGCGGTCGATCAGAGTGAAAAAACATTCATCATGTTTTGAGGACAATTGATCTTCAGACACATCGATCGAGATGGAATAAGGTTTCGTGATCACCGAATTCTCCATCTTGATTCCAAATGGCATTGAAAACTGCAGATCGTCCATCGTTAAATCCCAGTCCATTTCTAGCGGAGCGAAACCCATCTCGGGCCAATTCAATTCTTTCGCTGCATCAATTGCCTCACCGTCGCGCTTCACCCACTGGCCCTTCGCCAGCACCGAAACAGGTGTCGGATTCAGTTCATCGCTCAGGATATTGATATTCGCGATTCGTCCGGTGGCGATGTTCCCGTGCAGATGCTCGAAATTATAATAACGCGCCACATTGATTGTCGCCATATTGTAGGCATCAATAACCGGTACGCCATGATCGATGGCAATCCGGATCAATTCATCGATGACACCATTTTCGTAAAACGCCGTCGATGCCCCGTCCGTTGTCATCATAAACCGGTCATACACTGCGATGTCCAGCTCATGGATTTCATCAAGCAGCTTCGGTAAATCAGGACGGATTGAGGAATGCCGCAGCGAAACCATATATCCCTGCATCAACCTCCTTCTGACTTCCTCGCCTGTCATCGCCTCATGGTCGCAATCCGCGCCGAACAGCATCATTTTTGCCAGCGTTTTCTCTGATGCACCCGGGAAATGCCCTTCGATTTTCTTGTGCATCCGCTTCGTTTCCTGCATCCAGTGAAGGATCATGTCATCGCCATTCATCAGCTTCGGCCAGCAAGTCAACTCGCCGCCCTGGACAACATTCTCATGCTCAAGCCATGACCTGACATTGCTGTTGGAGAATACCTCCTCCTCATGCTGGATTTCTGTCTGAGCGTCAAAACGGCTCCACCAGTACATGGTGACCGGGTTGTCATTCAGTTCATTTATAAAGGAAAACGCTTTCTTTTTACCCAATTGTAAAGCAAGCACCATATTATCATTGATCAGTGTGGTCGTCCCCGTCTGTGATGCATAGGCAGCGAAAGAATGGGGATTATAAAGTTGAAATGGGTGGGCGTGAGGTTCAATATAACCTGGCACCAGTTTCATTCCAGCGCAATCCACTATTTCGCACCGCTTCGTGTTTTCCGGCAGGTTTTCACCAACATACACAATCCTGTCATTGTAAATCCATATGTTCGCAGTCATCCACTTGCGGAATGTCTGGTTCAAATACGTTGCATTTTTCAATAAGATCGTCGGTGAAAGGGTGCCGTCCAAAACAGCAGCATGGTTGCGCAATTGTTTGTTTTTCCATCGGTAACGTTGTTCCATACCATGTTCCCCTTTTCTATATGTTAAAAAATCAAAAAGAAAGCCCTTACATTATTGTACTATCGTAACATATTTCACTGTTTAACGCATTAAAGAATTTCAAAATTATTGTAAATAGCTGTATAAAGGAGCGATGGAAAATGAAGGTGCGTCCGAATATCGGTATCATCAATGCACTTGTGAGAATTACGGCGGGGTTGACGATCCTGGCATGGTCGACTTCCAAAATGGTGAAGCGTCCTTGGAAGGATTCCTACCTTTTCATTGCGATGCTTGGCGCGATGAAAGTCGGGGAAGGAATCGTCCGCTACTGTCCGCTCACTGCTGCCTATGAAAAAGGCCAGGACATGATGGAGCAAAAGAATTCTGAGGATGAGGACTCTGAGGGATGGATCCAGTATAACCCTAGTTGATTGTTGTATGGTTCAAAGCAATAAAATAAAGCCCCCAGACCCGGGGGCTTCCAAAAAGGAGATGATTCAATGTTTTGGGAATATATCATGGACGTCAGCTTCGTCTGGATTGCACTGATCGGAAGCATCATTGCCCTGCTTCTTGTCTATATGAAGGGTTCTAGCAAGAGACGTGCCCGATAGCTCTGCTGCCGATATCCTTGCGATAAAAGGTTTCCGGGCAGTCCAGCTTTTCGAGCTCAGCATATACTTTTTGCTGCGCTTCCTTTAGCGAGTCCGCTTTTGCACCGACAAGCAGCACCCTGCCGCCGTTTGTCACGAACTTACCCTGGACGTTTTTCGCCGTGCCTGCATGGAAAACATCTGACATGCTCTCAATGCCTTTGAGTTCAGCCCCTTTTCCATACTCCTCCGGATAGCCATTGGCCGCGACCACTACGCCGACCATCGCTTCCTTATGCCATTCAATTTCAGGTTTGCACCCTTCAAGCAGTTCGAGGATCACCTCGACCAAATCCGATTTCATCCTCGGCAGGATCACCTGTGTTTCCGGGTCGCCGAATCTTGCATTGAATTCAATCACTTTTGGACCTTCTGCCGTCTCTATCAGCCCGGCATACAGAATACCTGTAAAGCTCCGGCCTTCCATTTCCATTGCGATTGCTGCAGGAATGAGGATTTTCTGCACTGCTTCTTCGATCGAATCCTTTTTGATATGCGGCACCGGGGAGTACGCTCCCATCCCGCCGGTGTTAGGCCCCTTGTCGCCATCGAATGCACGCTTATGGTCCTGGGCGATTTCAAGCGGGATCACAGTTTCTCCGTTCACGAACGCCATCAGCGAAAACTCTTCCCCAGGTAAAAATTGCTCCATGACCACGCTTGCGGAGGCTTCGCCAAATTTGCCGTCTAGCAACATTTCCTGCAGCGCCTGTTCCGCTTGCTGCATCGTCATCGCGACAACGACGCCTTTTCCCGCTGCCAGTCCGTCCGCTTTGATGACAATCGGAGCTCCTACCTTCGCAAGATAATCCCTTGCCTCGGCATAGTCCGTGAATGTCTCGTAAGCAGCAGTAGGAATGCCGTACTTTTTCATCAAGTCCTTTGCAAACGATTTGCTGCCCTCGATGATCGCTGCTGCTTTTCGGGGACCAAAAACTTTGAGTCCCTCTTCAATGAAAATATCAGCCAGCCCTTCCAGCAAGGGAACCTCCGGACCGATGATTGTCAGCCCGATTTGCTGCTCCTTCGCAAATGAAACAAGACCCTCTGTATCCATTTCATTTATCGAGACCAATTTCGCGCAATCCTCCATACCCGGATTGCCCGGGGCCACTAAAACCTCTGTAACCAGCGGACTCTCACTGACCTTCTTGCAAATCGCATGCTCCCGGCCGCCTTTGCCAACCACCAGAACCTTCATAACACGCACCCCCGTTAATTTCAGAACTGCTTTTTTCTGACCTGCATCCTGTCAATTCACACAAAATTAATGCCTGAAATGTCTTACTCCGGTAAATACCATCGCAATACCGTATTCATCCGCCTTTTTAATTGAATCCTCGTCACGGACTGATCCACCCGGCTGAATGATGGCGGTGATCCCTGCTTTTGCCGCCGCTTCGACAGTGTCATCCATCGGGAAGAACGCATCAGATGCAAGCGCCGCTCCCTCCGCTTTTGAACCAGCCTGTTCAAGGGCGATTTTCGCAGCTCCGACACGGTTCATCTGCCCGGCACCGATCCCCAGTGTCATATCCTTATCGGTTACGACTATTGCGTTGGATTTAACATGCTTAACAACCTTCCAGCCCAGTTTCAGCGCTTCCCACTCAGCATCCGTCGGTTCGCGTTTCGTCGGCACAGAAATTTCAGCGTCTTCGAATCCAAATGCATCCTGCTCCTGGACAAGCAAGCCGCCCTCGATCGAGGAAAGGGTATTTTCCCTGGCTTCATTCCCATCAAATCCAACCTTCAACAAGCGCAGATTCTTCTTAGCTGTTAAAATCTCAAGAGCTTCGTCGCTAAAAGAAGGCGCAATGATGATTTCCAGGAAGATTTCATACAGCTTGCGTGCCGTCTCTCCATCGACCTCGCGATTCAGCGCGATGATGCCTCCAAAGATTGAGACAGGATCCGCTTCAAACGCTTTTCCAAAAGCATCAAAAACATCTTTTCCAGTGCCGACACCACATGGGTTCATATGCTTGACGGCAACCGCAGCAGGCTCAGAGAATTCTTTTACAATCTGCAAAGCCGCATTGGCATCATTGATATTATTGTAAGACAGCTCTTTCCCATGAAGCTGTGCAGCAGCCGCAACCGAAAATGCTGAACCAAGCGGCTTCTGATAAAAAGCAGCTTTCTGATGTGGGTTCTCGCCATATCGAAGGCTTTGCTTCAACTCGTAAGTAACCGTCATTTTTTCCGGCTGTTCCACGCCTGCGAGATTCGTCATGTATTCTGCAATCAGCGCATCGTAGGCTGCCGTATGGCGGAACACCTTCGCTGCAAGGGTGCGGCGGGTTTCCAGAGTGGTTTCATTGTTATTTTTGTATTCTTCGATCACCTGCTGGTAGTCGGCAGGATCGACGAGCACGGTTATGTATTGATGGTTTTTCGCTGAGGCGCGCAGCATAGCCGGACCGCCAATATCGATATTCTCGATCGCATCTTCCGGTGTCACGTCTGGCTTTGAAATGGTTTCTTTGAAAGGATACAAGTTGACGCAGACAAGTTCGATTTTTCCAATTTCATTCTCAGACAGCTGAGCCTGATGGGAGGGATCATCATACTTTGCCAGCAATCCGCCATGTATTTTTGGATGGAGCGTCTTGACGCGCCCTTCAAGGATTTCAGGGAATCCGGTTACGTCGCTGATGCCGATGACAGGAACTCCGCCTTCTTTCAAGGCATTCTTCGTACCGCCGGTCGAGATGATTTCAAATCCAAGCTCAACAAGCTCCTTTGCTAATTCAACAATTCCTTCTTTATTCGAAACACTGATCAGTGCACGCTTTTTTCCCATTGTACTGCCTCCTCTTTTCCGTTCAGCAGCTCCTCCAGAACTTCTGGATATAAGCTGTGTTCGATCCGCTGTATTTTCTTCTGGAGTGACTCGTGTGTCTCACCAGCGATGATGTTCACTGCCGCACTTGCAATGACCGGGCCTGTATCCATCCCTTCATCAACATAGTGAATCGTCACTCCCGTTGTCTTGACTCCCGCTGCCAGCGCCTGGCCGATTGCATCCTTTCCGGGAAAGGCAGGCAGCAGCGACGGGTGGATATTGATGATTTTTCCTTCGTACGCATTCAGCAATGTCGGCCCAATCAGGCGCATATAGCCTGCAAGAACGATCAGGTCTACCTCCAGGCTGGTTAGTTTTTGTAAAATTTCTTCCTCATATGCTTCCTTGAATGGATAACTCTTCGGGCTGATGACCAGGGCAGGAATCCCCAGCATTTCAGCACGGTCAACTGCAAACGCACCCGGCTTGTCGCATACAAGCAGGCTGATTTCAGCATTCAGGCTTCCAGACTGGGCAGCAACCGCAATCGCCTGGAAATTGCTCCCGCTTCCAGATGCAAACACCGCGATTTTCTTCATACTGCTTCACCAGCCGTTTTTATCTGGATTCCTTCAGAAACAGTGACTGTCCCAATCACCGAAGCACGCTCACCATTTTCGTTGAAAAACTCAACAAGTTTTGGTGCGATTTTCGGATCAACAGCCACTACCATGCCAATACCCATATTAAAAGTATTATACATGTCCTGGCGGTCGAGTTGGGCTAATGATTCCAGTGTCAGGAACACCTGAGGTATTTCCCAGCTGCCTTCTTCTATCTGAGCGCCAAGTCCTTCCGGCAGCATCCTCGGGATGTTTTCAATAAAGCCGCCTCCTGTGACGTGGGCAAGCCCTTTAAGTTCGAATTGCTTCATAGCGGCAAGTACTGATTTTACATAAATGCGGGTCGGCTTCAGCAGCTCTTCACCAAGTGTACAGCCGAACTCCTCCACATGTCGGTCAAGCTTCCAGCCGGCCTGCTCAAGAAACACTTTGCGAACAAGCGAGTATCCATTGCTGTGAATCCCGCTTGAAGCCAGCCCGATCAGCACGTCGCCTTCCTTGATTTGCTGGCCTGTAATGATATCAGCTTTTTCACAGGCCCCCACCGAAAAACCAGCCAAATCGTATTCTTCCGGAGAGTACATTCCCGGCATTTCCGCAGTTTCCCCGCCTACGAGGGCGCAGCCTGCCTGCTCGCAGCCATCGGCAATTCCTTTGACAATCGCTTCGATTTTCTCAGGCTGGGCTTTGCCGCAAGCAATGTAATCAAGGAAGTAGAGTGGTTCTGCTCCCTGGACAACGATGTCGTTCACGCACATCGCGACCGCATCAAGGCCAATTGTATCATGGCGGTCCATCATGAAAGCCAGCATCAGCTTCGTGCCGACACCATCCGTACCTGAAACGAGTACCGGTTCTTTCAGTCCGAGACTGGAAAGGTCGAACATCCCCCCGAATCCGCCCAGCGCCCCGAACACACCCGGCCTGACCGTCCGATTCACATGCTTTTTGATCCGTTCGACCGCTTCATACCCGGCCTCTATATCCACACCTGCCTGCTTATACGCATTTGCCATGTTCACTACCTCCGATTTGGCTGTTTTTCTAGTATTCAACTTCTACATTTCTTCTCAACCATGTTTTCCATCGCCAGACTACAGGAGAATTCTACGAATAGTAGCCTTCTATTGACGGTCATTCGAGTTAATTGCACGAATGGAACTCATAATTGCACGATCATTCAGGTTAATTGCACCAACAGAAACTATAATTGCACAGTTCTATCGCATAATTGCGCGTTAACCTGATATAATTGCACCTTCATCCTAATTTTGGTGAAACCCATCAGCACTTCTGCCCGGCAGGTACTGCCTGCGGATAGATTTCCGTCGGATACTTACCTGTAAAACATGCCAGGCACTGGCCTCGCGTTTCGCCAGGTTCATTGCGTCCGATTGCCTCCAGCATGCCCTCGACACTTAAAAACGTCAGCGAGTCAGCGCCAATCAACTCACGAATCTCTTCGACGGAATGTTCAGAAGCAATCAGCTCTTCGCGAGTAGATGTATCGATCCCGTAAAAGCACGGGTTCTGGATTGGCGGCGAGCTGATGACGACATGGACCTCAGTGGCACCGGCATCCTTAAGCATTTTCACAATCCGGCGGCTTGTTGTGCCGCGCACGATCGAGTCATCCACCATAATGACACGCTTGCCTTCAACAATACCGCGCACCGGCGAAAGCTTCATTTTCACACCCTGCTCCCTTAAGCTTTGGGAAGGCTGGATGAATGTCCGGCCGACATAACGGTTCTTGATCAAGCCCATTTCGTACGGAATGCCTGATTCCTCCGCATAGCCGATGGCCGCAGAAATACTTGAATCAGGTACACCTGTGACAACATCAGCCTCAATCGGTACTTCTTTTGCCAGCTGCTTGCCGAGATTCTTGCGGGCCGCATGGACGTTGATGCCGTGAATATTGCTGTCTGGGCGGGAAAAATAAATATATTCCATCGTGCAGATTGCCGTTGAGGAGCTCATTGAATACATCTCGGAATGAAGGCCATCTGCATCGATCACGAGCAGCTCTCCAGGAAGGATGTCCCTGATAAACTCTGCCCCGACGATATCGAATGCACAAGTCTCAGACGCAACCACATACGCATCGCCAAGTCTGCCCAATGACAAAGGTCGCAGCCCATGCGGGTCCAGCGCCACCATGAATTCTGTCTCGGTCATGATTAAAAAGGCGTAAGCACCCTTCAGCATTGGCAAGGCATTTTTCACACGATCCCTCAGCTGGCTGAAGCCGCCGCGCTTGATTAAATGTGCCAGCACCTCAGTGTCTGAGCTTGTCTGGAAGATGCTGCCCTGTGCCTCAAGCTGATTCCTTAACGCATCGGCATTAACAAGATTGCCGTTATGTGCAAGGGCCAGGCCGCCGCTCTGTGATTGGAACAGCAGCGGCTGAACATTCTCGTAGCCGCCTCCTCCTGCAGTCGCATAGCGCACATGGCCGATGGCGCCGACACCCTGTAGATCTTCCATGGCATCTGCTGTAAAAATTTCCGTAACAAGACCTTCGCCTTTCCGGCCCTTAAGGTGCTTGCCGTCACTGACAACGATGCCTGTGCCTTCCTGGCCGCGATGCTGCAGGCTATGGAGGCCGTAGTAAGTAATTTGTGCTGCTTCTGGATGTCCCCAGATACCAAAAACGCCGCATTCCTCATTCAAGCCTTTTAATTCAGCAAGCATGGGATGGCTCCTTTCCAGGCCTTTTTCAGCCCCTCTGCATCTTGATTGATCACATTCTCACCGTTGACATCAACTTTTAAGACTGGCGTTTCAACGACTTTCCCGATCAGCACTGCGTCTGTTAAACTTTCAAACTCAATTTGGTTCTCAGGTTTTACCGATAAAATGAAGCGGGATTGCGATTCGCTGAACAATGCTGATACTGCGTTGCCTTCGAGCTCAACTGCTGCTCCGAGCCCCTTGCTTCCGATTACGGATTCAGCAAGTGCAACCGCTGCGCCGCCCTCGGCAACATCATGAGCAGAGGCAACAAGGTCATTTTTAATCACTGTTAAAATTTGCGCTTGATAGCTAGCTTCCACTTCCAAATCTAGCTCAGGCGCCTTGCCGAAAATCTTGCCATATACAAGCTTCTGCAGCTCACTGCCTCCAAACTCGTCCTTCGTGTCTCCCAACAAATAAATCAAATCGCCGGCATTTTTAAAATGCTGAGTCGTTACATGCTTTAAATTTTCAACCAGACCAACCATGCCGACCACTGGTGTCGGATAGACAGCTGTTCCATTCGTTTCGTTATACAAACTCACGTTTCCGCCGATGACAGGCGTGCTTAATGTCCGGCACGCTTCACTCATGCCATCGACCGCTTTTTCAAACTGCCAGAAAATCTCTGGCTTCTCCGGATTTCCGAAATTCAGGCAATCCGTGATCGCCAAGGGCTCGCCGCCAGAGCAGACGATGTTGCGCGCCGCTTCCGCAACAGCAATCTTCCCGCCCGTTTCCGGATCAAGATAGATATACCGAGAGTTACAGTCCGTCGTCATCGCCAGACCTTTTTCCGTACCGCGGATTCTGACGACAGCAGCATCAGACCCAGGCGAAACGACCGTACTTGTGCGTACCATATGGTCATACTGATCATAAACCCACTCTTTGCTTGCAATGGTCGGCTGCTGAAGCAGCTGCAAAAGAGTAGTTTCATAGTTTTCTACATTAGGAATTTTGTTGTCCATTGCCTGGAACTCACGGAAATACGCAGGTTCGCTGGAAGGCTTGTAATAGACAGGCGCCTCTTCAGCCAGTGCATCTGCCGGAACATCCGCAACCACTTCCCCTTTATGTAAAAGGCGAAGCATCTTGTCATCCGTTACTTTTCCGATTGCAACGGCTTCAAGCTCATACTTTGAAAAAAGATCGATGATTTCCTGCTCGCGGCCTTTTTCCACGACGATCAGCATACGCTCCTGGGACTCTGACAGCATCATTTCATAAGCTGTCATGCCTGTTTCACGCTGAGGCACAAGGTCAAGATTCATCTCGATCCCAGAGCCCGCCTTGCTCGCCATCTCAGCAGAAGAACTTGTCAATCCGGCTGCGCCCATGTCCTGGATGCCGACAAGCGCGTCATTTTTCACAAGCTCAAGGCAAGCTTCCAACAGCAATTTTTCCATGAATGGATCCCCGACCTGTACGGCAGGACGCTTTTCTTCTGACGCCTCATTCAATTCCTCGGACGCGAATGTCGCACCGTGGATTCCGTCACGGCCAGTCTTAGCGCCAACGTACATGACGGTATTTCCAACGCCATGCGCCTGGCCTTTTTTAATGTCCTCATGGTTGATCAAACCGACGCACATTGCGTTAACAAGCGGATTTCCCTCATAAGCACCATCAAACTGAACCTCGCCGCCAACCGTCGGAATGCCGATGCAGTTCCCGTAACCGGCAATACCGGCAACAACTTGTTCAAACAAATATTTCACCCGTGGCGATTCTAACTCGCCAAAACGGAGGGAATTCAATAATGCAATTGGCCTTGCTCCCATCGAAAATACATCGCGGATGATTCCGCCAACACCCGTAGCAGCACCCTGGTATGGCTCGATTGCTGAAGGGTGATTATGGCTCTCGATTTTGAAAACGACCGCCTGGCCATCCCCAATATCCACGATCCCTGCACCCTCGCCCGGTCCTTGAAGCACGCGTTCACCTGTGACAGGGAACTTTTTCAGGACAGGCTTGGAGTTCTTGTAGCTGCAATGCTCTGACCACATAACCGAGAACAAGCCAGTCTCTGTATAGTTAGGAGTACGTCCAAGGATCTGTTCGGCAGAAGCAAACTCGCTGTCTGAAAGTCCCATTTCACGATAGATTTTTTCCTGTTTAATTTGCTCTGGGCTTGGTTCAAGCATTAACCGCATTTGCTTCCCTCCATTGTTTGACGATTGATTTGAAAAGCTTCAGGCCGTCCGCGCCGCCAAGCAGCTCATCGACTGCACGCTCCGGATGCGGCATCATCCCGAGGACGTTTCCTCGTTCATTGATGATCCCGGCAATATTCCCAAGGCTTCCGTTCGGGTTCTCGCCTTCGTATGTGAACACGATTTGATTGTTTGCCTTCAAATTAGCCAGCGTCTCTTCATCGCAATAATAATTGCCTTCACCATGCGCAACCGGAACCGTGATGATCTCGCCTTTTTCATAGCCAGCTGAAAACATTGTTTCGTTATTCTCCACCTTCAGCTCGACCTGCTTGCAGATGAACTTCAGGCTGTCATTTCTGCGCATTGCACCTGGAAGAAGGCCTGCTTCCAGCAAAATCTGAAATCCGTTGCAGACGCCAAGTACAGGCTTTCCGGCTTCGGCCGCTTTGACAACTTCCTTCATCACATTGCTGAACTGCGCAATCGCGCCTGATCTCAAGTAATCTCCATATGAGAAACCGCCAGGCAAAAGCACAGCATCATAGTCTTCAAGGCTTTCAGCATCATGCCAGACATATTCTGCTTCTTCGCCAAGCTCATCTTTTACCGCATGGTACATGTCGATGTCACAGTTTGAACCCGGAAAAACGATCACCGCAAATTTCACTGTGCAACAACCTCCTCGACTTCATACCTGTAATCCTCAATCACCGGATTCGCCAGCAGGCGCTCGCACATTTCCTTAACAGCGCCGTCAACATCCTTTACACTCTCATCCAAAGTAAGTTCCATATACTTGCCGATTCGGACATCCTGGATGCCTTCGTAACCATGAGTCGCAAGCGATTTTTTAACAGCCGTCCCCTGTGGATCCAAAACACTTTCCCTTAACGTGACATACACCTTCACTTTATACATGCAATTGTCCTCCCAATCTCGTTAAAATGGTTTCATAAGCATCAGTAAGATTTCCTAAGTCGCGGCGGAACACATCTTTGTCTAGCTTTTGTTGCGTCTCCATATCCCAGAGGCGGCATGTATCAGGCGAAATCTCATCCGCCAGCAGGATCTTCCCGTCAGTATCCTTGCCGAACTCTAGCTTAAAATCTATTAATCTCACACCTATTTCAGCGAAAAATCCGCCAAGCACTTCATTAATTTTCAAAGCCGCTGCCTTCAGTTCAGCCACTTCTTCTGCAGCTGCCAAATTCAGCACATCAATATGTTCATCGGTAATCAGCGGGTCGCCTAGCGCATCATCCTTCAGGTAAAACTCGACGATTGGCCTTGAAAGCTTGTTGCCTTCCTCAATGCCAAGGCGCTTTGAAAAACTGCCCGCAGCGAAATTCCTGACAACCACTTCGAGCGGGATGATCTGTACACGCTTCACCAGCTGCTCATTCTCGGAAATTTTCTCGATAAAATGCGATTGGATACCAGCTTTGCCAAGCTTTGAGAATAATAGACTCGTAATCTCGTTATTCAGCCTGCCCTTGCCGACAATCTCTGCCTTTTTCTCGCCATTAAATGCCGTCGCAGAATCCTTGTATTGAACCCTTACTACATCCTCTTGATCTGTCGCGTAAATCCGCTTCGCTTTCCCTTCGTATAACAGCTCTTCCATTTCAACGCCCTCCGATTGAGATAATTGGCAATCTTCAGTCTCCTAGAGATAAAAGAAGGGCAAGAAACCTTGCCCTTTTGTATTAAAGTCCCAGTCTTTCAAAAATCATATCCACATGCTTGATATGGTAGTTGTAATCAAAGCAGTCATCGATTTCTGCTTCACTCAGCAGTCCGGCAATCTTTTCATCCTGTTCGATCAGGCTGCGGAACTGCACCTGCTTTTCCCATGCTTCCATCGCGCGAGGCTGGACCGTATCATATGCTTCTTCACGCGACATCCCTTTGTCGATCAAAGCAAGCAGCACACGCTGGGAGTAAATCAAGCCAAGTGTCCGATCCATATTACGCTTCATGTTCTCCGGATACACCGTCAGGTTCTTGACGATATTTCCAAAGCGATTCAGCATATAATTCAAAGCAATCGTTGCGTCGGGTAAAATAATTCTCTCAGCAGATGAATGTGAGATATCGCGCTCATGCCACAGTGGCACATTCTCATAGGCTGTTGTCATGTATCCGCGGATGACCCTCGCCATCCCAGTCATGTTTTCAGAGCCAATCGGGTTGCGCTTATGCGGCATCGCCGATGAACCCTTCTGTCCTTTCGCAAAGAACTCCTCAACTTCACGAGTTTCGCTTTTTTGCAAGCCGCGGATCTCCACCGCGAATTTTTCAATGGAAGTCGCAATTAACGCAAGTGTCCCCATATAGAACGCATGGCGGTCCCGCTGCAAGGTTTGAGTGGAAATCGGTGCCGGCTGCAGTCCTAATTTTTCACAGACATACGATTCAACGAATGGATCGATATTCGCGTACGTTCCAACCGCACCGGAAATCTTGCCGAATTCTACGTCGCTGGAAGCCATTTTGAATCGCTCAAGATTGCGCTTCATTTCCTCAAGCCATAGCGCCAGCTTCAAGCCAAAAGTCGTCGGTTCAGCATGGACACCATGCGTACGTCCCATCATCACTGTGTATTTATGTTCTTTAGCCTTATTCGCCAAAATCTCAACAAAGTTCTCAATATCCTTCAGCAAAATCGCATTCGCCTGTTTAAGCACATACGATAATGCTGTATCGACCACATCCGTCGAAGTCAGGCCATAATGCACCCATTTACGTTCCTCTCCAAGCGTTTCAGATACTGCTCTTGTAAAAGCAACGACATCATGGCGTGTCTCTTCCTCGATTTCCTTGATCCGGTTAATATCAAATGAAGCATTTTCCCTGAGCTTCTTCACATCTTCTTTAGGAATCTCGCCAAGCTCTGCCCATGCTTCACATGCGAGGATCTCGACCTCAAGCCACGCTTTGAAGCGATTCTCCTCCGTCCAGATTGCTCCCATTTCCGGTCTTGTATAACGATCTATCATTTCTTTTGTCCTCCGATCATTTCTGCTGCGCCTTCCCAGATGCCGCTTTGCTCTGCTTCCTCCAGCGCCCTCTCTACTGTCTCTCGTAAAAGGGTCACATGCCCCATTTTCCGCTTATGCTTTGCTTCTTTTTTGCCATATAAGTGAATCTTCCAATCCTGCACTTCAGCGATTTTATCCAGCAATGGCTGCTGGTGCTCACCCAGGATATTCACCATCACAACAGCCTTAAGCAAGTTCGTGCTGCCCAGTGGCCAGCCACAGACTGCCCTGACATGCTGCTCAAACTGCGATGTCTCGCAGGCCTCGATTGTATAATGTCCCGAGTTATGCGGCCGCGGTGCCAGTTCATTTATGTAAAGCTCATCATTCGCTCCTAAAAACATCTCGACCGCCAGCGTCCCGATTAAACCTAACGCCTCGGCAATCTGCTTTGCAGCTCCTATTGCCTTTGCTTCAGCCTGCAAGCTGATTCTCGCCGGCACAATGGTTTGATGCAGGATATTTTCCTTATGGATATTTTCCCCGACTGGAAAAACAGCAGTCTCACCATTCGTCCCGCGGGTAATGATCACAGAGATTTCTTTTTCAAACGGAATCCATTTTTCCAGTACACACGAGCCCTGGCTGACCAATGTTTCCGCCAAAGGGATGTCTTCAACAGACCTGATGACCAGCTGTCCTTTGCCATCATAACCGCCCCGTGCCGTCTTCAATACTGCCGGCAAACCTAGCTCCTCAACACCATTCCTGATATCTTCCACGCTGGTCACTGCCACATATGGGGCCACTCTCACCCCGGCTGCCTCGATATGGCGCTTCTCTTCTATCCTGTCCTGAGTGACCCGAAGCAATTCGGTCCCCTGTGGCACATAGGCGTATTTATTTAACCATTCAAGAGCATCCGCATCAATGTTCTCAAACTCGTACGTGATCACATCACTTTGTTCAGATAGCTGCTTTATTTTTTCAAGATCATCATAACTGCCGACAATCTGCTCGTCAGTGACCTGGCCGCACGGGCAATCCTCTGTCGGGTCAAGCACAATCACCCTGAAACCCATCGCTTTTGCTGACAGTGCCATCATCTTGCCAAGCTGCCCGCCGCCAATGATTCCGATCGTCTCTCCTGGTAAAATCAATTTAGACAAGCTCATCACTGCTTTCCATCACTGAGATTTTTGTTTCTTCTCGTAATCGCGCCAGCATTTCTGCTACTTTACCATCAAATGCACCTAAAATCTGAGCAGCGAGCAATCCTGCGTTCGTTGCCCCAGCTTTTCCGATCGCCACCGTCGCAACCGGTACGCCGCCAGGCATCTGGACAATCGATAACAATGAATCCAAGCCGTTGAGCGCTCTCGACTGTACAGGCACGCCGATAACCGGAAGCGTCGTTTTCGCTGCAACCATCCCCGGCAAATGAGCTGCTCCGCCCGCTCCGGCGATGATGACTTTAATTCCTTCATTTCTAGCATTTTCGGCAAACTCAAACATTAAATCCGGTGTCCGATGAGCGGAAACTACCTTCTTTATATAAGAAATCTCTAAGCGATCCAGCATGTCACACGCATGCTTCATCGTTTCCCAATCCGACTTGCTCCCCATAATAACTGCAACGGTCATATACCTAAACCTCCCTTTGGAGTTTTAAAAACAAAAAACCCGGATAGACTGCTTCCTCTGATAGAAGAGAAAGTAGTCCGTCCGGGTGCAAACGCAAAGAAACCCACAAGTAAATGTGATTTCTTTTCCCTTCACTTTAAAAAACTACTTTCCCTCATAGTCCGGCGATTTACGGTTACCGGGTAGAGACTCATGGGCCATATCCCCATTATTATACGAGGGAGTAACTGATTTCACTTTCGACAACTACATCTTAACAACCATTTAGACTTTTTGTCAATCAATAATCGAACGTTAAATAATTTCCATTTTAAATCGTTCGTGTTTAGGACTTTAAATAACTAACGCACTTTAGCTTTCAATCAGCTTTGCTTCAAAGATAATCTGCCTTCCAGCAGGCTCATATTCAACCGAGCCATTCTTCTCAACTTCCTTGAAAATCGGCTTTTCCATCCTGCGGACAGGGGCAAATCCGTCCTTTTTCATTCTATTTAGGCAATCATCGATTGATTCATGCTCGCCGACTTCATACATCTGTTTCTTTCTAACCTTGCTCATGAGAACAGCTTTCCTTTCCGAACTGATTTTACCCAGAAACCGCCATGAATCGCTTTCGGTTCATATGCAATGATAAATGCTTTCGGGTCAAGCTCCTTGATCGTCTGGTACAGCTTTAATTCATATTTCCTCGGAGTCAGAATCTGCATAGCCATCCGGTTACCCTCAAGCCCGTGAGCGGCCCAGTCTGTCACACCATACCCCTGATCCCGTAATGCCTTAGGAAGATCTCGATCATATTCCTTTGTAATGACATTTATCGTAATATATCCAAGCGCCAGCTTCTCTTCAATTTTCATCCCAACGATGACACCAATACCATAGCCCACAGCATAGGCAACCAGGTTCTGAATCTGATTCAAATTCTCAAGTACCAGCCCGAGTCCGACTACATAAATCACTACTTCGATCATGCTCAGACCTGCAGCCAGATAACGCTGACCCTTCAACGTCAGGATCATCCTGATTGTAAAAAAAGACACATACACAATATTGATGATTAAGATGATGGCAACCATGACAAAACTATTCTCCAGCATTCAATAACCCCTCCAGACATCTCATCTAATAAGCCTTAATGTTCGCATTAATCAAATCACTTGTAAAGCAACTTGCAGAATAACGAGAGAAAAGATTTCTTATTTTAAGGTTTCCTCAAGCACAGCATTTGAAACTATTTGAAAATTATTTTTATAAATCTTTTCCACAATTGACACGGCAATGAACAAGCCATAAAAAAACCATCAGGCCAGCATCCGTTCCAGGAAGGGCTTGATGGTTCTCCATTATATTTTAAATCGGCTAACTGTATCTTTTAACGTTTCTGCCATTGTAGACAAGTTATTGGCTGATGCTGTTATTTCCTCCATGGAAGCTAATTGTTCCTCAGCTGAAGCCGCGACATTTTGAGTATGGACAGAAGAATCTTTTGAGACCGTCGAGACCTCATTCACGGTTGCGGAGATTTCCTCTGTGCTCGCAGACATTTGTTCCGCAGTGGCTGCCATCTCTTCGATCCGCGCACTCATATTTTCCATGGAATGAAGGATTTCCTGGAAGCTCTTTTGGGTCCCTTCAACAATTCCCAGGCCGCTTAATACTTCTTTTTTTACAGTCTCAATCGAATCATTGGACTGCTCCATATCCATTTGTATCTGTCCGATCAAATCGGAAATTTGGGAAGAGGATTTCTGTGATTGTTCAGCCAGCTTCCTGACCTCTGCCGCAACAACGGCAAATCCTTTGCCATGTTCCCCTGCCCTCGCTGCTTCAATGGCCGCATTCAAGGCGAGCAAATTGGTCTGGTCTGCAATCTCTGTAATCACCTTAGAGATATTGTCGATTTCCCTGGACCTTTCATTCAGCAGATTGAAAACTTCTCCTGTTTCTTCTACAGAAGCATGGATCATATTCATTTGACTTGCAGTTTCCTCGACAAACGCCCCACCCTGTTTGGCATGGTCACTTGCTTCTGAACTTGACTCAGCAATCAATGAGGAAGTTTCCGCAATCTCTGCCACTCCCCTTGCCAGTTCCTCCAACGCCCTTGCACTCTCTTCTACCCCTTGTGTTTGTGTGTCAGAACCGCTGGCAACCTGCTGGATCGCTTCTGTTATTTGCTCGGTCGCCCTGCTTGTCTGTTCAGCACCTGCAGTCAGCTGTTCAGACGAAGCGGCAACCTGTTCTGAAGTTTCAAGCACATCATGCAACATAGTGCTCAAGTTTTCTTTCATGTGATTATAGCTATCCGCAAGGTCACTAAGCTCATCTCCACTCCGGTCTTCGACAACAGCTGTGAAGTCCCCGGCTCCTGCCTTGACCATGGCTGCCGATATGGCATTAAGCCTTCTTCTTAAATTTCGTGTAAACCAATAGATTCCTATAAATGCGATGATTAATACGATTGCAATCTGGATTAAAAATTTCGTCATAAAAGAACTCAGAATTTGAACGATGATCTTTTCTGAAGCACCAACGTAAAGAATTCCAATCGCCTTGCCATTCTGATCAATTATCGGTTTATAAGCCGATTGATACGAGTGCCCCGCCACATTAGCTTCACCGTAATAAGGCTTCCCCTGCTTCAGGACTACTTCAGCAACCTCTTCTGAAACAGTCGTTCCGACAGCTCGCTTTCCATCCAGCATGACGTTTGTGGCAATTCGGGTGTTTTCCTGAAAAATGGTGACTGTATCTCCTGTATCCTTGCCAATTTTGTCAACGAGCTCGAAGTTTTCATTAAAAACCTGGTTTCCCTTATACAGCTTTCCATTTTTAATTTCCCACTCACCAGGGAATTTATTGTTGATATACCCTTCACTTAATGCCAGGTCGCCCTTTGCTTTCTCCACTGCAAAAGATTTGATCCCCATCGTCACTTCCCTGTTCACGATGACACCAATGATCACAGAAAGCACCAGCACAGTGCCCAACACGATTAAATTAATTTTTGTCCCTAATTTCAATTTAAGACCAGACTTGTTTCTCCTCAAAATAATTGTTCCCCCCATTGAAGTAAACCGACTCTTTATTGTTTGTAACGATAGAAACATTAAATACTCAGGTTATATCGGAAGATTTCTGTGATTGTTAATTATCTCAGGGGGGATTTCATTAATTCGACAAAATAAAGATGTGACAGGGATAAACAGCCTTATTGTGCGGTCTTTCTAGTGATTGTCACAAGCTGTTTTTCATACGTTTTACTGGAAAAAATCCTAGTTTTTTCCAGGCCGCGGAATTACATGGGAAATTCGCGGAATCAGTCTTGTTTTTCGTGGAATCTGATACTAGTTTGACGGAATGTGATACTGGAGTTCAATCGCCGCTGTAAAGCTTCTCGCTTGTATTGCTTGAGCTTCCCGGCATATTTAGGTTAATTGAGGTACAGACCATTTTTTTAGCTCTGTGGTTTTGTTCGAGAATGCTCAGGGTTCAAACAGCTTCATAGTTTCCCCTTCCATTCTGTAAGGATTCTCTCTGCAGAGTTAGTATTTCTCACACAAAAAAAGAACAGCCATTATGACTGTTCTTTTTAGTGCCCGGCGGCGTCCTACTCTCACAGGGGGAAACCCCCAACTACCATCGGCGCTGAGAAGCTTAACTTCCGTGTTCGGTATGGGAACGGGTGTGACCTTCTCGCCATCGCCACCAGACTATTTGGTTTGAGGTTTTATTCCCTCAAAACTAGATAATGTGTAAGAAGAATACAAGAGAATCGAATGATCAATTTGGTTAAGTCCTCGAACGATTAGTATCAGTCAGCTCCACACGTCACCGCGCTTCCACCTCTGACCTATCAACCTGATCATCTTTCAGGGTTCTTACTAGCTTGCGCTATGGGAAATCTCATCTT
>NZ_JAMAUR010000008.1:0-135473 GCF_023714225.1 Mesobacillus sp. MER 48
GGGTAATTAAGGGAATGAATATCCCTCTTTGTCTTATAAATCCATCAAATCCAATCCTATAAACTGGATATAAAGTAAAAGAGGCGACTCTCAGGTCGAATTTATTCAACCTTTTGAGTCAGCCTCTCCTTTTTTATTCCTCAACTAGCATGGTGAATTTTCTTTTGAACATCCAATGGAAATAGATTGCTGTTCCTGCTGCCAGGAATAAAATAAACCCAGCTAAAATCCCTGCATTTTGCCACATGAAACTGAAATCCCCGCTTGAGATGACAGCTTTGAAACCTTGGACTGAATAAGTCATTGGCAAATATGCGTTAAACTTCTGAAGGAATCCTGGAATTAATTCCAATGGGAAAGTTCCTGCGCTTGTCGTAAGCTGCAAAATCAGGATGACGATTGCAACAAAACGCCCCGGATCTCCTAATAACGTCACAAGGAACTGGATTAAAGCAATAAAAGTCAGACTTGTGATAATCGAGAACACCACGAATAAAGGAACGCTTTGTACATCAAGACCCAGCCCCATAAGAAGGATTGCATCGGCTGCAAGTGCCTGTAATATGCCGATTCCGCCAAGGATGCTGAATTTGCTGAAGAACCAGCTTGCACCGCTTGAAGGAACTCCGGCTGGTTCCCTTAATGGGAATACGATCGAAAGCAGCAACGCACCGACAAATAAGCCAAGAGATAAGAAATATGGTGCAAATCCTGTTCCGTAGTTCGGAACTGAGCTGAAGCTTTCATTTGCCAGCTTTACTGGCGCAGCAAGCATATTGTAGGTTTCCTGATTTGGATTCACCTTTGCTTCTTCTGCTCCATCCTTCAGCTTTTCAGCAAGCTCGGATGTCCCAGCCGCTACCTTGGAATTGCCTTCAGACAATTCTCCCGCACCAGATGCCAGTTTGTCTGCTCCGTCCGTCATGGCACCCGCCCCCGCTGCCAGCTGGTCCATTCCGCCGACAAGCTTGGAACTTCCATTTGCCAGCTCAACAGAACCAGCTTTCGCCTCACTCAGCTTGTCACCGAACTGCTGCAGACCTGAATGAAATTCTTCCTGGCCTGCCGCCAGTTTCGCAGCCCCACCTTCTACTTGCCCGCTGCCCGCTGCAAGTTTGGAGATTCCCTGCTGGAGCTCACCCTGGCCAGCAATGACTTTATTCAAGCCAGCTGATAATTCCCCAGATCCTGCAGCCAGTTTACCTGCTGAATCTGAAAGTTGCGCTGTCCCATTCTCAAGACCTGCACTTCCAGCTTCGAGTTTAGCAAGCGCTGCGGCAAGCTCTTTTTGTTTATCAGGGTATGCACTCAATAAAGGCGCCATCGCCTCCATTTGTTTTTGCAGTTCTTGAATACCGGCATGAAGTTGTGCCGCTCCGCCAGCTGCATTATCAGCCCCGCTTTTCCAGGCTGTCAGGTTTTGGCCGAGACTCTCAGAACCCTGTTCAATTTGTTTAGTACCTTCAATCAATGCTGGTATCTTGCTGTTTGCCTGCTCTAAACCAGCTTTTACTTCTGAAGCTCCTGCCTGTAAGTCTTTCTGGCCTGTAAGAAGCTGACCTGAAGCATTTTCAAGCTTCGTTTCCCCTTCCTCCAATTGACCAAGTCCCCCGGCTAGCTTTCCTGCTCCATTTGCCAATTCTTTCGCACCAGAATCAGCTGAGTTCATTCCCTGGTTGAACTCAATCGACTTGCTAGCGAGCACAGATAGATTATCATAAAGCTTCTGGCTGCCATCCTTTAGCTTGACCGCACCATCGTTCAAGTCTGCAGCACCGTCACTCGCTTGACCAAGACCATCGGCCAGTTCGCCGATATTGTCAAACATAGTTTCCGCATAGGTTTCAGAAACCTTTTCGGACACAGAAGCCTTGATTTTTTCTGCTGCTGTTCCGCCAATCTGAGCAGATAGGAAGTTGAAGCTTTCATTAGGCATATAAACAAGTTCGAGTTTCTCAGGATGTTCATCCATCAATGTTGTAGCATTTTCAGAGAAATCTTTTGGGATTTTGATAAGCATATAATATTTTTGCTGCTCAAGTCCTTTTTCCCCTTCTTCTTCTGATACAAATTCAAAACCAAAATCCTGGTTTTCTTTCAGCTTATCCACCAGGTCATTGCCGAGTTCAAGCTTCTTTCCATCAATCGTTGACCCAGCATCACTGTTGGCAACTGCTACAGGAAGATCGGAAAGATGTTCATATGGATCCCAGAATGCCCATAAGAACATTCCACTGTACAAAACCGGAATGAACAAGACGGCAATAATCGGGATCAGCAGCTTCTTATT
The DNA here is from genome assembly GCF_023714225.1 of Mesobacillus sp. MER 48. Classification (NCBI taxonomy): domain Bacteria; kingdom Bacillati; phylum Bacillota; class Bacilli; order Caryophanales; family Bacillaceae; genus Mesobacillus; species Mesobacillus sp. MER 48. The sequence goes on from NZ_JAMAUR010000008.1 coordinate 2,291, forward strand.
TCGAAAAATAGCAAGCAATTCTTGGGTGAACAGTTTATTTCTCATCTTAATCCTCCTAGATAAAATAAATGACCGTTTTATTCATTTGGTCAATTATGTGCTGAAAATAAGGACTCCCTCCTAATGAGACAATCCTTTGAAAATATAGAACTCAAACAGCTCTGAAATTTGCGCTTTTTCCAGCGGCTTGTTTTTCTTTTCCCAGTCAAAAATCAATGCAATATAAAGCTTCATCATGATGAAAGAAGTGATTTCCGGGTCGCATTCCTTTATTTCGCCCTTTTCGATTGCCTGGATGACTTTATCCTTAATGAAACCCAGGATGGCAGATTCAAGCTTATCCATGACCTCCACAACAGCAGGGGTCCCAATGTCCCGTGCTTCCTGGGAAAGCTTTATCGTCAGCTGATGCTTTTTACGGAACTCCAGCAGCCGATATAAAGCTCTGTGGACATTTTCGTAAAAAGAATCTGCTGGATTCACAGCTTCATTTGCGACCTCTCCCATTTCTTTGATAAGGCCGTTAATAATTTCATCGAAAAGCTCTTCTTTATTTTTGAAGAAAGTATAGATTGTCCCTTTCCCTACATTCGCCAGCTTTGCGACCTGATCAATTGTCGTTGCCTTATAGCCGTAAAGAGAAAAAGAGTTGTTTGCCGCATCAATGATCTGCTGCCTCCGGTCGATTGCCATGATTACACCTCCATAAAATGACTGAATGAGAAAAACGGTCATTTCGTCACAAGTTAATTTATCACATCTTTTTCACTGTGGCAAGTATGTAAAATAAAAAACCCTTAGAAAAGGGTTTTTTATCGGTTAAGCCGCAAATATCCAAGGATTTTTTCGACCGCAGCTTCCCCCTGGTCGATGCAGTCGGGAAGACCGACTCCTTCAAAAGAGCTTCCTCCTACAAAGACGCCAGGAAGTTCCTTTTCAAGGTCAGTCTTCAGATTTGCCACTCTCTGCTTGTGTCCGACCGTATACTGCGGCATTGCTTCCTTCCAGCGGGAAACGACCGCAAAGTCTGGCTGCGCCTGAATATCCATTGTTTTATTCAAATCTTCCAATGCAATTTTTATGATTTCATCATCCGACAGCTCGACAATTGCCTCGTCACCTGGTCTGCCGACATAAAGACGGAGCAGAACTTTTCCCTCTGGTGTCGTATGGGGCCACTTTTTATGTGTCCATGTGCAGGCTGTGATTGTGTAATCACTGTTCCTGGAGACGACGAAACCTGTGCCATCGATATCTTCTTTTATGACACTTTCCGGAAACGCCATCGCCACCGTTGCCACTGATGTTGAAGGCATGTCGCGGAATGGGTCAAAGATGTGTTCATGATCAGCGAACATATGCAGGGCTGCTTCATGCGGTGCAGCTACAAGAATGCTGTCTGCATCCAGCGTCTCACCGCTGCTCAGCTTCAAACGGTAACCATGCTCCTTTTTGCTCACTTTATCGACCCGGATTCCCTTGATGACTGAACCTGACTCAAGCTTTGATTCGATCGCATCAACAAACGACTGCAGACCAGACGTCACAGTCAGGAACATCCCTTTTTTCTTCACCTGTCCGCTATCAGCAGGCTTCTTTTTCGGGGCCGGTGTTGATTTCTTAGTCCCAAGTATCAGACTCCCGTATTTCTGCTCTGTCTGATAAAATTGCGGGAAAGTGGACAATAAACTCATGTTATCAATATCCCCGGCGTAAATACCCGAGAGCAAAGGTTCTATCAAATTCTCGACCACTTCGTCACCAAGCCTGCGACGGAAAAACTCCCCGAGTGACTGGTCTCCTTCCACTTTGGAAGGAGGCATGAAGAAGTCGCCGGCAGCCCGGAATTTACCCGGCCATGAAAACAAACCTGTTGTAACAAATGGACCGATCTGAGTAGGGATTCCCATCACGGCTCCGCCTGGAATAGGGTGAAGCTTGTCCTTAACGAGCACGTACGATTTGCCTGTACTGTTATTGACTAATTTATCACCTAAGCCGACTTCTCTCGCCAGACGGCCTGCACTTTCTTTTCGTTCAAGAAAGGAATCCGGCCCTCTTTCAATGACGAAGCCATCTTTTACATAGGTCTGCATTTTCCCGCCAACACGGTGGGAGGCTTCCACCAGTTTTACATCCAAAGGAAGCTCGTTTTCCCTGGCATGCTTTTGCAAATAATACGCAGCAGCCAAACCAGTGATGCCTCCCCCTATAATTACCACTCTTTTCGTATCTGTCACGGTAAATCGCCTTCTTTTACTAGATTTGGCTTGAAGATGACAGCTTCTTTAAAATGACATCTGCCATAGCGTCAATGAATTCCGGTTCTGCATTCGGCATTGGCGGTCTGTAATAGCTGGCCCCGATTTCATCCGTCACGACCTTGCATTCATAATCATTGTCATACAGCACTTCAAGATGCTCGGAAACAAATCCGGCTGGTACATACACAAAAGCTTTGTAGCCATGCTCTTCAAACAGCTCTCTTGTCAAATCCTGGACATCTGGTCCAAGCCAGGGTTCCGGGGTATTGCCGGCGCTTTGCCAGCCTACCGCGTAATTCTTTACACCGGCCTGCTTGGCAATCAAGTCTGCTGTTTTCTTCAATTGTGCAGGATATGGATCGCCCATCTGGAGGATTTTCTCCGGAAGGCTGTGGGCAGAAACGATCAAGACTGAGTTTTCCTTCTCATCAGCAGGCATTTCTGCAAACGTTTTTGCCACACGGTCAGACCAGTATTTGATGAATTTCTTTTCATCATACCAGCTTTCTACGGAGACAATCTCAGGTCCGCCCAGCTTGGCTGCTTCTTCTTTTGCCCGGCCATTATAGGACTTCACACTGAAGGTTGAAAAATGCGGAGCTAGCACGATGCTGACCGCCTCTTCAATTCCGTCTTCATGCATTTGCTTTACAGCGTCTTCGATAAAAGGCTCAATATGCTTCAATCCAAGGTACATTTTGAATTCAACTTCATCCTGGATGCTGTTCAAATACTGTTCCAGTTTCTCGCCTTGCTCCACAGTGATTTTCGCAAGCGGAGAAATCCCGCCAATCGCTTCATAACGATTTTGCAGGTCTTCAAGCATTTCCGGTGCCGGCGGACGTCCGTGGCGGATATGTGTATAGTATCGTTCTATATCTTCTTCTTTGTAAGGTGTGCCATATGCCATCACAAGCAAACCCATTTTTTTCTTCGTCATGATTGCACCTCTTTTTCCAGTCTCTAAGCTTTTATTCTGCCAAAAATAGCTCTAATTTACCAAATCCAATGCTCTGATTGAAAATAGAAACTATTTGCCCAGCTTTGAGGCAGAATACTCATGGATAAATGCAGTCAATTTTTTCAGCGTATCAGGGTTAACTGATGGGAAGACACCATGTCCAAGGTTAAAGATGTAGCCAGGCTGTGCCATTCCCTGATCAAGGATCGCTTTCGCCTTTTCTTCAATTACGTTCCATGGCGCAAGCAGAATCGCCGGATCAAGATTTCCCATGACCGTTTTCTGGATGCCAAGCTCACGAGCTTCGCTTATCTGCAAACGCCAGTCAAGACCAACTACATCAAGTGGAAGGTCATGCCATTCCAGGGCAAGGTGGCTTGCACCCACTCCAAACATGATCAATGGCACATTCTCGTTTTTCAGTTCCGAGAAAATCCTGTTCATGACTGGTTTAATAAATGTGCGGTAATCCTGGACATTCAATGCGCCAACCCATGAGTCAAAGATCTGGATCGCTTTAGCTCCGGCTTTGATTTGGGATTTGACATAAGTAATCACCATATCGGCTAGCTTTTCCATCAATGCGTACCATGCTTCCGGTTGTGCATACATAAATGCCTTTGTCTTGTTATAGTTTTTAGAAGGTCCGCCTTCGATCATATAGCTTGCAAGTGTGAACGGTGCACCGGAAAACCCGATCAGCGGAACAGACAGCTGCTCTTGTGTAAGAAGCTTAATTGTATCGAGAACATACGGAATGTCAGACTCTGGATTGATTGTGCCCAATTTCTCCACATCTGACAGCGATGTGATTGGATTCGATATTACTGGCCCGATGCCTGATTTGATTTCGACTTCTACGCCCATAGCTGGTAGCGGAGTCATGATATCTTTATAAAGGATGGCGGCATCAACACCATATTGTTCTACCGGCAGCCTTGTTACATATGCGCAAAGTTCAGGCTGATGAGTGATCTCGAAGAGGGAATATTTTTCTTTGATCTCTCTATATTCAGGCTGGGAACGGCCAGCTTGTCTCATATACCATACAGGGACATGGTCCGTTTTTTCCCCTCTGGCTGCTTTTAAGAAAGTATCATTGATTATCTTGCTCATTAAGTGTGGTCCACCTTTCAATAATGTCTGTATTCCATTGTAATATAAAAGGATTGAAATAAAAAACACCTATTTCCAATGAGAAAACAGACTTCTTCATTTTTATAAAAAAACAAACTAACTACACTATATCGTTTTTACGCCCCCATTTCATAGGAAACGCTTTAAATTGTCGAAAATTAGACGTTTTTTTGTTTTTAGCTTCTTTAAAACAGGGAAAATAGATTAAAGTGGGAAAATCATTATAATAGAAGGAAGAACTTAATTTTAAAAATGAGGTGAAAAGATGAATCTATTCATTACATCAGGAACAGCTGATTTTTTGTTGAAATTAAAAGAAAAACACCAGGGCGAAAACATGGTCCTGATGAACAACAACGAATCATCCATCCTTGTCCATGAGACGGAAGGGAAAACATTATTCAGTTCTCCGAGGAAATATGAGGTGATCGATTCTGCCGGCCCACTCGGACATGAAGGTTTTGCTGTCTTTAATAATATCCCTGTAACCGATGAGGGCAGGCCGCTTTTTGAGGACCGCTTCCTGAACCGGCCAAGGATGATTGAGAACGAACCAGGATTTGTCGCCATCCGTGTACTGCGGCCATTGAGTTCCAATACCTACATCATCATGACCATCTGGGATAAAGAAAGCTCATTTGAAAACTGGCAAAAATCCAAGGCCTATGCCCATGCACATAAGAATCGCGGCACAGAGGCTGGCATTGATGGCGCCAAGCCAAATATTTTCGAGAGTGCATCGTATGTATCAAAGTATTATATTGAAGGCGAATGATTTCCGCCTTTTGGCGCCTCCATTTGTGTGATGGATGGCGCTTTTTTTGTTCCCTGCTCTTATCAGTGCCTTTATCTCAGCTGAATAATAAAGAGGATGCCATCCCATGACACCCTCCCCTCCTTATGGCATCTTGATCAATCCGTTCCGGTTTGCATAAACGGCAGCCTGTGTCCTGTCTGATAAACCTAATTTTCCGAGTATATTGGATACATGTGTTTTTACTGTTTTCACACCAATGAATAGTTCTTCGCTGATCTGCTGGTTTGTCATGCCTTCGCCAATACATTTCAGGACATCCAGCTCACGTTCTGTCAGTTCATCATGAGGCTTGCGTTCTTGCGGCCTCAGTTTTCTCATCATTTTGTTGGCTACCTTTGGTTCAATCACCGTTTCTCCTCTGGCAGCTTTTTCAATTGCCGCAATGACTTCTGCTGCTGTCGCGGTTTTTAGCATATAACTGAATGCCCCTGCCTCAATTGCCGGAAAAACCTGATCATCATCGTAAAAGCTTGTTATGATAATGATTTTGCATTCCGGATAAAAGCTTAATATCTCCCTGGTTGCGTCAATCCCCGTGCCTTTTTCCATTAAAAGATCCATAAGGACGACATCCGGCCTCGAGTCTTTCACCAGTGATACAGCCTTTACACCGCAGTCCGCCTCCCCGACAATTTCGATGGCCGGTTCGGTCTCCAAATAGGAAAGGATGCCTTTTCGGACCATTTCATGATCATCAACCACGACCACTCTGATTTTCCCCATTATTCTTCTCTCCTCATAGCGGGTATCCTGATCTCTATATATGTACCTTCATTTTCTTTTGAACGGATAGTATAGGTACCGCCAATTTGTTCGCAACGCTCCCGCATTGTCTTCAAGCCGTAAGATGCCATCTTTTCTTCATGAATATCGAAGCCTTTTCCATCATCGCCAATATATAGATGAATCGTTTGATTCTCTTCTGCAAGCAAGATTTTCACTTTTGCCGCATCTGCATGTCGCAGGATGTTGGACAGTGCTTCCTGGACGATCCGGAAAATATGCTCTTCTGCAGCCTGGGAAATGTTTTCGATTTCATCAATGCTTGCCTCAAATTCAAGGTTTGTTTTTTGCTTTAATTCCTGAATGAGTTTAACGATTCCTTCGCAAAGACTCTCCCCGCTTAATTGGACTGGTCTCAGATGCAGAAGGAGCGCCCGCATTTCTCCCTGGGCCTTGCCTGCTATCTCGGAAATCTGCTCCAGTTGTTTCCTGGCCTTTCCAGGTTCCTGATCGAACCAACGGAGTGAAGCAGATGACATCATGCTTAGGGCAAACAGCTGCTGGCTGACTACATCATGCAGATCCCTGGCAAGCCTCTGTCTTTCCTCCATGATTGCTGCTGACTTGGCTGTTTTGGACAGTTCAGTTTTTTCCTCTGCCATCTTTTGCAGGGAATGAACCTGTTCCTGAAGATATTCTGACAGCTGATTGAGCTCCTCCGAAATCAGGCCGATTTCATCTTTTTCATCGGTGATGATCCTTTCTGTGAATTTCCCCCTGCGCAAGGTAGCAATAAATAATAAGATATCGCTGAGACGCCCTTTAATTGTATAGCTCCCACGCAGGCTGAAATAGAATCCCGCTGCCGACAGGACGACAAAGCTGTACAGCCAAAACCAAAAGGTCATCGAAGTTGTGAGGCCGCTGTCAGGCACCATGAATAAGAAAATCTGCAGGCCAATGAAGAGAATGAGGGAAGTGATGAATGCCATCATCAAGAAAGTCTGAATAAACCATAAGCGGATACTTGTCATTTCACTCCCCCCTAAACACGGTCGATTCTGACAGAACCGATCTTCAACTCAATGGTGATGTTCAGTTTCCTGATGGCATCATCATAGTCATCTGATTTATATGCAATCACATGTTTGATTTGTTCCTGAGCATAATCGAACAGCTTTACTTCACCTACGCCGATCACGGCATTTACTTTTACCGGGATTCCCTCCGGGATGAGCATTTTCACTTCACCCACCCAGCCTCTTACCCTGATCGGCGTCTCTTTGTCGGGAATGAAGCCTTTGCTGAAATCAATAAAGTATTCACCGACCATATTATAAAGATCCATTGGTTCAACTGCCCAGTTTTGCTCTTTGAATGTTACTTTGCCAATTGAGGCACCCCGAATTTTCTTAGTGGAATTCCCTTCGGTTCCTTGAAAATCCTCAAGCTGTTTAGCTGATGGCAGTTCTGTTTGGTAGATGAGCTTAAACTTCCGTTTCCCGATTAACATGCTTACCCCAAAATAAATCAGGAACAGCGGCCAGAGCTTCCACACGTCCAGGAGTTTGAAGTCAATCACATCAAGACGGTCCATGACCAAAAGCGATGAAAAAACAACAATGAACAATCCCCAGCCGAACTGCTTTTTCAGAAGAGCCACCAGCCCATAAACCAACAGCACGAAAGGATAAGAAACGACAAAAAGCTCTTTTATTTCCAAGGAAATTACACCTAAATTGACGAGCAAAAGAATGATTCCCACGCCTGCCAGCCCAATAGCCATTGCTATTTGATTCACCGATCGAGTACGCAACACTTTCCCCTTCTTTCTTGCTTTCCTACTCTATTATTCTTTTTCATTCGAAAAAATCCCTTTAATTCACTAGTAAACTTGCTTGATATAACTATTTTAAGAAAAGGAAAAGCTTATTTCTCCCCTCCAGAGAAGTTTTTCGCCTCCGTCCCGGGACTGATAATTTTTTTACAGGATCCTTCTCACACCTTTCTGCTTCCATCATATTCTGTAGTACTTAATTAGGAAATTTGCCTATTCAGTGCAGGCAGATAACAGTACGTCATTCAGAAGGGAGCAATATTTTATGATTATAGAATTAACAGCACTTCATTGGATATATGTATTATTCATCTTCCTGATCATCGGGTTCATGGTCATGAAAAGAGATACAACGCTTGTATCGATCCTCGGAATCTTTTTATTGGCCATCGTCGCGACAGGCTCTTTGAGCGGCTCGGTCAGCAGTGTTTTCAATAGTTTCATATATGCCATCACTGAGCTATTGCCTACCATTCTTGTAATTTCCATCATTGTGGCGATGAGCAGGACGCTTACCGTGACGGGGATAAACGATGCGATGATCTCGCCTTTCGCCAGGTTGATTAAAACACCAGCGCTGGCATACTGGACGATTGGGATCGTCATGATGTGCATATCCTGGTTTTTCTGGCCATCTCCAGCAGTAGCCTTGATGGGCGCTGTCCTTTTGCCAGTCGCGGTAAGAGTCGGGCTTCCTGCCCTTGGCGTAGCGGTCGCTATGAATCTCTTTGGACACGGAATTGCCCTTTCCGGGGACTTTGTCATTCAGGCTGCTCCAAAACTGACAGCTGATGCTGCCGGCATACCCGTCAGTTCGGTGGTTCAGGCAAGTATCCCATTGGTCATTGTCATGGGGGTTGTTACGACGGTGACCGCATTTTATCTGTTAAAAAGGGATATGAAAAGCGGCAAATTAGTAAGCAGCGGTTCCGTTGATGTTGAATTAAAACAAACTAGTGATCCAACCTTGCTGACAGATGGTGCGAAGAAGTTCTTCGCTCTCCTGGTACCAGTTTTGTTCGCAGCGGATGTTGCCGCAATGTCCATCCTTGACCTTCAGGGCGGCGATGCGACTGCTCTTGTTGGCGGAACCTCGATTTTTATCCTGCTTCTAATTTCCCTTGCAGCTCACAAGAACAAAGGTCTTGAAAAAACGACCAGCTACCTCATTGAAGGCTTTCAGTTTGGATTCAAGGTTTTTGGGGCTGTCATCCCGATTGCCGCCTTCTTCTATCTCGGCGACTCCGGCTTCATGAAAATCATTGGTGAGTTCCTTCCGGAGACGTCCCAGGGAATCGTCAATGACCTGGGGGTGGCGCTGGCTTCTGTCGTACCCCTTAATGCCGAAGTCGGAGCCGTGACACTTACAGCAGTGGGAGCGATAACCGGTCTGGATGGCTCAGGATTTTCCGGCATATCCCTGGCTGGATCGGTCGCAGCAATTTTCTCGACTGCCATAGGCGCCGGTGCAGCAACCCTGACTGCACTCGGACAGATTGCCGCAATTTGGGTCGGCGGCGGCACCCTCGTACCCTGGGCACTTATTCCGGCAGCCGCTATTTGCGGTGTGGATCCATTCGAGCTGGCAAGGCGCAACCTCCTGCCTGTCACCATCGGACTAATCGTAACCACGATTGTGGCAATGTTCCTGATTTAGCTTGAAAACACTGGCTGCCATTCAATGGCACCATTTATATATGAAGCTCCTTTATCAGGGAGCTTCTTTTGCTGTTATTCTTGAATGTTATTATTCTCTAATCATGTTATAATTATTAAAATTATCAAACTATTATACATAAGGAGATGAACCAATTGCAGGATCAGCTTTTTAGGAAAATAGAAGATCTTTATCCGGAAATGGTGGAAATCCGCCGCTTTATGCACCAACATCCAGAATTGTCTTTCCAGGAAGAGAACACTGCGAGGTATATCGCAGCCTTTTATGAGAAGCTTGGGGTTGAAGTGCGCACCAATGTTGGCGGCAACGGGGTAGTCGCAAAAATATATGGAGCCAAACCGGGCAAAACAGTTGCACTTAGAGCTGATTTTGATGCCCTTCCAATCCAGGATGAAAAGGATGTCCCATACAAATCCCTCGTTCCGGGCGTTATGCATGCATGTGGACATGATGGCCATACAGCGACATTGCTGGTCCTGGCAAAGGTATTGCATGAAGCAAGGGAAAATCTTCACGGAACTTATGTGATGATTCACCAGCACGCTGAGGAGTATGCACCAGGCGGCGCCATTTCGATGATTGAAGACGGCTGCCTCGAAGGTGTTGACGTCATTTTTGGCACCCACCTGTGGGCCAGTGAGACGACAGGTACTGTCCAATATCGCATCGGTCCGATCATGGCAGCAGCAGACCGCTTTGAGATATCAATCCAGGGCAAAGGCGGACACGGTGCCCAGCCACATAAAACAAAGGATGCCATTGTGGCTGGAGCACAGCTGGTTTCCAACTTGCAGCAAATCGTAAGCAGGCGTGTGGATCCCGTCGATTCTGCCGTTGTAACCGTGGGCTCGTTTGTGGCAGATAATGCTTTCAATGTCATCGCCGATAAAGCCAGACTGGTTGGTACAGTGAGGACATTCAATGAAAACACCCGCGATTTTATCGCAGCCGAAATCGAAAAAGTTGTTCAGGGAACATGTCTGGCATCCGACTGTACCTATGAGTATTTGTATGATAAGGGCTATCCAGCTGTAGTGAACCATGCAGCAGAAACCGAGTTCCTGATTGATTGCGCTTCAAAAGTGCCGGAAGTGACCAAAATTGAAGAAAGCGACCTGCAAATGGGTGGTGAAGACTTTGCCTACTACCTCCAGCATGTGAAAGGGACGTTCTTTTTCACTGGAGCAAAACCGGAAAGTGCTGAATCTTACCCCCACCACCATCCAAGGTTCGACATTGATGAAAAAGCAATGCTCATTGCCGCAAAAGCGCTTTGCTCAGCCGCATTGAACTACCAGACGAAGGAACAGCATAACCATCAAGAAACATTAGCGTAAAAAAATCTTACTATATCTGACTGCAGACAAATCACTTGGCTGCAGTCAGATTTTTTATTGGGACAGAAATCGAAGAAAAACATAATTTCGTGTTCACCCAGAGCTGCTTAATGGCCGATAAGGGTCCTGTTAACGGACCAACACCCTTTTGCCTTCCTACAGGCTTCATAGGCGCTTTGGTGTCGGGCTCACGAAATAATTTCAGGGCTGCCCGTTAACCCAGCCTCTCACATCTGTGGCGGTGTCTGCAGGATCCTCATCCGGTAGGCATTCATCGCTGTTTCTCCAAGCTGGTCAAGCAAATTGTAATTAGCATAGGCACCTACCACCGCTCCAATCCCCGGCATCATCTGCAGCATTTTGGCAAAATCAATATAATCTCTGTATTCCTGTTGAAATTGCTGCCAATCCAGTTCCAGCAACTCTGATTTTCGGCTTTCCCAATTTTCAAGCACATCCAATGTCTGCTTCCTTTGGGCATCGCTCGAAAATGCCAGCTGGAATACATAGAGGATGAACAGCCTTTCTTCATATTTCGAAGGGTCAAAACCATATATGGAGGCAGCTTCAAACAAAAATTTCATTTTAATCGATAACAGCAGCGGAAAGTCTGCCATTCCAAGCAATATTCCGCCAGCACCAGTGCCTGCCCCTTCGACAGCTGCCGTCCTTTTATATCCTGATAGTTTCTTGTTCAGCAATTCGTCCTTGCTGGCAAGTGTCAAACCGGTTCCCTGCTGCTTTTTCGTCGTTAAATTCGAGCCAGCAAGTGTTGCTTTGACCATGTTTTTAATACTTTCCGTGAGGATTTGATGGACTTTTTCCGGGATTAGCTGGTTCACTTTTGTCTGAGCTTTTTTTGAGGCACGCGCCAATATTCCAGATCGTTTATTCAGCTTCCGCTTCCAGGCAATTACCTCATCATATGCCCTCAGTTCATACTCATTCAAGTCTCTTCACTCCTTTTCGTACTAATACTTACGTATTTAAATCACATTTGTTGCAAAAAAATCCTCTTCATAAAAGCCTGGGAGCCATTATGAAAAGGATTTATGATCATGATTTAAGTTTGTTGATGCTGTAAAAATAGACAAAAAACAATGCAAAAGCGACGCCTGCAGCCAAAATGATGGCGCCAAATACGAGCTCTCCTTTAATCAGGACCATTCCTGCAAACACGGCCGTCTGAAAAATCAATATGCCCAGCAGCAGGCTCGTAAAGGATTTCCGCCTCGACTTTTCCGATAAAGGATAAAGACTGACCCAAAGTTTATTTTCATGATGGTTCCATAACGGCAAGAGCTGAAACCCTGTCAAATACATGAAAAGCAAGGCGAACAAAATTTGGCCTGGCCCGTATGTGAGGAAGTAAAGCGCAGCTCCTCCAATTGCGGTAAGACGGACGAGCAAGCCAAAATAATCCCCGGCTCTTGCGAATGTCCTTATATAAAGGTGGCTGAATGCAAGGTCCTGTCGGTAAGGAATCCTATTGACCAGCCAGTCAAGCCATTTCCGCCTTCTGGTCCTGTCACGGAGCTTTGGAACATCCGTAAACATATTGGCAACACGGTAAAAGGCATTCATCCTCCGCTCTTCATCCTCAATCAATTGCTCCCATTTCAGTCCCTTGTCCGCAGTCTGTTTTTTATAATACAGATATAGGAAAACGAAAATCAGCGCAGGAACTATTGCAAATAGAATTTGAGCCCCTGAGAAGATGAAATAAATCAGCACCGTGTTGATAAAAAAACGAATGATGCTATCCATCATTTTCACGCTTGATTCAATATAATGCTGGACATGCCAGCGAATCAATAGATTGACCAGTTTTATCAGGATCACAGCAATCAGCAGGATGAAAAACGACTTGAAGTCTGCACCATGCACTTTTACGTGAAGAGGCATTAAAACCGCAAGCACCATAAGCAAAAGATAAGACTGCAGGCTCAGGCTGAAAATGACCGATTTCCTGAAATAATCACCCAGCTTTGTTTCGAGCGGCAAAAGAAAGATTTTATCCGCTTCGGTCAGGAATGTCTGGACAGGGCTATATGTAAGTACAGCTGCGAGAATAAACGCAATGATCCACGCAGCCGGGAAATCGGACTGCAGTGTTTTTATCCAATCTTGATAGTAGAACGCCGCTGTTCCCAATAAAAACAGGACGACAATCATTAAATGACCATTGAAGATATAACGGAGATAGCTCCCGGTTTCCTTCGCAAAAGTCCCGAAGCGCTCCTTCCATAAGTCTTGCGGATTAAACATAGTCTTCTTCCTTTGTCAGCTGGATATACAGGTCATCAAGTGTAGCGCCGGGCATATTGAACTGTTCCCGTAATTCCTCAAGTGTCCCCTGTGCCCGTACCTCTCCATTATGGAGAATCACAAAACGATCGCAATACCGTTCAGCCGTAGCCAGGATGTGTGTCGACATCAAAATGCCCGCACCATTTCGCTTCATCTTGTCCATTAAATCCAGCAAAGATTGAATTCCTAGAGGATCAAGGCCAACAAATGGCTCATCAACGATATAGAGTGATGGCTGTACAAGGAATGCGCACATGATCATCACCTTTTGCTTCATTCCTTTTGAGAAATGGGCAGGGAACCATTTCAGCCTCTTGCTCATCCTGAACTCTTTTAACAAAGCTTCAATGCGCTGTTCATACTCTTGTTCCTTAAGGCCATAGGCCATCGCTGTCAATCGAAGGTGTTCCTCGAGCGTCAATTCATCATACAGGATAGGCGTTTCAGGTACAAAAGTGAATTGCTTTCTGTACTCTTCCTTCCCTTCAATGAATGTCTTCCCATTGATTTTGATATCACCCTTTTGAAGTTCCATCAATCCAATCACATGCTTGATCGTCGTACTTTTTCCAGCGCCGTTTAGGCCAATCAATCCAACAATTTCATTATTATTGACTGTGAAGCTTACATTTTTCAGCACAGGATTCCTCGTGTATCCGCCGGTAACCTGGTTTATTTCCAATAAAGACATGTGCAACGCCCTTCCAGTTCATAGTCGTGTACCGTTATTTTAACAAATGCATCTCATTTAAGAAAAGTTTCAAGTAAGTGGTGAACTTTTTTACATATAAACTGCCAGTCGGGGCATCATAATTTTTGAAGGGGAACGAGCAATAATTCGAAATGAGGTGTCTGTAAAAGACATATTATTCGATTTATAAGCACACTGATTTACCACGTTCAAACAAGGGGATGGTTGCATTGCGCTACGTAAATGTTAACCCAGCCGTTCAGTAACATCACTCCACATTTTGAAATGAGGTGTGTGTCGCAGATCACTTCCCGCTTTATAAGTTGTGAAACCGACTAAAGCAGACAGGGGATGGTCCGATTGAACCAGGTACTGAGAAATAACCCATCATTCTTTTAATTCGAATGAATTGAAAATGAGGTGTTTATCAAAGGTAAACCTGCTAAAGAACGTCAATAAACAGTAATCAGTTCCCCCTTCAGGGACAGGAATCCATACGGATCCTGTCCTTTCTTTCTTTATGTTTATTGGCAAAATATGATAAAATACCAGAAACATGATTAATGGAAAGGGTGGAACATATGAATGATTGTATTTTTTGTAAAATCATCAATGGCGACATTCCCTCAGCAAAGGTATATGAGGATGAAAACGTTTTGGCATTCCTCGATATCAGCCAGGTAACGAAAGGACATACACTTGTCATCCCAAAAGTACATAAAGAAAATGTGTATGAGTTAACGGATGAAGTGGCAGCTAATGTTTTTAAGGCTGTTCCTAAAGTCGCCAATGCGATCAAGGCTGCCTATGAGCCAATCGGGCTGAATGTCCTTCAGAACAATGGCGAAGCAGCCGGCCAATCTGTTTTCCACTTCCATATGCATCTGATTCCTCGCTACGGCAATGGAGACGGTTTCGGGGCTGTCTGGAAAACACACCAGGATCAATATACTGCAGACGACTACCAGAAAATCGCTGCCGAGATCAACAGTAAAATCTAGACTTCCGCACTTGCGGGAGTTTTTTTATTGGTTAGAAACAACTTTTATATTGGACAATTTTCTGACTGCCCACTTTGTGTTTGTCCGATTAAGCTTTCCTATCGAACACTTTTTGCCGTTTTCCCCTCGTGTTTGTCCGATAGAGCTTTCCTATCGGACACTTTTTGCCGCTCTTCCATCGTTTTTGTCCAATTGACCTTCTCTGAAAAGCAATGGAGAACTTGTCCATACAGCTATTTTGCTCTTTTCGTCATATGTAAGGCAAAACGAACTTCTTGAAATTTGTTTAAACTTTTCTGAAAACATTAGAAATTCCCTTCTTTTTCTGTTAGCATGATAATAACTTTAATGCATTAATGAAACACTGCAATTTTATTTTTCCGGAGGGATGATCTTGAAACGTGCGCTGAATTTTAATGCCGGACCTGCCGCCTTGCCTGAGGCTGTGCTGGCGAGGGCCGAAAAAGAAATGATGAATTACCAGGGCAGCGGGATGGGAGTCATGGAACTTAGCCACCGCAGCAAGCAATTCGAAGCACTCAATGACCGGACAAAGTCATTGCTGCGCAACCTCCTCCACATTCCGGATGATTACGAAGTGCTTCTCCTCCAGGGTGGTGCAAGTCTTCAATTCACCATGGTACCGATGAATCTTCTTGAAGAAGGATCGACTGCAGGATATGTCATGACTGGCACATGGTCTGAAAAAGCATTAAAGGAGGCACAAAAAATCGGGAGTGCGGAGGCAATTGCTTCATCAAAATCTTCTAACTATAAATCAATCCCCAGCTTCTCAGAAATCAATTTAAAACCTGGCTCTTCATACCTCCACATCACGACGAATAACACGATCTTCGGTACCCAGTGGCATAACCTGCCTGAAAAAGTTAACGTTCCGCTTGTTGCGGACATGTCCAGTGACATTTTAAGCCGTCCTGTCAATATATCTTCCTATGGGCTCATATACGCTAGTGCGCAGAAAAATCTGGGTCCATCCGGTGTCACAGTAGTGATCATACATAAGGATTTGCTCAAACGTTCAAGGCCGGATTTGCCTGCAATGCTCAATTATCAGGTGCAGGCTGACTCCAAATCGCTATACAACACTCCGCCTACTCTGTCCGTTTATTTTCTGATGCTAGTCCTCGAATGGGCCGAATCCATTGGCGGGGTAAAACAGCTAGAACTGCAAAACAAGCAGAAGGCAGCAATGCTTTATGAAGCAATCGACAGCAGTAATGGATTCTATAAGGGCCATGCTGAAAAAGAGAGCCGCTCTTTAATGAATATCACCTTTACGCTGGAAAACGAAGACTTGACCGACTCCTTCCTGCATGAGGCAGAGGAAGCAGGCTTTATTGGTTTGGCCGGCCATAGATCTGTTGGCGGCTGCAGGGCTTCCATATACAATGCCGTCCCGCTCGGCCATGTCGAAAAACTGGCGAAATTCATGAATGATTTCAGGCTAAGAAATTAACAGAATATTATCCCTTTACTCACCTAAAATATATGTTATAATAGTAGCAAGCTTTTCGCTGCAGGCATTGAGAGCACTGCAGGAGGAGCTATAGTTAGCTAGAATAGCAGAGGAGAGATGAGAATTGAATACGAAAAACCTTGTAGCCTTATCACTATTAGTTGGGATGGGTGCAGTGCTGCACACTGTTGTACCCGGATTTATCCTTGGAATGAAGCCAGATATGATGCTTACCATGATGTTCCTTGGGGTCCTTATGTTTCCTGACAAGAAAAGTGTATTTTTGATCGGAGCTGTAACTGGTTTGATTTCTGGATTGACTACAACGTTCCCTGGCGGACTTATTCCAAATATCATCGACAAGCCTGTAACGGCATTTGTCTTTTTGGCACTCCTGCTGGCGTTGAAAAAATTCAAGTCATCAGTATATATCGCAGCTGGCCTGACGGCAATCGGAACCATTGCTTCCGGGATTGTTTTCCTTGGAGCAGCTTACTTCCTAGTGGGCCTTCCTGGACCATTCATCGCCCTTTTCGCGGGAGTCGTTCTGCCTGCAGCTGCCTTTAACACAGTATTCATGGTCATTCTTTATCCAGTGGCAACCAATATCTTTAAACGAGCAAAACTTGCAGAAATCAATTAAATCATAGAGCCCCTGTCCTAAGCTTGAGGACAGGGGCTTTTTTACATTACTGAAATGAATAAAAGATAATCCCGAGCAATAGAAAAATGGCTCCCCCGCCTGCGAACGTGCCAGCCCTTTTTCGCAGAAGCATCTTCGGAGGATACATGCCTGGTTTCTTCAATGCAAGGAGATTATGGACTGCCCCCAAAAAGAAAGCAATACTGATGAAAAATACGATACTAACAAAAATCCCCGCTCCCCTCCTCTCCATCCTCTGTACATGAACCTAATTTATCTTTATGCCTGTTAAATTGAGCCTATGAAGCATAAAACGTTTATTTGCCCGAGAATAGGAAATTAAATATAGAAGGAATAGAGGAATTTGAATCCTTTTGCAGAACATATACAGAAAAATGACGAGGTGGTCAAATCATGAAAGCAAAATCAGTTTTAATGGGAATGGTTGTTGGAGGAGTGGCAGCTGGAATTGCAACGCTGCTCGCAGCGCCAAAGTCTGGTTATGAGACAAGAAGGACACTTAAGGCGAATAAGGATGAGTATATCGGGTCTCTTAAAGACATCAAGGATTCCGTTGTGGAATTAAAAAATACGGTGGCAACTGCTTCCAAAGAAGGAAAGGCTTCCATCCAAACTTTTGTCACCGATGTAAAAACCGCTCTTTGGGAATGGAAACTTGAAACAGAGGAAAATAAAATGGCCCTTCAGGAAGATATCAAAGAGCTGGAGGAATCCATTTCAGATCTTGAATCTGAATTGGCTGCCAATTCAGAAGAAAAATAAAAGGAGAAATCCTTCCCTCCAACTAAATTTTTTCATCGGGAAGGATTTTCCTATTTTTTGAAGAAAAAATATACTATGCAAATGGCATTTTTATTATGACCTATCAATTTTTACATAATTACACCAGACTACAGTGGGAAAATAACAAATTCTAAAAATTTAGTAAATTTATATCTTTATTAATTTTTGTTTTATTGGCATAATGAAAATAGAAATAATAAAGTAGGTGAATATGAGAATGGGAGATAAAAATTATACTATGAAAGAAGCGATGATGTTTAGCCAGAGAGTTGCCCAGTTAAGTAAAGCCCTTTGGAAGTCTGTCGAAAAGGATTGGCAGCAATGGATAAAGCCATTCGACCTGAATATCAATGAGCATCATATTTTATGGATTGCTTATCACTTGAATGGTGCTTCGATTTCTGATGTAGCCAAATTTGGCGTGATGCATGTATCCACTGCCTTCAACTTTTCTAAGAAACTTGAAGAACGTGGCTATCTAAAGTTTTCCAAAAAGGAAAGCGACAAAAGGAATACGTATATCCAGTTAACCGAAGAAGGCGAAGGCGTATTGCTCGCTTTAATGGAAAGCTACGAACCTGATAAGAATGCAGTTTTTTCAGGTGCTATGCCCTTAAAGGAACTCTATGGAAAATTCCCTGATATTATTGAAATCATGGCGATTGTCAGGAATATTTATGGCGATGATTTCATGGAGATATTCGAGAAATCATTCTCGAATATTGACAGAAAGTTTACAGACGAGGACGGAACGCTTAAAAAGATCGATCCAGCCGAGAAGGAGTATGCTTAAGATAGACAAACACAGTTTCGCTCCGTAAATAGAGGAAGGGATTACTTCCAAGATACACTAGCATTGTTCACTTCCTCTGGCTGAAAAACGGTTTCGCTTTCAGCCGACAACATCCTATAAAGCGGTTGTAAAAATGAATCCTTCCGCTTTTTGTTCTTCCATTTAAATGCTCATTATCTCACATTTCGAAAAAATTCAAACTTTATATTATCTTTGCAATGAATTTATAAAATTCATTCTCACCCTCCACTAACTTACTAATCATCCGCTTTATAAAAAACTATCTTTTTCCTTGAATATTTGTTATTGTATTTAAGATAAAAAGATTGATAAGGAGGGATTCTTCGATGATCTCCATTTTATTTGTGTTTGTCCTTTTTGCAGCCTTCATTCTTTTCTATATAAATAAGCTAACAGATTCCCTCTGCATCCAGAAGGAAATCCCGGAAGACAAACATGCTAAAATTTTCAGGACGATCAATATCCTAGTTACAATTTTGCTTATTTCATCTTTCGTTGAAATTTTGTATACGTGACTACATACGAAAAGCGTAAGCGCCGTGGTCAGCTTCGACAAGCGCTGGAGGGCATGACAGTGAAGTCGTTCTTTGACTTCATTGGCAGGACCGAAACCGAAAAGTATAGCCGACTGTTCAGAAACGCAGAAACTGGAGAGTCCGACAAAGAAGCGCTTTTTGCTTCTGCCGACGGAGTTGAAGTTTCGGAGTTTCTAGGAGGCGACACTAGCCAAGCGTCTCGAGGTGCTAGGCGCTGGAACTAGACATTTCTCGAAGTTGAAATCATAAAATACTATTAACATAAATTAAGCGGTGAGGACATCCTCACCGCTTTTTATTTTCGGTCTCCACAAAGACTATTTTTATTAATCAGGCATGCAGAAAGCATCGCCTCATCAAATCTTACAGCCAAGATGCACCGATGATGATTAACAGAATGAACAAGACAACTAGCAATGCAAAGCCGCCGCCGTATCCAAAGCCTCCTCCAGACATTGAGGTTCCTCCTTTCTGCTTTAAGAACTTGCTTTAATAACATGTGTCAGAAATATGGGGGACGAGAGCACCCCCATACTCTACTCAGAAATTAAAGCCAAGCTGCACCCACGATGATTAACAGAATGAATAACACGACAATTAACGCAAAGCCGCCGCCGTATCCTGCACCCATATTAACACCTCCTTCCAAAGTGGTTATGATATCTTATTCAAGCAAGTTCATTTCCGCATAGGCAGTTATCCTGCTTTCCATGCATTTTGTTGTTTAAAGGTAAGCTGCACCAACAACAATCAGCAAAATGAACAAGACAACTATCAAGGCAAATCCTGAATTATAGTGGCCCATGACAAATACCTCCTTTTTCTCTTCCTTACATCCTATGCACATGTGAACAAACGGTATAGATATCCGCCCATCCCTCCAGAATAGTAAAATAAATCCAGTGTTTATTTTTTGTGGAAAATTAAAAATATGGTATAGTAGACTTTGTGGATAAAAACGGCCACTCGAATTTTCTTTTTAGGAGTTGTTCACCATGAAAAAAATGATCATTTCCCTCACGGTTGCGGCCGGAGTCATGGGATTAGGCGCATGCAGTAATGATAATGCAGATTCTTCTGAAGTAATCGTTGAGTCAAAAGCAGGTAATATTACTAAAGAAGAACTTTATCAATCAATGAAGGAAAAATATGGGGAGCAAGCGCTCCAGGAAATGCTTTACCAAAAAGTTCTTTCAAAGAACTATAAGGTAACTGACAAAGAAGTTGAACAAAAAGTGGCCGAGCTTAAAGAAGAGCTAGGAGATAACTTTGAGCTAGTACTTCAGCAGAACCAGCTTAAGGATGAGGAAGAGTTAAAAGCAGTGCTTAAAGACCAGCTGCTTATGGAAAAAGCAGCCCTTAAAGATGTAAAGGTTAGTGAAGCAGAGGTCAAGAAACGTTATGAGGAGTACAAGCCTGAAATCAAGGCGAGCCACATCCTTGTAAAAGATGAAGCGACTGCTAAGGAAGTCAAGAAAAAGCTCGATGAAGGCGCGAAGTTCGAAGACCTGGCGAAGGAGTATTCTCAAGACCCTGGTTCAGCTGCAAATGGCGGAGACCTTGGGTTCTTCGGACCTGGCAAAATGGTTCCTGAATTCGAAGAGGCTGCCTATGCTCTTGACGTGAATGAAATCAGTGGACCTGTCAAATCACAGCACGGCTTCCACATCATCAAGGTCACAGAGAAGAAAGAAAAAGAATCATACGATAAAATGAAGGACAAATTAGAGTATGACCTAAAGCTAGCACAGCTTGACTCTAATAAAATCCAGGAAGTACTGAAGCGTGAGCTTGACAAAGCAAATGTTAAGATCAAGGATAAAGACCTTAAAGGCGCTGCAGAGTTCCCTGAAGCAGAAGCACCAACACAGCCATAATTAGACAGGCTGATCTCATAAAAAAGCACTGGCTCCGAAATTCTGGAGCCAGTGCTTTTTTATGCTTCTGCCGAATTTTCACGTCGTTCTTTTTCCCGCTCGAGCCGTTTCATATAGAGCTCGCCCTCTCGTTCAATGCTTTCCATTTCTTGTTCTCTTTCCTCTTTTCCTGTTTTGACCGCCATGAACGCGCTGAATACGATCCCTGCTGCGACTGCTATTACCCAGATTGGAATTGACATTTTTCATACCCTCCATTTAAAGGTTGTCCAAATTGAACTCTTACAGAAAACATATGTGGCTTTAATTAAGAATATGCCATTGCCGCAGAAATTAGCGTTGATAGTTAAAGACGGTTATAACCTTTATCCCCTTCAATGAAGAAGAAACCCCTGCACAGTTTGGCAGGGGTTTAGATTCTTACTTATGGAATACAGGCTTATAAAATGACCGGTTATCAAGTGCAAACACTCTTTCAGAAAACTCACCTGGTTTCACCCTTGAAAGCGCTCGGTCGAGCATGTTCATTTTCGCATCGAGATTATCGATATAATGCAGGATTTCCGCCTCTTTGATCATCGGAGGTTTTGGACTGCCCCATTCTGCTTTGCCGTGATGACTGAGGACCATATGCTGAAGGATCATTACTTCTTCACCTGAGATCCCCAATTCATCCGCTGCCTTGCCAATTTCGTTGACCATGATCGATATATGTCCGAGAAGATTGCCTTCTACTGTGTATGTCGTTGAAATAGGTCCGGAAAGCTCTATGACTTTTCCGAGATCATGAAGGATGACTCCAGCGTACAAAAGGTCCTTATCAAGACTCGGGTAGAGTGTTGCGATTGACTTTGCTAGGTCCAGCATGGAGGTCACATGGTAGGCAAGACCTGATACAAATTCATGATGATTCTTTGTCGCTGCCGGATACTCCATGAATGCGTTCATGTTCTTTTTCAATAAATGTCTGGTGATTCTCTGGATATTTGGATTTTTCATTTCGAAAATATATTGCGTAAGCTTGCTGCTCATTTCGTCCTGGCTGACAGGAGCTGTTTCAAGGAAATCCGAGAGTTTTACAGAGTCAGCTTCGGAAGCCGGACGAATTTGCCTGATCTTCAGCTGATTACGCCCCCGATAGTTCTGGATGTCCCCCTGTACCTTTACAATGCTTTCGGCAGCATACATCGTTTCATCTTCCGGTGAAACATCCCATAGTTTCGCCTCGATGTCTCCGCTCTGGTCCTGGAGGATAAGTGTCAAAAATGGCTTA
This sequence comes from Mesobacillus sp. MER 48, assembly GCF_023714225.1. Taxonomy (NCBI): domain Bacteria; kingdom Bacillati; phylum Bacillota; class Bacilli; order Caryophanales; family Bacillaceae; genus Mesobacillus; species Mesobacillus sp. MER 48. The sequence goes on from NZ_JAMAUR010000008.1 coordinate 24,471, forward strand.
CCATTGCTGGCAATCCCTTTTGACGAGTGTTTTACCAGTAAAAACAGCTCAACCTGTTCCCCTGTTTCGTGATTCAAAATTCCTTTATTCATCGTTAACCGCCCTCTCCTCTCTGCAACAGTATAACATACAGAATCTATTGTTCTGATTCTCTGACCCTGCTATTTTAAACTGTATTTTTGCTTGTTTCTCCCATATGCACAATTTCATTACCTGAAAAATAGTCCAAAAGATGGCGATGGCATGTAAATATCAAAATCTGGTTTTGATTGCTCATTTCCCTAAGCAGTTGGATCACGCGGGCTGTCCTCTTATGATCAAAATTGACAAAGCTGTCATCAATGATGATCGGAAATGGATAACGGTCATGATGCACAGCGGCAAGTGCCAGCCTGATCGACACATATACTTGTTCTGCCGTCGCCTGGCTTAGCTCATTCGCTTCAAATAATGCATGATCCTCCCTTTCTATCAGAAAACCGCTGCCAGAAGGCTGGGGTATGATTTTCCCATAAACGCCATCTGTCAAAATCGATAGGAAACTTTCTGCCTTGGCAAGCATCCTCGGCATCCGTTCTTCTTTATACCGCCCGATTGTTTTCGAGAGCAGGTCCCCGGCGACTGCAAACTTTCCCCATTCCTTTGCATCTTCAGCGAATTCATGCTGCAGCTGCCGATATTTATGGAGAAGTTCGCTATATATGCCTCCCTCTTCGATTATCTTCATCTTATGCTTCACATCAGCAATGGAATCAAACTGCTGCGTCAGATCCCGCTTGCACGCTTCCAGCTTCACTGAATTTCCCTCTATTTGTTCCTCAAGCGAAATGCCTGTCAGGATTTTCTCCCTGTCCTCTTCGCTTATGCCCGAAGCGAACAATTGATGAACGATATCCTCATGCCTTGCTGACCAGCCTTTCAGCAGTTCAGCATTTTTCGCTTTCAGTCTGAATTCATCCTCACGCTCCGTATCAGCCTGAGCCAATAATCCTGCCTTCTCTTCGCTTAAGATCAATTCTTCCTTTTCAAGTGCAGCGAGCTCTTCTCCAAGCTCAGCCAGTTTTGCTTCCAATTCACGATATTCCGTCTGCTGCTCCAATGCTTCACGCAAAGCCCGCTTCAATAACCCTGCTGCTTCCACTGGAGGAAGATTGACATTTTGCAGAAAACGCTCAGCAAGCACTTTCAGGCTGTCTTCCATATCTTTCAATGATAGGGTAACTTTCTTCAGGTTTTCTCTTGTTCGCTTTCGATCACGGAAGTATTGTTTTTGCTTTTCCAGTAACTGAAAAGCATCCAATAACTTTATTGGACCGTCAATCTCTTCCAGTTCGAATTGCCTCAATAATTCGCCCTTTTTCTGGCTCAAAGAGACGTTATCTGCTTCCCACACTTCAAATTGCTGAACAACCTTTTCAAAACGTTGCTGCTGCTGCCCAATCTTAACTTGCAGCTCACGGTGGAGAAGCTGTGCTTCTTCGTCCTTCGCCAACAGGCTCTTAATTGAAAATAGATTGCCTCCCGGCTGGCTGTTCAAAATTTCTTTCAACGACCTTTCCCGCTCAATCAACTTTGACAGGAACACTGCATCCGCAGAATGGTTTCCTTCTGTATCATCTGCTGACTTGAGCAGCCCAACCGCCAGAAAAATCAAGCCGGCAACCCCTACACCAGCCAAAAGCCAAGTTCCATTAGCAATTCCCCAGATTAAAACAATGAGGAAGATTCCCCCAAGAAGGAGCGATTGCTTACGTGCATTCTTTTGTTGCTTTTTATTCCTGGTTTGCTCTGTTGCCTCCCGGGCTTTGACTCCTTCAATCTGGTCTGTGACATGCTGCCATTCAGAACGGATTCTCTCTCTATTTTCAAGCAGGTCCAGTTCTTTCATCAGCTGATTGCGCCTAACTTCATCAAGCAATTGTCCTTTTACGGTATCAGCATGTTCTTCCAGTTCCGCGAGTGCGCGTTTTTCCTCGTCAAAATCTTCTTCCAGCTGCAGTTTCTTATCACTTGATCTCTGTTGCGCCTGTTGCAGTTTTTCAACCTCATCCTTAATAAAAATGCTCGTGTTGATATCCTGTATACTTTCTTCGTCGAAATCTGCATGGAGCTGGTCATTAATCAAGCTGATTTCTTCGGATATTTCTTCAACTTTTGATTCTAGCAGTCTTTTTTCCTGATTTAGCTGATCATATAATGGAAGATTCTCGACCCGGGCGTTGATTTCCGTTTCCATGCCAATCAGTTCGAAGTCCGGCCTGTTTTTTTCCAAATCAGCCTGACCCTTTTGCTGTTTTTCTTTCAGTGTCAGTATTCTTGTATGGATTTGCTTAAGCTTCTCGTCCAATTTCTCAAGTCGGTTAAGGCCGTCTTCCGGAAAAAATGATTGATCCAGCTCCTGGATTTTTCTCTCTAATGCAGCAGCTTCAATGACAAGCTTTTCGTTTCGCTTGTATTCACGCAGCTTCACTCCTATTTGCTCCAGCCGGCCAATTTCGCCCTCGAGCCTGGCTATATTGTTTTCAAGTTCTTCTTTATCTTTCACCCACTGTGAATACTGATCATTTTGCTGCTCAGCATTTTTTAGCGAAGCCTGGACTTCCTTCAGTTCCTTCATTTTTTCATTTAACAGAGGCCGTCTCCCGCCTGGTTTGAAACGCTGCTCCATTTCCTTTAGCAGATAGCTTTCAGTATTGAAGAGTTTATCCGTACCAATCGTTCCCGCAGAAAATAAATATCTGCCGAGATCTTCCCCCTTCAGCGCATGTATATTTTGCAGTCCATGAACATTAAAAGAAAAGATCGCCTGGAAGATGCCTTTATCCATTCTTTTCAACAGATCCTTCAGCAGCTCTTCCCCACCGATTGTCCCATCTTCAAGCGATACAGTTACATCCCCTGCGGCCTTTCCTTTCACCCTTTCGATGACCGCGACTCCTCTTTCAGGAAAAAAGGCTTTAATCTTCCCACCATACTTAGGGTTATTTTTCGGCTCATAGCGGATTTCTGAACTCTGCCTGGCCGGGAAACCGAACAGGATACTGTGGATGAATGACATGATCGTGGACTTTCCAGCTTCATTTTCGCCATAAAAAACCTCAAATCGATCCATCGACTTGATCACATAATCCTCAAGCTTGCCGTACCCGTATATATGCAATTCAATAAGCTTCATCACATTGCCTCCTTTCACTATTTTTCCAGCATCTGCCGGAGCAGGAGATGCTCAGCATCCTTGATCAGCTGTTCTTTTTCGTTTTCAGACAACACATCCAGATGCCTTCGTGCCTGACTGTGCTGGAATAATGGAGACAACGGTTCATTTAAGTCGCCATACTGTTCAATTGTCCTGAATAATTCCTCATAAAAATCACTTTGTTTAATCAAGTTCCCACGATCAATCACAAGTTCTTCTGAAAACCGGAGCCTGTGGACCCAGACAAAAGAATCCTCTTCCTTTTCATTCTCCTGGAGCAGTTCAAGCAATTCACCACTGGCTATTTTATCGATGACATCTGTAAGATTGGATTTAAGGCGTTCTATGTGGATATCAAGCAAAACTCCTTTTCCTTCTGTTCTTTTACCATCAATGGCTGCGAGGCATTGGTCATAAAGGATATTGAATCCCACAGCCTCCTGGGCATCAATCACCAGTTCATCCCAGATCACATCAGCGCTTTCAATGAAAGAAACTTCGGAACCTGTGTCTGTCAATTGGACAATCGCAGCCCCCTTGTCTCCCAGTTCCTTCCTATTTCGTCCCTGAGGGTTACCTGGATAGACAATATATGGCTGTTCAGATAAAACCGCTCTTTTATGAATATGGCCAAGGGCCCAGTAATCATATCCTTTGCCGATAAGATCCCCTAACCTGAAGGGTGCGTATTTTCCATGGTCACTGGCCCCTTCAAAATGTCCATGAAGCAGCCCAATGTGAAAGTCAGCGCCATCAGACTTCTTATATTTCTCAATCCACCGTTCCATTACATGTCTCTCCGGATAGCTGAAACCGTATAAATGGACGAGTGTGCCATCATCTTTGCTGAAGACGGCTGTTTCCACCTGATCATTAAAGAAATGCACATTGTCGGGAAAATCGATGGTAATCGAGCGGGATCCAAGATGGTCATGGTTCCCGTGTATCGCAAAGACCTTGATTCCTTTTTCGCCAAGCCTGGCCATTTCATTTCGGAAAAAAGCCTGGGCGCGAATGCTCCTGTCTTCAGAATCATACAGATCCCCGGCGATTACAACAAAATCCACTTCCTGTTTGATTGCTGTATCCGTAATATTGCTCAATGCTTTAAAAGTGCTCTCCTGAAGCCGGTGAAAAATGGCTTTGGGCAGATGCCTCAGGCCGACCATCGGGCTGTCCAGATGGAGGTCGGCTGTATGTAAAAACTTCACCTGTTTCATTGGAATATTCCTTTCCCCTCATATTTAAGTTTATTTTACCATTCCAAAAATACGAATGCACGTTCTTATACCGATTGCAGCAAAAAAACTGCAGTCCTTTCGAGAACTGCAGTTCAGCTTTAACCAAGATAGATTGTATCCAGCACTCTTTCTTTGAATTTCCCATTTTCCAGACTTACTTGATAGGCTTTTGCCTCCGTCCTTGAACTCACAACCCTGAGCAGTTCTTCACCGATAAAATGCAAAGCCGCGCTATCATCGGCTGCGAACCCGCCAGCAATCTTCCCTGAAGCGACAAATTGTTCATAAGCCGGACGCCGTTCCGCTTCTCCATCATAATGGGGGCAATTGCTTCCTTTTAAAAAGCCAAGGCTCTTCAGCGGTTCCATGCCGTCTCCATAGGAATCCGTCACACCTTCTTCAAACCAGCAAATCGATCCAGCACTGACTCCTGCCATGATGATGCCCTGCTCCCAGGCCTTGAGCAGGATGCTATCCAATTCCCATTCCTTCCAAAGCGCAAGGAGATTCTTTGTGCTGCCTCCCCCGACATATATAATGTCCTGACCCATCACAAAGGCTTCCAGGTCTCTAGACGGCGGCCTGAATAAGGATAGATGCGAAGGGATGCATTCATGTGATTGGAAAGCGGTATAAAATCTCTCAATATAACCATCCGCATCCCCGCTTGCAGTAGGAACAAAGCAAACCTTGGGCTTCTGTTTTTCTGACTGGCCAAGTATATATAAATCTAATAGCGGGTTCTCCGGTTCCATTGAGAATCCCCCGCCCCCCATTGCAATGATTTGTTTCAACTCGCACACTCTCCTTCATTTAAATGGATAATTAACATTAATGAATATCATTAAATATTCAACCAGGCATATCGGAATTCCTGTATTAAAAAACCGCAATCCAAAATGAATTGCAGCTTTTGTCCGATTATTCGTTTCTCGTTAACTGAAGCGCCTTTTTAATATCCTTAAAGGAATTCGATTTACCGTACATAAGCACTCCTCCCCGGTATACCCTTGCACCAAATACGGCAAGGAAAGCAATTGTCGCTACCAGGATGCCGATTGAAAGGGCAATTTCCCAGAAAGGGATATTGAGCATTCCTACCCGCAGGAACATCAGCATCGGCGAGAAGAACGGAATGAACGATGTATATTTTACGAACGGTGCCTCAGGCTGGCCTAAGCCAAACATCGCCATCATGAATCCGGCGACCACAAGCAGTGTCATTGGCGTGATCATTTGCTGAACGTCTTCGATCCTGCTTACGAGGGAACCCAGGAACGCAGCCATTGTCGCATACAGGAAATAGCCTAATATGAAGAAAATCACTGCGTAAGCAATCGTGCTGCCCGCTACATTTCCAAAGCCAAAAAACTCGAAGAACCCGCCTTCCATGTTCTCAAGATTCTGTTTGATTGAAAAATATCCGACTAACAGAAGGGCAGCGAGCTGAGTCAGGCTTAACAGCCCAATTCCGAGGATCTTCGCAAACATTTGTTTTATCGGCGAAACACTGGATATCATGATTTCCATCACTCGTGAAGATTTTTCAGTCGCGACTTCCATGGCGATCATGTTCGCGTACATGATGACGGCAAAATAAATGATAAAGAGCAGGACGTAGACAAGCCCTCGTGCCTGATTCAATTCCTCTTCTGTCTTGGCGTCTTCTTCCAAAGCCGCTTTTTCGAATTCAACCGGTGCATATAATTTTTCCAATTGTTCAGGCTCGATGTTGATCTGAGTGGAAGCAATAGCCGTTTTCAGCTGCTGCAATGCTGCCTGCAGGTCTGCAGGAATGGCAGAATCAGCAATGCTCATTGCTTTGTATGAAGCAGCTGGAAGCTCGTCGTCATTCAATCTTAATTCAAGAAGCCCCTTATATTTCCCTTCCTCCACTGCTTTCCTGGCGTTTTTTTCATTCCCATCGTACTTCTCCAGGACAAGTTCATCATTAATAATCTTCATCTGCTCTTTCAGGGGGTCATACAGTTTTCCGGTTCCATCAATCACCGCAATTTTGTCGGCGTCACCGCCCTTATTGAAAAAGTCAATAATATTGGTCATGTTGGTCAGTGCCAGCATAATTCCGACGGTCAGTATGGTCGTAACCAGAAAGGATTTTGTTTTAAGCTTGCTCATATATGTATGCTTGAGGATGATTAAGAAATTATTCATATGAAGCACCTACCTTCTCTATGAAAATATCGTTCAAGCTTGGCTCTTCAAGGACAAACTTGCGGATGAATCCTTTCCCTACTATCTCTTTTAGGATATCCTGCGCTGCTTGCTCACCGGTGATTTGCAGATGAATCCCCTCGGCTGTCAACTTTGACTTTGTCACGCCAGGATACTCCTTTAGGAAAGCTGTATCAAAATCCGCATGAATGACAAGGTTCTTTTTACCAAAGGATCTTTTGATCTCCTTTAGCGACCCGTGGACAACAGGGCTGCCTTTATGCATGATGCAAATATGCTCACACATTTCCTCCACATGTTCCATGCGATGGCTGGCAAAAACAATGGTCGTCCCTGTATTCTTCAATTCAACTACCGCTTCCTTCAACTGTTCAACATTCACAGGATCCAGGCCGCTGAATGGCTCATCAAGGATCAGCAGCTTCGGTTTATGGATGACCGCCGCAATGAACTGGATTTTCTGCTGGTTTCCCTTCGAAAGCTCCTCTACCTTTTTATCTGCATATTCAGGAACCTTGAACCGGTTCAGCCAGTAATCAAGTTCCTTCAGGGCAGCCTGTTTCTGCATGCCTCTTAATCTGGCAAGATAGACAATCTGATCGCGGACCTTGAGCTTCGGATAAAGCCCCCTTTCCTCCGGCAGATAGCCAATAATGCTGCTGGTTTCATAATTGATCGGCTTGCCGTCCCATGAAATCCTGCCTTCTGATGCATCCAACAGGCCAAGGATCATCCGGAAGGTCGTCGTTTTACCGGCACCATTCGCACCGAGGAATCCGAACATTTCCTTTTCCGGAATATTTAGTGAAAGATTGTTCACCGCTGTAAAGCTTCCAAATCTCTTTGTGACACAATCGAGCTGCAGTACCATACTCGCTCTCCTCCTTCTCCATAAAAATACTACGATTTTTGAATGGAAATAGTTTCATATTCTGATGTTTTTTTGTTTTGCAAATTTGAAAAAATTATGCAAAAATAATAGTAATCATCTGAATTTTATAACAAAGGGGATTTTGTTATGGATACTTACAAATTGACAGCCTTTGAACCAAACGGGGAAAAACTTGTTGATGAATCGTTCCAGGCTGGGAACGATGACGAAGCAAAGGAAATCGGCGCCCGAATGCTTGAAGAAAAGAACTTAAGCGACAAAACACACCGCTGCACTTCACCAAGAGGAAAGTTGATATTGTTTCATCCATAAAAAAGCGAAGAGGAAAATTCCTCTTCGCTTCTTTATTTAGGCTCTTTTCTCAAACTTTGTTGCTATTGAATACAAAATTGGACTGAATTAGCTGTTTACCTTCGTAAAGAAGGTGCTTTTTATGAGAAAAGAGCATGTAAACTTCATACCGTCCTCCGAAATCGGTATATATTACGTTAAAATCGGCTTTAGGATTTTAACAACAATCTTTACGAAAACAGCCTTTATTTACCTTTGAAATTTGGCTTTCTCTTTTCGAGAAAAGCTTTGATCCCTTCCTGATGATCCTCTGTCTGACGCATTTTGGATTGTCCGTATTTTTCAAGTTCTAGAATTTTCAGTAATGAAGGGCGATTTTTTTCGGCAAGGATTTTCTTGGTTTTGACCATTGCCAGGACCGGTTTGTTCAGCCATTCCTGCACTTTCTGGTCGACTGCTGTTTTAAATTCATCTGCCGGTACTTCATCAACGAGTCCGAGACTGAGTGCCTCTCCGGCCGATAGTGTCTTGCCGTCCCAAATCATCTGCTTCGCCTTTGTTTCCCCCAGCCGCTCTTCCATGAAGAAGTGGCCTCCGCCATCAGGAATCAATCCAATGCCAATAAAGTTCATCGCAATCTTGCTAGACGGCTCAGCGATAATGTAGTCCGTCGCAAGCGCAAGGCTGAAGCCCAGGCCAGCTGCAGCTCCTGTTACAGCGCTGATTGTTAACTTTGGCATGCTGTAAAGGGTGACAATCATGTCGTGAATATCATCCATCACATGGTAGAAATCGCTTTCATTTGCATTCGAAAGCATTGTCTTGATATCGCCGCCAGCAGAAAACGCACGGCCTGCACCTTTTATCACCACGATGTCAATTTCATCCGATTTGCAAATTTCTTTAAGATTCATCGTAATTCCCCTGATCATTTCCACATCCAGGGCATTCAGTGCTTCAGGCCTATTCAATTCAAGAACAGCTACCCGCCCGTCAATGCCTAACTTTACAGTGTCTGTTGAAAACTCAATCGCCACCTTCATCCCCTCCAATAAGTCCGTATATTTTTATTATATAGTGAGATGTTATATTTAAAAACCTTTTTTCTCACTATTTAGACTTTTCTAAAGAAATTTTCTGGTCTCAGGCTGGATAATCTTCTGTATTTTCCAGTTAGCGGAATCCCATATCTTTTTCGCGGGATTATTGGGGAATTTCGCGGAATCCTTTACCTTTTTCTCGGAATCAACTTGGGTTTTCGCGGAATTCCATGGTTGAATAGCTTAATCATCCTTCTTTTACGCACAATCCCTCCTAAAAAAATGTCAAACCCATCAAAAAAGCTCCCGAAATAAACCCTTCGGGAGCTTTCCACGTTAAATCTTCGCTTTGTTGAACAATGAATCAAGAATTTCAATTTTTTTATCAGCATACTCTTCAAAACTGTCGTTATATGACTTCGGATCTTTAGGATTTGAAAACTGGGTGATCACGCCGGTATCCGGATCGATGAATTTGCTTGATGCACCGCAGCCAAGGCCGATAATCGTCTGCTGTTCTTCCATGATGATAATATTGTACAGGCTTTCCTGCCCTGGGAATGAATAGCCTACATTCTCCAGGTTTCCGAGAATGTTCTTCTGTCTGTATAGATAATATGGTACATAGTCCTGCTCTGTCGTCCATGTTTCGGCCATATTCATCATCTTTTCGATCTCGGCGCGGTCAGCGACTTTATATTTCTGCTTGTTCCTTGTCATTTCCGATGCTCTTTTAAAAGAAAGCGTATGGACTGTCAGTGATTCCGGCATCAGTTTCTTTGTTTCATCAAGAGTATGCGCGAATTCCTCCGTCCCTTCACCTGGAAGGCCGATGATCAGGTCCATGTTGATATTGTTCATCCCCATTTCGCGGGCGAGATGGAATTTTTCAATCGTTTCTTCCACCGTATGATGACGGCCGATTGCCTTCAATGTTTCCTGGATGTAAGACTGCGGATTGATGCTGATCCGGTCAATATTCCACTTCTTAAGCACTTCAAGCTTTTCAGGCGTGATCGTATCAGGACGGCCAGCTTCGACTGTTACTTCCCTGATGTTTTCGACATCTGGAAATGATTGATGGACCTCTTCATAGAGCATGTCCATCTCTTCCGCTGTTATTGAAGTTGGCGTGCCGCCTCCATAATAAACAGTCGTGATTTTCATATCATTTTTCTTCAGCCAATCACCAATTTTGCGAACCTCATAGTGGAGGCCGCCCAGGAAGGAATCAACTGAACCTTGACGCCCATTGATCGCGTAAGCCGGGAACGTACAATATGCACATTTCGTCGGGCAGAAAGGGATGCCAATATAAATGCTGACACCATTTTTCAAATCGTACAAATCTGGAAGGACAGCAAGCTGACGGTCCACAATCTGCTGCATGAGCTGGATTTTCTCATCTGAAATCAGGTACTGCTCCTTCAGTTCTTTATGTGCTGTTACTTGCTCTTTTCCTTCACGAAGTTTCTTGTGCAGAAGCTTTGTTGGGCGTACACCTGTAAGGATCCCCCACTTCTGGATGATACCTGTCCAGTCCTGCAGCACTTTTAAATAAGCTCTTGAAACAACGGTTTTAAGCAGTTTGAATTCTTCTTTTTCGCTTAGGCCTGCTGGCACTTCTTTATCGGCATGCACTGAAAAAACGTCTTCATTCTTAGTTGTCAGGTCTGCTTTTACAAGGATAGTACCTTCAGTTTGAACCTCAAATTCTATTGTCGCATCAAATTCTGAACCTGTTTCTCCCAGAACCACTTCTGATTCCTCAAAAAACAGATTCGCAATCAACTCCAGCGGCCTCTGAAACCTTTCATCATCTATACCTTTTATATGAATTCTCATGTAACCTCACCTTTTCAATTAAACATGCTTCAATAAGTGTAATAGAATTATGATTCCCTGGTCAAGACAGTGCAAAAGCTACCAGTTTTCGGCTTAGGCCCGACTTAGTATCATTTATTTTCCTTAAAAAAAGGCTCTGATAATCAAGACTGTTGATTTTCGTTCCAGGCGCTTCGCTTTCCGCGGGGCTGGCGCTGAGCCTCCTCGTCGCTTTGCTCCTGCGGGGTCTCATCTGACCAGCTGCGCCCGCAGGAGTCTGCGCCCCTTCCACTACAATCAACAAGTGTAAAAACAACATTGGGCTTTAACAGAGCCTAAAAAAATAATATATTCCTTAATTCAGCACTTATATTCCGAAGAAAACTCATATATTCCTGAAACTCATGAAAAAACAACAAAAGCATGCCTGATTTTCAATCATCAGGCATGCTTACTATTTTCACATTTTTATAATATTCATTTTCCGCAGGAACTCGATTGGCTGCTGTTTGCGGAAGTGTTCCTTTACCATGTAGCTGACACCATGCTGGTTGTTTGATCGGGTCACCCAGTCCGCAGCCTTCTTCACTTCTGGAGATGCATTCCCCATTGCGACTCCCAAACCGCATGCCTCAATCATATCAATATCGTCTGTGCCGTCGCCAATTGCGACCATTTCTTTCAATGGAATGCCTAGATGCTCGCCCAGCTGGATCAGGCCGTTAAGCTTAGACACGCCTTCTGGCATGAGATCGAGTCGATAGTCATTCAACCTGGAAAGTGAGACTTCTGAGAACATCCCATTTATCGCCTGCTGTGCATCTGCCAGGTCTTCTTCATACTCGAAGTAGACTTCGATCTTTGGCGGTGATACCGGGTCATTGACAAGTGTCTCGCTGATAGAATCAGTGAATTGCTGTGAATAGAAAATCGGATCACCTGAAGTGAATACCGTTTTGGCCAGCAGATTATGATTCAATTTATACTTATTAGCCAGCGAAAACTTTTCATGGACCAGTCGGATCTGGCATGGAAAGCTTTCGAGGAATCTGACAAGCTGGAAAGTGACATCCTCTGGAATCCTTTTTTCAAAAACTGGGTCACTGCGAAGGTCATGCGAAATATAGGATCCGAGATGGGTTACCAGCAATGAATTTATTTTCAGCGCTTTCGCCACTTTTTTGGCTGATGGAAAGCTTCTGGAAGTTACTAGAGTCACGTAAACTCCCTTTTGCTGGACGTACTCGATCGCATCCCTTGTGGATTTATGGAGCCTTTCATTTGATTGGAGAATCGTGCCATCCACGTTAAGCGCAAGAAGACGGTAAATCATTTTTATGCCCCCATTTCTTCGGTGTTTTTGTCCTTATTTAACTTGTATGATAGAAACCGAAAGAATAGAACAAGGGGGCAAACTGTAAAAAAACTCCCGGCCATTGTCTGCCGGGAGTCCTTTCAATCTTATTGCTGCTGGTTCGGGTTTCCGTATAACTCTTCAAGAGGCTTCATGATGATCTGGTTAAGCTCGGAGATGACCATGCTCATTCTTTGCTCAGCTTCCATGAGCTTGGAAATCAGTTCATGCTGCTGGACAAGTGCAACAGTCTTTTGTGCCTGTTCTACTTCTTCCTGGGTAATTTGCTGTCCAGTCATCTGCTTTTCCTGAAGCTGCATCTGGATATTGCGGAAGTTCTCAAACATCGCTTTTGCCGATGGGTCGTTGTTCACAGCATCATAAAGTCGTTTCAATTCTGCGTATTCCGTACTGTTTCTGATTGCTTTTTCTAATTCGTAGGCTGAATCGTAAAGATTGACTGCCATTCAAATCACTCCTTCTCCGTTAAACACTCCACTACACTATAACAAACTATGTTGCTCAATGCCAAAAGTTCAGGTTACTAAGAAAACTTCCCTTGACATCAAAATCACCAATAACCACAACTACTCATAACATGGAATATGTGTGTTTGCCTATTTTTATGTATTGTTTCCTTAAGCAGCCAAAAGAAAATGAGGGGAAGCTATGACGCCAGCTAAATTTGAAGGCCAATCAACACAGCCCGTCATCGCTTTGCTGACTGAGATAAAAGAAGACAGCGGACCGGACTTCGGCAAGGTCCATTCCTTTTGCGAAGAGCTCCACCAGGGAATTTCGGAAACAGGCGGAAGCTTCTATGTTTTTTCACTGAAAGGCTTTTCTGATGATGGAGTCGAGGGCTTTTTTTACGATCAGGATACCGAGGAATGGAAAAAGGGATCCCTCCCCTTACCCAATGTCATCTATAACCGTGTCTCTTCACGAAGAACTGAATTCAGCAAAGGATTTAAGGGTTTTTTAAATAAATTGGATACTCTGGGAATAAAGATATTTAATCATCGCTTTCTTTCCAAATGGGAAATCCATGAATTTTTAATGATAGAGGAGCATTTGCAGTCCTTCATACCGGAAACACATCTTTACAGTGAAAGCATGCTTGAAAAAATGCTGCAGAAGTATGATGAGTTGTACATCAAGCCCGTCCATGGAAGCCAGGGGCGCAATATCATTCAGCTCGTCCAATCAGAAGGCTTGGTCAAGGTCTCATTATCCTCTTTGCCGGCAAAGGACTTATCACCTTTTCAAAAAATTGGGGAGTTGGCACGCACAATTGCGCCTCTGGTCGAAAAAAGGCTTTGCATCATCCAGCAAGGGGTACAGCTGTCCGAATTGAATGGCCGTACAATGGATTTCAGAGTTCTCTGCCATAAAAATGCCCAGCAGTTCTGGAAGGTAACTTCAATTGTAGCCAGGGTTTCAGCCGAACAGTATTTTGTTTCCAATATTGCGCGCGGTGGCGAAGTCATGAAGCCTGCTCACACGCTGGCGTTGATTTTTGGAAAGGATCAGGCCCGTCATCAACTGGCACTGATGAAGGAGCTGGCACTGGAAACAGCCGAAACGATCAGCCGGCATGCCGAGGGACACAATGCAGAGCTTGGAATCGATATTGGAATCGACATTAAAGGAAGTTTGTGGCTGATCGAAGCCAACTCCAAACCCTCCAAGAATTTTGAGGAGCGCGGCTCTAAAATCAGACCTTCGACTAAAGCCATCATTGACCATTGTTATGGACTTTGTGAGCGCTAGTCCAAAAGGAGATATGCAGATGATTTCATTTGGAATGATGTCTCGCTCGTTTAATAGCGAGCGTACTTATTTTACCGAAATTGCGAAACGGGCGAATCCTGACATCTTTACCTGCTACAGGTTCGCACCGGCAAAAATCCATCCGATCACCGAAATGGTGGCAGGAGAAAAATTCGATCACGAAAAAGAAAAGTGGGTAAAGGCCGAGTTCCCGCTGCCAAAGGTAATATATGACCGTTGTTTTTATGCAAATGACCATGAATCGAAACAGTCGATGGCGATTGTGAAATGGCTGAAAAACCGAGAAGATATTACCTTCCTGGGAAACGGCCTGCCAAATAAATGGAGCATTTATGAGGTCCTATCCAGATCCGCACTGGCTCCATATATCCCAGAGACCATCCTTGTGCCAAGCGGAAAAGCTGTAATAGTCCAGCTGAAAAAGTGGAGCACTGCTATATTAAAACCTGTTTTTGGTTCTGGAGGCGCCGGAATCTATAAAATTAAAAATTCCGGAAGAAAATTTACAATCCTGGCAGAAGCTGATGGCAGATTGTCAGAGAAAGTATTTTTATCGACTAGTGAGACAGAGGCTTGGCTCGACAGACTTTGCAGCAAAAACGAATACATGATGCAGCCTTATCTCGAACTTTCTGATTCACATAACTGTCCTTTTGATATCAGGGTGCTGCTGCAAAAGGACCGGGGAGATAAATGGATTATGCGAGGAAAGGGAATACGCCGCGGCCATAAGGATGGCATCCTGTCGAATCTGGCTGCAGGCGGTGAAATCCAGGCATTCGAAGACTATGCAGGTTCGCTGGATTTCCGCACGAGAAAATTTCTTTCACTTGAATTAGAAGAGATCCTCTCAATGCTGCCGGGCATCCTAGAAGCATCCTTCCCAAGGTTATTCGAGCTCGGCATCGATATCGGCGTCTCAAAAGATAAAGCATTATGGGTGCTGGATACGAATTCAAAGCCCGGCAGAAAAGTCATCACATCACTCAATCCCGACCTGAAGGAAATTCTCTATAAAGCTCCGCTTGAATATGCCATGACACTTTCAGAAATTCTGCCAGAAAGAGAGGGACAGCATTTATGAGAAAGAAATATCCTGTGGAAATCATCACCCACTCCAAGCAGCTCGTCTTCATCCCTGCCGACCTTCCCAATAGCAAGGATATCAGAAGAGTCGCTTTCGGCAACAAGCTGCTTGATGTCACTGTCGCACCCCATCCTAAAGGGAGGAATGTGATTGTCCTCAGCAATGACGTGCAGAAGGAGCTGTCCATGCCGGATTTGTCGATTCCCCTGCATGTTTTCATTGACCAGCAAACATTATTTATCGGTCCGCTGATCGGCATCCTGACCTCCGGTTTCACACCCTACCCTTTAAGACCGATCGGCGAGCGATCGATGTTCTTCGCCAAGCTGCTCTCAGTCAATAAATCAGTAGGCGCCCTGCCGTTTGTTTTTGGCGAGGAGCATATCGATTGGGAACAAGGGTTGATTGACGGTTATTTCTTTGTAGAGGGCGGTTGGAAGAAAATTAAAGTTCCTTTCCCGAATGTCGTATACGATCGCCTGCCAAACAGAAAGACAGAAAGAAAATCAGAGCTTCGCAGTTTAAAAGCGAGAATGCAGACCGATTATCTGATTCCTTGGTACAATCCCGGCTTTTTCAGCAAGCTGGATGTTTTCGAACGGCTGCAGCAGGATGATCGGGCCGTTGAATACTTGCCTGAAACCCATCAATTTTCTTCTTTTTCCGTTATTGAACGTATGCTCTCAAACTACGGAAATGTCTATGTCAAACCAGCCAACGGAAGCCTCGGCCTGGGAATCCATCAAATCCTGTTCGATAAGCATAATGGCTACTATTATTGCCGATACCGGGACCAGGAAGGCGTCAATAAGTTAACGAAATTTGACAGTCTTGAAAAACTGATGAAGAAGGTCTTTTACAAGCGGAACTTATCACAGATGATTGTCCAGCAGGGCATCAGCCTGCTAAGGTCAGACAAACGACTGATCGATTTCAGGGTTCATACCAATAAAGATGAATATGGACAGTGGCAGCTCGCTGCGATAGCCGCAAAGATTGCCGGCCAGGGCAGTGTGACGACTCACGTGAACAACGGCGGCATCGTTAAATCACTTGATGAGTTATTCGAGGACCAGGAAGAGCGGGAGTCCTGTGAAAAGAAACTTACTGAGGCTGCCCTGATCCTAAGCACCATTTTAGAAAAAAACATGGAAGGAATCATCGGGGAGATTGGTTTTGACCTGGGGATTGATAAGTCAGGAAAAGTCTGGCTTTTCGAGGCAAACTCAAAGCCAGGCCGCTCGATTTTCAAGCATCCGAAGCTGAAAAATTTTGATCTGCTCACCCGAAAGCTTTCCCTTTCCTTTGGCATATTTTTAGCGGAAAAAGCCATTACAGCACCTGAGGAACTTTTCCAATGAACCTTCGCTATCACACCGAATCGAAGGAATGGATCCATGAAGCCAAAGCCGATGAAAACATCAGCTTTGGCTTTAATAAAATCCAAATCAAACCCACCCTTTCAAGCTCTGTCCCACAGCAAACACACTTATTCA
This sequence comes from Mesobacillus sp. MER 48, assembly GCF_023714225.1. NCBI lineage: Bacteria > Bacillati > Bacillota > Bacilli > Caryophanales > Bacillaceae > Mesobacillus > Mesobacillus sp. MER 48. The sequence continues at coordinate 40,882 of NZ_JAMAUR010000008.1, forward strand.
CCTTAAAAAACAAACAGGGAAATCTCGGCCCGCTGGTTGGAATCATGACCTCCATGAGCAAAGAAATGGCACTTGCAGGCAACGGATCACTATTCAAATCACTGCAGGATGAGCTGGTGAAGCGCAATGGAATGGCAGTTGTTTTCCCTCCGGAAACAGTTGTCAAGGATGGGCTTACCGGGGTCACCTTTTCACCTGAAGCCAACAAATGGATACCTGTAAAGACGCCGCTGCCGCATCTTATTTTCAATCGCGTGCCATTCCGAAAAGCCGAACAGCAGCAGGCTTTCAAGGATGCGATTGATTACTTTTCCGCACTCGGTATCCCATTTTTCAATCCTGCCTTCATCAACAAAAACAAGCTATACTCCATTTTTGCAAGACATGATCAATTAAACAAACTAATGCCTGAAAGCATTTGCGTAAAGACGTTGATCCAGCTAGCTGCATTTCTTGAAAAACATCAGGGGATTTATCTGAAGCCAGCTTCTTCGTCCAAAGGCATCGGGATTTTCCGGCTGCGGCATAGGAACGGACGAATTGAGTTGGAAAGCCATTCCCATCGTCTTGAATTTCCGGGTTTAAAGGAATTTTGGTTAGCAAAATCTAGGCAGCTGTTAGAGTACGATTATATCGCCCAAAAGGAGATCAGGCCTGCAGCCATTGGCGGAAAGCGGTATGACTTCCGCGTCCATGCGCATGATGGACTATATGGATATGAAGTAACTGGCATCGGCATCCGCCAATCAGAGAAACAAGACTTGACCACCCACGTGCCGAAAGGCGGAATCGTGCTTCCCTATAATAATGTGAAGAATCCCAGGCATGATGCATTTTTCGCCTGGGCCGTGAAGGAAATCGGACAGCTGCTGACAGAAGAATTGGGCTATTTCGGGGAATTCTCGCTCGATGCCGGGCTCACTGAAGAAGGAGAATATGCCATTTTTGAAGTAAACTCAAAACCAATGAGCTTTGATGAATCCCAAATCGAAGAAAAGAGAATCATTGCACTTGTGGATTTATTTCTCAGGAAAACTGGTTTTTAAGTTTGAGGTCCCTCCCCTTCCTCTATTGCTATATAATAGTGGTATAGATTATCTAACAGGAGGTATCGCAGTGATCACTCATTTCCAATTCAAATCATTATTCGAAAATAAAGAAATGCCCGGCTGGCATTTTTCCTTTTATTTCAAAAAGCAGAAGTATACGGGAATCTATCACCAAAACGGAGATATTCAATGGACTTCCGAACAGCCCCTTGACGGGGATATCGACCAGCTGAAGGAACGGGTTCACGAGTTGATGCTTTTCCATGTATATGATAAATAACCCGTATGTTTTTTGTGCCTTTCCGACATTCTAAGCATAAAAGCATTGAAGGAGGAAACCATGAAACAAAAGGACCAGAAAAAGTTCGCTGATGACCTGCAATATGAAGGCCGGGACAAAGTATATGTCGATGTCGACAGGATGATCAATGAGGGGATGGCAGGCGGGACTGTCCATCGATTGGACGATACTCCTAATATTGGGGAATACCTTGACCTCCCGCCTGAAGATCCGCCTAATGAATAGGAAAAGCATGGGCTCCATCGAAATAAATCGCCAAAAAAAAGACACCACATCCTAAAAAGGATGCTGGTGTCTTATCTGCTTTTAACAATCATATTGACTGCATCTTTGATCGCTTCGTCGGCTTCTTTGCCTTCCTTGGCTGCTTCCGTGATGCATGATTCCAGGTTCTTTGCCACGATGAAACCAATTGCACGGTCTACTGCAGAACGGACTGCCGATAATTGTGTGACAACATCCTTGCAGTGATTTTCTTCTTCCATCATCCGGATAACGCCGCGGACTTGACCTTCCAAACGCTTCAAGCGATTTTTCATTTCTGGTGTGTATTCCATTTCCCTGCACCTCTCTCCTACGGTACCCCGTATTGTATCTATTATACCAATATTTTTTCCTTTTTTCTACCAGTTTATCCCCTGGAGTAAATTCACATTTAAAAGCCACACCTGTTATAATAAAAGATATGTCAGCTTTTATCAAACTAAATCTGAGGATACTTATATGATTAATAAAATATTAGCTTATTTCCCTGATTCTGTCACGCACAATCATTTTCCAGCCAATCCATCACTCGACTTCCACTGGTTCCATTCTACAGGGCAAGAGCCGCTGTGGATCAGCATTCCTAAGGAAGTCATATCGGAAGACCAGCTTGACTTGCTGAAAAATTTGCTTCACTATATTGAAACTGATCAGCACACTTCCCTTTCTGGCAAAGCACTTGCTTGGAATGATTTTCTTTTCCATGGAGGAGCAATACCGCCGGCTGCAAATGATGAGGTCCGTTTCATTCAATTTCGGATGCAGGCAAAACACATTGAACAAGAGGAAGTCAATGAAGCGTTGCAAGGCTTTTTTCCAGACCATACTATCCTCTGGATGAAGGATTCCTATGGAATGATCGTTGAAGAAAAGAAGGAAATCATCGAAGATGCGGATGAGCTTCAATCCATTTCCGCAACATTCGAAAGTGACTTTTTCATTAAAATATCTTTTTATATCGGCAAGTTTCAGACTATTTCCCCGAAGCTCCCAGACTTCTTCACAAACGAAAAGCAGGTATTCCTGGAATTATCGAAACTTACGAATCGCGGTGATGTCTTCACCTTTGAAAAAGCCTTCCCGATGCTTCTGGCAACTCAGCTGCCAGATCACTTACAGGATATTCTCTCCCATTCGATTCTTGAGGCATTTGGCGATGACAAAGAGTTAATGGCTACTATTAAAACGTTCCTGGAAACCAATTCGAATGTCTCGCTTGCAGCTAAAAAATTGTATGTACACCGTAATACCCTGCAATACAGACTGGACAAGTTCACCGAAAAAACCGGCGTGCAGCTGAAGGATTTTGACGCAGCCATCGTTGTTTATCTTGCCGGCCTATTTAAAGAAATGGGCTGATTTCGCGATTTGAACAAATTGCATAAAAGGGCTTTCATTTTTTTGTGCATCCTGCTGATGATAAGTGGCTGGCCTTTTCGCTAAACTGTTCATGTAGACAAACAATCAGGGAGGCTTAAAAAATGGCCGAGTTAAAATTAGACCACATTTATAAAATTTATGATAACAAAGTAACAGCTGTAGAAGATTTCAACCTTCACATCGAAGACAAAGAATTCATCGTATTCGTCGGACCATCTGGCTGCGGTAAATCCACAACTCTTCGGATGATCGCTGGCCTAGAGGAAATTTCCAAGGGTGATTTCTACATCGACGGAAAGCGTGTGAACGATGTACCTCCTAAAGACCGTGACATCGCGATGGTTTTCCAGAACTACGCTCTATATCCGCATATGACTGTATACGATAACATGGCATTCGGATTGAAGCTTCGTAAGTTTGCTAAGGACGAAATCGACCGCCGTGTTAAAGAAGCTGCGAAGATTCTTGGTCTTGAGCCATATTTAGACCGCAAGCCAAAGGCACTTTCAGGCGGTCAGCGCCAGCGTGTTGCTTTAGGACGTGCTATCGTCCGTGACGCTAAGGTGTTCTTGATGGACGAACCTTTATCGAACCTTGATGCAAAGCTGCGTGTACAAATGCGTGCAGAAATCGCTAAGCTTCACCGCCGCTTGAATACAACAACTATTTACGTAACACACGACCAGACTGAAGCGATGACAATGGCAACACGCCTGGTAGTCATGAAGGACGGTGTCATCCAGCAGGTTGGAGCGCCAAAAGAAGTTTACGAAAATCCAGAAAACGTCTTCGTAGGCGGGTTCATCGGATCTCCTTCCATGAACTTCTTCACTGGAAAGCTTGAAGAAGGAAAGTTCACAATCAACAACTCTTCTATCGCCGTTCCAGAAGGAAAGATGAAAGTTCTTCGCGCACAGGGTTATGTTGGCAAAGACCTCATCCTCGGCGTAAGACCGGAAGACCTGCATGACGAGCCAGTGTTCATCGATGCTTCCCAGGGAGCTACAATCAAAGCAACTGTTGAGGTATCTGAATTGACTGGTGCAGAAACTATGATCTATTCTCAATTAGAAGGCCAGGATTTCGTTGCTCGTGTTGATTCCCGCACAGATGTAACTCCAGGCCAGGTGATTGAATTGGCATTCGATATGAACAAGGTCCACTTCTTCGATGCAGAAACAGAAGTAAGGATCCGTCCTTAATACATGAAAAAGCAACCATTGCGGTTGCTTTTTTTGCTTTCTTGAAGATCTATCATTCTTTGATTAAAAATACCTGGCTTGTCCCGCAGTTTGGACATTTGAACAAGTGCGGGCATTCCTCCTCTGTAAAGTCAGCAGGATAACCATCCTCCAGTTTCATTTGATCAATTGGCATATACGGGCTGTAATCATCATAAAAGTCTGCTTCCCTCCCGCTGTCCTCCATGCTGCCGCTGCAGTTAGGACATGGCAGAGCAACGTTTCTGAAGCCATTGCAAATCGGGCACATCCCCATCTTTTTCATCCTTTCTCCTGTATCGCTAACAATAGTTTGTGTTGATTAAAATTGGTTATGTAATGTGATAATAATGGTATTAATTACCTTTATTGATCAGCGAATAAACTTTTCGAAACAAAACATACTAGTTATTAATAAAGCAGCAGCAAAGAAAAAACGCAGCTCAGCAAACGAATAAAGACATTGGGTTAAGCCTAGAAGGCAGCTATGACGCGAGCCGGTGCAATTCCGGCTAGCCCAGCCAATTCCTCATCATGGGTTAACCCCAGGCGGCATGGCAAAAGCCATGATTGGTTCGACTCCAATACTAACCCAAATACAACTCTGAAAAACACAAAGGAGGAAATATTAATGGCTAGTAGCAACAACTCTAATCAATTATTAGTTCCCGGTGTTCAACAAGCTCTTGATCAAATGAAGTACGAAATCGCAACAGAATTTGGCGTACAGCTTGGCGGCGAAACGACTTCTCGTGCTAACGGTTCAGTTGGTGGAGAAATCACTAAGCGCCTTGTGCAAATGGCTGAGCAACAACTTGGCGGATCTGCACGCTAAATTGCATTAAACAATAAAATAAGAATGGCTTAGGCCCCCTTCATCAGGGGGCCTTTACTTTTGTCCAGTTCACTTACTACGTATCTTCACATGGCCCCTGGAAGAGTACCAATGAGTATACTCTCCATCAAATCATCTTTTCAGGCTTGACCCACTCATCATATTGTTCTGGGGACAAATACCCTGTCTTGATTGCTGCTTCCTTCAGAGTAGTGTTTTCCTTGAAAGCAAGCTTGGCGATTTCAGCTGCTTTTTCATAACCAATATGAGGATTCAAGGACGTGACAAGCATAAGTGACCGGTCAACATGCCCAGCAATGACATCCAGATTCGCTTCAATGCCTTCTGCACAGTTATCATTGAAGGATCTCATTCCATCTGCCAGCAGTCTCGCGCTTTGCAGGAAGTTATAGATGATGACAGGCTTGAATACATTCAACTCAAAATTACCCTGACTTGCCGCGAATCCGATTGTCGCATCATTTCCGAAAACCTGGGTTGCCACCATTGTCAGTGCCTCACTTTGCGTCGGGTTGACTTTGCCGGGCATGATGGAGCTGCCTGGTTCATTTGCAGGTATGGAGAGCTCACCAATCCCGCTTCTTGGGCCGCTGGCAAGCCAGCGAACATCATTAGCAATTTTCATCAAGTCAGCTGCCAGTCCTTTTAATGCACCGTGAAGGAAGACAATCTCATCATGCGATGTCAGTGCCTGGAATTTATTCGGTGCCGAACGGAACGTTTCTCCTGTCTGGCTGGAAAGCTGGCTTGCTACCTGGTCACCGAAGTCTTTCGCTGCATTTATTCCTGTTCCGACAGCTGTCCCGCCTATTGCCAGATCTCTCACATATTTGAGGCCATCCTCGATCATTTGTTTATCTTTTTCGAGCATCGCTTTCCATCCGCTTATTTCCTGCCCCAATGTAAGCGGGGTCGCATCCTGGAGATGGGTTCTGCCGATTTTGATGATTTCATTGAATTCCTGTTCTTTTTTCCTTAACGTCTCCTTTAGGAGCTCGAGCGCAGGCAATACTTCAGCCGCCACTTTTTTTACAGCTGCAATATGCATCGCTGTCGGGAAAGTATCGTTCGAACTCTGTGACATATTCACATCATCATTCGGATGGACTTTTTCTTCCGCCTGCTGCTCTGCAAGCAGTTCATTCGCTCTCCTGGCGACTACTTCGTTGACGTTCATATTAGACTGCGTTCCGCTTCCTGTCTGCCACACGACCAATGGAAAATGCGTATCGAATTGCCCGGCAAGAACTTCATCACATGCCGTCTCAATCGCCTTTGCTTTTGTTTCCGATAGCTTTCCAGAAGCAGCATTCACTCTGGCTGCCGCTTTCTTTACTTCAGCAAAAGCATAGATCACTTCTATTGGCATTTTTTCCGTTCCAATCTTGAAATTCTGTTTGCTTCGCTGAGTTTGTGCACCCCAGTATTTATCTGATGGCACCTTAATTTCACCGATCGTATCCCTTTCAATCCGATAATCTGACAAAACGATCCCTCCTCAATCTAATTATTTACTTATCTAAACATTTCAAACATTTCCGCTTTCAGGATACCTTTTTTAAAGCTGGAATAACAGAAAAGTGCATTTGCCTCAAATGCAAAAAGCGGAAGCAGTCATGAGTGCTGCTTCCGCTTTCATTATGTCTTTTTTTGCCCAGGGTTATGCTTTATAAATTGCATATCCGATATAATAGCCCAGGATCATGATGCTCGCGATGCTTAAAGTTACTGTGAGTTCCGCCATCTAAACAACCTCCTGAAATTTAATATAGTTATTATTAAACTAACACAGGAAAACGTGAGTCAACGGGGATGTTTCGCAACTTTCTGTGACAAAAACAGGGATTATAGTGAGTTATCACACAGAGATAAGGCATCAAAGGACATAAAAAGATCCACACTCATTAAGAATGAGTGTGGATCTCTTTTTAACCTGCCTTCGATTTGTTTCCAAGCTGCAGCTGGTACATTTGATAATACTTCCCTTTAGATTCCATTAATTGATCATGGTTGCCTTTTTCCACAATACGGCCGCGATCCAATACAAGGATTTGGTCGGCATTGCGGATGGTCGACAGCCTGTGGGCAATGATGAAGGTCGTTCTTCCTTCCTTCAGGACATCCATCGCATCCTGGATGATTGCCTCGGTCTCAGTATCAATGCTTGAGGTTGCCTCATCAAGGATCAGGATGGCTGGGTCAAAAGCCAGGGCCCTGGCAAAAGAGATCAACTGCCTTTGCCCGCTGGAAAGTGTACTTCCCTTCTCAATCACCGGCTCATCATAACCATTTTCAAGGTTTTTCAGGACGCGGTCAGCTCCAACGCTTTGCAGTGCTTTCTCGACAGTATCCCTTGAGATCGAAGGGTGATCAAGGCTGACATTGGAAGCGATCGTCCCAGTGAAGAGGAACGGATCCTGAAGGACAATGCCCATATACTTACGCAAGGTCTGCCGGGGCATTTCTGAAATATCCATGCCATCAATCAGGATCTTACCTTCCTGTGGATCGTAAAATCTGAACAGCAGATTCATGATCGAGCTTTTGCCGGATCCTGTATGACCGACGAGTGCTACGGTTTCTCCTTGTTTAGCTTCAAAGTTAAGATCTTTCAGGACATATTCGCCTTCTTTATAACCGAAGGAAACATGATTGAAAGTTACATTTCCTTTATAGCGCGGAATCTCTTCCTCGCTGACATCAATTCCTTCCTCATCCATCAGTTTGAAAACTCGCTCCCCGGCAACCAATGCCTGCTCCAGATTAGCCAGCTGGTTGACGATCCCCTGGACAGGATTGAAAAGCCGGTTGATATAATCGACGAACGCATAAAGCATCCCCAGTGAGATAGCAGATGAAGGCTGCAGGGCCTCGCCGCCGAAATACCAGATGAACGCAACAAAAACGATATTCCTCAACACTGCGACAAGGTTATGAGAAGTCGATGAATTCAGGCTCAGCAGTTTATTCTGATAGGTGAAATGCTCGTTGTTGAGCTTCTCGAAATCCTTTTGTGTTTCTTTTTCCCGGCCGAACGCCTGGATGATGCTCATACCCTGTATTGATTCATTGATCACTCCGTTGATGTCGCTTACCCGTGAGCGAATGACATGATTATACTTCGATGCATATTTGCGGTATAGCTTTGCCCACACGAACAGAACTGGCAATAACAGCAAGCAGATTGCCGCAAGCCTGGCATTCAGAATGAACAAGGCAATATAAATTCCGGTAATATAGATGAAACTTGTAAAGAACGTGGACAGAACGGTTACATAAAGTTCACGTATCGCTTCTGTATCATTCGTGATCCTGGCGACGACCTTTCCAGCTGGCAGATTGTCAAAATAGCGGATTGGAAGCCGCTGAATCTGCCGGAAAACATCCTCCCTCAGCTTCTGGATGATCCTGTTGGCTGACTTTTGCAGATAAAATCTCTGGCCATACTGGAAGATTGCAGCAATGATCAGCAAACCGAAATAGAAGGCCAGCAGCTTAATAATACCCGGAATTTCAGGCCGGTAAAAACCCATCAACTCCTCACCTGACAGCAGTTCAGCTTCATACTGGGCAGCCTTGGTTCCTTTGTTGATCGTCAAGACCCCATCCTCATAACTGCGGTTGCCGTCAAATTCAATCTTTGCATCAACAAACACAAAATTCCTGCCTACCTGAAGAATTTGGGCAGAGTCCGTTTCCTGCTCCATATCTTCTTTTGTATATAAGTTGCCTTTATATTTTACAGCCCCGCTTTGTTCGTCTGTCGTATGCCAGACCGATTCAATCCCAAGGATATGGTGGTCGATCATCCGCTTGGCGATGAACGGGCCAGCAAGATCAGCGACGACAGCGACAGTCAACATGGCCAGCGCCACTAAAATGATTCTTTTATAATTTAATGCATATTGGAACAGTCTTTTTCCTGTACTCATTGGGAGTGCACCTCCTCTTCGACTGCTTCTGCCTGCTGCATGAGATATTGAGCGTGGTACCAGCCTTTGGCCTCCATCAATTGTTCATGAGTACCTTCCTCAACGATTTTTCCATCTTCCAGGACAACGATATGGTCTGCATGCTCCACAGCAGATAATCGGTGTGTCGTGATGATGGTTGTTTTGGCATTCCGCTCTCTGCGGATATTATCTATGATCTTTTTCTCAGTTTTGGCATCGACTGCCGAAAGCGAGTCATCAAGAATCAGAATTTCCGGATCCTTGATCAAAGCGCGTGCAATCGAAATCCGCTGTTTTTGTCCCCCAGAAAGGGCAACTCCCTTTTCACCGACAAGGGTTTCCAAGCCTTCAGGAAGCATTTCCAAATCCTTGCGGAAAGCCGACAAATCAATAATATCCTGCAACTCCTTATCCGTTGCCAGCGGGTTTCCGAACAGGATGTTTTCTTTCACCGAACGGGAAAAAAGGATGTTTTCCTGCGGGACATAGCCCATCCAGCTCCTTGTCTGCCTCAAGCTGTGTTCCTGGATTGGCACACCGGACACAAGCAGATTTCCGCTGCCTTCAGGATATTCCCTGAGCAGCTGTTTGATCAAAGTCGTTTTGCCGCTTCCTGTCTTGCCAACAATACCGAGTGTTTGGCCGCGATTCAAATGCAGCTTAATTTGATCAAGATTATTCACTTTTGAAGAAGGATATTTGAATGTCAACTCAGACATCTGTATAGATTCAGGCTCATTGCCCTCTACCGGCTTAATCGGATCAGCAACATCTTCCTTGTAGGACAATGTTTCGTTCAGGCGGTCAAGAGAAGCGTTGCCGCGCTGCATGACATTAATCAGTTCTCCAATTGCGAACATTGGCCAGATGAGCATTCCCAGATAAACATTGAAACTCACCAGTTCACCCAGCGTCAGCTTCTGCTGGAATACGAGGAAGGCTCCATAGCCCAGGCCAATAAGGTAACTCAGCCCGACAAGAATTTTAATCGTCGGTTCAAATAAAGAATCAATTTTTGCGACTTCCACATTTTTGCGATAGACGTCTTCCGTCAACTCATGGAATCTTGACTCATCGGCTTTTTCCTGAACATAGGCCCTGATGACCCTTACTCCTGATACAGATTCAAGCACCCGGTCATTCAGCTCCCCGAATGCATCCTGGGCGGACGTGAATTTGGAATGAATCCTCTTACCATATAGATTGATCAGATAGGCCATGATGGGCAGCGGGATAATGGAGACAAGTGTCAGTTCCCAGCTGATGAAAATGCCCATCGTAAGCACAATGGTCAGCATAAAAATGCTTGAATCGACCAGAGTCAAGACGCCGAAACCGGCCGTGATGGAAATGGCCTTTAGATCGTTCGTCGCTCTTGCCATCAAGTCCCCTGTCCGGTTCTTTTCAAAAAAAGCCGGAGTCATTTTAAGCATATGTTTCATGAAGCGGGTCCTCAGCTTCCTCTCAATCAGGAAAGCCCCGCCGAATAACTGATACATCCAAATATAAGTGATGAAATATGAGACAACTGTAATCAGCGCCAGCGCGCCAATATACTTAAAGATCAATTGCTTATTTATGGAGCCCAGTTGGATGGAATCAATGGCCATCCCAACGATTTTTGGCGGAAGTACATCGAGTATGCCGACAAAAATCAGCAATGAAATTGCAACACTGTACCTTTTCCAGTTTTCTTTGAAAAACCAGCTTAACTTTGATAATACCGATAACATGGTCAGTCACTCTCCTCTCTGTTGTAAAAACTGACTAGCCGCTTTCCAGATGTTCCTCTTTTACTAATTTCTTTACATTTGCGTTGACCATTTTGTTTCCTCCTTAAATATTTTTGGAATGGAACTTCGCTGGACATGAAAAAAGACATACCGCAGCATGCGATATGTCTTGAATCACTTGATAAAGACAGAAAAAGCACACGTCACGCGGATGCGCAACCCATGCCTTCAGCTTAATAGATAAAATTGATTAACAAGTCAATTATCGTAAAAGGATGGGTTACAAGTATTCAGTTGATCGTAGTTGGCGATTTTTACAATGTTCATATCAGTAACCCTCCTTTTAGTTATTTTTTCCATTACTTTGTAAGGTTATCACCTTAAGGGCAATTGTGTCAATTCTAACTTTTCGATATTTTTCATCATTTTTAATGATTTGCCGATTTCCTGCGCCAAATCTTTCTAACAAACAGCAGGTAAAAAAGCAGCGGCATGGGAGCCTGGATCAATCCCAATATCCCCCATAGCCAATAATTATGGCCATGCTTCCGGGCATTGGTAAACAGAAAAATGCTCTGCATTAATAAGATTACGATAACGACAGCCAGCATGAGTGGTGACAGTTCTTCGTTCATCAGCTGTCCACCTGCTTCTGCATTCCTTTGTATCCAGAAAAAGCGGCGATAGCCACTGTAACGGCCTGGAGCATATAGAATAGTATCGGCACTTCCAGCATTGTGAAGATGACCATTGTAAGGATCAGCCCGGCACACAAAATGAACCATGTCAGCTCCTTGAGGAATTTCTTTTTTTGAACCTTCTGCTGATTCAGCACCATTTGTTCAAACCACTTTTCATCAGGAGTAAAGGTGTCCATGGAATCCAATTTGTCCAGTCCATTATGAATCGCGCTGATGGTTTCAATTAATTCCTTATCCATTTGATCATCGTTTGACAAGATTCCCTTTTGGTTTTTCATCAACTTTCAGCTCCCTTCTAACGGCTAAAAGCCCGTGGTGGACTCTAGACTTTGCAGTACCAGCGGCGATATTCAGGATTTCACCTATCTCATCATATGAATATCCATAATAGTGCTTAAGAATGAGCGGGATCCTCATTTCATCTGACAGTCTGGATAAGGCGGCAAGTGCATCTGTCCATTCCTCATTCCTGGATTCCATATGCCATTGAAGCCTGCGAGACCTTGCTTCTCCATCGTTCCACTCACTTTCGCGCTTCTTCTTTCGGTGCTGGTCGATATACATATTTGTTGCGATGCTGATGAGCCACGAGGAGAACTTGGATTTCCCATTGAATAAGTGTATCTTCTCCACACATTTTGCCATTGTTGCCTGTGCCAGTTCTTCTGAGAGATCAGGATTCATCGTAATCTTCATCAGGTATTTCACCAGCAGGGGATAATGATTCCTGAAAAGCACAGCGAACGAACGGTGGTCACCTTTTTTCGCTTCAGTAATTAACTCTATTTCATCCATAAAAAGCATGCCTCGCTTTCCCCGCCACCCTATAAATTCATCTCTATCTTTTATTATTTATTCATAAGACGACGGAAGTAAAGAATCGTTCAAAAAAGTTTTTATTGGCTCAAAAAAAGAAAGCCCACAAAGGACTTTCTTCTATACTCCTGACTCTGCTGCGGCTTTTTCGACTCCAGCAGTCTGTTCTTCGGCAAGTTTTGGCAAGGCAATCAGATAAAATAAACCTACTAATGCAAGACAGCCGCCAACAATCCAATAGAGCATTTCAATTGTCAGCAAAACCGGGAAGCTATAGGCAATGAAAGCAAGCGTCAGCGACTGGGAGAGCATGGTCAGCGGACTGATCAGCCCCTGGACCCTCCCCATCATTTTAGGATCGATGATGCTTGGCAGCCATCCGCCAATCCCAACATTGATAAGCGGCAGTGCCAAGGCAGAGATAAAGAGAATGCCGAGGAATATGTAGATATTATTAGGAAGTGAAGCAAGAGCCGTGAAACTGCCAGCAATCAATAGTCCCGCTGAAATCAGGTGATATAGCTTAACTTTTTGTGAAAGCAGTGAAGCGATGAAGCTGCCAATCAATACACCGAATCCGAACACCAAACCGATAACAATCGAGTATTGCTCATAGGATTCTGGCGCAAGCTTATACTTCAGGATAAAGATCGGCATGACCGAGAAACCTCCATTGACGATACCGAAAATAAAGAAGCCGATGATCAAAGTAAATAGCAACCTGTTGCTCAATACGTAGGAAAATCCCTCTTTAAAATCACTGAAGACCATCTTGATATTCAGTTCCTTCAGTTTGTGTGGACCATTTGGTAGTCTAGCCTCAAGTGAAACCGCCGTTTTCTGAATCAAAAGAGCACTGATGATGAACGATAATGTATCTATCAAAATAGCGCCATAAATTCCAATCGACCAGTAAGCCAAAACTCCAAGACCATTGCCGAATAGCATGAACAAACTCATGACGAGCTGGTTCAATCCCGCAGCAGTCGTAAAATCCTCTTTCTTCAGAATTCCCTGCACCATTCCATGCTCAGCGGGGAAAAAGAACTTTTGAATGGCGCTCCTTAAAAACAGTACCGTAAAGACCAACGGCATCCAGCCAACAAAAATGGCCGCAATCAACGCAAGCGATAAACCAGCGCTAATCCAATCACAATACACGGCAATCTTTTGCCGGTCCATCCTGTCAGCGAAAACCCCAATCAAGAAAAACACAGCCAGCATGGGCAAAGAATACATCAATTCAGTAATTGTCGCATAAGCAGGCTGGGAGCCGAACCGGTCAAGCAGGTAAAACATAAAGGCCGTCAAGCCGATTGTACTGCCCATTTGGGAAGTAAAGTTTGCCAAAAACAATTTGGTGAAGCTGCCATTCCTGAAAATATCAGCAAAGTTTTTCATACGTATTTCTCCTCACAACTCATTTAGTATCTTCATGGTATCGCATTTTCCCAGTGCAAAAAAACTTTCTCCTGGCCGTTTCCTTCTCCTGCTTGAGGCGGATAAGAACCGTGCGGAGGTCGTATGCTGTTGCTGTTTCGGCTCCTTTTCCATGGAAAGCTTTTTCTGCAGGCTTTTATGCTAAAGCCAACTTATTGGAGTTTGCCTGTTTTAGGAGTATTTGAGCGCCAAGCTGATTCATTGGTGACCTTTTTTACTTGTTTCTGGCGTTTTTGGTCACCAATACGGCTTATTGGTGTCCTCTCTTTCCTGTTTCTGGATTTTTCGGTCACCAATACAGCTCATTGGTGACCTTTTTCTCCAGTTTCTGGGTATCAAGTGCTCCTATCAGGCTTATTGGTGACCTCTTTTTCCAGTTTCTGGTCTCCCAGTGCTCCAATCAGGCTTATTGGTGACCTGATTCTCCATTTTCCGGATTTTCATGACTCCAATCCGGCTTATTGGTGACCTGATTCTCCATTTTCTGGATTTACAGTGCTCCAATCCGGCTTATTGGTGACCCATTTCTCCAGTTTCTGGATTTCTAAAGCTTCAATCCGGCTCATTGGCGTCCTTCTTTTCCGATCCCAGGAATTCGCAGTCACCATTTCTGCCAACATCGCCCATTTCACACCGTGAAGGTTTTCAAATCGCGATTACGGGGTAATAATCAACTAACCTACTAAAAAAAGTTTTTTAAAGGAGTTAATTATAAATGAAAGAGATTATGTCATCGAATGTAATGGTTCAAAAGAGATTTACAATGAAGAAAATGCTTGAAATCTATCAGGCTGCTAATAGATTGGATGGTGCCACTTACTTATACAGCCGTCAGAAGGCAGTAGAGGCAACCTCATTGTCCAAACTAGTATCCTTCCTGCTGACTGTCGAACCAAATACAACTTTAAAAATTATTATGGAAGGTAACGATGTAGAACCTAAATTGAACCAGCTGACAAAACTGTTAACAAACGAAGCTTCTGTACTTCGGGTGAAGCGCAAGCAACTAATCGAAACTACAGAATCTTTTCAAATATAATCATAGTAACTGAACATAGAATAGTTGAGGTGAATTTTCGTGGTAAGAACAATACTGATGATCGTCGGCGCAATCGTCGTGATCGGTTTCCTATTAAGATTACTATAATGACGTTTCAAAGGGGCTGCCAATGGTCAAAAACTAGACCGCAGGCAGCCTCTTTTTTATGGCGGCATCTGGTTGGCGGCCTGGCAGGAGATGAATCGGCACATGCTGATAGGATAATTTTTCATTTATCACAGTACGTTACAATCTCATGCTATGACCCGAATACTTTCTGTCTGGGCTCCTCATTCTTTTCGAAGATGCTTCTACAATGGATTTGCACGGTTGTGGTTTAATAGCAACAAAGCCTGCGAAAACGGCACAAAAAAAAAACAGCGCAGTAATCCTGCGCTGTTTAAATTTAGTTATTATCATCTCATCCGCCGGTTCCTCCGGTGTCACCTGTGCCACCGGTATCTCCTTCTCCTCCTGTGTCACCTGTGCCACCAGTATCTCCTTCGCCTCCTGTGTCACCTTCGCCCGCAGTGTCACCTGTGCCACCAGTATCTCCTTCTCCTCCTGTGTCACCT
Organism: Mesobacillus sp. MER 48; assembly: GCF_023714225.1. NCBI lineage: Bacteria > Bacillati > Bacillota > Bacilli > Caryophanales > Bacillaceae > Mesobacillus > Mesobacillus sp. MER 48. Next base: position 56,209 of record NZ_JAMAUR010000008.1, read on the forward strand.
TCGCCCCCAGTGTCACCTGCACCGCCAGTGTCTCCTTCGCCTCCGGTGTCGCCTGCACCGCCGGTATCGTTAGTATCGCCAGAATCATTGGTATCGTTGTTGCCAGTATTGGTTGGGGCAGCAGCCTCAGTTGTTTTTTCTTCTTCTTTTTCCTTTTTCTTTTCCGGCTTATCTTTCGGTACTTCTTTTTTCTTGTTCAGTTTCTTTTTTGCTGCTTCCCATTGCTTCTTGAGCTTTTCTGATTCCTTTTTGACCCTTGATTCTAGTTCCTTTACAGACTTGGCACGTTGTTGCCTTTTGTGTTCCTCTATATATTTTGAAAGTGGAGGAACATTGAAGGATTCTGCTTTTGTATTTTTTAAGGCCTCTGACATGAAGTCCTTGAAAATCAGCGCGGCTCCTTCACTGCTTGTGGTCGTTAAATAATGTTCTTTATCTGTCTTGTCATAACCAACCCATACAGCGCCGACAAGCTGTGGAGTATATCCGACGAACCACTGGTCTTTCGTACCTTTGACCCCTTCAATTGGAACCTGGGTAGAGCCTGTTTTCCCGGCTAATTCCCTGCCTGGAATTTTTGCTCCTTTTCCTGTTCCGTCCTCGACAACACCCATTAACATCGTTGTCATTTTTTCAGCGGTCTCTTTTGAGATTGCCTTGCTTTTCTTACCCTTGTACTCGGCAATAGTATTGCCTTCTTTATCGACGATCTTCGTAATCGCATGCGTCTCATGCCGCTCTCCATTATTAGCAAACGCGGAGTATGCCTCTGCCATTTTCACTGGAGATACACCAGTGGATAAGCCCCCAAGTGCGAGACCCAGATTGCGGTCGTTCTTTGGATCGAGCTGAATGCCAAACTTCTCTACAGATTCCATCCCTTTTGCAATCCCGATTTCATCCAGCAGCCAGACGGAAGGCACATTCAATGAATCTCTTAATGCTTCATACATCGGCACTTCGCCTTTGTATTTATCATTGAAGTTATGTGGCTTATAATCTTTGAATTCCATCTCCTCGTCCTTCAGCATGTCGGTAACACCCCAGCCTTCTTCAAGTGCTGGTGCATATGCGGCAAGCGGCTTCATCGTTGAACCTGGCTGTGCTTTTAATTGTGTCGCACGATTATAACCACGGAATACATGCTCGCCGCGGCCGCCTACAAGGGCACGGATGCCTCCGGACTTCGGGTCGACCAATACAGCCCCGCTTTGTACGATCTGTTTTTCCGTTCCTTCCGGGAACAATTCATCCTTCGCGTAAGTCGCTTCCACTGCTGACTGCATTGTCACATCAAGTTCGGTATAGATCTGCAGACCGCTCGTTAATACCTCTTCCTGGGTCAGCCCGTATTTTTTGATTGCTTCATCAATGACATGGTCTACGTAGAATGGGTAGCGGCCGCGTAACGGATCTCCGCCCTTTTCATTGAGAACAATTTTTTCGGCAACTGCCTCATTGTATTCCTTTTCCTCGATAAAGCCATGAGTATTCATCATTTGCAGGACGAGATTTCTTCTCTCAACCGCTTTATCATAGTTCTTGTGTGGATCCAACGCAGATGGCGCCTTGATCAGACCAGCGAGCATGGCTGCTTCGCTGACGGAAAGGTCTTGTACATTCTTGCCAAAGTAACCCATTGCCGCCTCTTTGATCCCCCATGAACCATTTCCGAAATAAATGCGATTCAGATACATTTGCATGATTTCATCTTTCGAATATTGCTTTTCAATTTCCCTGGCCATGAAAAATTCTTCGAGCTTCCTTTTGTATGTTTTTTCACTTGTAAGCAATGCATTCTTTGTCAGCTGCTGTGTGATCGTACTTCCGCCTTCAACAATGCTTCCTGCCTTGACATTCTGTACAAAAGCCCTTGAAATTCCCACAAGGTCCACCCCATCATGTTCATAAAAACGGTGATCCTCAATGGCAATGACGGCATTTTTGACATGTTCCGGTACATCTTCTATCTTGATTCCTTCATTTTTCAAGGCCGAAATCTTGCTTGCGACCTCTCCATTGGCATCGTAAATGACCGTAGACTGGGCCATGTCATCGTTCAATGCGCTGATGTCAGCCCCCTCCGAATAAACATGGAAAAAGCTCAAGAACGCCAGTACTGCTGTTGAAACAGACAAAACAAGCACCTGGTTCATATGTAACCTTTTCCAGCCTCTTAAGAAACGTGTTGCTATCGAATTTTTGCTCACTGAGCACCCCAACCTTTTAAAAATAGTTTAGAAATATGACACTTTCTTTTACCCATTTTTCAAAAGGATTAACACATATTGGCTAATAACAAGGAAAAAAGACATAATACGGCAATATTTCTATCATTTGCCAGCGGGATTTTTTAATTGGTTGTGCACGTACAGGAATATAAAAAAGACCAATCGACAAATGTACGATTGGCCTATCATTGATTATTATAGTCATCATTTATTATTTGCTGCTGACTGGCAGAAGCCATGTCCTTATCCCGAAGAAGCGTCTCCATATACATATAAACGATCTGCTTTGTTTTATCATCAGCTTGTATGACATCAAGGTGCTGCAGGCATTTCCGTATTGTCGGATGCATTGCCATTTGAGAATTCATTCCCATATTGGCCACTCCTTATCTCTTAATGAAAGATTTATAAAAATGTTCGCCAGTCTTTGATGACTTATGAGGGTATGCTGGATTATTTTAAAGCGTTAGTTCTTTTTGAAAAAGGGTAATGAACAATAGATAAGAAGTACTAACCCTGGAGGTAGATGAATATGGCTGGAATAAAAAATGTGGTTCTCGCTTATGATGATTCCGAGGGTGCACGGAAAGCCCTTCAATTGACGAAGGAGTTCACAAGAAACATAGACGGAGTCAAACTGTTTGTCGGTCATGTATATGAAGAAAAGGTAAAAAATGAACTGGTGGAATCTACTGACCGCCCAATCGAGCCCCTGCCGATTAACAGCTTTCCCGCGGATGGGGTCCAGGTGCCTCCATTGGCAACAGAACAAGGTGCTTTTGATAAATCAGAGCACGCAATCATTACTCATAGCGCTGAAACAGCCTTCAATAACGCAAAGGCTGAACTTGAAGTCCTTAATATTGACACTGATTTTTCAATCCTGGAAGGAAACCCGGCAGAAGGTATATTGGAATTCGCCAGGGATGTCGATGCAGATTTAATTATCATCGGCCAGTCCGGGAACGAAGGAATCAAGCGAAAGCTACTCGGAGGCGTAAGCCAAAAAGTTGCAAATAATGCCCATTGCCATGTACTTATAGCAAAATAAACAAAGCAAGAGCCGGGTAAAGGCTGCCCGGCTCTTGCTGTCTGAATTATTCATTCATCGCTTGGGAGGCAAGTTCCTCCAAACGCTCCCTGGTTTCTGTTTCTTCAAAACTGCTGAAAATCCGGAAATCATCTTCGTCGAGAATCCTGTAATGCTGACTCAGAATATTTTGCTGCATGACAAAGCCGCCATCCCTGGCTACTTCCCGCCACCAGACTTTTCCTCCCAATGTCTTTTCTTTTCGGTAATCCGTACCTTCATGGGCGATCGTTTCAAGGACCTCAAGTGGTTCGTTGCCGAACAAAAACTGAATCGTCTCCGTTTCCCTGAACAAGGCACTGATTGTCACGACTGTTGACCATCCGGCCTGAACCCTGCCTTTTTCAATCTGGACAAGTGTCTTTTTGGAGATTCCGATGATGTCAGCCATTTTATCCTGGGTATAACCAACCTCTGCTCGCAGCACTCTCAATTTCTCCGATACCCTGCTTATAATTTCATCTCTCGTCATCCGCTTCATCCTTTTTAGTTCTTTAAGTGTAATTTTACACTTGTTTATTCGAAATTCAAAATACTTTTTATCATTTCATACTGAAATGATAGAAAAGAAGCATAATTTTTCCCGGATTTAAATAAAAAGGTTCAGAATTTGATGATTCCGAACCCCTTTTTCTTATTTGATTTGTTTTTTCTGGCTGATGCCGCAGCTGCTGGAGCACGAGCTCTGGATGGAGCAGGCAGCGCATTTTCCTTCTTTTGACTTCTTGATGAATCGGTAGAAGGCCCAGCCGGCATAGCCGAATATGGCCCCGCCGATCAAAATATTTGCGATCATGTTCCCTTCCTCCTTCGAGCTTCTTTTAGCTGAATCCCATCAGCATTCCGCCCTGGTAGATGGCCAGTGACAAAAGGTAAGCGATGACAAGTGCATAACCGATTGAAAAAGCGGTCCAGCGTTTTGAGCCTGTTTCCTTATAAATGGTCGCAGTAGTCGCGAGGCAAGGAATATACAGCAGGATGAACACCATGAAGCTGTATGCAGCAAGTGGTGTATAATGAATCGCCAGCAGCCCCTGGAGGCTTGCTTCATCCGGGACAAAGTAGATGATGTTCATCGTTGAAATAATCGCTTCTTTAGCCAGGAAACCAGTGAAAAGTGAAGCACTTGCCTGCCAGGTTCCGAATCCTATAGGAGCCAGCAGAGGAGCAAAGATTCCCCCCAGAAGCGCCAGATAGCTTTCATCCATGCTGACATTCATGCCGTCTGGACCGGCATAGGCGAGCAGCCAGATCAGGACAGAGCCTGCAAAGATGAAAGTACCGGCTTTTTTTACGAATCCTTTTCCCTTATCCCAAGTGCTTCTCCAAAGCGCTTTTGCCTGCGGCATTCTGTATGGAGGCAGCTCTATGACGAAAACGGAGCTTTCCCCTTTCAACAGTGTCTTTGAAAAGACCTTGGCCAGAATTAGGGCGATTGCCACCCCTAGTACATACAAACTAAGAACCACAGCGGCCTTATGCCCTGTAAAAAAAGCACCGACAAACAAAGCATATACAGGAAGCCTGGCTGAACATGACATCAGCGGCGTCAGCAGGATGGTCATTAATCTCTCTTTTGGTGTCTCAATCGTCCTTGCCGCCATGATGCCTGGCACATTGCAGCCGAAACCGATCATCATCGGGATGAAAGCCTTCCCGTTGAGGCCTACAGATTCCATCAACCTGTCCATGACTAGCGCGACACGGGCCATATACCCTGAATCCTCGAGCAGGGAAATGAAAAAGAACAAAATGAAGATTTGCGGTACAAAGACAAGAACTCCACCTACCCCGGCCACAATTCCATCAAGCACAAGGTCTTTTATAAATGAGGATGCTCCTGCCCAGTTAAGTGCCGCCGCGATACCAGCTGTCACAGGTCCGGATAAGATTGTGTCCAGTTTATCTGAAAGCGGGAAGCCAAGCCAGTCAAAGGTAAGCATGAACATGATATACATCATGACAAGGAAGATCGGAATCCCGAGGAATTTATTCGTCACAATCATATCAACTTTCTCAGTCAATGGTATTTTTCCATTTTCCGGTCTCGTTGTAGCAGCAGATACAATTTTATCGATCGCTTCACTTCTTTTGCGATGTATTACCTGGTCCAGCGCTTGTTTGCTCCCTGATTGTTGTTGCTCTGTAACAATGATAGAGTCGACAAGTGATTCGATTTCTTCCGATGGCAAAAAGGCAGTCAAATAGTTTTTAACATAGGGATTCCCTTCAAACAATTGAATGGCCAGCCAGCGAACAGGAAATCGTGTCCTCCCATCCAATTTCAGCCCCAGCTGGAGGATTCCCTCCTCTATTGCTTTTCCATAATACACAAGATTTGTTTTGCCAGTTCCTGACGGTTCTCTTGTCGCAAGTTCAGCAAGTTCGTTACAGCCCTTTCCTGATCTTGCCACGACAGGAGCAACATGGACCCCTAATGATTTTGACAACTGTTCAATATCGACTTGTATGCCCCTGTTTTTTGCAACGTCAAGCATATTCAAACCAATAGTGATCGGGGCGCCATATTCCAGAAGCTGCAGGGTAAGGTGCAAATTACGCCTTAATTGCGACGCATCGAGGATATTCAAAAGTTTCTCGAACGAATCCTCCAGGAAAAAGTTCGTAACCACACCCTCATCCTTCGACAATGGATTGAGCGTATAGACTCCTGGTAAATCAATCAGCTGATCCTTTCCATTCTTGAAAAGGCCAACTTTCTTTTCGACCGTTACTCCGCTCCAGTTGCCAACATATTCATATGATCCTGTTAAGTTATTAAATAACGAAGTTTTTCCGGTATTCGGATTGCCGATAAGCGCTATGTTCATCATACTCGCTCCACTTCGATCCGTAATGCTTCCTTGCGGCGGATACCTATGCATTGGCCGCATGATTCAACCATGACCGGGCCGCCAAAAGGCAGAATGCATTTTATGCATACTTCCGATCCTTCAGAAATCCCGAAATCAAGCAATCTTCTTCTGACATATTTGTCAGTTCCAGCAATATTCATGATCCGGCCTTTTTCACCAGTCTTTAATTTTCCCAGCATAGCCATCACCTTTTTTCAGTTTGTTAGTTTTTTATATCTAATTGAGAATGATTATCTTTATTTAATCAGTTTCAGGTCACTTTCACTGTGACATAAATCACAAAACACACTTATAACATATGAGAATATGGAAAACTCCATAGAATTGACAATTTTTCCGAGTTTCAGTTTCACGCTCATCACATACCTTAACGGGTATATTATAAAGGTGAAAAAGGAGAGCTGAATGAATTGTCAGCTCTCCTTGATATATCACATTTTATTGCTTACAAGTGTCGATTTGACCATCCTTGATGGAGCATAGCCAATGACAAGAATAATGATAATTGCGCTTAAAATCATACTTGGAATCATATAGGTTCCGTTATAGATGAGTGAATACAGCCAAGCCGGCTGTCCTTCTGGCGCCCAAACTCCGAAAAAGACCCAGCCGGAAAAGAAATGGGCGATAAAGCGAAGCAGGCTTCCAAGGAAGGTCCCCGCGATGATCAATCCTATCCACCTCTTTTTATATCCATTCCTGATATTCTCTTGGATCTGTCTTGCAAAAATACCGGCAAACCCTAATACAGTGAAGGCCACCAAATAATCGATGATTCCCTGGACAGGATGGAATATTTGCGAGAATCCCAGGATGAATTGCAGTAGTCCCAGCAGAAGCCCTGTGATGGCTCCTCCCTTGATTCCCCAGCGAAATGCCATCAGGAAAACCGGTACCATCGCGATTGATACTGAACCGCCCTGCGGCCAGATTCGAGAAAATAAAAATCCCGAGAATAAATCCAACAAATAAGCCAGTGCGGAAAACACTGCCACTTCCACTAAAAATAATGTTTGTTTTTGCTTCATAACTGTTCCTCCTTCTTTCCAGAATGAGGTCCGTTTTCAACACGCCTTTTCTGCTTCAGAAACAAAAAAAGCAATCAGGGGATCGATATAGGATTCCCATGATTGCTTTCCTATCGCATCCACATTCCTTCGCTAGCATTAACTAACAGGTTCAAAGGGTAAGAACTCGGCCGCTCACTCTCAGCTGCTCTCTGGCAGCTCCCCTTGTGGTTATTATTTAGTTTCTACACTATGAATATACTACTTCTTCTTTCTTATCACAAGTTAAATATTATTTTTCCAATCCTTGTCGAATCAAAAAAGACAAATCTCACCTCAAGTTGCTAAAAATATCGGTCTTTTGTCACGTTTTTATCGATTCGACGCTATTCAGCGGATGTTCTCAATTTTCGACAAAGGGATTTCGAGCTGCACCTCGAATCTTTAATATCGAAAAGAAAAACTGGGGGACTTAATAAAATGCTGCCAATCACGGATAACCGTTTGCTTAGCTTCCTGACTAGTGAAAGGGAACAACTCATTGCCGACTGGGCTGTAAAAATCATCGTCTCGGAAGATGATCCATATAAAGAAAAAATAACCAAGAACGCTGAGAAAATGTATGAAATCATTCTCTCTGTTTTTTCCAAGACAAATGAAGAACTGGAGGACCACCTCCAAAAACTTGCCTTTATGGTAGGAGAAGAACGAGTTCGCGCAGACATCAATATTGGGGATTTTGTCTACAATGTCAATTCAGGACGATCTGTACTTTACAAGCACCTGCACAAAATGAATATGGAATGGGAAGATATGCAGGAGTCCATCAACCGAATCAATTACTGTTTTGATACCTTCCTGTATTACGCAGTATCTTACTACAATGAACAGAAAAACAAAATCATTGAGGAAAAAAACCAATTCATCGACTCCACCCATAAGGACCGGCTGACATTGCTCGGCCAGATGACGTCAAGTTTTATCCATGAATTCCGCAATCCGCTGACTTCTATCCAGGGATTTATCCAGCTGTTGAGATCCGAACACGAGGATATGAAGTATCTTGATATCATTTCCGGGGAGCTTGAACAACTCAATTTCCGGATCTCTCAATTTCTGCTTCTTTCTAAAAAAGAACTAATTGGAAAGGAAAAAAAACTTTTCTCATTAAACAGAATGATTGATGAGGTTTTAAATTTCCTTTATCCCAGCATCCTCGACACCAATGTACGGATTGCCAAGGAAGTAGCAGATGACATGGAATTGTATGGATATTCCGATGAAATCAGACAGGTCTTGATCAATATCATCTTTAATGCAATTGATGTGTTGAGCCAGTATCGTGCTGACCCTAAAATTGAAATCAAGGGATACTTCGTGAATGATACACATATAAAAATCGAGATTTCCAATAATGGACCGGTCATTCCCGACCAGTTGCTGAAGACGATTTTCGAGCCATTCGTCACAACAAAAACGCTCGGAACCGGCCTAGGGTTATTTGTCTGCCGGGAAATAATCGAGAAGCACAAAGGCATACTTGCATGCTCATCAGAGCCAGATAAAACTTCATTCATCATGCTTTTGCCATTAATAAGGATGGAGAACTAACATCACAAAAAGACCCTTGCCGGTGCCGGCAGGGTCTTTTATTTAGGCTCTTTTCTCAAACTTTGTTGCTATTGACTACTAAATTGGATTGAATGACCTAGTTTTCTTTATAAAATTCAAGCTTATTATGAGAAAAGAGCTTGCACACTTAAAAACGAACTGCAAAATTGCTTATAGCACGTTAAAATCGGCTTTAAGATTTTAACAACAATCTTTACGAAAACAGCCTTTATTTATTCTTAATATTCAAGTGTACGATTGTCCTCTGTACTTGTGATTCTTCTTTTCTCTTTTTGAACAACATGTTTTTTCTCCGTTTCAGCAACAATGACTGCACATGCTGCATCTCCTGTGATATTCACAGCTGTTCGCGCCATATCAAGAAGACGGTCAATTCCCAGGATCAACCCGATGCCTTCAACAGGCAGGCCGACAGACTGGAGAACCATTGCCAGCATGATCAAGCCTACGCCCGGCACACCTGCTGTTCCAATACTTGCAAGTACAGCCGTTAAAACGACTGTCAACAGCTCAGTCATTGAAAGGTCTACTCCATAAACCTGGGCAATAAAGACAGTCGCTACACCCTGCATGATTGCAGTTCCGTCCATATTGATCGTAGCGCCAAGCGGCTGGACAAAGCTTGAAACAGATTCAGGAACGCGAAGATTCTTCTGGGCAGTTTCCATTGATACAGGAAGCGTTGCGTTGCTGCTTGATGTACTGAACGCAACCCCCATAGCCGGAGAGAATCCTTTGAAGAACTTGAAAGGATTCATTTTCCCCAGGAAGTATACACTTGATCCATAAGTCATCACAGCATGGATTACTAAAGCAAGAACTACAACGAGCATGTATACACCCATAGCCTTGATAGCGTCAAGTCCCTGGCTGCCGATAGCAGTTGCAATCAAACCAAATGTTCCGTATGGAGCAAACTTCATTACAAGTCCTACTAAATACATCATAATGTCATTGCCCTGTTCGATTAGGTTCAAAATTCCTTTGGTCTTATTACCCAGGGCAGTCAATGCTATACCGATGAAAATCGCAAAAACAATTACCTGAAGCATATTTCCGGTTGTCAGTGCTTCAAATGGGTTCGCCGGAATAAGATTTAAAAAGGTTTCACTTACTGGCGGTGCTTTTTCAGCTTTGAATTCAGCTCCAGCAGTATCAAACTGGCCCATCAAACCTGGCTTGATAAGGTAGGAAAGAGCAAGGCCTATTATAATTGCAATTGCTGTTGTAGCTAAAAAGAAGCTTACAGTCTTAAAACCAATCCTGCCGAGTTTCTTCGGATCACCCAGTCCTGCGGTACCAAGAATGATTGAAAACAGGACAATGGGCACGACAAGCATACTAATTAAATTGATAAATATCTTCCCTAGTGGCGTAAATAAGAATTTATCTAAAATAGTGAACAATTCAGGTGAAAAGATGTTAAGGATAAGCCCGGTCATGGCACCAAGTCCAAGGCCTATCAATATTTTAGTCGTCAGTTTCATAATCTTCCTCCCAGTTTAAAAAAGTATAAAAAAGAATGTAAAGATTTTTTCCCTCTTTCATTCCCTATAAACCACCTTTCGGCATTTAGAATTAATTCCCATTTGGGTTCTTACTGGAGGTATAGGATGTTTTATTTAAAGACCGATTCTGAGATCAGCGTTAATCTGTTTGGTTCACAGGACGCCAGGGAATTGTTCTGGCTTTTGGATACAAACCGAAGTTATCTGAGGAAATGGCTGCCCTGGGTAGATGGAATTCAATCACCGGGACAAATTCATTCTGTTATTCAAATGTGGGAGAAAAGTTCCCAAGAAGGGAGCAGCTTTCACTTTGGGATTAGATACAGAGGAGTCCTTGCGGGAAGTATCAGCCTTCATGCGATTGACTGGAACAACTCACAGGCAAGCATCGGCTACTATTTAGGTGAAAAATGGCAAGGCAGGGGCATCACAATCAGGGCAGTAAATGCAGTGATTAACCATGCCTTTTACGGACATGGATTAAACAGAATTGAAATAAGATGCGGTAAGGACAATCAAAAAAGCAAGGCTATACCAGTTAAACTTGGTTTTCGCAAGGAAGGAATCATACGCGACGGGGAATACTTGAATGGCAACTTTCACGACTTGATTGTATATGGACTTCTGGCTAGGGAGTGGAATGGCCGGTCAGCTGCATTCTATTAGTCATCTTATGGTTATTTGCTCTTAAGATGTACCGGTTGTTTCCAGTAAGAATGGCTTGAAACAGCAAAAAATGGCAGGGGGAAGAATCTTCATTAATCCTGCCGAACAATTCACTGAATCGGCAGACTTATTGTGAAAGTTGTCCCCTGTGAACTCGATTCCACATTCATCTTGCCATTATGCTCTTCAATAATTTTATGGCATATCATCAGGCCAAGACCATTACCGTTTTCCTTCGTCGTAAAAAAAGGTTTGCCAATCTTATCCATATGTTCCTGAGCAATCCCTTTACCATTGTCTGCGACAATAATAGTCAAAACTTCCTCTGATTTCGAAATCCCCACGGTCACCTTGCCCGGCTGCTCCATCGCATCAATCGCGTTCATAAGCAAATTGATCAGCACCTGCTTGATTTTGTTTCCGTCACAAAGAAACATTCCATTCTCAAGTGTTGATTTCCTGGTAATTTCGACGCACTTCTTCGCTGCTTCAGCCATCAAAAGGGTGATCGCATGATCAACCACATCATTCATGTTGAAAGTTTTAAAATCGGACTTGTGCGGTTTCGCCATCAGCATCAGTTCTTTAGAGACCGCTTCAATGCGTTTGATTTCCTCTTCCATGATAGCTAAATAGCCTTGATTCAGTTCCCTTCCCGCTTTCATAAGCTGGATGAAACCCTTAAGGCTTGTCAAAGGGTTTTTAATTTCATGGGCAATCCCTGCTGCAAGCTGACCTACAACATTCAATTTCTCGTATTCCAGGATGAAATGCTCCGCTTTTATTTTCGCGGAAACATCACTGGTTACAGAAATCAACTCAAAAGGCTCATTCGTTTTTGGGTCACGTGTGACAGAAATCTGTGAACTGACCCAGATGTATACCCCATCTTTTCTCTTTAACCGGTATGTCAGGCTGCACACCTCTTCCCCTTCAGGCATAGCGATTTTGGCAATTCTTTTATAATCTTCACCATGGACGAATAAGGTGTACAATCTTCCGATTATTTCACCCGGGGCATAACCTAGCATGGATTGAACGGATGGTGTCACATACTTAATGAGGCCGTCTGGCGTTCTTTTACAAATAAAATCTGTGGAAGGTTCCACCCAGATTTGATCATTTGTTTTCTCTTGCTTTTGCAGCTTGCTTTCCAGATTGGATAAAAGATTACTCATGTCCACCCTCCTTTCATTAATCTTACTGAATATTTAAAATAGTTTCAAACCTAAATTGCATAATATATTATTAAAAGTAAAATTTTTACATTGGGAAATTTTTCTTCAATCTGAAAATCGATTAAATTGTTATAATCAGAATTTTCTCATATAATTAAACATAAACTTCATACTTTATGTATCACTTTCATACATTGTTATCAACAACATTAATGTTCCCCGGAATTATTCTGGATATGGTATAATTAAATTTAAATGGTAAAGCAGAGGTGGTATGATGGGGCAAACTATCGTATCAAGAATGTAACAGCTGCTGAGCGGGCGGAACAGCTTAACAGGAGGTAGGCCCTGGCTGATCCAGCCGCACGGAAATGGGCCGTTGCAGTTTCTTGGAAAATTAAATTAATAAATGGAAGCTTGATTTAAGCTTAATTTTCAGTTTACTGGGAGGTGACTCCTTACCTGCAATTCTGCAGGCTAAGGGAACTTATTTGGACATATTTAACTTGGTTTGGATAGCCATTTTAATTGCTTTAACGGCATTTTTTGTTGTTTCAGAATTTGCAATTGTTAAAGTGCGAAGTTCCAGAATCGATCAATTAATAGAAGAAGGCAGCAAAAAGGCTATACTGGCAAAAAGAGTAATTACCAATCTGGATGAGTATCTTTCAGCCTGCCAGTTGGGAATCACGATTACCGCCCTTGCTATCGGCTGGCTTGGAGAACCGGCAATTGCCGAATTGCTGAAACCGTTATTCATCAGACTCGAGGTCTCTGAATCTTTGGGCCATATCTTGTCTGTCGGGATAGCCTTTGCGACCATCACATTCCTTCACGTCGTAGTCGGAGAATTGGCTCCAAAGACATTAGCGATTCAAAAAGCAGAGTGGGTGTCGTTGAATACCGCAGGTCCGTTGATCCTGTTTTACAAGATTATGTATCCGTTTATCTGGCTGTTAAACGGATCTGCCCGACTTGCTGTTGGGCTTGTCGGACTTAAGCCTGCCTCCGAAAATGATTTGGCTCATTCTGAAGAAGAACTGCGCATTATTCTTTCTGAAAGCTTTAAAAGTGGTGAAATCAACCAGTCAGAGTTTAAGTATGTAAATAAAATCTTCGAATTCGACAACAGGATCGCCAAGGAAATCATGGTGCCCCGTACGGAAATCATATCCCTGTCATTGGAAGATACGCTGGAGACTTTCCTCCAGATTGTAAAAGAAGAAAAATTTACCCGATATCCTGTCATTGATGGTGACAAGGACCATATTGTCGGCCTCGTCAACATCAAGGAGGTCATGACTGATTTGATTCACGATCAGGACCGCGGCAAAAAAGCGATAGATTCCTATATTCGCCCCATTATCCGGGTTATCGACAGCATTCCGATTCATGACTTGCTGGTCAAGATGCAAAAAGAACGCATACACATGGCGATTTTGATGGATGAATACGGAGGCACGTCAGGTCTGGTGACAGTAGAAGATATCCTTGAAGAAATTGTTGGTGAAATTCGTGACGAGTTCGACATGGATGAAGTGCCAATGATTCGTAAAATCAAAGAAAGCCACTATATCATTGATGCTAAATTACTTGTAAGTGAGGTAAATGACCTTCTTTCACTTGATATCAACGATGAAGACGTCGATACCATTGGGGGCTGGATGCTTACCGAAAATTACGAAGTAAAACAGGGTGACGTTGTCAGCTTCGGTACTTACCATTTCAAAATCATCGAGATGGAAGAACACCATATCAAATATATCGAGGTAACAAAACAACCTGAGCAAGAAAAGCCATCAGAAAGTTTTTTTATGAATAAAACTGAAGTCGTTTCATAAGCAAAACCCGGACATATTTTCCTGTCCGGGTTTTTGCATTGTTATTTACACTTTCCACGTCTGCACATCATCAGCTTCGATGATTCCCATGACTACATCGTCTACGTCAGGGTCAGTCAGTACCTTATCCCTGACCCTGAACTTGATATCATCCGCATCTGCCAGTGTCAGTCCCTTACGAAGTTCAAGATAGCTTTCGACGTGATACTGTCTGCCCTCCTGGACGATCCTTAGTGTATTGATGTCGACCACATCTGGATCGGACAGGATCAGCTGGGCAATCCGGTCCTCAACAACCTTTGGTGCTGCGACACCAATCAGGCCTACTGTATTCTCATAACCAATCTTCAAAGCAATCCCGATCAGCAGGATTCCAATCAGCAAGGTTCCGATACCATCGAGCAAATAAAAACCGGTTACTTGTGCCAGTACAATAGAAGCCAATGCTAAAAGTGCTCCGAATGTTGCAATTAAATCTTCATAGAAAACAAGCCTTGTCGGCGGTGCAGCGAAACTGACATTCTTAAAAGCATTCGGCACGATGCCAAACCCACTTGCTTGACTTCTAGTTTCATGGGCAATTTCCTTCATCGCTTTTACCAGTATACTTCCATCAACAAGGACTGCCACTAGCATAATCACGATATTCAGCCACATATTTGATGAAGCTTTTGGATGCTGGATGAGTTCCCATCCTTTGATGACTGTTTCGTATGCCATAATCGAAATGATGATAACTGCAATGAGTACAAATAGATTCACAACCCTGCCAAAACCGGTTGGGAACCGTTTGGTTGCTTCTTTTTCAGAAATGGAACTGCCAATGAAAACGAAAAATTGGTTCAATGCATCCGCAACCGAATGAAGAGTTGTCGCCAGCATTGTGCCACTTCCGCTAATAGCAGCCGCAACACCCTTGATTATTGCAAGGAATGTATTCCCGAGAGCAGCAATCCCGGAAGACTTGTTACCTCTTTTCAAAAATTCTATCATTGATGACATTCCTCCATCCGATTATCACTTGTGTTGATATTTCTTTTACATTTTTCACATTTTTGGCTACTTTAAACATTTATTATAATTGTCCTGTACACACGTTCCCTTTTTGCAGCAGACAAAAAAGGCTGTCAGGATATCCTGGCAGCCTTTTGTCATGGTTCATGTTCGGGTCTTTGAGGCTTCTGCGACTCGTTTATTATAAGCATTGAACCGCTGCTTGACATTGATTAAAATGTCCTCTGCCAATAGTTCAATCCCGATCGCAGTAAGTGAGAATATATCCGCATAATGCTTTTTAACTTCCCATTTCAGTTCATGCTTTCCGCATATACTGTATTTGTTGACCTCCTCCATTTCCTTGCTGAGCAGGGCCAGCTGGCGATTTTTTTCTTCTTCAGGCAGTGCGACGATTTGATCGATTTTTTCAATATACTCAAGTGATCTGTCAATTTTCTCATTGACTTCATCATGCGTCTTCTTGTCGACAAGGCCATGCTTCAACTTGAATGCATTCAGGTTTCTGGCAGATTCATAAGTTGACTGAACAATTTCATCCCTGGTCATATAATCGGTTTCAAAGCTGAGCATGTATTTCCAGGATGGCTGGGTGATTGCTTTTCTATGGTCTTCGATTGTGTGGCAGAACTTTTTATAGCCGTATTTCACCGGTTGTTCAAAAGCCGGGCTTGCCGGGTCGAGGAACGGCGCAAGCGGTGCGACAAAGTATGATAACCGTTTATCCCCTCCGCAGGCATTGTGGATTTCCTCGCAAAAAATAACATTATCCAGGGCACTTTGGTAATCCTGATGCGGAATGCCAACCATGAAGAAAATATCAATCTTTTTGCAGCTGTGCTTCAATGCAGCCTGAAGCGTTTCAATTACTTTCGCATTCGTGCAGTTGAATTTCCCATTAAAACGGCGAATCTTTTCATCATGTGTTTCCAGGGTTAATTCAATGCTGTACTTGGGCACTGCCTGCTCGATTTTTCTAAAAAACTCTTCATTGGCATACTGGAACAGTTCAAAAACCAGTTCATTCTTAAGGTTGATTTGGCTTAGGCGGTCAAAAAACTCATCAACATACTCTTTGCCTGCCTGGCGGATATCATGAAGAATGAAAATCGGCGCTCTGCTGAAGCGCTGAATGAACAAAATGTCCTCTATTAATTTCTGTGGAGACCGTTTGGCAAGCACTTTACGGTTGCAGTTATCCTTATATGATTGCTTGGAGCCTCCGCAAATCAGGCATCCCTGTGTACAACCTTTTGCTGTGAGTATTGCTGTATTCGGATATTGGAGCCAGCCATTGTATGGCAGCGGGTCCAGGAAATTTTTATACTTGAACACAGACTTGATTGTATATCGATAGCCTGGTATATCAAATTCATCCAGACTGTCGGGGACATGGCTTAAAGGATTGTAAACAGGAGTATTGCCATCCTTCCATGTCAAGTTTGGAATCCCCCCAGGCTGATGTGTGCCATACTTCAAATACTTAATCAAAAGCAGCATCAATTTTTCGGTAGAATCGCCTCTCATGACAAAATCTATGAAGGGATACTCGATTAATTCTTTATGGTAATAGGTTGCAGATAGTCCGCCAAAAACGATGGGGGTTTGCGGGTGAAGATTTTTTACAATTTTGGCAAGTTCTATGCTGCCATGAGCATGGGGAAGCCAGTGCAGATCAATCCCAAAAGCACGTGTCTTGATTTTTTTCAGTTTCTTTTCCACATCGAAGCTCTCATCCATCAGCATCCGGTTTGCTATATTGATGATTTTCACCCGAAGTCCCTGACGTTCCAAATATTCCGCAATACTTGTCAGCCCAATAGGATACATTTCAAAAACGGGAGATGACGGAACAACATCACTGATTGGGCCAGCCAGCAATGCATTTTTTCGGAAATCATATACACTTGGTGCATGGAGAAGAACTAAATCGTATTTCAAAGTACTCACCTCGAAAAAATAGACTCTATTTAAATACCTGACAATGTTTGATTACACTTTAATCATAACTCTGGCCCCCTCCGTCCAAGACCAGTAATGGTAAATATTTTGTGAACAACTGAACATTCAATGTTCTAAAAGCTTATTGTAAACCACGTGCGACAAGCGTTTGCAGATTTATGAACGTTTTGTGGAAGTCTAAAACCATTTAATAAACAAAAAGAGACTGCATTTCGGCAATCTCTCCAAAATCTATTTTTCTTGCTGAACGATCAGGATTTCTTCCTCGACTCTTCCCAATTTCAACAAATGGGAATCAAGGCGTTTATGAATCGTGCTGAATTCAGCATTGTTCTTCGTTTCTGTCTGGGTCATTAACTCTTTCAGCATATTTTCGATTTTTGCACTTTGAAGCTCTTCCATTCTTTCCAGTGCGTCTTTTATATCTGTTATATCGATTTGGTTAGAAGTTACGCGATGCTCGATGCTATCCACTTTCTCAAGTCGGTCGAGTCTCTTTTCTATGCTTTCGGTCCGTTTATTCAGGGAATCGATTGAACTTTCGATTCCTTTTAACAGATTAACGATTTCAGATAAACCTTCCATTTCAGCATGCTCCCCTTCATTTGGCTTACATCAATTTTAACACCATTAAACATATCGATATGTTACAAAACTGGTAACAAATGCGGCCGATGTTTTCAAATCTGACATATTTTCAGTTGTATTCCCAGGGTGCCTCCTCAAAAGATCAAAGCAACAGCAAAAAAGCAGACCGCATGAAATTGCATGTCTGCTTTCTGTATGGTCAATTGCTTCCGGATGTTGCCTTCAGACCAATAATCCCGATTAAGATGAAGGCGACAAACATCAGCCTCAAAAGATTACGCGGCTCCCCGAACAGGATCATTCCAAGAATGACGGCACCTGCCGCACCAATCCCTGTCCAGATAGCATATGCGGTGCCAATCGGCAGTGTTTTGACAGCCATCGATAAAAAATAGAAGCTTATTGCCATCCCTGCCAGCGTAATTAATGAAGGTATTAGCTTCGTGAATCCCTCTGTATATTTCAGGCCAATTGCCCAAACCACTTCAAATATGCCAGCTATTACTAAAAAAATCCAAGCCATGCTCATTGCTCCTTTCATAAAGGTTGTTTTCGTAAAGATTGTTGTTAAAATCTTAAAGCCGATTTTAACGTGCTATATGCAATTTTGCAGTTCGCTTTTAAGTGTGCAAGCTCTTTTCTCTTAATAAGCTTTAATTTTATAAAGAAAACTAGGTCATTCAATCCCATTTAGTAGTCAATAGCAACAAAGTTTGAGAAAAGAGCCTTCATAAAAAAAACCGGGAGATATCATTTCGATATCTCCCGGGTTTTTATCCCTCCGTGTACACAGGTGTTCCTGTGCGTCCTCTCTCGGACCAGACCAGCAGTGCTGCCGCGGAACCCTAGAGGACTTTTCATAAGAGGAATAATATCATAATTGAACTGCACAGTCAAAAGAATGCGTTAATTCGCAAGGAGCTCCCTGTTCATCATGGCTTCGTATTCATTCGATGGCAAAGGCGGCGAATAGTAATAGCCCTGGACTTCCTGGCAGCCCAGTGACTTCAGCAAGTTAATCTGTGATTCTGTCTCCACTCCCTCGGCAATGACCTTCAACTTAAGGTTCGTTGCCATGGAAACGATCGTAGAAATAATTTCGCGATTTTCCTGGGAGTGTGAAACGAAGCTTTGGTCGATCTTCAGGCGATCGACTGAAAGCTTGCTCAAATAGCTCAATGAGCTGTACCCTGTTCCAAAATCATCGATGCTCACTTCAATCCCAATTTCTCTCAGGGCCTGAAGCTGTTCATTAATGCTGTCTTCCTTCTTGATCATGATACTTTCGGTCACTTCGATTTCAATCAATTCACCCACTAGACCATACTCTTTAAGAGATTGCTGCATGAACTTTACGAAATCCTCCTGATAAAAATGGATGATCGAGATATTGATGGATGTCCGCGGAACCTCGTACCTCTGCTCCTTCCAGGCGACAAGCTGACTGAACACCTGCCTGATGATCATCCTCTCAAGCGGAACAATCAAATTTGCCTCCTCGGCAATCGGGATGAACACTCCTGGAGGAATCATTCCGTGGCGGGGATGCTTCCATCTTGCTAATGCTTCTGCCCCGGTTATTTCATTTGTGATGGCATTGTACTTTGGCTGATAGAAAACAGTAAGCAAATCATTATTGATTGCGTTACGCAATTCATTCTCCAGTTCAAATTTATTGACATCCTGATCGACCATGCTTTCGTCAAAAAACTGGAAGTGATTCGTTCCGTTCTCCTTCGCTTTATACATAGCCATGTCGGCGTACTTCAGCAACAGCTCAAGATCGCTTGTATCATCTGGAAAATGGGCAATCCCGATACTTGCCGTAATCAGGAACTCCATTCCCCCGGCAAATAGCGGTGTCTGGAACGCCTTGATCACTTCTGCTGCGACGATTTCCGGCTTATTCCCTTCCGTCACGAGAATCGCGAACTCATCACCGCCGATTCTGGCAACCAGGCAGTTCTCAGGTGTCACCTTTGCAAGTTCCCTGCCGATTTGCACGAGAATCTTATCACCAAACGAGTGGCCAAACGTGTCATTGATCCTTTTAAAACGGTCAAAATCAAGGTAAATCAAAGAAAAGATATCATCCTTAATGTACAATCCTGCCATCACTTTCTCTAAATTGCGTCTGTTCGGCAAATTGGTCAGTTCATCGTGATACGCAAGGTACTCAATCATTTTGTCTGCCTTGTTTTGTTCAGTAATGTCCCTGACAATTCCAAAGACACCAACAGTTGTATTTTTAACGATGATCCTTACGGCTGTGATTCTCACTTCGGCGAAGGTTGAATCCGCCTTTTTCAAAGAGGTTTCAATCACTTTGGTCTCGCCGCTCAACACTCTCCGGTAATATTTCCTGATTTTCTCCCCTTCTTCGCTGCTGCCAATCAACTCGATAAAATGGAGACCAGTGAGTTCATTCGCTGTATAGCCTGTCAGCTCAACAGCCTCTTTATTCACATTCAGGATAGACCCCTGTAAATCAACCCTGAAGACTGCATCGGGATTATGGCTGAACAAGGATAAATGAGACTGGACATTCTTCATGATCAATTTTTCGCCGAAAAGGTCTGGAATCAGCATAAAGAATAAATTAGCCAGGGCCATATAGATAAATGGTGCCATAAAGGATTGGATTCCTGCCCCTTCGGTGATCGGCATCATCGAAGTCAGGACAATATAAGGGATTCCGCCTAAGGCCATGCCGCCAAAGACACTCCCCCAATACTTATATTTTTTTATAAACTCATAGATATCCTCATTCGTAATCTGCATCAGGAACCTGAGCAGCAAAAAGGATGTGACTGACACCATGAAAGTGCTTAAAATCGCTAAAGCCCACTGGATCTCAATTGTATCTCTGAAAATGATATAGAATGCGGTATACTCTGCAATCATAATGCTGGCGGCGATCAACAGACTTGTGTATATGTACTGTGGCGTATTAGCAATATCTCTTTGCGCAAGGCTCAAAGATGAGTATGCTCCTATCGAGCAAATGCCATAGAACAGAAGAAAAAATAAATAGAAGTTGCCCGTTGAAAACGGAACACCTGCTGAAATGATCACGAAAATATGTGTCAATAAAAAGGTAAATGCCAGAAGCAGTGAATACAGAGCGATTCTTCGTTTTTTTCTATCCGTATTTTTTTTGACCTGTCTGCTGAATTCGACCGCCATGATTGATGAAATGATTAAAAAGACAACGGTCAAAGCTATTGTTTTTATGTCAAATATGTACATTTGGGGAATCTCCATCCTGCCCCTCGTTTCTGTCTTTTTAAGGCTGTTTTCGGATTGAATGCGGCTTTTTGATCACACTTATCCGAATTCTTGCTGGCTGCGGGGCTCATTTCGAATTTGCTTCCGAATCAGATTGCAGAAGTATTCGTTGTTTTTTGCTTTAAAAGCATAAAGAGCCTTCTTTCAATGCAATGCCTGTCAGGCTATAAAAAGAGCAAGTTTTTTAAATGGACTTCAGTTTAGTCCAGACGACAATTTCCCTATAAAAGAACAAACCTTTTTCAATATTATACATTAATCATCAATGAAAAAAGCGACAAAAAAATCATTTTCTAAATTTTCAAAATGAAATAACCCACAAAATTGGCAACTATTATATAATGAAAGTAGAAAAAGCCTCTTTATCTTTTGTTCAGCCCCTTACCCTTTACATCGATTTAATTCTTCTCAGTTCATTTATCGGCCATAAACATGGAATTCTAAAGAGGGAAACACCTGTAAGCGTTTTCGTTTTGACCCATTTAACATGTCAGCATTTTTTGAAAGGAGGAATTGTAATGAAAACTGGGAGAAAAAGAGGGATCCTGTTCATTTTTACAACGGTCATGAAAGCTTTATCCGCAATCGTCTGGCCCATCACTGGCTTTCTGTTTGACCTATTGGCCAATTTGTATCCTTTGTTCACGATCATAGGCACAATAGCAGGAGCAGCACACGTTACATTTGCAATCAGGAAAAAGCAAGGCGAAAAAGAAGAAAAAAAGTCCTGGCCAATCATAGAGTCCAGTGTGGGAGAGATTAGGCAGGCAGTCAGAATATATTCCGATCAACTCCCGAAAGGTGTTTACCGAACGATCCTTGTTAAGGACGATCATAGCATTGATTTAGAACAACTCGCCCCTATCTTGAAAGGTATCCCCGCCCAGAAATTTTACATGTCAAAGGAAACCTACGATATTTTTGCCGAGAATGAGAAGGACCTTGCGATCACACTCGATAAAGTCCAAAGAGCCGTAGATCATTATGTGAAAGAATTTAAAGAGTATCCCGTTTTGCCATTTGATCCATCGAACAGGGTAAACTATTATCAGTTGTTGAAAGCTCATTGTCTTGATGCAGAGCCGGAAATCGAGTTGTATATCACGAATTACGATGGTCTTGTCACTCAAAAACAACCAGAGAAAAACAGCACAATGATGAAAACGTGAAGATCAAGCCAAGGATCAAAATAAAATGGAAATTAAATATAACCCGAGCAATAGGAAAATAAAAAAGATAATCCCTGTTGAAACTTTTATCAGACTATTTGCCGACTCGAAGGTTTGGCTGTTAATATTTTTCTGTACAGAAAAGTAATGAATGGTCGCAAGGAACAGGATGGTCAAGCCGATCAGCAGGGAAAAAATGCTGACAAAAACAGCGATCGTGTCGGCAAGCTGACTCACTGACTTGATATTGTTGAAATGCAGACTTGATGCCAAAAATCCAATCCCAATAATGGCGATCGATGTCCTGACCCATGCAAGATAAGTTCGTTCGTTCGCAAGATGCTGCTGGATATATTTAGATTCAAGCGTTTTATTCTCTTCCATTCCGATCCCCCTCTTCGATATCACATAAAGTTTACCACGTGAACACCATGCTTCCCCATCATATGCTCAACCCTATCCACTTTCTGCCTGTTTTATCATTCCTCGCGAATGGGAATAGTTATGCATCCTTATATAGGAGGGTGGAATTATATGATGTATTTTATGATTGCGGTAAAATTGGTCATCGGGCTTGCTGCCCTGATTATTGTAACCAGACTGCTTGGCAAAAAGGAGATGTCTCAGGTCACCCCTTTCGATTTTGTCTATGCAGTCGTTTTAGGCGGGTTGGTCGAGGAAAACCTGTTTAAAAAGTCATTTTCTACGATCTGGGAAATGCTTTTCGGAATTGGTGTCTGGGGATTGTTAATTTTCGTTGTTGAAAAAACAACCCAGAAATCTGATAACCTTCGGCCAATCCTGAAAGGACAGGCAGAACCTCTTGTCAAGAATGGGGAAATCCAGATTGAAAACCTGAATAATGCTGAGCTTGAAATGGAGCAATTAAAATCTCTGTTACGGCTTAAAGGCGTTTTTTCAATGAATGATGTGAAGGATGTCATACTCGAAACAAGTGGAAACATCAGCGTCCTGTTAAAGCCACAAGCACAACCCCCGACATACGCAGGGCTAGATGTACACGCTCCGAGAACGGAAATCGCTGAAACTGTCGTTGATGAAGGAAAGCCGGTATTGAAAGGTCTTAGAAATATTGGGAAGGATGAGAAATGGCTCAATCAAAAACTGACTGAGGAAGGAATACAAAAGCTGGATGAGGTCTATTTCGCTGAATGGTCCGAATCTGATGGATTCTTTATCCAGCAGAAGAGCTAGAGCAGATTTTAACGGGCGCGATTCCATCAGCCCCTGGATACGGTATAATGAGGTGGGAGGCTGATGCAAGTGGAAGGAAAGAAAAAGGAAACTGCTGAACTGGATGAGGAAACTCTATTCATGGTGTCGCAAACATTCAAGGCCTTATCCGATCCGACTCGTCTGAGGATTCTTCACCTGCTGTTCCAGGGAGAACATTCAGTCAATGAAATTGCCGAAAAACTGTCATTACTGCAATCAACTGTCTCACATCAATTGCGTTTTTTAAAAAACCTCCGGCTCGTCAAATTCAGGAGAGAGGGTACAACCCTTTATTACACCCATGACGACGAACATGTCATTGACCTGCTGCAGCAAAGCATAGAACATGCCAGCCATCATTAAAGTAGATTAGCTGGCATTTTTTTTAAAAGTCTAATTACAAGGCCCATGCGCACACGGGCATCCGTGTTCCTCCGCTTCGACCTGAAGTGTGCTATGGTCGATGCCAAAACGGTCATGAAGCAGAGTCTGCGCTGCCCTGAGGACACGGTCATGTGCTCCTTCCCCTTTGACGGCAATATGGCCGCTAAGCATGAAAATCCCTGATGTGATCGACCAAACATGGACATCGTGCACATCCTTTACTTCTGGAATTTTCATGATTTCTTCTTTCACTTCATGCACTTTAATCTGTTCTGGGGTGCCTTCCATCAGTACATGAAAGCTATCCTTCGTAACCCTGAAGCCGCTGATGATGATCAGGATTGCAACTGCGACACTTGCGATTGGATCCGCAAGTCCCCAGCCAAAAAAGTAGATGAGCAATGCTGCAACGATTGCGCCAACTGAGCCTAGCATGTCACCTATTACATGAAGAAAAGCACTCCTGATGTTCAAGTTTTCATCTTTGTCACCACGCATTAAAATCCATGCCGCAACAATATTGACCAGCAAACCAATAACAGAAATGGTCAGCATTCCAAGACTCTGCACTTCAGGAGGATTGGCCAGGCGATGGTATGCTTCGACAAAGATATAAACCGAGATGATGATCAAAGTCAGACCGTTGAGGGCAGCTGCGATAATTTCAAAACGTTTGAATCCGTATGTCTTGGAGTGTGTAGCTTTTTTTTCACCAAGCTTCATCGCAAATAAACTCAACCCAAGTGCTGCCGCATCAGAAAGCATATGGCCGGCATCGGAAAGAAGTGCCAGACTGTTTGTAAGGATGCCTCCGATTACTTCCACAATCATGAACGCTGAGATTAAAAGGAAAGACCAGAACAATGCCTTTTTATTGTTTGAATGACTATGGCCATGACTGTCACCATGCGAATGATTATGACCCATTTGTCAGACCCTCCTTTACATATATGAATATATGCTCATATATATTATTATGACTCAATTGTAAAATTGGTTCAACAATAAGCTTGTCTATTTTATTTACCTTATTATTATGTTTTTTACACATAAAAAAACCGCTGGTATCAGCGGTTCTGTCCTGGACTTATAAATATTTGCGGTGGACCCCTTTTCCATCATACGTGTAAAGCATGGCCCTGCCTTCGACAATCGTTTCAATATGACACTTTCGGCCCCATAGCTGATGGATATACGGGAGAACTTTTTCAAGGTATTTAATGTCCAATTCTATTCCTTCGAAGCCATGCGTTATATATAGCTCACCGTTTTTAAGGTAATCACCATCTGTCACAGTCAGATAAGGGAACCCGCCATTCACTCTCATCCCTACAAGCTGGTCACGGACTTGTTCCCAGGCTTTGTCTACGACTTTGTATTCCCTGCCCTGCTTTTGGAAAAGATACATATCCTCTCGCATGACAAGATCCTTGGTCAGGTAATTGCGTAAAAATGATATATCCGATTCAATCTCACGGACTTCGAACATTTTTTCCCTTCCTGATCCTGGTTTGACACCTCGGCGTTTCATTTCCTCAGTTGGATTATCATACCGCTCTTCTATATCTTCAAACATTTTAATACCAAGATAATATGGGTTGATACCTGTCTTCGATGGCTGAACAACACCAGCATTCAATTTGGCGAACTCGATTGACTCCCCGCTGGTCAGGTCCATCTCTCGGAGAATCCGTTGGTGCCAGTAAGATGCCCATCCCTCGTTCATGATTTTCGTCTCCAGCTGCGGCCAAAAATAGAGCATTTCCTCACGCATCATCGTCAGGATATCCCTTTGCCAGTCAGCCAACTCCCGGCTGTAGCTTTCGATGAATAAAAGAAGATCTTTCTCTGGCCTTGGCGGGAATTTCTTTTTCTTGTTAGCTTCTTTGGGCTGTGCATTTTTTGTATCAAGATCCCAAAGATCATCATATGGACTGGCTGCAGTTACTGGTTCATCATCACCGTCATCGTCTTCGATTGACCATGCGAGCTTTGGCCTCATTAATGAAGGATCGATATGCTCTTCAATCGCCAATACAGCATCCAGAAATGACTCAACTGCTTGTTTCCCATGCTCGATTTCATATTTGCGGATCCGTTCCGCGGTTGCTGCCATGCTCTCAACCATATCCCTTTTCGTATTCTGGAAACGTACATTATTTTTGAAAAAATCGCAATGAGCGAGTACATGGGCAACAATTAATTTGTTCTGGATCAGCGAATTCGAATCAAGCAGGAAAGCATAACAGGGATTCGAATTGATTACCAATTCATAAATCTTCGATAGCCCCAAATCATAATGAAGCTTCATTTTATGGAACTGTTTTCCGAAGCTCCAGTGTGAAAATCTCGTTGGCATCCCGTATGCCCCAAATGTATAGATGATTTCGGCAGGACAAATTTCATATCGCATCGGATAAAAATCCAGCCCAAATCCCTTTGCAATCTCAGTAATTTCAGAAATGGCATATTCTAGAGACTTCTGTTCTTCCGACACCATCTCTCCCCCTTTCACCTCTTACAACAATGTATGAGAAAAAAAGGAGAAAGATGAACAGGTTAAAAACTTTACTGCTGTTGCTGTTCAGTTACGCTAAGGCTTACTAATCGGTTGTTTTTCAAATCATGTGTGATTTGTACGGTCATAAAAACTGGTTTCCCGTTTACATTTACTTTGTACTGGAAGGAGTCCAGCACCTGCCGATCATCAATTTGCTTTCGGCCCATATACTTATAATCCTGGACCTCCTCACCGGGAAAATCTTCTTTGATCACGGCGGTAGCGATCCGGCTATATTTTTCATAATCAGGCCTTTGCGCACCACTATCTATACTTAGGGAGCCGATGGACATAAGCATGGTTACTGTTAATGATAAAAGAAACTTTTTCATTTATAACGCCCCTTTTCGCTGTTTTTTTCCCTTAAGTACCCAGAGTTCATCTAATGGCCGAATATACAGGTAAATATTAAATAACCCTGTAAACAAAGGCGTCCAACATTTTCTGAGGAAGTTCCGCACTCAACTCCATATAATATTATCAACTCCTCATAAGGAGGATTGACAATGAACAAAACGGATTATGACCGCGCACTATATTACACGCATCGGTCCCAATGGGATAACCTGCTCATCCTGATGGTCAGGACCGAGGATCAATTCCTGGCTAAGAAAATTGAGCATTTTCTCCACGCTTATAACTTTGAAAAAGATTATACCGTCATTGAAAAAAGCCTGTATTCACTGCTAAGATACATCGACCACGCAAATGAAGCCGCCGGCGACGACTGCCTGGAAACCGCTGTAACCGGCTCGATTTAAACTGAGAATTCCACCAAAAAATAACACGGCCACCTATATTAAGGTGCCGTGTTTGTTCTTTTTTATGCTGTTATCCATCAGGAAGTTTCTGCTAGGCCGAAGGAGGTTCCTGATCCACAAGGCGATTCCTGACTGCATACAAAGCCGCCTGGGTACGGTCTGCCAGTTCCAATTTTGCCAGGACATTGGATACATGGGTCTTTACAGTTTTTTCTGTAATATATAAGGCAGCTGCGATTTCTTTGTTGCTTTTTCCGCTGGCTATTTCCTTCAGCACCTCAAGCTCCCGTTTGGTCAGCTCATCAAGCGGTCTTCTAATAGTTCGGTTATTGCCGGAAAGATGCTTCAAAACGAGTGAAGTTGCTTTTGGATGCAGCTGGCTTTCGCCTTCCACCATCCTGATGATCGACTTGACGAGTTCATCCGGCTGAATGTCTTTTAGCTGATATCCCGATGCTCCAGCCTCGATTGCAGGTATGACATGTTCCTGGTCGGAATAGCTGGTCAGCATCATGATCTTAATATCAGGATTTTTTGCTTTAATGATTTTTGTCGCCTCAATACCGTTCAGTTCAGGCATGATTAAATCCATTAGGATAATATCAGGATTCAGTTTCTCCGCAAGCTCAACTGCTTCCTTCCCATTACCTGCCTCCCCAATGATTTCAAGCTGCTCCTGTGTCCTTAGGAAGAAAGCCAGGCCTCTCCTGACGACATGATGGTCATCTGCAATCAGCACTTTAATTGCCATTCACGGTTCCTCCTTTTAAATAGGAATTCTTATGATAACAGAGGTTCCTTCCCCATGTTTACTTTTGATTTCAACCAGGCCTCCAAGTGAAGAAGCACGAGTTTGCATACTTTTCAAACCAAGTGAAGGCAGCTCTTTTTCCGGATCGAAATTAAAACCGCATCCATCATCCTTGATCCTCATTTCCACCAGTTCGGTTGCCGTGTTAAGCGACAATTCAACTTGATTAGTCCCAGCATGTTTTTTGCAGTTGGCCAAGGCTTCCTGGCCAATTCTCCAGAGTGCTTCTTCCACTTTTCCTGGCAGGCTTGCAACTCCCGATACTGTTGTGTCCAAACTTAAATCCAGCATCTCTGCATAACCGGCTAGCGCGCATATGATTCCGTTCTCTAGGCCGCGGGGACGCAGTTGCCAGATCAGCGCCCGCATTTCCCCCTGTGCTTCCTGAGCCAGGTCCTGTATGTATGAAAAAGTCTCTTTCAGTTCGGTGGTACCCGCCATTTCAATGCCAGCCCTTGCCGTCAGGCTTAAAGAAAAAAGAAGCTGGTTCACCGAATCATGCAGATCCCTTGCCAGCCGGTTACGCTCAGCTGCCAGCGCAAGCTCCTGCTCCTGCTGAGCAAGTTTTATTCGTTTTATGGCAGTACCGATTTGGAATGCGACCGCTTCAAGCAAGGCAAGCTCTTCTTTTTTAAAATGTGTTTTATGAGGCGAGCCGACGTTCATAACCCCGAACTTCTCATCTCCCGCCCGCAATGGAACCGTCGCATGATGCGTCAATCCATTCGTATCGCCTGTTTTATTATTGATCGCATCTTCAAGCCTTTTACATTCAAATATATTCGTTGCTTTATTCAGTCTTCCATCATTATAGCGGTCCACACACCAGCAGCCGCCCTCGCACATTGGCATGAAATCATTCCGGGATAATGCAGGCGGCAGGTTGGACTTTGCAGCCAGCTGATATTCACCCTGTCCGTCAATTAGAAATATCCAGCCCGTCTCCAAGCCGGTAATATGTAAAAGCCTGCTTAGAACCTCCGCCAGGACACGATTAAGCTCTGTCCCCTCGTTCAGTACTTCTGCAATTTCCTTCAGAATGCCGACATTAGAATCAGCTTTATTTCCTGACATGCAAATCCCCCCGTTTCTATTTATTATATCTCTATTCGGAAAATGGCGCTTTCTAAAAAAGTCTGAAACTCACTCAGACAAAAGTCGTAAAAGCAAAAAAATCCGAAGAGAGACTCCTCTCTTCGGATTGGTTTTAATTTTAAGCAATCGGATAATTCTGTACCAGTAGATGGATGACGATTTCATCGATCAGCATATGCTTCGGTGCTGAAGCCATATAGACGACAGCATTGGCAATGTCCTCCACTTTCAGCCAGTCGTTTTTTTCAGGAATATCCTGTTTGGAGTCTGCGAAATAGGTGTCAACCATTCCCGGGTTGATCGTGCCAACCCGGATTCCGTACTCCCTTACTTCCTGGTTTTTGCTGCTTCCATTTTCTCTTCTACAACCTGCATGAAATCCTGTTCGATTTTTTGGAGCTTCTGCTTGCTTTCTGCAAGACTCTTGTCATTCACACCAAAATAGAACTTGATTTTCGGCTCAGTTCCAGATGGGCGAAGGCACATCCAAGTGCCATCCTCAAGATAGTATTTGATGACGTTTGAAGAAGGAAGCTGGATCTTTTCTTCCTCGTTATTTTCATTCACTCTTACACCTGTTAAATAATCTTCCACTGCCGTTACTTTCAATTCACCCAGATTCTTAAGCGGTTCCTGGCGGAAGACCCCAAGTGTTTTCTGGATCAGCTCGGCTCCTTCTTTGCCTTTTAGCGTAAGGGAACGAAGCCCTTCCTGATAAAAACCATACTCTTCGAAAACACTTAACAGCGCATCGTACAAAGACATACCCTTCTTTTTATAATACGCACACACTTCAACCGCCAGCATTGCAGCCTGGACGGCGTCTTTATCACGGGCAAAGTCACCGATCAGATATCCGTAGCTTTCTTCATATCCGAACAGGAACTTATATTCTCCCGTCTCTTCATATTGTTTGATTTTTTCAGCAATGAACTTGAAGCCAGTAAGGACATCGAGGGTTTCAAGTCCGAAAGATGAAGCAATTTCACGTCCAAGTTCGGACGTCACGATTGTTTTTAACACGATTCCATTGGCCTGGAGAGTACCTTTTTCCTTTTTCTGTGTAAGAATATAGTGCAGCAGCAAGGCTCCTGTCTGATTCCCTGTGAGCACAGTATACTCGCCGTCAGCATCTTTGACAGCAATTCCAAGGCGGTCAGCATCAGGATCGGTTGCGATCAGCACATCAGCATCGATTTTCTTCCCTTCACGGATTGCCAGTTCAAATGCTGCATGCTCTTCAGGATTCGGACTTTTCACTGTCGAAAATTCAGGATCTGGAAGCTCCTGCTCCTTTACCACTACTACATTCTGGTACTTAAGATTCGTCAGTATATTTCGCACCGGCATATTGGCGGTTCCATGCAATGGGGTGAAAACCACTTTTATATTGGTTTCATCCGATAATGTAGGATTTTCGGAAATGGTCATCAGCTTTTCTAGATAAGCCCTGTCCACTTCTGGCCCAATCATCTTGATCAAGCCCTTTTCCTTCAGCTCCTGCTCATCCAGTACCTCGATTGACAATTCATTTTCAATTTCATTCACTTTGCCAATGACTTCGTCAGCACTGTCAGGCGGCAGCTGCCCACCGTCCGGACCATAGACCTTATATCCATTGTATTCAGGCGGATTATGGCTAGCTGTAATCACAATTCCTGCGTATGCATGCAAGTATCGGACAGCAAAAGACAGCTCCGGAGTCGGTCTCAACTCTTCAAATACATATGTCTGGATACCGCGCGTAGCTAAAGTCTTTGCAGCTTCCATCGCGAATTCCGGTGATTTATGGCGGGAATCATAAGCGATCGCGACACCGCGCTGCTTCGCCTCAGCCCCATGTTCTTCTATGTATGCCGCCAGTCCAGCCGACGCTTTGCGCACAGTGTATATGTTCATACGATTGGTCCCGGCCCCAATTTCCCCGCGCATACCGCCAGTCCCAAACTCAAGATTTTTATAAAATACTTCCTCTAAATGCTTCTCGTTTTCCTTTAATGAATCAAGTTCGGTTTTAAGCTCCGGATCCAATCCAGCAAAACCAAGCCACTTGTCAGCATTCATCTTCCAATCCATCGAATGACCTCCCGAAAAAATAAGATTTAAATCTTACAGCTAATTATAAAACAAGATAGGGCATCTTAGATAACTTTTGTGACAACTTGTTAAATTGTTTTGGAATTATTTCTTAGAATTCCACTTGGATATAGGCGATCTCGTTCTGTTTTCTGTATTCAGGTTTCCTAGACGTTATATTGGTGATACGTTTTTTCTGTTACTGGGATTTTAGAGCACCGTTATTGGTGACACGATTATCCATTTTATGGAGATTCGTTGATCCAATAGGGCTTATTGGTGACATTATTATCCATATAATGGATTTTAGTTGCTCCAATAGGGCGTATTGGTAATGCGATTATCCATTTTATGGAGATTCGTTGATCCAATAGGGCGTATTGGTGACATTATTATCCATATAATGGATTTTAGTTGCTCCAATAGGGCGTATTGGTAATGCGATTATCCATTTTATGGAGTTTCGGTGCTCCAAAAGAGCGTATTGGTAATGCGATTATCCATTTTATGGAGTTTCGGTGCTCCAATAGGGCGTATTGGTGACCTGATTATCCATATTTTGGTTTTCTGTTGCTCCAATAGTGCGTATTGGAGACCTGTTTTTCTGGTTTCTGGATTTTTAAGACATCAAGAACCCTTATTGATGGCCTATTTTTCCAAATTCTGAGAAATCCAGACACCAAGACCGCTTATTGGTGACCTATTTTTTCAGTTTCTGGATTTCAGGTCACCAATCCGCTCTATTGGTGACCTATTTTTCTTGTTTCTGGCTTTTCAGAGCACCAAGACGCTTTATTGGTGACTCCCAGTTACTTGATTTTCCAAGGTGTAAAATGCAAATAAAGGATGATTACCGGGATACTGCCCCAATCCCATTGAAAAGCACCTGAGGAATTATGTGCTTTTCCCCAGGTGCTGCAGCATGGCCAGCTTCTACTTCTTATATTTAATCCTGTATATATCGTGCCTGCGGTCTTTCAGCTGCCTTACTGTTCCGTCCTGGCGCTGGCGGCGGAGGATTTCGAGGTCGACATCGCCAATCATCACCATTTCGATGTTCGGGTTCGTTTCACCGACGATCCCGTCCCTTGCAAATTCAAAATCGGATGGCGCAAAAATCCCGGATTGGGCATATTGGATATCCATGTTTTCTGTTTGAGGCAGGTTCCCGACAGTTCCGGAAATGACTGTGTAGACCTGGTTCTCGACCGCTCTTGCCTGGGCACAGTAACGGACACGAAGGTATCCCTGGCGATCTTCTGTACAGAAAGGAGTGAAGATGATCTTTGCTCCCATATCCGTGGCGATTCTCGCAAGCTCAGGAAACTCGATATCATAACAGATCTGGATGGCGATTTTGCCGCAGTCTGTATCAAAGACTTTCAGTTCATCGCCCCGGCTAATCCCCCACCATCTTCGTTCATTCGGCGTAATATGGAGCTTATACTGCTTGTCGATTGTTCCATCGCGGCGGAACAGATAGGAAATATTATAAATTTCCTCATCTTCTTCTTTTACAAAATGGGAGCCTCCAATGATATTGACATTGTACCGTACCGCCAGATCTGTAAAAAGTTCAATATATTGTTCCGTGAATTCCGCCACTTTGCGGACAGCGAGCGACGGTGATTTTTCATTCATGAATGACATGAGCTGTGTTGTAAAGAGTTCCGGGAACACCGCAAAATCCGAACCGGCATCGGAAGCGACATCGGTAAAGTATTCAACCTGGTGTGCAAAGTCATCGAAGGATGAAATTTGCCTCATCATATATTGGACCACGCAAATGCGGACCGGGTTGCTTGTTTTAAAAAAGCGCTTCGATTTCGGATGGTAGTCGACATTATTCCATTCCATCAATGTTGCATATTTGTTTGACTGAAGATCGTCAGGCAAATAATTCGGATTGATCCTCATTAATATGAAGTCATTCCTTAGCTGGAATGAGAGAACAGGATCATAAATTTTATGCGATGCGACCTGCCTAACATATTCCCGAGGTGACATTTCTTCCGCATGCAGATGGTAATTCGGGATTCTGCCGCCGATGATGATACTCTTCAGGTTCATCTGCCGCGCGAGGTCTTTTCTTGCCTCATACAGACGGTAGCCCACCTTCATCCTCCTGAATTCAGGATGGGTCATTACCTCAATTCCATACAAATTATAGCCATCGGGGTTATGGTTGGTGATATACCCTTCATCCGTGATGTCGTCCCAACTGTGGCGGTCATCGTATTCGTCGAAGTTGATGATCAGGCTGGAACACGACCCGACCACCTTTCCGTCATATTCCGCCACGAACTGGCCTTCAGGGAAAATTTCAAGATGGCTTTCCAGCTGCTCACGTTTCCAGGGGTCCATCCCAGGAAAGCAGCTATTTTGCATTTTAATGATTTCTTCAATATCCTCTTGCTTTGTATTACGGATAATCATTCTTTTTTCAAATTTGGACAAATCCAGTTCAGTCATATATTGATGCACCCTTTCTTAATCGTCTTGCATTTATGTAAAAAATCACTTCATCATATCCCTATACCCGCAATCAACAAAATATAATACTCTATATGTAGCTTCTCCTGATCTATTGGGAAAAATTATTTCACATAATGTTAATTGAAATATTTTATTACATTCCTTAAGATGTAATGAGAGATAGTTGTTTCTTTTATAGAGAATGTTTAAATAGAAATTACATAGCTTAGGGGAGATTAGCTTGGAAAAGCCTAAAAAAGATCCAAGGGAAACCTTATTATTTACAGCATGGGCCACATCCATCATTGCGATGTTTGGCAGTCTATATTTTTCGGAAATCCGTCAGTATGAGCCCTGCCTGCTATGCTGGTACCAGAGGATCCTGATGTATCCTTTTGCCTTGATTCTTGGGATAGCTGTTGTGAAGAAGGATTATAAGATCTCTTTTTATACAATGATCATGGCCGCTGTCGGAGGACTGATATCGCTTTACCATTATTCATTGCAAAAAGTTCCATTCATGGCGGATAATGCTGTTACCTGCGGAAGAGTGCCTTGTACAGGCCAGTACATCAACTGGTTGGGTTTTATCACCATCCCATTCCTGGCTTTGACCGCATTCATCATTATTTTTTCTGTAAGCCTGGTTATTTGGAAGAAATCGAAGGAGGAAGCTTAAGTTGAAAAAGGTTATCATTTTTTTGGTTATTATCATAGGATTGTTCGCAGCTTTATTCTTTGTCAATAAAGCGCAAAATGAGGAAAAATCTGAAGGCAATCCATACGGCAAGGATACGCTTCATCCCGAAACCGTCAAACAGCTGGATGACCCAAATTATCAAAACATCATCCTGCCTGATGAACTTGATAAGAAGCTTGAAGCCGGAGAAGATGTTACGGTTTATTTTTTCAGCCCAACATGCCCTCACTGCGTCCGTACAACACCAGTGGTCGCACCTCTGGCAAAGGATATGGATGTTGATTTAGTACAATACAACCTTCTCGAATTCGAACAAGGCTGGAATGATTACGGAATCGAATCGACTCCAACCATTGTCCAATACAAGGATGGAAAAGAAGTTAACCGGATCGTCGGCTATCAGGAAGAAGCCACTTTTAAAGATTGGTTCAATGAGTACACTCTGAAATAACGAAAAACGCCTGCGATTCGCAGGCGTTTTCTTCTTATAACAAGAGTCTGTTGGCAGCTTTGGCATAAGTACTGATATACTCTAGATGGACATGTTTTGATTCAGAGAACTGACTGTAATTGAAAGGGAAGCAAATTCCGTAGTCCGTCAAGATCTGGACATTTTTACGGAACATGGACTGATATTTTTCGGGAATATGGCCAGACTCCAGGATCGAGATCAACGTCTGCATACTTGTAATGACCTGGAAAGCGTCTCCGAGTGTACTGAATCTCTCGAACTGTTCCGGCCTTGTATGTAACACTTCCAGCATTTCGAATTCATGTATGTCTTCATCCGTGAAGTATAATGGAAAAATATCAGAGTAAAAATAATTCGCAAGCTCTACCACTTTTTCTTCCTGTCCGGGTGTAGACGCATAAACAATTTTCAATGATCGACCCACCTTTTTAACCCTTTGTAATCTAATCGTAATATATATTCCTAGAATAACATATCCATTCCAATTAACTGGGTGGTAATTATGCCCATGCAGGCGGTAAAAGTTGACAAAACCTAAGGTAAAATGGAATCTTATCTTACATACACAAATAAGGAGATTATGATGATTCAGACAAACAAAAAAGGCAACTGGTTTGAAATCACGGTTCCCGGAGAATGGGAAAAATACACACTCGAAACTCTTTTCAAGGACTTTTGGAAGGCACCGAAAAAGCTGGTCCATACCTTCCGGATGGAAAAGAGCGTCTTACTAAATGGACAGGTGCCTGATTGGACACTCCCTCTGAGTAAGAATGAGCGACTAAGCCTCAAGCTTTTTACTGAGGAAGAATCGACTTTCATCCCCCAGTATTTGAATGTTGACATCATTTATGAAGATGATCACCTAATTGTCTTCAATAAGCCCGCGGGAATGGACACCCATCCAAATGCAAATGGTCAGACCGGCACACTTGCTAACGCTGCTGCATTCCATATGCAGGCAAGTGGCGAGGTCAACCGACCGCGCCATATTCATAGACTTGACAGGGATACCACTGGTGCTGTCCTTTTTGCGAAAAATCCCCTGATTGCCGCCATCCTTGATAAGATGCTTGAGGAACGTTCAATCAAAAGAACCTATTTGGCACTGGCAGATGGAATCATCAGGCAGAAAAAAGGAACAATTGATAAACCAATTGGGCGAGACCGCCACCACCCAACTAGAAGGCGTGTATCCGATACAGGCCAGCAAGCGATTACCCATTATAAAGTTTTGGAAAAACTTAAACAGAGAGACCTTACCCTCATCCAGTGTTCATTGGATGCAGGCCGAACCCATCAAATCCGTGTCCACTTCAGCTCCATTGGACACCCGCTGGCTGGAGACGAGCTGTATGGGGGAAGTGATGCCTTCCACCGGCAGGCGCTGCATGCAGTAAAGATGGAATTCACCCACCCGTTTACACAGGAAAAAATAATATGTCATGCTCCTTTTATCGACGAGGAACCGATTTTTATTAATATTGATCCATATGAAATTTGATATTTTGGTGGCAACAAAGAATGACTTTGATCGCTACCCATTCCACACAAAAAAGCCCTTCCGAATTTCGGAAGGGCTCATTTACCTTTTATTAGTCAGCTCTGCGCATGCTCTTCATTACAAGGCTGACGATGAATACTAGTGCGATGGCACCGATCAAGGCTGGAACAATCGCAAAGTCAGCTACTACAGGTCCCCAGTCACCCAGGATTGCTTGTCCAATCCAAGCACCTACAAAACCTGCGATGATGTTACCAATGACTCCGCCTGGAATATCTCTTCCAAGGATTAGTCCTGCTATCCATCCAATAATACCACCGATAATTAATGCCCAAAGAAAACTTAACATAATTGTTCTTCCTCCTTATGATGTGAATGTAATGTAAAGTAGTAGTGCCAGGTGTTCATGCACCCATTTTTCATGCTGCAGTGTTTTTAAAATCAGGCTGTGCTGGTGAAGATTGCTTCCCGGGAGCTTACCAGCTTGCTCTAATTTTATTTTACCTCTTTAACAGTGATGTTAAACATGAGATTCTGCAGCAGACAAGCAGTAAATCTAAGAGGTTGAATCATGTTGTCTTCTGCTTGTACACCTACATTACCACCCTCCGATTGTTTTAAAACCTTCAATTTCCAAATCCTATTTAAAACTTTTCGTTGGGTTTTATCTCTGTTTTTAGTGTATCCATTTTAGAAAATAAAAAACGGACTGATAAAAATTCAGTCCGCTTTTAGCTTATATTAAAAATCGATGTGGTCAGGATCAGCTCCAAACCGCTGATCTTTGTTGAGGCCATCAATCTCTGCCATTTCTTGTTGACTAAGCTTGAAATCGAATACCTCCGCATTTTCTTTCAGCCTTGACGGCGTGACCGATTTGGGGATCGGAATAATTTCATGCTGCAGGTGCCACCTTAAAATAACCTGAGCTGGGGTCTTTCCATGACGGTCGGAGATGCTTCCCAATACAGGTTCATCCAGGAATCTCCCCCTGGATAATGGCGACCATGCTTCCACCTTAATTTCATTTTGACGGCAGAAATTCCGAAGTTCCGTCTGCGCCAGCAATGGATGAAGCTCAACTTGATTGATTACTGGCCTTTCAACACAGTGGCTTAGGAGATCCTGCAAATGATGTATCTTAAAATTGCTGACACCAATAGCCTTTACCCTGCCCTCTTTATAAAGTTTTTCGAGCGCACGCCATGTTTGCAAATACATTCCTTTTACTGGCCAGTGTACCAGATACAAATCCAGATACTTCAGGCCCAGCCTCTCCATACTTTCATCAAATGCTCGCAACGTATTGTCATATCCCTGTTCAGAATTCCAGACCTTCGTGGTAATGAACAATTCTTCTCTTGGGATGCTGCTGTTCCCGATGGCTCTTCCTACACCTTCTTCATTTTGGTAAAAAGAAGCTGTATCAATCAGCCGGTATCCGTAATCCAGTGCTGAATGAATCGTTTCTTCGATTTGTGTCCCTTCCTCTACTTTGTATACACCAAGACCCAGTACAGGCATTTCCACTCCATTATGTAATTTGACTTTGTCAAAAATGCTCTTCATGGAACCCCCTCCTTTTTATCCATTTTATCCCTCATCAAAATGGATTACAAATCAAAGCGGCTGCCGAAAAGCAGCCGCTAAATCTATATAAACGGCTCAATGGCCGAAATCTTCATCTTCTCTCAATATCTAATTTCCCGGCTAAAATTTGTCCTAAACAGCCGGACAAATCACTTTTGAAAAATGGGCTTTTCCCCCTGAAAAAATGTTTAGAGGATGATTAAACAAGGAAATCATTATTAATCCTTTGTTAAGATTGTAAAAAAAGAAACATGTTCTTTATTAAATTCATGTAATTTTTTTCGCAAACATCTTCTTATTTCGACATCTTTAAGCTAAAATAGATTTCGCTTCAAAAATTTATTTTGGATAATAGTGGGGGGACCATAATGGTTTTCAGAAAAAAGGACAAGTTTGCAATCTTGCTTACGGATATTTCCGTGAATCTGAAAGAAAGCAGTGAATATTTTGCTGATTATAAACTCAACAATGCCAGCGATCTAAAAATCTTCACTGAAAAAATGAAGGATATGGAGACGAAAGGTGATAATTTCATCCATGAAGTCATCATGGAACTGAATAATGCGTTCATCACTCCTATCGAAAGAGAAGACATTCTTGCCCTCTCTATGTCAATGGATGATGTTCTTGATGGGATGGAACAATGCGCGAACCTGTTTGATATGTATTCGATCACGAAAGCAGATGAATTCATGATGCAGTTCGTAGCAGCCATCAAGAGTGCTGCATTTGAAATTGAACAAGCCGTTCAGCTGTTGACAACAAAAAAACTTAAACAAATAAGAGAACATGCCATTCGCATTAAGGATCTTGAATCAAAATGTGACGGCGTCCTTCGCCAGTCCATTAAACACCTATTCTCGGTAGAAAAAGATCCAATCAGAATCATTCAGTACAAGGAAATATATGAAGGCCTTGAAGAGATCGCAGACAGCTGTCAGGATGTTGCAAACACTCTTGAAAGCATCGTTATGAAAAACGCGTAAGGAGCCTGAAAAATGGATGTAGTTTTTATAGTAACAGTATTGATTGTTATCGGGGCTCTTGCATTTGACTTCATCAATGGTTTTCACGACACAGCAAATGCGATCGCCACTTCCGTATCAACGAAAGCCCTTAAGCCTCGCCATGCGATTCTACTGGCTGCCATCATGAACTTTGTCGGCGCCATGACTTTTACTGGTGTAGCCAAAACAATTACAAAGGATATTGTTGATCCTTTCACACTTGAAAATGGATCAATCGTGATTTTAGCTGCTTTGATTGCCGCGATTTTCTGGAATCTGTTGACATGGTACTATGGGATCCCGAGCAGTTCTTCGCATGCAATTATCGGTTCTATTGCTGGTGCGGCGATTGCAGCATCTGGATTTAGTGCATTGAATTATGGTGGATTCCTGAAAATTCTTCAGGCGTTGATTATTTCACCACTTTTAGCCTTTGCAATTGGATTTATAGTTTATAGTATTTTTAAAGTCTTGTTTAGGAATAACAATCTTGCAAAGACGAACCGTAATTTCCGTTATTTCCAGGTTGCAACAGCAGCATTGCAGTCATTTACACACGGAACGAATGATGCGCAAAAGGCTATGGGTATCATCACAATGGCCTTGATTGCAAACAACTACCTGACTACAAATGATATCCCGCTATGGGTACAGTTCTCCTGTGCGCTAGCCATGGGTCTTGGTACCTCAATCGGTGGCTGGAAGATCATTAAGACAGTCGGCGGAAATATCATGAAAATCCGTCCAGTGAACGGCGTAGCAGCTGATTTGACAGGTGCGCTGATTATATTTGGAGCGACTTATATCCACTTGCCAGTTAGTACAACCCATGTCATTTCATCTTCCATTCTTGGAGTGGGAACTGCACATAGGGTAAAGGGCGTTAAATGGACTACAGCACAGCGCATGATTATTACATGGGTTATTACCCTGCCAATTTCGGCTACTGTAGCAGCTATCTCGTACTTTATCTTAAATGCTATCTTTTAATGAGTTTCTGTGTTGATGAAAAAAGCCCAGGGCAACTGCCCTGGGCTTCTTATTTAGGTCATTATTTAATGCTGTCGATAGCGCCGATCAGCCTTTTCTCAATATCTGACGCGATGGCTTGCAAGTCCTCATTTTCAACAAGTTTAATTAACTCTGTTGGTTTCGGAAGCCCCACCTTGGTTGCACCGTTTTCTTTATAAACAACAATTTTACATGGAAGGAAATAACTCACGAGCGGATTTTTCTCCAGCACTCTTTTGGCTTCATGCGGATTGCATACTTCAAGGATAATATAGTCTCCGTCAAGCTCTACACCTTTACCAGCCAGTGTTTCCTTCATATTCAGAGACCAAAGGACTCCAAACTTCTCATTTTTCAGGCTTGCTTCAAGTGCCGATACCGCTTCATTCAATGACTTGTCCACTTCAATTGTATGATGGAACATACTTCATCTCTCCTTTCGATTTTAAAATACCTTAAAACACTAGCAGATAAACCACTATAGGTATTATATACATTGTGCCATAGTAAAAAACCGCCGTACAATTTTTTGCATACCGGCGGTAAATAACTTTCTCGTAATCCATTTACATTATGACCTTTCCTGCAGTTCGGAAATCTCCACGGTTGTTCTCTCTTCCAGTGGTCCCCGCAGATGAACAGTCGCGGTCCGTCCATCTTCATTTAAATGATCAATCCAGACAGATGCACCATTATAGACGACATCGATTTCTGCAGATGACGATAAAATTTGCTTTACGCGGTTCAAATCCATTTCCCTACCTCCACAATCCATTTTCTCCACTATTTTAGCTAGAAGCTTTAGTTTTTATGCGGAACATTTAAAGAAAATTTGCATTCGTTGTAACTCAATTCTAATGTTATTTTAGGTCAATCGTCTTCGTAAGCAACGACAAGTACGCTTGAAAATATCCTAATCCTCCTGCCACTAAAATGCCCGTTTGCGTTAAAATAGAAGAAAAGTCTGAAATTCAGGAGGACATTATGCCTGATTGGTCCTATCACACGCTATTTAAACCATGGTTATCAAGGCTTCCCGGAAATGCGGGCAGGGAATTCATTCACAGGGGAATGTCGACGATTGCCAGTATCCCTGGAGGAAAATCATTCATAGAGTTTCTCGGCCATATGAGTCCTTCAGGAAAATTATCCCGCAATCTTTTTGGACTTGAATTCGAAAGCCCTGTTGGATTAAGCGGAAAAATCGACCCAAAATTAACAGGGACTCAAGCATTACAAACGCTTGGGTTTGGAACAATCGAAGTTGGCCCTGTTACCGTTTTACCACGGGATCATGTTGTCGATGCATCACTGGATTCATCAGAAGATGCTCTGATCCTGCCAGAAAACCTGCAGACGATTGGACTTGCAGCCACAATCGACACTCTGAAAAAGAAGCAATTAAGTGTTCCAGTTCTGATCCGACTGGAAGAACCAGAGACGATTGCCAGGCATTTCAAAGGAGTTGGGGATGCATTTGTAATAGAAATCGACTCCTTAAAAAGCCCGGATAATCTGTCACAAATAAAAGCTTTGTTGGATAACAGACCAATTCTTATAGCAGTCAGACATACCGTTGTTCCGGAAACTCTTTCGAAACTTAAGGAAGCCAGTGCCTTTGCTCATGGAATCATGATTGAGGAAGACCGCGCCCTGAGATCAGGCAAACAGGTTCTGGCATTACAGCAAATCAGCGGTATGACCCGTGCTTTATCGATGATAAAAAAAGAAATTGCACTTCCTGTCGTGACTTCGGGAGGAGTTGCCGAACCTGCTGATGCCCTTGAACTTTTCAGAGCAGGAGCAGAACTTGTCTTTCTGTCTGGAGGCTATATCGCATCAGGTCCTGGCCTGCCAAAAAGAATCCAGGAAGCGATGCTTGATACCCGCAAAGAAGAAAAAGATCATCCGGGATGGGCATGGCATTGGCTTTTCGGACTGTTTATTTTACTTGGTGGTTCCATTGTCCTTTTTTATAGTTTGACGAAGGTACTCCTTTTCTATGATGAAGCTTTTATGCAAATGAGCAGGGTTGAATTGATTGCTTATAACTCTAACCTGTATAAATTCATGTCCCATGACCGGATGACCCTGGCGGGAACGATGATTTCCGGCGGGTTTATTTACATGCAGCTTGCCCGCTATGGCATCAGACATGGCATACATTGGACGAGGAAAGCTTTTAATATAGGGTCAATTACAGGATTCCTCGGGATTTTGCTATTCCTCGGATTCGGTTACTTCGACTGGCTGCATGGATTGTTTTGGCTGATTCTGCTCCCTGTTTATCTAATTGGCTACACAAAGACGCGAGGTGCGAATGGGCCGCCATCCTCGAAAAATCGAACAAACCATATTGCCTGGAAAAAAGCATTGTTTGGACAGCTATTATTTGTGATCCTTGGCTTCTCGTTTGTCCTGGGAGGAGTCATTATTTCCACTATCGGGACGACATCAGTATTTGTTGATACCGATCTACAATACATTTGCATGACTCCTGATCAGCTTAATGCATTGAACGAAAAGTTGATCCCGGTCATCGCGCATGATCGAGCAGGCTTCGGCAGCTCACTTTTCAGCGTAGGATTATTGGTGCTGACCCTGGCTTTATGGGGATTCCACGAGGGGGCTGCCTGGGTATGGAGAACTTTTTTGATAGGTGGCATCCCGGCTTTTTCAGCAGGAATCCTCACCCATTTTTATATCGGCTATCTTGATTTTATTCATCTCTTCCCAGCCTATTTTGCACTTGCCCTTTACCTTGGCGGATTATGGCTGACCAGGGACTATTTTAAATTGAGCACCAGGTTGAACCATAAGCAGATGCCATGCAAGACTGCAGACATACCCTAAAAAGGCAATTGTCTGCGGTCTTTTTTTATTTGTACCAAATAAAACCCTTATGAAAAGTGGCTTTGTGTAATAGCAGCACACGCATAAGGATTCTTTTCTTTTTTAACGCTTCCCCCTCTCTATGGCCCATTAGTGAAAGGAAACGGCTATATAAGGGTACAATACAAGCAATATGGGCATTTTACATTTTTTACTGCATTGCCCTATCACAAATTCTCTCCATTTCTTTAAATTCACCCTTGTAAAACTCACTAAAAACGAATATTATATTTATTGTGTCTAAAAAACGTTCGTATTTTGGAGGAACTCATGTTTAAATTAAAAGAGAACAACACAACCATAAAAACTGAAATGATGGCTGGGTTAACAACCTTCTTCACGATGGTTTATATCGTAGTCGTCAATCCGATCATACTTGCTGATGCTGGTGTTCCCTTTGAACAGGTTTTCACGGCGACCATCATCGCTGCAGTCATCGGTACTTTATGGATGGCCTTATTTGCTAATTATCCTATTGCCATCGCTCCAGGCATGGGCCTGAATGCTTATTTTGCCTATTCCGTTGTCGGCAACCATCAAAATATTACGTATGAAACGGCTTTCGCGGCTGTATTTATCGCAGGTTTAATCTTTGTTATCCTTTCGCTGACATCTTTCCGCGAAAAATTGATTGAAGCAATCCCTGTCAACCTCAAGCATGGAATCACTGCCGGAATCGGCCTGTTCATTGCTTTTATCGGCTTGCGCCTGACAGGGATCATCACGGCACATCCGACAAACCTGGTTGCACTTGGTGATCTTCATTCACCTTCCGCACTGCTTGCTTTGGTTGGACTTGCCATTACGCTTATCTTGATGGTACTGAACATCAATGGTGCACTTTTCCTTGGAATGGTTGCCACGGCCCTCATTGCCTTTTTCACTGGACAACTGAACTTTAATGAAGGTTTCATGGCGATGCCTTCCCTGCCCGAGGGAATGATTGTCCTTAATCCATGGACAGCTTTGATGGATGTAATCCAAAACAGCTTATATGCTGTCGTGTTTTCGTTCATCCTTGTGACTATTTTTGATACGACAGGTACAATGATCGGTGTGGCTCATCAAGCAGGATTGATGAAAGGGAATTCCATGCCGCGCGCCCGGGAAGCACTGCTGTCCGACTCGATTGCTACTGCAGCTGGGGCTATGTTCGGGACAAGCCCGACGACAGCTTACATTGAATCGTCTTCAGGTGTGGCAGCAGGCGGACGTACAGGACTAACTTCACTGACAGTTGCTGGCCTGTTCATTCTTGCTGCTTTCTTCGGACCGCTTGTAAGCGCAGTTTCCGGATTGTCGGCTATAACTGCTCCGGCATTAATCATTGTCGGCAGCCTGATGATGGGAAGCATCTCTAAGATCA
Source organism: Mesobacillus sp. MER 48 (assembly GCF_023714225.1). NCBI lineage: Bacteria > Bacillati > Bacillota > Bacilli > Caryophanales > Bacillaceae > Mesobacillus > Mesobacillus sp. MER 48. The sequence goes on from NZ_JAMAUR010000008.1 coordinate 100,199, forward strand.
CATGGGATGAACTTGATGAAGCATTCCCAGCTTTTCTGATCATCCTTAGCATGCCGCTAACATCAAGCATTGCTACAGGAATCGCACTTGGCTTCATTTCCTATCCTCTTCTGAAAGTTGTCAGAGGAAGATGGCGTGAGGTCCACCCACTGCTTTATGTTTTCGCAGTCTTGTTCTTTTACCAGCTTGCGTTCCTGCCTCACTAAGGAAAAACTTGCAAATTTAATCGAAGATAGAACCTGCCATTGGCGGGTTCTTTTTTTATCGACTGTTCTAAGGCATGTCTTTTCACAATAAAAATAAGGTGAGACGGACAAGGCTGGTGATAGGGATGACAGGAAAAATTCTTGCTGTGATAGTGGGAAGCTTGTTGCTTGGAGTAGGAGTGAATGGATTTTTGGTACCCCACCATCTCCTGGATGGCGGTATGATCGGGATTGGGTTGATCATTCATTATTTTTACGGTTTTCCTGCAGGTCTCACGATGATCCTCCTGAGCATACCTCTATTCTTATTGGCATGGATACTGGAACGAAAATACTTTTTTCATAGCTTGTATGGTTTGTTGGCGTCAAGCTTGTTCATTGATTTATTCGTACCAGTGAAACGCGCAATACACTTAGGCATTTTGCCAAGTGCATTCATGGGAGGTATTTTGGTAGGCTGTGGAATCGGCTTGATGCTTCGTTATGAAACGAGCACCGGAGGAACGGATTTATTTGCCCAATTGATTCATAAATTTTTCCCTCTTAATGTCGGATTCATGATTTTCATAATTGATGGAGTAGTGGTTTTGTCAGGACTGAAGGTGATTGGGATGGAAAAATTCATTTTTTCTCTGCTCACCATAACCTGTGCAGGATTTATGACATCGTTGTGCGTGATTAAGCGAAGGATCGTTTACTGATTTTTTTGTGAAAAGATGACTTAAAAATCTTTTCCGTTGATCGCAATGTAATCACAATAAAAAAGCCAGCCAAAAACTTACTTGGCTGGCTTTTTTGCATTATTAAGCTTCCGCTTCAATTTTCTGATTCATATCTGTATAGACAGTAGAATCGATTTCTTTTGTAATCCTGCTAGTCAATATGCCTGATGTCATCGATCCGCTGACATTTACCGCTGTGCGGCCCATATCAATCAATGGCTCAATTGAAATCAGCAAGCCGGCAAGACCGACTGGCAGATTCAATGCAGAGAGCACAAGCAATGCAGCGAATGTGGCTCCTCCTCCAACACCGGCTACCCCAAAGGAACTGATTGCCACAATTATAATCACTGTCGCCAGGAATGATGGTGACAATGGATCGATTCCTACTGTCGGCGCAATCATGACTGCCAGCATAGCAGGATAAATTCCGGCACAGCCGTTTTGGCCGATTGATAGGCCAAACGATCCTGCAAAGTTCGCGATTCCCTCTGGAACACCAAGTGAGCGCTGGGTTTTGATATTCAATGGCAGCGCCCCTGCACTCGTCCTTGAAGTGAAGGCAAACGCAAGCACAGGAAATGCTTTCTTAACATAAGTGACCGGATTCAATCCAGCAATCGTCAATAATAGCAAGTGGATGATGAACATGATGGCAAGCGCGACATAAGAAGCGGCTACGAACTTACCCAATTTGAGGATTGCATCGAAATCACTTAAGGCAACTGTCTTGGTCATGATCGCAAGAACACCATACGGAGTCAGCCTCAGAATCAGTGTCACGACCCTCATGATGACTGCATAGAAAGCATCCACTATCTTAGCGAACAGCTCTGCCTGGTCCGGAGACTTCCTTCTGACTCCAAGGAAGGCGATCCCCAGGAATGCAGCGAAAATCACGACAGATATTGTAGAAGTTGGCCTTGCTCCTGTGAAGTCCAGGAATGGATTGGCCGGCAGGAGATCGAGAATTTGCTGCGGCATTGTCCGCCCCTCAATCCCGCCATATGTCTCCTCCAGTGCAGCTGCACGCGCCTGTTCAGCATCTCCCTGCGTGATTTGGACCGCTTCGAGATCGAAGCCGACAGCCGTGGCAATCCCCACAGCTGCCGCAACCGCCGTGGTACCGACCAGAAGTCCAAGGATCAGCGTGCTTATCTTGCCAATATTATTGGTCAGTTTCAGCTTAGTAAAAGCCGTAAGAATTGATATGAACACGAGCGGCATGACAACCATCTGCAGGAATTTCACATATCCGCTGCCAACGATAGAAAACCAGTCGGCACTCTTGGTGATGATTTCCGAACCTGCCCCATAGATTAATTGCAGTGCGAAACCGAAGATAATTCCAATTCCGAGCGCAATGAATACCCTTTTAGAAAAAGATACATGCTTTTTTTGCAAGTAAAAAAGAATAGCTATAATACCCAGCATGATTGCAATATTTAAAATCACTAATCCAGTAGTCACTCATTTCCCCTCCTATGTTATCAATCTCGAATAATATAATACATGTATTCTGATAAGTCAACTCGGAATTAAAATCTTCTCCTCCTTTTCCTAAATTTTTATACAGTATACTTTATGACTGTGTCATAGGTTACATGCATCGCAAAAAATTAAAAAAGGATGCCCGCCTGAATCCCAGGGAACACCCTCTACATCTCTGTCTGTCCTCTACTTCAAATTTTCAACCAGTTTTTCTATTTTGCTCCTGTTATTTTCAAATCCGATCAGAACTTTTTTGTTTTTAAAGAACCATAGCTTTGAGTTTGTAAAAATGAATGCTGGAACTATTACAGTCCCAGTCATATCTTTAAGTTTCTTTTCCTTTTCAGGTTCATCCTGCACATTGATTTCTTCATAAGGTACTTGGTTATGCGAAAGAAACTCCTTCGCCTCCTGGCAGTCTGTTCACATGGGACGAGTGAATAGTGTTAATGCACTTTTTGACATTTCCTTGCCCTCCTAAACCATACTCTTAACGGTATTATATATTCCAAAAGTCCAGCCAAGCCAATATTTAGCCTATTTAATCTTTAGGGAAGACCATCCTTACCTAATTTCTCACTAAAAGTCCATTAAACATAAAATAGAGCAAGCTAATTAAAAATCCTCACTTTATTGCTTTTTATGTTAAAGTAAAAGAAATATATCCGAATAATTTGTCTTTAAAATGGGGCTTGTGCTCACTTGATGACTGGGGATTAAAATATGAACCTTTTAACAGTTCTAGTATTGAATCTAATCTTCATCCTGATCACTACTTTTGTTTTCCAATACATTATCATCAATAAGTTTAAAGCATTATATCAAAGGCTCGACAAACTGTTGATAGTCTTGTTGGCAGGAAGCCAGATCGTTTTTTGCATGACTTTTACGCTGATAAACAACCCTGATTTCATTTTTGACTTACGGTTGATTCCTGTAGTTGTCGGAGGCCTGTATGGCGGTCCAATTGTAAGCATCCTGCTTTTCGTAATCGTTGCCCTGGCCAGGTTTCCCTTTGGCGGCGATGGTGTATGGGTCAATTTTTTCAATATGCTGACCATTACCGTTTTTACATCATACATATCTTTAAAATTCCGGAGTTTCCCTCTTGCTAAAAAGCTTTATACGGTAGTGGCTGTTGCTATTTCCTATACCCTCCTCATTTTCCTGATGAAAGCAGCTGTGTTTAAAGACCCTAATGACATTCAGTTTATGGTCATATACGGCGTAACTCTGACAGTGGGGATATTTATAATTGTTTACTATATTGAAATTATGAAGCAAAATCTTGTTTTACATAATGCTGTAATCAAATCGGATAAAATTGAAGTCGTTTCTCAGCTGGCTGCTAGTGTCAGTCATGAGGTCCGCAATCCGCTGACCGTAACCAGAGGATTTTTACAGATGCTGAAGGATCCCTCCATAGAGGAAGAGAAACGGCTTTATTATCTGAATACTGCCATCGATGAACTTGATCGGGCAGAGACAATCATAAAGGATTACCTAAGTTTTGCCAAACCGCAATCCGGGATAGCTTCATCAATTTGTGTGAAGGAAGAGATTGAAAAAGCAATGGAACTCATCATTCCTTACGCTAATCATTTCTCGGTCAGCATAAAAAGGGACCTTATGGAGGGAATGTTTGTTTCCGGTGAAGCTTCAAAATTCCATCAGTGTATATTGAATATCATAAAAAATGGCATAGAAGCTATGCCCAATGGCGGGGATCTTGAGATCGGCTGCAGGACGGAGGGCAAGCAAGCCACCATCTCCATAAAAGATACAGGATGCGGCATGACCCCGCAGCAGCTATCCAGGCTTGGAGAACCCTATTTTTCCACCAAGGCTGAAAAAGGCACTGGACTCGGCATGATGGTGGTTTATAAAATCATTGATGAAATGAACGGCAGGATCGAGGTAAAAAGCAAATTGGAACAAGGAACTATATTTAAGATTGATTTGCCACTATATGATACGGAAAAACGGGAGATATAATCATCTCCCGTTTTTTAGTCTTCTATCAGGTTAAGGACTGGCACGTCTTTTTCCAATTCCGGTTCAGATTTTGAATAAACCCTTGCCATCTTTGTTTTCTCGTCAACATGCTGGATAATGACGGGAGATCCATCATATGTCACATTGATCAAATCAGCTGATTCAACAATTTCCTTTGCTCGGCCAACATTCATTTTGAGTCCCTCCTTGATGATAACAAATATAATTTATGCGTAATCATATCATGCTATCCAAGAATCCGGCCCAAACATTAAATCTTGAAATTCAGTCTGATCACATTTGCTTTTCTTAAGGTTTCATAGATAATCACAATGATCGGGCCGGCGAAAATACCCGCTATCCCCAGCAGTTTCAGGCCGATATACATGCTGATCAAAGAAGCAAGCGGAGAAATCCCAAGGCTGGAAGAATAAATCTTGGGCTCTATCACCCTCCGGACAACCGTGATGACTAAGAACAGGATGATCAACCCGATCCCGAGAAAATTATTATCCTGAAGAATCGCGATGACAGCCCAGGGAACCAGCACCGAACCTGTCCCGAGGATCGGCAGGATATCAACTGCCACAATTAACAGTGACAGGAGGCCGGTATACTTCACCCCAAGTATACTCATGCCAGCCATAGCCATTACAAAGGTGACAAAACTCAGGATGATCTGCGCTTTTAAAAATCCGATTCCCGCCTTGTTTAACTGGCTGCCGACTAGAAAAACCTTTTGCCGGGTCTGTTCCTTCAAGTGGGACTCAAGTTTCAATTTCAGCTTAGGAAGTTCAAGACTGAACAAGAATAACGCAATTAAATATACAAGGAATTCAATCATGAATCCAGGGATTGCCGCAAGCAAATTGATAATGCCTGCAACGGCTTGCTGAAGAAAGGAATCGAGTGCATTAATATTTTTTTCGATTGTTTGCTCAATTTGCGTAATTACTTCCACCGGGAAATTTTGCGAGTAGAATTCCCATTTATGCATTAATGGCAAAATCGCTGTCCGGTAAATATCCCTTACAAAGGTTGGCGTCTTTTCCGATAATGATACTGCCTGGTGTGCGATAATTGAGACAAGATTATATCCAATCACTCCCAACAGGAGAACAAATCCGAGGAACACAGCGATCACAGCTTGGAGTCGCTGAAAAGAAAATCTTTTTATGATCCACTGAACCGCTCCTTCTAACATGACTGCGGTCAGGAAGGCAAAAATGAGCGGCAAGCTGTAAGGAATAAGAAGGAAGATGACTGCTGCAGCCACTCCAATCATTAACCATTTTTTCCACATAATCTATACTCCCTTTTAAAAAACTAAATCTGTAATAGCTTTAAAATTACTATAAACCATCTTGGCCTTTACTGCTATTTTTTCCGCCAGATATTTTTGTTTCTCCCTCTTGCAGGGTATAAAGGTAAAAATGATTAGTGAGGAGATTTTATGGAGGAACAATTCAATTTTTCGAGCCCGCTGGAAAAAGACTTCTTTCAGCAGCCGACCCTAGACTTGGCTGCTTCCCTGCTGGGCTGCATCCTGGTAAAAGAAACCGAAGAAGGGACAGCCGCCGGCATCATTGTCGAGACGGAAGCCTATATCGGCCCTATGGATCAAGCGGCACACAGCTATAATAATCGCAGGACACCGAGGACTGAAATCATGTTCCAAGGGGCTGGATTGGCCTATACGTATGTCATGCACACCCACACCCTATTCAATGTTGTCAGTGGAAAGGCAGGCAATCCAGAAGCTGTGTTAATCCGTGGAGTGGAACCATTATCAGGTCTGGATTTAATGGTCAAGCGACGGGGCATGCCGGAATCAGCCAATCTCACCAATGGTCCAGGGAAGCTGACAAAAGCGCTCGGGATCACTATGTCAGATTACGGACATCACTTAACGAAGGAACCACTTTACATCGCACCGGGGTTCTTACCAGATAGCATTTCATCAGGCAAAAGAATCGGCATCGATAATTCCGGAGAAGCGAGAGACTATCCATGGCGGTTCTGGATTACCGGTAACAGCTGTGTTTCCCGTCACCAGAAGGCCGAAAAAACATTTGTGAACAATGGAGGGTCAAAATGAAAAAAAAAGCGATATTCTTGGACAGGGACGGTGTCCTAAATGAAGTACTATCTCACCGGGTAAAATTCGTCAACTCCCCGGAAGACCTGTACCTCCTTGAAGGTGCAGCCGAAGCCGTTGCGGAACTGAGCAAAGCTGGTTATGAAATTTTTGTTGTCACAAACCAGGGTGGCGTCGGTCTGGGATTTTTAAAAGAAAAACGTCTACACGAAATTCATGACACTATGATTGAGATGATTAAGGAACATGGTGGCCACATCAAGGAGGTTGCCTACTGCCCTCACAAGCCAAAAGCCGGTTGCGAGTGCCGAAAACCGAACGCCGGCATGCTTCTCGACCTCGCCAGCAGGCATGAGATCAACCTGGAAGGAAGCGTCATGGTTGGCGACCACGAACGCGATATTGAAGCCGGCAAAAAAGCAGGTTGCAAAACCGTCTTTATTGGCTCGGAAGATACAAGTGCAGACAAAAAAGCCCCTTCACTCCAGGCAGCCGTTCCATTCATTCTCGAACTTTTAGATGAAGAATAACTTACATTGTTAAAACCGCTGCCTGTGGAGAACTGGCAGCGGTTTTGAATTTAAACTTGCGACATTCTATTTGCCGGTCAGGTAAGTGTTGCCCGGAAATTAAGATGGCTTTTCGATTCCGGGAACAGGTTTTAGCGTGACTGCTATTTTTGTGACCGGAATTCTGGCTTCGCTCTCTTTTCGGGCACATATTCTTCTTTTATGTGACCGTTATCCGTGGACTGCACAGTTTTCGAGCACATATTTCTCTTTTATGTGACCGTCATCCGCGGATTGCACAGTTTTCGGGCACATATTTCTCTTTTATGTGACCGTCATCCACGGACTGCACAGTTTTCGGGCACATATTTCTCTTTTATGTGACCCTCATCCGCGGATTGCACAGTTTTCGGGCACATATTTCTCTTTTATGTGACCGTTATCCGTGGACTGCACAGTTTTCGAGCACATTTTCTCTTTTATGTGACCGTCATCCGCGGATTGCACAGTTTTCGGGCACATATTTCTCTTTTATGTGACCATAATCTAGGGACAGCCATCTTTTCGGGCACATATTTCTCTTTTATGTGACCGTCATCCGCGGATTGCACAGTTTTCGGGCACATATTACAATTAAAACCTCATTCCCCTCTCAAAACCGACTAACCCACGAGAATCATTCTATCCCGAGCCATCCATCAAGAGGCACTTATCTTCGTCAATGAACGCCCGAGTTCGAGCGCTCGCCGATTAATATCCAATAGGGAATGTTTTTCCGGCGCAAGCACTTTTTTCAACGCTTCCAAGATCGATTCATCTGGAAGGATTCCCGTTTCTTCTAAAAATGCGCCAAGAAGAATCATATTGGCGACTTTCGGGTTGCCAAGTTCATTGGCCTTCTCTGTTGCGTTGATATTCAACACCCTGATATCGGTTCTTTCCGTTCTTTTTGAAATTAATGAGGAGTTTACTATGAGTAATCCTCCAGCCCTTACAACTGGCTCGAATTTTTCATAAGAAGGATTGTTCAGGACAATGGCTGTTGTCGGGCTAGAAACCAGCGGCGAACCAACCTGCTGCTCACTGACAACTACTGCACAGTTTGCGGTACCCCCTCGCTGCTCAGGTCCGTAAGAAGGAAGCCATGATACAAACTTGCCCTCTGTCATTCCGGCATAGGCAATCAATTGGCCCATCGACATGACCCCCTGGCCGCCAAAGCCGGCAATCAGAATTTCTTCCATCAGCGAACATCCCCCTTCTGAACATCCTTATATACACCGAGAGGATAAGCAGGCACCATATTGTCCTTGATCCAATCTAGTGATTCATTCGGATCCAGCCCCCAGTTCGTTGGACAGCTTGAAAGTACCTCGACCATCGAGAAGCCAAGCCCCTGCTTCTGTGTTTCGAATGCTTTGCGGATCGCTTTCTTTGCTTTTAGGATATTCGGGACATCGTGCGAGGAAACCCTTTCGATATAAGCTGTGCCATCCAATGTTGCCAGCATTTCACTAACCCTGATCGGCAGTCCCTGAATGCTCGCATTCCGGCCAAATGGAGTTGTCGCCGTTTTCTGGCCAACCAGTGTGGTCGGCGCCATTTGTCCGCCTGTCATCCCATAAATCGCGTTGTTGACGAAGATGACGGTAATGTTTTCCCCCCGTGCTGCTGCATGGACCGCTTCGGCAATCCCAATCGAAGCCAGGTCGCCATCCCCCTGGTAGGTAAAAACAAATCGGTCTGGGAGGACGCGCTTGATCCCGGTCGCTACTGCGGGAGCCCGGCCATGCGCTGCCTGTGTCATATCACAATTGAAATATTCGTAAGACAGCACCGAACATCCAACCGATGCTACTCCGACCGTATCCTCGAGGATGCCCATTTCTTCCAGCACTTCTCCTACCATCCTGTGGATGATTCCATGCGTACAGCCAGGACAGTAATGGGTCTGGGTATCCGTCAGCCCCGCTGTTTTCTCGAACACCGTTTTCATCGTCATACCACAACACCCCCGGCCAGCTTGATGATCTGATCATAGATTTCTTCCTGCGTCGGCACTACCCCGCCAGTCCGGCCGAAAAATGAAACAGGAGCTTTGCCCTCGACAGCCAGCCTGACATCCTCGACCATCTGTCCGGCACTCATCTCAACCGAAAGAAAGCCCTTCACCCGGTCGCGGGTCTCAACAAACGGCAATTCAGGGAATGGCCATAGTGTAATTGGGCGGATCATGCCGATTTTCAGTCCGTCTTTACGCGCTTTGTTGATTGCATTCATGGCAATCCTTGCGGCGGTTCCATAAGCCGTTACGATATATTCTGCATCCTCTGTTTCATACGTCTCATATCTGACTTCATTTTGCTGAATCAGCGCAAATTTTTTCTGAAGATGTTTATTGCGTTTTTCCAGGGCATCAGCATTTAATTCTAGTGAAGTGATGACCCTCGGCTTGCCGTCCCCGCGGGTTCCTGTCGTTGCCCATTCCTTCTGCTCCGGTTCCCTTTCTTTTAGCTCCTTGAACTCGACAGGCTCCATCATCTGTCCAAGCATGCCATCCCCAAGCAGGATAACAGGCGTCCGATAGCGGTCGGCAATATCAAATGCTGCTTCCGTCAGGTCTATGATTTCCTGGAGAGTAGATGGCGCCAGGACTGGTGTATGATAGTCGCCATGTCCTCCGCCCTTTGTTACCTGGAAATAATCCGATTGAGCCGGCTGGATGTTCCCAAGCCCAGGGCCGCCCCGCATAACATTCACGATCAGCGCCGGAAGCTCAGCCCCAACAAGATAGGAGATTCCTTCCTGCTTAAGGCTAAAGCCCGGGCTTGAAGAAGACGTCATCACGCGAACTCCGGTTCCTGCCGCACCATACACCATATTTATCGCAGCCACTTCACTTTCCGCCTGTAAAAATAACCCGCCAACCTCGGGCAGCCTTCTGGCCATATAGGCTACAAGCTCACTCTGCGGGGTAATCGGATAACCGAAAAAATACTTGCAGCCCGCATGGACAGCAGCTTCGGCGATCACCTCATTACCCTTCATCAGTACTTTCCCCATTGTCATCTCTCCTTTGTTACACAGATTTGCGAACCTTCTCAGGCCTATATACAGTGATCACGGAATCCGGACACATTTGCGCGCATTTCCCGCAGCTGATACAGTTTTCCTGATCAGTGACGACGGCTGGCCGGTATCCCTTTTCATTCAAGTAATCAGCCAGATAGATCACATTTGTCGGACAAGCATTCACGCACAACTTACACGATTTGCAAGTCTCTTCGTTAAAAACAACTCTCTTCTCCACTGCTTTTGCCTCCTTTACATTTCCCACGGCAATCTCAGATACCTGGAGATCACCTTCACTGGTGCTGCCGCCTCAATATCGACTTCTTCTAATGCTTCAGTTGCTAAATGCTGCGGCACTACCGTGTACAACATCGGAATTCCAAGCTGATCCGATAGAGCCATACTCAGTTTCAAGCCATTCGACACATCCTGATCCGTGGTATCATTTCCAACATTTGAATTATTGATGATGCCGGTGATCTTCAATCTTGAGGCTTTTTCAATTTTCTTCAAGGTATCCATTGCACCTTCCAGAGTACTTACGTAAGGCCGGTTGGCATTCAGGACAAAGAGTACCTCTAGCTTCATCTCTTTCCAATCGTTGTAGAATTGACCCAGTGCTGTCGCCCCATCCTTATCCCCGCCTGCATCGACGATCAGCTTATACGATGGATCATAAATCACCCTGCTTAAATCGCCAGGAACAATCGGCAAGTCCGCAGCAGCAAGCCTTTCAGCAGGTGCAATCAATTCAATCCCTTTTTCTGAAAAAATAGCCCTGGCATCCCTTGCACGATAATAAGGATTGACAATATCAAGATCGGCGACTGCGACTCTCTTCCTCTCCTTTGCTGCTTCTAACGCCAGATTGATCGATATCTCGGTTTTGCCGCTGCCAAAATGGCCGGTAATAATGGTTATATCCGCACCTCGTTTCACGGCTCCACCTCCTTCTTCTATTGAAAGCGTTTTCATTTACTATTATATAAGCCTACTTTTATCTTCTCTTTGACAAAAGTCACGTTTTCGATAAAAAAGGAGTTCATTATGAACTCCTTTTTTATCTTTCTTTATATTGCGAAACTGAGGACTACCTTTTGCGGCATGTCCTGTTCTTCGTATACTTCTTTTCTCAACCTTTCACATGAAGGCATTTCATAGGAAAAATCCTGCACTGCTTCAGGAATCAATCCGTCAGCTTTCAATGTTTCAAATACCCTCTGCATTGCATCGTCCGTATCCAGGCATTCATCTGATCCTTCATATTTAAAACAATCTACACATGTCTCCACGATATTTGCGTCAATTTGCTCCTGAGTAAAAACCAGTTTTGCGCCAGCCATCTTTTCCACTTCGCGATTTTCCAACTCAATAATCGTCGTTACGTTCATTATTGGCACCTCCGTTTGGATTACACTATCATTATAGTAAGTTGTCATCCAATCAGGGGTGTTTTGCTAATTAGTTCATTTTTTATTCACATATTTCATTCAAAAAGTTGTCAAAACTCCATAATAGCGGGACTTTCGATACCCTGCCAAGGATTACTCTATTACAGCAATTTCAACCAGGTCCCAGGAATGAATGATTTATATGTGAAAATAATGCAATTCCGCGAAACCGAATTAATTTCCCGCAAAATCCCCCTGCAATTTCGCGAAACAGCCATATAATTCCGCTAATTTCCACTATCATTCCGCGACTTGGAAACCAGCATCTAAATTTAACAGCCAACTTCCAGAACATTTAATGTCATCCTGCTAATAATCAGAAAAAATCAAATAGATAAACTTCCTGGAATCCAATTGACCTAGGAAAAAATAACTGATACTATCTCTATTATTATTTAAATCCATCATTTTTCCTTGTATATGTTCGAGAATATGGCTCGGACGTTTCTACCATGCTACCGTAAAAGGCGTGACTACAAGGGACTTAGATATTTGCCACTCTTTTTTGGCATTTGTTTTGTCCTTTGTGGTACTCCGGCAGCATGCACTGCCGGAGTTTTTTATTTTCTCAAATAAACAACCAGGAGGACAGCACATATGAAAAACTTTTTCCAGTTTGCAGAACGAAACACCAGTTATAAACAAGAGTCACTTGCCGGGATTACGACATTCTTATCGATGGCGTATATTCTTGTCGTCAATCCGATGATCCTAAGCCAGGCCGGCATGGACAAGGGTGCCGTTTTTACAGCGACCGCGCTTTCTGCCATCATTGGCTCTTTGCTCATAGGACTGCTTGCCAATTTTCCGATCGGAATCGCTCCAAGCATGGGCTTGAATTCTTTTTTCACTTTTAGCGTCAGCATAGGGATGGGTGTTGAATGGGAGGTCGCCCTTACCGGCGTTTTTGTTGCGGGTGTCCTGTTCGTTATCCTCAGCCTTCTTAAAATCCGTGAAAAGATCATCAATGTCATTCCACAGGACCTGAAGCATGCCATCGCAGCGGGAATCGGCTTTTTCGTTGCCTTCATCGGCCTGAAAAATGCTGGAATCATAGTTGGCAGCGAAGCGACATTTGTGTCGATTGGCAACCTTACATCAGGGCCGGTATTGCTTGCTTTGTTCGGTTTCATCATCAGTGTGATCATGATGGTCCGCGGGGTCAGCGGAGGTATTTTTTACGGAATGGTCATTGCCACGATCATCGGGATCTTTACTGGCTTGATTGAAAAACCTGACGCCGTTGTCGGCACTGTTCCAGACATTTCTCCTACTTTCGGCGTTGTCTTCAACCACTTAGGCGATATTTTCTCACCGGATGTGCTTGCCGTCATTTTCACCTTCCTGTTCGTTGCATTCTTCGATACGGCGGGTGCATTGATTGCAGTAGCAAGCCAGGCGGGATTGATGAAGGATAATAAAATCCCGAATGCAGGCCGTGCCCTGCTTGCAGATGCTGGCTCGGCGGTTGCTGGTGCTGTACTCGGCACTTCAACAACCGCATCATTCGTGGAATCTTCAGCAGGAATCGCGGTCGGGGGCCGCACCGGATTCACTTCCGTCATCATTGCTGCATGTTTTGGCGCAGCCTTGTTTTTCTCACCTGTACTATCCGTGATCACTCCGGAAGTCACCGCACCAGCATTGATTATCGTAGGTGCGCTGATGGCAACTGAAATCAGCAAGATTAACTGGAATAACCTGGCTGTCATCATTCCGGCTTTCGTGACCATCATTATGATGCCGCTCACTTTCAGTGTCGCAACAGGGATTGCGCTCGGCTTCATTCTTTATCCATTAATGATGCTTGGCATGGGCAAATCCAGAGATGTCCACCCGATTATGTATGTTCTTGGATTCCTGTTTGTCGGTTATTTTATTTATGTATAGCAAACGAAAAGCCCGCAGCTATTAAAGTTGCAGGCTTTCTTTTTAAAAAAAGGGAATCAGCCCTGCGTAGGCTGGTTCCCTTTTTTAGATCCTATTCATTCACCCATGCCAATCCGATCGTGCCCTGCCCGGTATGTGTTCCGGCAACAGGACTGAAGGTAGTAGTGGTAAAAGATATATTTGGGAAACGCTGCTGCAGTTCTGCCTGCCATTCGTTTGCCAATTGTGGCACATTTCCATGAATGACACTGGCTTCCTTTACATTGCCAGATGCCTCATCAAAAATTTGGAACAAGCGCTCCTTCACCTTTTTTTCTGTCCTGATTTTATCAAAAAGAACAACCTTTCCATCATCAAACCTGACGATCAGCTTCAGTTTAATCAAGCTCCCGATGATCACCTGTGTAGTCGACAGGCGGCCGCCTTTGTGCAGCTGCTCCAGGCTTCCCGGTGCCATATACAGATTGGCCTTGTCAGGCAGCGTCCTTAAATAGGAAACGATTTCATCGTATGACTTGCCTTCATTTTGAAGCTCAATCCCCTTTTCAACCATGCGTCCTAATGGAAAGGACCCAATTTTAGAATCGATGACATCAACCTTGAATTCCACCATGCTGGAAGCGGCTACTGAAGATTGGTAAGTTCCTGTAAGGGCACTTGATGCGTGAATCGCAATCGCATGTTTGTATTGCTCCTTGAGTTTCTGATAAAGTTCCACAAACTCTCCGATCGCGGGCTGCGATGTTTTCGGCAGGACCTTTGATGCGGCAAGCTTTGGATAAAAATCCTCTGCTGTAATATCAACGCCCTCCAAATAGGATTCTTCGCCAAAAATAATGCTTAAAGGTACAACATATATATGGTTTTCTTTTATGAACTCTTCAGATAGTGAAGCTGTACTGTCGGTTACCCATGCAATGTTATTTAATGTCGTCATGTTTTCTCCTGTTCTCCGTCAAAAATATCGATGAATATGCTTACAATTCCCATGATATATGAAGTTCACTTATAAAACTATTAGTAATTTTTAAGAATACGATTTATTTGTTAGAAACTATAAAAAAGTTAATAACATTGACACATGTTTTTACAGATGACCCAACGGGAACAATGGTACAAACTCGACTGGGAGGAACATGTTCCATGGACCCTTATATCTACGCATTATATTCCCTCATCTACTTAATTTTATTCCTTTGGGGTTTAAAAGCTTCAATCAAATTCGGAATTCTCAGGTGGATGAATGTACTTTTGCTCGTTACGTTCGGACTGGTGTATGACAACCTGATTCTTGCGTTTGGAAGCTTGATCGGCGAAGGCTCTTTTTTAAAGACCATGAATCTTTTGCGTTTTTGGTTTCATGCCCTTTTCACCCCATTACTGATTATTTTTTCCTGGGCTGCAGCCAGCGAGGCCATCGCCATCGCATGGTTAAAAGGGCGAGGCGGGTTGCTCTTTGCGGGATTCCTCACACTGTCAATGGTCATCTCTGAGCTTGTTCAAAATACGGTAGGCCTCGAACTGGAGCCAGATCGCTCATATGGAGTGTTAAGCTATGATTCATCAGGCTCCCATGGTCCGCCAATCATGATCATTGGCGTTACTGCCGCCTTGCTTATTGCCGGCATCATCTTATGGAAAAAAAGGAAGTGGAAATGGATGGCTATCGGTGTCATCCTAATGGGAATTGGAAGTGCTGTCCCCTTTCCATTGGAAAGCGATGCGGCGACCAACGGTTTTGAACTTATCCTGCTCATTTCACTATGGGCAACAAAGGCATTTCTTGAAAACAATCAGGCCGTGAAGAAGGCATGATTGTTTTAGAATAATTTCTTAATTTCCTCCGCTGTCAACTGTTTGCCCGCCGAGACTACATTTTCATCAATGACCACAGCGGGGGTACAATCTACTGCATACTTTTCGATTTCTTTCCCATCTTCAACCTTTTCAACAATAGCCGCCACCCCAGCTTCATCGATCGCTAAATTAATATTTTCCTCAAGGACCTTGGATTTTTTGCAACCAGTTCCCAACACTTTAATGATCATGGCCTTTCCCTCCTTCTGATAAAAACACTGCATGGCTTATAGAGTGAATTTACCCCATTTTTAAAAACGAAAGACTCCTGCCCGCAGATTTTTGAGTTATGGCCGAGAAATGAAAAGGGTTTTTGACAGCTTGTATGGCATTTGTTTTAAAGTTGTCAAAATAACGGCCGGTTCTTGACAGCTTTTCCTGCTATCGTCCCCAACCTGTCAAAATAACGGCGCTTTCTTGACAGCTTTTACCTCTATCACCCTCAACCTGTCAAAATAACGTCGCTTTCTTGACTGCTTTTCCTGCTATCACCCTGAACCTGTCAAAATAACCACTCTTTCTTGACAGCTTTTCCTGCTATCACCCTCAACCTGTCAAAATAACGACGCTTTCTTGACTGCTTTTACCGCCATCACCCTGAACCTGTCAAAATAACCACACTTTCTTGACTGCTTTTCCTGCTATCACCCTGAACCTGTCAAAATAACGGCGCTTTCTTGACAGCTTTTACCTCTATCACCCTCAACCTGTCAAAATAACGTCGCTTTCTTGACTGCTTTTCCTGCTATCACCCTGAACCTGTCAAAATAACCACGCTTTCTTGACTGCTTTTCCTGCTATCACCCTGAACCTGTCAAAATAACGACGTTTTCTTGACAGCTTTTACCGCCATCACCCTCAACCTGTCAAAATAACGACGCTTTCTTGACTGCTTTTACCGCTCTCACTCCGAACCTGTCAAAATAACCACACTTTCTTGACTGCTTTTCCTGCTATCACCCTGAACCTGTCAAAATAACGACGTTTTCTTGACAGCTTTTACTGTCATCTCCCTATACCTGTCAAAATAACGTTAGTTCCTTGACAATTCTCCCCATGCCTCCTCCTAACCTGCCTAAAAAAAGGGCAGTACATCTCTGATTATCACGGTTCCCTGCAAACCGTCCCTTCGGATGCAATTGCTTTTTAGAAATCTCAAAATGTGAGAAGATAGGAAAGTATTAAAATGAAGAGGAGGCGCATGGGATGCCAAAAAATCTCCAGGATACAACTACATTACATAACGGTGTCAAGATGCCTTGGTTTGGTCTTGGCGTGTTCAAGGTGAAGGAAGGCTCAGAAGTTGTTGAGTCTGTAAAAGCTGCCCTTAAGAATGGCTATAAAAGCATCGATACTGCTGCGGTTTACAAGAATGAGGAAGGCGTAGGACAGGCAATTAAAGAAGCGGGAGTTGCTCGTGAAGAGTTGTTTATCACCACAAAGGTGTGGAATTCGGATCAGGGTTATGAATCCACTCTTCAAGCTTTCGAGACAAGCTTGGAGAAGCTGGGCCTTGATTATCTTGATCTTTACCTGATTCACTGGCCGGTTGCGGGAAAATATAAGGAAACTTGGAAAGCTCTTGAAAAGCTTTATAAGGACGGCCGTGTCCGCGCGATTGGTGTCAGTAACTTCCACGTCCATCATCTAAAAGATTTGATGGCGGATGCAGAAATTAAGCCAATGGTTAACCAGGTTGAATATCATCCACATCTTGCCCAGACGGAGCTTCTGGAATTCTGTAAAGCCGAAGGTATTCAGATGGAAGCTTGGTCTCCATTGAAACAGGGTGAACTCTTATCGGAACCGACGATTGTCGAAATTGCTGAAAAGCATGGAAAATCACCGGCACAAATCATCCTTCGCTGGGATTTGCAAAATGGCGTGGTGACCATTCCAAAATCCATCAAGGAGCATCGCATTATCGAAAATGCAGATATCTTTGACTTTGAACTATACACCGAAGATATGGACCGTCTGAACAGCTTGAACAAAGACGAGCGTGTAGGACCGGATCCTGATAATTTCGATTTTTAATTAAACTCTAAGTAAGTAATTAGACGCAGAATTTTTTCTGTGTCTTTTTTTATAAAATAAATTATTACTTAATTATTATACCTAAACTTAATACCTAGTGCTAAAAATCACTTCTTTTTATACTTCACCATGCTAAACTGCAAGTGAATATAGTCAGAAAGGGGTATAAGCATGAATTTGCCAGAACTTAAAATCGGCCATATGGTTACAAGTGTTCCAATCATGCAAGGAGGAATGGGGGTAGGAATTTCACTGAGCGGATTAGCTTCAGCGGTAGCTAACGCAGGCGGGATTGGCATCATTTCCGGAACAGGGATTTCGACCGAGGAATTACGGTCACATATCAGGAAGGCGCGCGAGCTAACAGATAGGAAGGGATACATTGGCGTAAATGTATTATTTGCAATGAATGATTTCGCTGAAAAAATGAAGGCTGCATTAGATGAAAAAGTGGATTTCATCATATCTGGAGCAGGGATATCAAGGGATATGTATTCCTGGGGCAAACAAGCTGGCATCCCTGTCATTTCGATTGTCTCTTCGGCGAAGTTAGCTAAAATCTCGGAACGTCTGGGTGCATCTGCCGTGGTTGTGGAGGGATTTGAGGCCGGCGGGCATCTGGGGACAGACAGGCCATTATTTGAAATACTCCCCGAGATTGTTGAGGCTGTGTCCATCCCGGTAATTGCTGCCGGAGGAATATTGACTGGTGCTGATATCGCCAGGGCATTATCACTTGGAGCTTCTGGGGTCCAAATGGGCACAAGGTTCGTGGCCAGCGAGGAATGTGACGCTCCGCAAAGCTTTAAGGAAAAGTACATCTCGGCTGCAGAAAAAGACCTGCAGCTGGTAAAAACAACTGTAGGCTTGCAAGGGCGGGCAATCGCAAATCATTTTACAAGGCTTATTACTACTTCAGATAAACTCCGGATCAAAAAATGCCGTGATTGCCTGAAAAATTGCTCCTACCAATTTTGCACACTTGACTCGCTGCTTACCTCAGTTGCAGGGGATGTAGAAAATGGCCTCGTATTTGCAGGTGCCAGGGTTGGTGAAATAAAAGAAATCCTTCCCGTCCGGAAAATTATAGACAATTTAAAGATGGAATATATAGCAGCTAAAAGCTTCGCTCAATAAAGGCTCTTTCTTCATCAGGTCCTGCTTTCCATAAAAACGGAGTCTGTTTTTCCTTGTACGGAAATAGGCTTTCATAAAAACAGACAACCATGATTGTGGCTGTCTGTTTTTCTTTATAGTGTTATTAAAAATTCCTGGTTTGTCCGCTGATCTTCTGAGAAAACCCGTTCGTTAAAATAGATTTTTTCATCATTCATTAAAATGACAGTCGAGCTTCTCGTTCCGTATCCTTCACTTTTTATGAACATTGGTGACAGCAAACGTTCCCATTCTAGTGAAACTCCAGTTGAAGGCAATATATGGTCAGGTGCAGGGTCTGCATTTTCCAAAAGGCTAAATAAGCTGTCTCCCAGGTCAGAAGTGTCTTCCGATACGATTTTCTTCAATCCTGCTTTACCTTTTTCCACTTTAGGCCAGTCGGTATTAAGCAGATGGTTGCTTACTCCATGGATACCTGGCTGAATTTCAACAGGGTGGTGGTTTCCACGATTCGAATAGTAATAAAGTTCATCAAGATCACCTGCCAATAGATTATAACCAGGATATTCGAGACGCCTTTGTGCCATTTTCTGAAGATAATTTTCGGGATTGTCCATTCCCCTCAGATAATCAGCCACAAGTTCCCCGCGGGTTCTTTTTCCAGCAGTCTGTTCACTTGGGTCCCGGTAATTAGTCAAGGCGGCAAATTTTCCTGAAGTGGTCACTCCCATCCAGGTACCCATTTTTTCAAGGTCGCGTCCGGCAAGCAACTCCGGTGCATCCTCCCAAAAAGCCGCTGGAGCAGTGGCACGGTTGTATGATTCATCCCTGTTTGCAGCGACAATCAGCTTATATTTTGGATGCGCTTTATAGGCAAATAAAATTAAACACATTCATCATCACAGCTTTCCGTTCGGTTTTCTTCTATTATAACTCAAAGCAAAAAAAGAGAAGGACCAGGTCCCTCTCTTTTCAGTCATTTATTATAACAACATACCTGCCATTGCTGCACTCAATAATGACGCAAGCATACCAGCAATGATTGATCGTACACCCATTTTCGCGATGTCAGCACGGCGATTTGGGGCAAGGCTTCCAAGTCCGCCAAGCAGGATTCCCATGGAAGATACGTTTGCGAATCCACATAGCGCGAAACTGATGATTGCTACTGTTTTAGCAGATAATTGATCGATTTGCGGCGCAAATGATGAATAAGCTACAAATTCATTCAAGATCAATTTTTGTCCAATGAATCCGCCAGCTTTAACTGCTTCATCCCAAGGAACACCAATAGCGAAAGCAAGCGGAGCAAATACAAAGCCAAGAATCGTTTCAAGTGTTAGATTATCGGCACCGAAGAATCCTCCTAAGAATCCAATAATACCGTTGATTAATGCAATCAATGCGATGAACGCAAGCAACATTGCACCAATATTCAAAGCTAATTGAAGACCTGTACTTGCACCTCTGGCCGCAGCATCGATGACGTTCGCTGATTCTGTGTCTTTTTCCATCCTTAGCTCATCAGATGTTTCAGATTTCTCTGTTTCTGGAATCATGATTTTAGCCAATACCAACCCTGCCGGAGCAGCCATGAAACTTGCTGCAAGCAAGTATTCCAAAGGAACACCCAATAAAGAATAACCAATTAAAACAGAGCCCGCAACGGAAGCTAGTCCACCTACCATTACTGCAAAAAGTTCAGATTGAGTCATTTTAGCAATGTATGGCTTAATGACAAGTGGTGCCTCAGTCTGTCCAACAAAAATGTTTGCTGCTGCTGAAAGTGATTCAGCTTTGCTCGTTCCCAGTAATTTAGAAAGTCCTCCGCCCAGGAACTTGATGATTAATTGCATGATTCCCAGATAGTAAAGAACAGAAATCAAAGAAGAGAAGAAAATGACGACAGTTAATACTTGAAAAGCGAATACAAACCCAATATTTTCGGCCTGGAACAAGCCGCCAAACAAGAATTGCACGCCAGCGTCTGTATAATTGACGATTTCATTGACAGCAAGCGAGAGTTTTTTCAATAGCAGCTTCCCTGTTTCCCACTTCAGTACAGCGAAAGCGAAGATGAATTGAATTGCCATTCCACCAATGATTGTGCGCAAATTGATGGATTTCTTGTTATTTGAGAAAATGAATGCAATTCCCAGAACAACAGCTATTCCCATCAAGCCCCATAAGATATTCATTTTGACCCACCTCTTGTTGTGTTATTTGTTACCGTTTACAAATAGTTTGAAAAAAATTTCTTTAAAACGTTTACATTTGTTTAACTTAAACTTTCTATAGCAAATATATCAGACCTAAAGAACTTTTGTAAATATGTTTTTGAACAAATGTAAAATGAAAATAATACCTTTTCATTTTTTCGACAAAAATACCCTCAAGGCCGAAAACCTATCGGGTATCTGATTGTACCTTATGGCTTTTCTCATTAAGTACAACTATTAAACCTTTATTTATCCAACAGGAACTTTGCTGTGAACTGGTCTGTTACAAGCACATTTGTATAATTCCCTTTTAAAGCACCATAAATACCTTCAATTTTATGGGCTCCTCCTGCCACTAAAATAGAATACTTTTTCTTTTTTAACTCTTCCAGCTCGATCCCCAATGTTCTCGCATTGAGATTTTCGTTACATACCTGGCCGTCCTTATCGAAGAATCGGGAACAAATATCCCCTACGGCTTTAGAATAGATGACTTGCAGGTCCTCTTCTGTAAAATAGCCTAACTGGAACAATAGAGATTCGGATTTAATCGGCCCGATTGTATAGACGGCGATGTTGGACTGCTTCCCCATTTCGAGGATTTTTTTGATATGCCTGTCCGCCTCCATTGCCTGCTTCACTACGACATGGTCGACGATTGCCGGGAGCGGCAGGTGGTGTGGTGCACTGTTGAAGGCCTTGCCGAACAAATACAGGATTTCATTCGCATATGTATTCGTTTCAGAATGGCTGACACCGCCTTTCAACTGGACTACCTTGACATTCTTACACGGCTTCTGTTTCAGTTCCAGAGCCACGTGGTAAAGCGTCGTTCCCCACGTTACACCAATGATATCATCATGCTCAACCACTTCATTCAAAAAAGAAGCCGCCTTCTCCCCAAGATATGTTTTGATGACAGTGTCATCATATTGGGGAATATGGGTAACAATCGCCTTTTTGAGCCCAAACTTTTGTTCAAGCTGCAATGACAGATTCTCGACATCCTCAGTCGGATCCATGATCTTGATGTCGACAATCCCCTCCTGCTTCGCTATCTGAAGGAACCTCGAAACTGTCGGTCGCGACACTCCCAATTCTTTTGCGATATCATTCTGGTTATAATCCAGTAGATAATATAGCTTTGCAGCCTCGATTATCTTCAATAATTTTTCTTTTTCCATTCTGATCACCTTTGGAAATGACATAAATTCAATACCTTCATTTTAACAAAAAATCCAAATGAAAACATTTACAATTTTAAAAAGAACAAAATGTTCATAAATCTCCTTATCTTTACATATGATTAATCTTTTTGAACGTATTAATCAACAACTAATAATATTAAACCACAAAAAGGCATCCTCCTCATAATGGAAGAATGCCTTTTTTCAAATTGATTGCTGCTTTTCAATTATGCCAAGAGCCTTGATCATTTACTGCTTTCGCTTAGGGATTTTCCCGATTCCTAGCTCTCTTGCCTCTTTGTTTAATGCTTTTATTAGACTTAAGGCCATCATCGCCATGATGATGGAGAATGGCAGCGCAGCGACGATCATTGTATTTTGCAGTGCCTGTAATCCGCCAGAGTATAGCAGTACTAGGGATATTGCCGCTAGCATGATTCCCCAAATGAATTTGATTCGGTTGCCTGGTGTCAGGGACCCATTAGTTGTCATCATGCCTAAAACAAATGTCCCTGAATCCGCTGAAGTGATGAAGAAAGTACCAATCAGAATCATTGCAAGAATAGATAACAATGAACTCATTGGGTAATTCGCGAATACGCCAAATAATGCTTCTTCGGTCGCCAGCTCAGAGATTTTTGCAATCCCCTCCTGCTCCAATTTAATCGCAGAACCCCCAAATGCGGAAAACCATAGGAAGCCAATCAGGGAAGGTACAAGAAGAACTCCAAAAACAAACTCCCTTATCGTACGGCCTTTAGAAACTCGAGCTATAAAAATCCCTACAAATGGCGCCCATGCAATCCACCAAGCCCAATAGAAAATGGTCCATCCGTTTATCCATGAACGCACATCTTCATTCAGCGGTGAAATACGGAAGCTCATTGAAGGAAGGTTCTGAAGATAGGTACCAATAGTATTGGTGAATAGATTCAGGATAAATTGAGTTGGTCCAAGAATCAGCATGGCTAACAGCAATAGACCTGCCAAAAGCATATTAACATTGCTCAGGATCTTAATCCCTTTCCCTAATCCTGACCATGCTGAAATCATGAATAAAATGGTGACAATCAGGACAATTAGTAATTGGGTCAAGAAACTAGCAGGAATTCCAAACAGGTAAGAAAGCCCCCCGTTAATTTGTACAGCTCCAAATCCTAAAGTTGTTGCCACACCAATAACTGTCGCGACGACAGAAATTACATCGACTACTTTTCCTGCGGTCCCTTCAGTGCGTTCACCTAGAATTGGTCCAAGTGTGGCACTGATCAGTCCAGGCTTACCATGGCGGAAATTGAAATAAGCAAGAACTAAGGCGACAATTCCGTAAATGGCCCAGGCATGGATGCCCCAATGGAAAAATGTGAATCTCATTGAATCACGGATAGCCTGATTCGATCCCGGTTCCGATCCCGTCGGTGTTGATACCATAAAATGGCTTATTGGCTCAGCAGTTCCCCAGAAAACCAGTCCGATCCCCATCCCGGCACTGAACAGCATCGCATACCAGCTCAGCGTCGAAAATTCCGGACGGTCGTCCTGCCTGCCAAGCCTGATTTTCCCCAGTGGGCTAATGAGGAAATAAAGACACACAATAACAATTAAAGATACAAGGATTAAATAATACCATCCTAAAGAATCAGTTATGAAAGCCTGAATATTGGCTGTTACTGATTCAAGCTTATCTGGTACAAATACACCGAACAGGACCATCAGAAGCAAAATCCCGGCCGATATGAAAAATACTGATGAATCCTTTTTCATCATAAAACTCCTTTCAATAAAAATGACACTTTAATACCCTAACATAACTTTAGGTTTTTTTAAAAAGATTGACTCATAACAAAGTTAGTATGGCCTGATACAGCCATAAAAATGTGGGTTTAAAGACTTTTAAAAGTTGCAATCTAAAAATTCCTTTTTGTATCCGCCTGTTGAAAACAGAAATTTATGGTTCTGGAAGCACAATTTTATTTATTTTCCACAAATTATCCATTTACAATCTATTAGTCTATTGAATCCATGTCGAAAGTTGTATAAGATTGATATAGAGATGTTGTAAGGAGACGATTTGTTGAATAAAAAAATCTTTTTCAGGACATTGTCAATAGGAGTCATTTTCCTTGTTACCTTCCTCGGTGGCGAGAAGATCCGATCGATTGAAAACCCTACAGCAGAGGCTAAAACAGAAGAAGCACCCAAAATTACCAGGACTAAAGCCCATCTCGTGAACAAGAATATCGAAAATAAAACACTTCTTAAAAATTTTACGAATAAAGAAGAAAAAATCCTCATTGACGGGGTCCCACACGTGAGCCAGCTCCCCGAATTGCAGCGAGGGTGTGAAGTAACCAGTTTGTCCATGCTGCTGCAATATGAAGGAATTGCAGTGGATAAGATGACTTTAGCCCAGAAAATACATAAAATTCCCTTCCGTGACGCGAATTATGTCAGAGGCAACCCGTATGATGGATTTGTTGGCGATATTTATACATTCAGCAAATCTGGTTACGGTGTTTATCATGGACCAGTCGCCAACCTTGCAGAAACCTTCCTTCCAGGAAAGGTCAAGGATGTGACTGGACAGCCGTTTAAGGCAGTAACTGAGCTGCTTGACAGCGGTTCGCCGGTCTGGGTCATCATTAATTCGACGTTTGCCCCATTGCCAGAATCCGAGTTCACAACCTGGAAAACCAATACCGGTGATGTCAAGATTACATACAGAGAACACAGTGTATTAATCGTCGGCTATGACGAAAATTACTTATACATCAACGACCCTCTTGATGTTACAGGCTACAAGACTGTTTCACGCAAAGCATTTGAACAAGCATGGATTCAAATGGGCAGCCAGGCAATAGGCATCGAAAAGTAACAGTTTAAGAGGATAATAGGAAAAATCGGCAGGGATTCTACCCTGCCGATTTTTGTTTAAGCGTACATTTTATTTTCTTCTTGTTTGAAAAAGCTCTTCATGGCATGGAATACATCGGCTTTTTGCTTGAGGATATAGTATCTGAAATGTTCATCTTTAATGTTTTTATACGCGGACATTAGGGTCGAGTGGCGGTTGTACTGATTGACTTCTCCATAGCCAAACATATTGGAGACCTTCATCAGTTCTTCAACTAATTTTACACAGCGGGCATTGTCGGAGGTCAGGTTATCACCATCGGAAAAGTGGAATGGATAAATATTGAACTTGCTTGGATTGTACTTCAATTCTATAAGTTCTAAAGCTTTTCGATAGGCGGACGAACAAATTGTACCGCCGCTTTCTCCTTTTGAGAAAAAATCTTCCTCGGTTACGACCTTTGCTTCGGTATGATGTGCAATGAATTCAATTTCGACTGTTTCATATTTAGAGCGAAGGAAACGGGTCATCCAGAAGAAAAAGCTTCTCGCCATATATTTTTCCCAAAGTCCCATACTTCCGCTCGTATCCATCATCGCAAGCACTACAGCCTTCGAGTCTGGCTTCACAACCTCATTCCAGGTCTTAAACTTCAGATCCTCCTTGTAGATTGGATGGAAAGCTGGTTTTCCGGTCATCGCATTTCGTTTATAAGCTGACATCATTGTGCGCTTCTTATCAATATTCCCCATGAGCCCTGTCTTCCTGATGTCATTGAATTCGATGTTTTCGACAAGATGTTCCTGTTCTTCCTTCTTCTTGAGGTTCGGAAGCTCCAACTCCTTGAATAGGGCCTCCTCAATCTCCATCATCGATACTTCTGCTTCGTAATAATCTTCCCCGGCCTGGTCTCCTGCACCCTGGCCTTTGCCTGGTCCCTGCTGTTGGCCTGAGCCATCCCGGGCGACAACATCCCCAATCTTTGAATCTCCGTTGCCCTGGCCTACATGTTTGTTCTTATCATAGTTATAACGGATTTTGTACTCATCCAGTGACCTTATCGGAATCTTTACGACATCCCTGCCGTTGGACATGATAATGTTCTCTTCTGTGATCAAATCAGGCAGATTGCTCTTGATTGCTTCCTGCACCTTTTCCTGATGGCGCTGTTGGTCATCATGTCCTTTGCGGTGGAGGGACCAATCTTCCTGGGAAATCACAAACTGGTGACTGCTTTCATCGGTCATTTTCAACCCCTCCTTTGAAATTTTCATTTTGAGTAACATAATACAAACTACTTTCATACAATATCCCGATGGCCGTAAACCACAGGGGAGATGTAATTACTCTATCTTATGCAAGAAGACAAAATAATTTACAAATAATTTTGACAATTACCGCTTTCTCCTAGTGCAGGACAAGCCCATTTTACATATTGAATTTATTTTTAGGGGCTGAGGTTAGGCACTATATATCGCAATAACACGCTCACCTTTTTTTGGCAAAAAAATAACCTTTGCATTATCCGCAAAGGTTATTTCTTTTCATTCGCTTTATCAAATTGAATTGGATCTGGTACTTTATCATATTCCTCTTTTAAAACTTCGCCACTGCGGCGATGTTCCATTTGCTTGCCCAGATTTTCCATTTCATCTTCATTGCGGGCCATGGAACTGTTTTTAGGGACATAGTTTTTTGCTAAGTCTTTTTGTACTTCTTCTTTTGCCATCTTTATCACCTCTTGCCTGTACTATTCCCTCTATGGATGCTAAATAAACTCTTAACCCAAGTTGAAAAGGACCTGCAATCTGCAGGCCCCCGCTGTCTACCTATTTAATAAGCTTCCAACATACCGCAGCAATTCGTTGGCGGAAGTGGAGTTGTAGCCATGCTCATCAATTAGCCTTGCGACAACATTATTGATTTTCTTCAGCTGGGTCTCATCAGGAGTTTTCGTGGAAGTCGTGATTTTCACAACATCCTTCAGATCAGCAAACAGCTTTTTCTGGATCGCTTCACGCAGGCGATCATGGGAATTATAATCAAACCGCTTGCCTTTACGCGCATAAGCAGAAATTCTGATTAAAATCTCTTCACGGAACGCTTTCTTCGCATTTTCGGAAATGCCAATCTGTTCCTCGATCGAACGCATCAGCTTCTCATCCGGATTGATTTCCTCTCCAGTGAGCGGATCGCGAAGCTTCGCCTTATTGCAATAGGCCTCAACATTATCAAGGTAATTATCCATAAGGGTTTTAGCTGATTCTTCATATGAGTACACGAATGCTTTTTGAACTTCCTTCTTGGCGATATCATCATACTCTTTCCGGGCAAGGGAAATATAATTCAGATAACGTTCCCTTGTTTCTGCAGTGATCGAAGGGTGCTGGTCAAGTCCCTCTTTCAATGACCGTAATACATCCAGTGCATTGATCGTTTTGACTTCTTTCCTGATAATTGTGGAGGAAATCCGATTGATAACATAGCGAGGATCAATTCCGCTCATCCCCTCATCCTGGTGCTCTTTTTTCAATTCCTCAACATCTGCCCGGTTATAACCCTCTACACTTTCACCGTCGTACAGCCTCATTTTCTTTATCAGGTCAATATCACCTTTTTTCGGATCCTTCAGGCGTGTAAGGATCGTGAACATTGCAGCAACCCTTAGGGTATGCGGCGCGATATGGACATCGTTCACATCGCTTTCCCTGATCATCTTGTCATAAATTTTCTCTTCTTCGGACACTTTTAAGTTGTACGGTATCGGCATAACGATTATACGTGAATGTAGCGCTTCGTTCTTTTTATTCGAAATGAATGAACGGTATTCCGTTTCATTGGTATGGGCAACAATCAATTCATCCGCACTGATCAATGCGAATCTTCCCGCTTTAAAATTGCCTTCCTGCGTCAGGCTCAGCAAATGCCAGAGGAATTTCTCGTCACACTTCAGCATTTCCTGGAACTCCATCATGCCCCGGTTCGCTTTATTCAGTTCACCATCAAAGCGATATGCCCGCGGATCGGATTCAGAACCATACTCGGCAATCGTGGAGAAATCAATGCTTCCGGTTAAATCCGCGATATCCTGTGATTTAGGATCAGAAGGGCTGAATGTGCCAATCCCTGTTCTTTTGTCTTCTGAGAAGAAGACTCTCTCAACGATGACATCTTCAATCCTGCCGCCATACTCCTGGTCAAGCCTCATCATATTAAGCGGCGACAGATTGCCTTCAATCCTGATGCCATATTCATCATAAAAATCCTTGCGGAGATGATGCGGGATCATATGCAGCGGATCTTCATGCATAGGGCATCCCTTAATTGCGTAGATCGCCCCTCTATCAGTATGCGAGTATGCCTCCAACCCTCTTTTCAGCATGGTGACCAGGGTGGATTTTCCGCCGCTTACCGGGCCCATCAACAGCAGGATCCGCTTCCTCACATCCAGCCTTTTAGCCGCCGGATGAAAATACTCTTCAACAAGCCTTTCCAGTGCCTCTTCAAGACCAAACAATTGGGAACTAAAGAAGGAATACCTTTTTTTTCCTTTTTCATTTTCAATTCCTGCGTCTTTGATCATATTATATACACGCGAATGTGCCGATTGAGCAACCCAAGGCTGTTCCTTTACAATTTCAAGATATTCCCTGAACGTCCCTTCCCACTTAAGCTTCTCTTCATCCTGGCGATACATTTCAATCTTTTTTAAAATATCCATATGGACCTCCCCATGTAGCGTTATCAAGAGACGATTAATAAATTCTATGCAGCAAACAATTTGAACATGCGTAATCGTTGGTCCATCCTGATTGTCCTTTTTAATTCCTGATGCAAAAACTAAGAGCCTCTCCTTCACAGTTCGAAGATAATAGGATATAATAAATTCTATATGGACAAAATCCAGTAAAAGGGAGGCTTACATACATGAAACTAATTCTAATTCTGGGCGTCACAGTTGCATTCTTATCTGCAATCTTCACTTCAGGTTACGATGATAAGCCGGGGATCACCAAAAAATAAAAAGCTGCCGATTGGCAGCTTTTTTACTTTTTAATCATTATTTTTTATTCAAATTCTGTTTTTCCACGAATTCCTTCATATACATCCGCGATTTACGGCCTAGCATCTTGGCCATTTGGCCAGTCCAGGTGTCCGCACGTTTCCCACCCGTTCTTTCACGGTAGTATTGCGAGGTCGTTTCATTATAATCCTGCAGCTGTTTCTCAAACAAGCTCTGGTCCTGCTGATACTCATTTTCCATATAGACATGTTCCATTGCAAGACGAGGCTTTAAATCCGTCTCCTTATCAGGATAACCTACTGCCATGCCAAACAGAGGAATAACATGTTCAGGCGTCTTTAAAACTTCTTTTACTGCTTCCAGGTCATTGCGGATTCCGCCGATATAGCAAATACCAAGACCCATTGACTCAGCAGCAATTGCAGCATTCTGCGCAGCCAGGGCCGCATCGATCAATGCAACCATGAATTTCTCCGTACTCTCAATTGAATCATTCAAATCAACATTCTCCATCTCAGCCAAGACCTTATGGCGATGAAGGTCCGCACAAAACACAAAGAAATGGCCATTAGCTGCAACATATGCCTGATTCCCGGCAATTTCAGACAGCCTGTCCTTCTTCTCCTGGTCCGTCACGCCAATAATCGAATAAGCCTGGACGAAGCTGGAGGTAGAAGCTGCCTGTGCGCTTTTTACAATCGCTTCTATCTGTTCCCGGTCCAGCGTCTGATCCCTAAAGCTCCTTACTGAGCGATGGTTTAAAATGGTTTCGATTACCTGGTTCATTCTTCTCTCATCTCCTTTAATATAATGGCAATGCCAAAAAGGAGACCTGAAAAGGCCTCCTAATATTTGCGCAAATCGCGATAATCCTGCTGCCTCAATGCCTCATAAATCAGGATAGCGGCTGTATTGGACAGATTTAATGAACGAATATTTTCATTCATAGGCAGCCTCAGGCATCTGTCCATATTGTTTTCAATCACTTCTTTAGGAAGTCCGGTTGTTTCCCGGCCAAAAATAAAGAAGTACTCCTGATCGGTTGCACTATAATCAAAAGCAGAATGCGCCTTCTTGCCAAACTTGGTCACATAAAAAAATTCTCCGCCCTCGTTTTGCTGATAAAAATCATCCAGCGAATCATAGTAATGGATCTTTACGTGTTCCCAATAATCCAACCCGGCACGCTTCAGCATCTTATCATCCGTTGAAAATCCCAACGGCCTGATCAAGTGAAGCTCGGTATCGGTACCAGCGCATGTGCGCGCGATATTGCCAGTGTTGGCTGGAATGAGCGGCTGGTATAATACAACATGCAATGCCATGACTTTCACCTCTAATCAAAACTACAGCTATTATACCATTACACTCCTTCACAGCAAAAGAAACGGCCCCTGACAAGCTTCTATTCACTCATCACGGTCATCAGTAATCATAAGGAACTTATACTTTATATTCGGGGTATAGGCCGTCGAATCCTCATATGCCCAGTACCTCATTCGGGAGTTATACGTATGGGCGTTGACAAGCGGCATTCCGTCCGCGTCATGCCCGGTTACAATGGTCGTATGATCGAATCGTCCATCTCCCTGGAAATCGTAGCAGATCACATCGCCGAGCTTCAGCTTTTCAGCACTGCTCACCTCTCTGCCCCTTAGCCCAAACTTTGAACCAGGAATATGCCAGCGCAACGCATTAGCAACCGACCAGCTGAAGCTCCAGTTATTATTCTGCATCCACCAGCCATTGCTTCGGTTTGGATAGCCTCTCATCGGTGCCCCGCCAACATGCAGACACTGCGATATATAATTGGTACAATCCACTTCGAACTTCTTATATGCGGGATTATAGTCATTCCACCAGCGTTCAGCATACTGGACAGCCTTTAACCTATCATATCTGAAGCCCTTCCTCTCCTGTCCGTCCACCTCATGCGAAAAGACAGGCAAAGCCTCTTCAATTTTCTCCGTGGGTTCATTTTCATTCAACTTCTCGTCGTTCACCAGGATCCCTTTGTAGAATTCGGCCCGCCTCTTTTCCACTTCTTCCTCCATGTAAAATAAACCTCTTTGCTTGATCAAATACTGAAAGTGAACATCATATAAAACAGATGCATTCTCATTATCTTCAAATCTTTGCTTGATCCTGCCATCTGCCTTTGCTTTTACAATCTCAGCAGACCTGTTTGCAAAGCTCTGCTTTTTTAACTCAATGCCCGCACACTCATGCAATTGATTGCGAGGCATGGATACACATTGAAGGACTCGCTGTTCCAGCAGCTCCTGCAGTTGTTTACGCATACTCATCTCTCCCTTCACCTATCATGTTTATGAAGGAGCAAGGGATTTAAGGCATAAAAAAAGAATGGATTATTAAAAATCCATTCTGTCCTAAATTGGGATATCAGACTGTTCCTTTTCATTAAAAAAATCCAAGCCTTTACTGATTTCCTGCAATACTTCTTCATCCTTCTCAAAAGAAGAAGCATGCTGCAATGCGTCCAACGCGTCGTGTCCGCCAATTTTGCCAAGCGCCCATGCTGCCGTTCCTCTGAGAACAGGTCTTGGATCCTCCTTCAGGACCATTATCAACTCCGGTATCGCTGTATCATCCTTAAAATGAGCCAGGGCAATAATCGCATTACGCTGGATAGGCTTCTTTCCGCGCCATGAACCTGAAACATGTCCGAATTTTTCTTTAAACTCCCGGTTGCTGATGGTCAATAAAGGTTTCAGCAACGGCTTTGCAATTTCAGGGTCTGGCTCCATTTCTTCATGGAAATGAAAATCCTTCCCTTTGTTTTCTGGGCAAACTGTCTGGCAAGTATCACAGCCATATAATCGGTTGCCCAGCTTATCCCGAAACTCATCCGCTAAAAACCCCTTAGTTTGAGTCACAAAAGCAATACATTTTTGCGCATCCAGCTGACCGCCCTGTACCAGCGCACCTGTAGGACAGACATCCACACACTTGTTACAGCTGCCACAACGATCCTCCATGGGATGGTCAGGCTCAAACGGTATATTCGTAATCATTTCGCCTAGATAGACGTATGATCCAAACTCGGGTGTGATAATCGAACAGTTTTTGCCGCTCCAGCCGATGCCCGCTCGTTCCGCAACTGCCCTGTCCACCAGTTCACCCGTATCGACCATCGATTTGAAGCGGGCTTCAGGAACTTTCAAAGCAATAAATTCCTCGAGTTTTTTCAGCCTGTCCCTCAGGACCGCGTGGTAATCAGTCCCCCATGACGCCCGACAGAAGATTCCCCGCCTTTCCCCCTTCTTGCTGATCACTTTCGTTTTCATTTTTGAAGGATAGGCGAGAGCAATCGAAATGATTGATTTAGGACGATCAAAAATCAGGGCAGGCTCCGTTCTCTTTTCAATATCCTTTTCTTCAAATCCTGATTGATAGTGAAGTTGCTGCTGCATGTATAACCGGACCTTCATCTCTTCAAAGGTCGATGGTGCTGCAAAACCAATTTTATCGATGCCGATCGTTTTGCTGTAAGCTATGATCTCCTTCTTCAAACTTGCCATATCCATTGCGGATACCCCCTTCCTATTTTGATATCTATATATGAATCCCATAAATTTAAAAGCAAATCTCTTTTATGATAAACTATTTTAAAGCAGATTTGGAGGTGGAATCAATGGAAATTCAAGTTTCCAGGATGATATGCAATCTCAATCCCGGATTCACAATCGGAATGATCGAGTATAAGAACATACAAGTAGGCGAGTCTCCTCAAATGTTGAAAGGCAGACTGCAGCTCTTCCAGGAATCAATATACTTTGACCTTTTGGAAAAAAACGTTACGGAGCTTGAAGGAATCAAAGAGTGGCGAGGAATCTTCAAAGCAACGGGGAAGGATCCTAACCGATATAGACATTCGGCCGAAGCCCTTTACCGAAGGATCTCTAAGCAGAATTACCTTCAAACCATACATAGTGCGATAGATCTGAATAATTTCTTCTCGCTTGAATATCAAATTCCAATTGGTATTTACGACAGTGACAAACTGCAGGGGAATATCACAATTAAAGTTGGCGAAGAAAATGAAGAGTACGGAGGTCTGAATGGCAGAACTAATAATCTTGCTAACTTGATCATATCTGCAGACGATAAAGGACCGTTCGGAAGCCCTTTTGTCGATTCTGAAAGGACCGCAGTGACAGAAGAAACAAGAAATGCGTTGCAGATTGTCTATTTAAGGCCTTCTTCTCCGTCAACAGAAATGGAGAAGATGACCGAATCACTCATGAATATGTTCACCCAGATTCATGGAGGAACTGGTACATTTAAACTCGTGGGATGCTGATGCATCCTTTTTTCTATTTGGCCAACGCAAGCACTTAGCTTCAACCCCTCCAACTGATTCCACATCTATCAAAGAAAATAAAAAACGCGGTATCTCGTTTTCTAGAAACAAGATACCGCGTTAGTCACGTATGTATGGAGCGGGTGAAGGGAATCGAACCCTCATCATCAGCTTGGAAGGCTGAGGTTTTACCACTAAACTACACCCGCATACATATCTTATGAAAATAAAGAAAACAGGAAAACCTGTTTAAAATAAAGATGGTACCGGTGGTCGGGGTCGAACCGACACTCCAGAAGGAACACGATTTTGAGTCGTGCGCGTCTGCCAATTCCGCCACACCGGCATATGAAGATTTCAAATACTGCAATACCACTAAATAATTAGTGGAGGCGGCAACCGGATTTGAACCGGTGAATAAAGGTTTTGCAGACCTTTGCCTTACCACTTGGCTATGCCGCCATATTATATTGGAGCGGAAGACGGGATTCGAACCCGCGACCCCAACCTTGGCAAGGTTGTATTCTACCACTGAACTACTTCCGCAAATGGCTGGGCTAGCTGGATTCGAACCAACGCATGACGGAGTCAAAGTCCGTTGCCTTACCGCTTGGCTATAGCCCAATATATTATATTCAATACTGATTGAATATGTGATTTGAAATGGGGCGACTGATGGGAATCGAACCCACGAATGTCGGAACCACAATCCGATGCGTTAACCACTTCGCCACAATCGCCATTATAAAATTGGCAGGGGTAGTAGGAATCGAACCCACACCAAAGGTTTTGGAGACCTTCGTTCTACCTTTAAACTATACCCCTATGATAAATGGTGGAGGGGGACGGATTCGAACCGCCGAACCCTGAGGGAGCGGATTTACAGTCCGCCGCGTTTAGCCACTTCGCTACCCCTCCATTATAACATCATTTCCGATGTTAAAAAACCCATTTACTCAATTTCCTGATTAACCAGGAAATTTTAAATGGTGGCTCAGGACGGAATCGAACCGCCGACACAAGGATTTTCAGTCCTTTGCTCTACCGACTGAGCTACTGAGCCATATACTGGCGGTCCCGACCGGGATCGAACCGGCGATCTCCTGCGTGACAGGCAGGCATGTTAACCGCTACACCACGGGACCAAAGTATTTTCAAGTGATTAACTTGAAAAGCACTTCATGATTGCGGGGGCAGGATTTGAACCTGCGACCTTCGGGTTATGAGCCCGACGAGCTACCGGACTGCTCCACCCCGCGACGGTAATAATTCATCAAAAAACTTATGGTGGAGGATGACGGGATCGAACCGCCGACCCTCTGCTTGTAAGGCAGATGCTCTCCCAGCTGAGCTAATCCTCCATTGTTATGTTACTTATTAAAGAAAATGGTGACCCCTACGGGATTCGAACCCGTGTTACCGCCGTGAAAGGGCGGTGTCTTAACCGCTTGACCAAGGGGCCGTTTGTTTAAGTTTCTATGGCGGAGAGCAAGGGATTCGAACCCTTGAGACAGCGTTGACCGTCTACACGATTTCCAATCGTGCTCCTTCGACCTCTCGGACAGCTCTCCAAATTGGCTCCGCAGGTAGGATTCGAACCTACGACCGCTCGGTTAACAGCCGAGTGCTCTACCACTGAGCTACTGCGGAATAGTAATGATTTCTCCGACCTGGATACACGATCCGTATCTTTGAAAGAAGATGTCAAATGCATCTTGCCCGGCGGCGTCCTACTCTCACAGGGGGAAACCCCCAACTACCATCGGCGCTGAGAAGCTTAACTTCCGTGTTCGGTATGGGAACGGGTGTGACCTTCTCGCCATCGTCACCAGACAATTTTTCAAGACAATATCTATTATACTGTCTTTAGTGCATTTTGCAAGAGAAATTTTAAAGATATTTCACTTAGTAAAAATCTTTATTCCCTCAAAACTAGATAATGTGTAAGAAGAAAACAAGAGAAACGAATGATCATTGTCCAGCTCCGGCTCCTAGCCTCTCGAGTCGCTTCGGTCCATCCGCCGAAGTCAAAGAACGACTTCAACTGCTGGCCCTCCAGCGCTTGTCGAGGCTGTACAGTCGCCTACGCTTTTCGTATTTGGTTAAGTCCTCGAACGATTAGTATCAGTCAGCTCCACACGTCACCGCGCTTCCACCTCTGACCTATCAACCTGATCATCTTTCAGGGTTCTTACTAGCTTGCGCTATGGGAAATCTCATCTT
>NZ_JAMAUR010000009.1:0-111356 GCF_023714225.1 Mesobacillus sp. MER 48
AGGAGGCTCAGCGCCAGCCCCGCGGAAAGCGAAGCGCCTGGAACGGAAATCAACGGACTATTTTCCAAGCAGTCTCAAAAATAAAGAGGGTGCCCAAAAGTTTATACTTTTGGGACACCCTCTTTTCTTGTTTTCTCAAAATTTTTTTACAAGATCAGCAGCCCAGTGCCAATCGTGATCAATACAGCACCTGCCACGGTGGAGCGGGTCGGTTTTTCTTTTAAAATGATGAAGCTCAGGATCATTGTCAGGACGACACTGAATTTATCAATTGGATTGACGATACTCACCTTTCCGATTGCGAGTGCAGCGAAGTAACAAAGCCAGGAGAAGCCTGTAGCTGCACCTGATAGAATAAGAAAGATGTATGACTTCTTGGAGATGTTCTTCAATTCCTTCACAGTTCCCTGAAAAAATACAATTCCCCAGGCGAAAATGATGATTACGACAGTACGGATGAAGGTGGCCACATTGGAATCGACGTCTTCAATCCCGATTTTTGCGAGAATATTGGTCAACGCTGCGAAAACAGCAGACATGATGGCGAGGAAAAGATACGATTTCATGTTGAATACCTTTTTTCTCTCGGTATTTTTCTTTTCCTTTTTTCCAATCAATACGAAGGTACCTATCGAAATGATGATGCCCCCTGCCACAACAGGCATTGTAGCAGGTTCCCTGAGGATGATGAAAGAAAGCAGGATCGTCAGCACTACGCTTGATTTATCAATCGGGACAACCTTGGAAACATCACCAATCTGGATTGCTTTGAAAAATGCCAGCCAGGAAAGGCCAGTTGTCAATCCTGAGAGAATAAGGAAAATCAGTGATCTCGCAGATACTGTCATTATATTGTCCGTCTGCCCTGTAATCACCACCATTAAATAAGCCATGATAACGACCACCACAGTCCTGACAGCAGTGGCCAGGTTGGAATCGACATCCTCAATGCCAATCTTGGCGAGAATCGCTGTAAAAGAAGCAAAAAGTGCAGCAAGCAGAGCAAGAATAATACTCATTTTCTATCTCCGTTTCTATATTATTTAGTCTTAGTTTGAGACTCTGCTCGGAGAATATTCTTGTGCCTAAGCTGAACGACTTGATTTGTGCCTTATGTTTCAGAATGGTGAAAAAAAACCTCAGTTCACTTAATGAACTGAGGCTTCTTCTTATTTATCGTCATCCTTTTTTTCGTCTTCTACATAACTATCTCCTTCTTTATAAGGGATATCGCCAAGCTCCGATTCCATGCCGGTTTCGTCAAGCCTTTCCTCGTATTCCTCTTCGCTGTCGCTCTGAAATACTTGCCTGTCAGCGCCTTCGATATCTGTGGCGCTGAAGGATTCATAGTCTTCAGTGAACCCGCGCTCGGTTTCATTATCAATATAAAGCTTATTGTAGTCTTCGTGATCCCCGGTAAAATCGGAAGGTGTTTCGGAGGTCCCGAACTCAGCTACATCATCGAAGCTGTTCCTGTTGTCCGCCATCTCCTCGTTCTGTCTGCGGTCGAAATCTGCATCGTGGTTGTATTCCAATACATCTTCCTCTGCTGGACGGTCATTTGATACGCCCTGTTCCTGGGAGTGATCGACGCAGTATAAAGTGTATGGGATTGCTTCGAGTCGCTCGTATGGAATCTCTTTCCCGCACTCGGCACATTTTCCGTATGTGCCATCCTCGATCGCCTTCAGGGCGTTTTCGACTTTGCCCATCTGGTCCTCATGATGCTCGTCCATCGCAAGGGTCTTGGTCCGCTCGAATAGTTCTGTTCCACTGTCGGCGGGATGGTTATCGTATGAAGAAAGTTCTCCGGTTGCCTCCCGCTGGCTGCCTTCGAGGTAACCTTCCTCTTCATTTTGATCTATTTGTGATTGAAGTGTTTCTTTTTCATTAATAAGTGTGTCCTTCAAGTTATTGAGCTGGTCCTTTGTCAGCATGATTACACATCCTTCATATTGTATCGTGTCATACGTTCTAAATACCCGCTCATCATTTCAGGAAACATAGAAAAAGCTTCCGCCTAAGGCAGAAGCTTCTCGTTTAATTAGGCTTTTTTCTCAAACTTTGTTGCTTTTGGCTACAAAATGGGATTAAATGACCTATTTTTCTTCACAAAATTTAAGAGAAAAGAGCCTGCACACTTAATTCCGAACGACAAAATGGCATATTATCACGTTAAAATCGGCTTTAGGATTTTAACAACAATCTTTACGAAAACAGCCTAACATTAAATTAAGCTGATGAAAATACCGACGGATAAAAGCAGGCCAAAGATCGTGTTCGTCTTTGCTGTTGCAGCCATTGCCGGCATCATTTGCATGGGATTGGACTTTCCGATAAAACCTTTTGTTGCTTTGACTGCTTTTGGAATGCTTAGTGCGACAATCGCCAGCCAAGGAGAAACGACACCCGCAATGATCAGGCCGATTACCCATGTATATGACACGATGAACATGCCAGCAAGCAGGCGGATTGCCCCTTTTCTTCCAAGCAGGATAGCGAGTGTTTTTCGCCCAAAATCTTTGTCGCCGTCAAGGTCACGGATATTATTAGCAAGCAGGATGGCACCTACCAGCAAAAAGCTTGGGAATGATACGAGTACACTTGTAGGTGTGACCGTGCCAGTCTGGATATAAAACGAGATCAGAATGATCAGTACACCCATGAAAAATCCAGCGACAAGCTCACCGAAAGGAGTGTAGGCAATTGGCAGCGGACCGCCTGTGTAAAGGTAACCGGCAGCCAGGGAAACAACCCCGACAGCTGCGACCCACCAGCTTGTGCTCATACAGATATAAACACCGAGTAAAACGGATATTCCATATAGACTGAAAGCAAGGTTCAAGACCGTTTTAGGCTTGATGCCGTGACGGACAATCGCGCCGCCGATCCCAACGGAATTCTCATTATCCAGTCCGCGTTTAAAATCATAATATTCATTGAACATATTTGTTGCTGCCTGGATTAACAGGCTTGCAACGAGCATGGCTATAAACATGCCCCAATGGATGCCGCCGCTGTTTTCTATGGCTAAGGCAGTGCCGAGAAGGACAGGGGCAAATGCGGCAGTCAATGTATGAGGACGGGTTAATTGCCACCAGACTTTCCAGCTTTCTTTATCAACTGCTGGTGAAGAACTAGGCTGTAGCTGTGATTGCATATCTAATTCTCTCCCTTAATATCAATCTATCAAACCTAAATATTTTATCTAAAAGAACGAAAATTGTCAAAAAGACCTTTAACATCTAGGTTAAATTACCTTACAATTATAAGTGTAGATATTCACATATCCACTGTCAATTAGTATTTTCACGTCTAAGCAGGATGGTTTTACCAGATTATGCAAGTCTTTGGCGTGAAATATATAATAAGGATGATAATCGCTTTGGAAAGCCCGCCATGATTGACATCGTGATGTATGAGGTGTATCTTAAAATAAGCTTTTAAACGTTTGATAACAGATGAGAGGCTGTTATTGGGGGGATATTTTTGGTTGCCATTCAGGAAACGGAACTTAGACAGGGAATCCTTGATGGGATTGAGCGGGCCAAAGGACTATCTCAGTCGATTTTGGTAAGCGAAGTCCATAAAATAGATCGTATCGATCCTTTTCATTTTTTTGCTTACGGCCGGGAAAAGTACTTAGGAGAACGTTTTTTCTGGAAGGATCCTGAGGGAGAACAAATCCTTGCGGGGTTGGGAATTTGCGGGCAAATACAGTCGGATCAGGCAGCTGACCGCTTTTTTCATGTTGAAAAAGAGTGGAAGCGCTTCATGGATTCCGCGCTGGTATTTAATAAATACAATCTCAATGGAATAGGTCCAGCCTTGTTCGGCGGATTTTCGTTCGATCCGCTGAAAAAAGGAACTGCTTTATGGTCCAAGTTTTCAGAAGCACTGTTCCATATTCCGAAATACATGCTGACTATAATCAAGGGTGAGGCGTATTTCACTACCAACGTAATTTGCACCCAGCATGATGATCTAACCTTATTTGAAAAATTGTCCAGGGAGCGGGAAGAAGTGCTCTCGAGGGCAGTTGTGAAACCAGCACTTGGTCAGCTTCATCTCAAGGAAATTGTTGAAATCGAACCGGAAGCATGGAAGCAGACTGTAACAGATGTCGTAAACAGTTTTGAGAATAGCGAACTGAAAAAAGTTGTCCTCGCAAGGGAGCTGCGCCTTCATTTCGAAGATGAGGTCCAGGCAGAAAGAGTTCTGGCGAATCTGCTGGATCACCAAAAAGCAAGCTTTACATTCGCTTTTGAATCCAATGGGGATTGTTTTATTGGTGCATCACCCGAAAGGCTGGTCAAGAAGGATGGCGACAGCCTGTTTTCAGCATGTCTCGCAGGTTCGATCGCTAGAGGGAACACTCCTGAAGAAGATGAAAAGCTTGGCTGTGAACTTTTAACTGACCAGAAGAACTTGATTGAACACCAATATGTGGTCGATATGATCAAAGAAGCGATGGAGGAAACCTGTGATGAGGTAATCCTTCCAGAGCAGCCTGCTTTAATGAAGATGAAATACATCCAGCATCTGTATACCCCGGTCATCGGTAAAAACCGGGAAGGAACATCGATTCTTCACCTGGTGGACAGACTCCATCCGACTCCAGCACTTGGAGGATTGCCGAAACAGGCAGCCATCGAGAAAATCAGGGAAATCGAACAGCTGGACAGAGGGCTTTATGCTGCACCTGTTGGCTGGATGGATTATCAGGGGAACGGTGAATTTGCCGTAGCAATCCGTTCAGGACTGATTCAGGGAAAAGAGGCTTCCTTATTTGCGGGATGTGGAGTCGTGGCAGATTCAAATGCCGAAAGCGAATATAAAGAGACTAGCATCAAGTTCCGACCGATGCTTACAGCACTTGGAGGAAAGATAACATGAGTCACCAGGAAGGTTTAACAGCGTATATCGCTGCATTTGTTGCAGAGTTATCCAAAACAGGGGTGAGGGATGTTGTCATCAGCCCTGGTTCGAGATCAACGCCAATGGCACTGGTGATGGTAGAACACCCTGAACTGAGGACCCATATTCTTGTCGATGAGCGTTCTGCTTCATTTTTCGCCCTCGGGATTGCCAAAGCAACCCGAAAACCCGTCGCACTGCTTTGTACATCTGGGACGGCAGCGGCGAATTATTATCCTGCGGTCATAGAAGCTAGCATTTCAAGGGTTCCGCTGATCGTCCTCACAGCGGATCGTCCGCATGAACTCCGAGATGTCGGTGCACCACAGGCGATAGACCAAATCCATTTGTATGGAAAAAACGTCAAATGGTTTGTTGAGATGGCGCCGCCGCAAAAAACAGAGGATATGATCCGCTATGCACGTACTGTTTGCGGCAGAGCTGCTGCAACAGCATCAAGCTATCCGCAGGGACCTGTTCATTTGAACTTCCCGTTCAGGGAGCCATTGATTCCGAAGCTGGATGAAAATTTGTTCGAACTGCCTGAGCGTGTTGGTGGATATGTCGAAATCCAGACCGGACGTATAAGCTTATCAGATGAAATGTTCGAGAGAATTGCTGAAGACCTTGCGTCATTTAAAAACGGAATCATCGTCTGCGGGCAGATCGACAGCAGTGATTTTGCTGAACGCGTGATTGCGCTCGCTGACAGCCTGAAGTTCCCGATTATCGCTGATCCGCTGTCACAGCTGCGAAGCGGTGAACACGACGGACGTCATATTGTCGATACATATGATGCGTTTTTGCGTAACGAAGACGCGAAGGAAGCTTTAAAGCCCGATGTGATCATCCGTTTTGGTGCGATGCCTGTTTCAAAAGCGCTGACTATCTTTATAAAAGAGAATCGCAACGCCCGCCAGTTTGTGATCGATAGCGGTGCCGGCTGGCGCGAGCCGACGATGTCGGCAAGTGATATGTTTTATTGTGATGAAGCACTTTTTTGCGAGAAGATAAGCAGTGCAGTTGATCATGTTGATGAGTCTCCCTACTTGGATAAGTGGCTTGCGTTGAACGATACAGCCAAACAGCAGCTGATGGGCATTTCAAAGGTAGAAGAAATGAGTGAAGGCAAGCTGTTTCATCTGCTTGCTGAAATTCTTCCTGAAGGAGCGACTCTATTCGTTGGCAACAGTATGCCGATCCGCGACCTCGATTCATTTTTCCTGCTTAATGATAAGAATATCAAGGTTATGGCCAACAGGGGAGCGAATGGCATAGACGGGATTGTCTCTACAGCACTTGGGGTAGCGAGTGTATCGCAGCCATGTTACCTGGTGCTGGGGGATTTAACTTTATATCATGACCTGAATGGGCTATTGGCATCAAAATTGTATAATATCGATATTAATATTTTGCTGATCAATAATAATGGCGGAGGAATATTCTCCTTCCTCCCCCAGGCAAACGAGCCGAAGCATTTCGAGATGCTTTTCGGCACTCCGCTCGATCTTGACTTCAGCCATGTTGTCGCGATGTACAAGGGGAAATATGACCTGATTAAAGACTGGGCGCATTTTTCTGAGACCTTTACAGAAAACCAGCGCGCCGAAGGCTTGAAGGTCATGGAAATCCGGACGGCAAGGGATTCTAACATGATGGAACATCGAAATTTGTGGAAATCTGTTTCCCGGGAAATAACTGCAATGTTAAAAGGTGACGAATCATGAACACCATGATTAATGGAATCCAATATCATGTCGAGCAATACGGAAGCGGCTTTCCACTCGTATTGCTCCATGGTTTTACCGGAGCGGCTTCTACATGGGAGCCGTTTTGTCCTATATGGGGACAGCACTCAGACCTTGTTATGGTAGACCTCATTGGGCACGGTGAGACTGAATCGCCAGGCGATATGGAGCGATATGATATAAAGGGAGCAGCCAACGACATCAAGGTTCTTTTAGACCAGCTCGGTATTGAAAAAGCGGATTTGCTTGGATACTCAATGGGCGGACGGACAGCCATTACCTTTGCAAGTCTGTATCCTGAAAGAGTAAGGAAGCTCATTCTTGAGAGCACGACGCCAGGACTAAAAACATCTGAAGAGCGCGAAGCACGAATTCAGCAGGACCATAAACTGGCTGCCAGGATTGAAAGAGAAGGCGTGGAGAAATTTATTGATTTTTGGGAAACGATCCCGCTTTTTCATTCGCAGTTGAATCTCCCCGCAGAAGTAAGGGAACAAATAAGAAGTCAAAGGCTGAAGAACGACCCCGTTGGCCTGGCAAACAGCCTGCGGGGAATGGGAACCGGCGCTCAGCCTTCATGGTGGGATGAGCTTGTGAACTTTGATTTCGAGACCCTGTTGATTACAGGAGAGCTTGATAAAAAGTTTTGCAAAATAGCCGACGACATGGCCTTGAAGCTGCCAAATCCGACAAAATTGACGATAAATGGATGCGGGCATGCAATTCATGTGGAAGAACGAGAAAAATTTGGTACAATAGTAAGTGAGTTTTTGTCGAATACATAATAGGAGGTTATCTTAATGACAGTTGAATGGGTTTCAGAACGCAATTACGAAGATATTCTGTATGAAACATATAATGGCATTGCGAGAATCACCATTAACCGCCCGGAAGTGCGCAACGCTTTCCGTCCGAAAACGGTTATGGAAATGATCGATGCATTTTCTTATGCTCGAGATGATTCAAGCGTTGGTGTTATCGTCCTTACTGGAGCTGGAGACGATGCATTCTGCTCCGGCGGTGACCAAAAAGTCCGCGGACACGGCGGATATGTTGGTGAAGACGAGATTCCACGTT
This sequence comes from Mesobacillus sp. MER 48, assembly GCF_023714225.1. Taxonomy (NCBI): domain Bacteria; kingdom Bacillati; phylum Bacillota; class Bacilli; order Caryophanales; family Bacillaceae; genus Mesobacillus; species Mesobacillus sp. MER 48. The sequence continues at coordinate 7,743 of NZ_JAMAUR010000009.1, forward strand.
TGAACGTCCTTGACCTTCAGCGCTTGATCCGTGTAATTCCTAAGCCAGTTATCGCTCAGGTAAAGGGTTATGCAATCGGCGGCGGCCATGTGCTTCATGTCGTATGTGACCTGACAATTGCGGCTGATAACGCTATATTCGGTCAGACAGGTCCTAAAGTAGGAAGCTTTGATGCCGGTTACGGTTCAGGCTACCTTGCAAGAATCGTCGGCCACAAAAAGGCACGTGAAATCTGGTACCTGTGCCGTCAGTACAATGCCCAGGAAGCGCTGGACATGGGTCTTGTCAACACAGTTGTACCTCTTGACCAAGTTGAAGAGGAAACTCTCAAGTGGTGTGAAGAAATGCTTGAGAAGAGCCCGACTGCTCTTCGCTTCCTGAAAGCGGCAATGAACGCTGATACTGATGGGCTTGCTGGACTACAGCAGATGGCAGGAGATGCAACATTGCTTTACTACACAACAGATGAAGCAAAAGAAGGCCGCGACGCATTCAAGGAAAAGCGCAAGCCAGACTTCGGCCAGTTTCCAAGATTCCCTTGATTTTATAATTATGACACAGCTTGATGGACCTCCATCAAGCTGTTTTAGTATGTAGAGAAAGGGTGACATCAATGTCAGAAACGATACCGAATTGGCTGAAAAAGCGGGCCGATCTCTCTCCAGACCGGGAAGCGCTGATATTTGAAGAACATACCTATACGTTTAAGCAAGTTTTTGAAAAAGCAAAAACGTATGCGGGAAAACTTGGCGCACTGGGGATTCAAAAAGGTGCGGCGGCTGCCGTGCTGTTTTCCAATCAGGCTGAATCTGCCTTTATTTTATACGCTTTGCAAATGGCGGGAGTCAGAGCGGTTATTTTGAACAATCGCCTGACATCAGAAGAACTGTCATGGCAGCTGGATGACAGTCAAGCGGTCGTACTTCTATATGAAACTCGCTTCATTGATAAAGTGTCAGGAATTCATTCTGATACAAAGAAGGTCAGCATCAATGATTTAAAAGAACTCGAGGGAATAAATCCACTTATTCTTGAAGAATACGATATGGATGAAGTCACTTCGATCATGTATACATCAGGCACGACCGGCAATCCGAAAGGGGTCATGCAAACATATGGAAACCACTGGTGGAGCGCGAATGCTTCAGCGCTCAATCTTGGTTTGCATGTTCAGGATAAATGGCTTTGCACTGTGCCTATTTTCCATATTAGCGGCTACTCTATTTTAATGAGGGGACAAATATATGGAATGCCGATTGTCTTACATTCTTCTTTCGAGGAGAAAAAGGCAATCGAAGATATCAGTCGATATCAGATCACCATTATGTCGGTCGTCAGCACGATGCTAAGGCGGATCATTGACGAATTGGGCTCTGACAGACTGCCGGGATCATTCCGATGCATGCTGTTGGGGGGCGGGCCTGCTCCTTTACCATTACTTCAATCCTGTCTGGAAAAAGATATCCCGGTATTCCAAACCTATGGGATGACAGAAACTTCTTCACAGTTTGCGACATTATCACCGGAATACAGCATTGAGCGCCTTGGTTCTGCCGGTATAGCGCTATTTTCCAACCAGATACGGATTGTGGATGCAGATGGCCTGGATGTTCCGCCTGGTGCAGAGGGTGAAATTGTTGTAAAAGGGCCGAACGTGACAGTCGGGTACTTGAACCGCCCTGATGAAACGGCAGATAAAATCCGTGAGAGATGGCTTCATACCGGTGATATTGGCTATGTGGACGGAGATGGATTCCTATATGTTCTTGACCGCCGTTCCGATTTAATTATTTCCGGCGGGGAAAATGTCTATCCTGCTGAAATTGAAGGCGTCCTGCTTTCGCATCCAGGCGTGGCTGATGCCGGAGTGATTGGAATGCCTGATGAGCAATGGGGACAGGTGCCTGTCGCTTTTATTGTGAAAAATGATTTGGGCGTGTCAGAAGAAGAGTTGCTCAAGCTATGTGAACAAAAACTTGCAAAATACAAGCTTCCTAAAAAGTTCTACTTTGTTGACAGCCTGCCGCGTAATGCCGCAAAGAAATTATTAAGGCGCAAACTGCGCGAGTGGCTGGATGTGGAGCGTGATGAAAATGGCGATTAAGTCGGTACATTTATCGGTCATTAAAATGCCATTGAAGCAGCCTTTCATGACTCATTTAGGTTCCGTGACCGACAGGGAAGCGATCATAGTAGAAGTGGAAGATCGTAATGGCATCACTGGATATGGCGAAGGGGTAGCATTTTCATCACCCTGGTATACGGAGGAAACGGTGCAAACCTCATATCATGTGCTTAAAGATTTTTTGATCCCTCTTTTGAAAAAAAAGGGGATCAGCCATCCTGAAGAAGCTTTCGGGTTGTTCAGTTCCGTGCGCAGGAATCATATGGCAAAGGCCGCCCTTGAAACAGCACTCTGGGATCTGCAGGCAAAGAAAGAAAACATTCCGCTATCGAAGCTTATTGGCGGATCGATGTCAGAGATACCTGCAGGTGTGGTTGTAGGCAACCCAAACTTGTCTGAAGTCCTGAAACAAACCGAAAGCTATCTGGAGAAAGGCTTCAAGCGTTTGAAAGTTAAAATCAGCCCCGAAACTGATTACGAGCTGATTTCCGGCATTCGTCAGCGGTTTCCTGATTTGCCATTGATGGCAGATGCAAACTCGGCATATTCGCTAAAGGATGCGGACCGGTTAAAATTGTTAGATGAATTCGGCCTGCTGATGATCGAACAGCCTCTGGGTTTTGATGACATTGTTGATCATGCCAAACTTCAGAACCAGATCAAGACACCCATCTGCCTGGATGAAAGCATCGTCACTTTCGATGACGCCAGGAAAGCAGTCGAACTCGGCAGCTGCGGGGTCATTAATATAAAAATCGGCCGTGTCGGCGGCATTGGCGAAGCAAAAAGAATTCATGACTACTGCCGCTCAAAAGACATTCCTGTCTGGGCCGGCGGCATGATAGAATTCGGCATTTCAAGAGCACATAATATTGCGCTCGCTTCACTGCCGGGATTCACAATACCAGGGGATATTTCCGGTTCGGACCGCTATTGGGAAGAAGATATCATAGAGCCGGAAATCAAAGTGGAAAACGGGATGATCAAGGTGCCTGAGAACCCTGGCATCGGTTTTGAACTGAACAGGAAACGAATGAAGGAAGTTACTGTTTTTGAAGAACGGTTTGAGTTCTAGAAAATATGGAGAGCACTGCTTTGGCAGTGCTTTATTTTTTTGTCAGGTCAAATTGGAAAAAGTAAGTGTTTTTTTCCAATTCGCTATAAAAAGGAAAAGTCGCTATAAAAACGAAAAACTCGCTATATAAATGAAATTTTCGCTATATAAATTAAAATCTCGCTATAAAAAATTATCGTAAGTCCTTTTTTCGTACAGTTTAATGGTCTTATTCAGCCATATTTGGTGATTGATTCATTTTTCTCATGAATTACGTTAGGAATGAAGCAAATCCCAATGAAAAAGCTGATTCAAAAGAACTATTTTACGATAGTGTGATTTGAATCACTTAGTCTGCTGAAATAATTTATTATAATCACTATGGGAATGAGGTAAAACACCTCAACGAGAAGATATTGACATAGGGGAGTGTTTGAAATGCTAGATCAGAAAACGATTGAGATCATCAAATCAACAGTACCAGTACTTGAAGTGCACGGAGAACAAATCACGACAGTATTCTATAAAACTATGTTCGAAAACCATCCAGAATTATTGAACATTTTTAACCATGCAAACCAGAAGCAGGGCAGACAGCAAAGAGCGCTGGCTGGAACAGTCTATGCTGCTGCAAAATACATCGATAATCTTGAAGCGATCCTTCCGGTTGTAAACCAGATTGCGCATAAGCACCGCAGCCTTGGCATCCTGCCTGAGCATTATCCAATCGTCGGAAAGCACTTGCTGATTGCGATCAAGGAAGTTCTTGGAGATGCGGCTACAGATGAAATCATCAATGCGTGGGCCGTAGCATATGGCGTAATCGCGGACGCATTCATCTCTGTGGAGGCGGAAATGTATGATGAAGCTGCGAACCAAAGAGGCGGCTGGAAGGACTTCCGTCCATTTATTGTTGCGAAAAGAGTCGAGGAAAGTGATGTCATCACTTCTTTCTACTTGAAGCCGGTCGATGGGAAGGCAATCGCTGCATTTAAGCCAGGGCAGTATATCAGCATCAAGCTAGAAATCGAAGGCGAAGAGTTCACACATATCCGCCAGTACAGCCTATCAGATGCTCCTGGAAAAGATTATTACCGTATCAGCGTGAAAAAAGAAGCTGGCATGGAAACTCCGGATGGCAAAGTATCGAACTACCTGCACAACAGCGTAGAAGAAGGCGAAGTTCTGCAAATTAGTGCACCAGCAGGCGACTTCTTCCTTGATACAGAAAAAGATACTCCAGTCGTACTGCTAAGCGGCGGTGTTGGCCTGACTCCGATGGTCAGCATGCTGAACACCGTAGCAGAACTGCAGCCGGAAAAAGAAGTGACTTTCATCCATGCAGCCCAGAATGGAAAAGTGCATGCCCTTAAAGAGGAAGTCGCAGCAACCGCAGCCAAAGCAAAGGTCAATTCAGTAGTATTCTACGACCAGCCAACAGAAGAAGACCGCCAGAACAACAGCTTTGATGTTGAAGGGTATATTACAAAAGAATGGCTAAAAGAAAATGTGAACCTTGAACAATCAGACTTCTATTTCTGCGGCCCAGTACCATTCATGAAAGCAGTCAACTCTGCATTAAAAGATCTTGGCGTTACAGAAGACAGAATTCACTTCGAATTCTTCGGGCCAATGGCAAGCTTAGAGGCTTAACTGGCTATATAAAAATATTCAAAATAAAAAAACAACGCTTGGAGATGTTAACGTACCAAGCGTTGTTTTTTTATAAGCTTTATCTCTCAGCTTCAAAGTTAAATAAATTGGCAAGTCGTATTAACTCCTCTGAATCACCCTGCTTTTTATCCAACAACCCATCATTAGTCATATAGTATACATAATTTTTGGTTACGATATATAACGCAGTTGAGCCATACTCTGTTGTCGGTTCATGTAGAAATGCCCGTTGACCTGAAACGTTTATTTTAGTGACTTTTGTTCCGTATAGGGGATGTTCGGGAAAGAAATGCCTACTCATTTCTTCAACTGACCCAGTTTCATTCTTTGAATAATGTACTGAAATAAACCTTCCTTCTGAAGTCGGGTATAAGGCCTGTGTATATATTTGTTCTTTACTCCCTATTTTTCCAACAGATACTCCAAGAAGTGGTTCTCCTGAGATTGTATTGATCTCCTTGTAGGCATCCATTGGATATACGACATATTCCATCCCTTTTTCGGTTAAAACCGGTCTCTCTTTCCCGTCGATCACTTCCATTGTATACAGCTTTTCTTTATTTGATAGCATTCCTGAGACAAATGAATCTTCATTCCCCAATTGAATAATGAGCAAAAAAAGAAGAGAAAAAGTGATACTTATGGTTGATACGTAACCAGAAATTTTAAAAATTCGAGATTTAACCTTTTCTTTATAAATTTGTTTCTCCAGTTTTCTCCTGACTAAATTGGCTTGATCCTGACTCCATTCTAAATCATATTCTACTTTCTGAAGAGCACGATTAAAAGTGTTCAATTCACTTTGTATGTTCATTTAACCACGACTCCTTTATCAATCTTTTTTCCAAAGCTAACATCCCGCGATGCAAGGTAGATTTTACTTTACTTTCCGAACAATTCAATATTTCCGCTGTTTCAGTAATTGAAAAACCCTTTATTTTTCTAAGAATGATTACTTCTCGATGCGATTGTTTAAGTGCACTTAATGCTTCGTATATCTCCTTAGAACTTTCTTTAAGCTGTACTACATTCTCTGGCAATAGTTTTATGTCAACTTGAGGTTGAAACAACTCTTTGAAAAAACGAATTGGTTTTTGCTTTCTTAAGTAATCAACAGTTGTGTTATGAGCAATACTGAATAACCACGTCTTTTCACTAGAATCACGATTGAAATTATGATAATACTTATATGCCTTAAAAAAAGTTTCCTGGGTTAAATCCTCAGCCTGCTGATAGTCTTTGGTGAGCATGAAAATAAACTTGAAAATTGTTTGATGATAAAGAACGTACCATTCATTTATATCTTCATCCCTGTAGTCAGCCATATCAATTCTCTCCCTGTTAATGAACTCAATACTTAGACGTGTGTGATTATAAAAGGTTTTGGTATATTTAAAATCTTTTTTTACATCGGAATAAAATGGCAATTTTATTGACTTCCTGGAAATTTCTGAATAAAATCAGATTAATAAATTTTAAAAAGCAATGAAGAGAAAAAGTAGGGTGCCCCTGTTTTTTACCAGAGAGCTTCGGAAGCTGAAAAGAAGCAAAAACAGACACTTGAAAAATGGTCTCTGAGCCCCGTCCTGAACATGCTGCTGGCATTAGTAGGTAACGGCGAGAGTTGGCACTCGTTATCAATGTCACAGTATAAGAGCAGGCATTCCATGCTCCGTACTTGGTGAGGCAAATAGTGTAAGCTATTTGCGAAATAAGGTGGTATCACGGGGAATCCAAACCTCGTCCTTAACTTTTACGGTTAAGGGCGGGGTTTTTTTATTTTTCTAAGGAGGTCATATTAAATGAGCATTTTTATTGGAGGAGCATGGGCTTATGCTAATGGATCCTTGCATCTCGGGCATATTTCCAGTCTGTTGCCGGGGGATATTTTAGCAAGGTATTACCGGTTAAAAGGAGAAAAAGTTCTATATGTTTCTGGCAGCGACTGCAATGGTACACCTATTACGATCAGAGCTAAGCAGGAGGGAGTTACGGCAAAAGAGATAACGGATTACTATCATAACGAATTCGTTGATTGTTTTTCTCATCTGGGGTTCTCTTATGACCTGTATACGAGGACTGATACAGAACATCATCATCAAATGGTTCAAGCCATCTTTTTGGAGCTGTTGGAGAAAGGATTCATTTACAAGAAAGAAATTGATCAATTATATTGCGAGCATGATAAACAGTTTTTGCCTGACCGATATGTAGAGGGTCTATGCCCAATCTGCGGAGCGACTGCAAGGGGTGATCAATGCGACGCCTGTTCAAGTGTATTGGAACCGCTGGATTTGCTGGATAGACGATGCAAAATCTGCGGTCAGCCTCCAACGGTGAGAAAAACGGAACACTTTTATTTTGCCTTAAGCGCCTTTCAAAAGACTCTGGAACACTATGTTGGTGAAGCAGAAAGCAATGGGGACTGGCGTGATAATGCCGTCTCTCTGACCAGGAGGTATCTGAAAGAGGGTCTTCAGGATCGGGCGGTATCTCGTGATTTAGACCATGGGGTAAGTGTGCCGGTAAAGGGTTATGAGCAAAAGAAAATCTATGTGTGGATCGAGGCTGTTTCTGGTTACTATACCGCCAGTAAATTATGGGAAAAAGAAACAAATGGGGATGACCAGAATTTTTGGAGTTCTGGGACTGAATCCTATTATGTACACGGAAAAGACAATATCCCTTTCCATTCCATCATTTGGCCTGCTATCCTAGCCGGGTTAGGAAAAGATCCTTTGCCAACTCACATTGTTTCGAATGAATATCTCACATTGGAAAAAAGAAAATTGTCGACAAGCAGAAATTGGGCTGTCTGGGTCCCTGATATTTTAGAGAGGTATGATCCTGATTCTATCCGATATTTTCTGACGATCAACGCCCCCGAAAATCGGGATGCGGATTTCTCATGGAAGGAATTTATCTATAGTCATAATAGTGAATTGCTTGGTGCATATGGAAACCTTGTGAACCGGAGCTTGAAGTTCATCCAAAAATCATTTGATGGCGTCATTCCGGAAAAAAGAATTAGCAAAGAAATAGTGGATCGAGTTGCCAGACTATATGAAGACACAGGCCGAAGTATTGAGGAGACAAGGTTTAAACAGGCATTGGAAACAGTATTTGATTTGGTCAGATATTCGAATAAATACTTTGACCAGCAGCAGCCCTGGAGACAGGTCCATGAAAATGTAGAAGAATGCAAACAGACTCTGGCAGACTGTGTCTACATCCTAGGGAATCTGGCCAATATCCTGACACCTTTCCTGCCATTTTCTAGTGAAAAGGTAAAACACATGCTGTCTCTTACAGAAGAAAACTGGAAACCGCAGACAATCACAGCTCGTAGTGTAACTGCTGTAGAGCCACTATTTGAACGGATCGATCCAGAAAGGATTCATATAGAATTAGAAAGTCTGGGCAGAGGACAAAGGGTTTGATTGTTTTTTTAAAACGGCAGCAGGGGGTTGTGAAGTTAGAGGGAGGTGTCTAAATAAAAATAGTGTTGGATTCCGCTTGCGGTAAGGATTCCACGCTTGCATTATATAAATTAGATAAACCGGATTATGAGTTTGATTCATTGTCCTTACTAAAGGCTTGAATAGGACCGGGAGCAACCCGATCCTGGATTGATTAACTTAACGCTTCAAACGTCTTGCAGTCGGTTTCCCGGCTATTGTCGGCTGTCTCGCCGGAATGGCTGACTACATAGATTTTATCGGCATTGCAAAGGTTGCCATGCTCCCAATATTGACAGTTATTGACTTCGCACAATACATCTTTTGCCATCGGTGTACCACTCCTTTTTTGATTGATACACCTTTAGCTTGCAGCGTGAGGGTATAACTCATTCAAGCTAATATTAGGTAAAAAGGATCAGGTTTGTTCCCTGGTCTTTTTTTGACGCAAATATCTTTTATCCTGCATGAACAGGCTCCAAAAATAGATGAATCCGGGAACAGAAGGAGTCACTTTATAGGAAAATATGTAGGTGGAATCCTATAAAAAAAACCTCCCAAATAGGGAGGCATACACATTTATTCATTCAGTGCTTTTCCTAGAGTGGAAAGATTCTTTTCCATCAAGGAGAAGTATGTTTCTTTGTTTTTTATGTCTTCATCTGTCAAAACAGAAAGGTTGTGGAGTGAAAGTGGCTTACCGTTAATTTCTTCCTGGACCATTTTTGCCAGTTTGGAGTTGAAATTCTGTTCGTTCAAAACATATTTTATTTTTTCATCCCTTGCATGTGATATGAGTTTTTGAAGTTCTTTTTGGGTTGGCTCATTAGTCGTCGACAGGCCGGAAATACTGATTTGCTCAAGGCCGTATCGCTTTTCCCAATAGCTGTAGGCAGCATGGGCTACGATGATTTCCTTGCGCTTTGCAGTCCCGATTACCTCTGTAAATTCCTTGTCCAGACCCTTTAATTGGGCAGCAAGGTCAGAATAATTTTTCTCAAAAGCATCTTTCTGTTCAGGCATTTGTTCAACTAACTGGTCTTTGATAGTAAGAGCAAGTTCGTTTGCATAGATTGGATCGAGCCAAACATGCGGGTCAATGTCTCCGTGTGCATGGCCGTCACCATCTGCATGTTCATCTTCGCCGTGATCTTCCTGCTCTCCAGAGCCTTCTTCACCAATGTGCAGCGAATCTCCGACGGGGACCATTTTAACATCCTCATTCTTCAAAGTTTTCCCGGCTTTATCAACGAATCCTTCAAGACCGAGGCCGATATAGAAAAATAAATCTGCGTCAGCCAGTGCCATCATATCTTTTTGAGAAGGTTCAAATGTATGTTCATCTGCTCCCGGCGGATAGATTGTTTTTACATCAACAAATTCACCGCCGATTTGCTGTGTGAAATACTGAAGCGGATAGACGGTTGTGTAAACCTGCAAAAGGTTTTCATCCTTTTCCTTATTAGCAGTTTCCCCTTGCCCGCATCCGCTCAGTAAAGCTGAAATTGTAAAAAATAAAGATAGTATTAAAGCGTATTTTTTCATATTGGCCTCCCTGGTTTAAAACGTATTCATTACGATTTATAAAGTATACTGGTAAAATTCATTTTAGTTTTCTAGTCAGCTGTAAAAAATATTAATTCGTAATCGTTACGATTTACCTTCTGTATCATACAAAAGGATTGATTCAAAATCAAGTAAAACATTTTTGCTCAGCCATTATTTGCGGTATTCTATTTAAGAGAACATGTTAAAAAGGAGTAGAGAAGATGAAAATGCTTGAGGAAATCCTTCATTTTAATGAACAATTTGTAGCTGAAAAGAAATATGAAGAGTTTACGACTACCAAATTTCCAAACAAAAAAATGGTCATATTAACATGCATGGATACAAGGCTTGTCGAGCTTTTGCCAAGAGCATTGAACATCCGTAATGGTGATGTGAAAATCGTCAAGAACGCGGGCGCACTCATCATGCATCCGTTTGGAAGTATCATGAGAAGCCTGCTTGTTGCTGTTTATCAGCTCCAGGCTGAGGAAGTAGCGATCATTGGCCATTATGACTGCGGTATGAGCGGGATGAAGCCCGACATCGTGATTGATGAGATGAAAAAGCGCGGGGTCAGCGATGATATGCTGAATACATTAAACTATTCGGGTATCGATGTGAAGGAATGGCTTCACGGTTTTGACAATGTAAAGGACAGCGTTGCCCACAGTGTCGAAATCGTAAAAAACCATCCCTTGATGCCTAAGGATGTTCCTGTTCATGGTCTCGTGATCGATCCGGCAACAGGAAGGCTGGATCGCGTGATTGATGGATATGAAAAATAATTCAATGATCTAGGTAGAATGAATCACCCTTAATGATCATGTGCCTTGGCTTTTTTCTTGGAAGGCCACTCTTCCGGTACAGGATCGAAGCCGCCAGGATGCAATGGCTGGCATTTCAGGATCCGGACGATTGTCAGCCAGCCGCCTTTAAAGGGTCCGAATTTTTGGATCGCTTCAAGCCCGTAATGGGAGCAGGTCGGGTAAAAACGGCAAGTTGGCGGCTTTAATGGCGAAATGACCGTTTGATAAAATCGGATAATGCCGATGAATGCTTTTTTTAGCATAGGTAAATCCCTTCTTGTAAATAGAATCAGGAAAAAGGAGCTGGCTATCGGCTCCTTTTTTATTTATTTTTACCAGGTTCTTCGTTTTCAGATTCCCTGGTTTCTTCGCTGCTGCTTTCAATCGGGTCGATCGTGTGTTTGAATTGATATGCCTTCGAAGTCGTCAACACGCTTAAAACCAGGACAACGATGACGATAATGACTGAGATAATCAAAACGGTATACATAATACGTCCTCCTTTGTTCAAAATTATTGTAGCATGTTCCATTCTGGGATAGGAAAAAAGTTGCTGCCAGCATGTTTTTTCTCACCCAGGGAGGGGAATATAATTTATGACTAAGAGGAGGATGAATTTACATGGCACAAAATGAACTAATTCAAGCAGTAAACAAACAAGTAGCGAACTGGACGGTTCTTTATACCAAGCTCCACAATTATCACTGGTATGTAAAAGGCCGGCATTTTTTCACACTTCATGTGAAATTTGAAGAACTTTACAATGAAGCAGCGACAATCATCGATGAATTTGCAGAAAGAATTCTCGCGTTGGACGGAAAGCCTGTAGCAACGCTTAAAGAATATTTGGAACTGTCTTCAGTAAAAGAGGCAACAGGTTCTGAAAAAGAAGAAGAAATGGTAAAACAATTGCATGATGACTTTGCAACAATCGTTGAAGAGCTTCAGCAAGCAATCGAACTTGCAGAGAAGGCAGACGATACCGCTACCGCTGATATGATGACGGAAGTGAAAATGAGCCTTCGCAAACATATGTGGATGTTCAAGGCTTATCTTGGATAAAGAAAAGCGGAAGCGCCTCGGTCAGCGCCGACAAGCGTTGGAGGGCCGACCGGTGAAGTCGTTCTTTGACTTCATTGGGCGGACCGAAACGACTCGAGGGGCTAGGCGCTGGAGCTGGACAATTATATAAGTGAATTTTACACTTTCTTATCTAGAAAGAAAAAACTGGCCGTAGCCAGTTTTTTTTTGTTAAATAAAGAAAAAACCGGCTTCAACAGCCGGTTTGTATGTATGGACTATTCGTTAATGGATGTTGCGGGAAGGATATGTGACAGAGCGCGCGCCAAAGTCATCCTGGGCAAATTTCCCCTTAAGACTCTCGATTAAATAGAGACCCATCAAATCATAAAGCTCCTGCTTATCAAGGTCCTGGATAATCTTCAACAGGTCTTCACGGCTCATTTCTTCAAGGAAGGCAAAAGCGAGCATATCGATATCCTCTTCGTCGCCGGTCAATTTGTTGCGGTATAGTTCGTATAGCTCATCAATCAGTTTCATGGCATTTCACCTCTCCTTCTTTTATCCTCCATAATCCTATACTTATTTAATACCCTCCATAGGAAAAAATATGCCTTCAACTTGAAGTATTTCCCTGTTGGGTTATTGGTTCACTTTATTTTTATTTGTGTCTAATTTTAACATACTCCCTACTTTAAAAGTAAATTTGGAGTGCTTAAAAATTAATTATTTTAATGATATTCAGTATAAAGAAATATAGACGCAGGGAACGATATCCATGAGGTGAGAAACATGACAGAAAGCAAAAAAACATACTATATCAACATCAGTGATGGCGAGATTCAAAGCGTATCAACTGCATCTCCATGGAATTTTAAAATTGAGGCAACTGACGAGGAAATCACCGCATTAAGGGAAATATTCGACCAGGGACATTCCACAGGCTGGCAGAACTTCATGAGGGCGCACGTTCCATATGTCCAGTACCATTATGACCGGGAAAATGATGCTCTCGACAGACAACTGATCCAGACATACGAAATGATCTATAAACTTGGAGATGAAGAAGCGAGGAACCATATTGAAAGCATGGGAATACTACCTGAAAGATAGAGCAGCCGCAGACAAATCGTCTGCGGTTTATTCATTTTCTGTTTTTCTATATAATTAGGTCATGAAATAGAACGGGGAGAGGGAGCATGGAAAAGTTTAAAGCGATGAACGGCGAGGACGTAATCTTGTCCTTTCAGGAAAACGCCTTTGAAAAAAAGGCATGCCACGTGCTGGTCATCTGTAAATATCGAGACCAGTGGCTTTTGACCAACCATAAAGTAAGAGGTCTCGAGTTTCCCGGCGGCAAAATGGAGAAAGATGAAACCCTGGAGGATGCCGCTCACCGGGAGGTCATGGAAGAAACCGGTGCAGTTTTAAGCAGCCTCGAGTTTATTGGGGAATATCAGGTTATGGATAGAGAAGGTTCATTTGTAAAAAGAATCTTTTACGGTGAAGTGGAGAAAATCGTACCCCAGGATGATTACCTGGAAACAGGGGGCCCCGTACTTATAAGTGGAGATCTGCTCGCGGATAGAATGAAGGATGAGTATAGCTTTATCATGAAGGACAATGTGATTAAACATGCGCTTGAATTTTTGCAGAAAAAGAGATGAAAAATTGGCGGTGAGCTGTTGAAACCGCCGCTTTTTTAGGTGGATCTATACGGGAATATGATCTTTCATGGCAAATGCGCATTACGAAAGGTCTTAACAAGTGCAGTTCACTAACTTATTGGCGAAAAACAAATTTTATTGGCGGTTTTCACCATTTTATTGGCGAAAATCTGATTTTATTGGCGATGGCACTACTTATTCTAAAGAGAGAATCATTTTACGCCTAAATCTAAAAGAAGCCAGAAGGATTAAACCTGGCTTCATCACTGGTTACTTTTAATCAGTTTCTTTTCGAGCAGCTCGACCAGCTGATACATCACGGTTGCGAACACAGCGATGACCAGCAGCGACAGGAACACGAGCGTGAAGTTGAATACCTGGAATCCATAGATGATCATGTATCCAAGTCCACGTGCCGAAACGAGGAATTCTCCAACCATGACGCCTACCCAGCTAAGGCCGACATTCACTTTCAAGGTTGAAATGATGGTCGGGAATGAGGCTGGCAGGATGGCTTCCCTGAAGCACTGCGTCCTTGTGGCACCGAATGTTTGCAGCACTCTTAAATAGTTGGGATCCACTTCTTTAAAAGAGGTGTAGACCACGATTGTCGTGATGATCACGGAGATGATGGCTCCCATTGCAATAATGGAGGTCATATTGGTCCCCAGCGCGACAATCAGGATCGGCCCTAATGCCACTTTTGGCATTGAATTCAAAATGACGAGGTACGGGTCCAGTATTCTTGATAGCAGCGGGGACCACCATAGTATTGCGGCGAGTATGGTTCCGGCGAGGGTACCCAGGATGAATCCGAGAACAGTCTCTGCCAGTGTTATGCCAAGGTTGACAGCGAGCGAACCGTCGAGCGTCTTCTCAATCAGCAGATTCCAGACTTTTGAGGGTGAACTGAAGAGTAGAGGATCAATCCATTTTTGCTGGCTTGATATTTCCCAGCTTGCAAAAAAAACGATGAAAATCAACAATTGATAGAGGCGGACTTTTTTCTGCTCTCTGCTCAGCTTTTTCAGATACTGTTGATGAAGGAGTTCAGTTTTCTTCTGGTTCAACGGATTCCAACTCCTTCCATATTGTCTGGAACAGATCATTGTATAAAGGGTGATTTCTCGCCTCAAAAGGGCTCAGGTTTCTAAGCTCTTCCGGCAATGAAAAGGTTTTATGCAAGCGGCCTGGCCTTGGTGAGAACAGGAATATGCGATCACTCATCGCGATGGCTTCCCCGATATCATGGGTGACCAAAATCGCTGTTTTTCCAAACGACTTGAATGTATTTGAAACCAGGTCCTCGAGCTTCAATTTCGTTTGATAATCGAGGGCGGAAAACGGTTCATCGAGCATGAGCAGCTTGGGTTCTGTTGCCAGTGTCCGCACCAGGGCCACACGCTGGCGCATCCCGCCGGACAGCTGTTTAGGATAAAGTTTTTCTACATTCTCCAGCCCCATCTGTCCCAGCAGCGCTAAAACTTCCTCTTTTTTTGACTCTTCCAATGTTCCGCTGATCTTTAATCCTAGCAATATATTTTCCTCAATCGTTTTCCAGGGGAATAAGTAATCCTGCTGCAGCATGTATCCGGTCTGGTTCGAAGCCTCTTTGACAGATTTCCCTTCGAGTTTTACCTTGCCGTCAGAAGGTTCGATCAGCCCTGCGATAATCGAAAGCAGTGTCGTCTTGCCGCAGCCGCTCGGACCCAGGAAGGAGACGAATTCCCCTTCCTGGACATCGAGTGAAATGTCATTCAGCGCAGTGACAGCGGATGTTTTTGTAAAATAAGTGTGATGAATCCCTCTTAATGTCAAAAAGTCCATTAGGCTGCAACCTCCTGTTATTTCATGACTTTTCCTGCCACTTCTGTATTGACTAAAGTGTCATGGCTGACTTGCTTAGGAAGTTCCCCGGCTTCATCCATGATGGCCTGGAGATTGTTCCACTCTTCCTCATCAAGGATTGGGTCAGTTGCGTATGAACCCTGGCTCTTATAACGGTCAACCACTGTTTCGATCAGCGCTAAATCTGTATCTTTAAAGTATTCCTGTATGGCTTCAGCGGTTTCTTTGGCACTGTGGGAATCGACCCATTTCTGTGCTTTGTAAACGGCACGGGTGAACTTTTCAATCGTTTCCGGGTTTTCCTTCATGTAGCTTTGTTTTGCCATGAATGTGGTATAAGGTACATGACCGGATTCAGTACCGAATGATGCGACGATATGACCTTTGCCTTCTTTTTCAAACATGCTTGCCTGCGGCTCGAATAGCTGCACAAAGTCGCCGGTTCCGGAAGCAAAGGCATTTGGAATATTGGCGTAATCAATATTTTGGATCATCTTTAAATCTTGTTTCGGATCAATATCGTGTTTTTTGAGCACGAATTCACCGACCATTTGCGGCATTCCGCCTGTACGCTGTCCGAGATAGGTAGATCCCTTCAGCTGATCCCATGAAAAATTGTCGATCTTCTCTCTGGAAACAAGGAAGGTGCCATCCGTCTGGGTCAGCTGGGCAAAGTTGATGACCGGGTCGTTTGAATCCTGGGCATAAACGTAAATGGAAGTTTCCGAGCCAACTAGTGCAACATCTGCCGCATTCGAAAGCACGGCGGTCATTGTCTTGTCGCCGCCCCAAGCTGTAGTGAGCTCGATTTTCAGTCCTTCTTCCTCAAAAAATCCTTTGGCAAGGGCAACATATTGAGGAGCATAGAAAATTGAACGAGTTACCTCTGCCACTTTAACAGTCTGTACCTTGTCTTGACTGCAGGCTGCAAGAGGTATAATAAGTATGGCAACCAAAAATAAAGCAAAACCGGCTTTGAACCATTTTTTCATATAGATGCCTCCTAAAATCTGTCTTAAATTGGGCTTACGATAATGTATGAGGAGAGAAAAAATGTGTGAATGCCCAGTAGCAAAATAGAAAAAAATTCATATAAGAGGAGTGATGACGGTGGACAATGACGGTCAAATCATATCAGCATATAAGTTTCCTTCTCCCAACCCAAAAGTCGAACTTGAAATGGTTACTTATTTTGCAGGCGGGCTGCGTGTCAAAGGGCTGCTGGCAAGACCGGCTGAAGGAAGCGGGGCAGAAGGGTTCCTTTACCTTCGTGGCGGAATCAAAAATGTCGGGAAGGTGAGGCCAGCCCGGATTGCCCAATTCGCTTCCGAAGGCTTTACGGTTTTTGCTCCTTTTTACCGTGGCAACCAGGGTGGTGAAGGGGATGAAGATTTTGGCGGTAATGACCGTGACGATGCCTATGCCGGCTTTAGGCTGCTTCAATCACTGCAAGGGGTTGAAAGGGTTCATGTCTTTGGGTTTTCCCGAGGCGGTTTGATGGCTTTGCTGACTGCCATTCAATTTCCGGAGACAGCCTCAGTTGTCACCTGGGGCGGTGTAACCGATATGTTTTTAACCTATGTGGAAAGAAAAGACTTGCGAAGAATGATGAAAAGGGTAATTGGCGGATCGCCGAAAAAAGTGCCGAATCGATATAAATTCAGGACGCCCTTATACGAAATCGAAAACCTTGAAGCACCTGTGCTGCTGATCCACGGCCGCAATGACCGCAATGTGTCGGTTGAACACTCCTATCGGATCGAGAAACGGTTAAAAGAGTTGGACATGCCTGTCGAAAGCTGGTACTTTGATGAATATACGCACTATTTTCCACCGGTGATGAACCGGAAAGTGGTCAACGATTTAACGAATTGGATGAAATCACAGCCGCAACAATGATAAAATGAATTTGAAGTTACTTGCGAATAGGAGCGAAAAATGATGGGGATGCCATTAGAGTTGAATACAATGATCGTGACAAAGGGCCGCGAAAAAAGGCTCGAAGACAACTTCTTCTCTTTGAAAAAGGAAGGCTACAGGCTTTATCCAATTGACATTCCAGTAGAAGTCAAAAAGACGATCGAAGGCGACCTGACTGGAACAGGAGTCATTTCAAAGGTCGAGTGGACAGAAAATGAAACAACCATTACGTATCAATTAGTTTCCTTGAACTCTACAAACTGAGCAGGGCACATACTGTGCTCTGTTTTTTTTGAATAGGGCTGGTGCTAGCTGTTAGAAAAACAATCAAGTGTGCAAAGTGTATCTTTATTGGTGCCCTGTTTTCGGATGGAACGGGAATTTAGGTCAGCAAAGGGCTTTATTGGTGCCCTGTCCTACAAGGGAACGGGATTGTGGCTTTGCTCAATATAAGAATCCATTTATGAATAACAAAATAATAAAATCAAAGGCCATCTCTTTTCCAGAGATGGCCTCGATCAAATTCTTATTTAACGGTTGGTCCGCCTTTTTCTTCGATTTCAGACGGTACGTTTGTGAACTTTTTGAAGTTGTCACGGAACTGGTCTGCGAGTTCGTTTGCTTTTGCGTAGTAGGCTTCCTTGTCACTCCATGTTTTGACTGGCTGGAGGACATCGTCAGGTACACCTGGTACGTGCAGCGGGATATCGAGGCCAAAGATTTCGTCTTTGGCGGTTTCGACGTTGTTCAGTTCGCCTTCAAGTGCTGCCTGGACCATCGCGCGAGTGTACGCCAGCTTCATGCGGCTGCCGGTTCCATACTCTCCGCCTGTCCATCCTGTATTCACGAGGAATACCTTTGCGTTGTGCTCATCGATTTTTTCACCAAGCATTTCCGCGTACCTTGTGGCTGCAAGCGGAAGGAATGGAGAACCGAAGCATGTTGAGAATGTTGCCTGTGGTGAAGTGATGCCGCGTTCTGTTCCAGCAAGCTTCGAAGTGTATCCGCTCAGGAAGTGATACATTGCTTGTTCCTTTGTCAGCCTGGCGATTGGAGGCAAGACTCCGAAAGCGTCAGCTGTCAGGAATACGATTGCGTTTGGATGCCCCGCTATGCTTGGGTCCACGATGTTTTCGATAGCCTGGATCGGATAGGCTGCACGAGTGTTTTCTGTCAGGCTGCCGTCATCATAATCGGCCACGCGTGTTTCGTCATCGACTACGACGTTCTCAAGAACAGATCCAAAGCGGATTGCATCAAAGATTTGCGGTTCTTTTTCCTTGGACAAGTTGATGCATTTCGCATAGCAGCCGCCTTCGATGTTGAACACACCATTAGGTGACCAGCCATGCTCATCGTCACCGATCAAACGGCGATTATTATCAGCAGATAAAGTTGTTTTGCCTGTGCCAGATAGTCCGAAGAACAATGCTACATCCCCTTCGCGGCCTACATTCGCTGAGCAGTGCATCGAAAGGATTCCATTTTCCGGAAGTATATAGTTCATCACGGAGAAAATCGATTTCTTCATTTCGCCCGCATATTCCGTTCCGCCGATCAAGACGACGCGCTGTTCGAAGGAAACAATGATGAATGTTTCTGAGTTTGTTCCATCAACCTCTGGATCTGCTTTGAAAGTAGGAGCCGAAATGACCGTAAACTCGGATTCATGCTCAGGAAGCTCTTCCTCAGTCGGACGGATGAACAATTGATGGGCAAACAGGTTGTGCCATGCGTATTCATTGATGACCTGGATTGGCAGGCGGTATTTCTTATCCGCGCCGGCGAATCCCTTGAATACGAAAACTTCCTCTTTATCTTTAAGGAACTTCAATACCTTATTATATAGCTTCGTGAAGGATTCCTCGGAGATCGGCTGATTGACCGAGCCCCAGTCAATTTTGTCTTTCACGGATTCTTCTTCGACAATGAATTTATCTTTAGGTGAACGGCCAGTATATTTACCAGTAGTCGCTCTTACTGCTCCAGTTGATGTCAGAAGCCCTTCGTTGCGGTTCAGGACCTTTTCGACAAGCTGGGGCACAGATAGCTGTACCTGTACATTGCTTCCTTTTAATAATGCTGAAAGTTCATTTGATATTCCTACAACGTTCATCGGAGGATACCTTCCTTTTTTATAGATTCAAAATACGTATATCAACTTTCGAGAATCCAGTTCCAGCGCCTGACCGCTCGAGTCGCTTGGCTAGTGTCGCCTCCTAGAAATTCAGAAACTTCAACTCCGCCCGCCGAAGCAAAAAACGCTTCATTGCCGGAGTCTCCAGTTTCTGCGTTTCTGGGCAGACGGCTATACTTTTCGATTTTGGTCTGCCCAATGAAGACAAAAAACGACTTCGCTGGTCAGCCTCCAACGCTTGCCGCGGCAGGTCAAGGCGCTTCCACTTTTCTTGAAAGAATGATAATTTGTAAGTGTTTACATCTCGGTAATAGTATAACACATTGCTTCAATTAATCTATACTAATGATGAAAAAATTACCTTGTACCTAACTTGCGTTATATAATTCTTTCTTTATATAGTCAAGTAATATGGGTTGGTTTGACAACTTTTTATTTTAAGGCTCTGTTAAACAAGACTGTTGATTTTTGTTCCAGGCGCTTCGCTTTCCGCGGGGGAAGAATTATGAAAAAGCTCAAGTGCCAGCTTTTTCAAAGACCAAATTCTTCTTGGCTGGCGCTGAGCCTCCTCGTCGCTTTGCTCCTGCGGGGTCTCACCTAACCAGCTGCGCCCGCAGGAGCCTACGCGCCTTCCACTACAATCAACAGGTGTAAAAACAACATTGGGCTTTAACAGAGCCTATTTTAAAGAAATGGTTTCAACAACAATCGACATTTTTGTCGAGAAAATGATTGACATGGCCAGACAGGTTCGTTATGATTTTGATTTGAACGGATACTCTCTTATCCCGAGCTGGTGGAGGGACAGGCCCAATGAAACCCAGCAACCTGCAAACGAGAAAAACAGCCTAAGAATCAGCTGATCTTTTCCGGGCAAAGGTGCTAACCTGACGCAAGGGAATTGCCCTTGAACGATAAGAGCGAAAGGCGCGGTTAAAGCTAAAACCTTTCCTCACAATTGGAGAGGTTTTTTATATTGCTTTTTTCTGTCCGATGCATAGAAATGCAACTGGACTGCCTTCTTTGGTGTCATTGCTCCCGTGGGTGAAAATTAGGAAAAAAAGAAATTCACCATGAATCTTAAACAAATTTTTCTAATAAAAACTCAGCGTTTATTTCATACTACATAGGGAATGAGTACCGTATCAAACCGAGGTTTGTATTGGGACAGCCTCGATCAATTTTTATACATGAGGGAGGAACTCAGATGTCAAACAAACGCCGTTTGTTCACTTCTGAATCAGTAACAGAAGGCCATCCGGATAAAATTTGCGACCAGATTTCTGACGCGATTTTGGATGCGATCCTTGCTAAAGATGCTAACGCACGTGTTGCTGCTGAAACATCAGTTACAACTGGCCTTGTACTAGTTGCAGGCGAAATCACAACATCTACATACGTAGATATTCCTAAAATCGTACGTGAAACTGTCAAGGAAATTGGCTATACTCGCGCGAAGTACGGCTTTGACGCTGAAACTTGCGCAGTGTTAACTTCCATTGACGAGCAGTCTGCAGACATCGCGATGGGTGTTGACCAGGCTCTTGAAGCACGTGAAGGACAAATGTCCGATGCAGAAATCGAAGCAATCGGAGCTGGCGACCAGGGCTTGATGTTCGGTTTTGCATGTAATGAAACGAAAGAGCTTATGCCGCTTCCGATTTCATTGGCGCACAAAATTTCCCGCCGCCTGACTGAAGTGCGCAAGGAAGAAATCCTTCCATATCTTCGTCCGGACGGAAAAACTCAGGTAACGGTAGAATACGATGAGAATGACAAGCCAGTCCGCATCGACACAATCGTTATCTCAACACAGCACCATCCTGAAGTTTCGCTTGAGCAAATCCAGCGCAATCTTAAAGAACATGTCATCAACCCTGTCGTACCGGCAGAGCTGATCGATGAAAACACAAAATACTTCATCAACCCAACTGGCCGTTTCGTAATCGGCGGACCACAGGGTGACGCAGGTCTTACTGGCCGCAAAATCATCGTTGATACTTACGGCGGATACGCTCGCCACGGCGGAGGCGCATTCTCTGGTAAGGATCCTACAAAAGTTGACCGTTCAGCTGCATACGCTGCGCGTTATGTTGCGAAAAACATCGTCGCTGCAGGCCTTGCTGAAAAAGTTGAAGTTCAGCTTGCTTACGCAATCGGTGTTGCCCGTCCGGTATCTATCTCAATCGATACGTTCGGAACAGGCAAGGTAAGCGAAGATGTATTGATCGATGTTGTTGAAAACAACTTCGACCTTCGTCCAGCTGGAATCATCAACATGCTTGACCTGCGCAAGCCAATCTACAAGCAGACAGCTGCATACGGACACTTCGGCCGTTCTGACGTTGACCTTCCATGGGAGCGTACAGACAAGGCAGAGGCACTCCGCACTCAGGCTCAAGGTAAATAAAAAGGAACAACGGGAGTTGCATAGAAATATGTAACTCCCTTTATTATTTGCCGTCTAATTAGGGAGCGCCAGATATTTTCAAGGTTTGCACCTGGTCCAAAAGGTGTAAAATAAAGTATTACCTTAAATTTCCCTCAGATTTTACTGCAAAAATTTTGCGTTTAATGGTAGTATTAGATGGTATGTTTTTTGGAAGTAAAATTACTGGAAAATCACAATAAATTTTTTCTGAAATGGAGAAGGTGAAGTACATAATGTGTGGCTTTATCGGTTGTGTACATGAAAATGCACAGGAATTCAGCAGCGATGATAAGCAGCTGTTCAAAAATATGAATGACATCATCACCCACCGCGGGCCTGATGATGATGGGTATTTCTATGATGAGCATATCCAGTTCGGCTTCCGCCGTCTGAGCATCATCGACCTTGAGGCTGGCCATCAGCCATTGACTTATGAAAATGAACGCTATTGGATCATTTTTAACGGGGAAATCTACAACTATCTCGAACTTCGTGAAGAGTTGATTGAAGAAGGACTGACTTTCGAAACGCACTCTGATACTGAAGTCATCATTGCCCTATACAGCCACCTTAAGGAGCAGGCTGTAGACAAGCTGCGCGGAATGTTCGCATTTGTCATCTGGGATAAGCAGGAACAAGTCCTTTACGGTGCACGTGACCATTTCGGCATCAAGCCATTCTTCTATTTTGAAGATGAAAATCGCACATTCTTCGGTTCTGAAAAGAAAAGCATTTTGCTTGCGCTGCAGAATGATGTGATTGATTATAAGGCACTGCAGCACTATTTAACTTATCAATTTGTCCCAGAACCTAATACAATGTCTGAAGGCATCTACAAGCTTGAGCCAGGGCATTATTTTACAAAGAAAATCGGTTCACCTATGGAAATCAAGCGTTATTGGAAAGCGAGCTTCTCGCCAATCCAAAAATCTGAGGATGAATTCACGAAGGAGATCAGGGATGTCCTGTTCGAATCGGTGAAAATCCACATGCGCAGTGATGTGCCGGTTGGTTCTTTCCTTTCCGGCGGGATTGATTCTTCTATCATCGCATCGATTGCGAAGCAATACCATCCTGGAATCAAAACATTCTCTGTCGGATTTGAACAGAATGGCTTCAGCGAGATTGACGTCGCCAAGGAAACGGCTGATCGACTCGGTGTTGAAAATATCAGCTATGTGATCAGCCCGCAGGAATACATGGATGAACTTCCTAAAATCATGTGGCATATGGATGACCCGCTTGCTGATCCGGCAGCCATACCTTTGTATTTCGTTGCCCGTGAGGCAAGGAAGCATGTAACGGTAGTCCTTTCCGGTGAAGGTGCCGATGAATTGTTCGGGGGCTATAATATTTACCGCGAACCGCAAGACCTCGAGGTATTCAATAAAATTCCCGGAGTAGGGAAGGCGATGCTTAAGGGCATTTCCAAAATGATGCCAGAGGGTATGAGAGGCAAGAGCTTCATCGAGCGCGGCGTGACTCCAATGGAGGAGCGTTATATCGGAAACGCGAAGATGTTCACGGAAAAAGAGAAGAGCGAACTGCTGCATGTTTATAACGGCCAGTACGATTACAGGGATGTCACGAAGCCTTTATATCGTGAAAGCAGAGGCTATGATCCGGTTGATACAATGCAATACATCGACATCCACACATGGATGCGCGGCGATATTTTATTGAAAGCAGATAAGATGACGATGGCTCATTCTTTGGAGCTTCGCGTACCATTCCTGGATAAGGTTGTTTTTGAAACAGCTTCAAAGATTCCGACAAGCCTGAAGACAGCGAATAATACAACGAAGTATATTTTGCGAAAAGCGGCAGAAGGAGTGGTCCCTGACCACGTGCTTACCCGCAAGAAACTCGGCTTCCCGGTGCCAATCAGACACTGGCTTAAGAATGAAATGAACGAGTGGGCAAAGAACATCATCAAGGAAAGCAACACAGAACATCTTATCAATAAGTCTTACGTTTTAAGACTATTGGATGAACACTGCCAGAACAAGGCGGATAACAGCCGTAAAATCTGGACAGTTCTGATGTTCATGATGTGGCATGATGTGTATGTCGAAAAAAAATACTCCTTCCAGAAGGAGTATGAGGCTCAAAAAGTATTACAATCTTAAAAATTAGGGAAGGTAGGTGATGGCCTGCCTTCCCATCTGCACCCAGGATTCTGCGAAATCCTTAATGGGTGCTTTTTTATTTTTTTCATTTGATAAAGGATCATTGAAATAGACGAAGTTTTCATCATACCCGGTAATCAGGACAGAATGTTCCTTCGTTGTAATTTTAACAGGCCCGCCAGGCGTGTACCATGTCTGGAAAAAGCTGTCGTCCAGCTTTTTGTATTCGGTGTTAATGATCACCCAAACTGGCCTGCCATCTGACAGGTGCGATTTAATATCCTGGAATTCTGCGCCCGTAAGATCTTTTATTTTGCTGGGAAGATACTTCTCTGCCAGTTCAGCAATTGGTTTATGATAGACTCCGAGCCCTGGTTCTGTGTATGTGTACATATTGCCGACAAAGCCCTCATTCGGGTCTCCAAAAAAGACTTTTCCATTATCGAGGCGGTACTCAGCCGGGTTTTTCCTGACTTCGCTGGCGAGTGTCAGCTTGTCCACTTTTACACCCTGATGCATGAGGAGCATGGCCAGGCTTGTTACCTCACATCCTCGAGGGAGCTCAGGCATTTGCCATATGATTGGTGCCTCAAGGAGTACCTGCTTTTTAATCGGTATGATTTTAGGTTCGCTCTCTTCCTGGACAGCAGGTACCCTTTTTGCTCTGGGTTCAGGCTCATCCAGCCAGTCTTTCACCGATTGTACGGCCAGGGCTACATGTGAAGCCTGAAGGTTCTCGAGGAGGAAAGCACCAACGATTGAGGTAAAAACAAACAGGAACATCAGGATGGATTTCATCATGCTATTTTGTTTTCGAATCAATAGATAAAACATGAGCAGCAAAGGGATAATTGCTGCAAGAGGTAAATACAGTTTGTCCACATCCATCACCCCGTCCGCATATTTCAAAAATAATAGGGTATATTATATTATTTAGTATCGGACTGGTGAGGGAGTTTTTTTAGCAGATCATTCATCTTTGTTCTGCAAACTTTTATAGTATTGCCCTTTTTCGGCATATTCTCTGGAAATGCGTTCCATATCCCGGATATCGTCTTCGTTCAATTCACGGATGACTTTTGCCGGTCGTCCGAAAGCCAGTGTATTGGGCGGGATCTTCTTACCCTGAGGAACGAGGCTGCCGGCACCAATAAAAGCGCCTTCGCCGATTTCAGCTTCATCAAGAATGATTGACCCCATCCCAATAAGGGCCTTTTTCCTGATGATGCAGCTGTGGAGGACGACCTGATGTCCGACGGTCACCTCGTCTTCGAGGATTAAAGGGTTATTCGGACTTTGATGCAGGACCGAATTGTCCTGGATGTTCACTTTATTGCCAATGATCGTCGGGGCGACATCGCCGCGGATCGAGGTATTGAACCAGACACTCGATTCCTCACCGATTTCAACATCTCCGGTAATTGTTACATAATCCGCGATAAAAGCGGAATCTGCTATTTTAGGTGTTTTGCCATTGTAAGGATAAATCATTTGTGCACACTCCTGTAATTTTATAATGCTTTCGTTTTTATTTTAGAATTAGAAAGTTTAAAATTAACTTTGAGAATTGTCCAGCTCCAGCGCCTAGCCCCTCGAGTCACTTGGCTAGCTGCGGCTCCTAACTCCTCGAGACGTTTCGGTCCTGCCAATGAAGTCAAAGAACGACTTCACTGTCAGGCCCTCCAACGCTTGTCGGAGTTGGGCAGTCGCCTCCGCTTTTCGAATTGTCTAGTGTCGCCTCCTAGAAACTCCGAAACTTCAACTACGCCGGCAGAAGCAAAAAGCGCTTCTTTGTCGGAGTCTCCAGTTTCTGCGTTTCTGGACAGTCGGCTATACATTTCGATTTCGGTCCGCCCAATGAAGTCAAAGAGCGACTTCACTGTTCGGCCCTCCAGCGCTTGTCGGGGCTGACCCAGGAGCTTCCGCTTTTCTAATTCGCTAATTATATATTATAGTTCTTTTAAAGAAAGAAAAAGTATTTGAGTGGGGGAATGGTCATGTGGAAATGGGAAGCTGATGGGGATGCTAAGGCTGTGATTGTCATGATTCATGGTGCGCAGGAGCATCATCGCCGGTATGGCTGGCTGATTGAGGCCTGGCGTTCATCCGGTTTTCATGTCATAATGGGTGACCTGCCAGGACAGGGCATGACCACAAGAGCAAACCGTGGCCATATTGATTCCTTTGATGAATATATTTTGGAAGTGAAAGAGTGGATAGAGGCAGCTTATGACTTTGACCTCCCAGTGTTTTTGCTGGGCCACAGCATGGGTGGACTTATTGCCATCCGCTTGCTGCAGGAGGAACGTGTCGAACTTGCCGGATTGATACTATCATCTCCATGCCTCGGATTGGTGAAGTATCCATCAAAAATGCTGGATATGCTCTCGCACGGCCTGAATGTCATTTTACCGACATTCAGGATCTCATCGGGCCTGTCTGTAGATATGGCAACCAGGAATGAGGATGTCAGGGCAGTCGACGCGAATGATTCATTATATATTACCAAGGTATCGGTGCGCTGGTACCGCGAGCTGGCAGCGGCCATGGGGCTTGCGTTCGATAATATGGATAAAGTCCAGGACGTACCGACACTGCTTCTGCAGGGCGGAGATGATAAGATAGTCGATAAGCGAGCGGTTAAAGAATGGTTTAACAATGCCCCGCTTTCAGAGAAACGATATAAAGAATGGCCGAAATGCTACCATGAAGTCTTCAATGAACCTGAACGCGAAGAGGTTTTTGACTATGCGAATGATTTTGTCATGAGCCAGCTGAAGGCGATTGGATATATTTATTAGAAAGAGAAAGGGTGAAGCCGCAGCATGATGATCCCATCAATGCCCATCAGTTTGATGTACCGGGTGTACAGAAAAGTCCTGCCACAGGTACATCGAGAGCTGGCATACTGGAAAAGCAGGGCAGAGGAAATCCCGAATCCTGAACTCAGGAGGCAGGCATTGGCCAGCATCGAGCTCAAGACTTTCCATTGTGAGGGCGGCTCTATTATGAGCCTGACCGCTAAAAAACAATATAAAGAGGCCATCCGGTTCATTGTGGCGTACCAGACGATCAGCGATTATCTCGATAATCTATGTGACCGCAGCACCTCGCTGGATCCAGTGGATTTTGCCGCACTGCATGAGTCGATGGCAGATGCTCTCAGCCTGGACAACCAGTTGAAAAATTATTATCGCGAGCGGGAAGACCAGAATGATGGCGGGTATCTGATCGAGCTGGTGACCGTTTGCCGCGAAGTCCTTGCCGGGCTTGATCATTATCAGGGTATTAAGAAGCATCTGGTTGAACTGTGTGATTATTATTGCGATTTGCAGATACATAAGCATGTCGAGGTGAAAGAGCGTGTGCCGAGATTGCAAACATGGTTCGATGGCCATCGTGAAAATATTCCCGACATGGAATGGTACGAATTCTCAGCCTGCACCGGATCGACGCTCGGCATCTTTTGTCTCGTATCCTACGCGCTTCGCGATGATTTCAAACCGGAATACGCAGATAGCATCCGCAATGGTTATTTTCCATACATACAAGGACTGCACATACTCCTGGATTATTTCATCGACCAGGAAGAGGACCGCGAAGGTGGCGATTTGAACTTCTGTTTCTATTATGAAAATGAAGAAGCTTTGTTTGGGAGGTTGCGGCATTTTGTTGAAAATGCCGACCAGCACACAGCTCGATTGCCGCATCGGAAATTCCACAAACTGATCAACCGCGGACTTCTCGGCGTTTATCTATCCGATGAAAAAGTAAGGCGGCAGGAAAGAATAAGGAAGCTCGCCAGGGAAATGATCAAAACAGCAGGCCCCGTCAGCTACTTCTTTTATATTAATGGACGAGCTTATCGGTCATTGCAGAAGTGGATGCCATCGGGGGTTGTGAAGGCGTTTATAAAATAGGATTGCAGCCAGGGATTGAGCCTTGGCTGTTTTTAAATTAGGAGATTTAAGTCCCCGAATCAATCAAATTAAATTAAGGTGATATTCGATTGCGGTTACAGACTAAGACGGGCTGCGCCAAAAAGAGGAAATCACTCGGATACGGTCGCAGAAAAGGAGCAGCTGCGCCCGAAAAGAGGAAACCACTCGGAGTACGGTCGTAGAACTAGAGAGAGGTGCCATGTAAATATGTGTCTTAACTGAAAAAACGTTATACATACCCTTGTATGGTGCCCTTATATGGACAATTTCGCCTGCATAGGGGTATCTATCGACTTGAATGGTGCCCTTATGTGGACAATTTCGCCTGCATAAGGGTATCTATCGACTTGAATGGTGCCCTTATATGGACAATTTCGCCTGCATAAGGGTATCTATCGACTTGAATGGTGCCCTTATATGGACAATTTCGCCTGCATAAGGGTATCTATCGTCTTGAATGGTACCCTTATGTGAACAATTTCGCCTGCATAAGGGTATCTATCGACATGAATGGTACCCTTATGTGAACAATTTCGCCTGCATAAGGGTATCTATCGACATGAATGGTACCCTTATGTGAACAATTTCGCCTGCATAAGGGTATCTATCGTCTTGAATGGTGCCCTTATGTGAACAATTTCGCGTGCATAAGGGTATCTATCGACATGAATGGTACCCTTATGTGGACAATGTCAACTGCATAAGGGTATCTATCGGCTTGAATGGTACCCTTATGAGGATAGCTTCGCCTGCATAAGGTATCTATCGGCTTGAATGGTACCCTTATGAGGATAGCTTTGCCTGCATAAGGGTATCTTTCGACATGAATGGTACCCTTATGTGGACAATTTCGCGTGCATAAGGGTATCTTTCAGCTTGAATGGTACCCTTATGAGGATAGCTTCGATTGCATAAGGGTACCTTTCAGCTTGAACTGAGTGCGACTTCGGACAACATTTGTGGTTACAGGCGAAAAGCTGTCCGAAATAGAGCCAATTTAGGACAACTTCAGTGCTTACAGAAGAAAAGCTGTCCTAAAGAAAAAAAGCCCCCCATTTCAGGGAACCTCTCTTATCTCTTCTCAATCGCAATAATAAATGGCGGATTGTTCTTTTGGTTCAGGAATTTATACTCTAAAACGTGTGCGATGTTTTGATCCAGTGATTTTACATAACGCAATAAATATTCCCGCTCTACTTTGCCTTCCGGGTGTCCGTGGTAAATCACAATCACGATGATTCCTTCTGGCGCCATGATTTCGAGCAGCTGGTCGATGGCATGGATGGTGGTTTCGGGCACGGTGACAATGTTTTTATCCCCGCCTGGCAGATAGCCAAGGTTGAAAACGGCACCGGTTATTTTACCGAAATGTAGTGGGGGAATGCATTCTGTGATGTTTTCATGTCCGGTATGGAACAGGGTGACCTGATCCTGCAATTCGTGCTCGCGAAGCTTTGTTTTGCATGACATAAGCGCTTCATCCTGAATGTCAAAGCCATAAATACGGCCGGCCGGGCCTACGAGATTAGCCAAAAACAACGTATCATGGCCATTTCCAACAGTAGCATCCACCGCAATATCCCCTGGTTTAACCGCTAGTTCAAGGAGATTCCGTGCAAATGGAAGAATCCTCTCAAGCTTCATTTTCAATCACCACTTTGTTTCCAGTATAGAATTTACCTTGCCAGCTGTCGCGGCGTTTCATTTCTTTGTCGATCGCATTCAGCACTTCCCATTTGTTGACGCTCCACATCGGGCCGACCATCAGCTCAATTGGGCCATCTCCTGTAATCCTGTGGATGATCATTTCAAGGGGCAGGATTTCGAGCTGGTCACAGACCAATTTTACATAATCCTTAAGGCTAAGGAATTCAAGCATCCCCTTTTCATACTGCTTGACCATCGGTGTACCCTTCAGCAAATGGAGAAGATGGATCTTGATGCCCTGGACATCAAGTTTGGCGACTTCTTGAGCCGTTTCCATCATCATTTCCGGTGTTTCTAGAGGCAATCCGTTAATGATGTGAGAACAAACCCTGATGCCGTGCTTGCGGAGCTTGTCCACTCCTTCTTTGTATGTCTGGTAATCATGGGCACGATTGATTAGATTGGCTGTTTTTTCATGGACAGTCTGAAGACCAAGCTCAACCCATAAATATGTGCGTTCATTCAGTTCAGCAAGGTATTCAACCACATCGTCCGGCAGGCAGTCAGGCCTGGTTGCAATCGAAAGGCCAACGACACCTTCCTCTTTCAGAACGGTTTCGTATTTTTCCCTCAGGATCTCGACCGGTGCGTGGGTATTGGTGAAAGCCTGGAAATAGGCCATGTACTTGCCGTCTTTCCATTTTGTATGCATTTTTTCTTTTATCTTCTTGAATTGTGTGCCGAGATCTTCTACCCGGTCACCGGCGAAATCGCCTGAACCAGCTGCGCTGCAGAATGTGCAGCCGCCGTGGGCTACCGTGCCGTCCCGGTTCGGACAATCGAAGCCGCCATCAAGCGCCACTTTGAAAACCTTGTGGCCAAAATGGTTCCGCAAATGGTAATTCCATGTGTGGTATCGTTTATCATCTGTTGCGTATGGAAAAGGGTTGGCCTGTTTCATGCCAGAAACCTCCTTATAACCTGTCAGTCAGTAATAATAAAAATTGTACCACTTAGGATAGGTGAATCCAATTGCAAAAAGATTACAAAAGGCTGTTTTGAATTAATAGCTGCTTTTTGAATTCTGCAGTTTAAATCTCTGTCAAAGCTATTGCCAGCATTAAATATTGACAAAAACGTGATAGGAAAATCAATTGTGAACAAAATAAAGAAGAAGCAGACTTGCTTCAGCATCAAGAAAAGGAGGGGCTAAAATTGGCAACACGTCAATCGGTTGACCAGCTACTTCAGCAATGTGAGGATGCCATCAATCTTGCCCAGGAACAATACAAAAGCGCTGCTTCCCAACAGCATTATAATGACGGCGATTTCACAAACGCTCTTCAGGCCATCGAAGCTGCATATAATGATCTTGCCAAGCTCGCCTTCAGTGCGAATGCACAGCAGCGTGACCAGCTTCACCGAATGAGACTGCAGCTGCAGCAGGTTCAAAACAATATGATATTGCTTGATCATTAAAACGGGAGGGATAAACTTTGAAAAAGCGCTCAAAGCAGAATAATCCTGAACAAAAGACACGGAATGGAATGAACAACCAGGATATTGAACTTGGAATGGAGCATGATCCAATTAAAGAATCCAAGAAGATGTATGAACAAAGTGGCGGGCAGCCTGTAAAGTCAAAATTCCATCCCGAACCAGGGCAATCTTCATAAATTTGTAACACCCTCACTTCCAGAAAGGAAGTGGGGTTTTTTTATTGTGTCAATAGTAGAAGGGCCACAGTATTGTTCATTTAACAAATACCCCCCGTTCACAATTCGGATAAAACTGACGAAAATTTCGTGATTTAAATCACAGATTGAGGGCTCTGAGAAATGGTTTAAATAAGGTAGTAAAGCAGGAGCAGGAAATTAAAAACGCCAGTAGATGAAATAATTGTTTTTAAATGAAAGTTGTCTTGTGAAATTATTCACGAATTCGTCACATATAGAAAGGAGTCAAGAAAATGAAAGTTCCTAAGCTAATAATGTCCTTCATCTTATTATTCATTTTTCAGCTTCCTGGTCTGGCTGAAGCAGAGGCTAAACCAGATGTTTTGAATATGGAGGAGCTCACAATCCAGGTAATGCCTGAATATTCCTACCATCCGAAAGATAAAAAGAAGAATCCGCCACTGCTGGTGGGATACCATGGTGCCCTTAAAAACAATGCTGAACAGCCGCAAAAAGGCCAGGTGGTCGTTCCGCTCCCAATGGATGAGAAGAATTTCAGGATTGGTTTTGCCGGTGATTATTCGCGGGACCTCACCGAAATGAATGAAATTGAATACGAGCTGGATCAGGAAAAAGGAACAATTTCCTGGGAAACGAGTGAGGAAATCCAGCCGGGGGAGATTTACAAATTTGTGATTGAGTACTACACAGACAGCATCAGCGAGAAAGACGGCACAAAGGAGCTTGCTTACGATTTTACAAACTTTACGGAAATTGGTTTGCTGAACCTGATTTTCGTTGAACCGCTCAATTCGGAAAGCTTCAAGCTTGAACCGGCTTCAGAGCAGCAGCAGAAAAATTCCTACAACATGAATATGTTCCTTTATCAGAGCCAGGAAATGAAAGCCGGTGAAGCAAAGAATATCAAGCTCGAATACAAACGAACTGACGACAGGACGACCGCTGAGATCATGGAGGACATGGCTGGGGATGCAAAAAAGGCGGGAACTGTTAAACAGAACGACGAGAAAATGCCTTTATGGCTGGTTATCACGGTAGTCGGGAGTATCACAATCATCGCCGCTTTGTTATTAATTTTCTTCATGAAGAGACAGAAAACAAAGCCTGTGCAGGTCAATGCTTCATCTGAATTGGAAGCTAAAAAGGCAAAACTCAGGGCGATGCTCGTTGAAGGAAGCATAACGGAAACTGAATACAATGAACTGCTTAAAAAGCTGGGAGGTAAAAAGTGATGTCCAAAAACAAAAAAATCGTGATCGGACTGGGACTTGCAGCAATTGCGTTCGTCATCATGATGTTTTCAACGATGCCAAGTGCGGGAAGCAAGGAAATTACGATTGAAGACCTGAGCAAAAACGGATCGAACTATGAAGGCGACTATATTATGACTCAGGGCTTGCTCAATAAGGAATCGGTGAAATGGGATGCGGATAAGCTGGAGCTTCGTTTCGAACTTTACGAAGAAGGCGAAGGGACACTGCAGGTTTTCCATAAAGGAATCAAGCCAGATAACTTTTCAGAGGATGTCATTGTTTTAGTCGAAGGTTTTATTCAAAAAGACGGAGTGTTCGAAGCGGAAAAAGTCCAGACTAAATGCCCGACAAAATATGAAGGCGAAGACATGGAGAACTATGACAGCGAAATGCATAAGGAAATGTACAAAAATGACAAGAAGGAATAAAACAGATGGGTGGTTATCTGTATGTATCTGATCGGGAATATCTCAATCTACCTAGGAATCGCGATTTCCCTGTATGGAATTATCGCCAACCTTACAGGGTTAAAGAAGAAAAGCAGCAAATGGCTTGAAAGTGCAAGAGGAGCGGTCCTCTCACTGGCTTTCGTTTCGAGCATCGCCTCGTTCCTGCTGCTGTATCTTCTCGGAACAAGCCAGTTCCAATATAAATATGTGGCTTCCTATACAAACGAAAGCCTGCCGATGGCTTACAAACTGACAGCCTTCTGGGCTGGAAATGCCGGATCCCTGCTGCTTTGGGCTTTCCTATTATCGATTTATGCGGCAATGGTCGTGTTTTCAAAAGAAAAGAAGAACCCTATGATGCCATATGTTTCAAGCATCCTGCTGGTGAATATCCTATTCTTTTTTACGGTGATGGCCCTCAATGTCAATCCATTTGAAATGACTGATAAAATCCCGGCAGACGGAAAAGGGTTGAATCCGATGCTTCAAAATCCGGGGATGATCCTCCATCCTGTAACGCTCTATATGGGCTATGTCGGACTGGCGGTTCCATTCGCGTTTGGGATTGCCGCACTGATCCTCAAGAAAATGGATTCGGAGTGGATCAAGCTGACGAGAAGATGGACTTTGCTGGCATGGCTGTTCCTGACACTTGGAAACGTGATCGGAGGCTGGTGGGCTTATCTTGAGCTTGGCTGGGGAGGCTACTGGGCCTGGGACCCGGTTGAGAATGCTTCCTTCCTTCCATGGCTGACCGTTTCAGCATTCCTGCATTCAGTGATGATACAGGAACGGAAAAATATGCTGAAAACGTGGAATGTAAGCTTGATCATCCTGTCTTACATCCTGACATTGTTTGGAACATTCCTTGTCCGAAGCGGAGTCCTGACCAGTGTCCACGCATTTGGGGACAGTAACCTCGGAACCTACTTCCTTGTGTTCATGGCATTCATGATGCTGTTTTCGCTATATGTCGTCATGACTAGATATGGATTGATCAAGAAAGAGAGCAGTCCGATCGAAGCCTATTTTTCAAAGGAAAGCAGCTTCCTGCTGAACAACCTGATTCTTGTGGCCGCAGCGTTCGCTGTCTTCTGGGGCACGATGTATCCATTGATTTCAGAAACATTCACCGGGACTAAGGTCAATGTTGGAGCGCCTTACTTTAATAAAGTCATGGCCCCGATTTTGCTGGTGCTGATTGTGCTGATGGGAATCTGTCCGCTGATTGCCTGGCAAAAAGCCGTATTTGAAAAGTTCATGAAAAATATTCTCTGGCCGCTTGCGATGGGCATTGCGACTGCCATCCTCCTGTTCGTTTTCGGTGTTAAAGGAATATACGCAATCATCGGGTTATCGGCAACAAGCTTCATGTTTGGTACACATTTGCTTGAATTCGCTAGGGGCATTGGCGCAAGACGGAAAGCGACAAAGGAAAACATCCTGAAAGCCGCTTTCAAGCTGACGGTGAAAAACCAGCGCCGCTATGGCGGTTATATCGTCCATATCGGGATTGCGCTGATTGCGGTGGGAGTCATATCTTCTCACTCTTACTCAACAGAAATATTGAAAACCGTCGACGCCGGGAACAGCATCAAGATTGGCGAATACACCCTGAAATTCAATGAACTGACCGAGCATATGAAAAATGGAAATGGCGTAGTCGCCGCGGATGTGGATGTAACTTATAAAGGCAAGGATATCGGCAAAATCAAGCCGGAAAAAATCTTTTACGAAACATGGCCTGAGCCATCAACAGAGGTAGCAATCAAGACGAAATGGAGCCAGGACTTGTACGTGGTGCTCAGTTCCTGGGAAAACAAAGACAAAGTTACCTTCATGGTAAAAGTGAATCCATTCGTCAGCTGGATTTGGATGGGCGGTATCATCATGGTGATTGGCACTGCATTCGCGTTAATTGGAGGCAGACCGGCATCGATCCGCTACCAGACCAATAAATTTGCGGGAAGGTGATGAAGATGAAAAAGAAAATTTTCGTTGCGACATTCCTTTGCTTCATCTTGATTCCTGGTCTGACATCTGCTTTCACTTATAACTCAAAAGAATTCAAGCACGTCATCACCCAGCTTGATATGCAGGGTCATGCAGATCATGATCTATCCACCTGTTCAATCAAGAAAATTTATTATGACGAAGTGGTAGAAATGCTGAATGGCGGCAAATCAGAGCCGGAAATCATCCAATCTTATGTTGATGAATACGGGCAGGCAGCCTTGAGAACACCTGGCGGCGGCACTAGCGGCTGGATTGCCTGGGGAATGCCGGCTGCAGGATTTGGCATCGGAACTGTGATCGTCGGGGTCTGGATCAGGAAATTGACACTCAAAAAGGCGGAAGTAAACGTTGAAGCCAAAGCAGGATGGGATTCCGAAATCGAGAAGGAAATTGCATCCAAAACTTTTGACGAAGAGCGCCGAAAGCTTTTCTAGGAGTTGATGAAAATGGATTATGTATTTTTAATAATTGGATCACTCGTGATCATTACTTGTTTTTACTTTATCATTTCTCCCTTCTTTTCCTCAGGTGAATTCCAGCCCGTAGGAAGGGAAGCAGAAGGTGAAAAGCTGACTCTGGAGCAGGTGTACAGCGCAGTGAATGAGCTGGAAATGGACTTTCTGATGAAAAAAATCAATAGTGATGATTTTGAAAAAATGAAAGAAAATTATCAATTGCTGGCAGCTGACCTATTAAAGGAAGAAACAGAAACGCTTAAGCAAGGCAAAACCAAACTGCCAAAAGGCAAAGCGAAAATGCAGGCTGACGATGCGGAAGAAGAAATTCTCAGGGAACTGAAAAAACTCCGCCAGCAGAAGGGGTGAGTTGAATGGCTCCTGCCTATCACCCTGAATGGCTCGTGAACTTTTGGCTGACGTCGCCTGGATTGAACTTGTTGAATCCTCATTATGTGCTGATGTTTCTGGTAGTTGTAATTGCTCTATTGTGGTTTTTTCAACGAAAACGGACTGCTGTACATAAGGTGATTGACGATAATGAGAAACTGTTCAGGCACCTTTTACTAAGGAAAAAAGTGATTGAGGAGGAGCTTGCCGGATTGGAAGGCAGGCTCGGCTCAGCAGGAATGACCGAAGAAATAAATAAAAAAATGCTTGATTACCAGGGCCGACTGGACCAGGTGAACAAGGAATTGGAACAATACACTGGATGAAAGAGTTGGGGACCATGCTTGAACTGCGAAAAATGACCAAAATGCTGGGAGATAAACTGATACTGCGAAACATCACCCTTAAACTCCAAAAAGGGGAGATCCTCGCGGTAATAGGGCCAAACGGTGCCGGGAAAAGTACGTTTTTCAAATGTACGGTCGGATTGCTGCAGCCTACAAGCGGAGAGATTCTCCTTGATGGAAAGCTCGTCAGGAAAAACTCTGCACAGATCAAGCAGCGGATTGGGTTCTTAGGTCATGAATCCTTCCTGTACAATAACCTGTCCCCGCTCGAGAATCTTAGATTTTACGGAAAGCTTTACAAGGTGAAGGACCTTGACAGGAAAGCGAATGAGCTTTTAAAGGAGGTTGGGTTGTACCTGTTCCGCGATATGCCAATCCGCTCATTCTCAAGAGGGATGCTGCAGAGGCTGGCGATTGCCAGGGTGCTGCTGCCTGATCCCGAAATCCTGATGCTCGATGAGCCGCACACCGGACTTGACCAGGAAGCCGTTGCGCTCCTGAATCAAATCATTAAAAACAAACGGAACAGCGGAACGTCCATCCTCATCATCTCACATGATTTTGAACAGGTGCATGCCCTTGCTGACAGGGCTGCCCTGCTGAAAAAGGGGAGAATCATCGCGACCAGGCCACTTGGTGATGGGATCAGCTTGGCAGAGATGAAGCAATGGTATGAATCAGAGGTGAAGAGCTCATGATGTCGATTCTTCTAGATGCCTGGACGATTGCCAGCAAAGACCTTCGCAATGAAATTAAGACAAAGCAGACGATTGGGATGATGGTCATTTTCTCCAGTCTGGTTGTCCTCATTTTCAGCTTTGCCTTCGATCCAACCAACAATATGGTGAAGGCTGTCATTCCAGGTCTGGTCTGGCTGATCACTGTCTTTTCCGGGATTCTTGGCCTGAACCGCTCGTTTCTTTCGGAGCATGAAAATGATGCCCTGACTGGACTGCGCTCGGCACCCATCGATCCTTCGAGTATTTATCTGGGGAAGGCGCTGGCGAATTTCATCCTCGTCACAGCTGTTCAGCTTGTGAGCATTCCGGTGCTGTTCCTGCTGTTCGACTACCGCTTCTTTGGGAAAATAGGCTGGTTCATTCTCGTTGTCGTCATCGGGACACTGGGCTTTATCATTGTCGGCACATTCCTGGCTGCCCTGTCAGCGAATGCCAAAAACAGTGAAATGTTATTGCCGGTGTTGCTGCTTCCGCTTTTAAGCCCATTGCTGATTGCCGGAGTCCAGGCGACAAGAATCGTTCTGGAAAATGAAGTGATTGCTGATGCAGCGTCATGGATCAGATTAATGGGAGCTTATGACCTGTTATTTTTAGCCGCATGCTTTTTCTTATTTGAATTTATTATGGAGGGATCTTGATGAAAAAAAATGCTGGTTTGATTGACCGAATCTTGCTGTTTACGCTGATACCATCATTTTTTATCGCGCTTTACCTGATTTTCATCTGGTCGCCTGTTGAAAAAATGATGGGTGCCACGCAAAAAATATTCTACTTCCATGTTGGCAGTGCCTGGGTCGCCTTCCTCGCTTTCGGTGTAGTTGGTTATTACAGTGTGAGAGTGCTGATAAAACCAAGGCTTCAGTACCATATCAATGCCGGAATCTCAGCTGAAATTGGCGTCCTTTTCACGACAATCACATTAATCACCGGGATGATCTGGGGAAAATCAAGCTGGAATACATGGTGGACATGGGAACCCCGCCTCGCGACAACACTGATCCTCTGGTTCATATACGTCGCTTATCTTTTCGTCCGCAAGATGGACGGTTCAATGGAAAAAATCGCAAGGCTGTCAGCTGTTTTTGGCATCGTTGGTGTCATCAATGTGCCAATTGTCTTCATGGCGATTCGCTGGTGGAACACGAAGCTTCATCCAATCGTGTTCGGTGAAGGCAAAAACCAGTCAGGAGGCGGGATCGAGCCTGACATGCTTGTCACCTTGCTGTTCTCGATTTTTACGATCACCTTGTTGTACACGTTCCTGATGCGAAAAGGCATCGAAATTGAAAAAATGAGACATATCGTCAAAAAGGCTAAGTCAAAAGCAATTGAAAAGCTTGCGGGCTAACTATTAAGGAGGAATGGAAAATGACTTACTTATTCATGGGTTATACAGTGATCTGGACGTTGATAGCGGGATATGTCGTTGTGCTTGGCCGCCGCCAGAAGCAGCTGAAAAAAGAGATCGAAATACTGGAAGAATGGAACTCAGATTTTTAAAAAGCGGGTGATGAAAATGGGCAAAAAAATCGTTCCGGTCATCGTGATTGCTGCTGTCATCGGAGTCCTTGGCTTTTTGGTCAGCGGACTGGGCGGGAAAGCATCCGCCCAGCCTGGTGACCAGTCGATCGATTTTGAACTGCAGGATATCGACGGCAATACTTATAAACTTTCTGATTTTAAGGGCCAGCCGGTCGTCCTGAATTTTTTCGCGACATGGTGTGCGCCATGCATTGATGAAGCGCCTGAATTGGAAGCTTTCGGCAAAGAATACAAGGATGCAAAACTTTTGATCCTCGCAAAAGGCGAATCGAAAAAACGGATGGAAAAATATATCGGAGAAAGTGGCTCTAAGCTTACGTATCTTTTAGACACAAAAGAAGACATCTCTAAAGATTACAATGTGATCGGACAGCCTGAGACCATCATCATTGACGGGGACGGCAAGATAGTCGAACGCTTTTCCGGGCCGACAACGAAGGATGATTTAATCAGTCTGATCCAGGAAAAAGTTTCACCATGACCTTGGTTAAAGCACAATCGTGTTTTAATAAGGCTGTTTTCGTATGAATGCGGAAACAGTTTTTAGTAGTTGGCTATAAGGGAGGTGAAAGAGAATGCTGAAAAAGCTGCTGGGAATAGACAAAAAGATGCTGTTATTCATTGGTGTGTTCGCTGGAATCATTGTTTCGGTCGTCACTGTCAAGACACTCGCTTATACGGATTCACCTGAATTCTGTTCAAGCTGCCATATCATGACAGAGGTCCATGACTCGTTTTCCGATTCCAACCACGCCGGTCTGGCCTGCGGGGACTGCCATTTGCCACACGAGAATATGGTCAAAAAATATACCTATAAGGCAAAGGCGGGCATGACACATGTGTATTTCAATACACTAGGGGAAGCAAAAATACCGAAGGTGCTCCACGCAACAGAAAGCTCTGACGAAGTCATAAATGAAAACTGTATCAGCTGCCATGAAAATACACTGGAAAATATATCGCATGATGCTAAAGACAGCTGTTCAAGCTGCCACCAGGCAGTGCCGCATGGAAAAGGCTTCAAGACAGAGGATTATTTTAAACCGCCTAAACCAGGCGAGCTTTTAGAGAAAAAAGGAGGTACGATGAACAATGGCTAGAAATTTCCGCTGGGCATATTTGCTCCTTGCGGCTGTCATGCTCATCATTACAGGCTGCTCCAGCTCGGATGAAGAAGCCACTTCAGCCAGTGAGCTAAAAACGGGGCTTAGCAAAGATGAAATCAGCAATGAAGCCTTCAAGGATCTTTTCC
The DNA here is from genome assembly GCF_023714225.1 of Mesobacillus sp. MER 48. Classification (NCBI taxonomy): domain Bacteria; kingdom Bacillati; phylum Bacillota; class Bacilli; order Caryophanales; family Bacillaceae; genus Mesobacillus; species Mesobacillus sp. MER 48. The sequence continues at coordinate 47,289 of NZ_JAMAUR010000009.1, forward strand.
CGCTTCAATATGACAGCTACAAACAAAACGAAAAGATGGAAGACACAAAATACAGCGGTTCCGTGAAACGAAGCAAATTCGACCATGACAAGGAACCGTATTTGCCAGTCCTTTTTAACGGCTATGGCTTTGCGACTGAATACAATGAAGATCGCGGCCATATTTACGCGAATGAGGACGTCCGGGCGATCGCGAGGATCACTGACAAGTCGGTCGGTTCCTGCTTGACATGTAAATCGACTGCCGTACCGCACATGATCGAGGAAATGGGTGACGATTACTGGAGCGGCAATTTTAACAAAGACATCTGGCCGAAAGCAGAAGCAATGGGCCATTCGCCAATCGGCTGTTCAGACTGCCATGATCCGCAGACGATGGATTTGCGCGTCACACGCCCAAGCTTCATCAAGGCAATGGAATCACAGGGCATCGACATGTCCAACCCAACAAAGAATGACATGAGGAACTATGTTTGCGGACAGTGCCACGTAGAGTACTACTTTGCAGCTGACAATAGTGAAGTTACCTATCCTTGGGCGAATGGATTCAAGCCTGAAGATATGTATGAATACTATGAGACAACTGCCAAGGAACAAGGTTTTGAGAAAGACTGGGTTCACAATATTTCCGGAACGCCAATGCTGAAATCCCAGCACCCTGACTTTGAGACACATATCGAAGGTCCGCATGGCGAGGCTGGAGTCACATGTGCAGACTGTCACATGCCATATGACAGAGTAGACGGCAAAAAGAAAATCAGTTCACACTGGTGGACATCGCCTCTGAAGACAATGGATCAATCCTGCGCAACCTGCCATACCAACAGGGATATGGATGAGCTGAAAGAACGCGTAATCGGTATTCAGGATACTCATATGGAAGCCCTTCATAAGGCCGAGGATATTTCGATTACCTCACACTATTACGTGAATAAGATGATCACATCAGGAGTAAGCGAAGAAAAAATAAAGCAGGCTCAGGAGCATATCAGAAAAGGACAATGGTTCTGGGATATCGTAGCGGCTGAAAGTTCGGCTGGTTTCCATAATCCGCAGGGATCAATGGATTCATTGAGGATTTCGACTGAAGAATCAAACGCAGCCATCAATATTGCCATCGAAGAATTGACCAAAAAAGGCGTCAATTTAGAAGAGGTCAAGACAGAGATTGAAAAGGTGAAGAAGGCTGTTTACGACGAAAAAGATAACTTCAAGAAGAAAGACAAAGCAATCAACAGTTACTTCCCGGCCCAACAGCCAGCTCCAAAAAAATAGAGAATAGTAAATTTAGAGAATAGATAAATAGGAAAACACTGTGCAAATGCTAGTTTGTACGGTGTTTTCTTTAGTTTTGCAGAAAACATGAGAAGTGTCAATCATCCTTGATTAGTTTTTTTATTGATTAAATGGAATCGGGCGAAAACACCGTTTGATTTGATAAAAACACGTCTGGATTCTGCATTGATTTGGGGTAAGTTTTGCTTGGTTCCACGAATAAAGTCTACAATTCAAGAAAAATCCTATGTTATTAAGCTTCAATTCCGCGAAAACACTACTAGATTCCGCGAAAGAACAACCCAATTCCGCGAAAATCACAGGTAATTCCGCGAACTGGAAATAATCAAATATTTTTTCCAATTTCACTACCAAAAAAATAGAAAATTAATTTCAAATCCCTGTATAAATTCCTATTGCAACCCACGATAAAAACCACTAAAATTACTTTGGTATTGCATTGGAAATTTAATTTATATACTGTTTGGATAACTATATATGTTTTTCTTAATCCAGCTCCAGCGCCTAGCCCCTCGAGTCACTTGTCTAGTGTCGCCTCCTAGAAACTCCGAAACTTCAACTCCGCCTGCAGAAGCAAAAAGCGCTTCTTTGTCGGAGTCTCCAGTTTCTGCGTTTCTGGGCAGTCGGCTATTCTTTTCGATTTCGGTCCGCCCAATGAAGTCAAAGAACGACTTCACCGGTCGGCCCTCCAGTGCTTGTCGGGGCTGAACGAGGCGCTTTCGCTTTTTGTTTTTTCGAAATTAATTTAGTGAAAGAAGGCGTTATATGATGCCTAGAGCCTTGTGGCTTTTGATTATCGGGATGGCAGTCAATGTTACTGGTTCCTCTTTTTTATGGCCTTTGAACACAATCTATATACATGAGCACCTCGGCAAATCATTGTCTGTTGCTGGAATCGTATTGATGCTGAATTCAGCTGCCAGCGTCATCGGCAATCTTTTTGGCGGGAGTCTTTTTGATAAAATCGGCGGCTACAAATCTATCATTCTTGGAATCAGCATCACCATTTTGGCACTGCTTGGCTTGACTTTTTGGCCTGGCTGGCCGCAGTATATTTTCTTTTTGACATTGGTTGGCTTTGGTTCTGGAATCGTCTTTCCGGCTATGTATGCAATGGCTGGGTCGGTCTGGAAAGAGGGTGGCCGCAAAGCATTCAACGCTATTTATGTGGCTCAGAATCTTGGGGTCGCGGTTGGGGCAGCGCTTGGCGGGCTTGTCGCATCCTATTCATTCCAGCTGATTTTCATAGCGAACGTAGCTATGTACCTGATTTTCATGGTGATTGCTATTTTGGGCTATCGCAGCATCGACACCAGGGCTGCGATGCAAACGAACGTCCTCCAGGAAAACGGCGCGGTAAAAAGCCATACTAAGCTGTATGCTCTTTTGATCCTGTCTGTTGGCTATTTGCTTTGCTGGGTGGGGTACGTACAATGGCAAACAACGATTGCAGCTTATACTCAGGAATTGAATATTTCCTTGAACCAATACAGCATTCTCTGGACAATTAACGGCGCATTGATCGTCCTTGGCCAGCCAATTGTGAACAGGCTGATCAAGCCGTTCCAGAATAAGCTGAAGCTGCAGATCATCATCGGAATGGTCATCTTCATGGTTTCCTATGCAGTGGCTGCGGGAGCTCAAGCGTTCTCTGGCTTCGTTGCTGGCATGGTGATCCTGACGATTGGGGAAATGCTGATCTGGCCGGCCGTTCCGACCATTGCAAATGACCTGGCGCCAAAAGGACGGGAAGGCTTTTACCAGGGAATCGTCAACAGTACCGCTACGGGCGGAAGGATGATTGGCCCGCTTATGGGCGGAATCCTTGTCGACCTGTACGGTATGCCCATGTTATTCGCAATCCTGATTGCGATCATGTTTATCGGGATTTTCACTACACTTGTTTACGACCGGAAAATGAAGGTATCTCATAATGTTGCTGCACAAACGCAAAGTTAAAAGAATCTCAAAACGTGCAGCACAAGCCTAAAAAACAACAGGGAGCTGGGCCGAAGGGGGTCCAGCTCCCTTTCTAATCAGTCACAAAATATGCATTTTTTCTCGATAAAAAATGCATATTTTGCATCTAATATAGGAATGTGGGATTATGATATAATCATACTTTGAAAGATAAGGGGGTGAATGGGTTGAAATTTAAAATTCTAGGAATGGCGTTTTTGGCTGCAGGACTGTTAACTGCCTGCAATGGCGGAGAAAAATCTGCTGAACCTGAAAAACAACAACAAAACATCAAGGAATTGGTGAGTGATTACAGCGCGGGCAAAAACAAGGACCACAAGGCATCCATCACCTCACATGAGCTGACGATTGCTGACAGTGAAGGGGACAAGCAAGTCTATGACATCTCAGAAGAAGACTTCTTCGTCTCAATCGCACCTTATGAAAATCAAACCCATCCTTGAACGAATCATAGCTTGACAGGTTGTCAAGGTGAATTGGTTGAAAAAGAGTTTGATGTATATATTGAGGATGAGGAAGGAAACGTAGTTGTTGACGAGAAGATGATGTCCCAGCCGAACGGCTTCATCGATTTATGGCTTCCGCGTGATAAAAAGTACAAAACAAAGATTGGATATGACGGTAAAAGTGTTGAATCAGAAATATCCACTTTTGAAAACGATGCGACCTGCATCACGACCATGCAGTTAATGTAGACGAAAGCGCCTTTTCAGGTGCTTTTTTTGAATCCGTTATTATTTTCAGAAAAATGTGATAAAATCAAAAGAAAAACCAGGTGGCGGATTATGAATACAAAGCTTTTACATATCCCTGCGGACATTATTGAAACTATCGTCGAGAATGCATTTGAATGGCTTGTGGTCGTGGATCAAGAAGGAAGGATCATTTATATCAACCATAATTATTGTGAATTCCTTGAAGTCAATCGGGAAGAAACGATTGGCCGGCATGTGACACAAGTGATCGAGAATACCAGGATGCATATTGTGGCCAAGACCGGCCAGGAAGAACTGGCCGACCTGCAATATATCAAAGGCAATTACATGATTGCCAACAGGGTGCCCATCATCAAAAATGGCGAGGTAGTTGCAGCGTTCGGCACTGTCTTCTTCAGGGACACACAGGAATGGATGAAAATGGACAGCCATGTAAAAAGCCTGCTCACGAGAATGCAGCCCTACATTCAAAAAATTGATTCTGGCGTGAAATATACGCTCGATGACATCCTTGGCGAGTCGCAGCAGATTGTCAGTTTAAAAGAGAAAGTGAAAATGGTGTCAAACAGCGATATTTCAATTTTGATCAGGGGAGAGAGCGGCACAGGGAAGGAATTGTTTGCCCACAGCATCCACCAGTTAAGCAGCCGGAGCCAGAAGCCTTTCATCAAGGTAAACTGCGGAGCAATCCCCGAAAACCTGCTAGAATCCGAGTTGTTTGGCTATGAGGAAGGAGCTTTTACAGGCGCGAAAAAAGGCGGGAAAAAGGGGAAATTCCAGCTGGCAAATGGCGGCACCCTCTTCCTTGACGAGATTGGCGACATGCCGCTGAGCATGCAGGTAAAACTGTTGCGTGCCTTGCAGGATGGAGAGATTGAACCGATTGGCTCTACTAAACCAGTTTCAGTTGATGTAAGGATCATTGCTGCCACAAACAGGCCGCTTGAGAACATGATCGAGGAGAAACGATTCAGGGAGGATTTATTTTACCGGATCAATGTCGTCCCTTTCAGCGTCCCTCCATTAAGAGAACGTGCGGAGGACTTGAACCTTCTGATCGCCTATTTTATCGAAAAGGTCACAAACCGGTTAGGCAAGCGGATTGCAGGAATGGAAAGAAATGTGATGGAAATCCTGAAATCATACAGTTGGCCGGGGAATATCCGTGAACTGCAAAATGTCATCGAAGCTGCCGTTCATTTGACTAAAGGAGAACAAATTACGCTGGATTCTTTGCCGGATTACCTGCAATCACAGACAGCGATTTATCGATTCAAGAACAAGAAGCTAAAAGATATTGTTGAAGAAACAGAAAAATGGGTATTGAAGCAAAGTCTTGAAAGGAATAATGACGACAAAATGCTGATGGGCAGGGAGCTGGGGATCAGCAAATCAACACTTTATGAAAAATTGAATAAATACGGTCTCTTGTAGTCCGGAAACTTGGAATGCTGTCCGAGTTTCCGGACTTCCCTGTTTTCTAGCAATATTTAAAAGGGTTCCCACTGTATGAATGGTGTTTATCAGTGGGAAAAGCACAGCTCAAAAAAACAGATTCCTATTAAGTAAAAGGAATAGAAGAATGCTAGAGTCCGGAAATCCGGAAAAGGGTGACTGAAAATTATGAATACATACCGATCCGCCTGGTTCGAAAAGTTGGCACGATAGTTGCAATAAGATAATACAGCAATTTTATTCTAGTCTTTTGTAAGCGTTACCATCACATTTGGCAAGGAGGGCAGTTTTTTTTAGTTGTTCACTTTAACATAACAAGGGGGAAAAAAGAATGCTGAGTATGATTGGATTGATTGGCGGTCTGGCTTTATTGATTTACCTGACGATGAGAGGGATGAACCTGCTTATTGTCGGGCCGATTTCCGCGTTGTTTGTAGCTGTGTTCAGCGGGATGCCGCTGTTTCCGCAGCTGGCTGAAGAAGGGGCGGCTAACTTTGTCGGGAACTATATGTCTGGTTTTTCGGGTTTCGTTACCGCATGGTACATGATGTTCCTGCTTGGGGCGATTTTTGGAAAGGTAATGGAAGATAGCGGCGCAGCAGACAGCGTATCTGAGTTCATCGTCGAGAAGCTGGGGATGAAATATGCCGTGCTAGCGATTGTCGTTGCCTGCGCTGTGTTGACATATGGCGGGGTGAGCTTGTTTGTCGTAGCATTTTCTGTTTATCCAATGGCATTAAGCTTGTTCAGGCAGGCCAATTTGCCAAGACGTTTCATTCCGGCTGCATTGGCCTTCGGTTCGGTTACATTCACAATGACTTCTGCAGGTTCTCCGGAAATCCAGAACTGGATTCCGATTGAGTTCCTCAATACTTCTCCGCTTGCAGGCTGGGAGGTCAGCGCCATCGTTGCCGTCTTTATGATGATCTTTGGATACTGGTGGCTGAAACGAATGATCACAAAAGCCATCGCAAAAGGAGAGAAATTTGAAGCGAGGAAGACCGATCCAATGTTGGAAAAACGAGAGTTGCCACATCCTTTGATGGGACTGATTCCTTTGGTTGTGGTGTTAGTAATTTCATTCGTTTTCCATGACTCATTAAAACAATCAGCACTCATCATAGCTCTGCTTGGCGGGGTTGTATCCGCTTATTTGCTAAATCGCAAGTACTTCAAAAATTTCTGGGAAGCACTATCAGAAGGCACGATGGGCGCTTTGATAGCGATCGGCAACACTGCTGCCGTTGTAGGATTTGGCGGCGTGGCGAAGGCAGTTCCGGCTTTCCAGACAGCGGTTGATGCGATGACGAATATACCTGGAAGCCCGTTGATCGGAGCGGCGATTGCCGTCAGTGTCATTGCCGGGATGACTGGTTCGGCTTCCGGAGGTCAGGCAATTGCACTTCCATTACTTGCACCTCACTATATGGATATGGGCGTCAATCCGGAAGCATTGCACAGGGTAGCGGCCATTTCCTCGGGAGCGCTAGATTCTCTGCCGCATAATGGTTATGTGGTCACGACTGTCAGGGCGATTTGCGGCGAGTCCCATCAGGATGCCTACAATCCAGTGGCAGCAGTGACCGTCATTGTACCGCTGATTGGTGTGGCAATCGCGATTGTTCTATTTACACTAGGATTAGGTATTTAAGGAAAGGAGCTTCCCGATGGTAAAAGATAAAGTAGTCCTGATAACCGGTGCCGCCCAGGGAATCGGGTATGAGATCGCAAAAAGTTTTGCTGAACAGGGCGGGAAGGTATTTTTAACGGATTTACAGGAAGGAACGGTGGAAGAAGCAGCAGCTTGTTTGCGTGAATCAGGATTCGAAGCTGCTGGCTGGAAATGTGATGTTACCAGCGAAAAAGACATTGAGCAGGCAGTTGTGAAATGCGTCGACCACTTTGGCCGTGTCGATGTTCTTATCAACAATGCAGGTCTGCAATATGTATCCATGATTGAAGACTTCCCAACGGAAAAATTTGAATTGCTGATAAAAGTAATGCTCACAGCCCCGTTTGTAGCCTTGAAACATGTATTGCCGGTCATGAAAAAGCAAGGTTTTGGCCGGGTAATCAACATGGCATCAATCAATGGGCTAGTGGGGTTTGCTGGTAAGGCAGCTTATAACAGTGCCAAGCATGGGGTCATTGGTTTGACGAAGGTAGCTGCACTTGAAACCGCAGAGCACGGGATCACCGTCAACGCCGTCTGCCCGGGATATGTCGATACTCCATTGGTCCGCAATCAGCTATCAAGCCTGGCGGAGACAAGGAATGTCCCACTTGAAAAAGTGCTCGAAGAAGTCATTTTTCCGCTCGTGCCGCAGAAACGCTTGCTGACTGTCGAGGAAATCGCCAGTTATGTTCAATACCTGGCCAGTGATGCTGCAAAAGGAATCACCGGCCAGGCCGCCGTCATAGATGGAGGGTATACGGTTCAATAATACTCAGGGTTCTAATTGAGGATCGGTTTTTATTTCCAATATAAGGATGCCGGTGCAATTCGGGGATAACCATGCAATTAGCAGTTGGAGCTTGTAATATAACTGGGTTAATGTGCAATTTACGAAAAAATGAGCCGGCTTCCTTTTTGGGAGACCGGCTTTAAAACTTAAAAACTATAAATCCTCGATCACAATATATGTCGCTTTAACAGGTCCATGAACTCCGACGACAAGGTTCAATTCGATATCGGCTGAGTTGCTCGGTCCGGTGATGAAATTGACGCAAGATGCAACTTGCTTGCCGGAAAGGTGCATCTCCCGAAGTTTGCGGGCAGCCTGGGTGATCCTTGGCACAATTGTGCTCTTTGGAATGAGTGCAATATAAGTGGCAGGCAGGAAACTGACGGTCCGGCCTTTATCTTTATCGCTTAATAATACGACTGTCCCTGACTCAGCGAGGGTCATTTCGCTGATGGTGAGTCCGACATTCGCTCTTTCAGCCTGGCGGATGTTTTCCTTGCCTTTTGTATGGTCCCATTCATAGACTTCGATGTTTTTCGAAGGCCATTCTTGCTTCATCAGGGAGTCAAGACCCCATTTTGCGAATCGGTCATCCTTCCAGGAAACGACCGGTCCGCCTCCATAGTTGGTTACAACTTCATTCAAGGTTTCAGGCAGATTCTTGGCATCTGTCATGACCAGGCTTGTGTGGATTTTAAGACATTGAGTTTTCAGGACATCAATCAATTCATCTGGTGTCGCATCCTTTAAAACTTCATCCTGCGGACCGTGCTTCCAGACTGGCGGCTTGATGTTGCCGGTTATACGGTTTCTTCCGAGCGAACTTGCGATATTATTTAAAAACGCTTCACGGTTTTGGATTGTTCCTGTCATGATTCATTGCCTCCTTTTTCCCTGTTTTTGAACCAGTCTCTGAATCTTTCTTTATTCGGGGCAGGGAATTCCCTGATCTCAGTCCAGGCTTTCAATGGGCCGGGGCCGTTTGAAATTTTATCGCCGGTTGTGAATGGATTCATCGCTGCAGGAGCAACCTTTGACCCCAGTTTGTACAGCATCGGGGATGCGGCTCCAAGACCGAAAGCCTTCATGGCGAGTTTCTCGGAAATAGGCGCTTTTCCTTCCTCCTCGACAATTACCTGCCGATGTTTATGCAATAGCTGGTGAAGGGGTATTTTTACAGGACAAACATCGGTACAGGCTCCGCAAAGGGTGGAAGCATAGGGAAGCTCCTTATACTGATCGTATCCTCCGAGCAACGGCGATAGAACAGCTCCGATCGGCCCTGAATAAATCGAACCGTAAGAGTGTCCGCCGACATGTCGGTAAACCGGGCAAGTATTGATACAAGCAGCGCAACGGATACATTGGAGGACAGACTGGAATTCGCCTCCAAGAATTTTTGAGCGTCCATTATCGACGATGACGAGGTGGAATTCCTCAGGACCATCGACATTATGATCTTCCCGTGGACCAGTCAGTACAGTGATATAGCTTGTCAGCTTCTGGCCGACAGCGCTTCTTGTCAACAGGCTTACGAGCACTTCCATTTCCTCGAATGTGGGAACAAGCCGCTCCATCCCCATAACCGTGATTTGGGTTTTTGGGAGGGAGGTAACGAGGTCGGCATTTCCTTCATTGGTCACAAGGCTGAAGGAGCCTGTCTCGGCAACGGCAAAATTGCAGCCGGTAATCCCGATATCTGCTGTCAAATATTCCTGCCGGAGCATTTCGCGTGCATGCCAGGCCAGTTCTTCCGGTTTTTCCGTTTTTTGATAGCCAAGCTTCTTTGTAAAAACGTCCCTGATTTGCTCCTTGTTTTTATGCAGGGCAGGAACGACAATATGTGATGGCGGATCATGGTCATCAACCTGGAGGATGTATTCGCCAAGGTCCGTTTCTACAACGGTGCAACCAGCCTGTTCAAGCGTTGTGTTCAAACTGATTTCTTCCGTGACCATTGATTTGGATTTTACGATTTTTGTTGCATTCTTTTTTTCGACAACGCCTTTTATATATTCATTAGCGTCTTCGGCAGTCTGTGCAAAGAAAACATGGCCGCCGCGCTTTGCAACGTTCTCACTGAGCTGTTCAAGGTAAAAGTCAAGATTTTCGAGGACATGCTGGCGGATTTCTTCGCCATGGCTGCGCCAATCTTCCCAGTTTCCCATTTCTTCAGTAACATCCTGTCTCCGGGTGCCCATCCGCTCCTGGGCTCCGGCAACTGCGCCCCTCATGAATGAATCATTTATACCCTGGTCCACACGCTCTTTAAAATTATCTGATCCAATTTTCATTGGCATAGGAAATTCCCCCTTTTCCAAGATTTATCGGCTGTTCAATATTTCTGCTATATGAAGCACCTTGATTGGTTTTCCTTGCCTTTCGATGCGGCCTCCAATGTTCATCAGGCAGCCAGCATCAGCTCCGATCAAATATTCGGCACCCGTTTCTTCTACATGCCGAACCTTTTCATCAACCATTTGCTCGGAAATCTGGGCCATTTTGACGGAGAAGGTCCCGCCGAAGCCGCAGCATTGCTCCTTGCCCGGAAGTTCTGTGAACTCGAGGCCCTTGACATTGCTTAATAGAATCATAGGGGCTTTTTTGACACCTAACAATCTCGTCATGTGGCAGGATGTATGATAGGTAACCTTGCCTTGAAAGCTGGCCCCGACATCTTCAATCTTTAAGACATTTACAATGAATTGCGTCAATTCATAGGATTTGGCCGCAAGTTTCTTCGCTTTTGGTTCCCAAACGGGATCTCCCTTGAAGACATGAGGATATTCACGGAACATGGTAATGCATGAACCGGAAGGGGATACGACGTATTCAGCATCAATAAATGTATCGATCATAGATTTCATTGCTTCTTTTGCTTCTTTCACATATCCACTGTTATAAGCTGGCTGACCGCAGCAAACCTGTGATTCCGGAAAATCGATTTCACAGCCAAGCCGCTCCAGCAGTTCGACTGTTGCTTTGCCCGCACTGCTCTGGAACATATCGACCAAACAAGTAGCAAAAAGGGTTACCTTCATTGTCCAACCTCTTTCCTGAATGATAATTAACAGGTCATCTGATGACCTGAATACTGTATTTGAAATTAATAGTACTACAAAAATATCTCTCTATGAAAGGGGTTTCAGAAAATTTTGTGTGAAAGATTGAATTTTAATCATAAAATAAAAACCACACTTCCAGGTGAGAAATGTGGTTAGAGTGTTGGTTTTGTTTTTGCCTGTTTAATGTATTTATGGAGAATGTCTTCCACACTCTCGATATGGTTTAGCATCAAATTCCTTGCCTCTTCGGAATCCTGCGCATGTATTGCCTCGTAGATGGCATAATGCTCATCATGAAGCCGGGCGGTCGTTGTTTGTTTCGAGTAAAGCCAGAGCCGGCGTGTTTCTTTCATCGTCTCGCCCATCAAGCCGGAAACATGGTTCATCAAGCTGATCAGCAGCGGATTATGCGAACTTTCGGCAATCGCCAAATGGAATTGCAGATCCGCTTTTTCTCCAAGCTCCTCATCGCCGTTAGCATGTTTCATTTCCTCCAGCGCCTCTCTCATTGTCTGCAGCTGCTTTTCAGTCCGTTTTTTTGCTGCTGAAAAAACAGTGCCGGCTTCCAGGATCTTCCTCACTTCCAGAAGATGCGCCGTATCATGGACATTCATCAGTATAGCAGTGGAAAGGGGGAAGCTGATTTGTTCAGTTTCAAATTCCCTGACATATGTCCCTTCTCCTTGCTTTATTTCAATGAGTCCCATAGCTCTTAAGGCACTCAATGCCTCCCTGATGGCAGAGCGCCCTACATGGAAATTCTCAGCCAGCTGCTGGACCGAATCCAGTTTATCGCCTGGTTTCAGTTGTCCAGACCTGATCATGCCATGGATTGTTTCGGCAACTTCTTCATATATCTTTTTAGGTTTGATTCTTTTATATTGCAAAGTAAAGCCTCCAAAGTTCGTTCTCTTGACTCCCATTATACAATTTTTCCTCAGCTCTGTAATATTGTTTATCACTATAAGCGGGAAATTTCAATTTAAAGAACCGTACTCGCTTCTGATTATATTTTACTAAATTTCAAAAAATATATTGATAATTTTGTAAAGTCCATTCTATAATTCAAATTAGTTAATGACCTAGTCATCAGATGACCTTATCATTATATGTAAGCGATTACTTGATGACTTTAAGCTGGAAAATGTTTTTAAAAGAAAAATCATCAAAGCAGGGGGTAAAGTATGTCGTTCACACAAAATTTCACAGCGGTAGGGGATAACCTGGCCTTGTCCGCAATCGTCGCACTGATTCCGATTTTATATTTCTTCTGGGCACTTGCTATCAAACAGATGAAGGGGTACATAGCGGGCCTGACAACACTTGCTGTTGCCTTGCTTATTGCAATTGTTGCTTTTAAAATGCCTGCGGGAATGGCTTTGATGTCAGCTTCACAGGGGGCAGTGTATGGTATCCTCCCGATTGGCTGGATCATCATTACATCCGTATTTTTGTACAAGCTGACAGTTAAAACTGGCCAGTTTGACATTATCCGCAATTCAGTACTGTCTATAACAGAAGACCGCCGCTTGCAGGCACTTTTGGTAGCGTTCTCATTCGGGGCATTTCTTGAAGGTGCCGCTGGCTTTGGAGCACCGGTAGCGATTTCGGCTGCTCTTTTGGTGGGATTGGGTTTTAGGCCGCTTTACGCTGCAGGACTTTGCCTGATCGCCAACACAGCACCAGTTGCATTTGGTGCGATTGGTATTCCGATTATTGCTGTTGAAGGCCCTACCGGCATTCCGGCGATGGAAATCTCAAAAATGGTCGGCAGACAGCTGCCATTCTTATCTGTCTTTATCCCATTCTACCTGGTCGTGATCATGGCAGGGTTCAAAAGGGCAATGGAAGTAATGCCAGCTGTCCTCGTTTCCGGAGTTTCATTTGCACTTACTCAATACGTGGCATCAAACTTCCTTGGACCGGAGCTGCCTGACATTTTATCAGCGCTTGTTTCATTGTTCGCGCTGGCAATCTTCCTCAAGTTCTGGAAGCCAAAGACTATTTTCAGATTTGATGCAGAAGAGGAAATGGCAGCCACATCAGCTGTTAATCTGCCAGTAAAAACAAAACAGCAGAATACGGGGGCACAAGTTTTCAAAGCCTGGTCCCCATTCCTTATTTTGACTGCAATCATTTCTGTATGGGGCATCCCTTCCATCAAGCTTGCCCTGATAGGCCATTATGAAGGAACAAATTCGATTTTAAAGGCAATCAACTCTTTAGGACATTCACTGACATATGCACCGGAAGTACCTTTCTTGAATAACAGAATCATCAATTCTGAAGGCGCCCCGATTGCTGCCGTATTTAAACTGGAGGTACTCGGAGCCGCAGGGACAGCGATTTTGATCGCCGCTATACTTACTAAATTCGTTGTCGGCATCTCCTGGAAAAACTGGGCTGCTACCTTTGGAGAGACGCTGAATGAATTAAAGTATCCTGTCATCACCATCGGTTCGGTCGTGGGATTCGCTTATGTGACAAATGCTTCCGGGATGAGCACGACACTTGGCATGACGCTTGCAAAAACTGGTGCTGTCCTGTTCCCATTCTTCTCTCCATTCCTTGGATGGCTTGGCGTTTTCATCACTGGTTCTGATACATCTGCTAACCTTTTATTCGGAAACCTGCAGAAAATCACCGCGACTTCCGTTGGCATGGATCCGATCCTTGCTGTGGCAGCGAACTCTTCGGGAGGTGTAACCGGAAAAATGATTTCGCCGCAGTCGATTGCCGTCGCCTGTGCAGCAGTAGGTCTTGCTGGAAAAGAATCCGAACTGTTCCGCTTCACGATCAAACACAGTTTGTTCCTTGTGACGCTGGTCGGAATTCTTACATTCCTGCAAAATAGCGTCCTGTCCTGGATGATTCCATAAAGATAAGTGAAAAATTTACAAGAAAAATTCCAGGCTTCTTTCAGTTTGAAAAGAAGCCTGGCTTTATTTATCTATTTTAGGGGGAACTTTCATGCTTCCAAACACAGTGAAAGAAAAAATAATCACAATCGTAACTGCTGCTAATTTTGATGATTCCAAAACGGGTCGGCTGGTCTATTCATATGATGCAACACCTAACTTTCAATCAATGCCGGATGCCGTTGTAAGTCCGCGGAACAAACAGGAGATATCTGAGGTTGTTAAACTTTGCAATGAATATAAAATTCCGATTGTGCCTCGCGGATCCGGGACGAATCTTTGCGCAGGCACTTGCCCGACAGAAGGCGGAATCGTGCTTCTTTTTAAACACATGAACAAAATCCTTGAGGTGGATGAAGAGAATCTGACTGCCACCGTCCAGCCCGGGGTGGTAACGCTTGATTTAATCAATGCGGTGGAACCAAAAGGGCTGTTTTTCCCTCCAGATCCTGGCTCTATGAAAATATCAACCATCGGCGGCAATATCAACGAAAATTCCGGCGGCCTGCGCGGATTGAAGTATGGGGTGACGAGGGATTACGTAATCGGTCTTGAAGCAGTGCTGCCAAATGGGGATATCATCCGTACAGGAGGGAAACTGGCAAAGGATGTCGCGGGATATGATTTTACCAGGTTGCTCGTCGGTTCCGAGGGTACGCTTGGCATCATTACTGAAGCTATCCTTAAATTGATTCCGATGCCTGAGACAAAACAAACGATGCTTGCTCTATATCAAGATCTTGGAGCGGCAGCTAAATCGGTATCAAAGATCCTTGCGAGCAAAATCATCCCTGCTACGCTGGAATTCCTTGATCAGCCGACTTTAAGGGTTGTCGAGGATTTTGCCAAAATCGGGCTGCCAACAGATGTTGAAGCGGTTCTATTGATCGAGCAGGATGGCCCGATTGAAGTTGTCGAGCGTGACATGGCCAGGATTGCCGAGGTGTGCAAAGAGGAAAAGGCTGTGTCTGTGCAGCTGGCGCAATCTGAAGCTGAGGCGGAAGCACTAAGGACTGCGCGCAGGAGTGCCCTATCTGCATTGGCCAGGTTAAAGCCGACGACCATTTTGGAGGATGCCACTGTGCCAAGATCAGAGATTGCCAGAATGGTCAATGCAATCAATGAAATCGCGAAAAAGTATGAGTTGGATATCTGCACGTTTGGTCATGCAGGAGATGGAAATCTTCATCCTACATGTCCGACTGATTCACGCAATCATGAGGAAATGGAACGGGTCGAGAAGGCATTTGCGGAAATTTTTGAGAAGGCAATCGAGTTTGGCGGTACAATTACGGGCGAGCACGGAGTCGGGGTCATGAAAGCACCGTATCTCGAGCTTAAGCTGGGAAAAGAAGGGATCGCAGCAATGAAGGCTGTGAAAATGGCACTCGATCCAAACAATATCATGAATCCCGGAAAGATTTTTGCGAAAGACAGCAGGAAACGAGTGGTGGTAACAAAATGACAACGGTACAGGAACAGCAAAGAATCCAGACACAATTCCAGGAAAAGATGAACCAGGATGAGCTATTGAACTGCATGCGCTGCGGGTTCTGCCTGCCGACTTGTCCCACCTATATCGAATCTGGCTATCAAGAATCGCATTCTCCCAGGGGCCGCATCGCTTTAATGAAGGCAGTAGTCGATGGCCTTATCGAACCTGATGAAGATTTTGAGCGGTCACTTGATCTTTGCCTTGGCTGCCGGGCATGTGAACCGGTCTGCCCGTCCGGGGTGAATTATGGACATCTTCTTGAAGATGCCCGGGATATTGTCAATCAAAACAAGAAATTCTCAATACCAGTCAAAATGGTAAGGAAAGCTGTTTTCAAAGGACTTTTTCCTCACCAGGAGCGGATGAGGGGGCTGACTGGCCTTATAGGCTTCTATCAGCGCTCCGGCCTGCAGAAGGTTGCACGCGGCATAGGAGTGATGAAGCTTTTCCCTGAATCGCTCGCCACGATGGAGAAAGTACTCCCTCAGGTGCCGACAATGAAGGAAATGAAAAATCGGCCTGAACTTCTTGAGCCCATCGGCCCGAAGACTCATAAGGTCGCATTCTTCAGCGGCTGCCTGATGGATACAATGTTCCTCGAAACTAACAATGCGACGATGAAGCTTTTGCAGCTCGCAGGATGTGAAATTGTCATCCCTAAGGATCAGGCCTGCTGCGGAGCGCTTCATGGACACAGCGGAGAAAAGGAAGATGCGAAAGCACTTGCGAGGCGGAACATTAAAGCCTTCGAGGATACCGGAGTCGATTTTATCATCACGAATGCAGGAGGCTGTGGCGCCTTCCTGATCGACTATGACCACTTGCTTAAAGATGATCCGGAATGGAAGGAAAGGGCACAGGCCTTTACTGATAAAATCAAGGATATATCGCAGATTTTGATGGAGGTCGGTTTTCATGAAAAAGTGAAGCTGGAACTGTCGCCGCAAACTATTACGTACCAGGATTCATGCCACTTGCGCAATGTGATGAAAACAGCTTCAGCGCCCAGGACGCTGCTGCAATCAATCAAAGGGGCAGAATTCAGCGAGATGCAGAATGCCGACCGTTGCTGTGGCTCGGCAGGAATCTATAATATTGTCGAAAGTGAAATGTCCATGCAGTTACTAGACTCCAAAATGGTTCAGGCAAAGGCCACCCATGCAACGACGATTGTAACCGCAAACCCGGGATGTCTGCTGCAGATGAAGCTTGGAATTGAGCGCGAAGGACTCTCTGAGAGAATGAGAGGCGTGCATATTGTGGACCTGCTATTGGAAGCTGCACAAACCGAGAAGTGATCTTTGAAGGCCCATCTCTATTTGCAGAGATGGGCACTTATCCATAAGGGGATTTAATTTTGCATGATGAACAGGTATAAAGACCCGCACCGCCAAGCCGGCTTATTCGTATAATACTCTCTATAATCATTTATTTTCCTCCCTGCTTGCATCTGCAAGGGAATTTTATTACAATATCCCTATATCATAATGAAAGACTTCGACAAGGAGTAGTAGTGGTGATAAACCTGAGGAAGAGAGCTGGCGGTTGGTGCAAGCCAGACGGGACCATCATGAACTCGCCTTTGAGTCGCAGACGTGAACACACAAGTAGCGTTTGCCGTTTTCCGCGTTAAGGATGAATGAAGCGAGTGTTACACACTAATTTGGGTGGTACCGCGGGAGATCATACATAACCTCTCGTCCCTTTTTACAGGGGCGGGAGTTTTTTATTTGCAAAAATTCATCCGCTAAAATAAATCGAAACCAAACAGGAGGACATGACGATGAGTTTCAACCATCAGGAAATCGAGAAAAAATGGCAAGCTTATTGGGAACAGAACAAAACGTTCAAAACAACTGAAGATAAAGGGAAAGAGAAGTTTTACGCGCTTGATATGTTCCCGTATCCATCAGGTGCCGGCCTTCACGTTGGACACCCGGAAGGATATACGGCAACAGACATCCTTTCCCGCATGAAAAGGATGCAGGGATTCAACGTCCTTCATCCAATGGGCTGGGACGCATTCGGACTGCCGGCAGAGCAGTATGCACTTGATACAGGGAATGACCCGGCAGAATTTACGGAGAAGAACATTAACACGTTCCGCCGCCAGATCAAGGCATTAGGCTTTTCATACGACTGGGACCGCGAAGTCAACACGACTGACCCTGAATACTACAAGTGGACTCAGTGGATTTTCCTTAAGCTTTATGAAAAAGGGCTAGCGTACATTGACGAAGTCGCTGTTAACTGGTGCCCGGCACTTGGAACAGTTTTAGCGAACGAAGAAGTAATCGATGGTAAAAGCGAGCGCGGCGGACATCCGGTGGAACGCCGTCCGATGAGGCAATGGATGCTGAAGATCACTGCGTATGCAGACCGTCTTCTTGAGGATCTTGATTTACTTGATTGGCCGGAGAGCCTGAAGGATATGCAGCGCAACTGGATTGGCCGTTCAGAAGGTGCGGAAATCACTTTCAACATCGAAGGACATGAGGGAACATTCACGGTTTTCACAACCCGTCCGGATACACTGTTCGGCGCAACTTACGCGGTGCTTGCACCAGAGCATCAATTGGTTGATAAAATCACTACTTCTGAACAAAAAGCTGCAGTAGAAAAATATATTGATGAAATCAAGAGCAAGAGCGATCTTGAGCGTACCGATTTAGCAAAAGACAAAACTGGAGTCTTCACCGGGGCTTATGCGATCAATCCAGCAAACGGCGAAAAAATGCCAATCTGGATCGCAGACTATGTTCTTGCGTCATACGGAACTGGCGCAATCATGGCAGTTCCTGCGCATGACGAGCGCGACTACGAGTTTGCTAAAAAATTCGAGTTGGAAATCAAGGAAGTTGTAGCCGGCGGAAACGTCCAGGAAGAAGCCTATACTGGCGACGGTGATCATGTAAACTCTGAATTCCTTGACGGCATGAATAAGGAAGATGCCATCAGCAAGATGATTGCCTGGCTTGAAGAAAAAGGCATTGGTACAAAGAAGGTCACATATCGCCTTCGCGACTGGCTGTTCAGCCGCCAGCGTTACTGGGGTGAGCCGATTCCAATCATCCACTGGGAAGATGGCACAATGACAGCAGTTCCAGATGATCAGCTGCCACTTGTCCTTCCTAAAACAACTGAAATCAAGCCATCAGGCACAGGCGAGTCCCCGCTTGCCAATATCGCTGACTGGGTGAATGTGGTTGACCCTGAAACAGGCAAAAAGGGCCGCAGGGAAACGAACACCATGCCGCAATGGGCTGGCAGCTGCTGGTATTACCTTCGCTACATCGATCCGAAGAATGATCAGGCGCTTGCCGATGAAGAAAAATTAAAGCAATGGCTGCCTGTCGATATTTACATTGGAGGCGCGGAGCACGCAGTACTTCACTTGCTTTACGCTCGTTTCTGGCACAAGGTTCTTTACGATGTGGGTGTTGTCCATACGAAAGAGCCATTCCAGAAGCTTTTCAACCAGGGGATGATCCTTGGTGAAAATAATGAAAAAATGAGTAAATCAAAAGGCAATGTCGTCAACCCGGATGAAATCGTCGGAAGCCACGGTGCGGATACACTTCGCCTTTACGAAATGTTCATGGGACCGCTGGAGGCATCGATTGCATGGTCAACAAATGGACTTGATGGATCACGCCGATTCCTTGACCGTATCTGGCGCCTGTTCGTCGATGAAAACGGAAGCCTGAGCTCGAAGATCAAGGATGTGGAAAACCAAAACCTTGAAAAAGTCTACCACCAGACGGTTAAAAAAGTAACAGAAGACTATGAAGGACTTCGTTTCAACACAGCGATCTCACAGATGATGGTCTTCATCAACGAAGCATACAAAGCTGAGGAACTTCCTAAGGGATATGTAGAAGGATTTGTGAAAATGCTTGCTCCGATTGCACCGCATATCACAGAAGAGCTTTGGGAAAAGCTTGGGCACAGCGAGTCTATCACCTATGCAGCATGGCCAGCATATGATGAAGCCAAGCTTGTTGATGACGAAGTCGAAATCGTTGTCCAGGTGAACGGCAAAATCAAAGCAAAAATGATGGTACCTGCCGATGCCAACAGAGAGACTCTTGAGCAGATTGCTATGGGCGATAATACCGTTAAAGAACAAATCGACGGTAAGACAGTCCGCAAAGTGATCGCAGTACCAGGAAAGCTTGTCAACATTGTCGCTAACTAATACGTTTTGCAAAGGATCGCTTTTGCGGTCCTTTGTTTTATAAAATTGAAATACCCCATGAGGTTTTTCCTTTGTATTATAAAAAGAGTTTTTATATAATAAATAGGGGAAAATACAATATGGTATTGGATCCTTGAATAATAAGGATAAATTTTATTGGAAATTGGAGGAAATGACTTATGAATAAAATTGAAACAATCTCAACTGAAGAGCTTCAAAAGAAACTGGAAGCAGGCGAAAAGCTTGAAATGGTTGACGTACGTGAACATGACGAAGTTGAATCCGGCATGATCCCTGGAGCCAAGCACATCCCAATGGGCGAAATCCCTGAAAGAATGAACGAATTCGACAAGGACAAGGAATATATCTTCATCTGCCGTTCAAGCGCACGCAGCGGCAATGTCTGCCACTACATGAACGAGCAAGGCTACAAAGTCCGTAACATGGTTGGCGGCATGATGAGCTGGGGCGGAGAAACAAAGCGCCCATAATTATAAAATTCTGAAAATCTGGCCAGAATGGATGGTAAAAAGGAAGGAAGATTACCTTGATCCAGGTCAGAGTGTTTGATCATGAGCATGAAAAAGATCTCGAACAGGATATGAACGTGTTTCTTGAAAAACTAGATGAAAAAAAACTGCTCGACATTAAATACAATGTCGCGGTCATACCTGAAGAAGAGGATGAAGAGCAGATTTACTGTTTTTCAGCCATGATTGTATACAGAGCCTGAGCCTTGAATCAGGCTCTGTTTTTATGTGAAAAAGATTCGTGACAAGGTACTAACGGGGAATAGTGTACGTCATCCAAGCCATGATGGACAAAAGCTGATGGAGACCGAACAAAAGTGTCCGTCATCAGCTCCATGACCGACAAAAATAGATGGAGAGCTAGCAAAAATGTCCGTCATCCAGTCTATGACGGCCAAAAGCTGGTGGAAACCGAACAAAAGTGTCCGTCATCAGGTCCATGACGGACAAAAATAGATGGAGAGCTAGCAAAAATGTCCGTCATCCAGTCTATGATGGCCAAAAGCTGGTGGAAACCGAGAAAAAGTGTCCGTCATCAGGTCCATGACGGACAAAAACGGATGGAGACCTAGCAAAAGTGTCCGTCATCAGGTCCATGACGGACAAAAACGGATGGAAACCGAGAAAAAGTGTCCTTCATCAATCCCATGACGGACAGAAAAACAGAAAAAAACAAAAAAAGTGTCCACCACGCAAAGTGCGTGTGGACACTAAATACAAATCTCTATTTCCTCAGCGCAAATCCAGCTGCATTGGTTCCGGCGAGCCTTCCGGTAACTAGCGCGGATGTGATATTGTATCCTCCTGTATATCCGTGGATATCGAGGATTTCCCCGCAGAAATATAGTCCTTCTGCTTTCTTGGATGCCATTGTTTGCGGCTCGACTTCTTTGACGGATACGCCGCCGCCGGTGACGAATGCTTTATCAAGCGGCAGAGTGCCGTTGACTTTGAACTCGAATTGTTTCACCGAACTCGCAAAGTTCCTGATCTTTTCATGTCCCAGCTGTCCGCCCTGCATTGCTGGGTCAATTTCATTCCGCTCAAACAGGAACAATAAATAGCGTTCAGGCAAAAGTCCCTTAAGCAGATTTTTCAGCGCTTTTTTTGGCTCAGCTTTTATCAACTTATTGATTTCCTGGAACAATTCTTCTTCCTTCATGTCAGGAAGAGCGTCCAGGGACATGACGATCTCTTTCAGATTCCACTTTTGCATCGCTTTGACGACGAACTGGCTGCAGCGAAGCACGGCAGGGCCGCTGATTCCGAAATGGGTGAAAATCATGTCCATCTTGTGTGTGATAAGCGCCTTTCCTTTAGGGTTCAGGACACTGAGCGCAATCCCTCTCAAGGAAAGCCCCTGCAAAATCTTCTCCTTAATAAAGGGTTCAGAAGAGGTTACGGGCACTTCTGTAGGGAACAGGGTGGTGATGGTGTGGCCTGCTTTTTCCGCCCAGGCGTATCCATCACCAGTCGAACCGGTATGGGGAACGGATTTCCCGCCTACTGCGATGATCACGCTGTCTGCTAAAATCCTGTCTCCATTTTTTAATTCCACTGAATCAACTTTTCCGTCCCTGTAATGCACATCGGCCACAGGAGTATTTGTCTTAATTTCTACTTTTAACTCTCTTAGCTTTGATAAAAGAGCATCGACAACCGATTGGGCTTTATCTGTGACTGGGAACATCCGGCCATGGTCCTCTTCTTTCAGCTTGATTCCGAGCCCTTCAAAAAATGAAATGATATCCTCATTGCTGAAAATCGAAAGGGCACTGTATAGGAATCGCCCGTTTCCGGGTATATGTTTAATGATTTCATCGACAGGGAGGCGATTTGTCACATTGCAGCGTCCGCCGCCGGAGATGGCCAGCTTTCGGCCGAGCTTGTCCCCTTTATCGATCAGCAGCACCTTTGCACCTTTCTCGCCAGCAGCAATCGCAGCCATCAAGCCAGAAGGCCCGCCGCCAAGGACGATTACATCGTATTTCATTGCTTCACCAACTTTTCGTTTCACTATTTATAAATGCAGTTGCGCACTTTTCTTATTATAATGCATCTCTTCTTTAAAAACATTTCCCTGACTGAGAAATTCAAATCTCTTCAGCCTGAAAACTGGCAGTCAGGCTGAAGAAGGAGTAAACTAGGGAATGCAGGAAATTTCTGCATCCGTTGATAAATATCATAGTGCCGGATAGTGTTTATGGTAAAATACAAGTTTGTAAACTGATTTTATTTTATAGATTGAAAAGTAGGGATTATATGTCATCTAAGCTATTACGAGGGACGTTCATACTGACAATTGGCACGATTTTATCCAAAGTACTGGGATTGTTTTATGTTATTCCCTTTTTTGCGATCGTAGGAGATTATGGGACCGCCCTATATTCGTTCTCTTACATTCCATATACAATTTTCATAAGCATCGCCACAGCCGGTGTGCCGCTGGCTGTTTCAAAGTTCATAGCAAAATATAATGCTCTTGAGGAGTATGCCGTCGGCAGGAAGTTATTCAAATCAGGAGTCGCTGTCATGCTTGCGACAGGCATTTTGTCGTTCCTGATCATGTATGTAACGGCTCCGGGTCTGGCTGATATAGTCATGAACACTAGTGGGGAAGAAAATGCGAAAATAACGGCTGAAGATGTGACAACGGTGATACGGGCAGTCAGTTTCGCGCTGATCGTTGTTCCATTCATGAGCTTGATCCGCGGTTTCTTCCAGGGACATCAATCGATGGGACCATCAGCCGTATCGCAAGTGGTAGAGCAAATTGTAAGGATTGTTTTCGTCCTTGCAGGTGCATTTTTTGTTCTGAACGTAATTGAAGGTGATATGGTTACCGCGGTCAGCGTAGCTACGTTTGCTGCGTTCATAGGTGCACTCGGCAGTCTTGGGGTGCTTGGCTGGTATTGGGTCAAAAGAAAACCGCATTTGGATAAATTGCTGGAAGAAGATAAAAAGACGATGGATATTTCCTTGAAGGACATTTATAAGGAAATCCTTCTTTATGCAGCGCCATTTGTATTTGTCGGGATTGCCAATCCTTTGTTCCAGTTTATTGATATGATGACCTTCAACAGAGCGATGATGGCAATTGGGAATAGCCAGAATGAAGCGAATACGGCGTTTTCAGTGCTGAATTTCCAATCCCATAAGCTAGTGATCATTCCAGTTTCTCTGGCTACGGCTTTTTCATTGACGCTGGTGCCAAGCATCACGAAAGCTTTTACGGAGAACGACCGTAAGGGAATGAGGAGGCAGCTTGACCAAACGTTCCAGGTCCTGATGTATCTGACTGTGCCTGCTGCAGTTGGAATTGCCCTTCTGGCGGAACCAATGTATACCGTCTTCTATGCACATAATGATCTTGGAACAGAAGTACTGGCCACATACGCCCCAGTTGCCATCCTGTTTGCGCTATTTTCCGTAACAGCGGCAATCCTGCAGGGAATCAATGAACAGCGTTTTACGATTTTAAGCCTGTTGACGGGTTTGCTGGTAAAATTGAGCCTTAACATGCCGTTGATCAAGCTGTATGAAACACAGGGGGCAGTGATCTCTACTGCGATAGGTTACATTGTTGCAATCATCATCAATATGGTGGTGATCAAAAAGTTCGCAAGGTATCCAATGGGATTTGTAACGAGAAGGATTATCCTGATCCTTGTGTTCTCAGGGTTAATGGCAGGCGTAACGGCTGCCTTCTATGGAGTGCTTGTCCAGTTCCTGTCACCGGCAGGAAAGTTCGAATCCATTATGATCATTGTTATTTCTGCTGTTGTAGGTGCGGGTGTGTATTTTTATCTTGGTTTCCGGACCAAACTGGTGGACAAGCTCTTTGGGGATCGGGTCACAAAAATCAAGCGCAAATTAAGGCTGCCGGTTTAATAAAGAATGGCCTTCGTTTATGAAGGCCATTTTTAATGCATCCTAATAGTAAAACTGCTGGTCATTGTCGCGGATGTTCAGACGGCGCTCAATCCTGTCGACCCTGCGGTCCAGCCGGTCGATCTGATTGTTCAATCTTTGGATTTGCCTTTCGAGCTGGTTGAGCCTCTGATTAAATTGGCCTCCGCCGCCAGGATATCCGCCACCAGGATATCCACCTCCTGGATAGCCTCCGCCTGGCACTCCGGGAAGGGGAATGTACAAGCCTTGCCCTTGCTGTCGGTAATTCATTAAGGTCATCTCCTCGTAATCTGATGTAAATTATGATATTAGTCTATGTATGGCAAAAGGAAATGGAATGGGCTTATGCCCATGTGAATTAGAGGGGGTATACCATGAGAATAGATAAAGTGCTTTCCAACCTTGGATATGGGAGCAGGAAAGATGTGAAAAAACTTTTAAAAGATGGTGCTGTTAAAGTGAATGGCGAAGCCATCAAGGATGCTAAACAGCATGTTGACCCTGAAAAAGACTTCATCACTTTGAATGGAGAGGAAATTCATTATCGAGAGTTTATTTATTTGATGATGAACAAGCCGCCTGGTGTCATCTCTGCAACTGAAGACAACCATGATGAGACGGTCATCGACCTGCTTGAGATGGAGGATTTGGTCTTTGAGCCTTTTCCGGTCGGAAGGCTTGATAAGGATACGGAAGGCCTGCTATTGATCACGAATGACGGACAGTTGTCCCACAGGCTGCTATCGCCTAAAAAGCATGTTCCGAAAACGTATTTTGCAGTGATCGAGGGGGAAGTAACAGAAGCGGACATTGAAGCATTTAAACAGGGTGTCACCCTTGATGACGGCTATGAGACAAAACCTGGGGAGCTTGTCATCTTAAAATCCGGTTTGACTTCCGATATCGAACTGACTATTACAGAAGGGAAGTTCCATCAGGTGAAGAGGATGTTCCAGGCAGTGGGGAAAAGGGTTGTATACCTGAAGAGATTGTCGATGGGCCCGCTTGAGCTTGATGAAACACTCGAACTTGGAGAGTACAGGGAGCTTACCGACGAAGAAGTCGAAATGCTGCAAAACTATGAAGTATAAAAAATCGCCGAGGGTGCTCCCCCGGCGATTTTTTTCTTATTTTTAATTGTTTAGTGCCATACGTTTCTATTTTTCTGCTATGACGACATCTTTACTTTTTTCCGGGTCGTTGTCCATTTACCTCGGCTCGGACTTTTCACTAAGTCGTTATAAGCCAGGACATTCAAATCCCTCTGGATGGTTCGAGGAGTAATTCCGAATTCCTCTACAAGATCTTGAGTTGTGACAGTTCCATTCTGACATATATACATGTAGATGGATTTGATGCGGTTTATCATCCGGTTAGTCGAAGGTTTCAAACAACCACTCCCTATCCTTTTTTAAACCCCTTTGTCATTTTCCTGCAACCGACTTTGATTGAAGACGAATCCTCAAGTATGTAGTTTTCTTCTTTCCAGACAGCTCCTTTTGCGTCCATTTTAAAAAGGAAGTCATAAGATGTCCTACCTTTTGGACTATTTTACACTTAAATAATACAAAATTCCAGATTATTCACTGTTTTTTATGAAAATTTAACAATTAGTTATTTATCTGCCTCCCTCTATATGGTTTATATACTTAACGATATGGTTTTAAACAGGCTAAATATGACAGTTGTTAGAAAATTTGAAAAGTTTATTGAGGTTGAAAGTTTACGAATAGCGAATGGAAGGAGTAAAATAAAATTCAAGTTTTCAAGTGGGGATTTGCGGTACAATAAGAACATCTTCCCGCTTAGGTGAATCCTTTCAGGGGAAAGAAAGATATACATATAACTCTCATTTGGAGGTTTTTGACCATGACTTCGATCAACTGGACGAAGGAAGTAGAGAAAAGAGAAGCGGATTTGATCAAAGATGCTCAGGACCTGTTGAAAATCAAGAGTGTTCTTGATGAAGAGAACAGCACTCCAGACGCGCCGCTTGGTGAAGGTGTAAAAGAAGCATTGGATTTCATGCTTCAATTGGGTGAAAAGGATGGCTTTACCGCCAAAAATGTTGGCAATCTTGCCGGCCATCTCGAATTCGGGCAGGGAGATGATATTGTGGGTGTTCTCTGTCATGTCGATGTCGTGCCAGAAGGGGATGGATGGTCCAGCGACCCTTATGGCGCTGAAATTCGTGATGGGAAAATCTATGCCCGCGGCGCAATCGATGACAAAGGTCCAACCATGGCAGCATATTATGCTATGAAAATCGTCAAAGAATTGGGCTTGCCCCTTAATAAGCGTGTAAGAATGATCATTGGCACAGATGAGGAAAGCGACTGGCGTTGTGTCGACCACTATTTTGAGCATGAAGAAATGCCTTCGATGGGATTCGCTCCGGATGCTGATTTTCCGATCATCTATGCTGAAAAAGGAATCGCTGATTATGATTTAGTGTGCAAGGCCGCTGGTATAGAAAAAGAAGGCTTTGATGCCGAAGTAATCGAATTTTCATCCGGACGCCGATATAATATGGTGCCTGATTTTGCAAAAGCTGTGCTGGCTGTTCAGCAGGGCCAGACAGATATTGTCCAGCGCTTTGACGAATTTAAGCGAAAAAATGAAATGGATGGCAAGGTGACCGTCGAGAGCGGCAGGCTAGTCCTTGAGCTGGAAGGAGTTTCAGCCCATGGCATGGAGCCTGACAACGGAAAAAATGCAGGACTTTTCATGTCTGCCTTCCTTTCGGAATTGAGTCTTGATGGAGACAGTGAAAAATTCTTTCAGTTTGCCGCTAAATACCTGGGCAAGGATTCACGAGGCAGGGAATTGGGTGTGGCATTTTCCGATGATATCACCGGAGACTTGACGATCAATGTCGGCAAACTTTCATATACCCGCGAGACCGGGGGCCGTGCCGGATTGAATATGCGTTATCCGGTTACGACGAATCTGGAAAAAACGAAAGAAATCCTGCATCAGCTTTTGGAGGCTGAAGGATTGGCCATCGAGAATTTCTCGAATTCCAATCCGCATCATGTCGATGAAAATGATTTCCTGATCCAGACGTTAAAAAAGGTTTACGAAGAGCAGGTTGGTGAAAAGGCTGAGCTGATCTCGATTGGCGGGGGAACTTATGCAAGGTCACTGAAATCCGGCGTTGCATTTGGCCCGCTGTTCCCTGGCAGACCTGATATCGCACACCAGAAGGATGAGTATATGATCATTGAGGACCTTTTGCGAGCAACGGCGATCTACGCGCAGGCTATTTATGAATTGGCAAAATAATAGTTTTTTTAAAAATCAAGGAGGGGAAATCGAATGGAATATGTAATTGTAGACGATAAGGTGCTGGACAGGACCGAAGCCAAGGTGGATATTGAGGATAGAGGCTATCAGTTTGGTGATGGCGTATACGAGGTCATTCGTGTATACAACGGGAAGATGTTCACCGGGATTGAGCATTTGAACCGGCTTGCAGAGAGTGCCGAAAAAATCAGGATGAAGCTCCCGTACAGCCCTGAAGAACTTTTAGCAAGAATGGAAGAGCTAATTTCGAAAAACGAAGTGGAAACCGGAACCGTGTACATGCAATTCACAAGGGGAACTTCACCCCGAAATCATGTTTTTCCAGGCGAAGAAGTGGCGACAACCTTTGTTGCATATACGCGCAAGGTACCGCGCCCTGTGGATCCGATGGAGAAAGGTGTACGTGCTATCCTTGACGAAGATATCCGCTGGCTTCGCTGTGACATCAAAAGCCTGAACTTGCTAGGTAATTTGCTTTCGAAACAAAAAGCGGCAGAAGCAGGCTGTTTCGAGGCTATTCTCCATCGCGGAGAAACTGTTACGGAGGGCAGCCATTCCAATATCTCGATTGTTAAAGATGGTGTGGTCATCACCCACCAGGCTGACAACCATATTCTGAATGGCATTTCACGGCAAAAGGTGTTGGAAATCTGCAGGAATGAAGGCATTCCTTTTGAGGAGCGAGCATATACGCTTGAGGAATTATCTTCAGCCGATGAAGTCTTCTCATCTGGTACAACCGTCGAAGTTATGCCAGTTGTCGAGGTGGCCGGTAAACCTGTCGGAAACGGGCAGCCTGGTTCAGTCACGAGGAAGCTTCAAACCCTTTTTAAAGCAGAAATCGAACGCCAATGCGGAAATATCTGATCATGAACCTGCGGCTTAAAAGCTGCAGGTTTTTTTAATGCGGTAAGATTCATTTCAGTTCAGAACCCCTTTTGCCATTATCGCTTGCTTTGTTTTTTCTTGGCAGGAATGGGTATCATAAAAATATTTAAAACACCAGGACTGCTTTTGTTCATTCAGACAATGTACAGCAGGAAAACCGAACAGGGGGAACAGATATGAAATTCACACCTGAACAGCATATCGAACTGCATGGATTTAATAATCTCACAAAATCATTAAGTTTTAATATGTATGACATCTGTTATACGAGGACGAAGGAAGAACGTGAAGCTTATATTGAATATATTGATGAACAGTATAGTGCAGAACGGCTTACCAAAATCCTTACTCATGTTGCGGATATCATTGGAGCACATGTCCTTAATGTGGCCAAGCAGGACTACGTGCCCCAGGGAGCCAGCGTGACCATCCTTGTATCCGAAGGGCCGGTCGTCGAGGTGCCGGATGAAGCGTATGATGAATCGCCCGGGCCGCTTCCGGACAATGTAGTTTTACAGCTTGATAAAAGCCATATCACGGTCCATACGTACCCGGAGTTCCACCCGGATGAAGGAATCAGTACATTCCGCGCCGATATCGATGTCTCCACCTGCGGAGAAATCACACCGCTGAAAGCCCTGAATTATCTTATCCATTCCTTCGAAACCGATGTGATGACGATTGATTATAGGGTAAGAGGCTTTACAAGGGATAAAGAAGGGAACAAGCTGTTCATCGACCACGACATAAGCTCGATTCAAAACTACATTCCGGAAAATGTGAAAGATCAATTTGATATGGTCGATATCAATGTCTACCAGGAAAACATTTTCCATACCAAATGCAAGCTAAGAGAATTTGATTTAGATAATTATCTTTTCGGCTATACGAAAGAATCTTTGTCCCCCGAGGAACGGGAAGAAATCACCGAAAGGATCCAAGCTGAAATGGAAGAAATCGTGTCCGGAGTGACACTCCATTCGGGGACGATTTTTGAAGACGAAGACGAAGACGAAGAGATGGACAAATAGCACTAAGAAGACATGTGCTGATAAATCATTAAGACTGCAGACGAACTATTGTTTGTCTGCAGTTTTTCATTTTGTCGGTACAAGAGAGACCCCAAAGCCGGAAAGGTACCCTTATGGTAGAGGAACTGGATGCATAAGGGTAAGATAAAGCCGGAAAGGAACCCTTATGCCAGAGAAACCGGATGCATAAGGGCAAGATAAAGCCCGGGAGATACCCTTATGCCAGAGAAACCGGATGCATAAGGGCAAGATAAAGCCCGGGAGATACCCTTATGCCAGAGAAACCGGATGCATAAGGGTAAGATAAAGCCCGGGAGATACCCTTATGCCAGAGAAATCTGATGCATAAGGGTAAGAAAAAGCCCGGGAGATACCCTTATGCCAGAGGAACCGGAAGCATAAGGGTAAGAAAAAGCCCGGGAGATACCCTTATGCCAGAGAAACCGGATGCATAAGGGCAAGATAAAGCCCGAGAGATACCCTTATGCCAGAGGAACCGGATGCATAAGGGCAAGATAAAGCCCGGGAGATACCCTTATGCCAGAGGAACCGGAAGCATAAGGGTAAGAAAAAGCCGGAAAGGTACCCTTATGCCTGAGGAACCGGAAGCATAAGGGTAAGAAAAAGCCCGGGAGATACCCTTATGCAGGAGAAACCGAACACATAAGGGTACTAAAACACCAAGAAGGTATGAATCTCCTATAAAAAAACTCGCCATCTCATGGCGAGTCCTCTATAGATTACTCATCGAACCGGAATAAATCGCTTGAAAGATATCTTTCCCCGGTATCGCATGCAATGCAGATGACGACTTCATCTGGCTTAAGCTGTTTTGCGACATTGATGGCTGCGAAGCATGCGGCGCCTGATGATGGGCCGACTAGGATTCCTTCCTCCCTGGCGAGCCTTCTTGCGGTTTCGTAGGCGTCCTCATCTTCGATTTTATGGATCTTTTCGTAAACATCCTGATTAAGGATCTCGGGAATGAATCCGGGGCTTGTGCCAACCAGTTTATGCTTCCCTGGCTTGCCGCCTGACAGGACAGGGGACCCTGCTGGTTCGACAACGTGCACTGCCACGTCTGGGTATTCTTCTTTTAATGCCTCACCCGTTCCGGTGATTGTGCCTCCTGTTCCAGCTGTAGCCACGAACGCGCTGAGCGGTTTTTTTAGTTCCTTCATCGCTTCGATGATTTCCTTTGCCGTTGACATCCGGTGGGCATCAGGATTAGCTTCATTTTCGAACTGCATTGGCATATAGCTGTCTGGTATTTCCTTCAATAACTCTTCTGCTTTTTTGATTGCACCTGGCATTTTTTCATCTCCAGGTGTGAGTACGACTTCTGCGCCGTAAGCTTTTAACAGGTTGATTCTCTCCATTGTCATTGTATCGGGCATGACGAGGATTGCTTTGTAGCCTCTTGCCGCAGCATTCATCGCCAGTCCGATTCCGGTGTTGCCGCTTGTTGGCTCGATGATGGTTGAGCCCGGCTTAAGCTTCCCTTCGTTTTCTGCTGTAACGATCATGTTAAAGGCAGCTCTGTCTTTTACACTTTTGCTCGGATTGAAGTATTCAAGCTTCAGATAAACTGATGCTCCGCTCTCAGGTGCCAGGCGGTTTAATTTTAACAGCGGTGTTTCACCGATTAATGCTGCAATATTATTAACGACTCTCATAAGATAGCCTCCTTGAATGTACTCGATTGCTTTAGTATTCCATCTAAGTGAATAATTGATTATCAGCAACTGAAAAATAATGTTAACTTCTCTTTATCATATAAAAAAAGACTATTCCTATCAACTTGTAGGGATTATAAATGTTCATAAGGAATTTCTGCCAATATTACATGCCATTTGCTACAATAAATTCAAGTGGACGAGAAAGGGTGTATTTCATTAATGGGACAGCATGCTCATTTTTTCTATGCTCTTGAACTTCCTGGGGAAGTCAAAGAAGTATTCAAGAGCAAAATCGAACACCTGCAGGAAGAATTACCATTCAAAACCTGGGTCCATCCTCAGGATCTACATATCACACTGGCGTTTCTTGGGAATGCTCCTGATGACAAAATGAAAGCTGCCAGTGAACGAATTGAAGCAGCTATAAAGTTGAAGACCCCATTTGAGATGAAAATCGATCACCTTGGCTTTTTTGGCCGCAGAGACGCACCACGGATTTTCTGGGCTGGGCTCGAAGAATCACAGGAGTTGAGGGGAGTAAGGCAGGATGTATTCTCAGCTTGCCTGGATTCAGGGTTCACCCTTGAAAAGCGTCCCTTCAGTCCTCATATTACCATCGCCAGGAAATGGATGGGGGAAACTCCTTTTTCCTCTGGAACACTTGAGGCAGTGAACACATTTAAAAACGAACAAATTTCTTTTCAGGCCGGAAGGGTCGTTTTGTACAAGACCCATCTGGGGAAAAGTCCTAAATATGAACCAATCAAACAATTCCCGCTTGCTCCCGGTAAATAAAGCCACTGGGATACAGGTACGAAGGCAGGTCAATCTATGGCACAATTAATCAAACTACAAGACTATGTATCACGCTATGCCCAGGATATTTATCTTTATCCTTCGAGATATGTCCGGCTGAAGAAAAAGCAATGGGAGGGATTGAAGGAGAAATGGGAGAACGGACATGGCCAGCCATATAAAGATTTAAAGAACGAATCATCACCAGAACTGCCTGATTCTATCCTTGATAAAATCAAGAGCAGGATCCGCCAGCCCGGAACAGTAAAGGATGAGGAAATTGTTCCTGAAAGCCCGGGACAAAGTGATGACCACGACATTCTTATGGATGCCGATGCATTATCTTCTATCAGCAGCATTAAAACAGAAGATGAATTGAAGCAGCATTTCCTCGATAATTTGCTGCCGTTCCAGCTTAAGTGGGCAAGTTCCACATTGATAGAAAGATCCTTTATCGCAAAAGAATTCACCCATGACCGGACCCTGAAGTTTTTGCTTCAGCGTTTTCCGGATACCTTCCTCATTTTATATAAACCTATCTTTTTACTGAAAAAAGCGCCGGTTGAAGCAGAATTGGTATTGGTCACTCCTTCTGCAGCTATTTGTATTTCATTTGTTGAAGCAGAAGAGGATGCTGCTTTTGTCGGCTCGAAGGACCGATTCTGGATAAAAAAGACAAAAAATAAGGAAACGAAAATCCTCAATCCGCTGATTGCCTTGAACAGAACAGAGAAAATCGTCAAATCTCTTTTTGATATGTACGGGGTGGATCTGCCTGTGCAAAAATTGCTGTTGAGCCGAAACGGCTACTTTGACTATCCTTTGCCGCCATATGGGGTGCAGTTCATCGATAAACGAAATTTCGAGGAATGGTTCTTGGCCCAGAGAGGAATGAAATCTCCATTAAAGCATATGCAATTAAAAGCGGCACAGGTACTGCTCCAATTTTGCCAGACAACATCGGTCAGGAGACTTGAATGGGAAAACCGCCCTGGGGAAGAAAAGTAAGAGATTTGGCAAGTTAAGAACCTAATAAATAGATAAAGGTTTGGTCATATGGAGAAAACCTATTTCATCGTCAATCCGAATGCGAAAAATGGGAGCTGCAGGGAGATTTGGAGAAGGCTAGAGGCAGAGCTCGAAACCATGGATATCCCGTACCTTGCCTTTTTTACCGAACGAGCGGGACATGCGGAAGAGCTCGCCGGGTCAATCGCGCGCAAGTTAAGCGGCAGGCAGGCAACAATCACGGCAGTTGGGGGAGACGGTACGCTGCATGAAGTGGTGAATGGCACGGCAACGTATCCTAATATTAATATTGGTTTCATTCCCGGCGGGTCCGGTAATGATTTTTCAAGGGGATTTTCCATTCCGCGAAAAGCATCCGAAGCATTGCGTTTGGTGATTGACCAGAGCAATTCCCGGACTTTTGAAATCGACCTCGGAAAAATCCAGCACAAGGAATTACATGAAACCTATTTCATGAATAATATGGGGGTAGGCTTTGATGCCGCGGTCGCAAAAGAATCCAATGAATCAAGGATGAAACTGCTGCTGAACCGTGTTTCGCTGGGCAGGCTTGTCTATGTTTATATTCTTGCAAAAAAACTGCTCACTTTCCGAACCCTCCCTCTTTATATAACGATTGACGGGAGAGGGTTTCATTTTGATAATGCGTGGTTTGTGACCGTTTCGAACCAGCCATACTACGGAGGGGGCATGAAGATCGCTCCGGAGGCTCTGCCGGATGATGCGATTCTCGATGTTACCGTTGTTCACAGGATCTCCAGATGGAAGCTGCTGCTGGTTTTCGCCAGTGTCTTCTGGGGAAAGCACACAAAGTTCAAGGAAGTTGAGCAATATACCGGCAAGTCCATTACCATCGAATCACCAGAGGCAGTGTTGGCCCATGCCGATGGTGAAGCAATTGGGCATACACCTTTGAAAATCCATGTATGTCCAAAAGCAGCAAGGATTTTGACAGAAAAAAACCATCCAGGGCATACCGAGGAGTTGAAAATAAATGATTGCCGTTGAAAGGGAGTTTTACGCCTATCTTGATCAAGTAGATCTCATTACAGTTTTGCTGCCTTATTCTTATTTTGATGGTGACTCCAAAGAGTTCCGGCTCAAAGGAGAGGGCGTTGATTTGCCTTTGGCAATCCAGGAAAAGGTATACCTTGAGGAGACAGTGAAATATATTTGTTTGGCCAGTGTCAGGCCGGAAATCGGTAAACCATATAAAGTATCAGATGATCATGGCGGCGAAACCGATCTGCAAATCGGTGCAGTCATCCGTACGGAGGAATTTGACAGGTTATTTTTTTACGAGGGAAATGATCTTGGGGTCAGCTATACACCTGAAAAAAGCACTTTCAAGCTATGGGCTCCTACCGCCGGGAAAATCAGGCTAAAGCTGTTTCGGGATGATCGGCAAAACCCTGAATTCATTAATATGAAAAGATCTGGGAAAGGTGTATGGAGCATTACGGTTGAAAGGAATCTGGAGCTTTATCGCTATTCGTTCCTGGTGTGTATCAATCTTGAATGGAGAGAGGCGGTTGATCCGTATGCAATCGCTTTAACAGTTAATGGTGAATATGGAGTTGTGGTCGACCCAACCAAAGCAAGCCATGTACAGGACGGTTTTACTCCATTGAGAAATCCAGTGGATGCGATTATCTATGAAGCCCATATCAGGGATCTGACCATGCATCCGAACAGTGGGGCTTCCAGGAAGGGGACCTACCTGGGCGCTGCAGAAATGGACACCATGACTCCGTTGGGGGAGAGTACCGGCCTTGCATATATACGCCAGCTCGGTGTCACCCATATCGAGCTTCTTCCATTCCATGATTTCGAAGGGGTAGATGAACTGGACACTTTCGGTTCCTATAACTGGGGGTATAATCCAGTCCATTATAATGTACCAGATGGCAGCTATGCGACGGATCCGGAAGATCCCTACAGCCGGATAACCGAACTTAAGCAGCTGATTTCTGCGATACACAAAATGGATCTGGGTGTCATCATGGACGTGGTTTATAATCATGTCTACATCCGGGAAGATTCCCCTTTTGAAAAAATAGTCCCGGGTTATTTTTTCCGTCATGATGAACATGGTCTTCCCTCGAATGGAACGGGAGTGGGGAACGATATCGCCTCTGAAAGACTGATGGTGAGGAAATACATCGTTGATTCAGTCCTGTTCTGGCTGAATGAGTACCAGGTTGACGGCTTCCGTTTCGACTTGATGGGAATCCTTGACGTTGAGACGATGACGGCCGTCAGGAAGGCCGTGGATGGTGTAAAACCCCATATGCTGATTATTGGGGAAGGCTGGGATCTCAATACCCCGCTGCCGGGTGACCGGAAAGCAAATATTGCCAACCAGGGGAAGCTTCCGGGGATTGGCCAGTTCAATGACTGGTTCCGAGATTCTATTAAGGGCAGTACCTTTAATATTTATGACAAAGGATATGCACTGGGAAATGAGCGGTATCTGGAAGCAGCTAAACAGGTTATGGCAGGAAGCGTTGGAATCGGCAAGCGGAAAAGCGGCCTGTTCCTCCAGCCTGGCCAGTCGGTGAATTACATTGAGTCACATGATAACCATACCTTGTGGGATAAGCTGAAAATATGCACTCCCGATGTGGAGGATGCTATTTTGAAAAAGCAGCACAGACTGGCAACATCGATGGTCTTGCTGGCACAGGGCATCCCGTTTTTACACAGCGGCCAGGAATTTTTCAGGACGAAGAAGGGAGTCGGCAACAGCTATCGATCTCCTAACGACATAAACTGGCTAGATTGGGACCTTCGTGATGAAAACCTGGATAATATCAGCTACATCAAAGGGATCATTGCGATACGAAAAGCGAACGAAGCTTTCAGGCTTGGAGACAGCGAAGAAATCCGCAGGCGAATGGCGTTTTTGCCATTGCAGGCACCGTTGATCGGATATGAACTGCAAGCAGGCGCAGGATGGGAAAAAATCATCGTGCTGATCAATCCTTCAATGGACCAGCAGCTGGCCGAACTTCCGGAAGAGGCGAAATGGAATGTCCTGGTTGACCATGAAAATGCGTCTGCAGAGCCATTTCGCCATATGGAAGGGAATAAGGTCTTGCTGGAGCCATGCTCACTGTTCGTGGCGGCAAAATAGCAGGATCCTTGATTTGATAACTTTTTAACAATATTAATTTAGTGCTGTTGGGGTTGACGTACCGAGCCTCTGGGGATAAAATTTATAAGATAGCTATTGTGTGCATTTTCCTATCAATAGCTGTCTTTTTATTTCCGATAATAAGAACAACGGTGATTTTTGATTTTATAGAATCCATTTCCGGTTTTCAGCACAAGGGAAATAGTGATAAATGAAGGTGACTAACTTTGGAACATTTATTTGGACAGGATTGGGAGATCGTTCCTGCTGGCGGCGCAACCGGTGCTGCCTATTTTGCACAGCATGAAGAACAAAGGCTGTTTTTAAAACGAAATTCATCCCCTTTTCTTGCTGTACTCTCCGCAGAAGGAATCGTACCCAAGCTTGTTTGGACTAAAAGGTTAGAAAACGGAGATGTTATAACGGCGCAGCAGTGGATGAATGGAAGAGAGCTGAAGCCCGGGGATATGAACAATGACCGTGTGGCCAGGCTGTTGAAGAAAATCCATGCGTCAGATCCGCTTCTTGGGATGCTCACAAGGCTGGGAAAGAGTCCGCTGAAGCCCGAGATGTTCCTTCAAGCCTTAAATGAAGATTTGGATGTGGAACTGCGTACGAAGCCTGCAGTAATCGATGCGATGAAGTTCCTGACTGAATATGTCGGCGATGTCGACCACGCTGAAAAAGTGGTTTGCCATTGCGATGTGAATCATAACAACTGGCTGCTTACCGAAGACAACCAGTTGTATTTAATCGATTGGGACGGCGCGATGATCGCTGATCCCGCCATCGATCTGGGGCTTCTCCTCTATTCCTATATACCATTGGAGGAATGGGAAGCGTGGCTGGACAAGTACGGCATCAGCCTGACAGAGAACCTCAGGCTGCGAATGAAATGGTACGCGCTCGCCCAGTCGCTTTCATCGATTCAATGGCACAAGAACCAGAATCGCATTCCAGAGATGGAAAAATGGATTGATTTCTTAAAGGCACTTTTTTAATTTTTCTTAGGAGAATTGACCGATATCATCGACCCATTGGGATAACTGATTCCGATTCGTCTCGATATGCTGTTCCAGGTCGGAAGCATTTACTCCGTTCTGGCTATACTGGTAAACATCCTGGAGGATCGTTTTGATGTTGCCATCCACATTCGTGTTGACCATCAGCGATTTAATCAGACGTTCCAGCTGTTGATACTCTGCAACCGATCCGCAGCAGTCAGTGTGCTGGTTGCTTAATATATCCTTTAATAAATTTACCTGGTCATGGTGGCTTAAAGGCACAATGATCACCCTTTCTTTTAAAAGGAATTCACTTATAGATTGTGGATTCCTTTTTACGTTTATGCAGCCGGGAGAAATTTCACCTTGAAAACCGCTGGGTTGCATGATATTGTTTGAAACGAATGAAAATAGTACAGAGGTGTCAGTATGAGACTAAGAAACAAGCCTTGGGCTAAAGATAAATTGCAGGAATACTCGAATTTAGTGATCCAGGAGCCGGAAAGCCATCGGGGCAATTGGGGAGAGGTTTTTGAAAAGGATCAGCCGCTCCACATCGAAATCGGTACCGGGAAAGGCCAATTCATTACAGGGATGGCCAGAGCCAATCCGGATGTTAACTATATTGGCATTGAATTGCAGGAAAGTGTGATTGTCAGCGCGCTGGACAGGCTGATTGAAGAAGACTTGCCAAACTGCAAGCTGATGAATGTGAACGGAGCAGAACTTGCCAAGTATTTCGAAAGCGGGGACGTCGACCGGGTTTATTTGAATTTCTCTGATCCATGGCCAAAAACGCGTCATGAAAAACGCAGACTGACGTTCAAATCCTTCCTTGAAGTATACGAATCCATCCTTGTGAAGAATGGTGAAATCCACTTCAAGACGGATAATCAGGGTCTGTTCGAGTACTCGCTCGTAAGCTTTTCACATTACGGCATGAAGCTGAATTACGTCAGCCTCGACCTGCACAATAGCGATTACGAAGGCAATATCATGACCGAATACGAAGAAAAATTCTCGTCACGAGGCAGCCGGATTTACCGCTGTGAAGTGCAATTTATTTCTGAATAATGAAGACGATCGAACCGGCGATTTTACATCGACCGGTTTTTTAAATTGAAAAAAAGGCGTATTAAATTTCAGTTCGCCAAATTAATTTTATTTTCGCCAATAAAATTGGAAAGCCGCCAATAAAAATTTATTTTCGCCAATAAAATCTGAAAATCACCGAATAAAAATAGATTATCGCCAATAATATTGTGAACTCCGCCAATTAAAAGAATTCCGTGGAATGAAGCCCCAAAAATGAGCAGCGATTCTATATCAAAATCAAAATAGAAGTTGAATTATTTAAAGATTTAAAATTCCAGTGATACAATCATAAGAAAAAAGGGGGATTGGCAATGGAAAATCTGGAGCTAGGAAATGTTAAGCTAAAGTGGCTGAAGGGCGGGGTGACCCACCTGGATGGCGGAGCGATGTTCGGCGTTGTACCGAAACCGCTTTGGACCAGAAAATATGAAGTGAATGACAAAAATCAAATCGAACTGAGGACAGACCCGATTCTTATTCAGGCAGAGGGAAAGAATTTCCTGGTTGAAAGCGGGATTGGAAATGGGAAACTGAATGAGAAGCAAAAACGGAATTTTGGTGTCCTTGAAGAATCAAGCCTTGATGCGGAACTGGAGCGATTGGGGCTGACTGCCGCTGACATTGACTTTGTTTTGATGACGCATATGCATTTTGATCATGCCTGCGGATTGACGAAAGTGATCGATGGTGAACTGGCATCCGTTTTTCCGAATGCAAAAATCATCACTTCTCAGGTCGAGTGGGATGAAATGCGCAATCCGAATATCCGTTCCAAGAGTACATACTGGAGAGAAAACTGGCAGGGAATCGAGCAGCAGGTAGAGGCTTTTGAAAAAGAATGGTCGTTTGGGCCGCTCAAGATGATTCACACTGGAGGACACAGTGATGGCCATTCAATACTGATCATTGAGGATGGAGATTCAACCGTCGTCCACATGGCTGATATCATGCCGACCCATGCTCATCAAAACCCTCTCTGGGTGATGGCGTACGATGATTATCCGATGGATTCGATTTTTGCCAAGCAGAAGTGGCTGGAATATGGAATAAGCAGGAACGCCTGGTTTACTTTTTACCATGATTCTGTGTACAGGGCCGTCAAATTCGACCAAGATGGGAAGATAACTGAAAGCATTGAAAGAAAAAAATAGACCTGCCGCGGCAGGTCTGGGTTTCTTTTCGTCTAATTTAATGGGTAGGCGTCCAATATGGCACCGGTTGCTGCATCTGCGATAAACTCATATTGCTCAACCCTGCCGTCAACATTGCGTGAGACCCCGCCTTTGTATACCTGGTATTCAATTGGCGGTTTGGAGAAGGCTTCAACCGTCATATTGATCCATGAACCGCTGATGGGTCCGGATTTTTTAAAAGCGGCCTTTGCATCATTCAGTACTTTTTCAGCTGAGACTGTTTCTTTTTGTGAGGCAAGTTCCTTTACTGCATATGCACCAGCAAGGCCGGCGCCAACGCCGAGGACAAAGGCTTTCCAGTTCATAGTCAAGTACCTCCAAGGTTATATATGGAATTTCAAGTTAACTTCATCATAACAAATACCTATGCTGGAGCAAAGGATTAATGACCGTACTATTCATGTGATTGGCAGGAATATGACTGGCAAGCAGAGGAAATGTTCTGTAAAATGGATGGTATACATAATGTTTAGCAAACCTAAACTTTTTTAAAAGGAGCAGTCATATGAACGAGCAAACATTAAGCCTGTTTGAAACTTTGACAGAATTGCCTGGAGCTCCGGGCAATGAGCATCCTGTTCGTAAATTTATGCGCGAGCAGCTTGGACAATATTCTGATGAATTGATCCAGGATAAATTGGGAAGTGTATTTGGCGTGAAAAAGGGAAATCCGGATGGCCCGAAAATCATGGTCGCCGGACATATGGATGAAGTTGGTTTCATGGTAACTTCGATCACGAAAAACGGAATGATCCGATTCCAGACACTTGGTGGCTGGTGGAGCCAGGTGCTTCTTGCACAGCGCGTCCAGATCATTACGAAAAATGGGCCAGTTACTGGTGTAATTGGATCGATCCCTCCTCATCTATTGGATGAGTCGAAGCGCAACAAACCAATGGAAATCAAGAATATGCTGATAGATATCGGTGCAGATGATAAGGAAGATGCGATCAGGATCGGGATTAAACCAGGGCAGCAAATCGTGCCAATCTGTCCGTTCACGCCGATGGCAAACGAAAAGAAGATTCTCGCAAAAGCCTGGGATAACCGCTATGGCTGCGGTCTGGCAATCGAATTGCTAAAAGAAACAAAGGACATCCAATTGCCAAATATGCTTTACTCTGGTGCGACTGTCCAGGAAGAGGTCGGCTTAAGAGGCGCTCAGACGGCTGCCAATATGATCGACCCGGACATCTTCTTTGCGTTAGATGCGAGCCCGGCCAATGATATGTCAGGTGATAAAAATGAATTTGGCCAACTTGGAAAGGGAACATTGCTGAGAATTCTCGACCGTTCGATGGTCACTCACCGAGGTATGAGGGAATTCATCCTCGACATGGCTGAAACCAATGATATTCCTTACCAGTACTTCGTTTCCCAGGGTGGAACTGATGCAGGAAGAGTCCATACTTCCAATCAGGGAATCCCGAGTGCGGTCATTGGCATCTGTTCACGCTATATCCATACAGCAGCGTCCATGATCCATGTCGATGACTATGCGGCAGCGAAGGAATTGCTCGTCAAACTTGTCAAAGCAGCTGATAAAACAACGGTAGAAACCATCAAAAACAATAGTTAATCTACTCAAAATGAGGGGCAGCTGATCACTGCTCCTTTTTCATGGATGAAAGGTGGAAATGGATATGAAAGTGGCAGTAGGTTCAAAGAATCCGGCAAAAATCAATGCAGTTAAGGCAGCGTTTCAAGGAACAGATTATGAGATTGTCTCAATAGATGCTGAATCTGGGGTAAGCGACCAGCCAATGTCAGATGAGGAAACCATCAGAGGTGCTGTCAACAGAGCCATCGAGGCTGCCGAAAAAGGAGAAGCAGGAATTGGCATTGGCCTCGAAGGAGGAGTCCAGCAAACTCCATACGGACTAATGCTATGCAATTGGGGAGCTTTGGCAGTGAAAGGGATGGAGCCGATCATTGCGGGAGGAGCCAGGATTCCGCTTCCGGATGAAGTAGCACAGCAATTGTTGGCAGGTTCCGAACTCGGGCCAGTGATGGACGATTACGCAAAAAAACAAAATGTCCGTAAAAATGAAGGAGCTATCGGGATCTTTACAAATGGACAAATCGACCGAAGCGAAATGTTCACTCATGTCATGAAACTGCTCGCTGGACAATATGAATATAATACGGATAAGACAGTCTAAAGAGGCTGTCTTTTATAGTTTTGATATAAAAAATGGCGAATATAAAGATTTATCGACAAATTTCTGAAAAATATCTTAATTTCCAACAAAAAATGCTTGAGAAGTCTTGTCACCCATCAAACAAGCAAGGTATGATAGAAAAGGAGTGGTTAAGTCCTTAGCAAGGGGGAAAAAAGTATGATGAAGTTCAGTAGGGCATTTGGGCTCGTTATAGTAGGAGTAATTCTGCTGAGCGGTTGTTCTGCCCAGTTTTCAGAGCAAAAGGCTGAAATAAAAAAAGAAGTTTCAAATACATTTGAAACTCAGCCTGAGAAAACGAATAATAGTACTAAAGACATAGAGTATTACTTGCCATCCGAGTTTAAAGTGGAAGAGGAAACGCCAAATAATGTCCTGTTCAATAATGGCTCAAAAACATATATTCTTTTCTATAACCAACACGAGAAAGAAGACAGTAAAGTGGTCTATGAATCTACTGTCAAGCAGCAGAAAGAATGGGACGCCAATGAGACATTCAGTAAAAATGGCAAATTTGGCTATATGCTGGTCAAGCAGCTGAAGGAAAATCAGTATCAGTTAATTGTCGGTATCGGCGGTGTCAAGCTGACCACAGAAACCGAAAACGTAAAAGAAGATGCAGAAGCCATGATGGAAATCGCGAATTCTGTGAAAGTAAAATAAACCTCGACCCTATGCTGTCTGAAGCTAATATAAGTTCAGACAGCTTTTTGTTTTTTCATGTGAAAGCTATACAAAGTAGAGCAGGGTTCGGACAGGTTTTTGCAATTTCACGTGAAAGCTGTCCGAAGTAGAGTCGTGTTCAAACTCCTTATAGTATTTTTTTACCTAAGTTGTCTCCCCCCTATCTTCTTATACTTACACAATTGCCGCCAATTGCAGGTGTGGGTAAGAATCCCTTCTCGTAATCAGATTAGTTTCTTTTTTTATCATGCATGGGTACAATAAGAACAGTAAAATGAGATTTAACCGGGAGGTACCAATATGAAAACCTTGGAGTCTATGGAACAATTCGAAACGTTGAAAAACGATGGAAAACATATATTTTTATTTACGGCTGGCTGGTGCCCGGATTGCCGTGTGATCGAGCCAGTCTTGCCTGAAATTGAAAGCAAGTACAGCAACTATGAATTTGTCTCTGTCGATCGGGATGACTTCATCGATTTATGCATCCAGCTTGATGTCTTCGGAATCCCAAGCTTCATCGCATTTGAAAATGGCAATGAGCTTGGCCGTTTTGTCAGCAAGAACAGGAAGACACAGGGTGAAATCGAAAACTTTATTGAAGGTCTTGCTTAATTCTTTCCCTCCATCTTTTGAGGTGGAGGGAAATTTCATGTAAAATGGGTTGCAGAAACTCCTGGAGAAGTGGAGGGATACTACAGTGGACAGCAGAAAAATGCGTAAAGAGCTTGAAAAACGCCTGCAGCATCCTGACCGGACTTTTTCCTATGACCGGGAAAAAGATCAGTTAAGGATTGAAAATAAAAACACTGGACGCGGCATCACGATTGCCCTGCCCGGGATTGTCGCCAAGTGGCAGGATCAGAAGGAAAAGGCGATTGATGAAGTGGTCTACTATGTTTCGGAAGGCTTAAATGCGATGGAAAGCCAGCTTGAGCTGTCAGGCAAAGAAAAGAACATTTTCCCAGTCATCCGCTCAACGTCATTTCCATCGGAAGCAGAGGAAGGGACACCTTTCCTATATGATGATCATACCGCTGAAACTAAGATCTATTATGCTTTGGATTTAGGCACTACATACAGACTGATTGATTCAAAGCTTTTGAAAAAAGAAGGATGGTCAGAGGGCCAGGTTCGTGAGACGGCTTTGTTCAATGTCCGTTCACTTTCCGTCAAGCTTAAAGAGGACCGTGTGGCTGATAACACCTTTTATTTC
The DNA here is from genome assembly GCF_023714225.1 of Mesobacillus sp. MER 48. NCBI lineage: Bacteria > Bacillati > Bacillota > Bacilli > Caryophanales > Bacillaceae > Mesobacillus > Mesobacillus sp. MER 48. Next base: position 90,554 of record NZ_JAMAUR010000009.1, read on the forward strand.
CTCAATACCAATGACGGATATGATGCGAGCCGAATCTTGAATACGAGCTTTTTGAATGAAATGAAGAAAAGAATGAAGGGGACCATGGCTGTGGCCGTTCCCCACCAGGATGTCCTGATCATCGCTGATGTGGAGAACAACACAGGCTATGATATCTTGGCCCAGATGACCATGAGCTTTTTTGCGAGTGGAAGGGTACCGATTACAGCCTTAAGCTTTTTGTATGATGACGGTGAATTGGAACCAATCTTTATTTTGGGCAAAACAAAAAAGGAATAGAATAGACAGGAGATGAAAGCCCGATAATACGGGCTTTTTTCCTTTATGTACTTCTGATGTAATGTTTTGTAAATATCTGAGCCTAAAGTTGATTCTCTCCGGAGAATTCTTCTCGTAAAAAATGCTCATTCTTTCAATTTATCTCGAAAAATATAGATTTACTGTTAAAATAAAGAATGAAATGCGAAAGAAAGAGTGATTTAAATTGAGTTGGATTAAAAGAATTTTTACGATGTTCCAAAATGATGATGATGAATTTGATGATATTGAGAGAGAACAACCATTACAAAAACTAGACAAACAAAATCGCAGCCAAAAGAAAGATCTGGAGGCAAAGGTATTGTACCAGTATCCAAAGGGGCAGTTCCGGTTCCCTTTGATTCCCGATGGTAACCCAGGGAATGAGACTCCGCGAAAAGAACGGAAAGAAAGGGTTGGCCCGGTTGAAGAAATAAAGCCTTTTATCAATGAAAAAGGCTCGTTCAGCTTTAAAAATGACAGTATCCCCCGGCAGGATTCCAACCAAAGACCGCGCCGAAAATCTGTAGAGGACACTAAGGACACACACAGAACAAAACGAGCGGAAAAAGTGAAGGAACCATTGAAGACTGGAAGAACAGAGGAAGCTGCTTCGAAATTCCGATATGAACCGCGAAAAGACAGCAAACCGAAATTCACGCAGCCATTCAAGCCAACAGAAATTCCATCTCCGATTTATGCATTCAACAGGCCGCCAAGGAAAGAGCAGAATCAAAAGAGCCTGGAAGATGTAGAGTATGAATTGACGGGGTTTGAAAAGGCACAGGAAAACAAAGCATCACAACCCATACGAAGTGATATCGATTTTATCCAAAAAGAGCCGATTCAGCCAGAACAGCCAATGATAACGGAAAAGCAGGAAGGTATTCTGCTAGAGCAGCCAGCCCAGATAGAAAAGCAGGAGGAAGTTCTGCTAGAGCAGGCAGACCAAATTGAAAAGCAGGAATGCGTCCTGCTAGAACAGCCAGCCCAGATTGAAATGCAGGGAAAACTTCTGGAGCAAGATCACTACATAGAAGATGATCTTGCAGAAACCCAGGACATCAAGACACCTGAAATAGAGGATGAAATTGCTCAATTCAATCTCGAAACAGAAGCACTTGATGTAATCCTTCGTGGTGAAGTGAACGATCATCAAGTTTTCGCAAAAGGGAATGAACTTGAAGAAGACGTTAAACTCCCGGCTGAATCCGTAGCGGTCAATGAACTTACAGATGTACTGACTCCTCGTCAAAACGAACATGTGTCGGCAGTGGTTCGTGAAGAGTCAGAAGTATTCGTACATCATGAGGATGATGCTGAGAAAGTACAGGGAGCGATAGAGCTGACTGCTCCATCATCTGAAAATCCTAAAGAGAAGGATCATCAAACCTTCGCAGAGGCAAAACAAGAAAATGTCCCTCAGGCAAACACAGCAGAAGAGGCGATTTCTTACACTGAGACAGTTCAGCCTTATGAAGAAGAGGAAACTCTTCTATCTGAGAACTCATCCGAAGAGCCTGTAACGGATCAAGACCTCCAGCAGGAGGAGGAAAAAACGGCAGAACCGAAAAGGCAGCTTCCTTTCAATGTCCTCATGCTTAAGCAGGATAAAAGGAAATGGGAAGCACGCAATATGTCTAAATATCCTTCTTTCATGACAGATGGCCGAAAAGCTGATGCACAAAAGCAGCCAACTGAAGAAATGAACGAAGTCCATCCAGAGGCAGAAACTGAGGAATCTTCATTAGTTGTGACCTCTTCTGCGAACAGTGTCACGCAGGGAAATCATCCAGTCGAGGGAAGCGCTGTTGCTCAGTCGTTCGAGCGTGAGACACATCCAGTCGAGGGAAGCGTTGTTGCTCAGTCATTCGAGCGTGAGGCACAGCCAGTCGAGGGAAGTGCTGATGCTCAGTCGTTCGAACGTGAGGCACATCCAGTCGAGACAAGGACGGATGCACAGTCGTTCGAACGTAATGCAGAACCAGCAGCACAGGAGAAAGTGGTCACAGTACTAGTACAAGAAGCACAAGGGGTAAAAATGCATACAAGCCAGCCGGCGGAAGAGTTGGCACAACCTTCGGTTATGGCTGAAGAAAAAGCAGGCCGAATTTCGGATGGTCCTTCTGAAGTCCGTCCGGCAGCGGTATATGACTTCCCTCCGCTTGATTTGTTGAATCCGCCTGTGTTCAAGGCTCCAGACCCGGAATGGCTTGCAGAACAGGAACATATGCTCAATGAAACTCTGAGGAATTTCAATGTTGGCGCAAGAGTGGTCAACGTGACGCAGGGACCATCTGTTACCAGATTTGAGGTACAGCCCGAACCTGGAGTAAAAGTCAATAAAATTACCAATCTATCAGATGATATCAAGCTAAGCCTTGCGGCAAAGGATATCCGGATTGAAGCGCCGATACCTGGGAAGCACACGATTGGGATCGAGGTGCCGAACCATACGAGCAGACCGGTATTATTGAGTGAGATTTTGCAGTCAGCAGGGTTTATGGATCTTGAATCTCCGTTGTCGGTTGCTCTGGGACTTGATATAGCCGGAAATCCAATCGTCACTGACCTGAAAAAGATGCCGCACGGATTGATTGCCGGTGCGACCGGGTCAGGAAAGAGTGTCTGCATCAACACGATGCTGGTCAGCCTGCTTTATAAGGCCCATCCAGATGAGGTGAAGCTGCTGCTGATTGACCCGAAAATGGTTGAATTGGCACCTTACAACCGAATTCCTCATCTAGTAAGCCCGGTCATCACTGATGTAAAAGCAGCGACAGCCTCGCTCAAGTGGGCAGTTGAGGAAATGGAACGCCGTTACGAATTGTTCGCACATACAGGTGTCCGTGATATCAGCAGGTTCAATGAACTTGCCGAGAAGCATCGCAGGTTTTCTGATAAGCTTCCGTATATCGTCATTGTCATCGATGAGCTGGCAGATTTGATGATGATGGCTCCTGGTGATGTCGAAGAGGCGATTTGCCGGATTGCCCAAAAAGCGCGTGCCTGCGGTATTCACTTAATCATTGCGACACAGCGTCCATCTGTTGACGTCATTACAGGATTGATTAAAGCGAATGTCCCAACAAGAATAGCGTTCTCTGTTTCCTCACAGGTGGACTCAAGAACGATCATTGATATCAGCGGAGCCGAAAAGCTTCTCGGCCGCGGGGATATGCTGTTCCTAGAAAATGGTTCATCCAAGCCATTCCGTCTGCAGGGTACATTCGTTACGGACAATGAGATTGATGACATTGTTGCTTTTGTCAGGGAGCAGCGGGACCCGCAATACTTGTTTGAACAGGATGAACTGCTGAAAAAAGCCCAGGTGACTGAAGACGAAGATGAACTCTTTTATGAAGCATGCGAATTTGTCATCGATCAGGGAGGCGCTTCTACTTCAAGTGTCCAGCGCCGTTTCAAAATCGGATATAACCGTGCGGCAAGACTGATTGAGATGATGGAGCAGCAAGGGTTCATTTCTGAAGGCAAGGGAAGCAAGCCAAGGGACGTCCTTATTACGGCTTCGGACCTTGAGTCCCTCCAGGAAACTAGTACATTCAATTAATAAATGGTATTCTTTATTAGCATGTACTTATAATAAGGAATAACTGATATAGAAGTTGGGTTGTTATTGAAGGAGCTTTTTGGATGAAAGAAATTGAATTGAAAATGCAGGGGAAAATCAGCCGCCTGACCAATCATACATTCAAGTTTGATGAAAGGATCCGGGATGGCTGGTTTTCAGCCGTGTATTTTCTCAAGACTCAAGAGCTAGTGAAGAAATACCAGGAAGACAATATCATCACCATGCAATTTTTTCAAAAAGATGAGGCAGTCCTGTGCGGGACAGATGAAGTCATCGCCCTGGTAAAAACATTTGCCGACCATCCTGAGGAACTTGAGATTTACTCACTTAAGGATGGAGATAAAATTTCTCCATTCGAAACGGTCCTGACCATTACAGGTCCTTACCAGAGTTTCGGTTATCTTGAAGGAATCATTGACGGCATCCTGGCCAGAAGGACATCTGTAGCAACGAATGTTTATAATGTCGTCAAGGCTGCAAGCCATTCAGGCAAGCAAAAGCCGGTGATTTTCATGGGGGACCGTGATGATCATTATACGACACAAGCCGGAGATGGGTATGCTGCCTACATTGGAGGAGCCACAGCACAGGCCACACACGCGATGAACGAATGGTGGGGCAAGCAGGGGATGGGAACCATGCCTCATGCTTTAATCCAGATGTTCGACGGTGATATCCTGGCAGCAACCAAGGCTTATCATGAAACATTTCCTCAAGATGATCTGATTGCTCTGGTGGATTATAATAATGACGCGGTTACAGATTCATTGAAAGTCGCGAGGGAATTTGGGGAAAAGTTAAAAGGAGTAAGGGTTGACACTTCTCGTACAATGATCGACCAGTATTTCCTCAGGAACCAGCATCTGCTTGGAACGTTTGATCCTCGCGGTGTGAATGCTGAATTGATTTTCGCCTTAAGGAAAGCACTTGATGATGAAGGTTTTCAACATGTGAAAATTGTCGTCAGCGGCGGCTTCAGTGAAAAAAGGATCCTTGAGTTCGAAAAGCATAATGTTCCAGTCGACATGTATGGAGTAGGCGGCAGCCTTTTAAAATTGAAGATTGGTTTTACCGGTGACAATGTGATGCTGAATGGAAAACATCAGGCGAAATCTGGGAGAAGGTTCAGGCCAAACCCTCGTCTTGAAAAAGTTGAATTCTAATCGCGGCACAGAAGTTTAAAAGAAACTCACTTAGGGAAAAAGTGCATTTATCCATGTTGCCATTTTCTATAATAATTTTGAAATAAGAATGAAACTGTGTAATTTACAGTAATGATGTTATAATGATTCAATACATGAGAGATAAGATAGATAAGATTAAGTTGGCTCGTGCGGCAGTTTCTTAAGGGAGACAGGCTAAATGAGCAAAACAGGATATCTGTCATATACTGTGTTACATACAGACGTTGTTGGAGGTTCTTTATATGACTATTTACCATTTTGTAGGTATAAAGGGGTCTGGAATGAGTGCTTTGGCTCAAGTTCTCCATGATATGGATTATCAGGTACAGGGCTCCGATTATGACAAGCACTTTTTTACCCAGGTTGCCCTTGAGAATTCTGGAATAAAGATCCTTCCGTTTAATAAGGAAAATATACAGCCTGGGATGACAATCATTGCCGGCAATGCCTATCCGGATACCCACGAAGAAATTCAGGAAGGAATGAAACTCGGCCTTCCGATCATCAGATACCACCGTTTCCTTGGTGATTTTATGCAGAACTTCACGAGTGTGGCGGTTACAGGGGCACATGGCAAAACGTCGACTACAGGCTTGCTTGCGCATGTAATGAGGGGTGCCAAACCAACATCCTTCCTGATTGGTGATGGAACCGGGAAAGGTGATAAGGATGCTCAATACTTTGTATTTGAGGCCTGTGAGTATCGCCGCCATTTCCTATCCTATTTCCCTGATTACGCGATCATGACGAATATCGATTTCGACCACCCGGATTACTTCGCCAATATCGAGGATGTCTTCTCGGCTTTCCAGGAGATGTCATGGCAGGTCAAAAAGGGTATTTTCGCATGTGGTGACGATGAACAGCTTCAAAAAATCCAGGCGAAGGTGCCAGTCGTATTTTATGGCTTTGGGGAGGAAAATGATTTCCAGGCCCGGAATATCATTAAATCAACAAGTGGGACTACCTTTGATGTCTTTGTCCGGAATACGTTCTATGACACGTTCTCGATTCCGGCATTTGGAGACCATAATGTGCTGAACTCACTTGGTGTCATTGCATTATGCCATTATGAGAACATCGACTCAAAGGTCATCCAGGAACAGCTTGAAACCTTCGAAGGGGTTAAAAGAAGATTCTCTGAAAAGAAGGTTGCCGACCAGATCATCATTGATGATTACGCACACCATCCGACAGAAATCAAAGCAACAATCGATGCGGCAAAGCAAAAGTATCCGGATCGTGAAATTGTTGCTGTATTCCAGCCGCATACCTTTACAAGGACACAGGCATTCCTGAATGAGTTTGCCGAAAGCCTAAACAAGGCAGATAAGGTTTATCTTTGCGAAATCTTCGGCTCAGCCCGTGAGATTCATGGAAAACTATCGATTACGGATCTTAAAGATAAAATCGATGACGCTGAAATCATCACAGAAGATGATACAACATTGCTGAAGGAGCATGACAATGGAGTCATCCTGTTTATGGGTGCAGGCGATATCCAGAAGTTCCAGGAAGCATATGAAAAACAATTGCAAGTGTAACGCGAAAAGCGTAAGCGCCTTGGTCAGCCCCGACAAACGCTGGAGGGCCTGACAGTGAAGTCGTTCTTTGACTTCATTGGCAGGACCGAAATCGAAAAGTATAGCCGACTGTACAGAAACGCAGAAACTGGAGACTCCGACAAAGAAGCGCTTTTTGCTTCTGCGGGCGGAGTTGAAGTTTCGGAGTTTCTAGGAGGCGACACCAGACAAGCGTCTCGAGGGGCTAGACGCTGGAGCTGGACAATTCTCAAAGAAAAAAATTAATACTTACTGATACTAAAAAAGGATGCGGCCAAGTGAGCCGCATCCTTTTTTGTTGTTATTTTAGGTTTTCGGGATTCAAGCCTTCCAATTCCGGAATGACAAATCGGCCGTCTTTTCGGATCAGGACATCATCGAAATAGATCTCTCCGCCGCCGTAATCTGGACGCTGAATATTGACCATATCCCAATGGATGTTGGAATGATTGCCATTGAATGCATCATCATAGCATTGTCCTGGTGTGAAGTGGAAACTTCCATCGATTTTTTCATCGAACAGGATGTCCTGCATCGGGTGGAGGATGTATGGATTCACGCCAATCGCAAATTCTCCAACATACCTTGCTCCTTCGTCGGTATCGAAAATCTTGTTGATGCGATCTGTATCATTCGCAGTCGCTTCCACGATTTTTCCATCCTTGAAGGTCAGCTTCACATTTTCAAAGGTGAAACCCTGGTAAGGGGAAGGAGTATTGTATGTAATCACACCATTGACCGAATCGCGTACAGGTGCTGTATAAACTTCGCCATCTGGAATGTTCAGCTCGCCGGCACATTTAACTGCCGGGATATCCTTGATGGAGAAAGTCAGGTCTGTCCCTGGTCCAGTGATTCTTACCTTGTCTGTGCGATTCATCAGCTCTGCAAGGCTGTCCATTGCCTTGTCCATATTGCCATAATCGAGGTTGCAGACATCGAAATAGAAGTCCTCGAAAGCTTCCGTGCTCATTTTAGCAAGCTGTGCCATTGCTGAGTTCGGGTAGCGTAGGACAACCCATTTCGTTTTTGGAACGCGAATATCCCGATGGACTTTTTTGCCGACTGTACTGCCATGGATTTTCATTTTGTCTGCCGGGACATCAGCATGCTCGTTGATGTTATCTCCAGAACGCAGCCCGATGTACGCATCCATTTTACTCATTACATTGGCTTCAAAGTCAGCAATCATATCAAACTGCTCCTGCTGAGCACCCATAAGCAGCGCCCGGTCCACCTGGTGGTCCTTCAAGGATACGAAGGGATAACCGCCAGCCTCGTAGGCTTCTTTTACAAGGGCCGTAACAAGCTCACGCTGAAGGCCGAAGTTCTCAATCAGGACTTTTTCTCCTTTTTGAAGCTTGACAGAGTAATTGATCAGGTTTTTCGCCAGCTTCTGTATACGTGGGTCTTTCAAATGAATCACTCCTAAGTATGTAAAATTTAACACATAATCATATTGTAACCGAAACGCCGAAATTTGTGCTCAATTCCTTTCAAGAGTTCTGACAGTTTGGATTGGTAAAGGGAAACATCTGTTAAAAGAAGCATGGGATTTTGACAGGTTGGACTCGAGAAGGAGGGAAGCTGTCAGAATCAGCAGTTTATTTTGACAGGTTGAGTTGGATAGGCGGAAAAGCTGTCAAGAAAAGCATGGAATCTTGACAGGTTGGGCAGGAAAAGTGGAAAAGCTACCAAGAAAAGCGTGGAATCTTGACAGGTTGAGCGGGTGAAGAGGAAAAGCTGTCAAAAAAAGCAGAGAATCTTGACAGGTTGAGCTGGTTAAGGAGAAAATCTGTCAAGAAAAGCATGGAATCTTGACAGGTTGAGCGGGTGAAGAGGAAAAGCTGTCAAAAAAAGCAGAGAATCTTGACAGGTTGAGCTGGTTAAGGAGAAAAGCTGTCTAAAAAAGCATGGAATCTTGACAGGTTGAGCGGGTGAAAAGGAAAAGCTGTCAAAAAAAGCATGGAATCTTGACAGGTTGAGCGGGTGAAGGGGAAAAGCTGTCAAAAAAAGCAGAGAATCTTGACAGGTTGAGCTGGTGAAGAGGAAAAGCTGTCAAAAAAAGCAGAGAATCTTGACAGGTTGAGCAGGGAAAGTGGAAAAGCTGTCAAAAAAGGCATGGAATCTTGACAGGTTGAGCAGATATATGAGAAAACCTGTTAAATTCAGCTTCGCACCTCAAACAGGGATGCCCAGAAAGCTATCAGCAATGCAAGAAATCCCACTTTTTAACCATATTATCTTCCTGCAAAACTTAAATATATATAATCACTTAACTGGAATTTTATGTTGTAGAAAGATATGCTAAGAGAGGAAGGAAAAGGGGATGTGTCTATTGAAATAGTTAATGGACAAGGTGGTTTACGTCGCCTTATGCTGGGTAAAATGTACATATGCTAACGGAGGTGTTCAACAGTGGAAATTATTTTGTATTTAAGTGTTGCGGTAATAGCAATCGCATTCTTAGTTTTGGTAGTTTCATTATCCAAAACTCTAAAATCTTTGCAAACAACTTTAGACAGTGTGTCAGGCACGCTTGATGGCCTGGAGAAGCAGTTGGATGGTGTGACTCGTGAAACAACGGAGCTTCTGCATAAAACAAACAATTTGGCTGACGATATTTCCAGAAAATCTGAGAGCTTGAACGGTGTCATTAATGCTGTGAAGGATGTAGGAAATTCTGTTCAGAGATTCAACCAATCGATCCATAATGTTCAAACAATGGTTGACCTTCAGATTGACAGGAATAAGGACAAGATTTCACAGGTTGTTCAGTGGAGCAATGTATTCCTTGAGTTGAAGGACAAATGGCAGTCAAAAAAAACAGCACGAATTGACCATCAAATGGAAGGCGAAGAGATGGTAGCGAGGCAAAGAGAACGAGTTAGGTATTAATGAAAGGTGGAGATAAAATGAACAGGGAACAAAGTCAATATGATGTTAATGGATCAATGAGGGACAGTAACAGTAATAACAGCAATTCCAGAGATTTTGTTACTGGTGCGATTGTTGGCGGCCTTGCCGGGGCAATCGCGGCATTATTGCTGGCTCCGAAGTCAGGGAAAGAGTTGCGTGGATCGCTCAATGAGCAAACTTCAACACTTAAAACCAAGGGCGTGGATCTAGCTTCTGTAGCGAAGGAGAAGGCAGGCGGGCTAAAAGAAACTGTGACACAGCAGTCTTCTAATCTTGTTAACAAAGTGAAGGACATGAAAAACCAGGACGGAACATCTTCTTCTGTTTCCGAGGAAGACCCGCTGCAGGAAGTGCCAACTTCCATGGCAGAGACAAGCTCCATGGATAATACGCATACGGCCACTGGAGAAGAAATTCAGAAAAAGCTTGAAGAAACACAAAAGGCTTTTGATGAAACAGAAAGCAAACTGAATCAGTAAGTTTGTCATGTAAACGGTGAAGTGGTAAGATTACTTCACCGTTTATTTTTATTTAAAGAGCTTTTTTCGCATAGATAATCACTTCAACGTTCTGCAAAGTATTCGCGAATCATCAGGAATGATAAATAGGCAAAGCGATCAGAGCCATGAAAAAGGAGAGAGTAGGATGCAAAAAATTAATTCCATTGAAGAATTCGATAAGCTTGTCGATTCGGGTGAAACGTTCTTCATGCTGAAGCACAGCACAACCTGTCCAATCAGCGCAGCTGGGTATGATGAGTTTGCCAAGTTCGAGCAAAAAAGCAACGGCCAATTATATTATTTAACTGTCCAGGATTCCCGCGATCTTTCAAACCATATTGCCGAGAAATTCCATGTTAAGCATGAATCGCCACAGGCTATTCTATTTGTCAATTCTGATGTCGCTTGGCATGCTTCTCACTTTAAAATCACGGCAAAATCGCTGTCTGCGGCAAAAGAAGAGAATCTAAAGTAAAAAAACATCCGAAAGGATGTTTTTTACTTTATACTGACCGGATTTTCAAAAGTGATGTTTAACTCGTCCCCTGGTGCAAGACAATCGTCAAACGCTGCTTTATCACCGTTTTTCAACAAAGTGAATCCGCGTGTCTCCTTGGGAATATCGATTTGGGCAAAATTGAAAACATCCTGGAATATGAATGGCTGCACCTCTTTTTGTTTTGTAGTAATCTGGTCTCCGTTAAAGATTTGCTCGTCCATCCCAATCCTGGTACCTTCCCTGACGAACGCTGTTATTTCGTGCTCCAGCTGGATCTGCTGTCCATTAAAGAAGATAGGCATAGTGTCCATCGCCCGTATGCCAAGTAACTCTGTAAGTCTTCGGAGTGTGGGTTCTGTTCCCTTTTCAAAGCGTATCGTATCAAGGTGGTCAAATTTATTATTCAGGCTGGCTGGCACATTATTCACATGAATTTTTCCCATGAACTCCGCAATCTTTTGTTCCTTCCCGTCAATCTTGACATAGAAAGGGCGTGTATCCCTAAGGATTTCTGCCTGATTGAGTTCCTTCAGTGCGTCTTCAATTGTGTCTGCCATCTCAAAGCTGATTTCGTCCCTGTCGGCAACTTGCTGTGAAATCGGGACACGCAGGCCATTGCAGGTCAATTTTGACCTTATTTCATACCTTTCTCCATTGAGGATGATAGTTTTGGCAGGAAGCTCTCCAATCAAATCTTCGAGTGTCAGCGCTGTTCTGACACCATCCTGACCCTTCTCGACAGTCAGCTGATCGCCTCCATCCACCTGATCATCAAAAGTACAAGGTATATCATTTTTCAGTAAAACAGGTGGCTGCCCATGTTTGCCGGGTATGGTCACATTCTTGCCATTCAGGCTGACAATCATCGCAAGTCCCGGTTTGCCGTACAGCTTATTCATTTTGATGCCTGCGGCCAGCAGACAGTCTCCTACGGTCAATTTATTGACTTCGAAAAGCCTCACCGGCTGTCCATTCACGTATACCGTATGATACTGGACAGGGGATTGTCTTGCCGCAATCGCGATTCCGATTGGCGTGACAAGCTCGGGTCCTTTCGCGATATGGCTCGCAAATGAAACAGATGAGATGGCATCAAGACCTCGGATGGCAACTCTGTTGTCCGGCAGGTTCAGCTTGTTTGCAAGCCTTCTGGTCAAATCAGGTGTCAGGCTGCCCCCACCGACAAGCATGACTGCTTTTGGTGATTTATCGTTATTCAATCTCAGGATTTCATCACCGATCGTTTCTGCCAGGCGGTCAATCGCAGGGGTGATCCTTTCGATCGCTTCCTCTTTGCTGATGACAGTCTCGAACCCAAGTATGTCGGTAATGGTAATGGATTCATTTTCGAGCAGCTCCCGCTTTGCTTTTTCAGCAAGAGGGAAGTCGAGCAGGAATTCATCGCTGACAGCTTCAGTTATTTCGTCTCCGGCAACTGGCACCATTCCATACGCGATTACAGTCCCTGAATCCGTGAGCGCGATATCTGATGTCCCCGCACCGATATCAACGAGGGCAACGTTCAATCTTCTCATTGAAGCAGGTATCAATACATTGATTGCGGCAATCGGTTCGAGTGTCAGGGCGTCCATCTCCAGACCAGCCCGATCCAAAGCGGCAAGCAGTGACTCCACGACCACTTTAGGAAGGAAGGTTGCAATGATTTCAACAGAAGCCTCTGATCCGCGCTGATCGATCAGGCTCCCGATTACTTCTCCATCAAGCTGGTAATAAAGCACAGAATATCCGACACAATAATAGTGATGTCCCAGATCATTGCTTTTTTCTCCAGCTACGGCAGCTTGTGCAAGCTGGACAGCACTTAGTTCAAGATGGAGGATATCTTGCTTCGAAAACATCGGATTGCCAGAAATATCGATAATTGCTTTTGAACGTTCTGTTTTCAAGGCGCGGCCGGCTGCAGCCACACAAACCTTGGATAACGGGCCATGTGTAACTTCCAATTCTTCTTTGATTTCAGAAATGATGTCTGATACGGAGAGGACGTCATGGATCTGGCCGTCCAGCATCGCTCGATCCTTGTGTTCACGGATTATGATTTCGATTGCTTCATAATGTCCATCAGTTTCTTCCAGGATGATTCCCACTACGGAACGCGTCCCGATATCTAACGCAAATAGTTTATTATTAACTTGCAAATTTGTGCACCCTCTAACTTAAAGTATCATATGATGCTTTATCGCTTAAAAGCGTTTAATTATTAAAGAAAAATGCGTGACAACGATATTTTTTTCAGATATAATTACTTTTATTATATTGTATAGCTTAACCACAGTACATGAGGCTCTTTACATAAGGCCCTCTTAATATTATCGGTCTCTGATGCCTTTGCTTTAGGCCAGGGCTCCAGAAAGCCGACGATATTAAAAAAGCACCATACAACTCTATCGCTATAAAGAAGATTCAGGTGATCACTGTTTCTCATCCTGGCATTAAAAGAACCTGGTGTTCTTTTCTTGATGATTCTTAAAGGTAGGGCTAAAATGAATTTCGAAAGGACGGGAAGGAAAATGACAAAAAATCTTGACCAGCTTAGGAATCGTGTGGATGAATTGAATTTAGAGCTTCTCTCATTAATTAATGAAAGAGCCCTGCTCGTCCAGGAAATTGGCCGTGCAAAAGAAACACAGGGCGTCTATCGTTATGACCCTGTTCGTGAACGAGAAATGCTCGATTTGATCAAGGAAAGCAATAATGGTCCTTTTGAAAATTCCACGATTGAGCATATCTTCAAGGAAATTTTCAAAGCCGGACTTGAACTTCAATCAGATGACCACCGCAAAGCTCTTCTTGTTTCCAGGAAGAAAAAGCCTGAAGATACGATAATAGATATTAAAGGATTGAAAATTGGCGATGGAACTCCGGACTTTGTTTTCGGTCCATGTTCAGTCGAGTCATATGAACAAGTAGCCACAGTGGCGGAAGCAGTTAAAGCGAAAGGCTTCAAGTTGCTTCGCGGCGGTGCTTTTAAACCAAGGACTTCACCTTATGACTTCCAGGGATTAGGTGTCGAAGGACTGAAGATTTTAAAAAGAGTTGCGGATGAGTATGATCTAGCTGTCATCAGTGAAATCGTCACACCTGCTGACATTGAAATTGCCGTGGATTATCTGGATGTCATACAGATCGGTGCCCGCAATATGCAAAACTTCGAGCTTCTTAAAGCAGCAGGGGCAGTGAACAAGCCGATTTTATTAAAACGCGGGCTTGCCGCTACGATTGAAGAATTCATTAATGCCGCTGAATACATCATGGCACAGGGAAATGGCCAAATCATTCTATGCGAGCGCGGAATCCGGACATATGAAAAAGCTACCCGGAATACGCTTGATATTTCCGCAGTGCCTATCCTGAAAAAGGAAACACATCTGCCGGTCATGGTGGACGTTACCCACTCAACTGGCAGAAGGGATTTATTGCTGCCGGCAGCTAGAGCCGCACTGGCAATCGGAGCAGATGGCGTCATGGCAGAGGTGCATCCAGATCCAGCAGTCGCTTTGTCGGATAACGCACAGCAAATGGATCTTAAACAGTTTGATGAATTTTTAGAGGGATTAAAATCCACTCCATTCGTAAGAGTGTAAAGTTCAGAAACCTTCCTTTAAAAAGGAAGGTTTTTTTCTTGAGCAATTAGGGGTAACTTAAAAAGAAGACAATATCCTGATCGCAATAAAAATATATAAAAATAAGATGTTCAGATTGCGGGATTGTTGTGGATATCGTATGATTAATAACATAATTAAACTTGTACATATAATCACAAACTCAAAAAATGATTATAGTTTCAATTTTTGCTGTAAACTAAGCGAAAAGTGCCGTTTATTACCTTAAGGAGTGAAATAGATGAATATTACAATATATGATGTTGCACGGGAAGCGAACGTTTCAATGGCAACGGTTTCACGTGTTGTCAATGGAAACCCGAATGTTAAGCCAGCAACAAGAAAGAAAGTCATGGAGGTCATTGACCGTCTTGGCTACCGTCCGAATGCGGTTGCACGCGGACTGGCAAGCAAAAAGACAACAACTGTCGGCGTAATCATTCCCGATATTGCAAGCCCGTTTTTTGCGGAGCTGGCAAGGGGAATCGAAGATATTGCTACAATGTATAAATACAATATTATCTTGAGCAACTCTGACCAAAACATTGAAAAAGAGCTGCATTTGCTGAACACTATGCTTGGCAAACAAGTTGATGGAATTGTTTTCATGGGTGGCAATATTAAGGAAGAACATGTTGAGGAATTCAAAAAGTCACCAGTGCCAATCGTCCTCGCAGGCTCAATCGAGGAAACAGGTGAAATACCATCTGTAAATATCGACTATGAGCAGGCGACATTCGATGCAGTTTCTACTTTTGTAGAAAAAGGCCATAAGGAAATTGCATTCGTGATTGGGCCGCAGCTGGAGCCAATCAACAAGGATAAAAAGCTTGAAGGATACAAGCGTGCATTAAAAGACGCAGGAATTCAGTATAACGAAGAGCTTGTGGTCGAGGGAGATTATACGTATGATTCAGGTCTCGAGGCAATTGAAAGAATCCTCGAGCTCGACAAGAAGCCAACAGCAATCCTGGTCGGGTCGGATGAAATGGCACTTGGAGTCATCCACGGTGCTTTTGACCGAGGATACAGCGTTCCAAAAGATTTCGAAGTAATCGCTTCGGACAATACAAGATTGACATTAATGGTACGCCCTCAGCTTACAACGGTTGTCCAGCCTTTATACGATATCGGAGCAGTTGCCATGCGCTTATTGACGAAATACATGAACAAAGAAAAAGTGGATGAGAATATCGTCGTCCTGCCACACCGGATCGAAAACAGGGATTCAACGAAATAATCTGAGCAGCCTCTTGCAGCAAATGCAAGGGGCTTTTTTAAGCAAAATTACGTGAAATCCAACGTGATATAAAAAAATACTGCCAAATCTTCTGATACAGCACTAACCAATGAAAGTCTCGGCTGCTTTTATTTAACCTTAACGCCTACAATTTAAAGTAAGCCGACCACTTTTTGAATTAATTCGATCACTTTTCAAATTAATTCGATCACTTTTTCAGTTTTTTCGACCACATTTCAAATTAATTCGACCACATTTTCGGTTTTTTCGACCACATTTCAAGTTTTTTCGACCAACTCGAAATGTCGACCTTGCCTGCAGCATATCTCCCTTCTGTAAAACAAAAAACCGGGATACAAACACCCGGTTTCGCACTTACACAGTTTCTGATTTTTTATTAGAGCGGATTGGATATAATGCTTTCTCGACTGTCTGGGCATTCTTTTCTGTAATTTCCGGTTTTCGCGGGATTGGCGGGTATAAGTTTTCTGGATCATCCCATTCAAGCGGCAATTCAACAGGTGCCTGATCCTTCCATTCATCGATCCATTCCTGCGGCAAACTGCCATAACAGTTTGAGTTTTCAATCATCTCAAGCCAGATCAGTGACCAGGCTCTTGGTACCACGCGCCAAATGTCGTAGCCTCCGCCGCCAACCGCAATCCACTTGCCACTGCAATATTTATGGGAAACCTCATGGGCAAGCTTGGGAATTTCCCGATAGATTTTCATCGTTGCCGACAGATGGGTCAATGGATCAAGATAGTGGGCATCCGCACCATTTTGCGTCAGAATGACATCAGGCTTGAAGAATTCGACTATTTCAATCAGTGATGTTCGATAGGCATCAAGCCATGAGTCATCCTCTGTGAAAGCATCGACCGGGATATTGAAAGAATACCCGTAGCCTTTGCCCTGCCCGCGTTCATTCACATTGCCTGTACCGGGGAAAAGATAGCGGCCGGTTTCATGGATCGATAATGTGCATACATTCGGGTCATCATAGAATGACCATTGAACGCCATCGCCGTGATGGGCATCGGTATCGATATATAATACCCGTGCATTGTATTTTTTCTGCAGGTATTTAATCGCAACAGAACTGTCATTGTAAATGCAGAAGCCCGAAGCTTTGCCGCGGAACCCATGATGAAGGCCTCCGCCTAGGTGCAAAGCATGATCAGCCTTTCCGTTCATCACATAATCCACTGCCGTCAGCGTGCCGCCAACAAGCAAAGCACTTGCTTCATGCATATTGTCAAAAATCGGCGTGTCTTCCGTTCCCAGTCCATATCCTTCCGCGGTTTCAGCTTTAAGCTTTCCCTGGCCGGCAAGCTTAACAGCGTTTACAAAATTGGGATCATGGACGAGGTGAAGTTCCTCATCCGTGGCCATCCGTGGCGCAACAATCTGACTGTCCTCAATTGCGCCGATTTTACGCAATAAATCCAGCGTAAGCTTCAACCGCATCTGGTTAAAAGGATGGTTGCTGCTGAACCGGTAGTTCAGCAGCTCGTCTGAAAAGACAAACACAGAGCGGTCGGTCATGATGAAACACCCGGGAGATTAGGCCAGAGTACTTGGTGTCCCGCTTTTTTCAGATCCTCGATCACTGCGATTGGATTCATCGTCTGAATCCTTACAACGAGGATTTTGTACCGCTCATCTTTTTGGTCAGGGTAGACAAGTACACTTTGGATATTTGCCTTCCGCATACTGATCAAGGATGCTATCTCGCAAAGCATGCCTGCTTTGTTGGGAACCTTTACTTCAATCTGGGAGCCGGGCTGGTGGGCGCCTGTAAGCTCTACAAGCGTATGCAGCAGATCTGTTTCTGTTACAATACCTACCAGCTTCCTGTCATTGATGATTGGAAGGCAGCTGATATTATGTTCATAGAACACAGCTGATATTTCTTCGACGAAATCCAAAGGGTGCCCGGTGATCACATTTGTGGTCATAATTGATTTTACCGGATTATCAAGCTCCCCCTTATGTTCATCCCAGTGGAAAACCGACGGGGCAGCATCCTTGATATCGCGATCGGAAACGAGTCCGATCACTGCGTGGTCCTTATTCACTATGGGAATATGCCGAATTTTATTTTCCGCCATCAGTTTGATCGCGGCTGCAATGGTATCTTCAGGAAAAAGCGTCGTGACGTTCTTTTTCATAATTTCCTCGACGATCATAATTCCTTCCTCCTTGACTGATGAGGTATCTTTTAAGCTTTAATACATAAAACGGTTCATGAACCGCAGTTGGTCAAACTTTTGCACAGATTCAGGGGGAATTCTCTTGCCAATCCGTGCCATAAGACAGTTTGCCGGGTGCGAACTGATTTCAGGATCATCTGTCGCGTACCAGACAAGACCGCCTGCATTCATCATTTTTTCCATGACTTTTCGATATTCCCATACATTGAGCCCTGTTCCTTTCAGGTCCCAATGCCAGTAATATTCAGTAGTTATAATGATATAATCTTCCATCGCGTCATCCATCATGGAAACCATCAGCAAATTCTTGCCGACTGAGCACCCGCGAAATTCAGGTATGACCTCGATTGCACCAAGTTCGATCAAATCTTCCATTTTTCCCTCAGACCATCTCTCAAGCGGGTCTGGATACAGATAAGTTACATAGCCGACGATCATATGCCCTGAACGAGCCACAATGATCCGTCCTTCAGGCAGACCGGAAATCTCAACCAGCGCCTTGTGCTGCTGGGCTGGAGGCCGGAAAGCCACCAAATCTTCGTGGAATTCATAGCTTGCCAGTTTTTCAGGAGAAATCGGGCCTTCAATGATCAAACGGCCATGAGGAGTCTTCAGTTCTTTTGCGTTATAAGTCTTTTTATGTTCCATTCAGTCACCACCCGTCAACAATTAAAACGATAATTCTATTATACATAAAATCTAACAAATAAAAGCGCTTTCACAAAATTTTCTGTTTTTAGACAAGGACTTTATCAGCAGAAAAAGCTGGCAGGGAAACCAGACTTTCTTTTCTACTAATATTTTAAAAATTGAGAAAATCGAATTTTTATACTATAATGTATTTTAAATAAATAAGCCAAGGGGGATGGATACATGAAAGTGGAAGCGCTGCCAGTGACGCAAGGGAATCATAACTTAAAAAATTATGAAGAGCTTCATGGCCAATTTGATTGGGGTGAAGCTGAAAAAGAGTTTTCCTGGTCTGATACAGGAAGGGTCAACATTGCATATGAAGCAATTGACCGCCATGCAGAAAGTTTCAGAAAAAATAAGATTGCGCTATATTATCAGGATGGGGTGCGCAAGGAAAAATATACCTTCAAAGAAATGAAGGAACTTACCAATAAAGCTGGTAACGTATTTAAAACATACGCGGATGTGGAAAAAGGGGACCGCGTATTTATCTTTATGCCTCGTTCTCCAGAACTGTATTTTGCAGTTCTCGGGGCGGTAAAACTTGGTGCAATCGTAGGCCCATTATTTGAAGCGTTCATGGAGGGAGCTGTCCGGGACAGGCTTCAAGACAGCGGTGCAAAGGTATTGGTCACGACACCTGAGCTGCTGGAACGTGTTCCTGTCGATGAGCTGCCAGACTTGAAGCATATTCTTCTTGTTGGTGACAACCTGGAAGCTAATGATCGGTATATTGATTTTAAACAAAAGCTTTCTGAAGCAAGCAAAAAGCTGGATATCGAATGGGTTGACCGCAAGGATGGACTGATTTTGCATTACACTTCCGGTTCAACTGGAAAGCCAAAAGGGGTACTGCACGTCCATAATGCGATGATCCAGCATTACCAGACCGCAAAATGGGTTCTAGACCTTAAAGAAGAGGATGTCTACTGGTGCACAGCGGATCCAGGATGGGTAACAGGGACTTCATACGGAATCTTCGGACCATGGCTTGCAGGAGCGTCAAATGTAATTATTGGCGGGCGTTTCAATCCTGAGACATGGTACAAGATGATTGAAGAGTACGGAGTGACTGTCTGGTATAGTGCTCCGACGGCCTTCAGGATGCTGATGGGTGCGGGGGATGAGGTCGTGAAAAAATTCGACCTGAGCTGTCTGCGCCATATCCTGAGTGTTGGTGAACCGCTGAACCCTGAGGTAGTCAGATGGGGAATGAAAGTGTTCAACCTGCGCATCCATGATACTTGGTGGATGACTGAAACCGGTGCACAGCTGATCTGTAATTACCCAAGCATGGAAATCAAGCCTGGTTCAATGGGTAAGCCAATCCCAGGTGTTCAAGCGGCAATCGTTGATGACCAGGGAAATGAACTGCCTCCATACAGAATGGGCAATCTGGCAATCAAAAAAGGCTGGCCATCGATGATGCACACAATCTGGAACAACCCGCAGAAGTATGAATCGTATTTCATGCCTGGCGACTGGTATGTTTCCGGTGACTCAGCATACATGGATGAGGATGGATACTTCTGGTTCCAGGGACGGATCGATGATGTCATCATGACCTCAGGTGAGCGTGTCGGACCATTTGAAGTAGAAAGCAAGCTCGTTGAACACCCTGCAGTCGCTGAAGCAGGTGTCATCGGCAAGCCGGACCCAGTCCGCGGCGAAGTCATCAAGGCGTTCATCGCATTGCGTGACGGTTATGAGCAATCTGACGAGTTGATCGAAGAAATCCGCCAATTCGTGAAAAAAGGTCTTGCAGCACATGCAGCACCTCGTGAAATCGAATTCCGCGATAAGCTTCCTAAGACACGAAGCGGTAAAATCATGCGCCGCGTGTTGAAGGCATGGGAACTTGACCTTCCAACCGGCGACCTGTCTACAATGGAAGATTAATTGAACCGTTAAAAAGAGGGTGTCCCAAAAGTATAAACTTTTGGGCACCCTCTTTATTTTTTAGACTGCTTGTAAAAATAGTCCGTTGATTTCCGTTCCAGGCGCTTCGCTTTCCGCGGGGCTGGCGCTGAGCCTCCTCATCGCTTCGCTCTTGCGGGGTCTCACCTGACCAGCTGCGCCGCAGGAGTCTACGCGCCTTCCACTCCAATCAACTCAGGTTTCTAATTCATTTTTTACGCAAAAAAATACAAGAAAATCCCTCTTTTGTTATAATTAAGTCACCACAACAAAACAAACAGAAGGAGAGATTTTCTTGTACAAAAATTATAACACAAACCAATTGACCCTTCCAATGGACATTCAAGTATTGATTCCTCAAGAGCACCTTGCCCGATTGATTGATCTTGCCGTCGACCAGATGAACCCAAAAATCTTTCTCTCTCTTTATCCTAGTGGAGGCCGGCCGCCTTACCATCCTCAAATGATGCTAAAAGTCATTCTTTATGCATATGCCACCCGGATTTATTCCTCTCGACAAATCGCCAAACAGCTAACAGAGAACATTATTTTCATGTGGCT